>JBGMEA010000015.1:0-100555 GCA_041447245.1 Anaerofustis sp.
TAAGATGGTGGTAGCTCATGGCACTCTCTCCTTTTTAAGATTGGTTTTCTCACCTTTATCTTACTGGAGTTTTCTGCTTTGAGCTATCTTTTATGTTGCACTTGCTATGATAATCTACCGGGAACGCATAGTATGCGTTCCGCCGACCCATACGCCCCTCGTCGATAACCGAATCGCTGACCAATCATCAGCATTTTATGAAACATATCACGCGGAATGCATGGCACGGAACGCGTGATACGCGTTCCCTACATTGTGATTGCGGATATCGAATTGCGTATAAAACAACCCGACCACCCTTCACCACAGGATGGTCGTCTTTTATTTTTTCTTGTCACGGAAAATAAAAGAGATTCCCTTTCTTTCGAAAATCGGGTATCATAGTAACAACACAACCCAACCGGAGGAATCTATGGAACGAATCATCCTGACCGACATTCCGGTCAGCTACGACCCCGAAGCCATCGCCGCCACGGCGCACATCCGAAAAGAATCGGACATGTATGAAGATCTCGAAGCGGGCGCACCGCTCGCCAAGGCAGCCGTCAAAGCGCGTGCCGTGCTCAAACAATTTCCCGTGGACTCGGCGGAAGGCGACACCGTCACCATCGCGGGCACTCCCTTTCAAAGCAAAACCGTCTGCGACGCCGTTGCGGGGCAGCCGTATGTCTATCTCGGCGTGGTGAGCGCGGGCGAAGAAATCAGCGCGCTCGATGACATCGAGGATGAAATCGTGGCGTATTACCTCGAAACGAACACGCTCAAACAGGCCTGCGATGCGACCCGTGCCTATCTGAACGAACACTGCGGATATCAAAACGCCGACTTTTTCGAACCCGGCAGCATTGCGGATTTCGCCATCGAAAACAATCAGACGGTCTTTACGATGCTCGGCACCGTCACGGAGGACATCGGCGTGGTGCTGCGGGATTCGGGCTTTATGAAACCGACAATCACACTCTCGGGAATTTTCTACGATAAAAAGTAATGCCCGTGAGTGAGGGGGAGGAAATTTGACAAAACAAAAACGAAGCGCAGCAATTTGCTGCGGGATTGCTTTCGTGTTCGCTCTTGCCGGCAGCATTACCGGTTTTGCGATCATGGCTTTCGATGACGCGCTTGGACAGAGCCTGCGGTTTTTCGGCAATCTGTTCTTCATTGCAACTCCGACGTTGCTGCTGATCACATTGATTGCGATCATGAAAATCAAGAGCAGTGACGTGGAATAAGCGAATCAAGCGGATCGCCTTACATACTTCGAATATCGGCGGCTTTCTCGGTTGCTTGACAAACATTGTAAAATGTAGTATAAAATCGGTACGGGGAGATTGAATCGGCATCTTGGATTCAATTGTTCGGAGGTTGTTATGGATCGTATCGAAAAAAGTATTATCCGATACACGCATGGTGCACCGAAAAGCGCAGCGTGGCTTGCAAAACGGCTGCATATCGGACAAGATCGGCTGGAAGAATATCTGGACGGAAAGCACGCCAAATTGTTTTATTACGAAAAACAGGACGCTCCGCATAAAAGCATGGTCAGCCTTACGGTGGACGGACTGCTGATGTGGCGGGGAAGCGTGCGAAGCGAGTTTGTGTATTCGATTTTATATATGCCGATATTGATGATTGCGGCGCTGTTCCTTTTGAAACGCTGAAAAAGGGAAGTATCCGTGAGGCGGTAGCGCCAAACGGAACAGGATTGAGAGAATTGATGGCAGACACCGTAAAGATCATGAAGTATCTGACAGACGGACCGAAGACTTACCATGAAATCTGCGAACGGTTTCGGATCGGAACCCCGACCGTGCGCACAATGGTAAAGGCGCACCCGTCTCATTTTGTTGTATCTGCTTTGTCTGATTCTGATCGCGATCAAGGGATAATTTCGGGAATCATAAAAAGGGCTTACCGCCCTTTTTTTGTTTGATACAATTGCTTACAGCGCCCGTTTGCGGAAAATCATAACCGAAAGCACGAGGAAGGCGACCGATGCGGACGCCGTTACGACCAGCGATTTCGTCATCTCCGATACGGCAGTTGCGCCGCCGAGCAGGGCGACATTCTGCGAACTCAGCATCAGGGGATTGAATGCCTGCCAATCGGGAAAGATGTTTGCCAGCAATAAACCCCCCAATACCAAGCAGAGCAGAAGCAGTGCGCCGAAGGTGTTTTTCGTCAGTGATGCCGAAAGCAGGAGCGTGCTCAGCAGAAAGACACCGAACATCCACAGGCAAAAGACGGAAAAGCCGAGATACGGCATGGTTTGCCCGGGAAATAAGTAAGCGGTATAACCGAGTCCGACCAGGAACGCCAGCGCGTATGCCGCCGTCCACAGCAGGATCATTGCCGAGAATTTCGAGGCGATCACCGCACTGCGAGACAGCCCTTTCGTGAGCATGTTGATGAGTGTGCCTTTGCTCAGTTCCGTGCTCAGTACCCCGCCGAACAAGATCACGGTGACGATCAGTCCCATCTGTGAGATGTTTTTGAAAAACTGCGACCACGAATCGAGCGCGACAGGATCCGCCAATGTGATGCTGATGCCTTCCGGCATGGCGGATGCGAGAATCTCAGGCAGCAGTTTTGCCGCAAGCGGACTCATCATGCCGAAGATGAAAAAGACAGTCAGCATGATGAACAGGCGATAGGTGCGGATCTGCTCGATGAGTTCTTTTTTCAGAAAAGCCGAATATCCTCTCATTGCACTGCCTCCAAAAACAGATGTTCCAGATTCGGTTCCGCTTCTTCGAAGCGCAGCGGCACCATCCGCAATTCCGCGAGGATTCGGATGAGGTATTCCCCCCGATCCGCGGGATCGTTCAGACGGATGTTCAGCACGGCATCGTCCCGTTCCACGGCGATATCCTGCGGACCGAGACGGCTGTCGGAAGCGAACGTCTGCGCGTCCTCTTCGTTTTTGAATTCAATCATAAATCCGTTCTGACGATGCTGCGCCCGAATTTCTTCGAGCGTGCCGCCGAGTCGGATGCGCCCGCCCGCAAGGATTGCTACATGATCACAGACACGTTCCACATCCGAGAGAATGTGCGTGGAGAACAACACGGTCGTTTTCCCTTTGACGGAAGAGAGAATGCCGAGAATTTCTTTTCTGCCGATGGGGTCGAGCGCGGAAGTCGGCTCGTCGCACAGGAGCAGCTTGGGTTCGTTCAGCAATGCCTGCGCAATGCCGAGACGCTGTTTCATGCCGCGGGAATAGCCCGCGATTTTCTGTTTTGTTCCTTCCAGTCCGACAAGCGCGAGCAGTTCCTCGCTTTTCTCTTTGATGCGGTGTTTTCCCATTCCCGTGATGTTGCCGCACAGTGCGAGATATTCCGATGCGCGCATATAACCGTAATATTCGGGCACGTCGGGCAGATAACCTACCAGTCGGTTGGTCTTCGTTTCGCCGTATGTAACGGGTTCTCCGCAGACGCGCACGGTGCCCGCATCCGCTTTGAGCAGACCCAGCACAAGTTTCATCGCAGTGGTTTTTCCCGCTCCGTTCTGCCCGACGAACCCGTAGACGGAATGTTCCGGAACGGTGAGCGTGAGTCCGTCGAGCACGGTGCGGGTTCCGAACGATTTATTCAGTCCGTCGATCTCGAGTACGTTCATTCCGCATCCCCTCTGCCGAACGCGAAATAGACGATCGGTCCGATGAATTCGATGACCAGAACGATAACGATCCACATCGCCTTGGTGCCGAAGCGATAGTGCGGATGTCTCAGTACATGGACGAGCGCGGTGATCGCCAGCGCCAGTTCCGCGATGGCAAGCGGGATGAGAAATGGCAGGTATTGCAGTATCATTTCCGTGTTCATTTGTTTTCCTCCGTGAGTGTTTGTTTGAGTCGGTCAATCAGAATGCGGAATCGGGGTTCGCCCGAGAGCGTCGAGAAGGCAGGATTTTGCGCAACGGCATCCACCATGCTTTTCCGTATGGTTTTTTCATCCCGAGGCAGTGCGCCTCCGAGATCCATTCGTTTGAGCCAGGGTTCCACCCGATCGAAAAATACGTCACCCCGTAGCTTCAGCGGGTAAATATCTCCCGTCACAACGCGGGTATATTCATCCAGCATATCCAGCGCCCGATCCGTTTTACTCTGCAGAACATATCCTCCCGCGGCGGTCAGCGGAATATTGACGCACAAAGAGGGATGCAAGTGTTCCATGTCGAAGATCTTCGAGATGGCAGAAATTCTTTTGAGGGTTTCCTCGAAACGGTCGGGTTTCTTTGCGCAGAGCATCAGATAGGCGGGGAAAAAATTATACAAGACAGCGATGTTCTGATAAATGCCGACTTGCAGTATTTCTTCCGCTTTTTCGGGATTATTCAGCATGCCGTACGCGGTTGCGAGCAGTGATTCGGGGGGCATGGCGATATCCACAGTATCTTCCAGCAGATCAATGACAGTTTGCGCATTTCCCGTATACAAATTGCAATATGCCTGCATATACAGCGCCTGCCGAGCCACGGAAGGTTCATCGCTTTCTTCTTTCACTCTCACAAACAGCGCTTCCGCCTCTCGGATGAGCGCAATTGTTTGCTGCTGATCGGGGGCGAGATTGGCATGATTGACAATCAGAATGCCCATCTGAAGCAGAAGCGGGAAGCAGGCGAAATATTTTTTGTTGATATCCTGCCAGGATTGTAGCACTTCGTCGAATGGTTTTTCCGTAAAGTCTTTTGAAAAGCGGCGGTACAGCGCGGCGATATCTTCTTTTGTCATCTGCGGATGGTAGTCGAGCAGTTCATCGATGGTGATGTTAAAATAAGCTGCCAGAATGGGAAGCAAAGTAACGTCAGGATAGCTTTGTCCCGTTTCCCATTTGGAAACGGAGGCTTTCGTGATACCGATGTATTCCGCAAGCTGTTCCTGTGTGACGCCTTTTTCTTTTCGTTTGTCCGTCAGGACTTTGGCAATATTGATTTCCTTCATAAGAATACCTCTGCCTGTATTCTATCTCGGATGCCTTTGCTTTGCAATCGATGTACGGTTGATTGTGGTTGAAAAAATCAACCGATGCGATACATTCTTCGGCATTATGCTGGTATTATGGTTATTGAAAATAAAAAAAGCAGGCCGCTCATGCCTGCTTTTGTGTTTGAATGAACTATTCGTCGATGCCGACCATTACGGAAGTCGCCTTGACAAGCGCATACGCTTCTTTTCCGACGACGAGTCCGAGCTCTTTGACCGCTTCGAGCGAAATGGTGGCGCTCATTTTGTTGCCTCCGCCGATATCAATCGTGACAATGGCGTTCACTGCACCTTCCTTGACGGAGATGACTTTTCCTTTGAATTGATTTCTGGCACTGATTTTCATGTGCTGTTTCCCCCTTATTCATTTTTTTTATCATAAACGATTTTTTGCATGGATGCAAGAAAATCATGAGCCCAATCTCTTTTGGCTCATATTCTGAATATGATTGATTGAATATTCTTGCGTTCGGACAAAATTGCGTGCTAGAATATCTTTGAGGAATCCATATAATCTTAAAGGAGAAAAATGATATGAAGAGAATAACAGTATTTGCTGCGGTATTGCTGTTCCTGCTGCCGCTTGCTGCGGGGTGTTCGGGAGCGAAACTGCCTGACTTCGGAATGACTGCCAAGCAAATTATGCAGGGAGCCGTCGATGTCGGCGGGAAGTTGGGGTATTCCTTAAAGGTGACAAGCTACGAAGCCAACACGCAGACCGATGCGGGAGTGAAAACGACAGATTATTCCTATACGATCAATGATTACCTATACCTTGTCATCGAATCTTCCAGTGCTTACGGAGATTCAATCAGCATCGGATTGGACGATACAGCATTCGATTCAGGATATTCGGCTGATCCGACAAGCGAATGGGTTGCTTTGGTTTACGGGGTAATGAGCACTATTGATCCGAGTGCGGATTACGATGAATTCGACGAACTGTTTTCCGCCGCCGATGTCATCAGCTACCATGGATACACGTATACGTATTCGGAATATAATGCCGTTTATTACGTGATTATTACTGCCGAATAAGGATGGATCAATCATCGAAACGGGAATTTTTTTCCCGTTTTTTTTTGTAAAATGAAAAATCGAGCCGATTTCGTGAAAAGATGTAAGCATGCAGTTTCGATGATGTCATGACGCCGACTCCGATGTACTGAGCATACTTAAGACAAATTTAAGAAATATTTTATATAATTCAAAGAAAAAAGGAGTTGGAAGAGAATGAAGACAATGAGATTGTTTTTGGCAGTTTCGATCATTGTGTCGGCAATTATATTGAGCGTAGGCTGCACAAAGCAGTCGGTGGATACCACGAAGTCCACGGATCTGACCCTCAGCGGTTTCGGTTCCGCGGGGGCACTGGCGGATGAGGATCTGACGCTGGAAAAAATGATGAATTATGCGATGCAGGACGAATATGCTGCCAGAGCAGAGTATGAAGCGATCATGAAGGAATATGGTGAGCAGTCGCCTTTTGACAATATTATGCAGGCGGAGGAAACGCATATCGCATCCCTGACGGCATTGTTCGAAACATACGGTTATTCCGTGCCGGAGGATACTTCTGCGGAGCATGTCGTTCTGCCCGCATCTCTGAAGGAAGCTTATCAGACGGGAGTCGATGCGGAAATTGCGAACATTGCGATGTACGAAAAGTTTCTGTCGTATGATATTCCCAAGGATGCCGCTCAGGTGTTTACCTCGCTGATGAAGGCTTCGCAGAATCATCTGGAAGCCTTCCGCTCTCATCTTTGATGTGCTGAATTCTTCTGCTTTACAACAAATTTACGCATATTTTTGTTAAAATTCAGTTAAATGATTGCGGACGCAAATTCGCTCTGTTACAATACAGAAAAAAGGGGGCAATCGGGATGGCGAAGAAAAAGGACGAAAAGAAGAAAAAAGACGCACAGGATATAGAACAGAAAAAACAAAATGAGAAAGACGCAAAAGCGGAAGTTGCAAGCTTACAGGAGCTGAAGGATGCGGCTTATTTCAAGGCAGCGTCTGCGGTTTACCGCTTCGGTCAGAGCTTTTACGGGGCAAAACTGAAAGCATTCGGTTTGGACAAAGGTCAGTGGGGATTTCTGACGGAATTGATGTTTCATGAGGACGGCATTACGCAGGAAGAACTCAGCGAACGTCTTGCGATTGATAAATCCAATACGACGCGGGCACTCAAAGCGTTGGAAGATGCCGGATATATTACCCGCACGGAAGATCCGATGACCAGAAAGAAGACGATTTTTCTGACCGACAGCGCAAAATCCAAGCAAGAAGATATCGGTGCGCTGCAACAGGAATGCAACGATATTTTGCTGAGCGGTTTTTCCGACGAAGAAATGAAAAAAGCCCGCAAGCTGATGGAACGGATGCAGGAAAATATTGCTGCTTATCGCAGTGAACCGACAGACAAGGAAGCTGACATACAATGATTGCTTTTTTGTGAGAGTGATCGATCCGAATCAAAGAATTTCGCATTTGCGGAATTCTTTTTTTCCCCCGATTTCTGTCATGGAGGCCATAAAAACATACGATACGAACTCTTATATCTCAACAGTCTTTCGTTCAATATCACGAAATTAATATATGGGAATCATTGATGAGAATCTGACGGAAAGCTGAAAATGTGTTATACTACAATTATTAAGCGATTGCTACAGATTATTTGCAAAAGCAGCGCGCAAACAATAAACGATTTTTTGGATGACTGAATTGATCCATCCGTCATACGCAGAGGAAGAATCGGACGGTTTGCATACCGGAACGATCAAGCGAAAAGCACGCTGACCCATCTGTATAAAACGGAGGATAATGATATGAATGAAAAAAAATTCGCGGCTTCGGATGAAAAGAAGAGCGGACAAAACTGCGGAACCAAGTGGGGGTCTGCAGATGATTTTTTTAAGACGGACATTAACGATGCGCAAAGCGAGTGGGAAAAGATCAGAAAAGAACGGGAACGAAAAAAAGCGAAGGAGTTCGATTAAACCTAAGCAATGAAGATTGAAATGCAGCCGATCGGTTATATTCAGTCCCCCTACAAAGAGCGGGGTCAGGCTCCCCGACAGGGGATGTATGCGCAGGACGTTACGGCAACGCTCGAAATGCTGCCGGAGTTTCGTGAAGGCATTCGGGACATTCAACCCGGAACATACGGGGTAATCCTGTTTTATTTTCATAAATCGGAAGGTTACCGCTTACTTGTCCGCCCGCATGGCGTGGGGGATGAAGTGGGTGTATTCTCGACGCGCTCGCCGAACAGACCGAACGGCATCGGGATGAGTGTGGTGAAGTTTGTCGAAAACGATGGGGAACGCCTCGTCTTTGAAGGAGCGGATATGCTCGACGGTACGCCTGTGCTGGATATCAAACCATATGTGAAAATGCGGGACGAAGCGGAATGACGGCAGGAGGAAACACACAGAAAACAGGCAATCCGCTTGAACATATCCTGTATGACATGCAGATGTATTTGGCGACATGGCGAATGCTGCAGGACGGGATAGCCGTTGTCAAAAACGGAATCTCGACGATGGAAGGATTCGAAGTAAAAATTGATTCCGTCAACATGGATATTATCTGGAATTCCATCGTGGAAAGTCATTTGATGCATTTGCGGAATCTGATCGATTTCTTTTCGAAAAAGAAAGGGAAAAACGACACAATCACTTGTTCGTCCATCATGAAAACCGTCACGGGCGAATGGTACCTGAACAGTGCGATGAGTGCAAAACGGACGGTGAACAAAGCGATTGCACAGTTGCCTGCATTGAGAACGAAACAGGATGCTCATTCTGCAGAGGATGAATTTGTTCATGCTATGATCATGGATGTGTCCGAGAAAATCGGGCTGTTTCTAACTTCCCTGCAGCCTGAACTGCTGAAAACGGATGCAATCCGAATGGCGCTTGATGACGGACGGGTTCGCAGTCATATTGCGGATGTGCGGCGGAGGCTGGAACAGATCAAACAACAGCAATCGGAAGAGTCAAAAAAATAAGCGCGTCACGCGCTTTTTTTGTGCTTCCGATTTGGTTTCTTTGCCTTGTCTTTCTTCTGCGATTTTGCGTAATTCCGCGCGGAAAGGAACGCAAAGACGATCATCACCGCGGAGAGTACGGACAGGATCACCGCCATGATAATATAGACAATGTACGCAATTTTTACGAACGTGTAGGACGGATCGTACAGGTTTGCCGTCACGACGGACATGCCCAAGACGGGAATGTTCGCGCAGGTAATCAGCACCCATAATACATGCAGCGGTTTTTGTTTCAAATCAACGCTTCGGACGGTGGAAAGCTCCGCTATGCCGAGTGTCATCAGGTAAATTGTGAGGAGTTTGCCAAGCAGCACGACGTCCGAGATGAGCGTCATGATGCTGTCTCCGAAGAGTATGGTGCTCGAGAGATCGGGCAGCGCGTAGGTCACGACGGTATGTGCCAAGGAGAGAATGCCGAAGACCAACGCCAAAAGCCGTCTCTTTGAGAAGAGCTCCACCTGCGGGCGCAATTTTGTCATGCCGACAAACACCAGCAGAAAGCCGAGCGCGTCGGGCAGGAGGTTGACTGTCGTGCCCCACAGGGTGACGTTTCCTTCCAGCAGCAGAAAAACGAGTCCGATCCAAAACAGATGCAATGCGTGCCTCCCGAGTTCCGCCCCGCAGTGTTTCGGCGGTTTGTATCATTATACCGCAGGTGCGTCGGGTTCACAAGAACGGGATTGGCGGAATCGGATTGTTCGGAAAAAGTTGTCAAACGGAATCCTGTTTTGTTATAATTACGACATTGATGGAAAATGATTCAAGATCCGGGAGGAATCATCATGTCGGAACCGAGACCCTACCGTTACGAAGAATTCCCCGCGTCCGATGACATGCCGAATGGAATGCGGACACTGCCGAAGGACGACAGCGCCGTAACCGTGCGTTATATCCACAACGTGCCGTACGCTGTCAAGGACGGAGAGGAACTGCATCTGCAGATATTCGTGCCGAAGAGCAGCCGCGCTCAGAAGTTTGGTGCCCGTGGAGCAGCGGACAAAACCTACCCGCTGGTGGTGTATGTGCCTGGTTCCGAATGGCTGAAACAGGATGTCTATGCAAACCTGCCGCAGCTCTCTCGCTTTGCCGTGAGGGGATATGTGCTTGCCGTGGCGGAATACCGTCATTCCGGCATCGCGCTGTTTCCCGCGCAGGTGCAGGATTGTTTGAGTGCGGCGCGCTATATGCAGGCTCACGCGGCGGAATACAAGGCCGATCCGAACCGCACGGTGCTGTGGGGCGATTCCTCGGGCGGTCATACCGTTGCAATGGCGGGAGTCGGGTTCGATGTGCCGGAATACAATTCCGAGCGCAATCTTCCTCCCGTGAAACTGTGCGGCGTGGTGGACTATTACGGTCCGACGAGCATCGACACGATGAACGACGTGCCGTCGATGCTGGATCACCGATTGCCGGAGAGCCCCGAAGGACGGATCATCGGCGGACTGAATGTGCTCGAGCACCGAGACAAAGCGGACGCGATGAAGCCGATGCGGCATATATCCAAAGACAAAGCACTGCCGCCGTTTCTGATAATGCACGGGAACAAAGACCGTTCCGTGCCGTTTCGTCAGAGTGTGATCTTTTACGAAGCGTTGCGGGATGCGGGCAAAGATGTGACGTTTTACAAAATGGATGAAGCGGATCATGCCGACCCGGTCTTTTGGACGGAGGGGACATTTGATATTGTGGATGCGTTTATGCAGAGGGTGACGAAATAGTGAAAGGACGGCGATGTGCCGTCCTTTTTTTGGTGCGGGGAGTAGGGAACGCTTATTACGCGTTCCGTGTCTATGTGATTCCGATTGATCGTCGGGCAGCCGCCGCGTCGGCGGCGAGCGACCCACTTTTCACGCGGAAAAGTGGGCAAAACGCTTTACGCTCATTCGTCTCGCGGCATGTCAGCCTTACGGTTTTGACAAAAATCCCATCGGCAGATAATGGAACGGCAGATCGTAAAAGTCGGCAGAAACAAAATCTGCTCGGAATTTTTATACCAAAACCATGCGGGTCATGCCCTTGCTCGGCGAATGACGCTTGGAGCCCGCCCCGCCCGTTTGGGACGGGAGGTTACGCATTGATTTGCGGTTGTTTATAAAACGAATCTGTAGGGAACGCGTATCACGCGTTCCGTGTGATGCGTTGCGTGAAATGCGTCCCGTCGGATGAAGCCGGTCGGTTGGCGGGCAGGATCGCATGATATGCGATCCCTACAATGGTTGTTCGTTGTTTGTGTTTTTGTAATTGTTTGTCATTCAGTCGCCGCGTCGGCGGCGAACGATGTCCTTTTGAAGCGCAAAAGGACACAAAACGCTTTACGCTCATTCGTCTCGCGGCATGTCAGCCTTACGGTTTTGACAAAAATTCCATCGGCAGATAATGGAACGGCAGACCGTAAAAGTCGGCAGAAACAAAATCTGCTCGGAATTTTTATACCAAAACCATGCGGGTCATGCCATTGCTCGGCGAATGACGCTTGATGCCTGCCCCGCCCGTTCATATCAGATTGCGGTGCGTTGATTTGGCGGAACGCTTATCACGCGTTCCGTGCCTGAAATGCGTCCCGTCGGATAAAGCTGTCGGTTGGCGGGCAGGATCGCATGATATGCGATCCCTACATGGTTGTTCGTTGTTTGTGTTTTTGTGATTGTTTATTCATCTATTCTCGGATTGCTCGCCCCGCCCGTTCATGGCGGAAGGAAACGCATTGATTTTGCGGTTGTATAAAACGAATCTATAGGGAACGCGTTCCGTGCGGGGTGTTTCGCAGTGGATGTTTATTTCGATGTTAATGACGGAAGGAATAATAAATCTTCAGCGTTGCGATCACAAGCAGCTGGAACATGCCGACGGCAAGCATGGTGAAAAACACGGTCATGTTGTAATATCCCGCGACGATGCCCGCGATGATGACGGCGACGGACGTGATATACATCGTCCACCCGCCCGATTTCGTGCGGATATAGGCTTTGCGCTCGTCGGTTTCGTTGATGTGCATTTGCTTGAGTGTTTCTTCGTTGCGCAGCGCTTTGGTATAGCGTGCGATGAGAAAGACAAAGATGAGTTCGATGCCGGTGAGCGAGCCTTCGAGGAAGCCTGTCAGAAAGCCGTCATAAAAGGTTTCTTTGCCGATAGGCATCCACCCGAGGGCTCTGGCGCTCAGGATGAGAGCGATGAGGGCGGCTGCTGCCGCGAGCAGTGTGCGGCGGTGTTTGATGGTTTGTCTGTATTGTTCCATGGGGATACCTCCGTTGATTGGATAGGGAACACGCATACAATGCGTGCTGTACGAAATGTGCAATGATTGAATTTGTAATTTATATTTTCAATGTAGGGAACGCGTATCACGCGTTCCGTGCGATGCGTTGTGTGAAATGCGTCCCGTCGGATGAAGCCGGTCGGTTGGCGGGCAGGATCGCATGATATGCGATCCCTACAATGGTTGTTCCTTGTTTGTGTTTTTGTGATTGTTTGTCGGGCAGTCGCCGCGTCGGCGGCGAGCGACCCACTTTTCACGCGGAAAAGTGGGCAAAACGCTTTACGCTCATTTGTCTCGCAGCATGTCAGCCTTACGGTTTTGACAAAAATTCCATCGGCAGATAATGGAACGGCAGACCGTGAAAGTCGGCAGAAACAAAATCTGCTCAGAATTTTTATACCAAAACCATGCGGGTCATGCCATTGCTCGGCGAATGACGCTTGGAGCCTGCCCCGCCCGTTCGTGGTGGAATGCGGTGGGTTGATTTGATTGTTGTTTTGGTTTTGAATTTACAATGTAGGGAACGCGTATTACGCGTTCCTGATATGACGCGGTACGTGTGATCGCTTCGTTGCATGTAATCCGTTTGCGTGGTTTGCGTCAGAATTTACGTCCGTAATAAGCGGTCAGCACGATAATGATCAGCATCAGAAACATCGAGCAGCCGAGCAGGGAGAAAAAGACGGTGGAGCTGAAGTAGCCCGAGATGATGGCGGCAACGAGGATGATGACTCCGCTGGTGTGCATGACTCTGCCTCCCGTTTTGGACGCGATAAATTTGGTGCGTTCGTCGTTTTCCTTGATATAGGCGTTGCGCAGTTTGGTTTCGTTTTTCATCATCAGGATGGTTCTGATCGTGCCGACGATGAAGAATACGACCACGGTGCCCGAGAGTCCGAGCAGAAAGCCCTGCATAAAGTCGCCGAAGCGTTCGCCGGGCGCTTTCGGGATAAGCCCGAGGAAGCTTGCGGTGCACACGGCGATGACAGCGAGCGCCAAGAGGGAGTTGAGGGCGATATCTTTTTTGAGTTTTGCTTTATATTGTTCCATCAAAATTCCTCCACGTCGGAAAAGTCAAAGACCTCTTCGATCGTCAGTCCGAAATATTTGGCGATCTTATAGGCGAGCGTCAGGGAAGCGGTATATTTTCCGCATTCGAGGGAGGTGATCGTCTGGCGGGTGACGCCGACCGCGAGCGCGAGTTCTTCCTGCGAGAGTTTGTGTTGCTTTCGCAGTTCGGGGATGCGTGTATTCATGGTACCTCCAAAAATGCAATGCATGCTTTGCATTTGTAGTATAGTATGCTTTGCATAAATTGTCAAGCGGACTTTGCAAAAAAAAAGAGCAATTGCTCTTTTGAAATTTCAGTTTTTGAAATAGAAACCAGTTAAAATAAGAAGATATAGTTCGGGATAATTTTCAGTTCCTAGTATATTGACGGAATCTGCTACATCAGAAATAATATCTTTTAAACCAATTAAAATCCCAGCAGTAGAATCTCCAAATATATGATCCGAAATTTTACTGAAAACATAGTGGTGTTTAAATGGGATAATATCATCCAAGCAATCTGTAACAGTTATGCTTTTATAAGTCATATTTTGCAGACCATCATATATCTCTGTAATTGCGGGCGCCATATTTTTTCGAAACTTTTCGACAATATTAAAATTTTCTTTATTTGATATTTCACTTTCAAAAATGATACGTAACCGTTTAATTTCGTAATTGTAATACTCAGCGTTTAAACGTTGCTTTGATATTTCAGCTAATATTTTTAACTGCTTAATGCTATCATTATCTTTTGGAATTTTTTTTGTTATTGTTTCATTTGAATAATTATAATATTGTTTGTCTATTTCAGTCATGATTTCATCTAATAAATTATATCTTGTAATCAAAAACTGGTTTAGTTCTTCAAATTTTATATTTAAATAGAGATCATTTTTTATTGTTTCATTACTGTAAAGTATGACAGTAAAATCACCTTCTGAAGTCCCATGTCTTTCTGAAGACCAACTTGCATATCGGTGTGAGGTGGGATCATTGTTTTCATGATCCAAATTAACGGCATGTGCGCCAAAACAAGCACGTATTGTCTTAAAATAAGCATTATCGGACTGTTCATAAATTTTATTTAAAAATATATCCGTATCATTTTGAAACGGGCGTTCTCGAGTATTATATAATACTCTATATAGTTGAGTTATTGATTCCCAAACAATATCTATGCACATTATATAAGTAAAGACATCTATACTAGATAAATTTTTAGATTGACTTGTGTAATAATGATCAGAAAAATATTCCACTGAAACTGTAATCCAATCCATTGCAGAGCAAATACAATTCCATTTATTTTTTTGTTCGAAGTTTCGATATTTATGGAGAATAAAATAGTGATTACCATTTACTTTATTTCGAAATTTTTTTATTAAATCAGTATTTAACATAATATTCACTTTTATTAATAATTCAAATTATTTTATTGAGAAGGATATTAGATCATTTGGTTCATTAATTTGTTTGCTTGATAGTAAAAGAAGAGATTATTTCGTTCTATTTGCTTCTTTTTTTCCGTATAATCTTTATAAGTTGAAACAATTTTTGGAACAATCCAAGATGTAGAAGCCATTATAGCAGCAGATTCAGTGGAAAGAGTATCACAAAATGATGAAAGTACTGTTGCAGTAGTTATTCCAATAAATAAACCACCCATACTTTTAAAGGTATTTGCATCGCACATAAACGAATAACCAAGATTTTTTAAAAAAGTATTATCATTTATAGCTTCATCAATGTTAAGTAGTTCTGGTTCGATTTCATTTCTATACAAAATTTCGCATTCTTGAACGAAATCCTTGTCCCATGGAAGAGATTTTATTGTATTTGAGTATTTTTGCATTTGGCTTCTATATCTAATTAAAGGTTTGGATAATTCATTCTTTATATCTAATAATTCATCGATACTGGCGCTTTCAAATGAGGGTAAACGTACAATGTGATTTTTAACTAAACCAGCGTGTTTTATTTTACTTCCATTCATGTCGTCTAATACAATATATTTGTCCTGAACAGAATATTTCATTAAGTTACTTGATAACTCATCAAAAATCGGGTATGAATTGTCTAATGATTTTATTAATGATTCATAGTATTCCATTGAACATCCATCTGGATCATCTAAAGTATGATTGAAATTTTGGATTATTACTTGATTATTTTTAATTAATTTTGTTAAGTCTGAACAATCTTTTTCTCCCACATATTCAAACAGAGTAGCATTCATTGTTTTAAGCTGCTCAATAAGATCATGACGGAATTTTAATCTTTCCATAGTAGGAATATTTTGATATGCTTTTTGTTTAACTTGATCCAAAGCGCTTTGAAAAAATTGTATATTTTCTTTGTAAAAACTTGGGTTAGATGACTTAGACAACTTCATGATTTTTAACAGAAGCTGCAAAATGTGCTTTTCATCATTTTGATTACTTTTATCCGTGATTTGATAAATAATCGCAGCAAAAGGGCTGATTAGTGTTATTTTGTCAGCGTATAAAAGTGCGCACTTAATGTGCTTCATTTCGTTCTGTATGTTTGTTGCATTTGGAGCGACTGCAATTGTAAAATTTAAATCCATTACTAACCTTATATTCCTTTATTAAACAGTTTTGTTGAATATTTTAATGATAAAAAACACCCCCGCAGGGATGTTTACAATCTCTCGTATGTCCTTCTCCCCGCATCAACCAAAACCGCCGCTCAAACCCCGCAACCCCTCACTCCACCACATAATCCGCCGTGTTCTTCCCGCGGCTTCGACACTTCTTCAACCGCGCAAAGAGCACGATGAGCTCGTAGCCGAACAGTACCCCGCCGACCAACGCAGGCAATATGTCGATGAGCAGCCAGATCGGCGCCAGAATCAATGCCGTGCTTGCCCATAACGTGGATAAGAGATAGGCAATCGATGTGAACCCCGCAAGGTACAAAGCGGGCAAACCGATGAGGAGAAACTCCGTGACGGCGTATTTCGCCGTGATGATGAACGCCCCGCCGAAATGAATGAGCCATGCAAACAGCCCGCCGAAGAGCAGACAGAATGCGAGCTGCAGCAGGATGGACAGTGCGCGTGTTTCGTTCGTCGCGCCGACCGAAAGCTGATCGCTCAGATAGCCGAACAGCCACAGCAGTCCCGCGAATAACGCATCCCATAGAATGAAAAAAGCAACGTGCCGTTTCATGCGACCCTCCCAAGGTACCGATTGCGTGTATGATAATGTTATCATATCATATTTTGTTGGGAAATGAAACCGATTCAAGAATACCGTTGCCTTCAGCGACGAAAATGAAACAATCCATAAAAAAAATATCCCGTTCGGGATGAAAAAAAGATCGGACTACTCCGATCTGCTCTTTTTGCGATTTGCGGATTGTCGGACAACCGTGCGATATTCCTTTATCGCACCGCCGAAAGTGAACAGAATCATCAGTCCGACACCGATGGAGAACAGCTGTAGGATGAACGCCGTGTTCGATACGCTCGGGCAGAGCATGAGCACCAGCATAAATGCGTAACAGGCAGTGTAACCGTAGAGCAGGTGGCGCATCTGAGCCGTGCTCAGTGTGATGTCGTACGCTTTTTCCGTGCGTTCCATCAATCGCAGCACAAAATAGCAGACAACCACTTTCGGAACAAGCAGAATGAGATGGATCGGGATCAGAAACTGCGTGATGCCGATCAGGTGAAGCGTAAAGTCGATCAGCCCGACAACAATCATGACCGCGCAAAAAAGACGCAGCGCATTCGTGCGCGGCGCTTTGTCCCATAATTCTTTTACACCCATGATGATAAAGAAATACCCGATAAAATCGGGTGTCAGGGAAATAATGAGATTATCGATGCTGATGTTACAGTCCAACAGAAGAAATACAAACCCGATAAATAGACGTATCATTCCTTACCCTACACCATACATTTTCCAAATACATAATATTTTATCACAATTTTTGTAAATATACAATCCGATTTTTGATTAGAGAACAATGAAACACAATAAATAATACCTGGACGGTGCATCATTCGCGGGATCGGAATGTTGAAGCAATAAACTGGAGTAATTCGAATCCGAGCAATGCGGCTGCCGTGACAACAGAATCTGTTTGCAGGGAAAGCTGCAGCGGCGCCCAAAAAACAATCCCGCTGTTTGTAAAAAACAATGAGATCAGCAACCCGGAACAGCTGATCCAGAGCGCAGGCACACCGACGATGAGAAATTCCCACAAAATGCCTTTCCGATCATCGGATATCTTCTTATGGCTCATGACCAGAACTACAAAAAAGAGCCCGATCAGGATGCCACCCGCGATGTAGGCAACCAGCAAGACCCTAGCATCCGGGTTCGAAGTATAAGAGTGCTTCATTTGCGTAATAAAACGATGCCCGAAAATAAAACACGCCCAGAATAAACAATCCCAGACGATGCAGAACAGAATATGCTTTTTCATAACAATCCCCCAATGGTTCTTTTGTTTGATCATACTGCGAAATAAACAGGAAATCAATAGAAGACCGACATAAAAAGTGGCGCTCTCAAATCGATTTTAAGGCACTTTTTATTTTCTCGTGCACTTTGCCTAATAAACAAAGAGATTTTGGAATCATGCCGAAAGCAGCAGCGGGCGGTGAGCACAGAAAGAATAGGACATAGAATTCTTTCGATACGCAGGACGCATGATTCGGCTGCGGGTGTTCCGTTAAGTGATATTTGACACAAAGCAGATGAAGTTTTGATGCGAACACTGCAAAATACGGATTGTTTCGAAGGAATAACCATATTGAAGCAATTCTATGTCCTGCCGATGCAAGGCAAAATTATTGCATTGTACATATATATTGTTCTATATCCTACACGAATACCACTGTTTTGACGAAAATGAGCTTTTTTGTAGGCAAAGAGCAAGAAATGTCTTCCCGTAAAACAGAGGAGCCGAATAGAAATAATTCTATGTATCGAAATTATGCTGAAACAATAATCAGATATTTATTTGAATAAACAATTAAGTCAGAGTAATCTCGTTTGTCGGCTTTTTTCTGACGGAAGTGAGACGTAAAACATGCAATAGTTTCCTATTTAAACGGTTGCAAAAAGCAACATTTCATATTGACAAATATCTATCCGAGCGCTATACTTGCTATAGACAGATATCAATATAAACAATGGTCTATGACATTTAAGTTGATCTATTTCTGTTGAGGAAAGAGCGTTTATGGTAAAAGCAGTCATGTTCAAAGCGCTGGGGGACAACACGCGTATCGAAATCATCCAGCTTTTGGCGCAGGGTGAGCTCTGTGCCAATGAGATTCACGAGCATTTTGAGTTTTCGCAGCCGACATTGTCCTACCATATGAAGATGCTGACGGAAAGCGGGCTTGTCCGCGCGAGACGCGACGGTGCATGGGTTCGATATTCGCTGAACCGCGATGCCATGTCGATGTTGTCGAATTGGATCAGGGAACAGACCGAATCCCAGATGACGCTGAGTGAGATGAACTGCGCTTCGGAAGAGGATTTCGAACCGCTTGCGGTTGGAATGTATGAAACCAAGCCGTCCAGAGGCGTGATCAATGCGGAGGAACTGAAACGCCGTATTGTGAAGTATTATGAACTCTCATGAGATAGCGCTTCTTTCTCAAACAAATCGGGGAATGATTCTCCAGATGATATTGAACTTATTCTATGTTCGGCTGCATGTGCGGTCGAATTTTTCTTTATTGGGAGTTTGTACATAGAATACATTCTATCTCTTTACAAGCGCGCGCGCTCAATGAGACATGAAATGACGGATTGAGGAAAGAATTTCTCATAAATAAGAAAAAAATTGCAATAGGAATAACGATGCGGGAATTGATTCCGATATTATGCATAGAAGCAGAATGATAGGCAGATGCTTGCGGCTGCCTGCGGTTTCTGATTGTTTGGCGGGATGAAATGATTTGGAGCAGGATGATGAAACGAATTCGCGAATACGGACGAAAAATTTTCACGGACAGAATTCCCCGGCAATATTCGCCGGTATATGAACGCCGACGCGTAGCGGAAAATGCGCCGATATTTTTTGTTTGCTCTGCTGTGTTGATGATTTCCGAAAGCTGCCTTTATTTTCTTCAGCAGAAGTATTATCATGCCGGATGGCTGATGCAGGTGTTTATGCTGATGAATGTCATTTTTCTGCCGCAGTTTTATTATATCCTGAAACGAAAACAAACCGTGCCGATTCGCTCCTCGCTCATTTGGCAGGCGGCTTATGAATTGTTTTTGATGCTCTTTGCTGCATCGCTGATTCTTTTTGCGCAACAATATTATGATTTTGTGCATGTTTTCATTATGGTCGTGGCATTTTCGGTGCTGTTTGCCAATCAGCCCGTTTGGGTGCATTCACTTCTGACTGCTACGAGTTATGCATATTTTATATTGCTGCTTCCATACTTTCAGCCCGATGCATCCGTCAGAACAGCAATTTCGCTGAACGCTTTGCTCAGTTGTCTGATGGCTCTGGTGCTCTGCAGGATTCTTGCAAATATGAAGGAGACTTCATTCCTTCGTGAAATCGAGTTGGAACAGAAAAATGAAGAACTCTTGGCATTAACGGAAACGGACGGGATGACGGGTCTTTTGAACCATACCAGCGTACTGGGACGTTTGGAGGGGGAAATATTGCGCGTGCGCGAGGAAGATCTGCCGTTATCTGTCATATTGGTGGATGTGGATTATTTTAAAGACATCAACGATCGTTTCGGTCATCAGGTCGGAGATCAGGTGCTGTGTAATGTGGCCATTATTTTGCTCAGTTGTCTGAAGGAACGGGAATTTGCGGGGCGGTACGGAGGAGAAGAATTTCTGATGGTGCTGCCCGGTGCGGATTGCAGCATGGCAATCGAAACGGCGGAATTGGTCCGTCGCCGAATCGCGTCCGAAAATTTGGTAGAAGGCGGGCTTACCGTGAGCGGAGGCGTTTGCGAGTATGAGGGCGAAACACTCAGCGGCTTAATTTCGATTGCGGACAAGCGGCTTTATCATGCAAAAGAAACGGGGCGGAACTGCTTTGTTGCGAAATTATGAGTGTTGAAAACGGCAGAAAAGAGCGTAAAAAAGGTCTTTCGCATGTGCGAAAGACCTTTTTGCTGTTGAATCGAGTTTATTTTTAGCTGAAAACTAAATTGCCGAGCGGGATGCCGATGATTGCAACCGCTATAATAGTTGCAAGAATACCGATAAGTGATTGGAAAAAAATATCTTTCGCGTTGAGCCAATCTTTGTTTCCTGCGAGCAGAGCTCCTGTCGGGCTTGAGCAGGGAAGAATCAGACCCACGTCGCTGACAAAAACGATCAGTGCGACCAGCATCATCGGATTCGCACCGATCACGGTCGAGAAGGAATACATCAGCGGGACCATAATTGCACCCGCGACAGCATTGTTGATCAGGTTTGTGAGAATGATCGTGACAATACAGATAAGAAGCGCAAATATATAGGGGCTTGTTCCTCCGAGTAACGGTGTGAACAGATTGATGAACGTGGCGCTGAAGCCGGTATCTCCGACGGAAAGTGCGGTTTCGATGACAACTGCAGTCGAAACCATAAACATCACGCCCCAGTATAATCCGTTGTTGGCAAGTTCCTGGAAGGTATAGTAAGATTTTCCGGTTTTGTCACGGAACAGCGTGATTCCGGCACAGATCAATAATACGAACGCACTGGTGCCGATTGAGTTCATAAATACTCTTATTGCCGATGTTGCAGGCAGAAAACTTGGTACAATCGTTACAATGATCATTACCACCATTGCCCAGATAGCAAGCTTCTGTTTGGTGTTAAACGGTTCTTTTTTCCCAATTTCGACTTCTGCTTTCAATTTTGACATATCCGGACGATAGATGAACTTGCACAGCAGGAAGTAAATCGCCATGACAGCCGTACCGAAGATCAGACTGAAGATCAGAAAATGCAGATAATCGTAAGCTCCGAATAATCCGTTTGATGCGGATGATAAGTATCCGAACGATGCGACAACACCGATTTGGAAAGGCAGAACGACGAGTCCGATGCAAGAAGAAAACGCAATTGCAACGAGCATCATTTTCGGCCATTTATCTGCTTTCGTGTATCCGACCTGGTTGCTGATGGAATAGACAAATTCCCAGCAAATGAGGATACCGGCAAATGCCGCGCCGAAGGCAGACGCAAGATAACACGCTGCGCAGATGATGATTGTGAGCAGCCATGGACGTCCTTTAATCCATTTCGAGGCAACAAGACGGTTGGCGAGCTGTTAAGAAATGCCGGAAACTGTAAGGATAGCGGCAAAAATCAGCAGCCAGAGAATTAATTGGACGATGCCGTTGCTTAATGCACTTGTTATGCCTGCGCCGACGTTTGGCACATATCCTGAAAATCCCAAGAAGACAAATGCCAATACGCTTGGCCAAATCATATCGCATTTAATCCATCCCCAAAGCGCACCCAAAAAGATTCCCAACAATGTCATGCCCAACGGGGTCATAGAGCCGAACGGGGGAATGAAGCGGAAAAAGATCATAATTACTAAAACAATAGCCGCATTGATGAAATAGCTCCCGTTCACGGAAAGTTTTTTGCTTTTTGCTTGCTCTTGATTCATGAAGTAACTCCTTTTATATTATTTTATCATCCTCGGCCGGGTTATCCGAGCCGAGGTAAATAACTGAGTTTACGCGTTGTAACAAATGCGTGACTGTCGATACAGCTCTTCGCGGAATGCAGGTGTGAGAAGGGGAGCCGCGTAGAAATTGAAAGTGGACGGTTTATCGGATATGCAGAACTGCTCTGCGTATCGTTTGGCGAATGCCCGCTGCTCCTGCTCCGAAGCGGTTTCAGGATTAAAGGGGTCCGGAATCACCGGAATGATGATCCGATCACCGTACAGCTCATATATTTTCTGCGTATCATTCATCGGCTGAGGTGTCCATGTGTCCCATCCTGCCGCAATGAAATTCGGAACCTGCTTTATCAACTGTCCGCAGCTGTGCAATTCACAGGGTTTGCCTTTGGAATGGAGATAATCCGTGACCCGTTTCATGTATGGAACGAGCATTTCTGCGGCTGTTTCCGGGGAAAAGAAGGTTTCTTTCTGGGAACCCCAGTCATCATGAATGATGAAGAAATCAATTTCCGGGAAATATGTCAGATATTTTTCGAGAATTTGGATATAAAGATCGGATAATTTGTCAAAAAAATCTTTGACTGCATCCTGCTGCTCGTCGTCAATCATGGCTACAACGGCACCTTCAAAATCCATAAAGGAAATGAGGCGTTCATACCAGCCGTTCATGAAAATACAGCCGTTCATCAGATCATTATTCAGATAGTCCACATTTGCTTTCGCGCAGCTTTCCCAGTCCCATGATTCGATATCGGGCCAGACGACCTTTTCGTACCATTCATTTGCATCGTTCAGGAAAGGTTTGCCCGGGCGTACCATGGAACCGCCGACTTGCGGAACATATTCCCATTCGATGCCGAACATGTCCGTGCCGCCGCTCGGCGGCGTGTTCGTTCCGTCAAAGACAAACGCTCTGGCTACGTTGTCCGGATTGACTTTGGGGGTAAATGTTTTACGTTCGATTCCTGTGATCTGCCAGATCGGCTTATTATTGAACAGTGATTTGTAGGATTCTTTCGGTGTGATCGGAAAATTGTACAGAGGAAATCCGGGGCCTCCGAACATTCCCGGAATTTCACCCGTGATCTGCAATTCGGATTCGTCGAATTGTTTCATGTCATTACTCCTTTGATACAAACATCGATGATTGTGATTCTTGATTTGCATGTTAAATATTTAAACTTCAATATTAATTCTATTGTGAAATATTCAAACCGTAAAGACGGCAGAATAGAGAAAACGATCGCGCGTAATGATACAGTTTGTAGCCCTGAAAAAAATAATATAGTATTCAAATTTTTTTTACTGAGAAACGAGAACATTTTTTAAGAATGATAAACATAAAAATAAAACGTCAATAAATGGCTAAAATAAGGGAATTTATTCTTGTTTTTTGTTTGTTTTCCATCTGATCGAGAGGAAGGCAGATAAGTCGGTCGATGAATACGAAAGAACCTCTTGCTTTTCATTTTGAACTTTCTTATAATACAAATTGACTGATATATTTTCATAGAGGTGTAATATGAGATTTCCTCAGGATTTCCTTTTTTTTCAGCTGAAACAAAAATTTCCATTGAAATTCATCAAGCGAAACAATCATGCGGATGCATTCGGACGTCCTGTTATTTATGAAAAAGAAGCGGAGCTTGGTGGAAATATCATTGTACTTGATGCGGAAAGATTGCTTGCTTTCTCCGGCGGAAACTTGGATTCCGATTGTTTGATTGTCTGTTCCGATCCGTTCCCGAGAGGCGTTCCCATACCGGAGTGTTCCGTCCTATGCGTTGATGTATCGGTATCACTCATTCATCTGTTCAATGAGGTGCAGCAGATCTGCAATCTGTTTGACTGGTGGGACGCGGGACTTCAGCGGGTATTCGAGTCCGGCAGTTATTCCGAGATGATTGATTGCTGCGATCCGATTATTTGCGATCCGATCAGTCTGACGGACGAATCGTTCCGTTATATCGGGTATTCAAAAAAAATGTCAGCGGAACGCGGTTTCGAAACCGCATTAGTGGATGATAAAAACAGCATTCCGTTGCATATGGTAAATAACATTATCACGGATCGTGAAAGAATCGGAGATATGCATTCCAGAGATATCTATATCTCACCGCCCATCGGGGATTTGGCGGGGGATATGATGCTGATCAATCTCTATCATCAGGATCAGTATGTCGGAAAACTGGGGATCAAACTCGCTTCGAACGAAAATGCCCGTGTACTCTATAACAGGGCAATACTGAAACATCTGTATTTTTATATCAATAAACTCTACCAAAAAACCATGTCGTTTAATATTGATGATGTGCGTCTCAACAGCCTGCGCGGCATGATATTGGATGGGTTGGAGCACAGGGAGATTCGTGAAGAATCATGGAATAAATCTTTGGAAGAAAATGCGTGGGTGGGCGGAGATCGGCTACAGATGGTCAAACTGATTCCGAATCATCGATATGACAAAAAAATCTATGCGAAATATTACTGCACGGAAATCGAGAAACGCTGGCAGGGTTGTGCCTGCATCGAATCGGACAATCAAATTTACATGCTCGTGAATCTGGATCGGTTCTGCAACCCCGCCGGTATGGATTTTCATCAATCCATGGCATATTTTCTGAGGGAGAATCTGCTGGTCGGCGGAATGAGCCGTATGTTCTTCGGTGCGGATTATTTATATTACGCCACACTTCAGGCTGACATCGCCCTGGAAATCGGGGTGAGGCTTTCTCCGTCTTTTTGGTATTATCAGTTTAATGATTATGCTCTGCCCTATATGATTTCGTTATGTTCAAATACAATGGGCACGGAGCGGATCTGCAGCGAGAAATTGCTGGCGTTGCAGGAGTATGACGAGGCGAAGCACACCGAATATTACCGAACGCTGGAAATATATTTCGAGTGTCGGTTCAATGCGTCCGCCGCATCGGAAAAACTCTGCATTCAGCGCAGTTCTTTTCTGAAGCGCCTGCAGCGCATCCGTGAAATGACGGGCATCGATCTGGAGTCGAACGAGGAATTGTTGTATTGTTCCATGTCATTTCACTTGATGAGACAAAATCGGGTGGTTTGATTCGATTCTTTTATCTGTGCAATTTCGCTGATTTCCTTTACAAGAAAGCGCTTCGGCGTTTTTTTATTGTCGGTTATATCTGTATTTAAAAAATATACAAAAATAATCTCCGTAAACAAATAAATGCAGTATAATGTATTTTATTGGTGATATATTGTTGCTTTCGGCTCGATTTGTTCCGATATTCTTTTATGCGGTCGGCAACAGTTGAAAAGATTTTGCATATTCGGTAATGAAAGAGTATGGGCATTGCTTGGCGCCTGTTGCTATGAAAACCGTGATGGCAGGGAGTTTCCGAATTTCATATCAAAAGAAAAAAGGATTCCATCTTTTTGCACCGAATGATACGAAAGAGACATTCATTGGGAGGAATAGAATGAAAGAAATTAAAAAACCGCTGATTCTCAGCGTAATTTACATCATCGCGATTATGGTGTATGAAGTGTATCGTATATCGGTGACAGGCTTTTCCCTTTATTCCAATATCATATTCCCCGGCATTCTGATTTTGTATACGCTTCTGATGCTGGTGCTGCCGGAGCGCTTGCGATGGATCGGCATGATTTGCATGATTATCGAAATCGGGCTGACTGCATTTGATCTGATCGGTCAGCTTGACATGATCTTTGAATCTCCAGAACATCACAAAGTATTTTACACCTCAATTCTGCCTTATCATCTGATCATGATTGCGTTGTTTGCGGCGGTTCTGTACAGTACCCTCAATCGTTCGCGCGTGCATCTGCCGAGTTTCCTTTTGCTCGGTGTGACAGGCGGGGGATTAATGGTTTTTCGAATCTTCAAATTTGTTTTGGGGATGAAGGGTTATATAGAAATTCAATCGTACCACACTATTGATACATCCTACCTGTTGAATGTGATCTTACTCAATCTGGCTGAAGGAATCCTATTCGCCATGATTGGAGTTGTGGCGCTGGTATTTGAAGTTCGAAGAATGAAACGAGACAAACTCCTTGATTCAAACGAACCGTTCGGAGTTGAAGCGGCAAACTAACGGACTCCTTCGGAAAAAGGTTTAGATGAGAAGTTGCCCCCGGGATATCGAAGTTCAGCGCTGCATGGAGCGTCATTCTGATGGGCGCAATGGTTTGCTTTTACAATCTCCGATGTCGAAGAATTCGGAGAAAATTCCAGAGTATTCCGAGTTTTAATATAGTTTTGTTCTGTTGATTGATTATGGGAAAAGGAGAGAAATATGATGAAACAAAAAAAGAATAAATCGATCAAAGTATGGGCGATTGTTCTGATTGTGTTTGCGGGGATTGCCGGTATTTATGAGCTGATTACCTATCCTTATGAAGCTATCATCTCAACATTTTTTTTGGTATGCTCGGTGACATTCGGCATTTTAATTTTGGCACTGCCGAAAGAAAAAAGACAGTTCGCTTCCATTCCGATGTTTGCGTTGGCATTGTTCAATTGCTTATTACTGATCATGAATATGATCGCGATTCTGAATGAACATGACCTGCTGCTGCTTAGTATCAGGTTCCTTTGGGATGCAAGCAGAATGCTGATTCCGCTATTTATCGGATCAAGCCTGCTGCGCAAAACAAAGCGTGCGTTTCTGATCCCCATCTGGATATTCGGAGGATTGTTTGTTTCATTTGGTTTGTTTCTGTATTTTGCAAACGTGTTGACCAGCTGGTATCAATTGTTCGCGCTATGGATTATTTACCTGAATTATCTGCTCCCGCCATTGGAATACGCCGTTCTCTGTGCTTTGGGTATCGCCTGCGCTTTGGAAAAACGCCGAAAACAAAAGATGATTATTTCGGATAAGACTGCACCGACGGAAGTTGTGCATGCGGAATAGCTCCCGCTTGCTGCCCGCGGAGAAATGGTCAATGTATCACTCCAAAAAAAGTACGCGGTTGCGTTCTTTTTTTTGCGAAAGTTTTTCCGAGGGTTGTATAAGTTGATAAAAAGGCGTATGATTTGAATCAAAGCAGATTGATCATAAATCAGTCTGCGAGGGAGGGTTATGGTATGAACAGAAAAACACTTCAAACTTTGGAAATATGTCTTGCCGCTGTGGCGGTGGGATATATTATTTTTGCCATTTTTGCTTACGGATTTGCCCCAACTGTCATTTTGGATGGACTGTTGTTTGGGTCGTATGCACTGCTGATGCGAACGAATGCGTCAAAAGCTGCCGCAACGATCGCATTTATAATTTCTGGATACAGTTTATGGGGAATCGTCGCTCTCATCAACATTGGCATCAACTGGAATTGGGGAAACGGAATATCCGATTATATTCTTCCGATTATCATGGGTGCTGTTCAGATTGCTATGTTCGTGTTGATCGGAATCGCGGCACTCGGACGCGTGAAAAATAGGCGCTTGATATCCATTCTCATCGGGGTATTCGGCGGTGCGATTGTTCTTTATTTGGTGATTGTTGTGATTACGACAATCTTAGGCGGAGGGACAAACAACTTTGAATACACTTTCGGCAGTTTATTATCCGCCGCAATGATTGCTTTGATTGCTCTTGTTGCGATGGGGAATCTTTCCGCCCAAAAGCAGACGGACACGGACGGGCACAATTCGATCAACCCTATCGAAGGATGAGACTGTCTTTATCCATCGCGCAATTCAATAACGAATCATTTCAGCCGCCTTGTCTTATTGTCTCAAGGCGGTTTGTAATAGGAAACAAAAAACAGATGAATCGATTGCTTAGATAAATCTGCGAGGGAGGGTTATGTTATGGACAGAAAAATGCTGCAGATTTTGGAACTGAGTCTTGTCGCCGTGTCGGTGATCTACATGATTTTCACTTTCATCGCCTTCGACTTTACCACGACCATTGCTATCGGAGCGGTTTTCCCGTGCGCGTTTGCGCTGTTGCTGTATTTCAAGGCGGAAAAAGCAGCGGCAATCGTTACGATTGTTTATGCCGTGCTGGGCTTATGGGATATCGTCACGTTAATCAATATCGCGATCAATTGGAGTGCGGGATTCGGTTTCTCCTATTATCTCTTCCAATTTGCCAGAGTGGCTGTCACTGCGGCACTGTATCTCATCATCGGAATCGCTTTGCTTAAGCGCATCAAACACAGTCGCACAATGTCCGTGGTTATCGGTATCATGGGTGGCGCGGTCATACTGAATGCGCTCATCAATGCGGTCAAGGCGCTGATCGGCGGCGGCATGTATGCGTTCCGATACGGATGTATCGACTTGTTCGTGGTCGCTATGGATGTATTGATCGTGCTGATCGCGATCTTTAGTCTTTCTTCGAAACAGACATCTGCAATGGATAGCAACGATCCGGTAAATTTTCCGGAAAGATAAATCTGCGAGTGAGGGTTATGTTATGGACAGAAAAACGCTGCAGACCTTGGAACTGTGTCTTGCCGCATTGGCGGTGGGGAACATCGTTTTTATCATTTTTGCTTATGGATTTTCACCCGACATCATTATATACGAAATATTGTTGGTCGCCTACGCACTGTTAATGCGAAACAATGCGGTAAAAGCTGCCGCGGTGAGCATCTTTGTGCGTTGTGCCTTTGAAGTATGGGGAGTTGCAAAACTGATCGACATTGCCATCAACTGGAATTGGGGAAACGGAATATCCGGGTATATTCTTCCGATCATTATGGCGGTGATCGGTGTTGCGATGAGCGTGTTTATCGGAATAGCGACGCTCGGACGGGTGAAAAACCGACAAACGATTGTTGCTTTCATTGGTGTGGCAGCCGGAGAGGTTCTGTATTCGCTGATTGCTATGATTTCGACGGTACTCGACGGAGGTACGAACAACTTTCAATATATATTCGGCAGTTTATTGTCTAATGTAATATTTGCATTCTTTATCCTCATCGCAGTCGGAAGTCTTTTTGTGAAAGATCAGACAGCGGCAGAGGGGCACAACGAAGCCATTCCATCCTAAACAGGAACACTGTCCCAACCATCGCGTAGTTTAGGGTAACCCCACAGCACAGCCGCCTTGACTTTTTGTCCTGCCGCGGCTACAATAGAATCACAACACACAATGATCGCTCTGTCGGCAGTCCCGACGTTGTCGGTCATTCTGTTATTTTGTAAGGGTATTTTATGACGGAACGAGATCAAGAATTGACTACGAACAATGAGAATCTATCCTCACCCGACACGGAAACGGATATCGGGTCTGATTTGCCGCACGACAAACACGACCGCATGTGGATGCTCTCGGGCATGCCTATCAAACAGGCGGTGTGGGCGCTCGGCGTTCCGATGATTCTGTCGATGCTCGTGCAGGTGATCTACAATATGACCGATACGTTCTTTATCGGTCAGCTTAACAACCCGAACATGGTGGCGGCGATATCGGTCTGTCTGCCGATTGCGTATATATTGCAGACGTTCGGCAACATCTTCTCCATCGGGGGCGCGTCCCTGATCTCCCGAATGCTCGGCAGCGGAGAAAAGGGCAACGCGAGCCATGCGGCGGCAATTTCATTCTGGTCCACCTGTGTGCTCAGCCTGATCGGCTGTGTGGTTGGATATTTGTATCTGAGCCCGATTCTGCGGCTTGTCGGCGCGAGCGATCAAACCATCGGTTACGCTGAAACGTATCTGAAGATTCTGCTTGTGGGCGGAACGTTCATCGGCGCGCAGATGGCACTCGGCGGACTGATCCGCTCGGAGGGCGCGACGAAGGAATCGATGATCGGCATGGTGATCGGCTCCGTTCTGAACATTGTGCTCGACCCGATCTTCATTCTCTGGATGGATATGGGCGTGGACGGCGCGGCGCTTGCGACCGTGATCGGAAACACGGTCGGCTTCGGGTATTACATTCTGTTTTATCTGCGGAAAAAAGGCATCATTTCGATCAATATCCGAAACTTCAGTTTCGAAGGAAGATATTACGCGGAGATTTTTAAAATCGGAGTGCCCGCCTCACTCGGCTTTTTGGTGATGAGCCTCGGCATGGCGCTCTCCAACGTGATCGCGGCGGGTTACGGGGATGATGTGGTGGCGTCGTTCAGCATTGTTTACCGCATCACGAGCATCGGTTTTATGATTGTGCTCGGTCTTGCGGAAGGGTGTCAGCCTCTGATGGGATACAGCTACGGGGCGCGCAATTACCGCCGTCTGTTCGACACCATCCGATACGCGAACATTGTGAGCACGCTGATCTGCTTGGTGTTTGCGGTGGTATTCTTCCTTTTCCCCGAAGCGTGGATTGCGGTGTTTATGAAAAACGAAGACGTCATTTCCATCGGCAGCACGATCATGCGGGTCATGCTGGTGTCGATGCCGTTTTGGGGGGTGCAGGTGGTGCTGCTCACGCTGTTTCAGGCGATCGGAAAGCCGATTCAGTCGATGGTCATTTCGCTCGGGCGGCAGGGGCTGTTTCTGGTGCCGTTCCTGTTTTTGTTCACGCGCATTTGGGGATACATGGGCTTCATTTGGGCGGAGCCGACCGCGGATGTGTTCACTTCGGTGCTGGCGGTGGTGTTATATTACGCGATGAAAAACAAGTTCGAACGGATGAAGGACGAAGAAGGTGCGGTGCTGTGATGTTGTCACAGACGTCTGCAACGAATTGGATATACAATATTAAAATAAGTGTAACTGCAAGGAGACGTTATGAAAGAATACGAAGTGATCCGTGAAATCATGAACGCGTGTTCCGGAAAATGGAAGATCGACACGCACTTTAAAGACGAATGGGAAGCCGAAAGCCCCGAGGCTCTGATTGCCTCGTTTTACGGCGGAAAGATGCCTGCGCACGATCTGTGGGAGCAGGAAGAAGGCAGCTGGGTGTATACGATTGAAGAGGCTTTGAGAGAGAAATATACAGTGACGGAAATTAAATAGGAGCGCGGATGCGCTCCTGTTTTTTATGGATTAGTCAATGGACTGAATACCTATATTCGCTAAATAATTATATGTCTGATTGTAAAATTCAGGCAATCTAGTGTTGTCTGTGCATTCTCCCTCAGGTATAAAAATCGCAAACCCTTGGCGGGCACGGGTTAATAGTACGCGATATGCATTAATGAGATAGGTGATATCTTCTTCTTTCTTTATTTTGTTCCATTTTGTGCCTTTGAAATTATAATAATGGAAGATACCTTCTTTAAAGCGCAGGTCAGCATCCCAACAAACGATACTCCAGTCTAATTCCAATCCTTGAATATCAAATTCAGTGGCTGTTTCTTCTAAAAAGTAGGAGGAACGCACGTCATTTTTATCGTTTAAAAACCAGTTCGGAGCATCAATTTTGCTTTGTACCCATACTCCATATTTTCTTAATCGGTTTGCTTTTGAGCTCGCAGTAATCCCATAACGTTGAGAGCCTTTTGCTTGTGCAAATATCCATGTTTTCGCACGGTCTATATTTCGAGTGAGAACAATCGGATAAATATCTTTGAATTGTGCATATAAAGATTTCGCAGTTTCTATATCAATATCGAGTACTGCTTTCACAAACGCAGAAACATTTTCACTTCGGAATGAACGTAATGAAACACCTAAATGTAATTCAGGTATTATGTTGTAAGGGATATTTAATAATAATTGACTTAATTGTTTTCCTTTTAAATATTCATAATCAACAATGCGATCTGATACATATACATCCCAGTATGGAAAATCTTTTCTGATTGCATCAAACCACTCTGTTAAACCGGCTTCCCCTTTGTTGATTTCTTGTCCGCCCCCGATCAAACATATTATTGTTGTCCAATCTTCATGACGATTCATAATACTAATAAGAAATTCAGGTTCGGACATGTTGAAATCTGGAGTTCCTTTTTTCTTTTTCATAAAATCTGTTAATTCGGATTCTGTCCATGCACGTTGAGCTTCGTCAAAAATAACAACTTTCTCAACTGGAGCTGTTTTAGATAAAATAGATTCATCTCTGAAATGATGGATGATTTGAATAAATTCTTTCGCTTTTCGTCGAGCATCTCCTATTTTTGTAGAATTTCTTTGACTGTCATCTCTTGCAAGAGCTTCTTGCAATACTTTAACCAATGGACCATTTCCTGATAAGAAGACTGCATGTTCGTTCTCTGCAATTTTTTGTCTTTCTATTGAGATGTTAAGCCCTGCTAAAGTTTTACCCGCTCCAGGAACTCCTGTAACAAAGCAAATTGATTTTTTGTGATTTGCTTTGCTGTTGTCAATAATCTTATTAATCGCTTCTGTGGTTTTACTAAGGTTGATTGCACTCGCATCGCTTCGTGATATTTCATCAACACTATGTCCTCGATATAATGCTTGTGCGGCTTCTACAATGGTTGGAGTAGGCATATATAAGGAATTCACCCAATCAATATATGAAAATTCTGGTTGTTTAAATCGAGATGCAATCTGTTTGATTTGTTCTCCTAGATTTGTCTTATTACATGAAACAGTGGATAATATATTAAAATCATAAAATGTATAGTTGTCGGTGCGGTTTGGTGCCTCTGTGCAAATGAGGATGGGTATAAGAAGACGAGAATGACTTTCTTTATGAAAATATTTTAAGTCGAGAGCGTAATCAATGACTTGTTCATAAGCGTATTTAGGATAATTTCGTTCACCAACTTTGAATTCTAGTATAAAAACAAGTCCATTATATAACAGAATATTATCAACGCGACTTCCTATTCGCGGAATTGTATATTCAAATAATAGATATCCATCGTCTATAAAAGATAACTGTTGTTTCAAGAAATCTATCTCGTATTTCCAGGAGTTTTTTTGTAAATCATCAGATGCGAACTGATCATTAGCAGTAATTTCTCCAAAAATTTCGTTCTTGTTTTTTGTCATAAAAACAGAAACAAGATCTGCATAATAGTATCTAGTCAAAGCCATTATTTGATCTCCTGTTCTAAATTTTCAAACAACGGTGAATTGAAGAAATCAAAGAGAGTTATGTTAAATCCATTGCATAATTTGTGAAGAGTTACGACACCAGGATTTTGGCTTTTTTCATTTAATATGCTGTATATCGTGGAAGGTGTGACTCCGCTCTCGTTAGCAAGGGCATTCACGGTGCGATTGGATTGAGTACATAATTCAATGATTCGGCGTGCAACTGCTTCTTTTGCGTTCATACTTCCTCCTTGCATTCCTCCTTAGTTTATATAAAATTACGATATATCGTGTTCGATATATCGTAAAACACAAATAAAAAAAGAGAAGGAGTACTTCTCAATTTTTTTATGAATTTGTTCTGCAGCGCGCTATGGAGTATATAGGTTCTTCATTATATCGCTCCTATCCACATACTCTCCCCAGCACTGTGGAGGCGACGCCTGCAATCAACCGTTTGTAAAGCGGAATGCGGCAAGGAATATAATACTTCGCGGAAGGAGTCAGCCATCCTCGTTCGTACCAATAGATATAATCGAGATTCTGCTCATCGGGACGCTTGCTGTATATCCGCTTGATGATGCGAAACGAGATCAGTGAATACAGCGATGGCACCGCGGGTTTCCCCACCTTCTTTGCGATGGCAGACACCTGTTTGGCGATCTCGTCATCATATGACTGCGCCATGTCGGAGTCACTCATCCATGCGCCTGTTTTGTATTTCGCACTTCCGATGACGCTGAACCCCCACGCACTCGCGGCATTTTTCATTGTGCGTATGGTGTGATTCGTCGATCCCGAACCAGATGTCGTCACGATAAATGCACGCTTGCCGAAGAATGCAGGGCGGTGGCAGAAATAGGCACAGCGGTCAAGAAAGGTCTTCATTGTGCCGCTCACATCTTCCACATAAACAGGGGAAGCGAAGATTACCAGATCCGCTTTCTGCATCGAGTTGACAATACGATTCAGATTGTCTTTGTGCGGACAGTAAGACGCCCCTTTATCGAAACATAAACGACAGCCTTTGCAGGTGCCGAGGGACGCATCCGACACAAGAACGGTTTCGGATGTGAAGCCCGAGCCGATTTCTTTTCCCAGGGCGGTTATATATCTGTCTGTGATTCTGCGTGTATTGCCGTTTGTTCTTGCACTGGCGTGAAGGATGAGAAGGTGCATGGGAACCTCCGATTATGATGATTTGTACGCTTTGATTATAACCGATCGATAGGGAAAAGGTAAGAACTAAGCCCGATTTATCTGAATCGGATCGCACACGGCAATTATTGCAATGAGGTGGTTTTACGGTTAAAATAATAACAAGACTGTTTTTCGAAGATATGGTGTTCGGATATCATATTGAAAAAAGAAAGGGAAATATATGTGCACAAGCGTTATCAGTCGGGGCAGCCGCGTTCTGATCGGCATGAATTTTGACAACAATGGCATGAAATATGCTGCGAAAATCTCGGAACCGGGTGTATATACCGTTTCGGTCGATGCGGGGTTCGGAAAATATCCCTCTTTCGGCGTGAGGGCTGACGGAACCTTTGCGAATAACCTCATCGTTGAGTCCAATGGTAAGGGAGAATACCGCAGACCGAGTAAGTATGTGACCACAACCACAAAACTGGTGAGTGATGTGCTCGGCGGGAAAATACCCTCCGAAGAGATTTGCGCTTATCTGGATTCCGGCATCACTGTTTTAAATACGCCCGCATACAGCACACATAATATGATTGCCGACAACCGGGGAAATGTCTGGATCGTCGAACCCGGAAGAGGAATCCTGTTCTCAGCGCGGCAGGAAAGCCCGTATTGCGTTCTGACCAATGCATCTGTGATTGATGCCGTTGAGCCTGATTGTGTGCGTTATCGTACTGCAAAATCCATGCTGGAAAAGAAATCGAATCCGGAGGTGTCCGACCTGTTCGAAGTTCTTTCCGCAGTCAGCCAGAACGGGGAATGGAAAACGGAATTATCCATGGTTTACGATAGTTCCGCTCGCAAACTGTATACCTGCAGCGAACGGCACTTTGATGAGATTGCGGAACTCCATTTGTGATAGCATTCCAATTTTCCGAAGGGCCGATGTTGTTATCATTCTTTCCCCATCGATATCAACACTTGCCAACAGCCACTGCACGTACCGGCGTCGTGGCAGAAACGCATCCGCGGCGATAACTTGAAACGATATGAAACAGTAAGGGAAAACTTCAATCCATGCTGCAGGAACCGACGCTTTCTGAACACTGTTTGTTTATGAGACTGCGATAAATCGGCGCGTGTTTTCTGAAAAGCAATCTATGCAATTCAAAATTTGAACAAAAAATAATTTGCTGTAAAACCGCATCAATAAAGGATTTGAGCGGTTTTTTGATTTCCCGGGAAATGGAATCACTCCGCAACCCTTGCATGATTTAGGTCCAAGGCGTATAATGATGCCACAAAAAGCGGGATCGGTAAGCCGCAGCCTCCTTGCGAGCGTGAAGCCGGGCTGTTTGAAAAAAGTAACTTTCGGAGGTTTGATGAATGGATAAACCAAGGATCGAAAATGCGGTCCGCGAAATTCTTTTCGCGATCGGGGAAGACCCTGATCGGGAAGGATTGGTCGATACACCCAGACGTATCGCAAAAATGTACGAGGAAATCTTCAGCGGGATGGAACAGGATCCGTCCGAACATCTGAAGGTATATTTTCAGGATGAGAAATACGAAGAGCTTGTGCTCGTCAAAGATATTTCGTTCTACTCCATGTGCGAACACCATTTGGTGCCGTTCTTCGGAAAGGCGCATGTGGCATATCTGCCGAAAAACGGTAAGCTGACCGGACTGAGCAAATTGGCGCGTGTGGTCGAAACAGCGGCGAAACGTCCGCAGCTTCAGGAACGGCTGACTGCGACGGTAGCAGATGCCATTATGAACTGCCTCGAACCGTACGGTGTCATTGTCGTCATGGAAGCGGAACATATGTGCATGACCATGCGCGGCGTGAAGAAACCCGGCTCCAAAACGATTACCAGCGCGGTGCGGGGAATCTTTTCGACAGATGCGAAAGCCCGTTCGGAAGTGATGAGCTTCATCAATATGAATTAGCGGAGGATCGCATGTATATTCTGAACGAACCCAAGATTATCCCGATGCATATCGGCAAGCGTACCCTTCGCTTCGGAACGCGCAGTTTTATTATGGGCATTCTGAACGTGACTCCCGACTCGTTTTCCGACGGCGGTGATTTTTCGGCGTTGGACGCAGCGCTTGCGCACGCAAAGGAAATGATTGCGGACGGAGCGGATATCATTGACGTCGGGGGAGAATCTTCCCGCCCCGGATATACCGAAGTGTCCGCGGAAGAAGAAATGCGGCGCGTTTTGCCGATCATTAAGAAACTTGCAACAGAAACCGACGTGCTTATCTCCATCGATACGATGAAAGCTTCCGTTGCGGAAGCGGCTCTGCAGGCAGGCGCACATATCCTCAATGATGTGTGGGGTCTGCAGCGGGACGGCGAAATGGCATATGTGGCGGCGAAATACGATGCGCCGATTGTGGTAATGCACAATCAGGACGGTACGGAATATGACAGACCTTTGATGGATGAAATGATCCGTTTTTTTGAGCATACCTTTACGATTGCCGATCAGGCAGGTTTGTCCAGGGAAAATCTGATCCTTGATCCGGGGGTCGGCTTCGGCAAGGACTTTGAACAAAATCTGGAAACCATGCGGAATTTGGCTCAGTTGCGCGAAATGGGATATCCCGTACTGCTGGGAACCTCACGCAAACGCATGTTGGGTACGCTTCTTGATGTGCCGCCGAAAGAACGCACGGAGGGAACCGTTGCGACAACGGTAATCGGCATCATGCAGGGCATGGATATTTTCCGTGTGCACGATGTAAAGGAAAATGCGCAAGCGGCGAAAGTGACCGACGTGATTGTGAGGAAAACGCATGGATAAAATCATCATGAAAAATATGCAGTTCTTCGGCAGGCACGGAGTGTTGCCCGAAGAAAAGACGCTCGGACAGAAGTTTTTTGTGGATGCCGAACTGTATCTTGACCTGCGCGATGCCGGAGAGACGGACAAACTGCAATATACGGTCGATTACGGTGCAGTGTATGCGATGATTCGGGACATTATGGAAAAAGAATCCTACAATCTCATTGAAGCCGCGGCGGAAACCATCTGTTCCGACGTGTTGTTTGCGTTTGAAACGGTTCGTAAAATCACGGTGGTCGTGAAAAAACCGGAGGCGCCCGTACCGGGGATCTTCGATCATTTTGCGGTGGAGCTGACGAGAGAACGGGATGCATAAGATCTATCTGAGCCTCGGCAGCAACATCGGGGACACGAAACAAAACCTCGGGGAGGCATTGGAAAATCTGAGGGATCACGTTACAATCACGGCACTGTCTTCTTATTATGAAACAGAACCGGTCGGATACAGCGATCAGCCTTGGTTTCTGAACCTTGCGCTGGAAGGGGAGACGGAACTCGCTCCCTATGATCTGTTGGCTTTCACACAGTCCATCGAAAAGGGAATGGGCAGGGTGAAGCTGATCCGATTCGGTCCGAGAAATATCGATATTGACATTCTCTTGTACGACGATCTGCAAATGAACGACGAAGCGCTGACGATTCCGCACCCGCGGATGACGGAGCGCGCATTTGTCGTGGAACCGCTGTATGAAATTGCGCCGCAGTTATTGGTCGGCAGCATTCCGCTCAAGCAGATTCACGATAATCTGAAAGGCGAACAGATCCGAAAATTGTCGGATGAGGTGATCGGCAATGAATGAAATGCCGCGGGTCGATGCAATTCTGCATGACGAAGAATACCGCTCTTATCTTGAGAAAAACAAAAAAGCCGAGCGCGACCGTCAGTATTGCAGACATGATATGACGCATCTGCTCGATGTCTGTCGGGTCGGGTATGCCATGATTCTGGAACGAAAGCTGCCGTACACCAAAGAGCTGATGTATGCGGCGGGTCTTCTGCATGACATCGGACGGTGGGTGCAGGTTTCCGAAGGGGTGGATCATGCCAAGGCGGGCGCCGTCATGGCGGAACCGATTCTGAAGCGATGCGGGTTTTCAAAAGAAGAAAGCCAACTGATTGTGCAGGCGATCGCATGCCACCGCGAGCAGAATCATCCGGATGAGTTCAGTAAAGTGCTGTACGATGCGGATAAACAGTCGCGTCCCTGCTTTGCGTGCCCTGAAATTGTTTCTTGCAAACGCTTTAAAGATCAGCGGGAAGCATTGCTGAACTATTGATTTTTTATATCATCTATTTTCAAACGACCGACGGAGAAGCATCTGCTGTCGGTTTTTGATTGAAACAAAAATCAATCAATGCTCTGATTTGTTTTGGCAAATAACAAATCAGAATTGGTTTTTTCAGACATTTTTGGTATCATAACAATTGTCGGTGATCCGACATGGGGGATTGGATGTTAGTCAAAGAAGACGCAATCCGTGTATTGCAGGCAAAACGGGAACGATATCGATACGACGCAAATAATACGGGTTTTCCGGTGGTGTTTTTCCTGATTGCATTCGGCAGTGTGTTGATCGGTGAGTATCGTGTTATATCGTGTGCTTTGATTGCTGCTGCCAATAGTTGCTTTCTTGTTGCATTAATTCGATGCAATCGGAACCCGACGGTACGCAATCGTTTACTGTATGGAAGTACGTGGATTATTACTATTGAGATCATTCTGCTGTCGGCATCAGCAAAATATATCGGCGCCGCAACCGGAGGAGACCCATGGGTTTTTCCCGCCATTCTGCTGCTTTGGCTGGCTGTTTGCTTCGGTGTTGGCGTTTCGGAAAAGCGTCGCGTGCTTCGACTGAGGGAAGATCCGGAACCGAAACAGTCGCGTTTTTTCTTTTATTACCTGCTTGTCGTCGCTGCATTGACTTTGGGATTCGGAATATGTGTTTTGGCGTCATTGATATCCGAGGCAGGTTTGGACTTATGGACTGGAATGATCTTTTTTCTCTTTGCATGCATGGCTTCCGGATGGGTTCGATCAGCTTTCGGATGGTATCTGCTCGTCCGTTTTCATATTGAAGAGCAGAGAATACATAGGAAAAGAGTGACTCCCAAACGCAGGACAATACATGAGAGTGAGGATTCAGACATCTGATGAAACGGAATATGTTGTTTAATTTGTTTTCCACGGCGGTTATTATCATTGCCGTAGTTTCGATGGCATATATCTGGAAGGCGCATCTGCTTCCCCTGCGAGTTGATACGATGCAGGAATACAGCGATATGCTGCTTTCCGACGGCGCTTCTTTGAAGTATAGTGTGACAAGCGGCGATGCTACGCTTTATGTTTACGGTCTTGACGGTGAGGATCATTACGGCGTGCTGACTGAAAATAACGGAAAGTATGTGGTGACGCCGAAAAGCGAGATTCATGCCAAGGTTGTTGATCGAACTTCCGAGTATGTGCTGAGCACGGTAACCCTTTCCGGCAGCGAGTGCCGATTTTTTCTTGTTCAACCGCTCAACGGACAATTGGCTGATGTGCATGACTCCGAATTTTCGACGGTTTGTCAGATCGGTAACGGCAGCTATCTGGTTGAAGCCATTGCTACGGAAAAGTCGGCGGATGATTATGTTTTGTATATTAACGGGAAAGAATATTCGTTCCGCTAAAAAAAGCGCACACGGCAAAACTGTCATGTGCGCTTTTTTGCTTTGCGGCATTTTGGGATTACCGGCTGTATTCCCGATAACCGAACCCGTCTCCGAGATCGATTCGAATGCTTTCGTCGCTGTCAGTGGCGGCGATGATCACATTGCGTGTGCCGTCGAGCGGATGATTCATGAGGGAATATGACCAGTCCCATGTAAAACTGGCGGAATTCAGATCCGAATTTACATAGGTATATTGCAGCGATCCTTCGGGCTGATACAAAAACGAATCGACCGAAAGAGAATAACTTCCTTCTTGCTGCGAAAATGTCACGGAGGTGGAGCCGCTGTACCATGTTCCTTCGATTTGGCGGAAAAAGAGTTGTTCATTCGTCAGCCCCTTGATAATCAGGGCGATGCTTTTCTCTGCTGAATTTCCCGACGCATCGCTGACGGTAAGGGTCAGCGGATAAGTTCCTTCGGTATTTACATCATAATTTCCCGAAACCGCGATTGCATCCGCGGGTATCGTCCCTGTATTGTCGCTGACCGAGGCGTAATCCGCGATGCGGAATTCACTGCCCTGCATCAGGGTGAGGGTGTCGGCGATTGTGATCTGAGGCGGAGTGGTATCCACTACGCGGAAGCGGTATGAGATCGGCTTTTCCGCACCGTCGGACAGTCGGGTGACCAGATATGTCACGGTGTAGGTGCCCGGTTTGTCGGAAATCAGATCGGAAGACTCTACAGCGAAACTGTAGCGTCCGTCTGCGTCGGTTTCAAAATGGACCAGTGTCAGCGGATCAATGGCAGATGAGGCTTCCAGTGTGTCCGTGTTTGCGATGATCGGCCGATAGAACGAACGCAGAAACACAAAAAACAGAACGGCAAGCAGTATAATCCCGAGTGCGCACAGACTTGCGCGGCGTCGTTTGCGGATGCGCATGGCGGTTTTCCTGGCCGTTTCCTCATCCGAGAGAACGCCGGCATTTGGCGGATACGATTCTGTATTTGCGTCGGTTGGGACAGCGGTGGATGCCTTAATCAACGCTCTGTCGTTCGCAGACGGCGGGTCGGATTCATTCAGCGGAGTCTCCGAGACCGTATAGCTGACTCCTTCGATTTCCTCTTTAGCATCCGACAGAATGTCTTCCAGTATTTCATCATCATCGGGCTGAACCGCCGAACAGTAGTAGCAGATTCTCGTTCCGTCGCGCAGCGTTCTTCCGCAGTGTTTGCATATCATATCAATACTCCGTAAAGCTGTCCGTATGCGCTGTTCCGTCACAGCATCTCGGACAGTGACTGCTGTTATTGTAGCAGACAGTCTGCCGATTGCTCAAGTCCCTTAATCTGTCTGTAATGTTTGATACGTGACGTTATTCCGTTTTTTCCCGTGGTTCGCTGAGCCCAAGCCGCGAAACTGCAATAAAAAACGCGGGAAATGTGCACTTTTCCGCGTTTATTTCATGCAGATAAACTGAGTAAAATGATTGGACGCTACTGCTCGCTCGATTGTTTGGTTACAATTCCCCGTACTGTCTGCTCCCATTTCTGCGGTTCTTCTTTGATGGGATGATGTGCGGAGTGCTCGAAAGAAACCCAGTGTTTGCTCGGTGCATCCAAACGGTTGAACCATTCTTTGGCCAGAATCGTGGGGGTGTTCTGGTCATGGTTGCCCTGCAGAATCCAGATCGGGATGTTCAGAGAGGGCACGCTTTCTCTGAAATTCAGAGAAACCACCTCATCCCACAGTTCTTCCAGCGAATAGAAGGAGCCTTTCGCGTAAGCAGGAATATCGGTCAGACGATATTCGGATGTTTCAAGCAGAGGAATGAGAACGGAACGAATTACGGGAGTGCTTTCTCCGAATACCGCACCGCCGTATTTGCTCAGGTATTTGCGCTGTACGGTCATATCATTCACGCAGGAATACCTTCCTTCAACCGGTTCTCCGATTTTCTTCAATTGGGAAAGCGCATACCCGTCCGCATGTTTTGCTGCCTGCTGGTAGGTAAACTGATAGGACAGCAGTTCGTTTTCCGGACCGCTGACAAACTGCCCCATGCCGATATACTGTTCGACCAATTCCGGATATTTTTGAGCCAGCAGCACACCGAGCACACTACCCCAGGAATGCCCGAGAACGGAGACTTTCTGCGTATGGAATTCCTCGTTTAGATGCCGGATGACCTGTGCCGCATCTTCGATCATATCCGATATGGTTAAATGCTCCTGTTTTGCCTGTTTTGCATGATAGCTGAGTCCGGCTCCGCGCTGATCCCAGCAGACAAGCGTACAGATGTCCGCAAGCCCGGAATGATATTTCAGTACGGTGTGACGGTCACAAATACCGGGTCCTCCGTGAAGAAAGAGCAGAATCGGATTGGATGGGTTTGTGCCCCTGATTCTGATGTTTTGCATAGCGCCGTTGATTGTTATATTTTCAGCGGTTTCGATGGAATACGTATTGCGATTCATGATGTTGCCTCTCAATTTTCGGTATCCTGCATTTTGCGGTAACTGCGATATCCGTTTCCGTCGGACAGATTGACGGACAGCATGCCGTTCGTTGCTTCCGAGGCGTTTATCGTGAGTTTGCTTTTATTTGCATTTGCCTGTGTATTGTCTGCATCGGTCCACTCCCAGATGAAAACGGCGGAATCTCCGCTGTCCGAAAGTGTGTCGTATGTCAGAGTACCGATTTTGTTGTCGATTTGCAGCGAGTAAGCCCCGTCTTTTGTCCCGATGATGATGATTTGATTTCCGTGTTTCCATGTTCCGTAAATCAAGTCAAAGAAAATATCCTGTTGCGTACGCTGGATGACGGCCACCGTAATGTTCATTATGGTCGTGTTGCCGGAGGCATCCGTCAGGCTCAGCGTCAGCGGATAAGTGCCGACGGTTTGCGTATCGACCGTCCCTCCGACATGGATATCCTGCGCGCTGAGCGGCAGGGAATTATCCGATACGGTTACGAAATCGGATAATTCAAAGGTATCGCCCTGCGCAATCTGAACGCTCTTGGATACCATGATGACAGGCGCGGTCGTATCGACGACGGTAAAACGGAATGCGACATCTTTGGTTTTATGCGAAGCGCTATTTGTAAGAGAATAAACAACGCGATAGGTACCGGGGATATTGGATTGGAGATCGGATTGCTTCAGCATGAATGTGTAATGATCCTGCTGATTGTCCCGAAGCGTGACGAGGGTCGCAGGATCAATTCCCGCAGATGCCTCCAACGTTTCTGTCGGTGCGATCAAGGGGCTGTAGAATACAAAACGGTAAATTCCGATCCAAAGCAGCGACAGGACAAAAATGGCGGCGGCGTAAAAGAGAAGGCCGTGTCTTTTCTGTTTTTCCTCTTCGTCCTCGTGATTGATCACCGACATAATATCCCGCACTTCCTGTTCGGTCGGATCGTCATTGCGGGCATCAATTTCATAGATGAGCGGCTTTTCGGATGCAGGAATTGCGCCTTCCCGAATCGTGGGAAACCCGATCAGCGGACCTTCCTCTTCGGTGTCGGGCGGAAGCTGCAGCGGGTCAGGCAGAATCTTTTCGATTACTGCGTCATCGTCTTCCAAATAAGCGGAGCAGTACGGGCACAGGATGAGTCCGGTTTCTGTTTCTTTTCCGCAGTGCTTGCAACGGATCATCCAACCCCTCCCAAATTTGTTTTGATATGGTACTTTACCTTTATTTTAGCAAAATTCAACCGGAAGTACAAGAAAATTAAACGGTGGGGAATACGAAATTTGAATTGATTCTGATGCATCCGAACGGCTCGGAAAGACGAGACAAAAAAAGGACACGGCGGCACCGTGTCCTTGGCTGCAGAAAAATCAAACCGAGAAACAATCGAAAATTCTTTTGCCTGCATTGCAGCATCCGTCTGATTTTTAATGTGTCTTTTCTTTGGATTCCGCATCGCATATCGCAATGATGTTGCATTCATTCAGCGGATGCGATATTGCATCCCCTGATCGAATGATCGGAACGGTTGGTTATTTTCCTTTTCCCGATCCGCCGCTTCCGTTATCGGAGTTTCCGTTTCCGCTGCCATTGCCGTTTGTCGTCACGACAGGAGCCGTGGTGTCTGTCGTATCGGATGAGCCATCGGTGCCGGAGGTTCCGTTTTGATAGCCGTTTCCGTTGCCTGAAGAGTCAGGGCTGCCCGATCCGGTGCCGCTTCCCATGCTGTCGGAAGATCCGTTTCCATTGCCGTTGGTACTGCCGTTGCCGTTGTTTGTGTTGATGGTTTTCATGATGTCTTTGACGGAAACGTTTCTCCAGTCTTCGATATTGACGGAGGAAGGATCATCGGAAGATGCAATCAAGCGTTCAATCAGATTGAGTTTGCCGGGAGTCAGCCCAAGATCACGGGCTTCCTGCACGAGATTATAGCCCACTGCTACTCCCTGCACTTCGACTGCGCGCTGCTGAATCTGTTCCATGTCCATGATTCTTGTCTGAAGCTGTTCCCGAAGCTGATCGGCCGTGCCGTCATTTTTGCATGCCGTCGCGATCATAATCTGACCGGGATCAGTTCCTTCGAAATATCCTGCAGCGGTGATTTCATCCACTGTCTGTTCCAAAGCGGAACCGATGCTGCTGTATTTCAGATTTAAATTTTGCAGAATTTCTTCGCCGTCCCCGTTGACTGCCTGTGCAGACAGCACCAGTCCGAATCGGTTGACGGAATATTCAATGGACGGGTTCACGTCCAAACTCACATAACTGTAAGGGGAAAAGAATCCCCATGCACCCAGCCCTATGACTACCGCGATTGCAGCTGCTGCCGCATAGCGCGTAACAAAAGATTTTTTTACTGTAGCTTCCATTGTAATCACCTGTCCTAACGCATATTTTTTGTTTTTGATTTTATGCATGGTGCCTGCATCGTCCAGAGCCGCTGCGTATTTTTTTTCGCATTGTACAATCACAGCTTTCATTTGTTGCACTCCTTTCTGATGATCGGCAGATATTCGGTCAAGCAGGGACAATCCCGGGTCAGTATCTCTGCTGCCGCTATTATATAATTACGGTGACGTTCCATGATTTTTCGGGGGATTTTGCAATTTTTTTCGATTGCTGATACAGGAAGTGTTCGTTTTGTTCGGAGCGCGCTCATCAGCGCCGGTTCCCGAACCAACAGCGCAACCGCTTTTGCGCAGGCTTTTTTGGTTTTTTCCGCTTTCGGCGAGCAGTCGGCAAGGCTCATAAAGTCAAATCCATAGTCGTGCAGCACTGCGGAAATTTCTTCGATTTCCTCAGCCGCAGACCGTTCTTCCCACTGAATCAGCTGCTCCTTTTCTGCGGAGGTAAGGGGAATCAATTCGTCCGATTCATCCTGCGTATCCAGCTCGAATACGCGCGGATCACAGGGGATCTCAGCGGAAAATTTCTGCTCTTTTCGGATGTGATCGATCAACCGCCGTTTGATGACAAGTCGGGCGAAGGAATCGAAATTTCCTTTGTCTGCATCATATTCGCGGATCGCCTGCATGAATGCCGTCAGCGCAACACTGTATTCATCGTCGTTTTTTGTGACGTATCGGTGAGTGACGTTCGATGTGCAGCGAAGCAGCCACAGTTCGTGCTTCGCAAGCAATTGGTGCATCATTTCGTTATTGTCTTTTGCCGCGTTCAGTTCGCTGTCTGCGATATCGGTATACAATATGGCTCTCCAATTTCCTTATTTTATTAGGGGTCTGCTTGTGAAAAATGTTCCTTATATTATATTTAATTCGCATCACGATATCGAAAAAACGGGGAAAGAATCATTTTTTTTGCGAAAAACTGTTCGATATCCGCAACGTGATCTTCCGGGGGGCGAAAATACTGACAGCGAAGGCAAAAATGATTGTCGGGATTCTTCCTCGGTGATATACTGAATTCAATATACTATTTGATTCAATTCTATGATCCGGAGGAAAATTATGTTTGATCCGAACAGCGGATTTTTATATCTGATCGTAGGTATCGTTATCACGTTCGTGATTGCCGAATCGATTTATTTTTTGAGAAAAGCTTGGAAGCAGGCAAAAAAACTGGGGATAAAAACCGAAGTCCTGAAAAAAACGGTGATCTCGAGCGCGGTGTTTACCATCGCACCTGCCGTAGCGATTTTGCTCGGCGTGATCGCACTGTCCAAGGCGCTGGGGCTTCCGTTCCCGTGGCTGAGACTCTCGGTGATCGGCGCGCTCACCTACGAAACAACGGCGGCGGCGACGGCGGCATCGGTGCAGGGTTATACCCTGTCAAATCTGATCACGGACGGGCAGGTGTTCACCGCCATAGCCTGGGTCATGACCATCGGCATCATGCTCAGTCCGATTGCGGTGACGTTATTCGCGAAAAAGATTGAAAGCGGCGTGATGAGCATCCGCACCAAAGACGAGAAATGGGGCGAGATATTCATGAGCGCGCTGTTTCTCGGCATGATCTCGGCGTTTCTCGGCGTCGTATTCGCAACGGTAAACAAAGGGCTCGTCGGATGGATTCCCGTATTCGTTATGATCGCATCCGCGTTGATCATGGCGGTCTGCGGGCTGCTTGTGAAAGCTCTGAAGTGGAAATGGATGGAAGATTATGCCCTGCCGATCAGCATGCTCGGCGCCATGGCGCTCTCCATTCCGATTACAAATATCGTCGGCAGTTTGGTGTAAGGAGGCATAATGATGAAACAGGAACCATCATACAGAGACAATATTCATAAAGTCGGGCGCATCTGGACAGTCAGCGGGCTGATCATGCTGCTGCTGGTGCCGACTGCCATCTGCATCCGCTTCCAGGCATGGCCGGAACTCTCCGCAGTCGCCAAAGGATTGCTCGGCATTATTCCCATTTTCTGGACGGTCGGGGTCATCGAAGTGCTGACGTTTGTGCCGATGCTCGGGACGGGAGGGGCATATCTCGGATTTATGACGGGGAATCTTTCCAACCTGAAAGTGCCCTGCGCGCTGAATGCGATGCAGAATGCGAAAGTGGAATCCGGCACGGACGAAGGGGAAGTGATTTCCACCATTGCGATTGCGGTGTCTTCTATTGTGACGACCGTCATCATTGCGCTGGGGGTTCTGCTGCTTGCCCAGATTCAGCCGTTTCTGGAATCCGAAATGATGCAGCCGGCATTCGACAACATTCTGCCCGCGCTCTTCGGGGGACTCGGTGTGGTGTATATTTCACGCAACTTCAAGATTGCGCTTGTGCCGATGATCTTTATGATCGCTCTGTTCGTGATCGTGCCGTCCATGGCGAGTTCCGTGGGGATACTCGTGCCGGTGGGCGCGCTCATTGCCATTGGTGTGGCACGTTTGATGTACAAGAAAAATATGCTGTGAGATTGATAAACGAATAGAAAAATGAGGAACGCATTCGGTGTGTTCCTTTTTTATTGATGGATGATTGCGTGATAATCTACCGGGAACGCGTATCACGCGTTCCGTGTGATACGAGCCGTATACTCATGAAATGCGGATGGTTGAGGATTGGTTGGATGTCCGTTGTTTGTAGGGTTATGACTGATTGTTATGTAGTCTCGGGACATTCGCCCGAGAGCGAACCCACTTTTTCACAAAAAGTGGGCAAAAAATACCAAACGATTGCGTCACATGGAATGTCAGCCTACGCAATTCAGACAAACATCGCCTCGGCGCATAATGGGTCGCAGTCCGTTTAGGTCAGCAGCAATACGAATGTGCTCGGCTCTGTTTGTTGCTGAATTGTTTCGGGCCATTCCGATGCTTGCAATCAAGTTTGGAACCACCCCACCCGTTTATATCAAAATATGATGCGCTGATTTTTATTGATGTTGTGGTTTCGGATTTACGATGTAGGGAACGCGTATCACGCGTTTCGTGTGGTGCGTTCGTTGGAATATTCATTGGATGTTCGTTGTTTTTATTTTTTAGATTGACCGACAGGTATTTGCCGGGTTGCCGGCAGCAACGCGTTATAAGGTGATTCGCTCCGCAAACTACGCTCATGAAGGGTACGAAATACCAATCGCGCATGAAGTTGAGTAAGCCCTTCAAAAGCGCGGCAAAAGCTTTACGCTGATGCGCCTCGCGGCATGTCATCCTTTCGGTTTTGACAAAAATTCCTTCGGCAGAAAATCGTTCGGCAGTCCGTGTAGTTCGGCAGAAACAAAATCTGCTCGGAATTTTTATACCAAAACCGTGCGGGTCATGCCATTGCTCAGTCGCATTACGCTTGAGCGCCGCCCCACCCGTTCGTGGCGGAATGCGGTGGATTGATTTGATTGTTGTTTTGGTTATAAATATGCAATGTAGGGAACGCGTATCACGCGTTCCGTGCCATGTGTTCCGTGTTTTCAATGGAGTTCGGGTTTATGTGAAATAAAAAAGACATGCGCAAACGACATGTCCTTGATTCCTATTGTTTGGTTTTACAGCATCCTTACTCCAAGTGTGGGCAGATTTTTAAGCCGTTTGAAGAAATCCTGCCGATGAGCCATATAAGGAGTTACGGTGGTGATTTTCTTTTCTTTCGAATACAGCGCAATGCCGAACAATACGTTTTCGCTCTTGTCAAAATCAGTGTACTCATAGGTTTGTTTTTTTCCGAAATAGGGAGTGAATTCGACTTTTTCACCCGCTACGATTTTATATCGGAACAGTGTGATGCCATAAACCAGAGCGACGATGCCGAGCCCGAGAAAGAGAATAATTTCTCCCGTTGAAAAGCTGACCGCTTCTCCCTGAGCGGTGTAAGCTCCGAATAATGCATCATAAGCAGGGAAAAACACCGCGATGGCGCCGCAAACGAGCAAAATGATGGGGAATGCAATCATATATCGTACGGTTACCGTTTTTTTGTTCATAAGTCCTCCGAACAGTTTTTCCTATTGTAGCAGATATGAGATGTGTTTGCAACGAAACTTTGAATTCGCAGCGAGGGATGGATGCAACGGAGTGTGCTGTGTGCGTACGGTTGACCCGGATTTCACATTCTGATATAATCATTTTCGTTAGACATGCCTAACTGATCACAAAATAAATGCGAATCAGGAGACATTCTTTGAAGACGAAAAAAAAGAAATCACATAAAAAAACATTGATTTATGCGGTAACCATTGTGCTGTCCGTTATGTATATTGTGCTCGGCAATCGCCTTGTAACCGGGAAAACCGCGTATTCCGGAGAAGGAAACTATGGATACTATCTCAACGCTCGGGTGACGGAACTTTTGGATCAAACCGAAAATATCGATGTGCTGGGTTCGAATGACGGATATGATGTTCGATTTCGGGCAATTGTACTGACGGGCGAGAACAAGGGAAAAACCGTCACCGCGGTAAAAACCTATGACAGTTTTGCCGATACAAAAGGGGAGAACGATATTGCGGTGGGGGACAAGGTGATCCTCTACAGCGACGCAATGACCAATACGCAGGATTGGATTTTCATGGCGTATTCCAGAATGTCGGTGCTTCTGATCGTTGCGGCTGCGTTCCTTGTGCTGTTGGTTCTGTTCGGACAGCGCAAAGGATTGAATACAATCGTTTCGTTGATTTTTACCATACTGGCAATTTTTGCCGTGTTGGTTCCTGCGATTCTGAGCGGTTACAATATTTATCTCAGTTCGATCATTACCTGTATCTATATCTGTGTGATGTCGCTTTTGATCATCAACGGTGCCGATGAAAAGAGTATGACGGCGATATTCGGCTGTCTCGGCGGAATCGCTTTTTCCGGGCTGCTGATGCTGGTGCTTGATCGGTTCCTGCATCTGACGGGCGTTACGAGCGAAGAGTCGGTTTATCTGATCAGTCTGAATACGGATAATCCGATTGACCTGAAAGCCATTGTGTTCGGAGCGATTCTGATCGGTGCCATCGGAGCGATTATGGACGTGGCGATGTCGATTGCTTCCTCTTTGTATGAAGTGGCTTCGAGTTCCAGAGATCCGGGGTTTGCTGCTCTGCTTCGTTCGGGGTTTGAAATCGGAAAAGATATGATGGGTACGATGACCAATACCCTGATCTTGGCTTACATCGGAAGCTCTCTGGCGCTTGTGCTGCTTTTGGTCGCCTACAATACGCCGCTGATTTATCTGTTCAATCGCGAAATGATTGTGGTCGAAATTCTGCAGGCATTGATCGGAAGTTTGGGCATTCTGTTTACCATTCCTCTCACCTCATTGATCGGTGCACGGCTGTATGCCAACCTGCACCGCGCGTAACGGAAGGGCTGTTTTTACTTCAAACGAGTCAGGATAAAGGATATACAAATAAAAAAATGCATTATCTCCTCAAATTTTGATGCATTTTTTTATGGAAATTATGAAATTTTCATTTTGCTCACATTCGGAACGGACAGCGGTTTGCCTGTGATCCAATCACGGATGATGCGGTTCAATTCATCCTGTGCTGCCCACGGAATATTGTTTGTACAGCCTTGCATGAGGATTGCTTCGGAATACGGCACCGATTTGCAGATCAGCCGCATTTCCGCAAAGATCTGATCCGGTTCGTCTTCTCCGCAGATGCATAGACAGGGAGCAAAACAGTCCTCCGTGATGTCGGCGGGAGTATTTTGCCTCAGCGCATGCAGCATGGCGGCGAATCGTTCGCAAAATCCCGATACGGGTTGGGCAGGGGTATGCGGAGAAGGAATATCGAAATAACTTCGTTCCGCCCATCGCTTGACTGTCGCATTGTCCGCTCGGTAGGTAATGCCCTGTTCTCGTATGCGTCGAGCAGCATGGAAGAAGCGGAGCTCAGCGATTTTGATGGCGGGCTGATAAGCGTGGCGCTGATGCATCGTTCCGGATAACGTGCCAACAGCTCCATTATGAGTGCCGCTCCGAAAGAAAATCCGACCAGATGAGCCTGCCCTTCGAACGATACACTGCTTATGAGATCGGCGACGGAATCCGCAGCGGATTCGAAGCAGAATTTTGTCGGAGGGTCTTCCATGCAATCGACGGAAAAAGTCGGCGCGATGCAGTGATAGTCTTTGAGTGACTCTATCTGAGGCTGCCACATCTGTGCACTCAGTCCTTCTCCGTGCAGAAACACGATGCAGGGTGCATCTGCGCTTCCGAATTGTTGATATTGTAATTCCTGCTTCATATTCTTACTCCCGATATATGGCCGCACATCCGAAGAGATTTTATTCGAATGTGATTGTATATGTAAATAAATGCATTATGCAATATTTTAAATATGCATATAAATTGCGTATTCGGCGAAAAAAGACAAAGAAAAAGCGCGAATTCGCGTATTTGGCATTGTCACCGGAATTTTTCGGAAACGGTGATTACGCCGTTGTGTCAAACATGGCGGGAGATTCCGATTCCGAACGCAGATAGGATGCGGAACTTTCGGTTGCGGAGGCTGCGAATATAACAGACTGCCCGGCGCACTGCCGTTCTGTGCCATGCGGGAGGTTGCCGCCTACAGACTGCTCAAATCGGTGCCATTGGAAAGCACTCCGTTCATATCATCATCGCTCAGTAATGGACGCAGCATATCGTTGCAGTTCAACTGGATGATTGTCATCCGAGCCTTTGCATAATCAGTCGTATCACGCATCGAAGAAAAGCCAACGGAATCGGTGTTGTTCAGGGTTGCGGGCAAAGAAGAAACATCCGAAACAGGATAAGTCTGCTTGGATACCTCCGATTCATTTACTGTATAGACGCTGTTTTTTAATTCATAAAGCTGATGGGTATTGCCTGATATCAAGCTGACCGTCGTTCCCGTGCTCTGCTCTTCTTTGCCTTTGTTATCGGCAAATTCTCATTCAAATTAAGCGTGTGCCGTTTAAAAAATAAAAAAAGCTGTCGGAATGACAGCTGAATCGATATGGTTTATGGTTGGTGCAGCACCTCTTTTGCGCGTTCATAGTCTTCTTTTCGTTGGATCAGATATCCGTAACGTCTGCCGGTGCGATCCGCAAACGAGATTGCATAGGTGACAGACGGAGTCCTGACATCCGAAATCTCTTCCAAAGACATCAGTTTTTTTGCGCGGCACTGTCGCAGCATTTCTTCCAGAGAAAGCGTCGTCTGCATTTCCATCAGGGAGGCGACGATGTCTTCGTAACGAGTTGTCTGTTTTTCGTCGCAGGAGAGTCCCGCATCCTCGATATCGGAAAGCGGCACAGTCAATGCCCAAACTGATTTGTCGGTAAAAAGCAGAGCGTTCTCGGGGCGTGTTCTGGTTTCTGCACCGAATAATCCAACGCCTGGCGAATTGCCGTATTCCGTCACGTCCGGAATGATCTCGATCAGCGCCTCGTCCTTGATCAACGGCACGCTGTCAGGGATCGGTTCGTCCGTTTTTGCAACACAAGACAACGGCACGCGTTTGTAGCTGACTGTTTGCACCGCGATCGCTATGACTGCAACCAACACGATTGCTGCGCTGATATACCACGGCAGACCGACGAAAAAGATAACAAGAACGATGAAAAGTAAAAAGACTGAAAACCCGACGGTTTTTCCAAGTCTGATTCCGCTGCCCGCCGACCCTACGGTTCGTATGGTTCCGGCGAGCCTCCGCGGCCCAGGCTTGTCTGAACTGCCTTCGCTCATTTCAGGATTCCCTCCTTCGATTAATGCGTTTTTGATTTCGATTGTTGCCATGTATACGGAAACAGACACAAAATCCCGCATTTGTTATGGAATATTATATAACAGTACGGATTCGAAAAGCAAGCAATCTCTTGCTTTTTAACATCGCTTCAAAGGAAAATATGTCACCGATACGGCGTCTCGCAGGATATACAACTATCCCGATGCATCGAAAGATGCGCACCGCAAACAGGACAAAGCCAGTGCAGCTCGTCTTCTGCGGCAAACTGTTCCGCTCCTTCCGTTTCAATGCGTTGCAGGTTGGAAAACAGATCGACGTCATATTTCCGTGCGTATCGTTTGGCAAGCTCTTTGAGGCGTTTGCAGGGGAATGACTCGCATGCGGAACTGCACTGCGACAGACCGAGGGCTTTTCGCTTTTCGCAGTTTTTGATGATGCAGGCAGCCATGGTTTTGCTTTTGTATCCGTTTTCGATGTTGCATCCGAAGCAGACGTTCTTTTCTCTGAGATGCGCAATGCAGGCACTGCAGTTCAGCCCGCATGGTGCGATGAGGTTGGGACCCATTGTTGCTCTCCTTTTATCCGCAGATAGGGGGTGTTCGGATTACACTGATTACGGAATCATCCAAAAAGCGGCACCGAACAAAAAAACCGCCCGCATCGCAGGCAGTTACTTATCTTTCGTGATCATAAGCGCGGAAGAATCTTGGGTGTCGATGACAAAATAATTGTATTTTCCGTAAGTAAAGTTGCTCGTTCCGTACTGCGGATTGTAATTCGAGGTCTGCAGCGACTGAAACTCCGCAGGATCGGCACTTTTGTCGATGGTCAGCAGCACGCTCTGAATGAGTGCCTGATATTGCGCGGTTTCATCCGTAAGGTCGCCGTCCGAAACAACCGATTTTTTAAAGTAGACCGTGATGGTCTGCTCTCCGTTTTCCGAAATCGTTACCGCCAAAAACAGCCAGTCCGCGGTTTGCGCGGAATAAGCCTGATAGGAAGTCGAGTCGTAAGACACATCTTCGGTTCCGAACTCGGAAAGCTGAATGGTCTGACCCTCATCGCTCAGATTGGTGTTGATTCGGGTGCGCAGTCCCTCCAGATTGTAATAGCGAAATGAAGATAGTCTGCCGTCCATCAGTCGGAAGCCGAGAAAGGTCAGCCCTGCGGCAAGCAACAGGACAAGCAAAATCCAAAATCGTGGTTTGACCGTAATTTTGCGTTTCATTTTCCGCCTCGCGTCAATGATTACTTTTTCTTATCGTATCAAAAATTGTTTAAAAAGTCAAATTTCGGCAAGTCAATCATCAAGAGTCGGAGGAAAATGTAAGATACGTAGAGTAGCATCCTGCATGTTACAGCGGGTGATCCCTCAAAGATGCGGCAAGCTCGGTTATTTTCTGCTCGATTATTGTTATCGTCTGTTCAAACACCTCATCGCTTTTCCCTGTGGGGTCTTCCAGTCCCCAATCCTCCAGCCGCTTGCACGGAAGATACGGGCAGGCCACTCCGCAGCCCATCGTGACGAGGACATCGATCGGCGGAAGTTCCCGAATATGTTTCGGATGCTGCAGTTGTCTCATGTCGATCCGATAGTCCCGTTGTATGAGACGTACCGCATCGTCATTGATCCGCTGCGCAGGCTCTGTGCCTGCGGAATATGACTCAAATACATCCGAGGCAAGTTTTCGGCCGAGTGCTTCGGCGATTTGACTGCGGCAGGAATTGTGCACGCAGACGAATGCGACTTTTGGTTTGTCATTCATATCGGAACCATCCTTTCGTTCTGTTTGCGATTCTGACCAACGTCAGCATGACAGGCACTTCGACGAGCACTCCGACGACGGTTGCCAACGCGACGGGACTTTGCGCCCCGAAGAGAGAAATAGCAACGGCCACTGCGAGTTCAAAAAAGTTCGAAGCTCCGATCATTCCCGCGGGAGCCGCGATATCATGCGGCAGTTTCAATGCTCTGGAGGCAGAATATGCTACGAAAAAGATCAAAAAAGTCTGAAGAATGAGCGGAACGGCGATCAGCAGGATATGCACGGGGTTTGCCAAAATCGTGTTGCCCTGAAACGAGAAAATGATAATCAGGGTCAAAAGCAGTCCGATGGTTGTCAGATTGCCGAACTTGGGAATGAATCGCTGTTCCAGATATTCGGTGCCGTATTTTTTCGTGATGACATTGCGTGTGACGGCACCGCCGCTCAGCGGAATGACCACGAAAAGCACCACCGAGAAAATGAGCGTGTTCCACGGGATGCTCACTCCGCTGACTCCCAGCAGAAACGCGACGATGGGGGTGAACGCGACGAGGATGATGAGATCGTTTGTCGCGACCTGCACGACCGTATAGGCAGCATTCCCGTTTGTCAGATGACTCCATACGAAAACCATGGCGGTGCACGGAGCCGCCCCAAGCAGAATGGCTCCGGACAAATATGCTCCCGCGAGATCGGTCGGGATAAATGATTTGAAAATCACGAAGAAAAACAGCCAGGCAATGCCGAACATCGTAAACGGTTTGATCAGCCAGTTGGTGGCCCATGTGACGAATAATCCTTTCGGATTTTTCCCGACATTGCGGATGCTCTGAAAATCGACCTTCAGCATCATCGGATAGATCATCAGCCAAATCAGCACGGCGATCGGAATCGATACGTTGGCATATGCGAAACGGGCAAGGAAAGCCGGAATCATCGGCAGAAATTTGCCGATGGCTACCCCTCCGACCATGCACAGCACAACCCAGATGCTCAGGTATTTTTCAAAGAATCCGATTTCGGCGCGGCGGTTCTCTTTCATAACAGATTACTCCTTATATTTGCGATAACGCTTATGCCTGCGAAGGCAAAGTGATCCGTTTTTTTCTCTTTGCTGAATGCATCTGTCCGAAAAATATATGCGGGTTTCGGGCATCAGTCCATGGTTTCCGCATTGTGATAAATCTCCCGTATTTCCTGCTTTGACAGGAGTTTCGAGAGAATCCATGCGATGACGATGATCCCGGGGATATCGATCAGCAGTCTTGTGATGGCGAATTTTGTCCCCAATGCCGCGATCTCAAACAGAAGCATCGGTATTTTGGTCGTTGACCAAGCGCCGATGAAAATGAGTACATTGCTGAATTTGACACCTTTTTTCATAAAGACGGCGGCAACCGGGAACGCTCCGTACAGAGGGCCTGCCGCTGCCGAACCGATGAATACGGCAAGCAGAATCCCCTTGATTCCTGAGCCTTCTCCCATATATTTGATCATGGTTTCTTTCGGCACCCAGACATCCAGCAGTCCCATCAGGATGAAAATCGGGGGGATGATGAGCATCATTTGTTTAATTTGCCCGACTGAATTTCCGATGGCCTTCCATCCGATCTGCGGATAGACCAGTGTCAGAATGACAACACCGACCAGGGTTACAATAAATGCGCGGTAGCGCTTGATCACTTTTTTCATATCAGCCCACCGCCAGTCCGATGACGTATGCCACAAGAAAGGAGAAGACAAACGCAAGCGCATTTCTCCATACTGTCAGTTTTAAACCGAAATATTTGATTTCCACCGGCATTGTCACGATTCCGACCATCATCAGCGCGGATACAAATGCGCCGATCTGCATATATCCCGCACCGCCCTGCAACAGCATGGCAGCCATCGGAAATGCAACAAAGCCCGGGATCAGTGTGACGGCACCGACCAATGCGGCCAGTGCCACTCCAAGCCAGCCGGAATCCGAGCCGATCATTTTTGAAATAACCTCGGCATTGAGTACTGCGAGCAGTATCCCAACCAAAAGGATGACGACCAAAAACTGGGGCAGAATGTTTTCAAAGGATTTCCACGCTTTTTTAAGTGACAATTTTGTTTTCTGTTTGTCTTTCAAGAAGGAAATTGCCAGCAAAAGCACGGTTACTCCATATAAAATATAAGTGTCCATGTTCCGATCTCCTTTGTCTTTCCGCTTTTTGACGGCTGATGATCAGCGGAGATTTTTCAGTATTTTTACGACTTCGTCTGTCTTGAGCACTTTGCCGTAGGAAACGACCTTGCCGTCAATGACAAGTGCGGGCGTACTCATGACGCCGTATTTCGCGATCTCCGCAAAATCTGTGATGTGATCAACTTCCGTGCTCATGCCGAGCGATGCCAGTGCCTCCTTGGTAGCGGCCTCCAGCTGATTGCATTTGGCGCACCCGCTGCCAAGAATTTTGACTGTATTTCCCTGTGCGGACGTTTCCGTCGGTGCTGTTTTTTGTTGGTCTGTGCAGTTGCCTGTGCACCCGCACCCGCAGTCCGTCTGTTCTTCTTTCTTTTTCTTTCCGAATAATGCCATAATGATCAATTCTCCTTTCAGAATTTTAATTTGATTTTAAACCACAATGCTGTGATTGTGTTCTAATTTTTCTTTTCTTTGAATTGCGCGTATGCTGCGAAGCCGATCAGCAGCATGATCACCGAAGCGATCAGGTAAATGGTCGGAATGCCGGATGCGCCGATGATCTTTGCGTTGATTCCCGTGCCGATGGCTCCGCCCACAAACATATTGAACGATGCCATGGACATGGCGGTCCCTCTTGTCTTTGGAAGTGTTTCCTGCGCCGCCGCGACCAGCGTCGATTGCAGAAAGATAAACGCGACGCCGAAGAAAAACAGTCCGGGGACAAGAAGATATAAGGAGCGGCCTGCCGAGAGGGCATACAGCGAAAGAGATCCGAGAACGCCGGTTAAGATAAAATACCGTGCGCCCGTCCTTTGCTTCAGTTTTGGTGCGAGCCTGCCTCCGAGCACGGTGCCCAATCCGAACAAAGAGAGAATGAGCCCGACGCCCAACACGTCGTATCCCGTGAGCTGCTGCAGCAATTTCCCGGAATAGGTAAAGGTGCCGAATACGCTGAATCCCACGAAAAAGATTGTCAGAACGATGCGCATGAATTTCGGATTGCCGAGGGGTTCGCGATATGCTTTGACGTAATTCAATGTCGAGATGACGGGAGTGTCTCTCTGCAGCAATTTCAGCATCAGCAGTGCCGCAATCAGTTCCGCTGCGCCGTATGCGATATACACGACGCGCCACGATCCGAAATAAGCCAGAGCTCCGCCGATTGCCGTTGCGCTCGCTCCGCCCAGAAACATCAGTCCCATGACTTTTCCCAACGCCTTGTGACGGTGCGCATCATCATAACTCTGCCCTACCAAGGCCATGGTTACGGGGAAAATACCCGCGGCAAAGGCTCCGTTCATTGCTCTGAGGAAAATCAGGGAGGTCAGATTGAATGCAAAGCCGCCGAGAATGCTGAAGAGCGCCGTTCCCATTGCGGCGATATTGATGATTTTGACTTTGCCGAACCGATCCGACAGAGGTCCGAACAGCAGCGTGAATGCGCCGAAGGCCAGCATGTACGCGGTGACGGATACGGCGGCGGTTTCCACACTCAAGTGCAGATCGGTCGCGATGTTCAGGAGCAGCGGTGCAGCGGCGTAATTGTCTCCGTTTGCCAGAAACGCCATGAAGCCCAACAGCAGAATCATTTTGCTTTTGTTTTGATTGTCCATATTGATTTCTCCATTTGTGTCGTTCTTTTGTGTCTTTCTGTCGCAGAAACCGCTCAGCAGCACCCGTCTTCGCAGGAACAGATGGATTTTGCGGCTTTCCCTTCAAAGAACGTTCTCAGATTGCCGGGCAAAATGTAGGTGCTTTTTGTTTCCGATTTGTGCGATGCGAATGCCGTACGCAGAATTTCGCGTGCCAGCATTTCTTTGGGCGGAATCTCATAAGTATGTCCTTTGTATTCGAATGCGCGGCAGTCCACATCGGTGCCGCTGATATCCGAACAGCATCCGCAATCGGTTTCTTTGATGCTGCCGCAAATGTCCTGCCCGTTGACCCGAATGGTAGGGGAAGAGAGAAATTCATGTTGCTCGGCAAGCTGCGCTGTTGCGATTTCGATTTTACTGTACCTGACCCGGTATCCCGCCAGTGCCAACGCAGGGGTGAGATCGCAGAGCACTTCTTCCAGCACGGCGTCCGTGCCGATGCACCGCTCGCAGGTATGCAGGTCGAGATAAAGGTACTCCACCGAGAGTTCCTCTGTTGCGGAACATCCGCATGCACAGGATTCTTGAGCTTCTGCAAAAGGAATTCCGTTTGGCGGAACCCAACCCGTGTCGTCTCCCACATAGGTGATCGCCCCCACAGGGCACAGATCTCCGCAGCCGTGGCAGTGATCGATGCAGTGTTTCGGCTGCCTGACCACAGGCACGGGGAATTTGTTTTTGTCGTAGACTCCGTGCGTGCATTTTTGTCCGCATTTGCCGCACTCTGCGCATATTGTGTAATCAATGACCGGATACCATGTGTCTGCCAAAATTATTTCCTCCTATATCAGATATGGCTGGATGATGTTGAAAAGATAACCGACGAGGATGATGCCGACTGTACAGATTGCGATAAACAAACCCAGCAATTTCGGTTTGACTGCTTTTCTGAGCATGATCATCGAAGGCAGGGAAAGCGTGGTGACAGCCATCATGAACGAGAGAACCGTTCCGAGCTGCGCCCCTTTATACAAAAGTGCTTCTGCGATCGGTATGCTGCCGAAAATATCCGCGTACATCGGTACGCCGATGAGTGTGGCAATCACAACCCCGAACGGATTTCTGCTGCCCAATGCGGTGCTGACCCAATCTTCGGGAATCCAATTGTGTATGACGGCTCCGATTCCGACTCCGATCAGAACATAGGGAAACACTTTTTTGAACGTCGCGACCATCTGTTCTTTCGCATAGATCAGTCGGTCCCGTTTTGTCAGTTCGGGTGATGCCAGATCGACGCTGCCCGACGTCAGAATGAACTCTTCGACATAGCGCTGCATATGCAGTTTTTCGATCAGGCTTCCGCCAAGCACCGCAATGACGAGCCCGAGCAAGACATAGACGATGGCAACCTTAGATCCGAAGATGCTCATGAGCAGCAGAAGCGAACCCAAATCGACCATCGGCGAGGAAATCAAAAACGAGAACGTCACCCCGACCGGAAGCCCTGCGGAACTGAATCCGATGAACAGCGGAATGGAAGAACAGGAACAAAACGGAGTGACCGTGCCCAGAAGCGCTGCAATGGTATTTGCACCGATCCCGCGGAACCGACCCAGAATTTTTTTGCTTCGTTCCGGAGGAAAGTAACTCTGGATGTAACTGATCAGGAAAATCAGTGTGCAGAGAAGGATGGTAATTTTAATGACGTCATACAGGAAAAACTGCAGACTGCCCGCCCATTTGCCGGAGATGTCCAGCCCGAGCGAAGTGAGCAGATTTCCTATGAGGGCATTGAGCCATTTCATGGCAAGAACCTGGTTTTGAAAAAAGTCCCATACGGATTTGAGTATCTGTAGCATGGTTTCCTCGCCGAAAATTATTTTTTTCAAATCAATAAAATTTGATGTGTTAAGTTTTTAAAAAGCCGTTATCGGCTTGGTGCGGCACAAGTGTCGCAATCGTTTTGTTCCAAAGGAGAAAGCGTGGTCAGCTCAATCAATCGGTGCATCGCATTTGCCGCACCGATTTCACTGATACGGTAATGTGTCCACTTTCCCTCCTGTCTGCTGCTTACAATTCCTGATTCAACAAGTACTTTCATGTGATAGGAAAGTGCGGACTGCTTCATGCCGAGACGTTCGGTTAAAACGCAGGCACATTTTTCTCCGCCGCGCAACAGTGCAAGAATCTTGAGCCTGTTTTCGTCGCAGAATGCTTTGAAAATTTTTGCGTTGTCAAAATCGCTGTTTGACATCATACACCTCAAATCAAAATATTTTGATGTGAATATCATATCACTCCGATTGAAACCTGTCAAGGGATCATAGAAAAAAGTTCAAGATCGAAAACAAAAAAAACCGTCATACATAACGGTATGACGGTTGCATTTTGCATGTATTTGTGCGCCCTCTGCGCGATGATGCGTCTGCCTGCTATTGTCGATTATCGACTCTGGTTCGCGCTACAGAGCAGAATGGTTTGATTTATGGCGCTATTATGCAAAAAATCAGTTATGCCTGACGTTTGTTTTCCGCTTCGTATTGTTCCACAGCATGGAGCATTATATGCGCACTTTGTTTAAACGCATCCAACGCTTCGGGTGGGATATATTGGATCATTCGGGCATACTGCTCGTCCGTTTGTTTTTCCATGCGATTTACCAGATTGCGTCCGTCTTTGCTCAGGCTGATCAGAATCATTCGTCTGTCGTTTTCCTGTGTTTGTCGCAGGACAAGATTTTTTTCCACCAATTGATTCACGGTTCGGCTGACCGTGCTGTTGTCCAATCCCACGAGGGATGAGAGCATTTTCAGAGAGATTCCGTCATGATGCCCGATTTCCTGAATAACGGTTGCCTGAGACATGCTCAGCCCGCTTGCAATAATGTTTTTGATATTGATGGTTGCCATCTTTTTTCGGATCAGAGTAAAAACGGTTTTCATTTCATTTGCTTCCGTCATGTTGTCCTCCGTATACGCGTTTCGTTTAATTCATTCAATCGGAAACCACCAAAAAAATTTGCCGTGCCGTACCTTTTCACCGATTGCCTCCGGGAATATGGTCGGCGCGGCAATTAAATTTTTTTATGTTATCGATGTTTTGCCGCAAAGTCTTCCTGTTGGATGCGGTCAAAATTGTAAAGAAATGACTTTTTCAATATCTGCACACCGTGCACAATCCGTTCCTGCTCTTCATCCGGAAATTCCGCAAGAACACGACGATAATACTGGTCGATTTCTTTTTGATAAGAAGTAAGAAACTCTGCCCCTTTTTCCGTGAGCGTCAGATCCAACGTTCGTCTGTCTTCGGCCGTTTTGACGGCAGACAGATATCCTGCCTGTTTCAGACTTTCGACGGTGCGGCTGATCGTGCTTTTTTCATGGCAGAGCTGGTCGGAAAGATCCTGCAGATTGATGTGACGTGCGCGCTTGATTTCCAAGAGTACATTCAATTGGCATTTTGTGATTTCTTTTTGCAGCAGGACGGTATTCTGAACCGTTGTGAGGTATTTGTGCATCATTCGGTAGCATTCCAGCAATTCATTCGTTCGTTTCATATCCAATCCCCCGCAGTGTCTTAAAAAATGCAGAACCGTATGCAGATTACGATGTAAACAATCGTTCTATTTTTATTATACATATTTTTTTTTCAAGGGCAACTAAAATTTTCTAAAAGTGTATATATTCAGAAATGTTTTTTATGCAAATGTATTTTTATTTGTATTTTGTATCTATCAAAAAAGAGCCTGCACCGAAGTGCAGACTCAGAAATGAAGTTCTCTTTCGCGGAGAACGTTCTTTACAATGCTTGCGGATCATATTCATTCTCTGCTTTTGCCGTATGATGCAGAATGTATCCTGCGGAAACGGCATTGACGAGCAAATTCAGACTTTCGAAAACCTGATCCCGCTTTTCCTTCGGGATTGCGTTGTAGATTGTGCGAAAATGTGCGTCGATATTGGTTTCCACGCGCTCAAAAATATCATTCCCTTTTTCCGTCAGGGTAATTTTGATGTAACGTCGGTCATTGGCATTGATTTCGCGTATCGCGTATCCGTTATCTACGAGTTTGTTGAGAGTTCTGCTCATGGTACAGTTTTCTACGTTGAGCATTTCCGACAAGTCATTCAGGGAAATGCTTCCCGCACGGCCGATTTCGACCAATGCATGACATTGCGCCTGCGTAATCTGTGCGCAGTTCATTTCTCCGTCGATCAGTGCAGATAGTTTTCGCTGTATAACCCGCTCCAATTCTCTCAATTCCTGTGAAGGATGCATTCCGTCCCTCCATGTGTTTTTTGCAGCTGTTTTCCGCAAAAATATCCCGTTTCGCCAATGCCGGTGTATTTTGTCTTGGACTTGTAACAATATTATCGGTCAGAAATTCAGGAAAATTAGATGCAATCCCAAATTATTTTTTTTTGAGCAGAGAAGCGCTGTTTGTTCGGGATTTCCTGCTGTTCGAACATAGCGTAAAAAAGAGAGAAAAGGGCAGGGCTGGCAATCGAATCCTGTGGAAAATTCTGCGGGGCTGTGTTACAATGAAACCAATATTCATGCGGATACTTCACAATCGAAAGCAGACAACAAAAAACACTGACAGGATGAAAGAAAATTTATGAAAAAGAGACAGATTTTTTTACTCGTCGCTTTCTTGTTTTTTGCGGCGAGCCTGACGGGCGGATGTGCCAATCGATACGGGCTGAATCCGAATACTCCGGTTACGATTACCATGTGGCACAATTACGGCGGGCAGATGAAGGATGCAATCACTTCGATGGTCGATGACTTTAACAGTTCGGTCGGCGCAGAGAAGGGAATCATTGTTAATGTGACCTATGTGGGAAGCCAGTCCACGATTCATGACAAACTCGTTGCGGCAGCAAACGGAGATCCCGGAGCGCCGGAACTGCCGGATATTACAACCTGTTACCCCAAAACAGCGTTGATTCTGAAAGACAAGGGCAGGGTAGTCAATTTGAATGACTGGTTCAGCAAAAAAGAACTGTCCGGATACATTCCGAGTTTTTTGGAAGAAGGAACCTTTGCGGACGGAGGGCTTTATGTGTTTCCGACAGCGAAGTCGTCGGAAGTGCTGTTTCTGAATCAGACGGAATTTGATCGTTTTTCCTCCGCGACGGGTGTCTCTGCAGACAGCTTGTCCACATTTGAGGGATTGGCCTCGACGGCTGAAGCCTACTACAACTGGACGGACGGGCTTACTCCGGATATCCCGAATGACGGCAAGGCTTTTTTCAGCATCGACTCTTTGTATAATTTTGCTCAGGTCGGCTGCGCACAGCTCGGAGAATCGTTTGTTTCGGAAGAAAACGGACTTGCAACGGATTCCGATGCATTTCAAAAAGTCTGGAATATTTATTTTGACTGTGCGGTGAAGGGCTATGCGGCGGTGATGAACCCCAAGGATTACGGTTCTTCGCTGATGAAAACGGGAGGTGTAGTCTGTTCCATCGGTTCGACTGCGGGCACTGCTTTTTATGGGAATACCGTGACATACAGCGATGGAACAACGGAATCCGTTACGGTCGCGACATTGCCTTATCCGGTATTCGACGGCGGAACGCCCGTTGTCATGCAACGCGGCGGCGGAATGTGCGTGACGAAATCGGACGAAACGCACGAATATGCGGCAAGTATTTTCCTCAAGTGGTTTACACAGGCACAGAACAATCTGAGGTTTGTATCTTCAACCGGCTATCTGCCGGTCAGCACCGAAGCATACGGCGACGGAATGGAACAATTGATCGAAGATAATCGGGATACTGCAATCGGCAATATGCTTGCGACCGCAACCGATATGAGCGCCGATTATGAATATTATATTCCGCCCGTATTCGATGGCGTGGACGCACTTGAATCCAGTTTCAATGCAGCCTTGATCGCAGAGGCGGGGAATGCGCATCGGATCTATGTTTCGCTGCTTCCGAGCGAGGGAACCGACAATGCATTCCTTCAGGCTTCATCGGGACGGTTGGAAAACTTTATGAAATAAAACGGATTGAATTGTTCTTATTGAAATAATGAATGGTTTCTGACATGATCCATGCGGATTGATTCTCAGCCGAAATATTTACGGGTACGGTGATTCGTCATTAAAATAAGGAAACAGTTACGGTTATTCAGCAACATGATAAAAAGCAAAAATGCCGAGGGGCTGCCGATGCGCCAGCGGCTCTTTGTTCTTTTGCTGCTGATCAGCTTTGCCATGCTGTTCGGCGCCGCCGTCATTTTGATGATAACCGGCACATTTTCCGTCGGGACGCGGGAAAGCGAAGGTGTGGTTCAAAGCGAACTGAACCACATCACCAATGACATCAATCTGAAATACAGCATTTGGAGCGCGCAGAGCGTTCAGATGTCCAAAACAATTTCGGAAGAAATCGAAAAGCGGGCGGCATCGATGGGAATCGGTATTCAGGATATCGCAGAACATCCGGAGCTTCTCGATACGGTTTTGCGGGGCGAATACGAAACCTGCTCTTTTTATCTGGAACGTTCCGATTGCAGCGGAGTTTTTCTGATTTTAAACGCAACGGTCAACCCCTCTTCCGGGACTGCGGGAGATTCGCGAGCCGGAATTTTCCTGACCGACAGCGATCCCGATTCCGTCAGCGCCAATTCGGATTCCTATTTTCTGTTGCGCGGTTTCCCCGATATCGGTCTGGACAACGGTGTTTCGCTGCATCCGCAATGGGCTCTGGAATTCAATGTGGAAGAGGCAATTTATTTTTCGTCGGTTATCGCAAATGCCGAAAGCGGAACATATGATATCAATAAGCTGTATTACTGGAGCGAGCCGCTCAGTCTGCCGGGAGTCAGCGAGCAAATGATGCTGTGCAGTGTTCCTCTGATCGCTTCCGACGGTACGGTGTTCGGTGTCTGCGGATGCGAGATCAACCAACAGAAATTCAAAGATTTGTTTTCACCCGGCAGCAGTCAATATCCAAGGATATTTACGGTGTTATGCAGGCAGTGTGTCGCTGCCATGCCATTGGATCATGCATTTGTCTGCGGCGGATACACCCCGTCCACAGATGAAATATTGGCGATCAGAAAGAAGAAAAACTCATTTTGCGATTATACGGAAAATGACGGCACAGTCTATTACGGATATCAGAATTCGATCATGCTGTATACGGAGGGTTCTCCCTATGCCGATCAAGATTGGCAGGTTTCCGTGCTGGTGCGCAAAGACGATGTCATGCTCAGCACGATGCAAATGCGTCATCGCCTGCTTCTGCTGTTCAGTCTGCTGACGGTTGTTTCCATCCTGCTTGCACTTTTGTTGAGCAAACGCTATATCGAGCCGATCGTAACAGGGCTTGATGCGATCAAGACAAGCGAATTTCCGAAAGAAAAGACGAACGTACGCGAGATTGACGAGTTATTGGCGTATCTGTCGGAGCATAAAAAGGAACTCGGCGAAGAGTCCGATGCGATGCCTTCAGGTTTGCTCGATGCCTTCATGAAACGCACGGAAACGTTAAGCTCGGCGGAACGCGCGGTGTTCAATCTTTATGTGCAGGAGTACACGGCACAGGAAATTGCGGAAGAACTGTTCCTCTCCATCAATACAATCAAGACGCACAGCAAACGAATTTACAATAAATTGAACGTGGGATCCAGAGAAGAAATGATGCTTTATGTAAGTATCTTGCGCGAGGCCGGTAAAAAAATCGGAGATGAGTGAGATGCAAATATTGAATTGCATCCGGTCGTAAATAAATGTAATATCAAATAATTGTCGAATGCAATTATTTATTGTGAATATGTATTCTTTTGATAATGTAGGGATTTTTTTACTTTTATGAAACAGCATTCGTCAGTATAAATATTTGTAATATCATGAAATATCGCGAGGGAATTGACAAAATTATGTAAAAAATGCTACTATAGACGTAATTTCAATGTAATGATCAGATTGCTGATTGATCCGGAAATCAGCCTGGGGTGTGTGGAGTTCTGGATGATACAATGATATAATGCATGGTCTGCCAGAATGTGGTGTTTTCGGCGGGTCTTTTTTATTTGATTTTATACGGCTTTATCGACTCTTCGATTGCATGTTGCGCGCCAAGACCGTATTCGGAGGAAATTCTATTGCTTGCACTAATCATGAATATAGAAAACAGGGATGATCGCGAGAAAGCAAAACAGCTTTATCGCCTCTACAAAGGCACGATGCTGTTTGTTGCGAATAAGGTATTGCATGATACGTATCTTGCGGAGGATGCAGTTTCGGAATCCTTTGTTAAAATATTAAAAAATTTGCATAAAATTAATGATGTGGACTGTAACGAAACCAAGGGGTTCGTCGTTATTATAGTTAGGAACACTTCTATTGATATGCTCAAAAAACTGAAGCGGGAACTGCCGATCGAGGAGATCGAGGAAACGGCCGATGCCGCCGAGCCGGTTTTTGATGAAGTGGCCACAAAAGTGGCTTATGAGCAGATTATGGAAGGAATCGGGAAACTTCAAAAAAGCTACTCGGATATTTTGTACCTGAAAGCCGCCTTCGGTTATTCGAATGAAGAGATCGCAGAAGTGTTGGGAATTTCGGCGGAAAACACGAAGGTACGCCTGAGCAGAGCGCGTAAAGCCCTGCTTCGGCAATTGCGGGAAATGGGAGGGGTCTATGATGAACAGTAAGAATCGAAATGAGATTTTATTTGATGCGTTGGTGGAAGCTTCTGCCGCCGATGCGCTTTCCCGGGAATTGGAGGCGATGCCTTCAAACGAAGAATTGAACGCACAATATGCCGCTTCGCCCGGTTTGGATCGCAGAATCCATCGACAGATCGAGCAGGCGTACAGAAAAACAAAGCGCCGCAAAGCGCGCCGCAGCGCATTGCGGGTCGCCGCCGGCATCGCAATTGTCTTTACCGTGATGTCTGTGGTGTTGCTGAGTGTTCAGGCTACACGGATCAAAATTTTCAATATCGTGACCGAACTTCACGACGATTATACGCAAGTGCAGTATGTGGAACCTTCTGAGGTTGACACGGGTGCGCTGTATCGGATTACATATCTGCCGGATGGCTTCAGTGAAATTTCTTCGGACGGTCAGGGTACCTATCGGAACACTATCTATCAGAATGCCGACGGCGTACAGATTATTTTTATCCAGCAAAAAGCGCAGAGCGTCACTGCGAATGTGGACAGCGAACACAACGCCATGTCGCAAATCAACATCAAAGGGAGCGAAGCTTACTTGTTTCAGGCATCGTCGGAAGGCGATGCAAACGTATTGATGTGGAGCAATCCGGATGGCATTTCTCTGAGTTTGCTGTCAACCATCAATTCCGACGAACTCGTAAAAATTGCACAGGGAATAGAAAAAGAATAATTTTTGAAAAAAAAGATGCATAAAGTGTAACCAAATGTTCCTTCTTTCGTTTTTATTAATAGAACGGCGTTCAACAATAACAGACGAAAGAAGGAATTTTTTATGTTCAGACGAAAAGGCCGAATCCTCTCTTCTGCGTTGGCACTGTTCTGTTGCCTGACTTTTTTTGCGGGCGGAGTGCTTGCTGCGGATCAGCCATCGAATCCGACAACGGTGGCAAACGGCGGAATGCAGGTGATGTATGTCAATACAGATTATGTGAGCGTCAATTTAGACTTAAACGGAACTGCGGCATACTGCAATGCTACCGTGGTCGGCAAACCGGGTTCAGGTCCGGTTACAGCGACGGTCACTCTTTCCAGACAGACCGGGCTCGGCACTTATACGACGGTGAAGACCTGGAGCGGACTTTCTTCCGCAAACAATGTACTGAGTTTTTCGGGTCTTTATTATGTGGCAACCGGCTATACTTATCGGCTGAAAATTTCAGCTACGGTTTATATGGGGGATATTGGTGAATTGGTGAGTGCAACCACATATAATTCAAACTGAACTGTTGATAAACAGATCAGATAGATGGGGAAGTGGGGACATGCAAGATTGCAAACAATGAATTCTGCGATGAGACCCCCCTGGTACGCAATTGCGGAATCGGAAACGAATATGCATTTCGGTGCGGTTCGTTCGGGCAATGAATCATTCTTGCTTCATTGTCCGGTTTGCAATCGGGGATTATATTGACAACTGCAGAGATTTGCCTGACGGAACGTCTCACCGATATTCTGAATTTGGGGCAGTTGGGGATTGAGGGGGCATTTTGTGCCGCAAGGCGTACGGAATGCATGTGAGGAATTGGTAGGGGAAATGGTTCGGGAGATTTTCAGGATGCGCGGGAACGAGCAAATCGATCAAGCCGACGGAATTTATCCGTCGGTTTTTTTTTTCGTCTGATCAATATAAAATATAATATGTTTGTAACTACCTTTTTTTTACCGCAGGATTTTTCCTGAACCGAAAAACACCGGGCTGTTTTCCGGAGACTGAAGGATACGATGGATCAATATCTTGAAATAAATGCATAATTTATTTGAAAAAGTATATAGAAAAATATTTAATTCATGGCGTAAGGAACGCTTTTTTATTTAATTGGGAGCATACCGACATGGTGAATTGCATGGTATGCAATCCCTGCTGTGATGTCTGTTATTTGTATGATTGCAATAGATCGACAGCCAGTCGCCGCATCGGCGGCGGGCGACATGCATATTATATTGACCTTCGCTTTGAAATGCACGCATACAATGCGTGCATTTCAAAATCCGCATGATTGGAATGTTGCATCATCATGTAGGGAACGCGTATCACGCGTTCCCTACATGCGTACAGTTCGGATGTTCATTGTTTGTATGATTGTGATGAATCGACAGCCAGTCGCCGCGTCGGCGGCGAACGACCAACTTTTCGGCGAAAAAGTTGGCAAAACGCTTTACGCTTATTCACCTCGCGGCATGTCAGCCTTTCGGTTTTGACAAAAATTCCATCAACAGACGATTGTTCGGCTGTCCGTATAAGTCGGCGGAAATAATATCTGCTCGGAATTTTTATACCAAAACCGCTCGGGTCATGCTATCGCTCGGACGCATCACGCTTGATGCCAGCCCTGCCCATTCATATCGAAATGTGGTGCGTTGATTTTTGGAACGCATACAATGTATTCCGTACTGAATGCGCATGGTTTGAATGTTGGAATTGATTTGCAGCAAATGAGTATGGTTTGTGTGTTGAAATTGATGATGTAGGGAAAGCGTATATGATGCATTCCGTGCTGTGCGTTCCGTGAATTGCAATGTTGATGATCGGAGAATGGCGGGCGCTGTTTCTGTGAATAAAAAAAGCCGAACGAATGATTTCGTCCGGCTTTTTTTATTCCGTTTCGTTTTCGATTTCGAACATTTTGCCTTCCCAGTTGCGAAAGACTGCTTTGTGCTTGCCGAGAGAAAGCAGATAATTCGGCATGATCGGCGTTTTCCCGAGACCCTTCGGTCCGTTGACGATGTAAGTCGGAATGGCGAGCCCTGAGGTGCGCCCGCGCAGGGATTCCATGATCTCCATTCCCGTTTCGATGTTGACCCAAAAATGGGCGGTGCCTTTTACTGTCTTCGGATGGAAGATGTAATATGGCTTGACGCGCTGTGAAAGCAGACTCTGGTTGAGCTTGCGGACAGTGAATGCATCATCGTTCACTTCATTTAAGAGCACCATCTGATTGCCGAGCGGAATGCCCGCATCAGCCAGCATTTCGCAGGCGTGTTTTGATTCTGCCGTGATTTCGCGCTGGGAATTGAAGTGGGTATTCACGTAAATCGGGTGATAGCGCTTCAGAATCGCGACAAGCTCGGGCGTAATGCGCTGCGGCAGGGTGACGGGTGTGCGTGTGCCGAATCGGATGATCTGCACATGCGGGATAGATCGCAGTTCCGAGAGGATGCGCTCGATGGTCGCATCTTCCAGCAGGAATGCGTCGCCTCCCGTGATGAGCACGTCGCGGATTTCTTCGTGATCGCGCACATAGTCAATGGCTTTGAGAATTTTATACAGCGGCGCGTGCGTGTCGGATTCCCCGATGAGGCGCCGTCTCTGACAAAAGCGGCAGTACATGCCGCACATATTCGTGACTTTGATAATCATGCGATCGGGATATCGCCTTGTGATGAGCTCTTCGGGCGACCAGCCTTCCTCATCCATGGGGTCGAGTTCCCCGCGGCTGTCGAGCTCGTATACGGAGGGCACCGCCTGTTTCTTGATCGGACAGTGCGGGTTTTCCGGATCGATCAGCGAGAGATAATAGGGCGAGATTGCATAGCGGTAGACTTTGCCGACTGCCTCGATCTTCATCTGTTCTTTCGCGTCCAGTCCGAGCAGCTCCGCAAAGTCCTGCACGTGCGTGAAGCGGTGCTCCATCTGCCAACGCCAGTCGTTCCAGTCCGCTTCGGTGGCGCCGAGTGAGCGCATGATGTTCTCTTTCTGTATGGCAATGCGTTCGGCATCCTTCATGCCTGTTTTGATGCCGTCCTTTGCCTGTTCGTAATCGTCTATGGTTTGTTTTAGGTGGGTAAAGCGTTCGTTTTCCCGTTTCAAGAATAAATCGAAATCGATGGTCAATGTCATACACCTCCTGAGTACAGCGGTTCAAAAGAAAAACGATCCTGCGCCGGGGCGCAAAAAATCGCTTCAAAGTTGAAGATTGCTATCTTTCCCTTCAAAGCTTCCGAGGTTAGCTGACGGATTCGGGCCGAAGGATCGTAGCCCTACCGAACCATTCGGTTCGGATTCACCCCAAGTGTTGGTTCCCCCGTATTCCGCCGGATGCGGAAATTCAGCATGTCCGGTTGTGTTATGCTATTTGAATTTCGTATTTTATTCCATTATAAACGAAATAAAATCACGTGTCAAATTATAAAGCGATTAAAAGTTGTCGGTTGAAAACAAAGTGTAAAATAAATGCGATTAAATTATATAATATATATTATATAATATGCATATAACATACAATATTGAAAATTGTTATGATTTGAAAGGGTTTTAGACAAACTCGCCTGCATGCGAACGCATGCGGTTTTAATGAAGGGATTGCTGAATATATATTATTTTGGGGTTTCAAGATATCGGGAATATGCTACAATGTATAAAATGTTGAAAAAGGAATTGAGAGGTGCGTTATGGAACTGGCGATACACGACATCGTCAAATCATTCGGGGATAAATCGGTTTTGAGCGGCATCAATCTGAGCGCGAAATCCGGCAAGGCAGTCGGGCTGCTCGGTCGCAACGGAGCGGGCAAGACGACCACCATCCGCATTATTATGGGGGTGTTTCCACCCGACAGCGGAACGGTGACGCTCGATGGGAAAGCGTTTAACCGCAAATCCGTCAAGATCGGATATCTGCCCGAAGAGAGGGGTTTGTACCCGAAAAAGAAAATCAGCGAGCAGCTGCAATATTTGGGAGAACTGCGCGGAATGGGAAAACGGGAGGCGAAGCAGGCTTACACTGCACTGTTGGAACGTCTGGAAATGGGTGCGTACATAGAGAAAAAATTGGAAACACTCTCCAAAGGAAACCAACAGAAAATTCAGTTGGCGGCAACCTTGATGACCGACCCGGATATCGTGATATTCGATGAACCGTTTTCGGGGCTGGATCCCGTGAATGCGATGCTGCTCGAAGATCTCGTCAAGGAACAGATCAACAAAGGCAAGATCGTGTTATTCTCGAGTCATCAGATGAACTATGTGGAGCAGTTCTGCGATGAGATTGCGATCCTGAACGAAGGGAACATCGTGCTTTCCGGGAACATCCGCCAGATCAAACGCGGATATGACCGCAAAGATGTGGTTGTGACGGGGGAGTCTCCGGAACGGATTGCCTCTTATGTTTCGGAACATCTCGGCGGACTGGTGCACAGTGTCCGCACGGAAGAAGGAGCGGCGCGCGTCTCGCTCAATGATGCAGCGGATAAGGCAAAACTGTTTTCCGCGCTGTCGGAAGCAGGACTTGATCTGGACGGACTGATGGTGTATGAACCATCGCTGAACGATATTTTCGTCGAGTACACGGGGGAAACGGAATGAAGCAGTTTTTTACGATATTGAAATATGAATATCTGGGTTATGTCAAAGGAAAAACATTTCTGATTCTGACGGGAATCATGGTGCTGCTGCTTGCCGGGCTGATGTTTTATCCGAGAGTGTTCGGATCGGGTTCCGACGGATCGGATACTTCTTCCGTGGACACTTCCGACATGCAGATTGCGCTCATTGACCACACGTCTGCAGACGGACAGAGTTTGGCGGATTATATGAATCAGTCCGGTGCGGGAATGTTCATCGCAACCGATCAGTCGGAAAATCAGATCACGCTGGATGTGGAAAACGGAACCTATGACGCTGCGTTGGTTGTGGATTCGGCGCTGTCCTACCGTTATATTGTGAACAACGCCGGCATGTACGACAGCACAAATTACACCATTGAAGCCATGCTGACCGCAAAATATCAGGCGGATACGCTTGCGGGTTACGGATTGAGCGCGGCGGAAACACAGCAGATACTCTCTGCGAGTGCGCAGGGAGATGTAATCGAAACGGGAACGAATCAATTCACGAGCTTTCTGTACACTTATGTGCTGATCTTTCTTTTGTACATGGCGATTATGCTGTACGGCCAGTTTGTCGCCATGAGCGTCGCCAGCGAAAAGAGTTCGCGTGCGATGGAATTGCTCATTACCTCCGCCGATTCGAACAATCTGATGTTCGGAAAAGTGATCGGCTCGGGTCTTGCGGGACTGACGCAAATGGCGCTGATTCTGGTGGCGGGATTTGCGTGCTATAATCTGAATTTGGATTACTGGGGCGGGAATTCGGTGATGGAATCGATTTTCGGAATGCCGTTTTCTGTGGTGATCTATGCGCTGGTATTTTTCATCGGCGGATTCTTCCTGTACGCATTCCTCTACGGTGCACTCGGGTCTTTGGCGAGCCGCACGGAAGATGTGAACACGCTTGTGATGCCCGTGACGCTGCTGTTCATCGTGGCATTCATCGGCACAGTGACGAGCCTGGCAAGCGGAAATGTGGACACGACGCTGATGAAGGTGCTCTCCTACATTCCGCTGACGTCGCCGATGGCGATGTTTACGCGTGTGGCGATGAACTCCGTTTCGGGTATCGGGGTTGCGATTTCCATCGGGATATTGTTTTTAAGCACGATGGGGGTCGGGTATCTTTCCTCGATCGTATATCGTATGGGGGTGCTGATGTATGGAAAACCTCCGAAGATGAGGGAACTGATCAAGATGCTGAAGTCGAAATAAATCGAATATATTTGTTTCAGGTGAGGAACGCGTATAACGCGTTCCTTATTATTTATGACAGTTCCATGAAAGGAGATGCTGATGATCGGTCATCAGAGAATACGCCATCATAAACAAAAGACCACCTCTATTCGGGGGGTGGTCTTTTGGGTTTTGATATATGAGATATGCATTCTCATTATTGATAATGGAATAAGAAATAAACTTATAATTCAATCGAAAAGGGGAACCCTTCTGAATGTTAAATTAAATGCTGTATTCCTCGCCAAAATTTGTTAACAAAATATCATCCAGTAAACTGTAGTGTAAAAATTCACCAAAGTTCAAACTGCTTACAAACTGGTTTATTTCCGTTTCCGACTGTAGGCCGTTTTTTCGTGTATATGCGTAACAGGCGTTGATCAATTCAAAGACAGCTCTCTCAATCGAAATTTCTCCGCTGTAACAAAAATCTCCAATCGTGCGCATCGTGCTGACAATCATCGCAGAATACAATCGATTTTCCAGATCGTCTTCTGGAATTTCCCAACCGAACAAATCCCGAAACATAGTTGTGAAATATGTTTGATCAATTGAAAATTCTTTTGATTCTATCGTTTGAAAGAGTTTTCCGTCCTGCTTAACAAAATAGAAATGTGCAGTCCAATAGAAAAACAGTACTTTTTCACGGTCTTTTGCATTATCGGCTTTCGCTGCATATAATTCCGTTATTTTTAGTAATGCATTCAGATATCTTTCGAGCAAGATGGATATGATTTCCGATTTGCTTTTATAGTAATTAAATATGGTTGGCGTTGATATCCCACTTGCTTGCGCAATCATTCGCATTGTCGTTTCCGTATATCCATATTCACAAAAATACTTGATCGAATTCTGCATGATTAAGTTTTTATTTTTTTTGTTAAACCGTCTGTCTGCCATGTTGTTTCCATTTCTTTTTTTCTAATCATAGCATATTTCGTCGTGATATTAAAAATTATTTGATGGGGATTTAACTTGGGAAAAATATATTTGAATGTGTGTTTTGTAAATTATTGAAGCCTTTTTTAATAGAAGTTCAAATTAAAAAAATAATTTACAAAATAAGATTGACAGAGGAACAAACAAAGTGTATGATAGCTAACATAATAGGCTAACGCGTTAGGCTATTATGTTATTCCATTTTTTAGGTTGTTGAGAGCAACCGGATTCTATTCATTTTGGGAGGAAAAAAATGTCAAAAGTTGCAGAAGTAAAAGCAAACGTAGAAGCAGGCAAAGCAAAGATCGTACCTGGACTGGTGCAGGAAGCACTGAATGAAGGCGCAGGAGCACAGGAAATCCTGGCAGCAATGATCGAAGGAATGGGAGTGGTAGGTGAAAAATTCTCATCCGGAGAAATCTTTGTACCTGAAATGCTGGTCGCGGCACGCGCCATGCAGAAAGGCGTCGAAGTATTAAAACCGCTTCTCGCGGGAGAAGGTTCGGTATCTCTGGGTACCTGCATCATCGGAACCGTGGCGGGAGACCTGCATGACATCGGCAAAAACCTGGTGTCTCTCATGATCGAATCGGCAGGATTCGATGTGATCGATCTCGGCGTTGACGTACCGAAAGAAAAATTCATCGACACCATCAAATCAACTCCGGGATGCAACCTGGTGGCATGTTCGGCACTGCTGACCACCACAATGCCGTCGCTCGAAGAAACCGTGAAAGCAATCAAAGCAAGCGGTCTGACGGGCTTTAAAGTGATCGTGGGCGGAGCTCCGATTACGCAGTCGTTCGCGGATGAAATCGGTGCGGACGGTTATGCGCAGGATGCAGGCGGTGCTGCCGTGCTTGCGAAATCCATCGTAAAATAAGGCTGCGTTCATCAGCCGGGAAAAGAATTATATTAAAACAGAATAGGAGATTATTATGACTACACCAAAAGAAAATATGGAAAAAATTTTTAATCACGAAGTTGCGGACTGGATTCCTCATTTTTTTGCAGACGCTCCCACTTTCATTGATGGGTTTGTAGAACGTCCTGTATTTTCGGACGGGGTCGACGCTTGGGGCACAAAATGGATCAGTTGTCCTACCGCAATGGGTATGACGAATCCTGATGTCAGCGATATAAAATTTACGGAACTTGATGATTGGAAAGAAAAAGTTGTGTTTCCTGATCTCGAAAAGATTGATTTTTCACCGGTGTTTGACCAAACGCGTGAATTCGATCGGGAAAATAACATGATAACTTACATTTCTTTAAACGGAATATTTGAACGGTCTCATATAATGATGGGATTTGAAAATGCTCTGATTGCGGCATATGAAGATCCTGAAGAATTTGATGCAATGATGGCAGCCTTTGCAGAACATAAGATCAGACTTCTGAAAAAGATGTACGAACTCGTTCAGCCGGATATTTTTCTGTACCATGATGATATGGCAACTCAGAAAGCACCGTTCCTTCCGACGGATTTTTACGTAAAGCATCTTTTCCCACACTACAAAAAAATTGCTGATGCAGCAAGAGCAATCGGATATAAACATGTGATGCAACACAGCTGCGGTAAGATTGAAACGCTGATTCCGGCATGGTTGGAATGTGGATTTGAGGGCTGGGAAAGCGTCATGCCTGTCAACGATTTGCCAAGACTCAAAAAAGAATACGGAGACAGGATCGTCTTCGCCAGCGCTTTGGATGCCCAGGAAGTGTTGGGGCAGGCAACTGCAACAAGACAGGATATTGAAAAGATGATTGTCAAATATCTCAAAACAATGGCTTATGACGGAACAGGGTTCATGTTCACGAATTCTATCTTGATGAGCCTCAATCCGGTAAACGAAGAGATTGCCAATGAATTTATTGCGAAGCATTCCAAAGCAATGTGTGATGCAGTGAAAGCAGGGATTGAGTACGTCCCTAACTATGAGGCTTAGCTGATTCGTACATCATTGGTTTATTGGAAAAAGGAACCAATAAGAATGGGTCAGTCCTATCATTGATTGATCCATTCTAATCATCTCTATCAATTGACAGCATGTTTTTCTCGATGTTATTCATTTCATATTATCCATTAATATTAAAGGAGTGTTGCAAATGAAACTGAAACCTCAAAATATCCCTGTATTTATAAATTTGTGTTTTAATATCGTACTCGGTGCAATCTTCACCGGATTTATGCTGTTTGTCAACGGTGCTTTGGATACCTACACATTCTTCGTATCTTTTGCAGGAAGTTTCGCAGTGGGCTTTACCGTAGGGACATTGCTCCCCGCACCGCAGTGGGGAGAATCGCTCGCCAAAGCAATGAAACTCAAAGATCATGGATTTATGGAATATTTCGTAAAATGCGTCATCATAACGATTTGCTTTGTTACCGTGATTGCTGCGGTGTTGATGTTTATCAACACACCCAAAGGTTATTTCCTTCCGGCATTACTGGGAGTATATCCGCAGCTTCTGTTAGGTGGATTTATTGTAGTATTCGCTTCCATGCAGCCGCTGACGGCATTGGCTTTCAAGCTGGCCGGAATTCCTTTTTCAAAGAAGGATATGGCATCGGCATGATTTCGTGAAGCGAAACCGTATTTATATTTCGCTATATTGTTGCAGTATAAACTGATTAATTACGGTTTGTTGCAATTGATAACAAGGCTCAAACAGCAAGTAACTCAGATAAAAGAGCTTTTCTATTTTTTTATACCGAGGTTGGTATCATACTTATTTCATTGCCAATCTGTTTCTGTCTTTTCGATGATTTCATTATCAATAAAAACAGAGAACCCGTTATCAATGGGTTCTCTGTTTTCTGATATATGGCGACCATTATTTTCCGATTCCTATGGAGGACTCGATGATAACTATGGCTGATCGAGTACGATGAAAATAATGGATATATCTAAGACTATTTCTTCGGCTGTGTGCCGTAGATGTTGTTTCTGTATCCCGCGATGTATTCCATGCAGTAATCATCCATGCCGAGAAGCGCTTCCGTCGCATAGATCATTCCCATCATATCTCTGTTTAAGGGGTCAAGAATTGCGCTGTCCATTCCCGCATTCATCGCCAGCACCACAAATCCCTGATTCACCAGCTTTCTTGCCGGCAGGTTGAAGGAGATGTTGGATACCGCTCCTGTGATGTGGATGGTCGGGTATTCGGATTTGATGGCATGGATGACATCCGTTACCATCTTGATTCCGTCTTCCGAGGTGCACAGCATTTCAACCAGCGGGTCAATGTGGAATCTCGAGGGATCGATGCCGTACTCTTTGGCTTTTGCCATCAGGTTTGCGAACACTTCCAGTCTTCGTTCCGCTGTCTGAGGGATGCCATTGTCGTCGTTTAAGAGCGCCGCAACTTCCCATCCCGGGTTTGCCGCAAGCACGGGGAAAGCGAGGTCTGTTTTGTCCCCTTCCATGCTGACCGAGTTGAACAGCCCGGGTTTGTTACAGAACGGCATGCATTCGATGCATACGTTCACGCTCGGGCTGTCTACCGCTATCGGAAGGTCGCTCACTTCCTGTACGAGGTCGATGAGCCATTTCATCGTTTCCACTTCGATGTCTTCCGACACCGATGCGCACACGTCGATGAACGTCGCTCCCGCTGCTGTCTGGGCTTTCGCCAGTTCTTTGATCTTTTCTCCGTCGCGTTCTGCGATTGCTTTCGCTACCGACGGGATGGATCCGTTGATTTTTTCTCCGATGATGATCATAATATCTCCTGTTTCGTTACATGCCACAAGGGTTCGACGCGCGGCTGTGGCATAAAAGCACATGGACCTCGGACGAACCCTTGCAGATTTATTTGATTGTTTAGTCAGATTCTGTTATTTTATGATGGATTTCGCAAGCACGGCAGCACCGCCTGCATCCTGCGCGTAACCGTCAGCACCGATTTCATCTGCGAAGCCCTGCGTAATCGGAGCTCCGCCCACGATTACTTTGAAACCTTTCAAGCCGGATGCTTTGATTGCTTTGACGGTTTCTTCGAGGGACGGCATGGTGGTGGTCAGCAGTGCGGAACATGCTACCAGATTCACATCGGGGTTTGCTTTGATCGTATCGATAAAGCGTTCTTTCGGTACGTCAACGCCGAGATCGATCACATCGAATCCTGCCGATTCGATCATGAGAGACACCAGGTTTTTGCCGATGTCATGCAGGTCTCCCGCTACCGTTCCGATGACACATTTGCCTAAAGAGACTGCGCCTTCGCCTGCAAGTAAGGGTTTTAATACTTCGACACCTTTCTGCATGGCACGAGCTGCGACCAGCATTTCCGGTACAAAGATTTCTCCGGATGAGAATTTTTCGCCTACCACTCCCATTCCTTCGATCATCGCCGCCAGAATTTCCTGTGCGCCTGCTCCTTCGTTGAGTGCTTCCTGCACCAAGCCCGGTACGATCTTCGCTTTGCCTGCTTCGACATTTGCTTTTACTTCTGAAATTTTTGACATAGTTTCCTCCCGTATGGAATGATTTATTTGCAGTAATGAAACTGCATAGATTCGTGATCCCCGAACCGAGCGGAATGTTATGCGAACATGATTTTGCTCATTCGTTCGATTTCTTCGTTGACCGCTTCATAAAGACCCGGATATGTGCTCATCGGTCCGCCCATCGTTGTGCCGGGAATGAAATATTTCGTTCCGTTTTCGCGGCAGACGCGTTCCACTTCTTTGGCCACTTTTTCTTTTGTCCAGTCATGTCTGTCCACAATGCCGTTATCGATGCCGGCCATGAATGTGATTTTTCCGCCGTATTGTTTGATCAGTTCCGGAATGTTGTTCGTGGACATGGCTCCCTGCCAGATATCGACACCCATATCGATCATCGACGGTACGAGATTGGCTGCATAGGAATCGGAGTGATGCACAATCAGCATTCCCTGATCTTTGCAGTAACCGTATATTTTCTTATAGGCGGGGGTGATGAATTCATCGAACATTTCCGGGGAAATGAACGAGGACTTCTGGCTGCCCCAGTCGTCGTGATGGAACATGGCATCGGGCTTCATGTGTTTTACGAGCTCTTTGCAGTATTCAAGTTCCCAGTCCGTGACAAAGTCAATGAGCTCATGCACGGCTTCCGGTTCTTCGTAAAAGTTCATCAGCATATCCTGCATGCTCATAAAATAATGAAGTTTTTCAAAGAGCCCCGGAGCGATCAATGCGGTTACCATTTTGTCTTTGCGATCTACTTTATCGACCAGTGCTTTGGTCGGAGCCCATTCTTCATCCGAATAGACAACTCTCGGTGCTTTGATGACATCTTTCCATTTGGTGATGTCTTTGAGAATGACGTGCTCCTTATCATGCACCGGAAACGGTCCCGGAGCTCCCAGCGGATACTGGACGGTAACGCCCCATCCGTTTACTTCCGTGGTGCCGGGCTGCATTGTCAGCGCGAATCCGCCGATTCCGACCACGATCGGATCAAGAAACAGTTCAAACGGTTCAAACGAAACGACATATCGATCCGGTTTGCCGCCTTTGATGGTTTCCATTAAATTTTCTCTTTTGGTTAACATTGTATCAATTTCCTTTCCGATTGAGTAATGTGGCAAAAACTGCAGGCGCCTGAAAATTAACACGAATCATGTCGCATAATGCGTTTGTTTTCGGGAGAATCTGACATATTTTTCGTGATATTTTGATTATAGAGCTGTCAGATCAAAAAGTAAATCCTACAATATGGTTGACATTCTCCGTAGAATTTAATATATTTTATACGAAATATAAATCATCATTCAAGGGATACAAAATTATTATGCGAATCAGCATGACCGTTTTATGTGAACGTTTGAAAAAATGGAGCCCCATTGCTTATCCGTCCAAATGCGATGACCCGCGGCGTTATGTCAGCTCCCAACTGATGATAGCGGGGATGAAGCCTCTGCCGCAGCATGTGCTGATCGGGCAGGCATCGTTTTTTAACGGGTTGCCCGAGCTGAACGGCCAGGCGATCATCTGCATCGGCGAACCGGATGAGACAACGGCAGAACGCAACCGCTGCTTCAGCGTATCGGCTGATGCAGACCCATGCGAACTTTACGGCGATGTGCAGGCGGTGTTTATGTCGCTGCACAAATGGGATGATGACATGACGGATGCGGTCATCAACAATGCATCGCTGGAGGAACTGTGCACCATCAGCATTCCGATCTTCGAAAATCCGATCTTCATTCACGATACCAATTTTTTTGTGTTGGCAAATGTGAATGAGATGCAGGGACAATTCAAGTGGTATTACGATGAGACGTCAAAGAAATTTTCCCTTCCTCTGGATATTCTGAACGATTTCAAAGTTTCTCCCGAGTATCAGCAAACCATGGGGACAGCGGGTTCGCAGATGTTTTCCGAGCAGCAGTTCGGCTATCGCATTCTGTATATCAATCTGCGGCTGGAGCAGATTTATATCGGCAGAATCTGCGTGAGCGAAATCGGCAGGGCGATCACGCCGGGAGATTATGAACTGATCGAGCATTTCGCTTATATGGTGCTGGCGGCGCTGAGAAAAAGCGACACGCTGCAGTCTAACATTTCCAATGATCTGAAACAGTCTCTGACGGAACTGCTGGAGTTCAAGAAAACGAACGAAGTGGTGCTGCAAAACCGGTTGCAGGCGTTTCACTGGAATATTGACGACAGTTATATCTGCGTGACGATCTATCTGCAGGAGCGGGACTACTCCACATATGCCAACGAATTCACCTGTCACAGGCTGGAAAATCTGTTTCCCGGATTTTGCATTTTTCTTTATCATGACCGCATCATCGTGGTGGCAAACCCCGAGAGAAGCGAGATTAAAGAAGACGATTTTTTTCAGAAGCTCGCGGTGTTTTTGCGCGAAGGGCTGTTTCGCGCAAGCGTGAGTTCCTTGGGGCATGATTTCCGTCTGTTTTATTATTATTATCTTCAGACGGACATCGCGTTTCGCATCGGCAGCAGAAAGACTCCGACGATCTGGATTTATAAATTCAACGACTATAAGCTGCAGTATATTCTGGAGCAGGCAGCCAACGAATTGATGCCGCTGATGCTGTGTGAGTCGCATCTGCTCAGCCTGTATGCATATGATCAGAAACACAACTCGGGATTGTTCGACACGCTTCGCATTTATCTGGAAAACGAACGCAATCTTGCGCAAACCACCCGAACGCTGTATGTGCACAGAAGCACGCTTTTGTATCGGATCGATAAAATCAAATCGCTCCTTCGCGTAGATCTGGACGACCCCCGCATCAGACTGCATCTGCTGCTTTCGTATGAGCTGCTGGATAATATGCCTCCCGAAGGGGCGATGTAGCTCATCGTTTGGCATCGCAAAAGATACGTCGGAGAAGATGATGCCACCAAGTATTGAACGAAAAAAGCCGCTCATTCGGGAGTCGGCTTTTTTCTTGGTTCATTTGATATTGATCGGGTTCTGCTCCGATCGGATACGGATTGTACGCTTATTCGGTTCATTGGCGGCGGGCCGACTGCAAAGAGCTGTCATGACGGTCATCAATGAAAACCGCATCCGATGCAGCGCAAAGTAGTTCATACGGGCTTTTCGATGAATTAATTGTTGATCAATATCCCGTACAGCACCGTGCTGACAAAAGAGGTGATTTCCTCTTCGCTTTTTGCGTTCAAGACATTTTTTGCTATATTTTCCAACAGTTCCTTGTTCGATGTTTTTTCCATTTTTTCACCTCATTATTTCATTATAGACGATAGTCTCTGATATAATCCGCAACTGCCTTCAAGTTCTCCGGTTTGCCATCCACCGGGAACATCATGGGCATATCGGGCGCAATAAAGTATCCGCCGCCGGGGCATAAATCATCAATCAGCCCTTTCACCTGATCGAGGCATTCTTCCTTTGTTCCGAATTCCAAGAGGGTGGTGGATAAGCCTCCGGCTACTGCCATGGTCTTGCCCAATTTTTCTTTGGTCATGCGTATATCGTCTTCCTGGAACAAACCGATGACACCCTGTTTCGGAAGATCCTGCAGATAATCAAACAAATGACCGTATTTTTTCTCGAAATAACATGCCACATTGAATCCGCAGTCTGTCAAATATTCAACGGTTGCCTTATAGGAAGGCCAATATACTTTTTCAAAATCTTTGGGGCGCAGATAGGCGGGCGTGTGCATGGGCATGAATACCGCTTTGTCTTGTGTTGCAGGTTTCGCCATGGATTTGATCGCAGGTTTGAGTTCCTCAAGAATAGCCAGCCCGGCGTCACGGACCAGTTCAGGAGTTCGTTTGATATCGGACATAATCCCCGAAAAATCTCTGAGAAAATCCAAAATATAATCCACGGGGCTCAGCCATGCCGATGCCATCATGTTGAGGGAACCGGCTTCTTCAATGCCTTGATAGTATTGCCCCACTTTTTGCATTTCTCCCAGTGTGCCCATGATTCGGTTGGTTTTCTCTTCGTCGGTGATATCTCCCAAAAGATCCAGTCTTCTCGGCAATGCTTTATCGAGAAGGTATTTGGAAGGATTCTTAATCAATTCGGGATATTCGTCAGGCTGCATAATGGTAACTTTTTCGGGATATATTTGTTTTGAAAAATCCTTTACCACATGGCATCCTCCGCCGAGCAGCTGCAGCATGGGGGAGACCATAAGATTTGCGGGCATAAACGGGAAGTAGGTTGTATCGTATTGCAGATCTTCCGATACTTTCGTTACGATTTCCACCGCTTTTTCATATGTGGTTACTTCTGATTTTTCCACTCCGGCATAATAGGGGAAGTATCCGTCCGCCGCAAGCAGAAAAGGCGGCTTGTCAACTGTTTCTCTTTGTATTGTTTTTATTACTCTCTGTCTTTTTTCTTCTAAATTAGAAATGCTCATATCATTTTCCTTCCATAAGATATTTTATACCTTCCACATCATCTGCATTGAAAATGTCTGCTCGATTTTTTGTATATTTCCTTCGCAATCGGATTCACTCCGAGGATGATTTGACGGAACCGTAAAACGCTGTTTCCCCCGATTTATTCGGATTCGGAACAGGAAGCGTCGGATTGATGCTTTTCAGATTATTCGGCGCGTTTTTTGATTTTACGGCTGATTGTTCGGAGCAATCGCTTTGAACAGCGTCTTGACTGACTTTCCCTGTTGTTGGAATCAGGGATTACTTACCAAACCCGAACGACCATCAATCGGTTCCGGTTACGCTTTTGAAGATATTTTTCCTTTTGACATGATGGTTTCATAAACATTCCCGGCAAATCGGGTTCCCGCATCGAATTGATCGGGTGCAGTCAATTTATCTTGTCCGTTCCGAAAAATTCATAAAAAAACAAAGAGATTGAAGCAGAAGCTGTGATTCGCCGAACAGTGTAATTACTTCTCATCTTTAAAAAACGGCATATTTTTCAATTCATAAATCAGCCCCATTTTCCGGTGCTGATTACTGATGATAATCCTCCCTACAATACATTGGATTTGACATATATGACCATGGCCATATACATTCTATCATATGGAAATATCTACGTCAATATAATTTGTAAATTTCATTTCGTAAACAAATTGGCATTTTTATTTGAAAATACTACAATCAATTAAAATATTCCTCAAACTCTATTGTTTGCTATGTTTCACGGGGAATCCTCGCCGCATTGGAATCAAAAAGAAAAACAGGGATGGACGGATTGTTCGGCAAGTACCGGCGGAGATCATCGGATGACTCTTGGCAGTAGCGTTAAAAGAACGGATATGCCTGATCGGAAATGCAGCATTCAGTTGAAATGAAAGTATTTTTTATATATAGTATAATTGCATGAAAAAAGATAAATGGTTCAGATTATGCCGATTTATGGTATGATAAAAAAATATCAAGAATGTGCAGTGCATGCACGTTTTTATTCAATTAATCAAAACGATTTGAATGCGGAGTGACAAAATGACAAAAAAAGGACAGAACGAAAATATCAGCACAAAACAACTGATTGAACAAGAAGCTATAAAATTATTCTATAATGACGGATATTCGAAAACTACTTTAAGAAAAATCGCCGAGAACTGCAATATCGTACATTCCGGCATATTTAATCACTATAAGAGTAAAAATGAACTTGCATCGTTGTTTGTTGATCGATATTTTTCATGGCTCATCAATGAGTCTGTCAAATTTTCGAAAACGTGCACTAAGGAGGAATGGGCGAATCAATATCCGCTTTTGTATTATTGGACACTTCATTATGTGCTGATGAAAGGCGATGAACATTTTTCCGCATTTCAACTTGAATATACCAGAAACGGATTTGAGTCGATTTTGGCGGTAGCGATCGAACATACGCAGCATCTGCCCCGCCTTTTTTCAAACAAAAATTACAACAAAAAAGGGAACGATTTGTTCATTGACGTAAATATTTTAGCCCATTGCGAGATGGCTTTGTCAGAGATGATTCTGCATAAGCAAATTGATATCAACAGGGCTGTCCTTTTTGCTGTAAAAGTAATGAATTTGATTGATGATTTGGGCATTGCAATCACGCAGGAAATGGTGGACGGATTCATAAATAAGTACTTTCCGATCGAAAATCGGGGCAAATACAATCATTTATTGGAAATGATTGAAAATCCGTCATGACCGATGCAGGGATAAGTGAGTCCTCTGAGATGTGTGCTGATGCTCAATCGATTGGGAAGGCTGCAATGCTCTTTTTTGATATCCCGGAAAGACAGAAAATGCACTATGGTCAGATCGGTCAAATGGAACTTACGATCTGTCTGAGCTGATTCCTTCGGTTGTACGCGGCGGCAGACACTTAAAATCAAATGTATTTTTTGTAAGTTTATGATGTCACAACAAACATTCCGCTTCCTCATGAATTGAAAGCGCGCGGCATTCGGAGTATAATGAAGACAGCGAACCGCTGAGTTCGCAAATGAATTTGCAGGAGGAACAGATTATGCCAGATTTTGGACAACCCTTTTCCGGACTGAAACATGACCGCAAACTGACCGACGCGGAACTGATCCGCGCGATCCGCTTCATGGTTTCTGCGGAATATGAAGCCATCCAGATGTATATGCAGCTCGCGGAGTCCACCGACAATAAACTCGCAATCGACGTGCTGACCGATATTGCGGACGAAGAACGTGTGCATGCGGGAGAATTCCTGCGGCTTCTGCACGAACTGGCACCGGATGAACAGAAATATTACGCAGAAGGCGCAAAAGAAGTCGAAGACGAAATCGATAAGATGAAAAAGGCGAAGAAAAAATAGCCGGTATACACAGAACCGCTCAGTCAATGAGCGGTTTTCTTTTATAAAAATAAGTTGTATTTATCAACAATTGTGTGCATATATTGTTGATAACTTTGTGAAACTCTCAGCGAAGTACCATGGATACGAAGGGATGGGAGGGTGCTCAATTCTTGAATTTTATGAAAAAAAGGCTCTGTTCAGCAAAAAATGCGGTGTTTCCAGAGTATAATACATTACATTTCAAATAGTTGTAAAATGCAATGTTTTGCAATATGAAATGTTGATAGTTTCATACGTTTTTCAAATGGAATTTTTTTGATTCCGGGCGCCCGCAACAGGTTATTCGTTTTTCCGTTAGAAAAGCCACGTCCTGAAAGACACAGAAAGAATCGTTGTGATTCGGGTGATTGCATGATCCGAATTTGCAAACCTCCTCTTGGCGGATCCGTCAATTTTAACGGGGGCTTGTCAATTTTCTCAAATGCTTTGCGTAAATAAACAGACAGAAATAGAACCGATGAAGATTGTTTTTATATAAATAAAAGTAATGCAATAATATGCATATTATCCGAGCATATTCAGCCGCTCGCTGATGTTTCCGCACAATAATCCAACCGAAAAATCTGTGAATGCATCTGCAGAAATCCGTTCGCCGTCGGCAATCCATTGACGGTACAGCTCGATGGACGTGCAGAAATAGGTGACTAACAGTGATTGGTATTCAGTCGGAAATCCGGCGTCAAACCAGTCAAGCCGATACATGCGGATGAGTTTTTGCTGCACTCCGCGGAAAACGGGGAAGTAATCTTCCGAGCAGATCAGGCGTTTGTGCAGATCCGGCTGGCGGAAAAGGATGCGGAAAAAATTTCTCGTGCCTTCCTCATAATTTTCCGCATGATCTGCGGTGCGGATCGCGGTAAATTCTTCAACGATTTCATCTTCCAATTCTTCGAATAAATCATCGAGGCATTTATAATGCAGATAAAACGTTTTGCGGTTGATCCCTGCCAATTCGGACAGCTCTTTGATGGTAATATCGCGATAGTTTTTTGTCAGTATCAATGTTTCCAAGGCGGTGCGGATCGCTTTGTGTGTACGCTTTGTACGCAGATCGTTGGAATTCGTTTGCATCGATTTCTCCCATTGCACCACATTTTTTACATCAATGAGGCATATTCCTCAACTCTTCATGCGGTGGCAATTGCATGTTGTTTTTGATTCTATTATAATCGAAACAAAAAGATAAGCAACATGTGTGGCGTAAAAATAGTTGATGAATGTATTTTCGAATCGGGAGGAGTGCATATGAGTTTGATTGTCAATACAGCAAAAGGAACAGTAGAGGGGTACACCGAAGACGGACTGGATGTGTGGCTGGGAATTCCCCACTCAAAGCCGCCCGTTTGGGATCTTCGCTTTAAACGGGCGCAACCGATGGACGCGTGGGAAGGGGTGCGGGAGTGCAAAACGTTCGGAAACAAGCCGGTGCAGTTTCTGTTTATGCAGATCGGAAACCCGATTGAAACCGCTCCCGAAAGCGAAGACTGCCTGTATCTGAATATTTGGAAACCGTCTGGCGGCGAGAAACTGCCTGTGTTTGTCTGGATTTACGGCGGAGCGAACCATGTGGGAGAAGGGAGCGATCCGTCCTATGACGGAGCGTTTATGGCAAAGCAGGGTGTGTTGTTTGTTAATTTCAACTACCGTGTGGGACCGCTCGGCTTTTATGATTTTTCGATTTATGACGATTCGTTTGATTCCAACTGCGGCGTGTCGGATCAGCTCGCGGCGCTGAAATGGATCAAGGAAAACATTGAGGCTTTCGGCGGCGACCCTGACAACATCACCATTGCGGGGGAAAGCGCGGGCGGTACGGCTGTCTATGATATGCTTGCCTGTCCCGAAGCAAAAGGGCTGTTCAACAAGGCAATCGCGCAGAGCGGGCTCGCGGGGAGTTGTGGTACGAAATACGCTCAGCAGTTGAATCTGAACCTGTTTCTGGAGCAAATGAATTTGGCACCCGAAGAAGTATATAAATTAAAAGAGATTCCCTCCGATGCCATGAAAGACGCCGCTTGCTGGCTGGTGCTCAATAACTGCTCCGCGTATCCATCCATTTATTGCCTCGGTCCCGTAATCGGGGATGATCTGATTCCGCAGTTTCCGTGGGAAGCGATGGCTGAGGGAAGCGCAGAAGGGGTGGATGTGATTTTCGGCAGCAATCATGACGAAGGAACCATTTTCGTCAATAAGAGAAATACGATGTTTCCGAACAATTGGGCGCAGATTGAAACGATGCTGCGCTTCAATGGAAAGGAAGCGTATTTGCCGCGGATCAAAGAGATTTATGGCAAACTGCCGAATGAACGCGAGCAGATGTGCGCCATTGCGCGCGACCGTGCGTTTTGGGCGGATCATATCCGATGCGCGGATGCTCAGGCGGCTCACGCAAAGGTGTGGGTGTATCGTTATGATTTTGCAGCAGGATTACTCAAACTGCTGCGTTTCGGTGCGACGCACGGCAGCGAGATCGGATTTGCGCTCGGCAACCTGAACGGAGGATTGGCGATTCTCCATAAGCTGACATCGAAAAAGAAGCTTGCCGCCATGACGGGTCAACTCAACACCGCATGGGTCAATTTTGCAAAATACGGGAATCCGAACGGGGGTGGCGTGGAATGGGAAGCGTATGACCCGGAAAAGCGTTCAACACATATTTTCAATGTGCGGCCTGCGACGGAATATCATCCGAATGCCGATGCGTTTGAATTATGGCGTGAAATCGGACAGCTGTACGCAGACGAAGTGTGAAGAGTTGGGTTCATTTGCATGGCTCCGACGGATTTTTGAAAAGCATCGACAGCGATGCTTTTTATTTGCATTCGGCAATAATTGAAAATATAAATAATTGCATAATTCAGATAATAAAAATCAGCAGTCGCGGCATTGTTTTTGCAAGTTCCAAAAAAGTTATAATCCGATTAAGTATGCCGAATTTATTGACAAACGGTTGCCGCGAAACTAGAATGAAACATATTTGCTTTGGAAATGCCCTGTTTTGTCAATGGGCAAACAGCGCGATCCGCGGAGCCCCGAGACTCCGATGATCCGAAGAACGATGCTGAAAAGGAGCATTTGGACAAAGCAGCGGATGCGCCTTTTACGGCGAAAGTCCGCATATGACGGAGGATAGAAACGAAATGGATGAAATGAATCAGAGAGAGTTCGTGGACTGTGTGCCGACGATCATCAATGCCAGTGAGTCACATATGGCTTGTCTGCTGTTGGTGGATACGTCGGGATCGATGCAGGGCAACCCCATCGATGAACTGAACGCGGCGCTCAATAAATTTAAACTTGAAGTCTGCGAAGACCGCGCGACCCGGGATATTCTGGACATTGCGATTGTGGAATTCAACAACGAACCGAACGTGGTACAGGAATTTATGCCGGTCGAATATATGGAAGCGGTGAAGCTGACCGCACAGGGCGGCACAAACATGGCTCCTGCGATCGAACTGGCTTTGAACATGGTCAACGAACGGTCGCGATTTTACGGCAGAACGGGCAGCCAGCCGTATAAACCATGGGTGATTATGATCTCTGACGGGTACGGCGGAGATATTGACGAAATTGCACAGACCATTCGGGATATGGAAGAAAACAATAAACTCAGATTTTTCTCGCTCGGCGTGGATGATTATGATTCCACGATTCTGCACAAGCTTTCGGGCAAAAAGGTCATGAAACTCAGAGGGTATGATTTTACCGGATTTTTTGACTGGGTGAACAAGAGCATGCGTTCCGTTTCCGTCAGTTCTCCCGGAGAAACACCGAAAGGGGTTCCGCTTCCCGAAAATGTGGACAAAGACACGGATGACTGGATGTAGTTCGTTGTTTTCGAAGGTGCATCCAAAGCCTGCGGCAATAGAAACGGCGGAGGCGACACGATGATTTACGCTTATGGAGTGACGCAGCAGGGTATCTACCATGTGAAAAACGACACGGTCTGCCAGGATGCCCACCGTTATCTTCTTTGCACCCGCAATTCAGCAATCGGTGCAGTGGCCGACGGCCTCGGCAGCGAATTATATTCCGACACGGCATCCAGAATTGCCGCGGATGTTGCGGTGGAATATTGCGCGGAACATATTGCGGATGCGCAAACGCAGCAGGAACTATTCGATATCTTATGCGATTCGTTTCGTACCGCACAGCATCAAATCGAAGAGACGGCATTTGAAAACGGGCATGATCCGGATCAGTATGATACGACGCTCAGTTTGGCCATCCTCATCGACGGATGGCTTTATTACGGACAGTCGGGAGACAGCGGCATCATCGCATACACGGAAGACGGGTGCTATGAACAGGTGACCGAGCAGCAGCGGGATGAGGAAGGGCGCGTCTATCCGCTGTATTTCGGAGAAGCAAAATGGGTATTCGGCATTTATCCGAAACGGGTTGCGAGTGTGCTGTTGGCAACCGACGGGATGTTGGAACTGATGTATCCGATTTATATCCGCGATGCGCAGGTGAAGATCCACGTGGCGCTGGCAAAATATTTTATGGACAGCGAATCCCTGCATCTCGAATCGCTCGGGAGCGACGAAGTCGGCGAGCGGATCGGACGGTTTATGCTCGGCATCCCGGAATCCAGAGTGAATGACGACAAAACGATTTTGGTGCTGACAGACGATGAGATTGCGGTAACAAAACAGCCGCCGGACTATTACGCGGAACCGGACTGGAATGAGCTGAAACGAAAATATGATGCGGCGTGGCGGGAGTTGGCCTACCCGGGATTGTCTTCACGACGGGAAGAAGAGCCGTCCGAGGAAGAAGATACGGAAGAAGCCTGCGGCAATCCGCCAGTGCGCGACGGAGCAATCGAAGAAACACAATCGGACGATGATGCGGAAGCCGATTGACGAACAATACGACAATACCGCCCGAAACCCGGTTCGGAATGTTTCGGAGGGAATGATATGATAACATACGGACTTTCCGGACAGCAGTACCTGTTGGAGGACAAAGCGTTCCGATGCGGAGGCGAGGGTGACATTCATCCGATTCCGAACCATCGTGACCGGCTTGCCAAGATTTATCACGCAGGATATGCTTCCGAAGAGTTGGAACAAAAACTCAAACTGATGGTGTGCAATCCGCCGAATCCCAAGGTGCTTTCGCAGATTGCATGGCCTCTCGATGTGCTTTACGACGAACAGAAAACATTCGTCGGTTTTGTCATGCCCAAATTGGACATTACCGATGAGCTGATCGAACTGTATAAATATCCGTCTGTGCGCTATCGTCACATCACGATGAAGCAGAAACTGATTGTGGCGGAAAATATCTGCGCAGTCATCAGCGGAATCCATAAAGCGGGCTATATATTCGGGGATTTCAATCCGCACAACATCGGGGTGAATCTGGAAAACGGGCACGTGGCTTTCCTGGACACGGATTCGTATCATATCCGTGACCCGCAAAGCGGCATGACATATCGGTGCAATGTCTGTCTGGACGGATATGTCGCGCCGGAGCTGCTGAGGGCGTGCGAACCGTACAAAAAAGACGCCTATGCGGTTGCGCCGCTGCCGACCTTTACGAAACAGACCGACAACTTTGCGCTGGCGATTCATATTTTCCGTCTGCTGATGAACGGATATACGCCATTCAACGGCATCCGAATCAGCGAAACCGCTTCCACCGCATCGCCCGGAGTGGGAAATCTGGCAGTCAAACGCGGCAGTTATTGCTTTAAGCCGGGGAACAAGCCGCAGGCAGCGGCGGTTCCTCCCGTCGAAATTCTTTCGGAAGAGCTGAACGATTTGTTTACACGGGCATTTCTGTCAGGCAGATATCATCCCGAAGAACGTCCATCCGCAATCGAGTGGCATGCGGCGTTGCTTCGGTATGAAAAACAGCTGAAGCCGTGCGGGGTCAACCGTGCGCATCAGTATCTGAAAACATTGGATCGGTGCCCGTATTGTGCCGCCGACAAACGCTATGCGGCGTCTTTGGTGATGCCTCCCGCAAGATCGGCCGCCGGAAGGCGTGCGGAAGCGGAACGGGAGCCGCGGGCAGTGACAACGAATGCCGCACCGAAAACGGGACGCGGAAAAAAACGCAGAGTGATCTGGTTGAGCGCGATTGCCGCTGTGATTTTTCTCGGAACCATTTTCGTGACACTGCTGGTGGACGGGAATGGCAGCAAAGCGGTTGCCGACAGCAGTCCGTCCGATTCCGCCACAGAGCAGCAGACGGCCGCGCCCTCCGCGAGCGACTCGAAATCCACGCAGACTCCGTCTGTCCCATCCTCTCAGTCCTCCTCCGATGCTTCGTCTTCTTCCAAGGCTTCACAGGCCGAAACAGTCTACGGCAATTCGTTCGGTGGAACACTTTCCGCCGATAACACGGAGGATGTGTATCGATACACGGCACAAAGTTCCGATACGTATATCTTTCAAAGCGCGATTCAGAGCAGCAGTTTCCGAATTTCGCTTTGTATCGAAGATGCGGACGGCGTAACGATCCTCGATACGGATCTGAGTTCGTCCGTTCAGCAGGCAAGCGTGAGCCTGAACAAAGGAGAAGTTTATACCTTCACGGTGACGCAGTCGAAAGGATACGGCGTTTATTCCATATCAGTGAATCAATCCGCCACATCCAAAGACAACGCCGCGGATTCTGTCTTCTCCGGTTCGTTCAGCGGAGAAGGTCAAAGCAAAACGGTGTATATTACTCCGCCTTCATCCGGAACCTATTTATTCGTGTGTGATTCTCTGAGTGCCGATACCTCCGTGACGCTGCGGATCAGCGATGACAGCGGGAGCGTGCTGTCCGAGGGTTCTGTTTCCGCTGCGGGAGATGCCCTTACCGCTGTCTTTACGGCAGGGAAAATGTACACTGTGACGGTCATTCAGTCAGAGGGATTCGGTTCCTATTCCATATCGGCCGGGTTGCAGTAGCAGGTATCAGGTTGAATAATTGTAAATAGCAATATATGCAAATTTCAAATATTGCTATTTTTAATTGTGTTGGATTAAGCATGGTGTTGCATCGTTTGGATAAGAACCCATGATGGGTATCATGGCGTCGGATGCCTCACTTTGCTTTGAATCGGGATCGCAATTTAATACCGTTAATAGGGATAAGCGCAAGCAATATTTGATAGAAAACGTCGCAATATCACTATTTTACAGAGGATTGACAAAATGTTGATTTTTCGGAAATCGAAAGTGGGATATGATACACACAGAACGTATTTCAGAAATCCGCCTCAATAAAAACCCGCCGGCCATTGCTTCCACCCTGGCGGGTTTTTTTGTTGCGAAAATGCAAGAGAAGGAGGATCGGAAAGCGTTTTCTGTGTATTGTTACTTTGCGGAACGCGACGGTCTATTTGCATTTGAAAATAATTGGCAAATACATCTAATGTAATCTGCATTTATCGAAAGTGAGGAAATCTTCTTTTTTTGCGGTGAATATCTTGCGTATTTGAATTTTTTATTGTATAATACAAATAAATATTCAACGGAGGAAGGTTCTATGACATACATATTGGGAAGTATCTCCACACTCGGCATGATTGGTCTGGCAGTATTGGCGGCAGGGCTCGTTGCTCTGATTACCGCATATGCCTATGATCGCTTTAGTCACAAGATGGCGGAATACGCAGAAATTGCAAAAAAACGAAAAGAACCTTTTGATTCGGAAGAAGAAGAGGAATTTCTTCATCGCGTCAGTGATCCTGCCGCCTGAAGAGAAAAAATCTTATGATTGCAATGTGTCGGATACTGGCGGAGCGTCCGATGCACGTTGCGGTCATGACGGAGGAAGCGGATAAGGAGACGGAAACGTCTCCTTTTTTTGTGCGTATTTTTCCATGTCCGGCAGCAAGAATAGTGTGCCGGCAGATAACGTTCATCGGGTGAAATTGCGCAGATTTTGCTATGCAACGCTATTACGTTCCGAAGGAGAGAATCATTCCTGTTTCTTTCTGGAATCATTCCGGAGCAATTCCCGAATCATTCCCGCCTAAAAGAAAAGAAGAGAAAAGAAAAAGAATGCGCGCGGCTCAGGCTGCTGAAAAATTCGAACCGCAAACAATCTGATGATTGCTTTGCTTACTGTGTTGCATAAACATTCATTCTCGCTTGCATATGTTCCTATATGTGGCACTCGTTTGAATATCTATGCGCCTTGTCTTCGAATCTTTCATTCAGCCTGATTGACGATGGTTTTGTCTGCACTTCGCAAGGAATCTCTTTGAAAGGGAGAACATGCCAATACTTGCGAAGCCGCATCGAATCGGTGCGTCATACCATGTCCGAAATTGGCGTGATAGAATGCAAGCGTGAACAGATTTCGTGATTGTCGGAAGACAGCGCGAAGGAGTTTACCGCACGATTGCGAATGACAAAAGTTATAAAATACAACAAATGCAAAATACAAGATATGCAATATGCAATCGCGTGACACTCGTGAGGAGTGTTTTTTCTTTGCCCGGGAAATGATCGATGAGATCCTCTTCAGGCAAAGATCGGCTGCAAAACGGTATCGTTCCGAACCCCGCCGACAAAACGAAACAGGAGAACAACATGAACGAATCTACGGCTGAAAATACGTCTGTGGCAAGTGCGATGAGCACGCAAAGCGCTGCGGACAGCGGAAGTGCCGCCGCCTCCGCGAATGCGGGAACCGACAGCGGACAACGTGCCGCCTCCAAACCGAGAACCTCAAAGCGAAAAAACGAACCGACGGTCACGGAAGCATCGTCCCAAGCGGAACACGCGGACGGAATCACCGCGACAAAGGCGTTTTCCCAGAGGCTCAACGCCATGAGCAGACAGCGCGCCGAAGCGGTGCGCAAGGAGTACGAAGGGCACGAACAATTGCTCTCGGCACTGCGGCAGGCAGGGTATGAAGGCGGCGCGGAGGAGATCGCGCAACGGTTTCTCGCAGGTCAAAACACGGACAGCAAAGCGGGAGATTCATCCGACCCGACCGAAAAAGGTACAGGGGAAGGGAAGGCGTCAGGAGAATCCGAACCATCGATGGATGCGGATTCCCGCCAGACACTCCGATGGGCACAGACCATCATCGACGACCGCACGTTCGAGCGCGATCTGCAGGAGATTAAAGCGGTCTATCCCGATGTGAAATGCGGCAACGTGTGGGAACTCGGGGAAGTGTATCTGCGTCTGATGCTCACGGGCGAAGTGGACGCGGTGACGGCGTATGAAGCGCAAACGGCAAGCGAGCGACGCGGCAGGAAATCGGCACCGCCGAGTGCGGGCAGCGCGCGTTCGGGCGGCATGGCTCCCGAGAAGGAGTTTTACACGCCCGAGGAAGTGGATCGTCTCTCGAAGAACGATTACGACAATCCGAAGATCATGGCGCGGGTGCGCAAATCGATGACGCGGTGGAGATGATTGGAAAATCGCGATGGGTGTGCGGTGTTAAAGGAACGCATACAATGCGTTCCGTGCCACGCATTCGGTGTGATTGATATCATTCAATACGGATGATCGGTTATGTGGGCGGATTGTAGGGACTGATGGAATATAGGTTCATCGGGTATGGCGGAACGCATATGACGCGTTGCGTGGTGAGCGTTGCGAAGGGCGAATGTTCATCGTTTTGCATGACGGTGGTGGATCGACAGTCTGCCGCCGCGTCGGCGGCGAGCGACCTGCTTTTGATGCGCAAAAGCAGGAGAAAACGCTTTTCGCTGATGCGCCTCGCGGCATGTCATCCTTACGGTTTTGACAAAAATTCCATCAGCAGATAATCGTTCGGCATTCCGTAAAAGTCGGCAGAAACAAAATCTGTTCGGAATTTTTATACCAAAACCGTGCGGGTCATGCCAATGTTCGGTCGCATCACGCTCGATGCCTGCCCCCCCCATTGGGGACGGAATGCGGTGTATTGACGGGACGGCTTGTTCGATATCAACGCGTTCGGTGCCACGCATTCGGTGTGATTGATATCATTCAATACGGATGATCGGTTATGTGGGCGGATTGCAGGGAGTGATGGAATGTAGGTTCGTCGGGCATGGCGGAACATGTTGGAACGCATATTACGCGTTGTGTGGTGTGCGTTGCGAAGGGCGAATGTTCGTTGTTTGAATGATGGCGATGGAGCTACAGGTTATTTATGATTGCCGGATTGCCGGCAGCAACCAACTTTTCTGGAAAAGTTGGACAAAAGCTTTACGCTCATTCACCTCGCAGCATGTCATCCTACACGATTCAGATAAACATCGCCTCGACGCATGATTGTTCGCAGTCCATAAGGGTCAGCATCAATAAACATGCGCTCGGCTCTGTTTCTTGCTGAATCGTTTCGGGACATGCTATCGCTCGGGCGAATGACGCTCGATGCTTGCCCCGCCCATTGGGGACGGAATGCGGTGGATTGACGGGACGGGTAATAGATACAAATACATTGCGGATCAAATGTGCATGGTTTGCATTTGGAAATTTACCGTTTGTCTGTCCGAAAGAAAAAAACAGGAGAAAGAATATGTCATATCAGAATTTTAAACCGGACTTCTGGTCCAAATACATTCAGGGAGAGCTCGGCAAGCTGTGTGTGCTGCACGAAGACTGCGACTACACGTTTGAGGGCGAAATCAAATATGGGGAACGCATCAAGATCCTCGGCGTAGGACGTCCGAGCATCGGAAACTACACGGGACAGGATATCGGCGACCCCGAGAAAGTGCCGGATTCCAGCGTTTATCTCGACATCGACCACGCGAAGTTTTTCAACTTCATGGTGGATGACGTGGACAAAGCGCAGGGTGTGGACGGCTTGATGGAAAAACTCACCGAAGAAAGCGCGGCGGGTTTGGCGGAAGCCAGAGACACCTTCATCGCATCTCTCGCGCCCGAAGCGGGCAAGCTCAGCGACAGCGCGGCGATCACGACCGCGGACGGAGCGAAAGCGGCGGTGGACGCGGCATTCGAATACCTCTGGAACAACGGCGTGAAAGTGAGCGAACAGACGACCATCATCATTACGACCTGGTTCTACAATCTGTTCAAAGACAAGCTCACTGATCTGTACACCGACAATGTGGAGCTCGTGAAAAAGGGCATCATCGGCATGTACAACGGTGCGCCCGTCAAACTCTCGAACAATCTCTACAGCGACGGCACGGACGATTACATGATGATCAAAACGAAAAAAGCCATCGCCTTTGCGGGACAGATCGAGAAAACCGAAGCGTACCGTCCGCACAATCTGTTTGCGGATGCGCTCAAGGGGCTTGATGTGTACGGGGCGAAAGTGGTGAGACCCAAAGAGCTTTATGTCATCCGTGCCCGCAAAGCCTAATCGACTGCTGAAAGAGACAAACCGCAGGTTTTGAAAACCTGCTTGCTGTGTTTCGGAAGTATGTATATGCTGTAACATAGAATTTTTTGCCGCGTTGGCGGCAGCAAACCGCTTTTCTCGAAAAGCGGTGCAAAAGGTTAGCGCAGATAAGACTTACTGCATGTTACCTTCAAGGTTTTGGGGAATCCATCTCGGCGTATAATGGTTTGTATTCCGTATAGTGCGGCTGAAATTCATATACACCTCAATTGATTCCCAACAAAACCTTTCAGAACATGCGACGTTCATCTTATCATGCTTAATTCCTGCCCCTACCGATTGAGACTGAATAATGTCCAATGAATTTTAGGGGATGAAACCAATAATATATTAAAAAACAGGAGAAAATAATGGCTATCGTAACGATAACAAAAACGAAACTGACCAGAAACCAGATCGGCGTCATGCCGAGCGCGGTTGCGTCGGACGCGGCGGACGGGGCATGCATTGCCTACGACGAAGCGGACAACAAGATTTTAATCCTTTTGGAGAATGCGGGAGCGAGCCAGATCACGGGTGTGATCAAAGCGGGCAACGGCATTCAGGGAACGACCGATCTGTCGTTCACGCTTGCCGCGGGTGCGAAAAGCTGCGCCGTGGTGGAAAGCGGAAAATATGTGAACACGTCCGGCACGAACAAAGGGATGCTGGTGGTGAACGGCGGAAGCGCGGACTTGAAAGTCGCGTGTGTGGTGTTGCCGTAAGAATCAGAACAGACGGAAAGGGCGGGAGACCGCCCTTTTTTTGTTATAAATAAGCCTTTATTATTGATTGATAGTATTTCATTTTTTCATCATTAGGATTTACGAAAAGGCAGTATTGTATTTTCCCATATAAATGTTTAATGTAATTTGCTTTGAGTATATTCTTTTTTTCAACATGTGAATCAAGTCCATATTTATTGATGTAATAAACTTCTTGTCTGATGAGCATTCTATAATTTTTAGATAATTGTTGTTTTTTGGTGTTTACAATTATCCCTGTGACCATTTGCTGATGACCTTTACGCATTATTTTTAATTTTTTTCTATTTCTTGTCATTCCCATTTTAGTTAAGTAAAAGTCAAGAGTTTGGAGCAGTGATTTAATATTGAATTCACCTGAAAAAGTCATATCATCTGCGTATCTAGTGTATCGTATTTTTCGTGTGCTGCAATATGAGGCTAATTTGTTATCGAAGTAATCTAAAATCAAATTGGACATATATGCACTCGTCGGTGCTCCTTGAGGTAGAGAATTACGATAGCAAGTTAAACTTGCCAATATATATGCAACTGCTTTTGAATAGCCGAATTGAAAATATTTATTTAACACGTGATCAAATTGTATTGAAGGGAAAAAATCTTTTATATCGACGGTCATAACAATTTTTTGATTTTTATGAAATCTAGTATTGTCAGTGATTGATTTATCAGGAATATAAGCTTTAGCATATTTACTGCATGAAACATTGTAAAGAATATTTTTAAGTATCCATGCTTGAACTTTTTTTAAATCCGGATACGGTTCATCAATTCGTCTGCGTTTTCCATTATTTTTTGTTATATAAAATGTATGGTAGAATTCTTTTGGCTTGTTTGACATCGCATGTAGATAGGTCGTATCGATTCCTATAAGCAATGCGAGATGGTTTTGATCGTAGATTATCGGCAAGTTTTGTTGAAATAAATTATTTGCATACTTAACTAAACCTTCTTGAGCGGAAGGTTTAAGTTTTTTAAATTGCGGATTTTTCCGTAGATCTTTCTTATATGTTTTCCATTCCATAATAATTTTTATAACAACCCACTTTAAGCAATACCGAAATCAATATCTTGCATTAAGATCAATTTTCGATAAGAAAATTGATCTTAATGCGCGGAACAAAACGATAGTTTTGTGTAGCTGGAATTGTTATCAAGGCTTTGCAATCCTTTGCAAAGCAAGGAATAACAATTCCAAGGTTCAAAAAAAGGTTCTTGCAAAGTACGATGACTCATCGTACCTACACAACTGTGTGTAAAGACTATTGTTTAAAGTGGGTAGTTTTCTTTGGTATATAAATTTGAAATTGATCTATTGGGTCAGCCCAGTATTCTGATTTATGTTCGATATATTTCGCGTAAACTTTGATATGATGTTCTTTTTCGTATTCCTCGATAAACTTTTTCCCTGACAATGCTAGCTTAAGAATATATTGATTGTCATAATATAAATAGTTTTCATCAATTAATGTATTAAGTAGATTATTAATCTGTGCATATGTGTATCCCTGATCAATTAATCTCACGACATTGCCGTTTTGAAAAACAATTTTGAGAAGAGTATAAATTGTTTTTTGGGGAATATTTTCCATGTATTACCTCGGGAATGGCGCTTTTTTTTCTCTATCATTTTCTAGCCAATAAACAGGGAATGTATTATTCGGAGTTCTTATTAATTTGACTAATGCCTCTGTGTGATTATACCCAAAAGTAAATTTCGGTATAACGCGTAATACTTTTTCGATTGCTTGCATTTTGGCTAATGCATTGTCCAATTGATCATGAGTATAATAATCACTAATACCTCTCCTCATAACTATATTAGTATAACATTTGATGTTATTAGCATGTAAATATTTAATTCCTTTTTCCTGACAGGCAAGTGCTAAAATGATAATTTTATCTTTTGAAACGCCATGTTCTACTAAATCAGAAACAGCACTGTATGCGGTTTCTCCGCTACCAATATAATCATCAAATAGTATGAGTATCTGATTTTCTTCTAATCTTAATTGATTTAGTTTTGAAGAATCTATATGAGTAATATTTTTATTTATGAAATATGGATCGCATTTAAGTTTCCCAGATTTTGTTAGATAATATAGATGCTTAGAACTTTTTTCTTCTTGTCGATTACAAGGAGCTAATAATGGCGAAAAAAACCAAGTTTTATATTCATTTGCAATTTCACGATTGAAGGGTTCATTTTCTTTAAATAAATTAATTAAGGTTGAAAGATATAGAGTATCATCAATTATAATGAATCGATTCGTGAGATCTAATATTAAAGCCTGCTGTTCATTATCGAATAATGCCAACCGATCACAAAATCTATTGAATATTTCGTTAGAATATTCGCCATAGTCATTCCATTGTTTTTCTTTGAATAACTGTGATAATTTTAAGAATTCTTTTATATTAAGATTACTGTTTTCTTTTAGATAACGCATACACACCTAAGTCTAACTATAAATACTATTGTAATTATATTAACTATATTATGTGTCTTTGTCAATCAACCATATTGAATAAATATTAAAAATATAGTATTGTAGCATTTGATATTATATGTAATAATAAACCCATTCAACCAAAGCAGAGGACACGATGATCGGGATTACATGCACGGATGATTTTATTGCGGCGAAGGAAACGCTGAGAAGAGGCTTTACCTTATTTCTGAGGAATTTTGCGGACGGTCCGCGGAGCGACGACGAGCGGGCGCAGTATTTCACGGACGCGATTTACGCGCTGAACCACCCCGAGATGCAGCTGGATTTTTACGATCTGCTGAGCGGGAAGGTGCCGTACGCGGCGTACCAAGCGGCACTGGCAACGCAGTTCACACAGGCGCAAACGAAGGACGGGGCGTCTTCCCCCGAGGAGGATGCATCACGCTGCGCGAGATGTTTTCTGCTGCTGCGCAATTATCTGCGGGAGCAGGGGATGATCGACTGATGGCATTTCATTTATGAGAAAGAGCGCATGGATGCGCTCTTTTTTGATTGTTGTTTTGTTGTTTTGAAATCCATAGGGTAGGGAACGCGTATGACGCGTTCCGTGGTATGTATGTGTTTTGAAATTATTTATTTCATGCGGTTTGAATGAATCGCTGTTGGCGTGGATCGTCGGGTATGAAAGAACGCAAGGCATGTTGGAACGCATGGTATGCGTTCCCGGTGAATTGTCAAGTGAAGTGCAACATAAAAACCTCAGAAGGAGACTTCCAGTTTAGACATTTACGAGGACGAAGATTAAGCAGATGATTCGCCCATAAAACTTTAGAGATATCAACATTGG
>JBGMEA010000016.1:0-7058 GCA_041447245.1 Anaerofustis sp.
CTTCTCTTCTTTACTCCATCTGCGCAATTTCTGTCCTTTGCTTGCCATAATCTTTTCCTCCTCTTTCCAGTATATCAAAAAAGCAGACATCTCTTTTTTCATGTCTGCTTTTAGTTTACCAGTTCACTTTTGACGGCTTTTTTTGAATGATAATTTGAAGACATTCTCCTTTCAGTAACAAAATAAGCGATAATCGAATGATTATCGCTTTCATGTCAGAAGCTGAAGTATCTGGGATCAGTCAACAACATTCAGTATTTCATTGATACTGGGATCTTGAAGCGGTTCTTCCAATGTTTTGATATTACCGATGAAGGTCGCTCCTTCGTCAATAATAATACTGTTAACTTCCGCATCTCCCGTGATTTTTCCTGTGGAAAGAATTTTAAGTTGCTCGCATTTGACATTGCCTTCCACGGTTCCGATGATGTGAATGTTACCGGCTTTGATTGTTCCTGTAATAAGAGCATTTCTGCCGACAATCAGATTGCCGGAAATACTGATATTGCCTTTCAGATTTCCTTCGAAACGTACCGAACCGCCGGAAGTAATATCTCCGACAAATACAATGTCGCTGCTGACAATGGTGTCAACCTGTTCGTAATTGACTCTGTTTACAGTCTGTACCTTACTTTTCATTGCAGTGTTAATCTCCTAACTTTTCTCATCGATATCCTTAATCATGACCTAATTATTCGGTCACAGTAATGTAGTCCAACGGGTTGACATATGTTCCGTTGAGCATCACTCCGAAATGAAGATGATTCCCTGTGCTGAATCCTGTAGATCCTACCAACCCAATGACGTCTCCTTTTTCGACAGTATCACCTTCAGAGACCAATATTTTGCTCATATGACCATATAGGGTTTTATATCCGTATCCATGATCTATAATAACACAATTTCCGAATGTACTGTACCATGAAGCCAAAATAACGGTTCCTCGACCCGCTGCCTGTATGGGAGTTCCTCTGGCGGCTCCGATATCGACTCCGTTGTGAAAACCGACCACAGGGCTGGTGCGATATCCGAAATAATCTGTGATAATGCCATGTACGGGTAGATAATCGGGATAGCATTGAACATAGTCCGTATGAGCTTCCACATCTGTTTCCAGAGCTTCGTAGGTGGATTGCTGCTCGTCGATGCTGCCTGCAATTTCTGAGAGCGATTGCTTAATGGTATCCAAATCGCCGCTGATATCAAAACTGTTGATATCGGTGCTGGCAATATAGTAATTCATATAAGCGTTGTTTCCGCCTCCGTTGGCGGACATGCTGTCGGAGAGTTCACCCAATTTGGCGTTGATCTCATTCATGTAAGGATCGTCCGAATTGGATGTGTCGTCTCCGATCATGTTCGTGATTTTGGTCTGAAGCAAATCAAGGTACTGCAGCTTTAAATCGACTTCTTTGGCAAGCTCATTCATATCGTAGAGCTGAACCTGCTGATCCTTATTGATACTCTGAAGCGTCAGCAGATCCTGTTTGCTCTGATTGTAATTTGAGAGCAGTCCGATGTATGAAATCAGCAGCATCACAAAAGCGATAAAAAACAATCCGATAAAAAAAAGCGCATTTTTTACCCAAAAAAAGGATAATGAGAATTTATGCGTTTTTCCGTATGTATTCGGTGCAATGATGATGGTATACTTCAGTTTGTAATCGTGTTTGGCCTTTTCGAAGCGCTTTTTCTTTTTTTGCATACTGCACCTTCAGTAAATTTGCTCATTCATTATACTATATGATATTTTTCAAAACAACCGAATCGGATGAAAATTAATGTTTTTGTTACAATTTCGTTGAAATTAGATTTTGAGGAAATTTTACATTTCTTTTGCAAGAAAAGAATTATGATTTATAATAGACGTATCAAATTGCTGGGGCAGGTTATGCCTTAATTTTTTGACAGGAATGGGAAGGTTTTCATGAACGAATTTTCAAAAGGGGCATTGCACGCGAACAAAAGATATTTGGAATTGTTGTCGGAAAAATTTCCGGGAATCCAAACTACCGCATCCGAAATCATTAATTTAAATGCGATCCTGAATCTCCCGAAAGGGACGGAGCATTTTGTTTCGGATATTCACGGCGAATACGAATCATTTGAGCATGTATTGAGAAATTGCTCCGGAAGTATCAAACGGAAAGTGATGGAAACATTACAGGACGAACTGGATGAAAATCAGATCAAAGAATTAACCACAATCATCTATTATCCTGCCGAAAAGCTAAGACTGTTGGAAAAAGAAAAAGAACTTTGTACAGAGTGGTACAAGCAGACAATCAAGAATCTGATTACGGTGTGCCGTATTTCCGCGACAAAATATTCGCATTCGAAAATCAGAAAATCGATACCGTCTAATTTTGCATACATTATTCAGGAGTTGTTGTTTAAGAATGATGTGAACGGGGACAGAGAAAATTATTACAATCAAATTGTCCGATCGATTATCGAAACCGGAGAATGCGACGAATTCATCATCAGTATCTGTAAGACAATTCGTCGTTTGAACATTGATCATTTGCATGTGATCGGTGATATTTTTGACAGAGGAGTCGGCCCCCAGCATGTGATGGATACATTGATGGGGTGTCATTCTTTGGATATACAATGGGGAAATCATGATATTCTGTGGATCGGAGCGGCAGCGGGAAATTCTGCGTGTGTTGCGAACGTTGTCAGAATCTGCATGCGTTACGGCAATACGTCCGTGTTGGAAGAGGGCTACGGGATCAATCTGCTTCCGCTGACTTTGCTTGCAATGAATGAGTATGCAGAAGATGACACGCTGAAGGTGTTTATGCCGAAGATTTCTGATGAAATTCCGGATATTGATGAAATTCTTTTGGCGAAAATGCAAAAAGCCATCGCTGTGATTCAATTCAAACTGGAGAATTGCATCATCAAGCGAAATCCTCATTATAACATGCAGGATCGGATGTTGATTGACAAAGTAAATTATGACAACTTTACTTTAGAAATTGACGGAGTAACTTATCCACTGAATACACATTGCTTTCCGACGATCAACCCTGCAGAACCCGAACGCCTGACGGAAGAGGAACAGAAGGTAATCAATTCTCTCGTCAATTCATTTATGTTAAGCGACAAATTGCAGAGGCATATCAATTTTTTGCTGCTGAAAGGCAGCATGTACAATGTGTATAACGATAATCTCTTGTTGCATGCGTGCGTTCCGCTGAACGAGGATCTGTCGTTCAGCGAAATTGCTGTGAACGGCGGCCATTATAAAGGCAAAGAACTGTTTGACGTGTTGGACGAAAAGGTGAGGCATTCCTATTATCAGGATGAAGTCAGCAAGGATATTTTTTGGTTTTTGTGGTGTGCGCCGAATTCACCGTTGTTCGGGAAAGACAAAATGGCAACATACGAGCGCTATTTTATTGATGACAAAACGACACACAAAGAAAAAGACAGACCGTTTTATCAGAATATCAATAACAAGGCAATGGCTGATGTGATATTCAGAGAATTTGGGCTGCCGAAAGACGGCCATATTATCTGCGGACATGTGCCGGTGAAAGCTGCCAAAGGGGAAGATCCGATCAAAGCGGAAGGAACGATTCTTTGTATTGATGCAGGTTTTGCAAAAGCGTATCAGAAAGAAACAGGGATGGCCGGATGTACTCTGACATCCAATTCATATGGAATGAATCTTGTGATCCATGAGCCGTTTACTTCGCGCGAGAAGGCAGTGGCTGACGGAATCGACATCAAGAGCGAAATCCGTTTGGTGAATACCTGCGTTAAAAGAACATTGGTTGCAGACACTGATATCGGCAAGAACATCAAGGAACAGATTTTCTATTTGGAAATGCTGTTGTATGCTTATAAGATCGGGGAGCTTAAACCGAGCGACAATTGATCGCGGGTCAGTTCGCAAAAAATGTGATGACCAACTGTTGATCGTTATAAAAATAATTGTAATAGCGGGTATTTGCTCCGTCATAATCCGATATAATATAAAGTAAATAAGGAATTTCGTTGTCTGCTAATGCTTTGTTGTATGCAGACTCATTGCTGAATTTGACAGAAACGCCGTTAAGCCCGTCGATTAATTGGCTGTGAAGAAAGAGACCTGCCGCTTTCCCGACATCATAACGGTCGTAGGAGTCAAAATATAATCCGTTGCGTACGAAAAAATTATCCGTGTCATTGTCACATGCAGGTACAAGGCTCTGAATCAGGGAATTGATGGGATAAGATTTTAATATATCTTCGGTCGAAATCAGAAAAAAAGCGTAGGATGCATAATCCTGCGGGATCGTCTCATCATTTCCGAAACTGTCATTTGTGGTATCGACATGATACCAGTTTCCGTCAAGCGAAATCATATTCCAAATATGGCCGGCACTTTCATTGATATCCGATCCGAAATAAATGACTTTTGCCGAATCGATTCCCGCCAACTTCAAAAGTATGGCATAAGCATCGGTGTAACCTTCGCATCTTGCTGTATGGTTGATCAATGCGCCGTAAGCAGTGTCTGCATCGGTATCGCTGTAGTCATATGTATAACGGACGCTGCCGACAATATAATCATGCAGGTATTTTGCCTTGTCATACTCATTGTCAAATTGCGGCATACCCAAAATGATTTTATTTGCTTCGTCAACAACTTCAGTCATTTTTTCATAATAGTTTGCATCCGGGAAACTGAAAGGGAGATAAGAAATATTGAGGGTTTGTTCAAGCACATTCTGATTGCCATATCCGTTTTCCGATTCATAATATTGATTTGTTATGGTCAGAAACGGGTTATCCAAACAAACATAGATCGCGATTTTGTTCAGCTCGGCGGAATCGGTGAAATAAAAAGAACATTCGCTTTTCCTGTACAGCATTGCCGTCAAAACGCGGTCATACAATTCCACTTCCTTTTCATCCGTAAGTGTGTTTCGATAATAGTCGGATGAGTAGGAGCGCAATGATTCAATCAGTTCTGCCTGCGCATTGAATTCATCTCTGATTGTCTGGTTCAGAGCACTCAGATTGACTGATGATAAAACGAAGGCGCAGATCAATATGGTTGCAAGAAGACGAAATATTTTTTTCAAAATAAACTCCTTTCAATTATTGTATCATAGAATGACGGGATTTTTTCATTAATTGTTTTGATGTGAATATTGCGCAGATGTATAGGGGTAAATGTTTGTTCTGAAATCAATCGAATCGGATAGATTCGCAGTTGCGTTTTCATGCTGTGTGATGTATAATAATCATTGCTCTGCATGATTGCCGAGGTGTGCCGAAACGGGCGTTCTAGCGTGTCGGTGTGAATTGAATATGGAGAGGTATCGAAGTGGTCATAACGGGGCTGACTCGAAATCAGTTTGAGAGCAATCTCACGTGGGTTCGAATCCCACCCTCTCCGCCAGAAAAATCCCCAGCGTAATCCGAGTGTTTACGCGTTTTTTTTATTCTTTTAAACAAAGGATTTGTGCCAAAACGAGAAATTGCTGCAACCTTTATATAAAATATAAAATGTAATATCGCAATTAACAATTCTCTAACAATTCTCAAACAATTCACCAATATAACATCGGTAAAGTAGTCTGTAAAGTAGAATATAAATCATAACATATAGTTATGAAGGGGGATTTTTATGATACACATCTTAGTTTTAGAGGATGACGCTTCGTTGAACAAAGCAGTGTGTAATTATTTGAACGACAGCGGTTTTGAAACGAAGGGTGTCATGAACACAAACGATGCCTACGATGCGCTTTATGGCACGATCTATGAGCTTATTATATCGGATATTATGATGCCGGGTATCAACGGCTTTGAATTCGCGGAAAATGTACGGCGAGTCAACAAGCGCATTCCAATTCTGTTCATGTCCGCCCGTGACGATCTCCCCGCAAAGCAAAAGGGCTTTCAGCTCGGCATTGATGATTATATGGTCAAGCCGCTTGATTTTGACGAGTTGCAGCTAAGGGTGCGAGCCCTGCTTCGCCGCGCGAATATCGAAACGGAGCGAAAGCTGACGGTGGGAAATCTCGTTCTGGATGCAGACGGACTGACAGCAGAGATTGATGATGAGGAAATTCCGATCACGACACGAGAGTTTAATATTCTTTATAAATTGCTTTCCTATCCCAAAAAGACTTTTTCCCGCGCGCAGCTTATGGACGAGTTTTGGGACGTGGATACGGAAACCAGCCTGCGGGCAGTGGATGTATATGTAACCAAGTTGCGCGATAAGTTTTCGGGTTGCGACGGTTTTGAGATCAAGACTGTGCGAGGACTTGGGTATAAGGCGGTATTGCTATGAAGCGCAATCGAAAGGAATCGCTGTTCCCCACATCGCTATTCTTTACCTTTTTTATTGTATTGCTTGCGATGACCGGCGTTCATACCGGGCTTCTTGTGCTGATGGAAAGGTTAAACTGGAATACGGCTATTCGGATATTCATTCCCATTCTTTATTGGTCTGCCATTGCAGTCGGACTGACATCATTCACTCGCTGGCGCATCCAAAAGACTTATGATATCCCTATGAAGCGATTGGCGGAAGCAACCCAGCAAGTGGCTGACGGTGACTTCTCCGTTTATGTTCCGCCTTTGCATATGACGGAGAACAAAGACTATCTCGACGCTATGATTGATGAATACTGTCCAGTGGATGTCGTAAATGTTCCACTGGTTGAGAGTGACGGATTTGCGTTGCCGGAAAGTACGCCTACCCCTGAATCCTGCTATCGCACAGAGCTGATTGTGGATGACGCACATTTGTGCGCGCCGCGAAAGCGGTTCGCGCGACGCCAGCCGCATTTGCTGCAATACTTTTGTCAGAATGCGTACTTGAGCTGAACCCGCACGCAGATAAGCCTATTATCTGCAACATGGCGATGGACTTACGTGCGGCGCTGGGGATTGAGATGACCCATTGCAACTGCGTCGGCGGTAGATTATCATAGCAAGTGCAACATAAAAGATAGCTCAAAGCAGAAAACTCCAGTAAGATAAAGGTGAGAAAACCAATCTTAAAAAGGAGAGAGTGCCATGAGCTACCACCATCTTAGCATACA
>JBGMEA010000017.1:0-6327 GCA_041447245.1 Anaerofustis sp.
TGAAGTATTTCAATCACGAGCGTCCTTCTTATGCTCTGAACTATCAAAGCCCCGTACAGTTCAGAACTGTACGGGGCTTTGGATAACGGTTGTCTTTTTTTCTGTCCACTTTTGATTGACTGGTTCATCAAAAGACGACTCCTTCTTAATATAATGCTATTGTATATTCACACAAGCACTTTTTTGATCTTATCGACAGCCCAATCGATTTCCTCTTTCGTGATCACGAGCGGCGGGGTAAATCGGATGGTCTTATCGTGAGTTTCTTTAGCCAGAATACCCTCTTTCATAAGCTGTTCGCAATAAGCCCGTCCGGTGAGAGCATCCTCTTTTATTTCTACTCCGATCATCATTCCTTTCGCTCTGATTTCTTTTATAACAGGGCTGTTCATCGCTTTCAACTGTTCTACAAAATACGCACCCATCACAGCAGCATTCTCTACCATATGTTCATCAATCAATACATCCAATGAGGCAATTGCAACCGCACCGGCCAGTGGGCTTCCTCCAAATGTTGACCCGTGATCCCCGGGCGTAAATACCTGCATGACATCTGCATCGGAGAGCATTGCGGAGATTGGCATAATACCACCGCTTAATGCTTTTCCTACACATAAAACGTCCGGTTTGATCCCTTCGTACTGGAATGCAAACAGTTTTCCGGTTCTCCCGAGTCCTGTCTGTATTTCATCCAGAACCAAAAGCAGATGATTTTCATCCGCAATTTTACGCAATCCTTTCAGATATCCCTCATCCGGGATCAACACACCGCCTTCCCCCTGAATCGGTTCCGCCAAAATCGCAACCGTATTCTCGTTTACAGCTTCTCTCACCGCATCCAAATCATTATACTTCACCACACGAAAACCGGGGGTTAACGGTCCGAATCCGTCTTTATACTGTTCATCGGATGTAAAAGAAATAATTGTAATGGTTCTTCCGTGAAAATTATTTTCAAAAGCGATAATTTCCCCCTTTCCCTTGGGAACCCCCTTCACCTTTTCCCCCCATTTTCTGACGGCTTTCAATGCCGTTTCCACTGCTTCCGCACCACTGTTCATGGGAAGAGCTTTTTCAAACCCGGCCATATCGCAAAGCTTTTCCAACATATCTCCCATTTTGTCATTTTGAAATGCCCTTGAAGTAATGGTAATCCGATCCAATTGTTCTTTTGCGGCCGCAACAATTCTGGGATGCACATGCCCTTGGTTCACTGCGGAATAAGCTGCCAGCATATCCATGTATTTGTTGCCGTCTTCATCCCATACCCACACTCTTTCGCCTTTCGTCAGCACCACATCCAACGGTTTATAGTTTTTTGCACCGTATCGGTTGGCCTTTTCGATTGCCCTGCTCATTGATATCCTCCCTCTTTATTACGCTAATGTCGCGCACATAACAGCTTTAATGGTATGAAGCCGATTCTCGGCTTCATCAAAAACTTTTGAATATCTGCTGCGAAATACTTCGTCTGTCACTTCCATTTCCTTCAGTCCGTATTTTTCAGCCACTTCTTTTCCGGTTTTTGTATTCAGATCATGAAAGGAAGGCAAGCAGTGAAGAAAAATCACATCCTTGTTTTCTGCTGCATTTATCATATCCATATTGACCTGATAGCTCTTCAGCAAATTGATTCGTTCTTCAAATTTATTACCTTCTCCCATTGACACCCATACATCGGTATATATCGCATCGGATCCTTTTACGCCCGATTGAATGTCTTCCGTCAATGTAATCGTACCGCCTGATTGTTTGCATACCTGCTGCATCTCTTTCACAAGAGATTCCGTCGGAAACAACGCTTTCGGAGCAACAGCGCAAAAATGCATTCCCAATTTCGCGCAGCCGATCATCAACGAATTTGCCACGTTATTTCTGGCGTCCCCAACAAAAGTCAGTTTCAATTGGTTCATCGGTTTGATGGTATTTTCCATCATCGTCATGACATCGGCCAACACTTGAGTGGGGTGATAATCATCTGTCAAACCATTCCATACCGGCACACCTGAATATTTTGCCAATTGCTCCACCGTATCCTGCTTATATCCGCGAAATTCGATTCCATCGTACATACGGCCCAATACAATTGCGGTATCCTCGATCGATTCTTTGTCCCCAATTTGGCTGTTAGTCAAAAAAGTAACATTGGCACCCTCATCAAAAGCCGCTACTTCAAATGCACATCGGGTTCGTGTAGATGTTTTTTCAAACAGCAAGACAATATTTTTCCCGGAAAGCAACTCTCCTCTGATCCCGGCTCTTTTTTTTGCTTTCAAGTCCATTGCTAAATGAAGTAAATAAAGAATTTCTTCCTGAGTAAAATCTTTCAGTGTCAGCAAACTTCTGCCCTTTAAGTTAATCGGCATATTTTAATCCTCCTTAGGAATCATAGATTTTCTCTTTGAACCGGCATACTCATGCATCGTGGACCGCCCCGTCCACGAACCAATTCGCTTCCTTGTATCTCAATCACGTTCACTCCGTTGCGTCGAAGTATTTCATTGGATACTTCGTTTCTGTCGTATGTAATTACGGTTCCGGGCGCAACTGCCAGTGTATTGGAACTGTCGTTCCACTGCTCTCTTGCCGCCGTAATCGGATTATCTCCGCCGCTTTTGATAAATAATACTTCATCCAGATGCAATGCTCTTTTGAGGGCTGTTTGAAGGTTCGGCTCTGTAATGAAATCCAACTGTTCCTTGTCAGACTTTACAATGCTCACTGCTTTCAGTTCATCGAGAATCCCCGGGTATACGATAAATTTATCTTTGTCCAACATCGTCAGAACCGTGTCCAGATGCATAAACGATCTTACGTGAGGAATATGCACGGCAATTACTGTCCGAAACTTAGCGTACCCCAGCAACAACTCTCTGGCCAGCATCTCAATCGCATAAGACCCGGTTCGCTGCGAACATCCGACACATACGGTATCTTCCGAAAGAATCAGCACATCCCCACCCTCAAGACTCATCCGATGCCGCTCAGTGCCATAAAAAATCGGTACCGAATGAAAGTTGGGATGATATCGGTAAATTACGCTCATGAGCAAACTTTCCCGCTTCCTTATTTCACTGTGCATTACGCTCAACACGACACCGTCTGCGATTACAACCGCAGGATCTCTCATAAAATAAAAATTCGGAAGCGGTGAGAAATAAAATTTGTAATCTTCCGGCATGTAACGGAATAACGTGTGATCAGCAATGTCAATATCATCCCGAGATAGTCCGCCGATCAAATACCGAATCAACAGATCATCCGAAACCTGATTTAAAAAAGCCGATATCAAAACTTGCGTATTATCGTCATAACGAAGTTCATTTCCCAAAACTTCCGATATTACAGAAACTTTCGCCTTCGGATGTTCTTTAAATACATCAGCAAGCAAATCCTCTGCATACAGCACTTCACATCCGCATAGCCGTAAAGTCTTTGCAAATCCATCATGCTCGTCCTGCATTTTTTTGAGCCATGGAATATCCTCAAATAAAACCTGCTCCAAATCTTGGGGTGTAATCCGTTCCAACTCCCAAGACGGTCTGTGCAACATAACGGTTTTTAGATTTCCGACTTCGCTTCGAATATTGGGGATCACTGCTGTGCTCCTTCAAAAAAATATATATTTTTATTATTGTAACACAATAGTACATGGAACTCAAAGAAAGAACTTCATGGATGAACTATATTCTTTTCCTACAATTAATCCAAGATTAATCCTTGAATAATGGCAGATTAATCCATTCGGAATAATATTTTATACAAATAAAGAATTGGAGACAATCAATGAAAAAATTGTACAAAGACCGACAAACCGCGGTATTATCCGGCGTATTAAGCGGAGTCGCCCAATATTTAAATTGGGATGTCACATTAGTCAGAATCGTTTACGTCGCGTTGACTTTATTTACAACGTTTTTCCCGGGTCTGATCTTGTATATTATTATGGCGATCGTTATGCCTGATAAATCCGAGATTGGATATCAGGATTACAAGGTAGATTAATAATATTTTTTTTAAACGGCTGACAGAGTTAGCCGTTTTTCTTTTGCATTTTTTTGCATCTTAGGATTGCTAATCAGACCGTTACAGTCATGAACCGCGAAATAAAGAATAAGCCTGATCCTGTCAACTTCCTACTTATTTGTTATGTAAGCGTTTGTAATTTACTTGATTCGTTTTCATGTGTAAAATCTCGGTTGACAAGTTTTCCATTAGCCGTTATACTTTTTTTGTGCATGAAATTTTACAGTCAGTTAATCTGCAATCCTAGCAGATGCATCATTGAAACAAACGATGATGTTTGTATGGTTTCATTTTTTTTGTTTTGGCTGTATCATTCTCACAGAAAGGGGAACTTTATGGAAAAACTATTCAAACTCAAAGAGAATAACACCACTGTTCGTACAGAAATTCTCGCAGGGTTCACAACATTCTTCACTATGGCCTATATTTTGTTTGTGAACCAAAACATCCTCGGTACCGCCGGAATCCCGGTCGGAGCCGTTTTCCTTGCTACGATCATCGCATCATTTGCAGGCACTTTGTTTATGGGACTCTTTGCAAATGTTCCGTATGCATTAGCTCCGGGGATGGGTTTAAATGCATTCTTTACTTACACCGTTGTCCTAACATTGGGCTTCAGCTGGCAGGAAGGTTTGGCAATGGTATTTATTTGCGGTCTCATCAACATACTGATTACCGTAACCAAAATCAGAAAACTGATTATCAAAGCGATTCCTCAAAGCATTCAGAATGCAATCAGCGGAGGTATCGGTATCTTTATTGCCTACATCGGTTTACTGGATGTATCCATGATCAATTTTGATAGCGGCGTTCCGGCTCTTTCTGCGATGAAAACAGGCAGCATCCTTCTCGCGCTGTTCGGTTTGATTCTGATTCTCGTTCTGCTGCTGAAGAAAGTAAAAGGAGCTATTCTGATCGGGATTGTTGCCACAACACTCGTTGGGATCCCATTTGGTGTCGTTGATGTTTCATCAATTTCATTCACGGCGGGTTCTTTCGCACAAAGCTTCAGCGAACTTGGTTCCGTATTTGGAGCTGCAGTGGGCGCGAACGGTATCGGAAGTCTGTTTTCTGATGCGTCCCGTATTCCGATTGTCTTAACGACTATCTTTGCGTTCAGTTTAACAGATACGTTTGACACCATCGGAACATTTATCGGAACGGGTCGTAAATCAGGTATCTTCTCCGTTGAAGACGAAAAAGCATTGGAAGAAGGTTCCGGCTTCTCTTCAAAGATGGATAAAGCGCTCTTCGCTGATTCCATTGCAACATCCATCGGTGCACTCTTTGGAACAAGCAATACGACTACTTATGTAGAAAGTTCCGCAGGGATTGAAGAAGGCGGCCGCACAGGACTCACAGCAGTTACGGTTGCATGCCTGTTTCTTGTAAGCACAATTCTGGCACCTGTCGTCGGAATTATTCCGACTGCAGCAACAGCCCCTGCTTTGATTGTTGTAGGGATTCTGATGGCAAGTTCTTTCGCAGAAATTAACTGGAAAGACCTCGCAGAAGCAATTCCGGCTTTCTTTGCAGGCATCTTGATGGCTCTTACCTACAGCATTTCGACTGGAATCGCGTTCGGATTCATCTTCTACTGCATCGTAAAAATCATCACAAAGAAAACAAAGGAACTCAATCCTGTTCTCTGGATTTCGGCACTGCTGTTTGTTCTGAACTTTGTTCTGAACGCAGTGCTGTAGTATATACCAATCTATTTCAACAAAAAAAAGCTTTTCATGCGAAGAGCTTTTTTTGTGCTTATTTTGTCAGTTCCCCACGACTATTTATGTCAGTTTATTTCAGTTGTTTTTTCTATTTCTAGATTTGGTATTGATACTTGTCACACTGTCAGTTTCCCATCACGTGTAGATAACATATGTGCATGCAATTTAACTTAAAATATCCTCATGCCCTAATATCAATTATCGATCTATCTTCTGAATCATTTTACACGGTTCTCAACTAAATTTATATATAACTCGATTGAGGTGTTTATGCCCGATATTGTTCAAATTTTCCGAAGAACATCTCAGGAAAGTCGCTGATCCTTCTTTAGTAGTAACTCAAAGTTTCAAAATACCCGTAAGTTTCTATTATACTATATAGCTTTTATACATATATATCCTCAATAATAAACTGATGTTATGCAGAATCCAAAAAAAGGAGCAATAAAAAAAACCCCGCGACTACCTACCCTACCGGCCCGTTACCAGACAAGTACTCTCGGCGTGAGCGGGCTTAACTGCTGTGTTCGGAATGGGAACAGGTGTGGCCCCGCTGCTATCGTCACGGAGATTT
>JBGMEA010000018.1:0-5650 GCA_041447245.1 Anaerofustis sp.
AAACAAAAACCCCGGAGAAATTCCCCGGGAAATTTTTTCTTCCTAAAATTCTCACACGTTTCTTGCGCACACCAGATACATCTCTTCGTTGTCGATGAGAATCTCTTCTCTGAGCCCGCAGTGCGTCATCATGTCCATCATCACCGTCGCGCGCGGCAGCTTGTCCTCTTTCACCGCATCATCGCATTTGCTGTGATGCGCGTTGATCTCATCTCTGCTGTTGCTGTGAATCACCGCAAGCCTCCCGCCTTCGGCAAGCAGCGCGGATAACCCTCTGATCGCTTTTGCCTTGTCGGGAAAATGCGGAAACATTGAATAACAGACGATGAAGTCGAACCGCTTGTCCCCGAACGGATAAACGAGCGCGTCGTCCGCGAGAAACGTTACCTGCGTGTGGGCAAACTTTCGTTTCGCGACCTCCACCATTTTCTCCGCCACATCGATTGCCGTGATGTTCGCGCTGTCCGTCAGGCTCATAAGAATGGGAAGCAATACGCCCGTTCCCGTGCCCACATCCAGCACCGTGTCGCCTTGTTTGATGCCGAGCAGCCCCACCAAAAGCTCCGCTTTGATGAGATTGTGTTTGGTCACTTCGTCCCACTGCTCCGCCATTTCGTTGAAAAAGTCTTTCTGATCCATACCCGAGATACCCCTTTTATTACGACTACTGGATGTTTCTTGCCAGCTTTGTTTTTTTCAGCATCAGTCCCGCGGGCAGTCCCAGTGCGATGCCCACCGCGTTGAGAATGATTTCCGCCGGCACGTTCGCGAACGGCGCGATCCAGTTGCCGTATATAATCACTTCCGCCATGTAATATCCGCCGACATCAATGATCATCGCAAGAATGAACCCGATCACAGCGAAAAGCGTTTTGTGGGTCGGTCGGTTGATCATCTTCGCCAGCACGAAAACCTGCAGAAAGCGGATCACAAACGTGAACGGAGACCACATCGTCCATCCTCCGATGATGTCGTACATCGCCATGCCGAGTGCCACGGAAAGCGCTCCGTAGACGGGAGGCAGCATGAACACCACCGCCACCGCCATGGCGGCTCCCAAATGCACCAGACAGCCCTTCGTATTGACGATCGGCACGGTGAAATTGATGGTGGTAAAAATGAAAGTAGCGGCCGCTATGACGCCGCAGTAGGGAAGATAACGGACGAATGATTTTCTCATAAAGGTTCCTTTGCTGTCTTTGTTAATGTTTTTGTTTTATTATAGCCTTTTTTTCGGGAAATGTCTACGGCGTAATTTTCACTGTTTTTTGCGAAATTTTTAGGTTTTTCGGCTAAAAATCTGATATACTTGGTGATAATGTGAATCAGTGTGCCGCCGGACGGCGCACTGCTGTTCCGAATGCGTGCCGAAGGGGTTCGGCGCTGACAGTCCAAACGCATGAAGACGGGGAGGCAAATGGAAAAAAATATCATTGAAGTCAAAAACCTGACCAAAGAATTTGATTCGGAAGTGGTCGTCAATCATATCAACTTTACGATTGCCGAGCGGGAGTTCGTTACGCTGCTCGGACCAAGCGGATGCGGGAAAACCACCATCCTGCGGATGATCGCGGGCTTCGAGAAGCCCACCGAGGGCGAAATTCTGTTTTATGATCGGGTCATCAATGATATTCCGTCTTACAAACGCGAAGTCAATACGGTCTTTCAGAATTACGCGCTGTTTCCGCATATGAATGTATACGAGAACGTCGCGTTTTCTTTGAATCTGAAAAAAACAAAAAAAGAAATCGTCCGCGAACAGGTGACCGAACTGCTGAAAATCGTGAATCTCGCGGGCTTTGAAAAGCGGGATGTTTCTTCCCTGAGCGGAGGGCAGCAACAGCGGGTTGCCATTGCCCGCGCTTTGGCGAACGAACCGAAAGTGCTGCTGCTTGACGAACCGCTCAGCGCGCTCGACCTGAAACTGCGAAAAGAAATGCAGGTGGAGCTCAAACGCATTCAGCAGCGGGTCAACATCACCTTTGTTTATGTGACGCACGATCAGGAGGAAGCGCTCAGCCTTTCCGACAAAATCATCGTTATGCGCAGCGGAGAAATCCAGCAGCAGGGCACGCCGACCGACATCTACAACGAGCCCGTCAATCGCTATGTCGCCGACTTCATCGGCGAGAGCAACATCCTCGACGGAGAGATGGAACGGGATTTCGAAGTGAGTTTTCTCGGCAAAACTTTTGCCTGCGTCGATCCGCGCTTTCCCGAAGATACCCGCGTGCGCGTGGTGATCCGTCCCGAAGATCTCGCGTTCTGTCCCGCGGACGGCGCGAAACTGACCGTGGACATCCGTTCTGTCCTCTTTAAGGGCGTACATTACGAATACATCGCCGATCATGACGGCGTTTCCTTTATGATCCATTCCACCGACTTTGTGGAAGTCGGAAAACGGATCGGGCTCGATTTCGATCCCGACGACATCCACATCATGAGGTATGAGGAATGAAAAAGACGAAAATCCTCGGCTACCCGTACGTCTTCTGGATGGCGCTGTTCATCCTCTTTCCGATGGTACTGATGATGATTTACGCCTTCACCGTAAGCGACGCGACGGGGATGCGGTTTTCTCTCGAGAACATCCGCGAGTTTTTCACTCCGATCTATCTGAACGTCTTTCTCAAATCGCTTGAACTCGCGCTCATCAGCACGGTGCTGTGTCTGGCGCTCGGCTACCCGATGGCGTTTCTTATCAGCCGCATGGAGCCGAAAAAACGCAACTTCTTTCTGATTCTCGTGATTCTGCCGACGTGGATGAACTTTCTTCTGCGCACGTATTCCTGGATGAATATTCTCGGCAAGAACGGAATCATCAACAAGCTGCTGGAACTATTGAACCTGCCCGCAGCCGATCTGCTTTACAACAACGGCGCGGTGCTGCTCGGTATGATTTATAACTTTCTGCCGTTTATGATTTATCCGATTTATTCGATTCTCGTGAAAATCAAACCCAGCTATCTCGAAGCCGCCATGGATCTCGGCGCAAGCAAAGGCAGGGCGTTCTTCAAAGTGACGCTGCCGCTTTCCGTGCCCGGCATCATTACCGGCATCACCATGGTCTTTATGCCCGCGGTGAGCACGTTCGTCATTCCAGATCTGCTCGGAGGCGGACAGAGCGTATTGATCGGAAACGTCATCCAGACACAGTTTCTGGTCTCCGGCGACTGGAATTTCGGTTCCGCCCTCTCGGTCATCATGATGTTGGTGATTCTCATCGCCATGCGCATTATGAACCGGTTTGATTCCACCGACGACAAGGAGAACGCGCTATGGTAAAATTCTTCAAACGCACGTATCTCTTTCTGATTCTGTTTTTCCTGTACGCACCGATTGTGGTGCTTGCGGTATACTCGTTCAACGCGTCCCGCACGAGCAAAGTCTGGGGCGGATTCTCTCTGCAGTGGTACGTCTCTCTGTTTCATAACGGACAGATTATGACGGCGCTTTATTACACGCTGTTGGTGGCGGGTTTGGCCTGCGTCATTTCCACGCTGGTCGGAACGGTGTCCGCCATCGGCATTTACACCATGAAAGACCGCAGCAAGAAACTGCTCTTGAATGTGAACTATCTGCCCGTCATCAATCCCGACATCGTCACGGGGATCTCGCTGATGCTGGTGTTCTCCGTCTTTACGATTCAGGCGGGGCTTGTGACGATGCTGATCGCGCATATCACTTTCTGCATTCCGTATGTCATTTTGTCGGTGCTGCCGAAACTCAAGCAGATGGATCGCCACCTTGTGGAGGCCGCCATGGATCTCGGCGCGACGCCGCTGTATACGCTGCGTCACATCATCATACCCGAAATCAAACCCGGCATCGTGACGGGTGCCCTGCTTGCCTTCACGCTCTCCATCGATGATTTTGTCATCAGTTTTTTCAACACGGGCGGAGGGGTGACCAACCTGTCCATATACATATATTCCGCCGCAAAACGGGGGATCAGCCCGGAAATCAACGCGCTGTCCACCATTATGATTCTCACCGTTACACTGCTTCTGATTGTCATCAACAGAAGAGCAGATAAAACTCAGACAGAGAAAGGGGATAGATAATTGAAAAAAATATCACTCATTGCGGTATTCCTTCTGATGCTTTCGGTAATACCGTCCGGCTGTGCATCCGATAAAGCCGTGCTTTATGTGTACAACTGGGGAACCTACATGGACGAGAGCGTCAACAAGGAATTCGAAAAAGCCTACAACTGCAAAGTGGTTTACGAAACATACTCTTCCAACGAGGAAATGTACACCAAGCTCAAAAACGGAAACGTAACCTACGACGTGGTGTTTCCCTCGGATTATATGATCGAGAAAATGATCGGCGAAGACATGCTTCTGCCGCTTGATTACGAGAACATTCCGGAATTTTCCAACATCGACACCGATTTGCTGAATAAATCGTTCGACCCGGACAACACTTATTCCGTGCCGTATTTCTGGGGCACGGTCGGGATTCTCTACAACAAAACGATGGTCAGCGAACCCGTGACGAGCTGGAGCGCGCTCTGGGATGAACAATATAAGAATGAAATTCTCATGTACGACAGCCAGAGGGATTCGCTCGCCGTCGCGCTCAAACTGCTCGGCTATTCCATGAACACGAGAGACGAAGCGCAGATTGCTCAAGCGGAGCAACTGCTCATCGATCAGAAGCCGCTGGTGCTGGCGTATGTGACCGACACGGTCATCGATATGATGATCGGAGAGGAAGCGGCGCTCGCCGTGGTTTACTCGGGTGATGCGGTTTACTGCATGGAAGAAAACCCCAATCTGGCATATGTGGTGCCCGACGAAGGCAGCAACGTATGGTATGACAATGTGGCGATTCCGTCCTGCTCTCAGAACAAAGAACTTGCGGAAGCCTACATCAATTTTCTCTGCACAAATGATGTTTCCATGAAAAATACCGAGGAAGTGGGTTACACCTCTGCGAATCAGAATGTGCTCAACGATCTGAGAACCGAAGACTGGGCGAACAACAATGCGTACTTCACGCCGCAGGATGTGGTGGATCGCTGTGAAATTTTCAAAGACCCGGGCAATTTCGTTTCGGTGTATGCCGATGCGTGGGAACGGGTGAAGGCGTCGAATTAAATAAGAGGCTGAAACAGAGAACCCGCACCTCGGTGCGGGTTCGTTTATTTATTGGGATGATCGTTGTTGATATTATTTTTTTCAATCCGAATGTAGGGAACGCGTATTACGCGTTCCGTGCGATGCGTTTCGTACAGTTTGGATGTTCGTTGTTTGTATGATTGTGATGAATCAATAGGTGAGATGTCGGATTGCCGACAGCAACCCGCTATAAGGTGATTCGCTCCGCAGGCTACGCTCATGAAGGGCACGAGATATTAATCGAGTATGAAGTTGAGTAAGCCCTTCAAAAGCGGGAGAAAACGTAACCAAACGATTGCATCGCAGGGACTGTCAGCCTGCACAATTCAGACAAACATCGCCTCGACGCATAATGGTTCGCAGTCCGTTTCAGTCAGCAGAAAAAGATATGCGCTCGCCTCTGTTTGTTGCTGAATTGTTTCGGGACATTACGATGCTTGCAATCAAGTTTGGAAACGCCCCGAACCGTTCGTGGCGGAATGCGGTGGATTGATTTGATTGTTGTTGTGGTTTTAAATTTGCAA
>JBGMEA010000019.1:0-78353 GCA_041447245.1 Anaerofustis sp.
CGATCGCCACCGCTTTTTTCAGCTTCGTTTTCATGCCTTTTTCCTCCTAACCGTATCTTCTTACCCATCATAATGAAAAGACAATTTTCGTTTTATGTTATCAGCATACTCATTCTGCGTTACATTTTTGTCACATTGTCACCTAAAAAATATTTTTTTGATATTTTGTAAAAAAAATAATCGTCTGACTGACGATTATTTAAAATAATTGATTATACACACATCCTTTAGTGCAGCCGATGCCCGTCAAGTGTTAACACCGTCTCATCGAGCAGTTCCGATACCGTAATCGGCCCCTGAAAAATGTGCAGTTCCGTTTCCTCGGATTCAGGTTCTTTTACTGAAGAATGTTGTTCCGAACAAAAAAAATCTGTTTGTTTTTTATCATACGCTCTTTTCTCTTCAAAATGGCGCTGATATTCCGTTTGTTCCCGATCTATCATTTTCTTTGCTTTGATTTGCAGAACTATCGAACCGCACACAGCACACGCAGCCAGCACCACAAAAAAAACAGTCAGCGGATTTCGAAAAAAAGAATTGACAAGAAAGAACGACATCTCGTTATATTTCCCCCTGATTTTACTGTACTTATAATAACATACATGTTTTATGAAAAAAACAAAATCATTTCCGTCCCTCAACCTGCAGAAATAAATATGATCCTCAAAAACAAAAAAGCGGTCGGAATTCCGACCGCTCAAAGTGATGACAACTTCATCGATATGCTGGCTGAAGAATATTTAGAATCCCAACACAGGGCCGAGCGTGACAGTCAGAACGGTTACAACCGCAATCCAAACCACACTGATCAAAGCTCCCGGCAGGAACATATCATACATGGAATAATAACCCTTTGAATAGGTTACGAGCGTTACAGCATCCAACGGAAGAAGGAAAGCCGCAGATGTCGTAAATGTCACAGGAAGAATATAGATTGCGGGATTGATTCCCTGCGCCGCAGCCAATGCCAGCATCGGAGGAATAATTGCCGCAACAATAGCCGGATTGATCGGAATCGGCAGATGAATGATAATCGTAAAGGCGGCAATAATCAAAGTGATCCAGACAACGCTCATTCCGCTCAATCCGCCCAAAGCATTGGTGACAACCCATGCGGACAACCCCGTATCGGAAGAAGCCGTACCGAGAGAAGTAACCACGCCGATCATCATTACCGTGCCCCAGCCGATATTGCTTTCGGCTTCTTTCCAGCTCATCAGACGGATACCCGGCAAAAACATGACCGCGGCGGCCAAAATGGCTACCATCGAAATATCCAATACTTTAACCCAAGTGCTGGCAATCCATAAAACAAAAGCCACAGCCATAATCAAAGCGGTTTTTATCTCAGTATTGTTCCATTTCCCGAGTTCTTTATGTTCCACCTTGAATTGTTCCACATCACCGATGGAATCAAACTCCGGTTTTACCACTTTAATCAGAATAAACCATGCAACGAAGATCATAATTGCAGCGACAGGCACACCGATTCCCATCCATTGAAGGAAAGAAACATCAATGCCACCTTTGTCTTTCAAAAGCGATAATGCCAGAATATTGATAGAACTGCCGGCAGGTGTCGCAACGCCGCCTGTCAGTGCAGCAATCGGAATTCCCATCATAAAAGCCTTTCCAAGCTTGGATTTACCGGGCACCACTTCCAGATTATTCAGGATTGGCAGCGCCAACGACATCCATATTGCACAGGACGGAACATCGGACATAATTGCCGAAGTCATCGCACACCCGACCATAAATACCAACAGGGCAACTTTCGTTCGCGTTCCTGTTTTGGATAATAACCATAAAGCAAACCGTCTGCCGATGCCCGACTTTTCCACCGCATAGGAAAGTACAAACGAAGCTATGACAAAATACGGTACGGTATTGTAAAAGCCGACCGTAGACGCTTTCAAAGTCGGATACACTTTAAATAACGGCATAACGGCCAAAACCATAAGAGACGTCACCGGAACAGGCAAAGATTCCGTCACCCATAAAACAAGCGCGGCAACAAACAGAGCCGCAAGGCTGCGGGCACTCACTTCAAGCTGATCGGCAGGCAATAAATAAAACATTATCAGAGCACCGATAACTGCTCCGATAATTCCGAAGACACTTTTTTTCCATCCCGACGTTCCGGTTGCGTTGATCAAACCGGGGTTTTCTTTCTGCACCATAGTAAAATAACTCCTTTATCTGTTATGACTGCAAACATTCTATTTTGAGTTGTTCCGAGAATAAAAAGATTCGCCGCAAACAACATGCGCTTATTCTGCTCCCTCCTTCCCAACGCATATTTTCATGTTTTCGACGGATAATTCAAAAAAATATATAATATTTATTATATCTGTCTGATGCTCGTCAAATCGTTGCCGAAACTTTGATTTGAATTTTGAATAACAATTTGAATTAGTTTACTTACCTTATGAGATAGTAACACAATCAATCAATTTCGTCCATAGTATCTCTCGTTTTTTTTGTAAATAATCGATTATTCCTATAAAAAAAAGAGTTTGAAAACAATACGCGCACTAATATCAATTTTTCTTCCTAATTTTTTATTGTTACCGGCGTTTTAATAAAATCATCATATGCTCAATAGCGTATACTTTTTCTGCCATCCATACTGTCAGCGATTTCCATTTCATAAAAAACAAAAGTGCCGCATGCGGCACTTTTGTTTTTTATCGGTCATCTTACTTCTTGATACATTCGTTAAATACACCTCGCGGTGTGTAATGTGTGTGCAACAATTCATGAGAAAGGTGCCCGTTCGGTTCTTTCAAAAAGTCATCATAAAGTTTGATGATATCCGGATTTTCATGAGACTTACGCAATTTTTTGCCCTCGTCTTCTCTGAAAATCGCTTCCATACGAGCCTGTCTGACTTCTCTTTTGTCCGATCGGGGCTGTCCTCCGCCTGTGATACAGCCTCCGGGACATCCCATTACCTCAATAAACAAATACGGTGAAGTTCCGTCATGTACTTGCTTCATCAGTTTATGAGCCCCGTCGAGACCTGAAGTGACGGCAACTTTCACATTGACACCTTCCAAATAGGAATATTCGGGCTTCACATCCTGAAATAAAATATCCGCTTCTTTGATCTGGTCAAATCCTTCGATTGCACAAACATGCAGCTTCGGAAACGGCAGTTCGCGACCCGTGACCAATTCGTAAACTGTTCTGAGAGCCGCTTCCATCACACCGCCGGATACGCCGAAAATATCGGCAGCTCCGGAAGACATTCCGAGCGGATCATCCCATTTTTCGACGGGAAGCTGTGCAAAATCAATCCCTGCTTCCTTGACCATGCGTGCCAGTTCTCTCGTCGTCAGCACCGCATCCACATTTGCCAAACCATCGTTAACCATTTCGGGACGCGTAATTTCGAATTTCTTGGCAGTACACGGCATAATCGATACCATGTAAATATCGTTCGGATCCACTCCGATTTTGTTCGCGTAATAGCCCTTTACCAATGCTCCCATCATCATGTGAGGGGACTTGCAGGTGGAAAGATGATCGAGTTCATTTGGATATGTATGCTCCGCATATTTGATCCAACCAGGCGAACAGCTTGTAATCATCGGCAAAACAGCCTTCCCTCCCGTCAGAGCTGCCTTTGCACGTCCGAGAAATTCCATGCCTTCCTCGATAATCGTCAAGTCAGCGGCAAAGTTGGTATCAAAAATGTTCTTAAATCCAAGTTCCCTGAGTGCGGCAACCAACTTTCCTGTCACAAGCGTACCTGCAGGCAGATCAAACTCTTCCCCGATCGCTGCTCTGATAGCGGGAGCAACCTGGACTACCGTATATTTTTTGGGGTCATTCAATGCTTTCCAAACATCGGAAATGGCATCCGTTTCCATCAATGCGCCCACCGGGCATACAACGGTGCATTGCCCGCAATACGTGCAGTTGACATCGGCCAAAGGCAATTCCATCGCAGGACTGATCACCGTTTTGAATCCACGATTTTGCGCATTGATCACGCCGACACCCTGAATTTCATTGCAAGCCGTCACACAGCGCCTGCACAGAATACATTTGCCCATATCTCTGGTAACGGACGGAGAAACTTCATAAGAACCCGCCTGCCGCCCGCCTTCGAATCGGTCTTCTTTCACCCCGAGCAATTCCCCCAAAGCCTGCAGTTCGCAGCTTCGGTTTCTGCTGCAGGACAGACAATCTTTCGGATGATCGGACAGCAGCAATTCATACAATACTTTTCTGGCATTCCTGACGCGCTGCGTGTTGGTATGTACGATCATGCCTTCCGACACAGGGACGATGCAGGACGCCTGCAGATTTTTTGCTCCCTCCACTTCGACGACACACATGCGGCAGGCTCCGAATTTATGAACGCCCTCCAAATAACACAGATTCGGAATGTCGATGTTATGAGCTTTCGCAGCTTCCAGAATCGTCGTTCCCGGAGCAACGGATATTTTTTTGTTGTTGATTGTCAGATTAATCATACCGATTACCTCCTGTCACAGCGCAGGCAGCGCATAGATTCCGCGATAGCGTTCAGTTTGTGATAACCCTGACACACTTCGTCAAAGTTGCATTTGCGTTCTTGCGGCGGCAGCATTTCCATCGGGAAACGGCTGTGCTCGGACAACTCGTCCTGATCTGCCGTATCGGGGAATTCGATCGGAGCGCCCTTGTTCAGTTCTCCTTTTCCGCCGAGATACATATCAATCGAGATCGCCGCTTTCTTCCCGTCGGCAATCGCTGTAATCGCCGTATCGGATCCTCTGGCAACATCCCCGCCCGCAAACACGCCGGGAATTGAAGTCATCAATGTGTCGGCATCGGTTACAAGAGATCCCCACGAGGTAATCTGCACTTCGTCTTTGCTGATAAACGGGTAATCCGATGTCTGGCTGACAGCCGGAATTACGAGATCCGCATCGATCACAAAGTTCGAGTTTTCGACAAACACGGGTTTCCGTCTTCCGCTTCCGTCAAACGATCCCAGCTCAGCACGGACACACTCCACACCTTTCACATGCCCGTTTCCGACAAAGGCAACCGGAGCAGCAAGTTCGATGACCTGAACTCCTTCTTCCAACGCTTCGTCGATTTCACGCCTGTCCGCAGGCATATCATCCATCGTTCTGCGGTAAAGAATCGTTACTTTTTCCGCACAAAAGCGAATCGCAACTCTGGCCGCATCGATTGCAGTGTTTCCTCCGCCGATTACCACCACGTTTTTCCCTTTATATCCTTCTTTCCCAAGGTTGACATCACGCAGATAGTCGAGACCGTGCACGACACCTTCCAAATCCTCCCCGGGTACATTGATTTTATTCGAAAGCTGCGTACCGGTAGCAATATAAATCGAATCGTGTTTTTTGCGCAGGTCTTCAAATGAAATATCTTTCCCGACTTTACAGTTTAATTTAATTTTGACGCCTTCCCGTTCAATCAGCGCGATTTCGTGCGCGAGCACCTTTTTCGGCAGCCGGTACTCCGGAATACCGAATGCAAGCACACCGCCCGCGACGCTTTCCATTTCATAGACCACGACATCGTAACCGATGCGCGCCAGATAATATCCGCACGTCAACCCGGACGGACCGGCACCGATGATGCCGACGCTCTTTCCATTTTTCATATAAACGATATCCTGACGCGTTTCCTGTTCATGATCAAACGCGTAGTCCGCAACAAACCGTTTCAGGTCGGAAATAGCCATCGCTTCATCCAGTTGCGCACGTCTGCATTTCGATTCGCACGGATGTGTGCAGATGCGCCCGCATACCGCAGGGAACGGATTTTCCTGACGGATCAGATTATAAGCATCCACAAATCTCCCCGCAGAAATCAAAGCCATATATCCCGGTACATTAATGCTCGCGGGACATGCGTTTTCGCACGGAGACAGGAACAGTTCCGAACAGACCCCTGCAAGACAATGTTTGTTTTTGATGTGGTCTTCAAATTCATTGCGGAAATATTTGATTGTGCTTAAAATCGGATTCGGTGCAGTCTGCCCCAACCCGCACATGGCTGTATCTTTGATCACAGCCGCAAGTTCCTGCAACAGCTCGATATCGCCCTGTTTGCCCTGACCGTTTGTGATTCTGACAAGAATTTCCAGCATTCGTTTCGTTCCGACCCTACATGCGAGACATTTTCCGCAGGATTCATCCTGAATGAAATCCATGAAATATCTTGCGGTATCAACCATACAGGTATCTTCATTCATGATAATCATCCCGCCGGAACCCATAATCGCCCCGAGTTTTGCGAGCGAATCATAATCCACGGGTGTATTGAGGAATTCTTTTGTCACGCATCCTCCGGAAGGACCGCCCAACTGAGCTGCTTTAAAATCCTTTCCGTTCGGACATCCGCCGCCGATTTTGAATACAATATCTCCGAGAGGCATCCCGAGCGGCACTTCGATAATTCCGGAGTTTACGATGTTGCCGGCAAGAGCAAACACCTTGGTTCCTGTGTTTCCTTTCGTTCCGTAAGAAGCATACCATTCTGCGCCGTTTAAAATAATGGGCGCAATGTTTGCCAGCGTTTCTACGTTATTGATAATAGAAGGTTTTTCAAACAGTCCGCTCTGAAACGGAAACGGAGGTTTCTGCCGCGGCTCCCCGCGTTTGCCTTCAATGGACGCCATCAGCGAAGTTTCTTCGCCGCATACGAATGCACCCGCACCAATACGGATCTCCACATCAAACGAAAACTTGCTTCCAAGAATATTTTTTCCCAGCAATCCGCAGGCACGCGCCTGATCAATGGCTGCGCCGAGCCGTTCAACCGCAAGGGGGTATTCCGCACGGACATAAACATATCCCATGTCCGCCCCGATCGCATATCCGCCGATCATCATGCCTTCCAATACACTGTGCGGATCGCCTTCCAAAATGCTGCGATCCATAAATGCGCCGGGGTCGCCTTCATCCGCATTGCAGATAATGTATTTCTGACCCTTCGGAGCCTTCATCCCTGCTTCCCATTTCAAACCCGTCGGAAAACCTCCGCCTCCGCGCCCGCGAAGACCGGAGCGTTTGACTTCATCCACAACTTTTTCGTCTGTCCACCTGGACAGTACTTTGGCAATCGCTTTATAGCCGTCTCTTGCAATATAGGCATCGATCGAATTGAAATCGACCAATCCGCAATTCCGGAGCGCTATTTTCACCTGATCTTTGAAGAAATCGATATCGTTGATATCCGGGATATGCCGTCCGAGAGCCTTGTCAAAATAAGTGTATTTCTCAAGAACCGAATTATTGACTAAATGTGACGGAACAATCTCACTGATTTTCTGCGGTGTCAGTTCGGTATAAAAAGTATTGTCAGGCAATACCAACATAACGGGACCAACCGCGCAGGTTCCCATGCATCCCGTCACGGTGACGGAAACGTCTTTTTGTAATTTATAGGAAGAAATTTCTTTCAACAGCGCTTTTCTGATTTCCTCACAATTCGAAGACACACATCCGGCGCCGCCGCATATCAATACCTGATATCGGTAATCTTCATTTTGTTCCAGATAATTGTGTTTGATTGCATCCAGATCTTTTGTGCTTTTTACAATCGTTTGCTTCATACCCTCCACCTCCTCAATATTTTGCAATGATTGACGCCAACTTATCGGGGTTCACCTGCTTGTAAACCGTATCGTCAATCATCATGGCGGGGGCCAATCCGCATGCACCGATGCACCTTGCAATCTCAAAAGTGAATTTCAGATCGGGAGTGGTATCACCTACATGGATCTGAAGAATGTCTTCGAGCCGTTCAACCAACTTTTTCCCGCCCCTTACATAACAAGCCGTTCCCAAACAAATACGAATGGTATGCTTGCCGCGCGGTTTGGTGGAAAAAAAAGAATAGAACGTGATGACACCGGAAACTTCGGAAAGAGGCTTGTCCATTCCTTCGGCAATAAATATCTGCAGTTCCAGGGGAAGGTAACCGTAGATATTTTGCGCTGCATGAAGAACCTGAATGAGGCTTCCCTCTTTATCTTTGTATTTTTCTATGATCTCACCGATCAGTTTATATTTGGCTTTATCATCCAAATCATTGCTGCAGCCTGCAGTCTGACTCATCCTGAACCTCCTAAAGCTTTTTTAATATCAGCTGATTCATTCTAAATATTTATAATATTTATGATTCTCCTTTCAATTTATTCAGTTTTTACTTCCTTTCGCTCAAACTGATAATTCTCTTTAATTAAAAATAATAATCAGCTTCTATCAATTATGATAACGTTTAACTTATTCTAGCATTGTATTTTTTTTTATTCAATACTATCAATTTATATTTTGTAAGAATTAATGCATTTATTGTATTTAAAGGAAATTTTATTATTTTTACAAGTCATGGAATCACGGTATTGTTGTTTTTTATATTGTATATTCTATTCTTATTTCAGTATATGAAATAAGTCGGATATGTAAACGTTACCATATAAAAAGTTAAAATGAAAATATTTAAAATAATTCATTTTTTTGATCGCGGTTCTATCTTTTGTTATTGTTTCCATCCGGAAAAGCAACACGGGAAACATATCCTCCGCAATTTTAGGATTGTATTTTTGATTAGTCTGCAATGAATACAGATTTGGTGTATTTGATAAATAGCTTGAATTTGTATTTTATCTTAATTAAATAATTTTATTCCGACAACTTCCATAAATGAGACAATTTGCTTTTTTCTCTTAAGTAAAAGAGATTTTCCGATTCCGGGAAAGATTCGAAATTATTTAAAGTTCTACCCAACCTGCGTTACACGCAATAAATCGTTTTACAGAAAGCTTTTTTTCGAATTTTCTTGTCTTTTTGCTTCCCAAACTTTATTTGGAATGCTATTATAATAAAGTTATCTATACTATATTATATAGATCGCACCGGATTCAACCGGAGAAAAATAAGAGGCTTCCGATATGAACGAAGATGTCAACCTTTACGTCAAAAAACTGATTGAACTGGACACAAGCATGCAGACCTACAGAAAAAGCGCGCAGGATGATGTTCAGCGATACAAAGAACGCAACGAACAAAAGCTGGCGCTGCTCAACGCACATTTGAAGGAAGCACAGAACGAGAGCGACCAGATCAAGACAAAGCGCCTTGCCGAAACGCAGACTCTGATTCAGGAAAAGAATGAGAAACTGCAGAAAAAATTGGACGATGCGCAGGAAAAATTTGATCAAAATAAGGACTCGGTGATCAGCGATATTTTTAACGAGCTGTTTGCGGAGTAATCCGGAGTATATTCATGAGCAATGCGAAATATGCAGCAATCAATACAAAACTTCGCGGCATGGAAGCAAAATTCCTGAACAACCGTGATTATGAGAGCCTGCTGGAAAAAACCGATGTCAAAGAAGTGGCGTCTTATCTGAAAACAACTCAGGCGTACGGCCGTATTTTGCAGGGTGTTGACATTGAAACGGTCAACCGCAACGATTTGGAACATACGCTGAAAAAGAGCATGATTGAAGATGTGGATCGCATCGTTAAATATTTCAGCGGCAACGATAAGAAATTTGTCCATTCGCTGTATTCCAAATTCGAAATCAATGACATGAAACAGTTGGCAAGAAGACTCTCCAATGCCATTCCGAAATCACTGATCTATGACAATAAAGAGCTGAATCTCGAATTTATCGGAAAATTCAGCGGAGTTTCACCCGAAAAAGTAAAGGAAGCGGCTCAGATTTCGGAGTTGATCGAAGCATATGACAATACGGTATTCTACAAATATTTAAAGCCGATTGTTTTGTCTGACAATCCGAATAATCTGTTTCGGTTCGAAACCGTACTAGATCTTGCCTATTACAGCATTCTGCGCCATGAAAGCGAAAAACTGGATGCGACCAATCAACGGCTGATCAAAATGACAGTCGGAACCATCGGAGATCTTCTGAACCTGCAATGGATCTACCGCGGTATGAGTTTTTATAATTTTATGCCTGCCGAACTGTTCAACTACACCGTAGATGCCGGGTATCGGTTTTCAAAACAGAAATTGCGCGATCTGTGTTATATGGAAAGCGTCGAGCAATTGCAGGAAAGTATCCGTCATACAAAATACGCTTTTTTGATCAAAAACAATGACACCACCGATTCTTTTATGGAACGAAGATTGGAACGCTATATCTATTTCTTTTTGAGAAAAATCCGTATCGCCAATCCGATGTCCATCATTGAAGCGTTTTCTCATATTATCTACATCGAATATCAGGTGCGCGACATCATTACGCTGATCGAGATTATCAAGTATCACCTCTCACCCGAAGAAGCACAGGGGTATCTCATAAAATATATAGCAGAAAGGGCGTGAGCAAGTGTCAATCGAAACAATGCAGTTGGTTCAGATTGTGGGCAAAAAACATCTGATGAACAAAGTTATCCGCGCTGCCGTCATCAATGGCAACACCCACTTTATCGATGCAATCGACGAAATAAACACAAACAAGGTAAAAATCGAAGATTACAGCGCAGGCATCGATTCATTGATTGAACAGCGCATGCTGAAGCGTTACGGCGAGCACACCAGCTACACGGACGACGAAGAGCTGATCAAAAGTCTAACCAATATGTTCCTGATCGAAAATAAAATTTACGATCAATATTTGGGATATGATTACAATTACGAAAAAATCATCGGCAGATTGAAATTCGCCAAGACAACGGTTCAGCCAGTTTTCGCCAGAGCCGATGCAGTGGAAAAGAACATTTCAGAAAAGAAACAGCAGATCGAAAGCCTGAAATATCTGACTTCTCTTAACTCGGAAATTGACGGTCTTTTGAACATGAACGAAATCATAATCGACGTGATTATTATCTCCAGAGAAAACTACAAAAAACTGAAAGTCAATTATGAAAATATCCCGGCCATCGTGTTGCATATCAGCGACGAAAAAGACAATGTCGTATTGATGACCGCTACGGTAGCTTCTCTCAGAGAAGAATATCTGCGAGTGTTTGAATCATTGAATTATACGAAAGTATATATTCCGACAGGATATTCCGGAAGTGCCTCTCAGGTGATTCAGACAATCAACGAAGAGATCGCGACACTCGAAGGCGAATTGGATGAAATCCGAAATTCGATCAAAGGATTTTACGACAACTACGGCGATCTGATCCGTCAGGCTGTTACGGTGATCGAAATCGAAAAAGAATCCGAAACGGTTCGCTCCCTCTCCGCCGTCGGCAGAAACCTGTTCTGCCTGTTCGGCTTTATTCCGAAATCAAAAGCCAATGAGCTGCAAACATCCATCAGTTCCTCCTTCGGCATCGAAGTGACACTGACTCTTGAAGATGTGCAGGATCGCAAGTCGGGAGCAAAACCGCCCACAAAAGTACGGACGACAAAACTCTGCAAGCCGTTCGGATTTATGATCCGAATGTACGGGACTCCGTCCTATGACGAACTCGACCCTACTCCTTTTTTTGCAATCAGCTACATGTTCCTGTTCGGCGCAATGTTCGGAGATTTGGGACAGGGACTGATCATCATACTTGCCGGTCTGTTTGTAAAATACAAAATGAAAACGGATGAGTTTGGGGGCATCCTCATGCGCCTGGGATTCAGCGCCTGCGTTTTCGGCATTTTGTACGGCAGTTTTTTCGGAGAAGAAACGATTATTCCGGCGCTTCTGATACGCCCGATGGAAAATATATTAACGATTCTTGTTTATGCCATTATCCTGGGATTTATCCTGTTGACGATTGCCTATGTGTACGGAATGATGAACTTTATCCGCCGCAAAGATACGGAAGAAGCATTGTTCAGCAAAGAAGGTTTGGCAGGATTCCTGTTTTTCCTGACATTCGCGCTGATGGCTGCAAATCTGGCTGTCAAATTCACCAGCATTCCGACTTATGTTTTTCTGATCGTACTTGCGGTACTCCTATTGGTTACGGTGTTCAAACAACCGTTGGGAAATTTGTTGACGCATAAGGACGAACTGTACAACGAAAAAAAATCCGATTATTATTTGGAAGCGGGTTTCGGAAGCATCGAAACAATTTTATCGGTCGTATCCAACCTGATTTCCTTTATCAGAGTCGGCGCTTTTGCATTGAACCATGTCGGCTTCTTTATGGCATTTGCGGCGATTGCTCAAATGTTCTCCACACGGTTCGGCAGCATCACCATGTTGGTAATCGGAAATGTTGTAATCATCGGGTTGGAAGGATTGATCGTCTTCATTCAAAGCATGCGTTTGGAATATTATGAATTGTTCAGCAAATATTACACAGGGGAAGGCATCGAGTACGAACCTGTCAGAATACACAGAGAATTAAACTAACGGAGGAAATAAACCATGTATCATTTTATTATTACTTTTGCATTCATCGTCGTGTTGGCGACCGTCGGTTCCGGTATCCTAATGATCAAATCACCGGCAGGAATCAAACTTCCCTCGGGTAAAACACTCACTTACACCAGCGTTGCAATGAGCATGATTCTGCTTGCAATGTTTATCGTTACGTTTGCTCCCGGTGCGGTCAAAGCGGCAACGGATATCGGTTCGGGAAACGGGCTTGCTTACATCGCAGCAGGGATATCCACAGGACTCGCCTGCCTCGGTGCAGGGTTTGCTGTTGCCAGCGTCGGAGCTGCGGCGCTCGGTGCATTGACGGAAGATCCGAAAATAATGGGCAAAACGCTCATCTTTGTCGGCTTGGCCGAAGGGATTGCCATTTACGGATTGATTATCTCGATTATGATCATTACGGCTCTTTAATCAATCAGCAAAACGAAAATGAGAACAAACGGCGGAAACGATATTATGAAATTTTTTCTGATCAGCGACAAAATTGATACGTTAACGGGTATGCGCCTTGCAGGAATCAACGGGATTTTTATCAATGAAAAAAAAGCATTGCAGGAAGCACTGAAGAACGCGGTGAAAGATCCCGAAATCGGCATTATTTTGTTGACCGAAAATTTGAGCTTTCTCATACCGGAAGAAATCCATAATATCCGCGTCGATAAGCATATGCCGATTATCACGATTATTCCCGACCGGCACGGATCAAAACGACCGGAGGATTATATCACGAACTATATCAAAGAATCGATCGGCATTAAAATCTGAGGTGACACATGGCTGTAACGATTGATGATAAATTAAAAATGTTTCAAAGCCTGTTGATGGAGAACATCAATGCGGAAAACGAGCAAGTGATTACCAAACTTTCCAAAGAGTATGATCAGGAGCTTGCTTCTTCGCAAAACAAAATCAACCAACAGGCCGACCGCATTCTCAGGGATGCGGAAATCACATCAAAAACGGAGTCGAACAATCAAATCCAGAAATCCGTTTCGGAACGCAACAAGCAGGTTTTGTTTGCAAGAAAACAATATACGGAAGAATTGTTTTCACTGCTCCGCGAAAAGGTGACAAATATGCCGAAAGAAAAAACCGTGCACTATCTGAAAAGAAGTCTGACGGAAATCGAGCGCATGTTTGATCAAAACCACATTTTGCTGAAAGTGGAAGCAAAAGACATACCGGTCGCAAAAGAGCTGTTGGAACAAATGAAGCAAGACGGTACACTGAAAAAAGACTATGAACTGCAGTCAGCCAATCTGGGCGGCTTGGGGGGCATCGTGGGCGAAGACCCTTCCTCCACCCTCCGCGCCGATTTTTCCATCAGTTCCTATTTGGAAGATCAAAAAGAATGGATCGGCCGCAGAATACAAAACAAACTGAGCGAGGTGATGGGCATTGAGCTTGAATGAGAAACAAAACGCAAAAATCATCTATGTCAACGGTTCGGTTTTGCGTGCCGAGCACGCGACTGGGCTTCAGGTTCGTGAAATGGTGACCGTCGGAAGCAAAAATCTCATCGGCGAAGTTATCTCTGTAGATGGCGATATCGCAACGCTGCAAGTATATGAAGAAACAACCGGGCTGAAATGGGGCGAAGACGTAAAGTCTACGGGCAAGCCTCTTTCGGTTCGCTTGGGTCCCGGCATTATCGGCGGAATATTTGACGGAATCGAACGTCCCCTGACACGCATTCTGGCAGACAGCAAAAGCTCGTTTATCCCGGAAGGGATCGGATTGATTTCCTTGGATATGGAAAAACTGTGGGATGTTGAAATCACAGTCAAACCGGGAGATTTTCTGATGCCGGGTACTTGTTATGCAACCACACAGGAATCCGCACAGATTTTGCACAGGCTTCTGGTTCCGCCCGCACTGAGCGGTGAAGTGCTCAGCGTGAAGGAAAACGGATCTTATAATCTAGAAACCGAAATCGTAACGATTCAGACGGAATCGGGCACGGTCGGATTGAAATTATATCAGGACTGGCCGATCAGAGATCCGAGACCAAGCAGAACAAGAAACCCCATCACGAAACCTCTGGTAACGGGGCAACGAATCATCGACACGTTCTTCCCTCTTGCCAAAGGTGGCACCTGTGCCATCCCGGGAGGATTCGGAACAGGGAAAACCATCACACAACACCAGATCGCAAAATGGAGCGACGCGGATCTGATCGTTTATATCGGATGCGGTGAACGAGGAAACGAAATCACGGAAGTGCTCGAAGATTTCCCCGGAATCATTGACCCGAGAAGCGGCGAATCCATTATGGAACGAACCATTCTGATCGCCAATACATCCAACATGCCAGTTGCAGCCCGCGAAGCCTCGATTTATACGGGAATCACCATTGCGGAATATTACCGCGATATGGGCTACAGCATTGCAATTATGGCAGATTCCACTTCCAGATGGGCGGAAGCGCTTCGTGAAATCTCGGGACGATTGGAAGAAATGCCGGCCGAAGAAGGCTATCCTGCCTATCTGCCTTCCCGACTCGCCCAGTTCTATGAACGGGCTGCAGACGTCACGACACTTGAAGGGAAAGAAGGCACCATCACCATCATCGGTGCAGTTTCCCCCGCCGGCGGAGATATGTCCGAACCGGTCACCATGAGCACAAAACGAGTGGTCAATACCTTCCTCGCGTTGGATAAGAATCTGGCTTATGCCCGACATTATCCGGCAATCAACTGGCTGAATTCCTACAGCGGATATGTAAGCGATCTGCAGGATTGGTATGATTTTAATATTTCGAAAGAAATGTTCCCCCTGCGCAACAAATTCATGAGTCTGCTGCAAGAGGAAAATAAATTGAGTGAAATCGTCAAGCTCGTCGGTGAAGATATCCTTCCCGATGACCAACGGCTGATTCTTGAAATTTCCAAAGTATTCAAAAACGGTTATCTGCAACAGAATGCGTATCATAAAGACGATGCGAGCGTCAGCCTGCAGAAACAGTTTGAAATGCTGAAAATATTCAATTTGCTTTATGACATGTCGGCGGAAGCGGTGCACAAATCCATTCCTCTGTCCACCGTAAAAAACGATGCATTGTTTTATAAAGTATCCATGATGAAATACAACATCCCGGAAAATCAGCCGGAACAGTTTTATGCCCTCACCAGAGAAATCGAAGCATATTACAAACCGCTGATAGCAGAACGCGAAAAAGAGGAGGCACAGGCATGAACGGATTGAAGCATCTGAAACTCGATCGCGTGCAGGGGCCTTTGGTCATGCTCAGCGGAGTATCCGGCGTGGGATACGATGAAGTAGTCAACATCGAGGTCGGAGGCACCTCCCATCGCAAGGGAAAAGTGGTTCAGATCGACCGTGACCGTGTTGTCCTTCAGGTATTTGAAGGCACACAGGGAATGTCCGTCGATAATTCCAGCGTTTCTTTTACCGGGGAAGCCATGAGAATTTCCGTGGACAAAAGTATGTTCGGCCGCATCTTCAACGGAGTCGGCGAATCAATCGACGGGGCGGGATTTTACACCGACCGCAAAGAAGACATCAACGGAAGACCTCTGAATCCGGTCGCCAGAGTCTATCCCAGGAACTATATTCAAACGGGGATATCCTCCATCGACGGATTGAGCACACTGATCCGCGGACAGAAGCTCCCGATCTTCTCGGGAGACGGAATGCCGCACAATGAATTGGCGGCTCAGATTATCAAGCAGGCCAAAATTTCCGACGATTCCAACGAAAGCTTCGGCATCGTATTCGGGGCTATGGGCATCAAACACGATGAATATGAATTTTTCAAACGGGAATTTGCAAAATCCGGCGTCCAGAATAAAGTTGTGATGTATGTCAATCTGGCAGACGAACCGATCGTGGAACGAATCGCGACTCCGAGATGCGCACTGACTGCCGCAGAATATTTGGCATACGAAAACGATATGCACATTCTGGTGATCCTGACGAATATTACAAGCTACTGCGAAGCGCTGCGCGAACTTTCTTCTTCCAAAGAAGAAGTGCCTTCCAGAAAAGGATTTCCGGGATATCTGTATTCCGATCTTGCCAGCCTGTACGAACGCGCGGGCATGGTGAAAAGCTCTAAAGGAAGCATTACGCAGATCCCGATTCTGACGATGCCGAACGATGATATCACCCACCCGATCGCCGATCTGACCGGGTATATTACGGAAGGGCAGATCCTTCTTTCACGAGAACTGCATCAGAAAAACATCGAACCTCCGATCAACGTGCTTCCTTCCTTGTCCCGTCTGATGAAGGACGGTATCGGTGAAGGGTTTACGAGAGAAGATCATCCCGATGTGTCAAATCAGATCTTCTATGCTTATTCCCGTGTCATCGAAGTGCGTGCATTGGCTCAGGTTATCGGAGAAGATGACCTCTCACCCATTGACAAACTCTATATGCAATTCGGGCGTGATATGGAAGAGCGTTTTCTGAATCAGGGGTTCAACACCAATCGCGATATCAACGAAACGCTTGATATTATGTGGGATCTGCTGAAAGTGCTGCCCAGAGAAGAACTGGGACGAATCAAGCCCGAATTGATCGATAAATATCTCGGAGCGCAGAAATAATGCAACAATCGATTTCTTTCACAAAAGCGAATCTGATCGCTTCAAAGAACACGCTGGATCTTTCAAAAAAAGGATTCGAGCTGCTCGACAAAAAGCGCAATGTGCTGATCATTACCATGATGGGCTTTATTGATCGTGCAAAAGAAGTGCAGGAAAAAGTGAAAGACCTCTTTACCGAAGCATATTCCGCGCTGCAGACCGCAAATCTGACGCTCGGAATCAACACCGTTCAGGAAATTGCATATTGCATTCCGCAAGCGGAACCATACGAAATTACTGACACCTCCGTAATGGGAGTCCCGATTCCGAAATTGCATTACGAAGTCCAGCCGAAACGCGGATCCTATTCTCTGATGTCAACCAACGCATCTCTCGACATTGCAACGCAGAAATTTTACGAAGTGAAAGTTTTGCTTTACCAGCTTTCCGAAATCGAAGATTCGGTATACAAGCTTGCAATGGAAATCAAGCGGACGCAAAAAAGGGCAAATGCCCTGAGCAATATCCAAATTCCGAAATATGAAGAAATCGTCAAACAGATTACGGAAACTCTGGAAGAAAAAGAACGCGAAGAATTTTTCCGTCTGAAAAAAATCAAAAAGAAAAACGCCGAACGGGAAAGAGAAGCGCTGCGAAAATCTGCGGCAGATTCACAACTGCAATAAGCACTCGGACATGATATCCCCGAACTGATATTCGGGGATATTTTTGTTGAAACACTCCCTTACCTCTTTTTGATATATTATTTTCCCACAAAAAAAGAACCGTTTAAAAAAGCGGTTCTTGGGAAAGAAAATTCAATCCAAATCGATTTCCGGCTGCTGTGCCAAATATCGGATGATATCCGAACGGGCAATAATTCCGACCAATACATTGTTTTCATCGACAACAGGAACACGGTTAATATCTTTCTTTCCGATCATGGCAATTACTTTCGTGCCCGGATCGGAGGCATTCACCGTCAGAACGGATTTGTTCATTACCTGATGAACCTGTGTGCTATCCAGAATTTCCACTCCTTTTTCCACAGAATTTTTGCTGTCCACTTCCGTGTAAGGGTTGATCCATCCGGATGAACCGATGCCGGAAACAACATGAAGTTTCCCGGAAAATTTTACAATATCGCTTTCCGTAATAATTCCGATTACCATTCCTTCATCATTGACAACCGGCAGTCCGCTGATATTTTTTTCGGCCAATACTTGAATTGCTTTCTTCAACGTATCGTCATATTTTACGCTGATAACCTGTTTTGTCATCATATCCGATGCTGTTCCGATCATGTAAAAACCTCCCGAATCGTTATTTTGCTTTCTTTCATTATAGCTTCCCTCCTACCATATTTCAACCGAAGCACCCCATCTCAAAAAAATAAAGCCGAATCACGGCTTTATCTGTAAGGATCTTTTAAATATTTTTTGACTTCTTGATACAATAAACCGCCTTTGATCTTTTTCTGATCGAATTCTTTCCCGCTTTCTTCGCGAATCCGGTTCAGGTCAAATCCACCCTTGATAAGGAATTTTTTGTATTTTTTTGTTTCGATCGCATGCTGAGGACACCCGTAGATGCAACGAAAACACATCACACATTTATCGGAAAAAACAGGCTTTCCAAAATTGATTTTGATATTTTTGCGCGGACAGTTATCCGCACACCAACCGCAGGCATTGCACTGCGCATTCGATTCCAGCTGCTGTCCGAATTGATATGCATTCTTACGGAAAGAACGGGAGAAATTCATCAGTAATTTTTTTGCAAACGGATTCTTCTTTCCCCGCTTCGGATTTCCGCTGAGCATCTGATTGACATAATACTCGGCTTTTTCCGGCAAAATCCGAATCAGTCTCGGATTGATCTGATGTTTGTCTTTCAGAAAGACATTCGCGGGCATTACCACCGAGCGTTCGTAAAACGGGCGATACCCTCTTACTTCCAGATAATCCGTCACTACGATGCGGCTGGCCGTATTCGGCCACATTTCGCCGCCGCCGGACACTGAGATAACGGCACAGGAAAGTCCATTGCCGTCGGGGATAGATTCCATCCAATCAAAAATAGGAATCGGTGCCCCGCCCGCATATACAGGATAGAGTACCACCAGCAAATCAACATTATCGATCAAAGCCGCGGATGCATATTCTTCGAGTTGCATATCCAAAGCATTCGTTTCGACCGACTTCCCCGATCGCTCGAGTTCTTTTCGGAATGCATCCGCAACCATCGCCGTTCCGCCGGTTCCTGAGAAATAAACCATTTTGACTTTTTTGGCCACAGCTACTTTGGATACATTGTCGGCATTGCGAACCTCAGTAATCAAATCTTTCAGCGACATCGTATCGTTAAGCGCTTTTTTGATTTCTTTTTCGTAAACACCGCCGTGATAGCAGACGATCTTTTTAATGTCATAGCAAAGAAGTTTGCGTGCGGATTCCTTTGCCTCCGCCAAATCCAATGTATATTGCGGATTTGCGATCATCAGTTTACCGTTCGTTACCGATAAGGCATCTCCCGGAAGCAATACCCGAAACTCAGTTAAATAAACAGAAATATGTCCCGGCATATGCCCTGGCGTCGGAATGATCTGCACGCCTCCGCACCACGGATACGGTTCTTCATATTCCAGCACATGATCGACCCGAACGGGTTGGATCGAGGAAAGCATCTGCATGAACATCCGAGCTTCTTCTTTTTCGTTTTCGGGAAGCGCATCATATCCCGCTTCGGCCTGCAAAAGACGCAGCGATTTCTTTTCCCCCTGAATATAAGGAATCTGCTCTTCGGAAGCATAAATCTCCACATTCGGATATGCCGCTTTGATTTCCGCCAAAGCTCCGATATGGTCATGATCGTGATGGGTAATGATCACTTTGGTCAATGTGTCAAAATCGATTCCTTTCCCCTCCGCAGCAGTTTTCAGCTGAGGCAGATAGTGCGGATAAGCACAATCAATCAGAATCAAATCCTGTTCATCGCGCAGCAGAACGGGATGGATGGTTTCGGTCTGAAGCCCGAAAGTATGATCGATATCCAAAACAAAATATTCATTCATGGTCAATTATTCCTTTTACGTAAAGTTCGTTATGAATCGTCTGTACCATACGGATAGGATGTTGCGTGATTTCCGCCACCTGCTGCAAAGAATAACCTTCTTTGAGAAAGCGTCCGATCACAACATCCATACTTTCCCCTACCTCAACAATATTCCCATCCGGATCGTAGAAACGAATGGTTCGCTGCCCCCAGTCATGCGTTCGAACAGGGTGCAGAAACTCAATTTTCATATCGCCGTACTGTTTGATTCTTTTTATAAAGTCATCAAAATCGTCCGTCTCAAAATACAGTTCGGCATTATTCGGACGGACAACAATGCTGTCGGAATCGACAGAAACCATTTGAGCAAAATGATCTTTCTCCTGAAATGAAAAATCTCCTTCGAAGACAATATTCTCCCCGAAATCATATCTGAGTTTTTGCCCGAGCAAATCCCGGTAGAATGCTTTCGAAACGGAAACATCTTTCACGGTAAACAGCGCACATTGAAATCTCATACTGATCGCCTCCGCGTCAAATGTATTTAAGTCAGAAGCGTGGTCAGGAACATCGGAGCTCCGGTCTGCGATTGTTCGAATCCGCATCGTTCGTAAAAAGGAATCACCTCGCTGTATGATATGAGCACAATACGCAGATAATCGCAATAAGTGTCTTTTATCATATCCAAGAGAGCTTTCCCGATCCCCATACCCTGATATGAAGGGCGGATCAGCAAGAAATGAACGTATGCGGTCATTTCTCCGTCGTCCAGTGCATTTACCAAGCCGACCAACTTTTCTCCGTCCCAGGCGGAAAACACCTGATCGGAGTTCCCGATAGCTCGTTTCAGTCTGGAGGGATATTGTCCCGATGACCATTCCACGGAAAGGAACAGCTCTTCCAGTGCACTCGCTTCAAACTCTTTTATATTTAGATAAACAATTTGCGGGTTCATACGCGACACTCCTTTTTAGACAACGAAATCAATTCCTCTCGGATATGATCGGAGCGATAAAGCCCTCCATGAAAACAAAAAATTTGTTTGATATCCAACTCGGAAAGTTTTCTTGCCGTGATTCTCGTTTGAAGATGATCGATATTGGAGGATTCATCCGGAAGCCCCAGCACGCCGTGGCGTAAGACCAACGCATCACCGGAAATCAAAGTTTTGAATTGTTTCATATAAATTGAAATATGTCCGGGCATATGCCCCGGAGTTTCGACAATCACTGCGCCCCCGCAGATAGGCAGCTCCTGCGCATCCGACAGACGAACATCCACATGGGCAAAACGAACCGGAGGAAAGGCATCCCTGGGAATACGTTTTCGTTTGGGAAAAACCGCTCGATCGGCAGTTTCATGCTCCTGCATCATTTTGACGCGCAACGATGTTTTTGATCCGTCAATATAGTCCGCCTGAAGAGAAGACGCCATCAGTCGGATTGAGGGAAATTTTTCCTTCAGGCTTTCATATCCGCCGAAGTGGTCAAAATCATGATGGGTAACAATCACATCCGTCAGATTATTTAAATCAAAATTCGCTTTTTCCCCCGCCTGAATCAGCTGATCCGCAAATCCGGGAAAGCAGCAGTCAACCAAAACCATCCCATTCTCATCCTCCAATATGGCCGGATACATCGGGAAAGGATGTCCGTTATGATGATATACAATCTTCAACTGCGCAATACGGATCAATGAACCGCTCCGTTTCGCTGTCCGACGCACGAAGCTTCCGAAGCACTCTGCTGCGCAATCAATTCCAGTAAATCGTTATGAATGTTTCCGCGGTACAATCCGCCGTGATAACAAGCCAATGCGTCTATTTCCAAATCCAACAGGCACTCAACCGAATGAGTCGCTGCTTCGTGATCCAGACTGAATGTCGGGTCGGAATAAGAAATCCTGTCTTTTCTGAGAACCAGTGCGTCTCCGGTTACCAAGGTTTTGAATTCCTCCAAATAAACCGAAATATGTCCGGGCATATGACCGGGAGTCGGAATGATACGCATTCCGCCGGCGAAAGGCAAACGCTCCCAATCATGCAAAATTCGATCAACCCTTGCAGGTTTCAACTCCCCGTACATACTTTGAATCAACACATAACGCTGATATCTTCTGGTCGTGGTATCGGGCGGAGTCTCATCAAAATTCTGCTGACGGATAAATAGTTTCTCGCCGCTGATATACGGAGCTTCCTTCTCCGAAGCCATCACTTCCACGTTCGGATATTGCTGCGTCAATTCCAGTAATGCGCCCATATGATCATAGTCCTGATGGGTAATGATGATCTTGGTAAGGCGGTCAAAATCGACACCCTTCTCCCCTGCGGCTTTTCTGAGTTTGTCCGAAAAGGTGGGATACCCACAGTCGAACAAAATCAAATCCTTTTCGTCTTCCAGAATAATCGGATGGAGGACTTCAGGGCGAAGTACTTCGAATTGCACATCCAAAATAGTCAGTCTGCTCATGATGCTTCTTTCTGATCCGAAACAATAAATTGTTGGGATCTTTCAAGTTGAAACGGAAATGTAACAAATCCGCACTTAGTGATTATATAGCAAAACCCCCGCGATATCAAGCATTACGCGGTTTCTCATTCATCAGAGCCCGGCAAATACGTCGCTGTTCGGCAATCATTTTTCTCTTTTTTCGCAAGAAAGAGCGGATCAATTCTCAGTCCCGTCAGAAACAGATCGGAATCTGTTCGAAGTAAATTGTTTTTTATTGAAATCAATCAAATTATGCGTATAATAGAATCAAAGCAGAAATGATGATCGGACGAAAGGAGCTGGTTGCCATGTCAAAAGATAAAAGAGTTATCCCGAATTATCAGCACTGGATAAGGGGTGGAAAGATCGACCCGAAAAAACATATCGAAATGACACAGGAAGAACTCAAGCATGTTGCGTTGTGCAAAGGGATCAAGGATACCCACCCATGCAAGAATCCGCTTTATGTTTGCACCGCATGCGGAAATTACGGATGTTCGCAGGAAACACTCGACAAATGCACCGAACAGGGTTTCAAAAACGATAAGTGCCTGCACTGCGGTTCGGTTGCCACCAGAGTCCCCATTATGCAGGAAGAATTCGATGAAATCATGAAAGCATGGGAGAATGAAAACCAGACGGAAGCGTAAAAAATATCAAAAAAAAAGGAGAACACAACTCCTTTTTTATTTTGCCTGCGTCGGCTGACCGTCACGTTTTTCATTCTTCTTTCTTCGAATCTCGGATCGTTGGTAATGGATCAGCATAATCGAACAAACCAATGAAACCACTCCCAAAGCAAATATCAGCCATTTCGTCGTACTGTTGTCGGTAAGCCCGAGCGCACTGTTGAATTTATCCACGATGAAAATTGTCATCAGCAGAAAGGAAATTACAATGCTGATATGCGGCAATATTTTTGTGATCACTTTCATGAGAAACCTCCTAGTTCCAATCGGTAATGTAGAGGATATCACTGACTTCGCGTCCGCCTTTATACGGTTCATTGGCGACCGAAGAACCGAATGTCATGACGGAAGACTGTCCGCCGTCAAGGTTGTATGCGACACTGCAGCCGAGCGACTGAAACAACTGCGCAAGCTGCTGCATCGTCATTCCGACGGAATACCCCGGAGCACGTCCGTCCACGGTTACAAAACAATAATGTCCGGGCTCGTAATATCCCACCGCAGTTCGGGGATTCAACCCTTCGATGCTTCCCACACTGTCATAATAAGACAGCACTGCATTTCCGCTGTCATCCAGAAGCGCCGGTCCGAAGCACCAAGCCTGCCATGCACCTTCGCTCATCGCGGTTTCGGGATCAAATTCATCAACCGAATAAGTTTTCATCGTTCCGTCATAATACAATACAAGCACATCATCGTCGCTGTCCATTTCCGTGTTGTATAAAATGCCGTTGCGGATAACGACCCCATCGGAATCAATGCCGTAGAAATCCCCGTTAACGGCGCAAACCGCATTGTTCTCAAGCGCCATATTCAGAATCGTATCCGTATATCCTCTGGCAAACACACCGTCTGCAAATGCCGAGCGGAAACAATTAATATCGGCAATATAAATATCTTCGATATAATACGTCACCCCATCCTGTTGGACACGGATCAGAGATACGTTCACGGAATCACTGATATACATGTTGTCCGAGGAAAGCACATCTCCGTTTGTAAATTTTCCGGCGAATTTGTTTGACCAATCCGTCACCAAACTGTCTTTCGAAGTGTCTGCCGTTTCGACGGTTGCCTGATCGCCTGCCGTTACCGTCTCGTACACCTGCGGCTTGAGGTATAAGAAATACGCATATGCCAGCATAGCCGACGCGATCAGGAATATGTCGATCACAATCAGCAGGGGAAGAGGAATCAATTTCCCTTTCCGACTCCGTTCTTTTGATCGCCCAACGACTTTTCCCCTTGGTTTTCCGTCATTGCCGTGTGGTTGCATTCAGCCTGCCTTTCCGTTCGTTACCGTTGTTTTTCTTTGAATATAAGATGCTTCTGAACCTGATAGCTCAGAATAAACAAAACCAAATCAGTCATCGGCTTGGTGATCCAAAGAGGAACACCAAGGATGAGATTCAGCACATACATGATTGCATAATTCAGCCCGAGCACTGTCCCGGCAAGAAGATAATACTTCAGTGCCGCAACAAAAAAATTGCCGTTGCTTTTAAAAACAAGAGTTTTGTTCATGAGAAAATTGCATAAAGAACTGACAATACGCGCACCCACAGCTGCATACAGCAGTGACATTGCCGGAGCATACGATGTCAGGAGCAATTTTAGCAGAATAAACAACCCATAGTCAATCAAAAAAGAAATCAGCGAGGAGACACTGAATTTGACAATCCGTGAATAAATTCGGAATGAATCCCGAATCACATGGAAGTGAGAAGATGCGTTTTCGTTGAGATAGACGGTCTCTATCGGAATTTCAGTGATCGGTACATGCTGCTCCGCCGCCCAAAGAAGAACATTGATTTCATATTCATATCCCTCCCCTTCAATGGCGGCCATATCCGAAAACAGCGATTTTACGAATCCTCGAAGCCCCGTCTGCGTATCGTACAAGTTTACTTTGCTTGCTGCGGAAAAAATCCATCTCGTCACAGTATTCCCGATTCGGCTTTTCAGCGGGACTCTGCCTTCGAAATGGCGGCTGCCCAATACAATCGGCGCCGAACTCTCGTCCAAACTCTCTCCCACCCGAATAATATCGGACAACGCATGCTGTCCGTCGGCATCCGCCGTTACAACAGCTTTGCAATCAGGCAGATTTGCTTGAATAAAAGCAAATCCTGTCTTCAGTGCACAGCCTTTTCCCTTGTTCGTTTCGTGTATCAGCACTCTGATGCTGCTGTTTAAAGAATCAAAGATCCGCTCCGACTCCGCTCCGCTTCCGTCATTGACGACAACGACTTGATATCCTTGTTCCATCAGCCGTTCCGTCAGCGGTATCAATTCTTCCGTAGGTTTGTATGCCGGTATCAAAACGGCTGTTTCGTTTGCTGAGTACATTCCGTTCTCCTTGAGCGGTATTCTACTGTGACAGACTTAAAACAGTCTGAAAATTCTGTCCCGATCACATAAATTAAGAGTCTTTATTTTCATGGTTCGGTGTCATCAAAATATATCCGCCCATTTCGCAGAACCCGATTTTTCTGTATATGCTCCCCGCTTTGGGGTTATCATAAAACAGACACAGAAATTTCATTCCGCGATCCAAACAATCCCGGCAAAGCGATGCAACCAACGCGCTGGCGATTCCGAGATTTCGATAATCCGGATGAGTCGCAACTCCGATTATCATGGCAGACATCGAGTTTGATGCCGCGATCCCGGCCGTGCCGATCAAAGCCTGTGCATGGTAGGCACCGATTGCCCGACCGGTTGATTCGAGATTGACTTTGATATTTTCAATCTGTTCCGACTCACGTCCGAGATAACTGTCACGAAACTCTTCAATCAGCAGAAACAGGTCAACCTGTGAACGTGCATCGTTCGGTTCCAGAAATTTGCATTCGTATCCTTGAGGAAGTTCCGAGTCCTGATTGAGCGACGTCAATTTTGACAGATAACTGCGTTTCACATTCAATTCGGGGAAATAGGAGACGATCCGTTCCAACACACTCCCTTTCCCATTGATAAATTCTGCATGCTGAGAAAGAAGATACGTTGCGGCAGCATCCGCGTCATAATCTTCAAAACAGCTGTAAAGGACAAAACTGTCCCGATAGCGCATAATCAAAAAATCGTATTCGTCTGCCCGATCTTCGGCATAAAAATTGACATGTTCGGAATCCACTCCGAAATTTTCCAAATCGCCGATCAAAAACAAATTGAATTCCGGTTCTTTTTCAATATAGCGCATTATCGATTGTCTGTCTTCTTCCCGCAGTTTACGCATCTCGACTCTCCTTTATGTAAATATTATATCATAAGCTGGTAAATTGCAGATGCACGATATAAAAAAACACCGTAACGGTGTCTTAACGAGCCGACAAAGCAAACTGACCCGCTATGAAAGCATGGCTTCCAAGTACAGACGATATTCTTCGCGTGTTTTTCTGCGGTGGATCAGGCTCAATCCGGGAAGGATAAGAGAAACAAGCGCAAATGCAAGTCCGATCACAAACGCGAAAGGTTGTTTGGTCAAAAACAGAATGACCGCAGGCGTCATCCACACCATCAGCCAGATCGCCGCAAATGCATAAGCAAAAAAAGTTTTGGAGAATCGACAGGTCATTTGGCATCTCCCGCTTTCAGTTGCGATCTGAGCCGTTAAAACGCTCACCATTACATTGCTGATCGGCTTTGAACTCTGTCGCATTAAAATCAGTTTGCCGTCTTCTCTTCGTCCCGTTATCCATGAAGAGCCGCCGTGTACGGCAGTGCCCAACGATTCGTCTATTTTATGTTTCAAATCTTCGCACGAACAATCGACGAACAAGATAAACCCGCTCATTGGATTTCTTCCCGCATATCAGTCTCATCATGCGAATTCAGTATAACCATATGAATGTGATCCTCCCATTTGTTTCCGATGCGCAGATACGATCTTGAAAGCCCCTCACTGCGGAATCCGAGTTTCTCGGCAACTCTGAGAGAAGCCGCATTTCTCGGCATAATATTGGCTTCGATGCGATGCAGATTCAATTCGTTGAAAGCATACGCTACGATAAAATCGACTGCTTCCGTTACGTATCCCGCACAAAGGCTGTCTTTGTCACCGCGATATGAGAGAAAACAGGACTGAAAAGGCTCTCTCACAATGTTGCTTAAACCGACCGATCCGATCAGATGATCCGGTTTCTGTTTCTCCGCAAACCAGAATTTTGCAGAAACACCCTGTCCCGATTCTTCCGAGTCTTTGCACAAAAACTCAAATTGGACCGCTTCCGTAAAAAAAGATTCTTCCCTTTTCGGCTCTGTTGAGGACAAAAAATCGCGATTCCGCAAAAAATATTCCGCCACACCCGCACTGAGGGTAGAATCGGAAGGATAAAGATACAGCCGCTCTGTTTGCATTCGCATCGTTACAACACCTCCGAATGTTTGAAAAAAGAATGATATCACAATCCGAAGGGCTCGGCAATGCGTCACAGCTTCTTTTTATATCCTGCGTTGACTCCCCGCCTGAATCCGTTTGATTCATAAAAACCGCAGGCATCGTTTCTGTCAAGTTCCGTTACGAGAATCATCTGCGTGCAGTTACGCTCTTTTGCTCTCGTTTCCAATTCGCGCAGCAATGACGCTGCAATCCCTCTGCGTCGGGCATTTTCATGAACGATCATGTTTTCTATCACAAGAAACGGACGGCAGTCGCCGTACAATTCTTCACAAATCACACCCATCACCGAACCGAGCAATTTCTCATCCTCAGCAACGCAAAGTAAAATATGCGTATCTTTTCCGGATACGTTCCGAAACTGCTCTTTCATTGCTTTAATATCCGATTCCTCATTCCAGAATCGGCGATACAGTTCAGCCAACTGAGACAAATCGTTTTCGTTTATATCCCTGACATCCATCGTCCGTCTCAGTAGTCTTCCCTCAATCCGAATTCGGCGGATTCGACCCATTCGTAAGGACGATTCAGCATCTCCGTCATATTGTCCATGATACGGTAATGCACTTTTTCCTGCTCGATCAAAAAGATATATAATGATTTTTCGCTTTCGCTCTCTGCATTCGCCAAATATTTTTCATACAGATCGATGCTTTCCTGTTCGATTTTCAATGCTTCTCTGTAAACATCCAGTTGGTTCGGAATCGCACGAATGGTATTCTGATAATCGGCTCTCTTCGCAAACAGACTTTCTGTGTCTTCCGCGGTATGATGATCTTCCAACGCATAGGGCTCGCTGTTTTGAAATTTTGTCAGAATCTCGGCATGATAATATTCGTCTTTGGCCAAAATACGGAATACGGTCGCCGTGACATTATCGGCGTTGCGTTCCGCCTGTTTTTCATAATATGCCTGACCGTCGCGTTCTGTCTGAATCGCGAATTGCAAATCATTCATAACTGCCCTCCAAATATTCTTTATCTCATTATACACCGAAACCGCTTACTTTGCATGTCTCTGACAGAACTTCGGATTTTATCGGCCACATCCGGGCGATCGGACCTTTTCACGGATTCGTTGTCATTCGCCGATGATCTTGATCAGCACGCGCTTATCGCGCATCCCGTCGAATTCATAATAAAACAGTTGTTCCCATGTCCCGAAATCAAGCGTTCCGTCGGTAATTGCCATGACCGATTCACGTCCCATAATCGTACGTTTCAGATGCGCGTCCGCATTATCCTCGAATCCGTTATGACGGTATTGATTGTACGGACGTTCCGGCGCCAGTTTTTCCAACCAGACTTCATAATCCTGATGCAGTCCTCGTTCATCGTCATTGATGAATATACTTGCGGTAATATGCATCGGATTGACCAAAACGATTCCGTCCCTGATTCCGCTTTCATTCACAGCATCCTGCACCTGCGACGTAATATTGACAATGCCGCGGCGCGACGGGATATGAAAGACCAGTTCTTTTCTGTAAGTTTTCATGGCAACCTCCCCAATCTCATGGATATGATTCTCATGATGTACCATCGAATCACAGAGGAACAACCTCTTTCCCTACGTGATGATATCATCGTTCATCCCAAAATAAATCCCGTGAGGCTCCTACTTCTTCGATCCCATAATTTGTTTCCCCACCGCAGCAATCGGACGAAAGAGCGGTCCTTCCATCTCGGAAACCACATCTTTAAGTTTTTCCCGTATCGGAATCTGCTGCGGACAATGCGTTTCGCATTTTCCGCATTTGATGCACAGCGAAGCGTAAGCCGGATGCGCGGTATACGCTCCCGTGTTGCGCATATATTGCATTTTTATGTGTTTCGTCCCCAACATATACTTTTCGTTGTAAATTGAAAAACAACCGGGAATGTCCACGCCTGCAGGACACGGCATGCAATATCCGCAGGCAGTGCAGCCGACTTTCATTTTCTCGGAGAGAATGCTGTTCGCCTGCTCGAAATAATCCAGTTCTTCCCTGCTCATGGCGTTCGGCAGCACATCGGAGGCAATACGCAGATTTTCTTCGAGTTGTTCTTCGGTACTCATACCCGAAAGCACCACATTCACTTCGGGATGATTCCACACCCATCGCAGCCCCCATTCGGCAACACTGCGCTTCGGTTGCGCTCCCGCCCACATCGCACTCAGTTCTTTCGGCAATGCATTCACGATTTTCCCTCCGCGCAGCGGCTCCATCACAATCACAGGAAGACCTTTCGAAGCGGCGTATCGGAGACCTTCCGTTCCCGCCTGATTGTTTTCATCCAGATAATTATACTGGATCTGGCAAAATTCCCAATCGTAGCAATCCACAAGTTTCAGAAACTGTTCTTTGACTCCGTGAAACGAAAAGCCGATGTTGCGGATCTGCCCGTTTTGCTTCTTCTGATCAATCCACTCCTCGATTCCCATCTGTTTCAAACGGTTCCAAGAACCGATATCGGGGAGCATATGGATCAGATAATAATCAATATAATCCGTCTTTAAACGATCCAGCTGTTTGCGGAAAATTTTCTCGATATCTTCCGGCTTCCCGACCAGATAATGAGGCAGCTTGGTCGCAATCTTCACTTGGCTCCGATACCCTTTGGAAAGAAAGTCGCCGAGGATCGCCTCGCTTTTTCCCCGATGGTAAATATATGCCGTATCAAAATAATTTACCCCCGCGTCCATTGCCCGTTTGAGCATCGCTTCGGTTCGTTCGATATCCACGCTGTTTCCCTTCATGGGAAAACGCATACAACCGAATCCCAGCACGGAAAGCGCATCTCCGTTTTTTGTGTTTGTTCTGTAATTCATCTGTTTCTGCACTGCAGGCATCCCTCGGTTATTCGTTTCGATCTGCCTGTTTTTTCAGTTCCTCTCTGATTTTTCGGTACTGTATGATCGGGGCGTCCCCTTGCAGCAAATGTTCCCCGCCGAAATAGTCGGATGCTTTCGGTTGCTGCGTAATGACGACACGCTTGTCCTGCCGTTCGATTTTGCGGTTCGCAAACTTCCCCACCCAGGCAATCAAACGGTCAATCGCACGGATTTTGGTAATCCTGTTGTAAAAACGGATATACAAAATAGTATTCTCTTCGTCTACGGGAGCGAAGTAAATCATGATCTTGATGTCTTCGCTGATATGGTTCATCCATACATTCGGATATTTGAAACTCAGATATGTAGACTTAATTTCGCATTCATCGGCAGATCGCGGCACCTGTCCGCAGTCAGTCTCGTTGTCCGCACTCGTGATAATGTTGTACTCCTCAAATATCACTTTAGGTCCGTTGACCAACGTATGATTTCCCCGCCCGATGGTGTTGTAATGCACAAACGGCAAATGAACCACATCGAGTTGATTCTCGATGCTGCGCGAATAATGCGAATTCCAAAGATCCTGCATCTCGCTGTACACGTATGAGTCATCAATATAAGGTTCGAAAAACGGCAGAACTCCTTGGGCTTCTTCGGCTTTCCCGAACCAGAGATAAATGATGTCATGCGCTTCTTTGACAGCATAATGCCTGACGTTGTACCTGCTGATATCTTCCTTGGAAGATATTCCGTTTGCGGGGATAAATCTGCAGGTTCCGTCAATCCGAAATTCCAACCCATGAAAAGGACACTGCAAGCAACTCCGCTTCATTTTTCCTTTGCTGAGCGCCGCACCTCGGTGCGTGCATTGATCGACTACGCATCCCAAATTCCCGCCATTATCCCGAAACAGCACAAGCTCAAGATTCAGTCGTTTCACCGCCGTAATATTGCCGCGTTTCACGGCTTTCGACGGCAATATTCCGTACCATTGATTGGGAATCACGCTGCCCTCCGTTATCTTCATCGACATCATTTATTTATAACAATTTCAGTATAGCGTGCGTAGCAAATCTTTCCAATACCGAAACTGTAAAAATAAAAAAGTTCGTCCGATCATCCGAAAAAGCCGCACCCGAAAAATCAGGATGAGCGTGCAATTTTTTTCTTCTTTGCCAGTGCTTCCGTCAGTTCAAAGCGATTGCGAAAACAGATTTCTTTGTTGTTGATGCTGACACAGGTCAGTGTAGCAAGAGAAAATTTCTGTAATTTGTTGTTCCGATTCTTCGAAATAATATATCCTTTTCTGCAGTCCTCTTCCGAATAGTACCGCATTGCTTCCCGCTCAAACGCATTGACCACATTCGAAAAATATTCGTCTTCGACATGATAAGGAACAATGGCGATAAAGTCATCTCCGCCGATATGTCCGACAAAAACATCTTCCTCCAAATTTGATTTCATGCTGTCGGCCAGAAGTTTGATGATCAGGTCTCCGTTCTCGAAACCATACACATCGTTATACGCTTTGAAATGTCGGATGTCGAAATATGCCGCAGTATACGGTTTGTCCAGAGAAACACAACGATTGAGATGTTCCTCAATCATCAGATTGCCCGGCAGCCCGGACAGCGGGTTCATATTCTTTGCCGCACTGACCTCAATTTCCACCGTCTTTTGCAAGAGCTGTTTGATCGTAACGATCCCCGTATAATTACCGCAATCCGTCACCACTATAAAGTCATAAAGACGGTCAAGAGTTCTGGACATCGCAATTTCTGAAACAAGATTAATCGGCGTATGGATATCGAGACTCAGAAACTGATCATCCATCAAAACGGAAACCGGTTTATTCTGATACAGCGGAAATCCATAATTCCCGCTCATTTTCAATGCGAGTTTTTCGCGTGTCATGATCCCGACGGGAATCATCCCGTCCAAAACCACAAATCCGAGACAGGCGGGCATCTGCATCATTTTTTCATAAACGGATGATGACTTTACACCGCAAGCAACCGTTTCGACGGCTTCCGACAATTCTCCGATCGGATAATGACTTTCATACGAGGATGTCACGGTGTGGCGTTTCATCTGAAGTTTTTTGATCTCTTCAATCAATATTTTCGGCAGAGGCTTGATTTTGGGAGATGGCTTCTGAAGATAAAAACCCTGTCCGTAAGGAACGCCGATCTCAATCAGTGCCGACAGTTCTTCTGCAGTTTCGATTCCTTCCGCAATCAAAATCATATCGGAAGAAAGACTCAGATCGGACATGCTCTTCACAATGGCTTTTTTGAGTTTATTGGAATCAATGTCCCTTACAAGGTTCATGTCCAGTTTCATATAAGAAGGTCCGATACTGCTGATCAGGTTCAACCCTGAAAACCCTGCTCCGACGTCATCAACCGCAATACTGAAACCCTGTTCCGTATAATGCTCTACCGTATTGCGAAACCCGTCCATGTCGGTAATCATACTCCGTTCCGAAATTTCAAATACAACCGCTTCGGGATTGATATGATACTGTTCCAAAAAGGACCTCGTGAATCCCTTGATAAAGGTGCTGTCATTCATAATATTCGAATTGACATTGATAAAAAGTTTTTTATTGTAGGGCGGATCTGTTGACAGAAAAGCCCGTTCCAATGCTGCGGTGCGGCAAATCAGCTCCAATTCCCATAGGCACCCGAACTGCTCCGCAAAAACAAAAAGATCCCCGGGACTTTTAATTTCGCATTCGCAGGTAATTCTGCTCAGTGCTTCATGTCCGAGAATCGAACCGTTTTTCAGTGATACAATCGGCTGAAAAACGGATTTGATGCATTTATTTTCAATAATTTCCAAAATCGCTTTCTGATAGCGGCTGACGGCAGGTTCTTCCATGAAATCTATCTCTCTTGTCGTATTCTTTGAAGTCGGCATCGTCATGCAACCCGAAACGAAATACTACGGAATGCACGCACGGATAGTTGCAGCATTCCCGTCCGACACGTCTATTATATCGTGTCGGAACAAAAGAAACTGATCAAATGACAGTCATGAACTGGTAAATTTTAAGTAATCTCCGCCAACTTCTTCAAGCGTCAAATCAATTAACGCTTCATATACCCTGTTCCGACAAATTTCGACACGATTGTCCCGTCCAAATCAAAGATATCTACGTTGTAAACACAAAGACGGTTTGTGGAAGAAACTTCCGAAGCGACGGCTCGAATTTGATCTCCTTTCGGACTTCGCATAAACGAAATATTTACGTTGATCGCCGAGGTCAAAATGTCATACGCATTGCACGCCGCGGCAAACGTAAAATCAGCCAGAGTAAAAATAACTCCACCCTGCACATTTCCCGCCCCGTTTAAATGATGCGGCTTCAGTTCCAGATTTGCGGATGCATACCCGGGAGAAACTTCCGTCAAATGGATGCCGACATATTCCGCGAAACGATCCTGATCTATAATTTTGGTCAAACTTTTGTCAATCATGTACCTTCTCCGATGCTGTTGAAAAATTCTGATATTGATTATAGCATAAATCGGTATTCGGGGAACATACAAAATTCAATTGAGATACAGAAATCATTCCGATTGGAATAAAAAGCACGTCATAGACATGGAACCCATCACACATTTCTCATTGAAGAGCTCAATACGATCCTTTTCGTCGGATGCACCGACGGCATACAGCAGCGGATAATAGTGATCGGGAGTAACGAAAGCCTGCTCCGATCCGTTGTCTTCTTTTCGGTAATGGATTAAATGATCGGCATTTCTTTCAGTAACAGCGTTTACGACATAATGATCAAACACTTCGGCGAACGGATAGCCGCCCGACATTTCCCAATCTACCATCGCAAGATTATGTACTGCATTGCCGCTGCCCAATATCATCACGCCGTCTTTTCGCAATGCTGACAGTTTCTGTCCGATTTCATAATGGGTCTGCGCATTTGCAGTGCGATCGACACTCATCTGAAACACGGGAATATCCGCTTTCGGGAACATTCTGTGCAATACGCTCCATGTCCCGTGATCGTATCCCCAACTTTGGTCAAACACCGATTTTCTGCCGATTAATTCCGCACTCCGCCGCGCCAGTTCGGGAGCTCCGTGGGCAGGGTATACAATGCGATACAGTTCATCGGGGAAACCGTACATATCATAAATCATCTTGGGATTTTCCGCATCGCTGATCCGCGTTCCGTTTGTAAACCAATGTGCGGAGACCGACAAAATTGCCTTGGGTGGATCGAATCGTTTCGCAATGACCTCCCAATTGCGCGTGAATTCATTTTCTTCGATTGCATTCATCGGAGAGCCGTGTCCGATAAACAACGCCGGTGCTTTTTTCAATGTTGCTTTCCTCGTTTCTATGTTATATTATACCAATTTTCTGATTAATCAAGTCCATTCTCATTATTTGCCGCTGCATATTGCCGAATGCGGATTCACGATTGACCCGATTTAGGAACTAGAGCCATTCTCCGAATCTGCGGATATACCATTTTTTTACGAACTCGACTGTAATTGCGTAACAAATCAATATCCCTGCCAACCAGAAATAATAAGCTCCGCTCATGATCCGAAAATCAAACGATTTTACCGAAAGGAAGAAAAACGGCACACCTACGGCCAACAATACTGCGCCGAACGTGCTTAGTAATAATCGGATATCTGCTCTGCTTTGAAGAAACGGGATTTTTGATGTCCGAATAAAATGAATAATCAGGGTCTGCGAAATCAATCCTTCCATAAACCATCCCGTTTGGAAGTATGCCTGCATGGCAACGGAGTGATAACCGAGCATAAACCACAGCACGGCATAAGTCGCGAGATCATAAAACGAGCTTACGCCTCCCAGCGTATTCATGAAACGCGTCAAGCCTTTGATATCCCATCGTTTCGGGCGTACCAGAAACTCCGGATCGACACGATCCCAGGGGATCGCAACCTGAGAAAGATCGTATATCAGATTCTGCAGCAGGATCTGAATCGGAAGCATGGGGAGGAACGGAAGAAAGAGACTCGCCACCAAAACGGAAAAAACATTTCCGAAATTTGAGGACAGCGCCATCTTCATATATTTCATAATATTTCCGTATATTCTCCTGCCTTCCAGGATTCCGTCATGCAGCACGGAGAGACTTTTTTTGAGCAGAATTATTTCCGAACTTTCTTTCGCAATGTCAGCCGCCGTATTGACACAAATACCGACATCCGCTGTCCTGAGCGCAGGCGCATCATTCACACCGTCACCCAGAAAACCGACCACGTGCCCGTTCATCCGCAATGCCCTGACCACTCTCATTTTCTGCATCGGAGACAGTCTTGCGAAGACACTGTTTGTTTCCACGGCAGCACCCAGTTCGTTTTCGGACAATCCCTCAATCTGATCTCCCGTCAGGACCGCATCCTCATTTATTCCGACCATTTGGCAGATATGTCGGGTAACCAGCGGAGCGTCTCCGCTGAGCACTTTCACGCTCACACCGGATCGGTTTAATGCAGAAATTGCTTTCGCAGCATCTCGCTTGGGAGGATCAAGAAATGCAATATATCCGACAAACAACATGTCCGCCTCATCTTTTGATGTAAAAACGGATTCTCCCGAATACTCCGTTTTTACTGCAATCGCGATTACATGCATGCCTTCCGCATTCAGATCATCTGCATGCGAAGTGATTTTTCTCTGCAGTTGCGAATCGATCGGAATCATCCGCTCTCCGATTTTTGCGCAGCTGCAAACTGCGAGAGTTTCCTCCAAAGCTCCTTTGGTTATCATTCGGTATCCGCCCCGATCATCCTTCAGCACCACACTCAGCTTGCGTCGCTGCGCATCAAACGGAATTTCATCCACTTTTTCATAATGGGATTTGATTTCGCTCAGCCCCTGTTTGTCCGCAAATGATATGATTGCCCGGTCAATCAGGTTTTTCATCCCCGTAGAAAAACAGCTGTTCAGATACGCATCATCCAAAATACGGATATCATCGCCGCCGTCGATATCGATATAACGGTTCAACACAATCCGATCCTGTGTCAGCGTTCCGGTTTTGTCCGTACACAATACATCGATCGCACCAAGATTTTGAATAGCGTTGATATCTTTTACGATAGTATTTTTTTTTGCCAAAAAAGAAGCCCCTTTGGCCAATGTTGCGTTGACAATCATCGGAAGCATCCCGGGAGTCAATCCCACCGCAACCGAAATCGAGAACATCAGCGAATCAATCAAATCCTTGTGCATCACCAAATTAATCACAAAAACGGCACACACAATTACAATCATATATTTAACGAGTGTGGCGGTTACTTTTGCCAATCCTGTTTCGAAATTGGTTTTCTCTCTTGTTTCGGACAACTCTTTTGCCATCAATCCAAGATAGGTGTGCCCTCCCGTGTTCACCGCAACACCAACCCCGCTTCCGCTGATGACGGAAGATCCCATCAACAGTACGTTTTCCAAGTGAATGCTGAGCCGATTCGGTTCCGACACTGTCGTTTTTTTCTCTACGGGAATGGATTCTCCCGTAAAAACCGATTGAGAAACAAAGAGATCCTTTGCTTGCAACAAAATCAGATCGGCAGGAATAATACTGCCGGCGTTCAAAGTCACAATATCTCCGGGGACAAGTTGCTTCGTCTGTATTTTTTCTTCTTTTCCGGATCGGATGACGGACGCAACGTAGCCGAACATCCCGCTCAGTCTCCGGGTCTGCAATTCCGATCGATAAGCATGAAGGAAACGAATGACTGCACTGATCAATGCGAGCAAAAGAATGATTCCGGCGCCGGCACGATCCCTGAGAAAAAATGAAACGACCGAAAGAATCATCAATACCAGAATAAATTCGTCTGTCATCGCACGAAAAAGAAAATGATACCAGTGCCTGCTTTTTTTATCCGCCGCTACGTTTTCTCCGTATATTGCAATCCGCTTTTTTGCCTGCGCATCACTCAGTCCGTTCGGGCTGCTCTGCAGCAGATCGAGCAATGCCTTCGGCGAGAGTGCCGACCACCGTTGAAAGTGATCTTCCGTTTCGGAATTGCGCACCGACTGATGCAGATTGTGATCCATCTGATTCAGATTCATACACACACCCCGATCATTTTTTAATATTATCATCTCTTTTCAATTATAACAGATTACACATCTCAATGTATAAAAAAAGCAGATACATCGATGCATCTGCTTTTTGGCTGTTATCCTACTACAACGCGGTTTCGCCCCGCAGCTTTCGCATCATAAAGAAGATTATCCGCCCGCTTAAGAGCCGTATCGATGGTATCCTCCGCACGAAAATCCGTAATCCCGATTGATACGGTTACATTCAGGATAAGATCCCCCTTTTTGATCGAAGAACGTTCCACCATACCCCGAATCTTCTCCGCGATTGTCGCAAGAGAATCTTTCCCCGCACCCACAAAAACGGCAAGAAACTCTTCGCCTCCCCATCGTCCGGTCAGATCGACGTTTCGCACCATGCTCCGAAAAGTCTTCGCAACCATTTTCAATACTTCATCCCCCGTATCATGCCCATATTCATTGTTGAAATTTCTGAAATGATCGATATCGATGAATGCAATCGCAAACGGGATTCCCAATGTTCGGAACTCATTGACTTTTGAATCCAAAAACGTATCGATATACCTCCGGTTTGCAAGCCCGGTCAATTCATCGTTTAATGCAAGATAGCGAAAATCTTCCAGACTTTTCAGCATTTGACGATTTGCCGTGTCATCCTGAAACACTTCGACGGCACCGATAATAACTCCGTCTTCATAAATCGGAATCGAACGGACGCTGACCGGAACGCGGTATCCTTCTTTGTGGTGCAGATAAACGCACATATCCCGCACCAAACCATCCTGCATCGTGCTTTCGAGATAGCATCCGTCCATACAAAGATGATGCCCTTCCTCGTCAATATGATTCAGAATATTATCCATACAATAGCGGCCGACCACTTCCTCAGACGTGTATCCGCTCATATTTTCGGCACCTTTGTTCCAAAAAAGAATTCTTCTTTCGGAATCCACCAGGTAAACGCCTTCGTAGATGCTCTGAATAATTGTTTTGTAAAAATTCTGAGGTTTCATTGTTCCCTTATCGATATCATACGAATATGACTCTGTCCATGCTTTTTTCAACTGTTGCAATTTACATTTGTTATCGGACGTTTTCAAAATTATTTCAGGTTTGGTCTGTATTTTTTATAAAAACCGTACTCATCAATGCACACTGCCAAGTTTCCAGCAAATCTTCCTGAGACAAACTTTGCCCCACACGTGCATAAGTTTTGCCGCAAATCTGTTCCATCAATTCCGCAGCGATATCCGAAGCACATTGAAACGGAAGAATTCCCCACTCTGCCTGATCCAACAAATGCACAAACATAGAGGTATAGCAAACCAATCGGTCGGATTGATCGACCTCATCCACGGCTTTTTTCAAACGGGTATCGCTTTCGGAGCTTCCCGATTTGCTTCGATAGCTGCGCATCATACTTTCCTCCGACACCCCGTACCGTTTCAACCTGCTCAATACACGAAATTGGCGTTCTGCATTCAGCCCCGTTTCCAGATTCAACGCTTCTTTTACCGCTTGAATCACACTCCGTCCGATCAATTCTCCGAGTTTGCTGTGTTTGCCGGCATGTTCAAAATAAAGCTCGGAATCAGGGTTCGCAACAAGAACGGTCTGATCCGTTCCCGATCCGGTAGCAATCCCGTGAGAAAAACAACTGCCGGCCATCAATTCCTGAAGAGCAGCGGTTTTGGCTTCCGTACACATGACAAGCGCACGTTCCATCGTTCCGGCGGAAAGTGCCGCATTGATTACCAAGATGATATTGATTGTTCCCGGCTTCGGATGTGCGGGATTGCCTGCTGGATCGTAGATCGGGCAGGGGTCTCCCGCACGCCCTCCGTTATGATCGATACCCGCCGTAACGAGCGCCGTAACAGACAACGATTCGTAAGTGCATTCCGCAAACGCACAATGCGACACATTCGCAGCGGTCGTCATCCCGACGGAATCGGACGGATCAAATCCGTTTCGTCTCATCAGCTCGCGCATATGTGCTTCGTAGGTATCCGCCAGCATGTAACATTCCTGCGGAGAACAGGTGTGATTGAACACCAAAGCGAGATCTCGCCGCAAACCGCCGTTTACAATTGCCGTGCTTAATACGTCGGCCTGCCGATCGAGCGGAAGCAGAATACTGTTGGTGTCCGTATCCAAATATGCAGTTACATCATCCGTTCCGAAACGGATCCGATAAAGTTCTTGTTTCATGTCTGCTCTTCATCCGAATTATTATTTGTCGGGAGTGCTTCGCTTTCCCCCAGACCGAACGGGCAGGCAACCATGCAAAGTCCGCAACTGTTTTTTCGTCCGGCAGAAGCGATGCTTTTGCTTCGCTGGCTGTTGCAAAGGTGAAAATCCAACATATTTTCGCGAAGCGCATCAATATTCCATTGTACTCCGTGAATGGCGTTATACGGGCAGGCATCCATGCATGCCGTACACTCATCCGGACAGTTGCTTTTCCATATCGGCTCATCATATGGCAATATGATATCAGTCAATACCGCACCGAGTGCCACACGCGGACCGTAACGCTGTGTAACCAACACATCGTTTTTCCCGATCCAACCGATTCCTGCGTTGACAGCCGCATATTTCAGTGAAAAAGGTGCTTTCAGGTTTTCTTCATCTTGCTGCTGCGCAGAAGGAATCCACGCAGTTTGTCCGTTTGCATGCAAAAGTCCGACCAAATCGGAAAGAATATCCGCACTTTGCACCCGCGCTTTTTCAATGGATATTGAAAACAGAGGCTCCGAATAGTTCTGCGAAGTAAAAAGAACATCATATGGAACGGCGATCACAATTGCCGAAAAATATTCTCCGCAATAAGGAGAATAATAAATATTTGCAATCCCGTACAAGACTTCCGGAGATCCTCCCATCAATGTGTCGATCTGTTCTTTGATTTGCTTAGCGGGCATACCGCTCCCCCATTCTGACGTCGATGCATATGGAATGCCATCTCCATTTGCCGCGGCTCGAAAAGCCTTCGATCAATCGCTGACCGTTCCGATCCCGACAACAGTTCCGTCGAAACAATTCAATCTGCTTTTGGCAACGTTTCGTTTTCCCATCTTGCAAATTCCACGCAGCTTTTGACGGATTGCTCCACCATATCTCTTACCGCATGATCGGTAAAAAATGCCACATGGGGAGTAAGAATCACATTCGGAAAAGACTGAAGCATCAACAGATTGCGATGATAAAGAATTTTGGCTTTGTAATCGGAATAGTACAGATCGGATTCGTTTTCGAGCACATCCAGCCCCACAGCCGAAACCGTGCCGCTTTCCACTGCATCGATCAATGCCGCATTATCCACCAGTGCGCCTCTTGCGGTATTGATGAGAATGCAACCCCGTTTTACTTTTGCAAATACGGAAGAATCAAGCATATGATAATTGCTTTCCGATGAAGGAATATGCAACGTCAGGATATCGGATTCCGCATAGAGCCGATCCAGTTCGACGTACTCCGCAAGCCCGTTCAGTTCAGGATCCGGAGCGATATCATATGCCAGTATTTTGCAGCGAAACCCGCTGAGCTGACGAATCACGGCAGAGCCGATGGTACCCGTACCAATCACACCGACAGTCATATCATGCAGTTCACGCCCGCGCAAACCGCGCAGGCTGTAATCCTGTACATCATAACGCTGCAGAGTTACTTTCGCGTTACGCAAAGACATCAGCATCAACATAATCGTAAAATCTGCGATGCTGTACGGAGAATACCCGACGTTGGCCACCGACATTCCCAATTTCCTGGCCGCGGAACGGTCGATATGATCGAAACCGACTGTCCGTGTCGAAATAAAGCGCACCCCTTCTTCACTCAGTTGCCGAAGAAGTTTTTCATGAAGAATTGTCGTAATAATACTGATGCAGCAACATCCTTTCGCCAATGCCGCTGTCTGCGGAGTCGGAGGGTCTTTGATCATAACGAGCTGTGCATCATATTGTTTTGCATATTCCCGAAAAAATTCTTCTTCATCGCTTCGATAGCTGAATACGGCAATCTTCACCGGATTACTGCATGCCGTCCGATCCGCCGGTTTGAGCGAGTGCTGTTTGTTCTGCAAATTCTTTTTCATATCTTTCCGTTTCTTTCCTGCCGAGTGAATTTGTATTGATTGTATGTCGGTATACCACGAACCGGGTAAATAAAAATTCCGTGATAAAATTTGTGAGCATCGTACCGCCGAGTACGACATAATCGTTCCAACCCGTCTGAGTCAGGGCTTCTCCCCACCAGGTGGAAAGAGGAGTGAATATCAGATAATAGCCGAAGATCTTCATCATGGCAATCGGGATATTCGCCGCAGATTTGAACGTATAACGACGGTTCAGCGTAAAATTGTAAACAACCGATAAAACCAAAGCAATCAAATAACTCGGCCAGTAACTCCATCCTGTTGTTTCATTCAGCAAAGTAAAGCTGCCTGCCTGAATCACCCCGGCGGATGCCGAAAATAAAGTGAATTTGATGAACTGGATTGCCGATTGACGTTTTGTCAATTTCATGAATAAAACACTTCCTGTACAAATTATATAAATTATGAATGATTAATGATGAAATTTTCTTCCCAAAATATCCTGCAGAGGTTTTTTGATACCGCGCAAATCCATATTCGGATCCATCGTTCCTTTGATCCGTTCCCCCTGAATCTGCAGATCAAACACATATTCATTGCGATACTGTTCGTTGGACGCGTCATAATCCAGATGAATTTTCAGGGAACGTATCTCCTGTGTATTCCACATTTTTGCCGTAGGATACTGCTGTGCAATCTGTTGTTCAGTCAAATTGCTCAGTCCGAAAACATAATCTCTGAATGCCGTCATCATACCGGCTGTTTTCTTAAAATATCCGCCTTCGATATCAGCCCCTTTGTCTTTCTGTATTTGCCTGTATGCATCATTCCCGATCAAAATATAGACCGTCACCTTTTGGTTTATCAGAACAGCTGCCGCTTCTTTCTTCAGCATTCCTGTTTTGATATGCACGGCAATCGGAACAAAGGGCATGGATGTTTCCGCCTGCCTTTCCCGATAAACATCAGACGTTCGGTTCGCTTCGGACTCAATTGCTGCCCCTGCATCCTGTGAACACTGAGGTGAAGAACTTTGTGCGGAGCAAGGAACTCCGCAGGAAGGACAAAACTTTGCATCGATAGGGAGTTTCGTACCGCATTTTGTGCAAAACATTACCTTTGCCGCCATCCTTTCTCTCAGATTCTTTTCTCTTTATTATCTATCGAAGCAATTGTTTCGTCAACCTTTTTTCATCGAAGCGCCCTTCTCATTTGCATGAAGGTGAAAAAAACATTCTTCCCAACCTTTCGGATTCCAATCAGCAAGGGAATCAAAGAACGTATCAAATAAAAAAAGTATCCGAAACCGCAAACGATTCGGATACCTGTGAAGAGCATCAAGGGTTCTTGCTTCTCATCTTCGATCTTTCATCATCGGAAATATCATCCGCACACAAAAACCGTCGGAAGGCTCATATCGAATGCTTCCGCCATGCGACTGCACGATGTTTGCACAGATTGCGAGTCCCAGTCCCGATATTCTGCGTCCGCCGTCCGTGGTGAAAAAAGGTTCAAAAATCTGTTCGGACTGACTTTCGTCAATTCCCTTTCCGTTATCGCTGAGAGAAATGGCAATCGAATCCTTCTGCTTTGAGATTTGCACATGAATGTTCAGATCGGCTTTCCCCGGGTTGTGACGGACGGAATTTTCGATCAGATTGGCAAACACTCTTCTGATTTTGCTCAAATCAAATTCGGCTGCCGCGGAAGAGTCCGTTCTGTTTTCTACTGTGAAAACAAAATGATTTCTCTCATTTGAATATTCGTCCGTCAGCATCTGCGTCAGATAGGACATCGGGCACCGCTTTCGTTTCAGTTGAGCAGTTATCCCAGTTTCCAGATATTCGTCGAATTCTGAGACGATCTGCTCGATCTGCAATGCCTGCTCCCGAATCGTTTTCAGATAACGATTCTGACGTTCTTCCTCCAAATCTTTGTTCAGCAGCGTCTCGCTGTATCCCAAAACAGAGGTAAGCGGTGTCTTGATATCATGAGAGATGCTCGCGATCATGCGGCTCTGCAATTCCTGCTCCCGTTTCAGACGATCATTCATTTCAGCGAAACTGTTCTGCAGCTGTCCGATTTCATCGGCGCGCGGTGTCCTTCGCAAATCGGAAAAGCGCACCTGTTTCACGGACTCATTCAGCATCGAAAGAGGTTTGGCATATCGCATATAGACAAAAAAACCGACTAAAATAAGAAGCAGGCATAAAGCGATGAATTCAAAACCAAGCAGATGATCAAGCAGTTTCGTTTGCTGAAGCGATTCGACGGAAATTTCTTTTCCGCTGAATCGGCTGATGCGCAGCGCTATTTCTTCCACAAAATAAAAGCGTGTATAGACAAAAAGCACAAGGAAATTCACGCACAGCATGATCAGCATCAAGGCAGGAATCTTAATGCGGATGCTGCGGAAAGAACGGTTTTTACGATCAGATTGTTCCGACAAATTTATAGCCAACCCCCCAAACAGTTTTGATATACTCGTTTTGCGGATCGATCTTGTCTCTCAGATTTTTCACCGTCACCGTCACACTGCCGATGTCGGTATAATCCAAACCCCATACATCATCAAAGATCTGCTCCCGCGTGAGCACCTTGCCGCGCTGATTCAGAAAATAGCTCAACAGCTGAAATTCCCTGGAAGTCAAGGCAACCCGCATTCCTTTTTTCGTCGCTTCATAGGCTTCTCGGTTGACTTCCACATCGCCGAACCGAATCGTTTCGGCAGTTCGTTCTCTGCGATCTCTTCGGATATGCGCTTTGATTTTCCCCACCACTTCTTCGACGACGAACGGTTTGCAGATGTAATCATCCGCACCCAGTTCCAATCCGAGCAGCATATCGATCGTACGGCTTTTCGCCGTCAGAAACAGGATCGGACAGACACAACATTCCCTGATCTGCTTAAGCGCGTCGATTCCGCTTGACTCCGGCATCATGATATCGAGCACGATCAAATCAAATGAGTTTGTTCTCGCAGCGTCCGCCGCTTCCAGTCCGTTTGAAACAATTGTGCATCGGAACCCCTCGTCCGCGAGGTTATCTGCCAACAGAGATGCAATCGTTCGGTCGTCGTCCGCAATTAAAATATCGATCATATTCCTACTCCCGAAATCATTATATCATATCGGAATCACCGTCCGAATAATGCAATCAGTCGCTGCCAGAATGTGGCAGGCACATCCGACACTTCTTCCCCGCTTTCCTGTTGGGCGACGGAGACTGACGGCGTTTTCAAAAGGAACGTGACGCTTTCGGCACTGTTTTTGTCCGAAGCAAACGAAGACGGAACATCACCCTGCGGGAAGTAACGTTGCAGCAGTGAACTGATCTGCCCGTCGATCTGCGCACTGAATGCCGCAGTCTGGGCATCCATGGCTGACAGCGCCGACGAAAGTCCCGCAATGCCTTTGTCAATCTGCTGATATGCGGCAGCAAGCTTTGCCGCGCTTTGCGAGACTGCCTGTATCCCTGCATCATACTCCCCATAATTGCCGTACAGTTCCGTCATCCCATCGCTTGCCGCATGAATGGCACCGTTCTGCCCGATGTAAGCGGCGGCAAGTGCCTGCACCTGCGGATTCGGGTCGGAGAGCAGGCTCTGTGCATTGGTAAGCTGTGCGTCCGACTGTTCAGACAGCGCAGTCAGTCCGGATGATGCCTGTTGCAATGCATTTGATAGTTGTCCCGATGCGGATGCGTTTTGCGTCAGCGCATTTTGCAATGATGCGAGGCTCTGAGCAAATTTTGTCGAAGATGCACTCAGTGCCGCCGATGTTTCGTGCAAAGCGGCAATCGTATCCGCCAGTTGATTCATCTGATCGGTGAGCCCCGATATCTCATCCGCATCGATTCCCATATCGCTCATCTTGACAGCTCTGAATTGGATCGATCCCATTTCGAAATCGGTGACATCCGCACTCAGTGCATAGGTCTCCTGAGAGTTCTGCATATGTGTGAAAGAGACATTCTGTGTTTTACCGACCACGGCAATTGTTGCCTGATCGCCGGTTAAGTTTGTGCATCGATCCGCATCCAGAGAATAGCTGATTTGCATAAGATAATTCTCAAAAAATCCGGCATAAGCTTCCTCTCCTTCCGACACGGAAATACGGATTTCAAGCTTCCCGCTTTTCCCCGCCAGATCCTGCGCGGAAATTTCGTTCCCGTCAAGCAGATAGACGATTCCAATGTCCCAGGGAATGGCTGTATCCGCACAGTTTCCCTGATAATAGAACGGGCTCTTCGAAACAGTGAATGTCACACTCTCTCCGTTTTGATTCAAAGCCTCCGTTCCCGACAGATTTTTCACTTCGGAATAATTTCCGTAATCCGTCACTTCCGTTCCGGTCGGCGCATCAAATGCGTTCACGACGTACAGCGCGCTGACCGAACCGTCCGAGTTCAGATTGCCGTATACTGTTTCGGTCTTGCTCACACCGCTTTCGGATGCCGCCACCGGTATTGCTGCGAACAGGATCAACAGACAGACCAAGATCGACGTTATTTTTCTCTTCATTTTATACCTCCGTAAATCCGGAATTTTTTGTGGTTTTCGCGATGATCCGATCGCACAGCACCATCAGATTCGGCAGGAAGATCATCACCATCACAGCAGAAAGAACTGCGCCGCGGCCGATCAGCTGTCCGAGCTGAGCGATGGTTGCATCGCTTGATATCAAAAAGATTACGGTTCCGGCCGTCATAAGGATCGTGGCGGAAGTCAAAATCGAGCCGAATGTCTCGGAAACCGCTTGCAGTGCCGCTTCTTTTTTTCCATAAATCTTACGCTTTTCCAAATATCTCCCCGCGTATAATATCGCATAGTCCACCGTCGCACCGAGCTGCACCGCACTGATAATCATATAACCGATGTAAATCATCGGAGAGCCGTTGAAATACGGGATGCTCAGATTAATCCAGATCGACAATTCAATGGCACACAACAGCATCAGCGGCAAAGCAAGAGATCGAAACGTCAGCAGAATTACCATGCCGATCGCTGCGACTGAAATGAGTGTGACAACTCGATTATCGGCGGTCACGACCTGTTTCATGTCATAAATATTTGCACTGCTTCCGGAAAGATAATAACTGTCGGGATATTGCTCCTGTGAGACGGATCTGATTTGCTCTACAAGAGAAAATGCTTCGTCCCCTTCACTTTCACAATTCATTTCGATGACAAAACGGCTGTATCCTCCCGAACGGAATTTACTGAGCTTTTCGGGTGCAACGCTTTCCTGCGGAATTTCCGTGCCGATTGTCGTAACATACGATGCCACATCGGTCACGCCCGTCAGATCGAGTATCTGATCGGCCAGCTCTGTTTCTTTTTGATCATCACCCGAAGGCACCATCAGAATCAATTGATTGTTTCTTCCGAACAAATCGGCAATCAACCGATCATCCCGACCGATCTGAGATTCGGCATCGTTCGTCACGGCGCTTGAGCCGTAAATGAAGCTGTTTTGCCGCTGCGCCAGATAAGCAGGCACGATCAGAAGAAAGGCTGCTATTACGATGAGAGTGCCCGCACGAAGTATCAATTTCCCGAGTGTTTCAAACCGAGGAAGAAACGAACGGTGTCTTGTTTTTTCAATCAGCCCGCTCATCATGCTCGCAAGCACAGGCAGAAGGAACATCACGGACAACAGACTGAAGATGACCCCTTTTGCCAACACGATTCCCATATCGGGACCGATCAGAAACCGCATGAAAATCAATGCGGCGAACCCGAGCACCGTCGTCATCCCGCTGGAAAGAATCGTAGAATAAGACCGCTTCATCGCAGCAAGCATCGCCTCTCTCGGAGGCATCCCCTCGTCTCGGAAATCCGCAAATGCATGCAGCAGAAAAATCGAGTAATCCATTGAGACAGCCAACTGCAAGATCGCCGCCGTCGTCTGTGTAACAAAAGAAACGCTGTCGAGCAAGGCGTTTGTTCCTGTATTGATGAGAATCGATATCCCGATCACAAAAAGAAACAGAAACGGTTCGACCCATGATCGCGTGGCAATCAGCATGATGATCAGCACAATGGGGATAATGATCATCATCATTTCACCCAATTCCTTGCCCGTGCTCTGCTTCGCCGCAGAATTGTTCACCGCGCCGCCAGCCATTGCCCCGTCGGTTCCGATGATCGTTCGGATATCCGCAAGCGCCTGCGTTGTATTCTTCCCGCTGGAATCATCATCAAACTGCACGGCAAACAAGGCGTATCCGTCTTGATACCATGCATCGAGCGTATCGGGATCAAGATAGGATTCCGGTTGATTGATGCTGACCACATCATCCAGCCACTTCACATTGTCCACATATTCCACATTTTGTATCTGGGCTTTCAGTTCCAGCGCCTGTGCAAAAGACTCCACCGGCACAGCTACTTTCGTCGCACCTTCCGAAATATCTCCGAAGACGCTTTCGATCATCTCCAGACTGACGGTCGATGGACTGTCTTTCGGCAGATAATCCATTAAGTTATAATCAATTTTCAGAAATTGTATAAGGAATAAACCGATCCCTGCCGCGAGTGCAAACAGAAAGATAATCAGCTTTTTATGCCGCAAGATTTTTTCGTTCATATTCATTCCCTTCCCGATCATTTCAATATCATCCTATCAAAAAAAAATGATCGGTTCATCGGGAAAAAATTAAGAAAAATTAACGCAAAAAATCCCGGAAAATCCGGGATTTTTTATCTCATTTCATAACAATCATGTAACGTCCGGATCAGAAACCGGGGATAATATACCCCGACCTCGTCATGGTCAATATATTCGGGAACGTCTGTCTGGTAGCAAATTCCGCAACGCTCCAATTGCTCTATCAGCGGAAGGTAATGCTGATCGTAATGATAGTCTCCCCTTCCCATATGCAAAAAAAGCTTCGGGACGGTGGATGCTGACGCAACCGCATCGAAAAGCAGTGCATTCAGAAATGAAATATCCTCTTCACTGCACCCTCCGGCGATCAGCCTTGCCGTCTCCGGATGATATTCTGCCAGATAATTGCCGAGCAGGCTCTGGAATCCACCGCTGACTGCAGCACAGAATCCATATCGAAACGCAAAATACAATGCGGCATATCCGCCTTTGCTCGACCCGCCCGCAATGATATGGTCTGAATCGATACCCCGCTCCGATGAGATGCTTCGGATCAAATCAATGGTGTTTTTCTCGACAAAAAAATCGCGGTTTTCGCCGAGATAATAGCAGCCGTTTCCGCCGTAATCGTCCAGAATGAATAATTGGTTGATCTTTACGTTTTCCAGTGCATTCAGGTAATTGTAGCGGGGCGGCTGACCCTGTCTCGAATATGCCGAAAACACAACCAGCAAATACGGACTTTCGGTGCATTCACGAAAGAAATAGCGGATGGGTGGAGTGGTACCAAAAACATCATCACCGGGAAACGGCATGTTGACCCTTTCAAATGTTCAAGCGGGAGAATATCATTCCGACGTCGATTGAACTTTCTTCTTTCTTTTTTCTTCATACATTTTATCGTCGATCAGCTTCAGAAACATATCCGCAGACATGCCTGCCGCCACATCGAATATCCCTTTTCCGACGCTCAGTTCGATCCGAAAAGGAAAATGGTTTTCATTGTTGTAACGTTCCATCCTGCGATTGAGACGATCAATTGTTTTATCGATATCATGCATTTGATCAATAACCAGAATAACGGCGAATTCATCTCCTCCGTATCGGGAAACAAAGTCGTCTTTCCGAAAACTTCCTTTGAGTATCAATCCGACTTCATGCAGTGCCTGGTCTCCGAACTTATGCCCGTACACGTCATTGATAATTTTAAAATCATCCAAATCGATCATAATCCCGCCGATCAGCTTACCTTGAACGGGATGCTCGACGAGATAGTTCAGGTATCGATCCATCTGCATGCGGTTATATAATCCGGTCAGATGATCGGTATGCATTTGCGTATTTTGGATATTGATATACACCATCAGCACGCCGAATGTGACACTGGTCCAGATGGTGGTAATGCCGTATATCATGGTCTGGATCAAACCGCCGATAAACGGAATCACGGCAAACAGCAGCAAAGAATTGCATTCCTGTTTGGAAAATTGTTTCCTGTTGCGAAAAATTCTGACTGCCGCATAAATCAGATAAAAAAAGCAAATCACCGATGACAAGAGAAACCAATCACCGCGGTGATAGACATTCGAGGCGTCGATCACAAACAGCACATTGTGAAACAGACTGATCACCGAACATATCCAGGATATCAGCGCAGGAATCAGCAATGCAGGCAGTTTTTTCCGCAAAGCAGTTTCGTTCTGCAAAATCAGCGCTTCCACATACAATGCCCAAAAAAAACTCGGCAATGGGTTGATCAGGTAATAAATCAAAGTTACGCTACGATTGATTTGCAGCGCCCCGAAAAAGGTTTGACCATCGACAAGAACCATTCCGATATCGAAAATCAGCATCATCATCGTTGCAAAAATCAGATACAGAAATATCCGACGGTCGCAGCATTTCCGATCGGGAGTGAATCCGAGATGTACACCGATCAGCACCAGAATGAAAAAAGAAAAAACATCCACAAAAATATAATTAAACAATCAATGCCTCCGACATTAATCGAAAGATATACTGCTTTGCGTGCAGTCAATGAACGTTTGATCCATTACCGCGCACCAACATTTTAGCACGTTTGCATAGAATGAACAACGGCGTTTCGCTACATTCCGAATGCAGTCCAAATAAATAAAGCAGGTTACCCTGCTTTATTTATTCGTTATTTGGAAAGATTCTTTTTTCTGATCGTTACAAAAAGTAAAAGCAATATTACTGCTGCCGCAGAAATGATGATGATGTATTTCCCCGCCCCCTGTATCCATGTTCGGTCATTTGCCGCAGCGGCCTGATTCACGGGCTGAGAGACCTGAGCAACAGCATAATAGCTGAAGTGGTTCGTTTGAAATACCAAATAGTCACCGACAACGCTCGCATTCATATCCGCAATCATTCCGCTGTCCGGATCATACCAGAATACGTGCAGATCTCCGTCAAATCCTTCCGGAATCGGAATCTTCACCTGAATTGTTCCGGCAAAGGAAGTAATCTTGTTGCCGTTCTGATCAAGCAGGACAATATCGCTGATCACCAGTGCATTGATATTTCCGTACGTTCCATCCTCCTGAAGTGCGTTCAGTGCTCCGGTTGTGATGCTGTTTGAGGTACTTTGCAATGCAACCGAAGCAGTCATGGAAGTCACGCCCTCAGGCAGTTGTGCCGATGTCAGATCCAGAATGACACCGCTCGCCTCATCGGTGATCGAATCGGGAATTGCAGCAGGAGGTATTTGATCTCCCTCCTGTTGTGATCCGGAAGAAGCGGAACTTTTGACCGTAACGGAAAGATTCGCGCTCGTATCGCTGTAAGCGCCGATGCTTACGGTAATCGGTGTGGCGTTATAGGATGTTGTCAGCACCGTGCCGTTGGCAGGAGTTACCGAGATGCCTTTGGAAGCGAACAGATCATACGTGATTCCGTGAACCGTGGAACCGTCGTTGTAACTGAGCGCCACTTTCATCCCGGACAGATTCAGGGTCTGCGCCGCATAATAGGTCAAATCGGACGGGTCGGATTCGATATTGATACCGACAACGATTTTGGCGGTTATGCTTAATGTTGATGAGGTTGCGTCGGTCTGTCCGTCACAGCTCAGAGTAACGGGTAATGCATTCTGGGAAAGGCTGAGGGCAGCGCCTGCTGTCGGCACCGCTGTAATTCCTTTGGCAGCAAACTGATCGGGAGTAATGCCGGCTGCGGTGCTTGAGTCATTGTAGGTAAGCGTCACCGTCATCCCGCTCAAGTTCAAAGGCTGCCCTTCAATGTAGTTCATATTGCTCGGTTCGGCTGTAATGGTGAGCGATGTCGCGACTTTCTGTGTCACATTCAATGTTGCGGTCGTTGTATCGCTGAAGCTGTTGCAGCTCACCGTAATGCTCGTTCCGTCATCGCCGACTGACAATCCTCCGCTCGTGCTCGGAAGGGTCGTAATCCCGTAGGATGCGAAGTCTGCCGGGACAATTCCGGTTTCAGTAGATGCATCATTGTAAGTAAGAGTTACCGTCATTCCGTCCAGATTTAACGTATCTCCGGAATAGTAGCTCATGTTCGTGGGATCTGCGGTAACGCTTACGCCGCTGACCGCTTTTGCGACCACCGCCATTGCGGAAGTGGTATCGGTTATGCTGTTGCAGCTGATGGTGATGCTGCTTGCGTTATCGGATAAACTCAACGCTGTTCCGGAAGACGGACTTGCGGTAATGAAGTAAGTGCTGAAATCCGTTTCCGTCAACCCGGTCACGGTTGACGCATCGTTGTAAGTCAGCGTCACCGTCAATCCGCTCAGATCAAGGGTTTGTCCTTCCACATAATTCAGCTTGGAAGGATCGGACGTAATGTCCACTCCGCTCACTGCTTTTGCGACAACACTCAGATTGGTATCGGTGGTGTCCGATTGAGAATTGCATGTTACCGTAATTCCAACTCCGTTTTCAATCATTGTCAGAGTTGCTCCGTTTATGGGAGATGCGGTGATCAAGTATGCCGCAAATTGATCCGGGGTAACTCCCGTTAATGCGGAGGAATCATTGTAAGACAGAGTCACGGTCATCCCGCTCAGATCAAGCGCCTGCCCCGCCACATAATTCATATCGGTCGGATTCGCAGTGATTTCGATCTGCGTCACACTCAAAGCGGTGATCGCCAAAGTACCGGTTGTGGAATCGCTCAACGAGTTGCAGGTAACGGTAATTGCCTGTCCGTCATTCGCCATGCTCAACATGCTTTCTTCGGAAGGTGATGCAGAAATTCCGTTCGCCGCAAACAGATCCGATGTAATATCCGTCAGAGAGGTGCTGTCATTATAAGTCAGTTTAACCTTCATGCCGCTCAGATTAAGCGCATGATTTTCATAGTAAGTAAAATTGGTGGGTTCCGCCGTAATCTCAATAGCCGTTACTTCTTTGTTGACAACCGTCAGAAGAGAAGTCGAGGCAGTATAACTGTTGCAGCTCAATTGTATTGAAGTGCTGTTGTGAAGCAATGAAACGATTGTACCGGAAGCAGGACTTGCCGTAATAGAATATGTATCGAACTCTGTTGGAAGAATATCGGAAACAGTTGATCCGTCATTATACTCCAGTTGAACAACCATACCCGCATAGTCAAGACTTTCTCCCACGACATAACTCAATTTCGTCGGGTTGCTTGTCACGCTGATCCCGCTGACCGCTTTGGCTACGACGTTCAGAGTATCCGTCGTGGTATCGCTCAGAGAATTGCAGGTTACCGTAATACCGCTTCCGTTGTCCGCCAGAACCAAACCCGTACCATTGGCAGGACTTGCAGTGATGCCGTTTGATGCGAACTGGCTCGGCGTGATTCCCGTCAAAGTCGAGGAATCATTATAGCTCAGGGTTACGGTCATCCCGCTCAGATCAAGAGATTGCCCAACCACATAACTCATCTTGGTCGGATCCGCTGTTACTTCGATTCCGGTCACAGCTTTTGCAATAACACTCAAAGACGCGCTTGTTGTATCGCTCAGAGAATTGCAGCTCACTGTAATATAACTGCCGTTGTTTGTGTCCACGCTCAGTTCGGTACCGTGCGCAGGAGATGCTGTAATGTTGTATAAACCAAACTGATCATACGTGATTCCGGTATCGCTCGTAGCATCATTATATCCCAAGGTCACGGTCATTCCGCTCAAATCAAGTGTATTGCCCGCCACATAACTCATCTTGGTCGGATCAGATGTGACAGTGACGGATGTCACCACTTTTGCGCTCACTGTCAGATTGGTAGTATTTGCATCATAGATACCGCAGCTCACAACCACTGGCTGTGCATCATTGGAAACGGACAACGTTGCGCCGTTTGCGGGAGATGCTGTAATAAAGTATGTCGGGAAGTCGTCAAGTCCGATATCAGTCACGCTTGATCCGTCGTTATACGTCAACGTTACGGAAATGCCGCTCAAATTCAAGCTCTGACCGGCGATATATTCCATTTTCGTCGGATCGGATGTCACACTGATTCCGCTGACCGCTTTGGCAACAACGCTCAACATACCTGTCGTGGTATCGCTCAGAGAATTGCAGCTCACAGTAATGCTGCTGCCGTCGTTTGACGCCACAGTCAGGCTTTCTCCGTTTGCAGGAGATGCCGTGATGCCGTTTGATGCGAACTGGCTCGGCGTGACTCCCGTGACCGTGGTGGAATCGTTATAAGATAACGTTACGGTCATGCCGGTCAGATCCAAAGTCTGCCCTTCCACATAACTCATATCGGTCGGATCAGCCGTCACGTCGATTCCGGTCACCGCTTTGGCAACAACGCTGAGTGTTCCGCTGGTCGTATCCGTCTGCGAATTGCAGCTTACGGTGATACTGTTGCCATTATTTCCATCTACGGTTAAGCTGTCTCCGTGTGCGGGAGAAGCCGTAATGTTTTTGGCGGAAAATTGATCGTAAGTAATACCCGTAGTCGTAGAAGAATCATTGTAAGTCAGAGTCACGCTCATTCCGCTCAGATCAAGTGATTGTCCCGCCACATAACTCATATCGGTCGGATCAGTCGTGATATCAATCGCAGTCACGACTTTTGCGATAACTGTCAGTGTGCCTGTGGTAGAATCGCTTTGAGAATTACAGCTCACAGAAATGGAACTGCTGTTATCGGAAAGGGCTAATGTATCGCCCTGTGACGGTGTCGCGGTAATTGCGTTTGCCGCAAATTGGTCATACGTGATTCCGGTCAGAGTCGTGGCATCATCATATGTGAGTGTTACGGTCATTCCGCTTAAATCCAACGTTTGTCCTTCGATGTAAGACAGATTCGTCGGATCCGCAGTTACTTCAATTGCGCTGACAACCTTCGCTCTCGCTGTCGCAGATGCCGAAATTGTTCCGTAGGGGCTGTCGGTATAGTTTGCGGTATTGGCTGATACGGCTTTGACTTTGGCCGTGTAATTCGTTCCGGCAACGACGTTTGTCGAAAGCGCAATATTTCCGCTTGCAGAGGATGCCGAAATGGCACTGCCCACCGGAGTCGTCCCTGCGGCGTCATACAGCTGAATCAGGTAGCTGTCGACATCCGAAGCGGAATTCGTATCCGTTATCGTATAGTTCAATCCCGAACCGGTCACGGGTGCGGAAAGAGCGATCGTCGGCGCAACCAAATTCGGAGCGTCAAATGTAAATGATCCGAAATTGAAAAATGATAAATTTGGATAACCGCTTGCGCTTGTATCGGAATATACAATGACGATTTCATCCACTCGTCCGAACAATTCACTGTAGGTGCTCATTATCTCTGTTCCCGATGAACCTGCTGCACAGGAACTGATCGTATAAAGTGTCGAACCATCCAATTTGCATGTAATTTGCAAACCCAAATCGGATGATGCATTCGTATAACTGAAACCGGTAAAACAGAAATCACTGCTGTCGTTCTTGGTGATCGTCACGGTCGGTGTCGAGGCGGCTGCGCCATCTCCGAAATAGATGCTGTTTCCCGATGTTGTGTCCGCATAAATCGCATTCGTATCCCCATCATGAAACGCAAAGGTATATCCGCTGTCGGAAAAACTCCCCGTACCAAGCAGTACAGGTGGAGACCAACTGTACGTTTCAAAATCCACGACGGTTGCCGTGGCATCCACTTTCGTTAAAGTCGGACCAAAGAACGATGCCAGTGCAGTTACGCACATGAAAGCAACGAGCACTTTTTTTAAATTCATGATGTAATTCCTTCCTGTGCACCATGCAAAATCATTATATCATAAATTTGTTAATATATAATATAATTCAATTATAATGCAAATATACTTCTCTGTATATATTATTCGTAACGGAATCCAAAAAAATTAGGGAAATATAATTATTTCCCTTTAAAATTTGAAACAGATCCATCCATGACAGGAGATTCATTCGAAATTAAGATTCGCTGCTTTGCACTTTTGCAGGATTGGCAGAAGTTTCGCTTTTGGTTTTTGCTTTATTCAAATACATCATCTGATCCGTCATCTGAAGCAATTCTTTGAAATCGTCAATATGCGCTTCTTCATAAGATGCGCTGCCTACGGCAACACTGAAATTGTAGTCCAATTTCTGATTTTCTGCCTCAATCAGCAAAATAAACTCATCTCTCATAGAGGTATAGGTTTCCGTATCGCAATCACGCAGAAGACAGGTAAATTCATCACCGCCGATGCGATAGCAGTGAAGCGGACTTTGAAAAGCCTGCTCCATAGCGCGGTAAGTTCTGCGCAGTGCCTCATCCCCTTCCGAATGACCGAATGTATCGTTGATATATTTCAGATCATTGACATCAAACAACACCAATCGCACATTATGAATGCTGCCGTTTCTGAACAGTACTTCAATGTCCCGTTCAAATGCCGCCCTGTTGTTTGCTCCGGTGAGAATGTCGTGATATGCCATTTTTTCATAGAAAACCGCTTCCGAATGTTTCTGCACCATTGCCCGCAGTTTCTTGCCTGCATCGACTCCGAGCATGATAATATAAACAAACATTCCGATCAGGCTGAAATAAGACAAATGGTCAAACGAATGAGTAAAAAATTTAGCCAGCTCGATCAGCGCACACGCCAATAAAAGACCCGAGTAGCAGATAAAATGTTTTGCGCTGACATTTTTATACTTGAATATTTCTACAAACAAGGAAGGAATCGTATAGGCCATCGCTGCAATCAAAATCAGATTTGATATTGTTGCGGTCTGAAAAAAACCCATCACACCAAAAAGCTGAAGCAGTGTAACGGCAACGAAATCCAGACCGAATAAAATGGCAAACGCAGAAAGCACTTTTCTGAAATGAGGCAAAATCTCCTCTCTCAAATAACACAACAGAGGAATCGGAAAAACAGGAATCATCATATATGCCAAACCGCCGATCAAAAAGCGATTCCCGAGAAAAAACTGTATCATACGTGACTCTGCAAAAAACCATCCGGAAAGCGCTACCGCAAACAAACCGAGGCACAAAAGAGCACGGTTTCCGATTTGATGGAACACGATAGAAATGAAAATCATCAAAATCCCCAATAAGGCGATCAGCATAATTAAAAAGAAGTTTGGAAAGTACTCATGCAAAACAGAATACATTACATCCGCGCCGTTTCCGTAAACAATCGGATTGAGCATACCGGAAAAAGCTTCAAACGGAGAAGTAAATGTCAGGCTGAGCGTCTGTCCGGCAGCTCCTTCGGGAAGAGGAATCAGATACCATGCACTGGCCATCGGGCAATAAAACAATCCACTGTGCTCCTCTTCCGCATACAGCAGAACCTGTCCGTTGAGTGTGACCTTCACTGATTGAAGAGAACCTCGGATCAGGAGTGTTGCACCGTCCGGAAAATCACCTTCCAGCACTTTGCTGATTGTGCACGGTTCATCCGGTGTTGTGTGCAAATCCGCAGGCAAAGCTACTCCGATTGATTCCCCTTCCTGATCGACATATGTCCATCCGTCATTCATGTCATTGACATGTCCATCGCTGAGCTTCAGGTTTTCATACGGCATTAATACAGCCAGCACGACGATCCATGCAAGCACAAAAATCACAAAGAGATAAACGGGAAGTTTTGACTGTTTCTTCATAAATCCGAGGACGAAACAATGCCGCAGCTTGCGAGCAATATGCAACATCTCTGCTTATGGCATTATTCACAAATATATTATTTTAAATTCAAAAATATATGATTTAATCTTATCAGATTATTTGACAAATTTCTACCGAATCGGAGATTTTTTACATAAAACCTGAACATTTCAAATATATATGATATACCATATAAGAAAATAAGCGTGCGATAAAAAAATCTCCTATTTAAGCGCATTTTCACATAAGAGTAATATCGCATTCATTGTTTCCATATTTCGTACGGTAGCCGATAATTCCGCTTTTTGTACCAGTGCGGCAAGTTTGGAATGACGTATGCTTTTTGATAAAAGCAGATACGCATCCCGTCCGATGAGAACACACCGATCCGCATCCTGTTCGATGCACTTGAATTTTTCAGCAACCGCTTCTGCAGGATTGTTTGCATACAGGCAAACATATCGACTTTCCCCTTCCGCATTCGCCGATTGCGCCGCTTCAATCTCATTCGGCTGATACGGATCGTTTTCAATCAGATCATGCACTTCTCGGCATGTGCGCAACACGGCCGCAACGGAAATTCCGAAACAATCAAGAATCGTTTCGGAAATCAATGCGGAACATTCGGCTTCGCCGAGTTCGGAGGAAAATATGATATTCCCGCTTTGAATATAAGTACACACATCGGACAGTCCCGCATCTGCGAGAGCCGCCGAAAGCTCTTTCATATTGATCCGGTTCTTTTTGCCGACATTGATGCCGCGCAGAAATGCAACATAACGATCCATTTTTTATCCTTTCCATTGCCGTTCAATTGATTATACATAATAATCCTGCTCACAAACAAGCAAACAGAGCGTCAATGGATCATTATTTCGCCAATTTCTGTTTCTGTCACACATTCCAATCGAAGTTGAGGAATAAAGGAAAACCATATTCTTCAACTAATTCTGTGTTTTCCATTGACAAATCCTAACGATAACCCTATAATACATGAATAGAATGATTATAATTTACAATCAAATTCATGATCAATAATTCAAAAATAAACGGAGGAACAAACATGACAGAAAAAACTTTGGAAAACTTGATGGCAGCCTTTGCAGGAGAATCTCAGGCAAACAGAAAATATACGGCATATGCGAAAAAGGCGGAAGCCGAAGGAAAAACTAATGCAGCAAAACTGTTCCGCGCAGCTGCGGATGCAGAAACGATTCACGCCCTCAAACACTTTGAAGTTGCAGGCAAAACACACTCCACCGAAGAAAACCTGAAAGATGCGGTGAGCGGCGAAACTGCAGAATTCGAAGAAATGTATCCCGAATTCATCAAAGAAGCGCAGATGGCGCAAAGCCAGGCAGCGGTAATGACATTCACGTTCGCCATGAAAGCCGAAGCCGTTCATGCAAAACTCTATAAAGAAGCACTTGACAATCTTAACAAGACGGAAGAAGTATTCTATTATCTCTGCCCGGTCTGCGGGAACATCGAAAAAGCGGTGCCCGGGAAATGTCCGATCTGCGGAGCGCCCGGAGACTCCTTCATCAAATACTAATCCGCACTCATCGGCTGCAGCCACACAGCCGCTGAACCTCATAATAAAAAATGCATCCGTTGCCGCGGATGCATTTTTTATGCGCCGTATGTCTTTTTTCTTTCTCGTTTGCAACCATACATCAGCTTATCGATCCTGCGGATAAATTCTTCTCCGCTCTGACCGGTTCCACAGTCATAGATCGCATATCCCATGCTGCATTGCAGACGGTAAGGATGCAGGCATATCCGATTGTGATGCTCAAAACAATCCGAAATCTCCTTTATGATCTGCTCCAGATTCTTCGGAGAGTCCGTATTGAGAATCACACAGAATTCATCTCCTCCGTATCTCGCCAAAAATCCTTCTTCCCGCACGCAGCTGCGAAGCAGCCGCACGCTTGCGATCAATGCCTCATCTCCGATATCATGCCCGTAGGTGTCATTGAGATCCTTAAAATCATCCAAGTCAATCAGTATCGCAGAAAAAGAATGATTCTGCCTGCATGCGGCAATTTTCTTTTTCAGGTAATTGTCCATCGCTTTGCGGTTATATGCCCCCGTAAGATAATCAATCGACACCCCTTTATACTGAATGTTAATAAAAACAATCAGAAGTGAAAACGCTGTACCGTTGAGCATCAACGGAATCCCATATATCTGCAGTTGCAGAATAATGCACAAAAGAGGCGGAACCGGGAAAAAAATCAGAGAGGAAAATTGTTTTTTCTCCATTTGTTTCCGATTTGACAATACCATAGCTCCGGCCATGAGAATCAGAAGCACCGTAATAGCTGCAGGAATCGCGAAGAATGGTCCCCGATGATAAATATTCTCGGAATCAATCGTATAAAACCAACCTGCAAATTGCGACACGATTACACTTGCCGCATTCAACAGATTAAGCAACAGAAAAAAAACCATGTAACGTTTTGTCTTCGCATCATTTTGATACACCTGATTGTGAACATATAAAAACCAAAAAGAAGGTAACAGTAAATTAAAGAAAAACAGTAGAAAATTGCCCAAATGATTCAGAAAAGGATAGTACGGTTTTGAAAACCCGTCGCATCGGCTGAAGATATCAAAAGCGATCAGAAACATTGTTGTGATCAGTACGGTGAGAAAGAGCCGGAACGACATCATTTCTTTCTCCGAATGCCGAATTTCGTGAAACAAAATATAAAGCAATATCAGGAACGAATAAATACTGACCCCCAGATATCCCGTCAATTCCACTGGCAACCCCATTATCGATACTTGACTTGTTAATAGTGTAACAATCAGAAATCGATTTTCCGAATAAAATAATATATTTATCATATTACATTATTTTCTTTTCTTCCGCAACAAGAATTCATTCAATTCTGATTTTTTTTAAACATCAAGTAAAAACATACATCCCGGCCGGGATGTATGTTTATCGCTTATGCTATAGAGATTGCGCTCACGGGACAGTCTTCCTGCGCCTGTCTCACGCAATCCTCATCATCTGCCGAAACGGTTTCGGACGGTACGGTTGATTTTGATTCCGCATCAAGCAGAAATACAGACGGGCAATTCTGTTCGCAAAGGCCGCAGCCGATACAAAGTTCCCGATCAACTGTCGCTTTCATTGCCCCTGTTCCATTCCTGCGAGAATATCAGCGCCTTCAATTTTTACAGGATAGGAACCAATGTCGTGTGTTTTAATACGTATCATTAAAAGTTTTCCACCTTCCACAAACGCACCGTTCGTCACATCGAATACGGAACCGTGCCGGGGACAAATTACATGTGTTCCTTCAAGTTTGCCCTCCGAAAGAGATGCCCCCATATGAGGACATTTGTCATCGATTGCATAGTATGTCCCGTCAACGTTTGCAAGCAAAATTTCGTGTCCCTGCACATCTGTCTTCTTCATTTCTCCGGGGTGCAAATCATTGATTGAGCCGACTTTGTAATATTCCATAAAGCCCCTCCTTAAACCTTTCGTTAACTTGCTGTCATTATAGCACATCCAAAATTCGAATCAAACAAATACCGTTTGAATTCTGCGATCAAAAAAGACGGCATCGCAAAGCGACACCATCTTTCTATACATACCGTATTTTACAATTTATTTCGAAGCATCCGCCATCAGGCGGCTGACGGAATCGGCAAATGCCGCCGGATCCTCAATCGGCAATCCTTCCAAAAGCAATGCCTGATTGTAAAGCACCATGGCATATTCATTCAGTTTATCTTTATCTGCTCCGTAAATTTTCTGCAGAGCGGCAAATACGGGATGATTATCGTTGATCTCCAAAATTCTCTGCGCTTTGACCTTTTCACTGTTCGGCATTGTGTTCAGCACACGTTCCATTTCCAGTGACAATTCCCCTTCGCTCGCCAGACAAACCGCATGGCTTTTCAAACGATGAGAGAGTCTCACGTCGGACACCTTGTCGGTCAGGGCTTCTTTCATTGCCGTAAGCATATCTTTGTTTTCTTCGGCTTTCTGCTCGGTTTCTTTCTTTTCTTCTTCTGTTTCCGTGCTCAGTTTGCTGTCGGAAATCGACTGGAACGGTTTTTCTTCATAAGTCATGAGAATTTTCACAACAAATTCGTCCACATCATCCGTCATGCAGAGAATATCGTACCCCTTGTCAAGCACCGTTTCGGTCTGAGGCATCGCCTTGATGCGGGCAACCGATTCTCCGCTCGCATAGTAAAGATGTTCCTGAGCTTCCGGCATGGCTTCGACATATTCATGCAGACTGATCAGTTTATCCTCTTTGAGAGAATGGAACAACAGAAAATCTTTCAGCTTGTCTTTATTGGCTCCCCAACTTGCATAAGCACCGTATTTCAATTGAATGCCGAATGCCTGATAGATCGTTTCGTATTTTTCGCGATCCGTATCCATCATTTTTTTCAATTCGGAACTGATCTTGTTTTCGATATTTTTTGCAATGGTTTTAAGCTGTCTGTCATGCTGAAGAATTTCACGGGAAATGTTCAGTGACAGATCCGGAGAATCCACAACCCCTTTGACAAAGCTGAAATAGTCCGGCAGCAGCTCCGCACACTTGTCCATAATCATTACACCGTTTGCGTACAGCTGCAGGCCTTTTTCATATTCCTTTGTGTAATAATCAAACGGTGCATGCGACGGAATAAACAGCAGAGCCTGATAGCTGACCAGTCCTTCGACATTGGTCGTAATTACGGCAGCAGGTTCCTGGTAGTCATAAAACTTATCCTGATAGAAATTCTCATACTCCCCTTCCTGCACATCCGCTTTCGCCTTTTTCCAGATCGGAATTCGACTGTTCAGCGTTTCGGTTTCGATCACCGTTTCATATTCGTCTTCCGTTCCTTCTTTCTTTTTGGAGTGTTCCATATCCATCAAAATCGGATATCGGATATAATCGGAGTATTTTTTCACGATGCGTGAAATTTCGTAAGATTCCAGATAGTTGTCATAGTTTTCTTCTTCGGAAGTATCTTTGATATACAGTTCAATTTCAGTCCCGATGCTATCTTTCTCTGTTTCTTTGATTGTATAGCCGTCTTCCCCTTCCGATTCCCATCGATATGCCGTATCGGAACCGATGGCTCTGCTGGTAACCACTACTTTTTTGCTGACCATAAAGGAGGCATAAAAGCCCACTCCGAATTGTCCGATTACCGACAGATCGTCCGCCAGTTCGTTCTCCGCTTTGAATGCCCTTGTTCCGCTGTGCGCGATGGTTCCCAGGTTTTCCTCCAACTCTTCCTTTGTCATCCCGCATCCGTTGTCTTCCACTGTCAGCTTTCTTTCGGTTTTATCCGCCGTCAGTTTGATTGCATATTCTTCTCCGCTCGCAAGCGCGGCAGAGGAGTCGGTCAATGACTGAAAATGCCGTTTATCCAATGCATCGCTGGCATTCGAAATCAACTCGCGCAGGAATATTTCCTTATGTGTATAAATCGAATTGATCATTAAATCCAGCATACGCTTGGACTCTGCCTTAAATTGTTTTTTTGCCATTTGATTTACCTCATTAAGACTCAGTATTTAGCACTCACCAGACATGAGTGCTAATAAGAAGTATAAAACACCTTGCTCCGAATTTCAATACATTATGAAAATTTTTTTCTCTTTCCGACATTAGCACTCAATAAGTATGATTTGGAATCGTTTTCGATTAGTCTATATAAAATAAGTTCAAATTAAGTTAACTTATTCTTCTCTGCTGCCGAAATAAAATTGAACGATAACAACTAAGGGGCTGGCTTATTCATATTTTATTCGTTCCGTTCAATATTAATGAATCGGCCAAAGGGGGTAACGCACAGTACAACCGGAGGTATTCATGAAAAAACTGTTAAAAAAAGAAACCATTCTCTCTTCCAGCATCAAATCGAAAATGCTAAGTTCTTTCACATCCATTATGCTGATCGCTCTGATATTGTTCGGATTGACAGCCTACTTCAATTCCAAAGCTTCTCTCACCGACTCCATCAATGAAACACTGACAAAGCTCTCAGAATCCACTGCAAATCAACTGGATGAAAAAATCAACAATTATTACACGGAATTGACGGTTCTGAGCAGCAACAATATCTTTGAAAACCCTCAGACAAACCTCTCAACCATAGCATCTGTCATGGAACACGATATTCAGATCAATACCATGTCACTGGATCATATGAATCTTTTGGATCTCAGCGGAAATCTGATTTATTCTTCCGCGGAAACATCCGGCACTCTGAATTTTTCCGACCGGACATATTTCCAATCCGCAGTGTCCGGAACGAATGCCATCTCCGATCCGATTACGAGCAAGATCAACGGCACTACCGTAGTGGTAGTCGCGGTGCCCACGCACGATGCGGCAGGAAACATCAACGGAGTTTTGTGCGGAGTTTACGATGCAACTACGCTCAATGACTATATTTCGCAGATCACATACGGAGAACGCGGCTACGCTTATATTATCAACAAGCAAGGCGTCATTGTCGCTCATCCCGATTTCAGCAAAGTAACGAATGCAGAGAATATGCTCGATGGCAGTTCTACGGATTCTCAACTCAATGAGGTCTATCAGAAAATGATTACGGGCGTGAACGCCACAAGCGAATATACTTATAACGGCGAAACCAAATTCATGGGCTACGCTCCGATGAGCAATGCTTCTTGGATCGTAGCAGTCACCGCACCGGCGGATCAGGTATTCGCAAAAGTTGACACGCTCACAAAGAGCCTCCTTCTGATGGGGCTCCTTGCAATTGCGGTTTCTTTTGTTCTTACTTATCTGATTGCTTCCGCGATTGCAAAACCAATCAAAAAATCCACAGATTTCGCAATGACGATGGCCGGAGGAGATTTCAGTTCCGACTTTGGGAGCTCCTATCTGAACCGAAAAGATGAAATCGGACATCTCGCCCGTGCCTTCCATCAGATGGTCGAAAGCTTCAATCAATCGCTGAGCAACATCCGAACTGCCGCCGAACAGGTTGCTGCAGGTTCTCAGCAGGTATCCGACTCCAGCATCTCTCTTTCTCAGGGAGCAACCGAACAGGCAAGTTCTATTCAGGAACTGTCGGCATCCATTGAAGAAATCGCAGCCCAAACGAAACAAAACGCTGACAATGCAAACCATGCAAACGACTTGGCTGAAAGCACCAAACGCAATGCAGATTTGGGAAATGCGCAAATGAACGGTATGCTGGGGGCAATGGATGAAATCAACACCTCTTCAAACAATATTTTCAAAATCATCAAAGTGATTGAGGACATCGCTTTCCAGACAAATATTCTCGCACTGAACGCCGCAGTGGAAGCCGCCCGCGCGGGAGAGCACGGGAAAGGTTTTGCCGTCGTTGCAGAAGAAGTCCGCAATCTTGCCGCACGGTCTTCGAAAGCAGTACAGGAAACAACCGATATGATCGAAAACTCCATCAAAAAAGTCGAAGAAGGATCAAAAATGGCAAAGGATACTTCCTCCGCACTCAACGAAATGGTCGGACAGATTGATCAGGTCGCAGCTCTGGTGAACGATATTGCACAAGCTTCGCAAGAGCAGTCATTGGGCATCAACCAGATCAATGAGGGGATCATGCAGATATCCTCCGTTGTCGAATCAAATTCAGCCGTGTCCGAAGAAAGTGCCGCTTCAAGCGAAGAGCTCTCCGGTCAGGCGCAGATGCTCAAAGAAGAAATCTCTCACTTCAAATTAAAATCCGCACAAAGACTTGGGAACAATAGACCGGAAGATCACCTGCCGTTAGAGTCGGATGATACCCCGAACCATTCCAAATACTGATATCAAAAAATGAAGAATTGCATGATTTTATCTTTCCTATCATAACGGGCGAAAAGCATCGCCCGTTTTTTTTGTCCGATGAAGCAGAGTTGAATCAATGAAAAAAACAAATTAAATAATATATTGTTTTATACTAATTTTTCACAACGATCGCACGATAGTAATTTCAGATACACAGCAGGTTTAATTTGGGGCACAGACCAAAAAATCCGGCTCAGACAAAAAAAGATCCATAGCCCTCGCAGCCATCAATGGAACCAACAATTGTATGGTCGGCAATCAGGCAATTTCATCGAATCCGTTACGGGACGAATCATCCGTTGATTGCAAGGGAGTGGGAAAAGGAGAAAGATTCATGAAATGGCTTGCAAACATGAAAATCGGTACAAAACTTACGGCAGCGTTCTTGGCGGTTGCCTTATTTTGTGCCGCTACGGGAGCTCTTGGAATCAGCAAACTATTGATCCTCGCGAACTCGTCCGATCAAATGTATACGGAAATGCTGGTCCCGGTCGAAAAAATGGCAGCAATCAACGAAGCGTTTCAAAGGCAGCGGGTTAACTTGAGACAGGCAATCCTGTTGGATGATCCGACATTGATCGGATCGGAACTCTCGAAATATGCCGAACGGGAATCGGAAATCGAAACTCAAATTGAAGCATTGAACAAAATCGCATTAAGCGATGACGAAAAAGAATTGTACGATGCCTTCCTGTCATCCAAAACAAATGCCGATTCCTTGTTGGCGGATGTAATCAAACAAATACAGGCCGGAAACAAGGAAGTCGCATTTTCGATGCTTCTCGAAGAAAGCGACGCCGGTATTGCCGCACGGGCAGAAATGGATGCTATAAACACATTAATAGACCGTTTGGATGCCGCTGCGCAAAATCAACAGAATGAAAACACGATCCTCGCAAATCGTACGACACTGATAATGGCTGTCCTTTACAGCTTGCTGATTCTTTTTTCGATGGCGCTCTCCGTCATAATGACTCGGAATCTCAGTAAACCGCTCAAAAAAGCCGTGCAGTTCGCACACGTTCTTTCGAAAGGAGATTTTTCAAATGACGTTCATCCGGAGTTTTATGCCCGCAAGGATGAAATCGGAGATCTTGCCAAAGCATTTAAAGAAATGACGGAACACCTCAATTTGGCTCTGTATGAAATTCAAACTGCTACGGAGCAGGTTGCGGTCGGATCGCAGCAGGTTTCCGATTCGAGCATTTCGCTTTCCCAGGGAGCAACCGAACAGGCAAGCTCCATCGAACAGCTCTCCGCATCGATTGAAGAAATCGCCGCACAAACAAAGCAAAACACGGGAAATGCAAAACAGGCAAATCAACTCTCTTCCGGCACAAAGGAAAATGCAGATACGGGAAATATGCATATGCATCGGATGCTCGATGCGATGCAGGAAATCAACACCTCATCAAATAACATCTTTAAAATCATTCAAGTGATCGAAGATATCGCATTCCAGACCAATATCCTCGCGCTCAATGCGGCCGTGGAAGCGGCACGCGCAGGAGAACACGGAAAGGGGTTTGCGGTTGTTGCGGAAGAAGTACGTAATTTGGCGGCCCGTTCCTCACAGGCTGCCAAAGAGACCACGGATATGATTCGGGATTCGATTCTCAAAGTGGAAGAGGGCTCTAAAATTGCAGTTGCAACTTCGGAGTCGCTGAACCAAATCATGATTCAAATCGAGCAGGTTGCCACTCTGGTCAATGATATCGCAAATGCTTCGGATGAACAATCAGTTGGCATCAGCCAAATCAATGAAGGAATTCTGCAAATTACCTCCGTCGTTGAATCCAATTCGGCGGTTGCGGAAGAAAGTGCCGCATCCAGCGAAGAACTGGCCGGACAGGCTCAAACGCTGGAAGAACAGGTACTGCGTTTTACGCTGAAAAAGAAAGCTACGGATCAAACTCTGCCGCAGCAAACAAAAAATTTACAGTTTTCTTCTCAAACGGCGGACGGCGGATCAAAATACTGACACGAGGGTGAAGTTGCAGATTTATCTGCCGCATCGGAAGAATAAATACAAAAAAAGCAAGACAGGAGTCCGTCTTGCTTTTTATCTTATTTATTACTGCGTTGGCTTTCGTAGCGATATATGGTAATATCGCGGATCAAATCATAAGGAATCGGCCGATTGATCGGAAAACGAACCGTTCCTTTCGAAACACGGTACCCTTCCCGCTCCATCCGCTCCTGAAAATGCTTCACGCCTTCGGCTCCGGGATACAGACCGATGTGATTGCGAAAAGCGGCAAAATGAATCAGGTTTCCGTTTAACCAAAACGTTGGAATGCCATAACTGATTTTCTCGGTCGCACCGGGTGCATTTTGAGCAATCGTTTCCCTGACGGATTGCAGAATATGCCGTACTTTTTCGGGATACTGCATCATATAATCATCGATCGTTTTCGCAGCATCATTCATGTCCGAACCTTCCTGATCAAATTATTCTTTCATCCCTTCAAAATAATTGGCCGGCAAGGGAAAGAATTTCAATGTCACAGCATATTGGAGTACCGTCGCAATAACAAGAGCCGCCAGATAAACACTCACCGCCTGGGGCGTCATCAGTGCAACCGCAAGCATCCCTATTTTCAGTGCTTTCTGCTGTCCCGACTTATCAATCAGGGAATGAGCCGCGATGTATCTCGATAGAAAATGATACAGAATAATCGATAGAATCGGCAGTATCATTGAGTATAAAAATAACATCAAGGCCGAATCGCCGCCTTGCACCAATATCTGAAACGGAGCGATGCTGATATCATGAATCCAGAAAAACTGCAGTGACAATTCTCTGCCTGCCACATTCAAAAAGAGATCGGGGTAAAAAAACGTAGCGGACAAGACCGCCATAATGATTACTTGAGTGATCACGTTACTGATCCCTGCAAACATTTTATATCCGGTTTTTTTGCCGAGAAGAATAATCTGCTTCATTTTCTCATCTTTGTTTTTCGCATGTCTTTTCGATATGGCATCAAATTCCGACTGCAGCATGGGCGTCATCTGCAATGTCTTTATTTCATGCTGCGTCATGATAAACGTGGCGAACTTGATAATCACCGCCATAACAATCACCGCATATCCCCAGCTGCCCGAATCCAAACTGGCGGTTTTCAGCATTTGGCCGAAGCCTTCTAACAATCCGATCATACATTCTCCTAACTGAACCGATTGTACCTCGAAAAGATCACAATACGGTCAAGGATTATTATACAGAAAAGTTTGTTTATACGCAATCATAAACAAGATCGTCATCCGATATAAAAAAATCCCGTTTTCACGGGATTCTAAAAAAAGCAGTGTTTCAGTCGCGCCAAATGTATTCTGCCAAGCTCATATTTTTCTTGAGCATTTCATCATAAATCGCTCCGTGAGGAATGGGCATCGCGATCTGGTAAGCCAACGCTCCGATTTGCTTTCCGAGATATTTTTCAGTCGGCGTCTTTTCCGTTATTAAACCGATCCCTTGCAAAATTCTCTGCATCAGAGTTCTCAGAGACTGCATTTTTTGTTTCAATAGAATACTGTTCATCATGGTTCCGGCTCCATTTTCTTGAATTGAGAATACGGAATATTATTTTTTCAGTTAAAATAAATAGACGGCACCCGATACTTCTTCGTATCGGAATACCATCCCCTATTCCCGATAAAACAAATTTTCTCATATTGCATCATAATCAAATGCAATATGACTTGTTTTCTTTATTTTATCACATCATGAAAAAAAGAAAAGAGAAATCCGTGATTATAATTAAATTATAATCATTCCATTAAATGATATCGCTTACTCTGTGGATCGGCTTACAATGCCCGATATGCATCCGGTTTTAACAGTTTTGCAGTCTCAATCTGATGGATGAGTGCATCGCGGTCTTGCGGCAGAGTGCCTTTCAGCGCCAGATAATTGGATGCGTGATTGCTGCGAAAAACACACGGCGTTTTCAGATTCACCTGTTCGAGCATCAGCTTCGTTTCATTCAATACTTCCTGCGCGGTAAGAATTTGAAACGATCCGTCTTCCACCGACTCGGACAGAGGCGCATTCCGATCGATCAATAAAGTAAGCAGACTGGCATAATCAGGCTGCATCTCGTTGATCATATTTGCTGTGTCGCATGCATGTTCTTTCCAGAGTTCCTTTCCTCCCAAACCGGAAATAAATGTGACGGAGCTGAGGATGCCAGCTTCTTTCGTTCGTTTCACCGACTCGATAATCTGTAGTGCGCCCGCTCCTTTTCTGATCCTTCGCAAGATCTCGGAATTACCCGATTCGGCTCCGATATAGATGATTCCCAAACCCAACGAATGCAGTTTTTCCAATTCCGCAGGTGTATACTCCAACACATCGATGGCTGTTGCATGCAGTCCGACTCTGCGTACTGATGGAAATCGGTTTTTTATTTCTTTCAGCGTTTTTTCGATCAGTTCCATTCCGGTCGCCAACGCATCCGAATCCGAAAGATATACCCGCTTAAACTGATACCCGGCTTCCTGAACCTGCCTGATATCGTGAAAAATCTCCTCCCAATCTCTGACATAAAACTGCCTGCCTTTATAAGTTCCGCAGAACGTACACTGGTTATGCGAACAACCCCCCGTTACTTTCAGTATCCAGCTGTCAGCCTCACTCGGCGGCCTGTATATCGGTTCATACTCATTCATTCGGATTCTCCTGCTCTTTTGCTGCGGAAAAATTGTTTCCCCTGCTTTGGATGTATTTCATAATTTGTTTGCGTTTCCGTATGGTAATCACGCTGAAAGCAGCAATCCCGCCCAGTATAATCAGGGAGGTCGTCAGATCACCTGCGGAAAGCCGATCTCCGATGAGAATATTCATCAGAACGGAAGGAACACTGGCAACGGCAAGGCTGAGCAGATAATGCCGAAGCTTGATTTTCGTGTTGGCAAACAAATACGGCAATACCCCGTTCGGAATTCCCGGAATCAGAAATAACAAAAACGCCATCAAACGAATCTTCTCCGAATTTTTCAAAAAAGCAAAATCCCATTTGCTTTTCTTTTTCCCTTTATTGTGCGGATGAAACGAAAAGTGAAACACAAACTTCATCCGTCTGACCAAAACAAAAATCAGCGCATTGCCCAGCATGACTCCCGCAATGCTGATCACCGTACCATATATTACTCCATACGTCACACCGGAAAGAATTTGAATCGGAAGTGCCGGGAATATTGCAGAAACGATCTGGAGAGCTCCGAGCGAAATCAGAATGATCACGCCTTTCACTCCGAGCTGGCGCAATTCGGAAGAAATCACCGTTTCATTTTTGATGTGCGACACCACGCTTTTCATCAAAGGAATCAGATCGATGCACATCAGCGTAATCAGAGCGGCTATCACAAAAATAAGGATGACGGAAAGAATGCGGAATTCTTCCTCACGGACGGTACGGGACATCGGTTATCTCCATCGCTTTCTTATGCCGTTCATTATATCATAATTCACCGCCGGATCATATCGGCGTTTCTTGTCCAAATCATCGGAAAGTATGCGCAACAAGCGCTCAAACTGTGATATAATGCGGGTAGAAGAAAATGAAGGAGAGAATCCGAACGATTCTCAAACGGGGTGTTATGAACGGTTATACGGAATATCTTTATATCGATTACGAGAATGTGCAGGACGTGAAAGTAGAGGCCATCGGAGAATCGACAAAGGTCATGATTATCGTCGGCAAAGAGCAATCAAAAGTGCCGATTGATTTGGTGCTGAGGACACAGCCGTTCGGGGATGCGGTGCAGTGGATTCAGGTAAACGGAAAGGGTCGCAACGCACTCGATTTCTTTATCGCGTTTTTCCTCGGCAGGGATGCGGCGGCTGACCCGGGCAAATCCTTTATCATTTACTCGAAAGACACCGGCTATGATCCGCTGATCAATCACCTGAAATCCTCGGGGATCAATGCACGGCGCATTGTCAGCTTTCAGGAGCTTTCCCGCAACAAAACCATCAAGCTGGATGAAGCGGGTATCAAAAAGGTCAAAGACAGCCTGATCAAAGCGCCTGCCGTAAAACGTCCAAAAAAACGAAGCGGTCTGAGCGGATTTATTTCCACCATCATCAAAGGCGCATCCAAAGAAGAAGTGGATGGTATCATTGAAGACATGTTTATCAAAAAAATTATTTACGAAGAAAACGGCATTATCAAATATTCACTCGGCAAAAATTAAATAAAAAGAAACGGAAGCACTGTCAGCCGACGCCGCTTCCGTTTTTTGTCCGATATGTTTGTGATCCGTCCGTTAAATATATCCGAAGAAACAGAAACTACGCCTCTGCTGTGCGCAGTTCCTCTGCCAGCTGCATGGAAACATGTCCCGCAAGCTCTTTCTGTATTTTTTTCTTTTCCCTGAAAAATGTCTGCAGGACGTTTTTCAATAATCCCTGCGTCTCGGAATCCATCGTTTTGTAAGCACGGATCATTCTTTCCGCTTTTTTCAGCCGACTCTCCGACAGCTCACTGAACGTACGCGCACCGGTTTTGTCCAACAGCTCGAAAATCGCATTGACAAACTGCTCTTTCTCTCCGTCGGGGATCTGACCCAGCCATGAGCGCAGTGCAATATCCAGCGTGCGGCTGTTCTTCGTCAGTTCTTTTTCGTAAACGAAGCGATTCCCCTTCACTTCCCACGAGAGTGCCTTATGTTGCTTGGCTCCGGTGTTGGTACTGCTGACCACCGTATATTCTTCGCTGTGCTCCAGCAAAATTCCGACAACGGAAGACTGCGGCATGTAGGTATGAATTTTCTCCTTCATGCTCAGATACCCGTCTAGGGCGATCACTTCCGGCTGAAATCCGGGTCCGTCATTGCTGTAAACGCCGAGCACCCTTTTTCTCGCGCTTCGCTTAAGATGAATGGCAGCATACACAGCGAGATTCCCTCCTTTGGAATGTCCGCCGAAATAACAGTTTCCCTTCAGTAAACGCAAGGCATTGTTCACATATTCCACCGCCTGACGCTGCGCGGGGACTTCACTGCGAAAACTCATCATAAAGTCTTCTTTCCATCCCACAAGCAAATCCCCCGTACCGCGAAAAGCAATATAATGAAGCCTGTCCGACAGGGAAAAAACGGCGGCGCAAAATTGCTCCGCACGCTGCGAATCAAGAATATTCACATAATTGCGGATACGCACATTGCGAAACCGCACCGAATTGGCGCACAGAAGCATCAGCTTGTTCATCTGTATCTCATACTTGTCCCGATTTTTGCCCTCTCGGGGTACACGGTGAGCAACAAGTTCCGATTCGAGCTGATCCATCCGAATGCCGCTCCCGCTCTCTCTGCAGGCCTCAATCCCATCAAAAGGCAAATAAATCAACTGGGAAAAAATAAGATTATCCACTTCATTGAACGCGTCTTGCGTATAACTCAAATCTCCGCGCCACTGCACATAATCCAACAGATTTGCCATACCGCCCTCTCATTTTGGAAATCGATAATAAACTCATATCTGCACGGCGTTTTTTACAACCCCGCAACATAATTTTTCTCAATGGTTACCACACAATGATATCGGGAATCTATCTTGGAAACCTGTTCCGTAAGTTTTTCCAAAAGCTCGCATTCATCGGATTCTTTATAATGAAACGGCACCACCAAATCAAAAATAAGATTGATGGAATGTTCTCCGTTTACCACACGAAAATCATGCACGTCTGCTTTCGGTTCCAATTCCTTAACCAAAGAAATGATCATGTTTTTCTTATCCAGCACTTTCTGATCGTTGATTTCGACCGGATCCATATGGATTACCAGAAAGATTCCTGTTTCCCTCAATACATCGCGCTCAATGCGATCAATGGTCTCGTGAATTTCTTCCAGATTGCAATTGTTTGCCACTTCCACATGGATGGTAGCCATGGTATGGGTCGGTCCGTAATTATGCGCTATCAAATCATGGGATCCGATAATTCCGGGATAGCTCTCGACCTTCTGTGTAATCAAATCAAAGACTTCCCTGTCAGCGGCTTCGCCGAGCAGTGGCATCAGTGCCGTCTTGGCAATATTGAACCCCGAATACATGACAAACAGCGATACGCCCAAACCCATCCAACCATCGGCAGGAAGTCCGAAGAAATGAACGAGCAACAACGAGAGAATGGTGGCGGATGTCACAATGACGTCATTCATCGAATCGGCGGAAGTCGCTTTCATAATGCTGGAGTTGATCCGCTTTCCGAGTGAACGATTGAAACGGGAAAGCCACAGTTTGATGAATACGGAAATCAGCAGGATTCCGACCAAAATCCAGTTAAAGGAAATCGGCTGGGGATCAATCACTTTGGAAAGCGATTCCTTAAACAGGGTAAACCCGACCTGAAGAATAATAAACGAAATCACGAATGCCGAGATATATTCATATCTTCCGTGCCCAAACGGATGCTCTTGATCGGCGGGTCGCTTTGCAAGTTTCACTCCGATAAAGCTGATGATGGAGGATGCTGCATCCGACAGATTGTTAAAAGCGTCCGCAGTCACGGAGATGCTGCCGATTACAAGTCCGATAGCAAATTTTGCCCCAAAGAGCGCCAAATTGCAGGTAATTCCCACAATACTGCTCAGAATCCCGTACGCTGTGCGTACAGAAGTATTGCCGGTTTCATTTGAATTTTTCACAAACAGTCTGACAAGAAGTTCAGTCATAGTCGTTTCCCTTCTTCCCTTTGCGGCTTGTTTCGTTATAAAAAACGCATCTGTGAAACATACTACTGTCCCACAGATGCGTATTGCATTCATCTGCTGTTACGATCCGTAACCCGGCTCCATGATCGGCTGTCCGACCATCGCCTGCTCAGTTTGTACTGTAGAGTGCGCATCCCGCATTCGCGGAATAAGTAGATGCAGTGCAAAGAGATAGCTTTATATTACAAAACTGAAAAGAAAATGTCAAGTATCGGTTTCTGAAAACTCGTTCCGTTCGAGCCCATCCGACACCGAAAGAATATTACCGATCATTCATCGGAATGTATTCGCGCCGTTTTGCAACGCTTTCATATGCGGGTCGGATGATTTTCCCGCCGTTGACCAGCTCTTCGATGCGGTGAGCGCTCCACCCGGAAATACGGGCAATTGCGAAAATCGGGGTATACAATTCCAGGGGCAGTCCCAACAGGTGATACACCAGCCCGCTGTAAAAGTCAACGTTCGCACTGACTCCTTTATATATTTTCCGTTCATCCCCGATCACTTCGGGCGCAAGCCGTTCCACAAGCGAATACAGCTGAAACTCATCGTAAAGACCTTTTTCTTCGGAAAGATGCTTCACAAACAGTTTGAGAATCCCCGCCCTCGGATCTGTCAGCGAATAAATCGCATGTCCCATACCATAGATCAGTCCGCTGCGGTCAAATGCCTGCTTATTCAGCACATCGTGAAGATACGTCCGCACCTGTGCCTCGCTTGTCCAGTCCGGTATATTTTGTTTCATATCCTCAAACATCTGGATCACCTTGATGTTTGCTCCCCCGTGCTTCGGACCTTTCAGCGAGCCGAGCGCTGCAGCCACTGCGGAATACGTGTCGGTACCGCTGGATGTCACCACATGAGTCGTAAAGGTGGAATTGTTGCCGCCTCCGTGTTCCGCATGAAGAATCAGAGCGATATCCAGAATCCGTGCTTCGGATTCCGTATACTGGCTGTCAGGTCTGAGCATATAAAGAATGTTCTCCGATGTGGACAAATCGGCTTTCGGAGGATGAATCACAAGGCTCTGTCCGGCAATGTAATGGTTGTATGCCTGGTATCCATAAACCGAAAGAAGCGGAAAATTCGCAATCAGTTGCAAAGACTGACGCAGCACATTCGGAATCGATGTATCATTAGCATTGTGATCATACGCATACAGCGTCAGAACACTGCGAGCAAGCGTGTTCATCATATCGTTCGTCGGCGCTTTCATAATGACATCTCGCACGAAGTTTGTCGGGAGCGCGCGATAACCCGAGATCAGATCGTTAAAACGGGTCAGTTCACTTTCGGTCGGCAGTTCGCCAAACAACAATAGGTAGGTTACTTCTTCAAACCCAAACCGTTTTTCGTCGACAAATCCGCGCACCAGACGTTCCACGTCAATGCCGCGATAATATAATTTCCCCTCACAGGGCACTTTTTTCCCATCGACCAGCTTATTTGCGCGAATTTCGGAAATTTCTGTCAGCCCGGTCAATACCCCTTCCCCGTTGATATCGCGAAGCCCCCGTTTAACATCGTATTTCTGATACCACTCGGGATCAATCGTTCCGTTTTTTTCGCACAATTCAGTCAGTGCGGTAATCTCATCCGTATTTTCGAAATAATTGTTGATGTCTTTTATCGTCATATATTCACTGTCTTTCCGATTCATTTTGTTATAAAAATCAATATGAAAATTTTCGAATTTCGTAAAACCAATTTTATCATAAGTTTCGTCCCAATGGAACAATTCCTGCCTTTTGCCGAACATTTTTGCGCCGATTGATCCATCTGTTTTCGGATAATAAATAATCATGCAGAAATCCCTTAGAAAAAAACGCCAAACGGCGCTTTCAACGTGATGAGCAGAATAATAGATTGAGTAAAAAACCCGAAGAAAAGATTTTCAAAAATGCAAAGAACATTGCATCTATTTCCTTGGCATGTCTCAAGCAATGATTGATTCTTCCGATTCACGGGTGCACACGAAGGATGAATACACAGTAGAGCAAAGAAAAGAAAGGTTCGTGCCATCCTGCCCCTATCAACTAATATTTTTCTGCCGTTATAGGGTTCGTGTCTTAAAATACCAAATCATTTCTAAGATATCTCAAGTTTTAAGATGTCATGCACAAACACCCTTGCAATTTCCGGGTCAAATTGCGTTCCGGCATTTTCTATAATCTCCCGGGCAGCATCTTCCATCCGCAGTGCGGAACGGTACGGCCGATCGCTGCACATTGCGTCAAACGCGTCGGCTACGGCAATCACACGGGCAATCCAATGAATCTCTTTCCCCGCGATTCCGTTCGGATACCCGGTTCCGTCCCAACGTTCGTGATGCTGATAAATCGCTTCCGCTATCCGATAATATTCTCCGGAAGTATTCAGCAGACGATAGGCAATCTCGGGATGGCTTCGAATCTGATCCCGTTCCTGCATCGTCAGTTTTCCCGTTTTATTCAGGATTGCATCATCGATGGCGATCTTTCCGATATCATGCAGCTCGCCGGCCACTTTGATTTCATTCACCCGTTCCTCATCCAATCCATACGCTTTCGCGATCTGTACACTGATCGCACTGACCCGTCTGGAGTGCATCTCCTCCCGTTGATTTTTCACATTCAGCACATGACTGATCGTTCTGATAGTCGCCCCGCGCTTGCTTGAGTTCATCAGAATTTTCTTCGAATACATGATATTTTCCGCCTGTCTCATGACTTCCTGCAACGTATCGGAATCATCATATTTTGTTGCGGAACCGAATGAAACTGACATATTGATGTTCATCACTTCTTCCGACTCCGTCTTTTCCCGAATGAGATCCATCAGTTCATGCGCCTCTGCCGCGGATGTGTTCGGCATCAGCACGAGAAATTCATCTCCGCCGATTCGCGAAATTATCTGTTCTTTCGGAAGACTGTCAGTCAGAATATCGGCGAATTTCACAAGGAGATGATTTCCCTGATCATGCCCGAATGCATCATTGATGATTTTCAGTCCGTTGACATCCGCATACATTACGGTAAGCGGATAAAAAACTTCGTTATCCAACGCCGCTGACTCCTGATCGACAAATCTGCGGTTGTATAAGCCGGTCAGCTGATCATGGTAACTCAGATATTCGATCTGTCTGCCTTTTTCTCTTTTTTCGCTGAAATCGCGCAAAACCAAAACCACACCGCCGAGCAAACCGTTTTCGTCATAGATCGGAGCCGCCGTATCTTCGATCGGACGCTCTGTGCCATCCTTTGAAACAAGGATCGAATGATTCGCCAATTCATATTTTTTCAACGTACGCAGCACGACATGCACAGGGCTCTCCATAATAATTCTGGTATGTTCGTTGATGATACGAAAGACCCACTCAAACGGCTGTCCGACCGCCTCCGCCGAACTCCAGCCAGTTAAATTTTCGGCAACCGGATTCATAAATTCGATGATGCCGTCCTTATCGGTTGCGACCACGCCGTCGCCCACGGAAATCAAGGTTGTCCACAATTTGTTTTCGGATCGCTGCAGATCGCGATATTGCCGATCAATCAGCATCTGGCGTTTTTTCAATAATTTGAATATACTGCGCATGCCGATCATGCTGATAAGCAGAATGATTGTCATGGACAAATAATAATGGCCGTCGATTTCATATGGAATATGCTCGGCCCACAGATAAGAATTCGCAATCAAACTGGACACTCCGTATGCGACCGTCATCTCAGGGCTGGAGTACACCATCGCAAAGAACCCCATAATAAAAATGATTCCCCAAACGGCAGGCCCGATCAAATGATAATACGATGTCGCAATGACAAGAAGCAGCAGACTGAATACGCTCACATAAATGATTTTCTTCGCAGATTCACTCCCGACTGTTTTTTGCACAAACAAAAAAACAACGGCAAAAAAACACAATACCGCACTGTTGACGATCGTTTCCCGAAACGGATAACGAATTATAAAATAACTGACAGTAAAATTGGCTGCGGCGCCGAGCGGCAATAAACCGGAAATAAGCATAGAAAAAAATCGATTTTCATATTTCAACGCCGATGCATTGTCATACGAGGTTCTCACATCGCCGAAGACATCGGACAGTTTTGTATTCATGATTGAATCCTCTGTGTTCATATAATACATGTATTATCGTTCGAAATCGGAAAAAAGTTATCTTCGGGCACAAAAAAAGACGGGAATTGCGATTCCCGCCGTACATAAAAGCTTCGCTCATTCGATTCCGAAATATTCTTTCAAAATTCGGTTCATCTGATCTTCGGACTCTATTGATATTTCGGTCACGTCCTCGCGGTCAGTCAGTTTCATCTGACGATCAAATACGGTAATACGTCCCGACCGAGTCGGAATCATCAGCATGGGAACTTTGGTGAAAATCGAATCGGGATGGGTGGACGTAAAATAATTAGACAATTCATAGTCCGCTCTTGAAGACGGTTCCAGAGTGAATCCGTATATGTTTTTATACGATCCATCAATCACACATTGATATGCAAACCCGGTAGATTATCATAGCAAGTGCAACATAAAAGATAGCTCAAAGCAGAAAACTCCAGTAAGATAAAGGTGAGAAAACCAATCTTAAAAAGGAGAGAGTGCCATGAGCTACCACCATCTTAGCATA
>JBGMEA010000020.1:0-69647 GCA_041447245.1 Anaerofustis sp.
AGCGAAACCTGCTTTATTTTATCAGATGGAGGACTTTTTCCTCTTACACGGCTTAGCCTTTTTTATCCTCACGCGCTTAGCGCGTGGTTTTTATACGTCACGGCTTTGCTCGTGCCGTATAATAAAATGCCGGATTGCCGGCAGCAACGCGCTATAAGGGAATTCGCTCCGCAAGCTACGCTCATGAAAGGCACATCATGTGGCAATATATTGAAATTAGGAAAGCCTTTCAAAAAGCGCGGCAAAAGCGTTACGCTGATCCGCCTCGCGGCATGTCAGCCTTCCGGTTTTGACAAAAATTCCATCGGCAGATAATGGAACGGCAGACCGTGAAAGTCGGCAGAAATAAAATCTGCTCGGAATTTTTATACCAAAACCGTGCGGGTCATGCCCTTGCTCGGGCGCATCACGCTCGATGCCAGCCCCGCCCGTTGGGAGCGGAATGCGGTGGTTTGATTTGATTGTCATTGTGGTTTCAAAATACATGATGTAGGGAACGCGTATGACGCGTTCCGTGCTATTCGTTTCGTGATATCCGAAAGGGTTGGTTGTTTTTTCGATGCGCAGATTGGTGCGGAAGGCATGATATGCCTTCCCTACATGGGTTGTTCATTGTTTTTATGTTTGTGATTGATCGATAGATTGTCTCGGGAGGTTCGCTCCGCAGGCTACGCTCATGAAAGGCACATCATGTGGCAATATATTGAAATTAGGAAAGCCTTTCAAAAAGGCAGCAAAACGCTTTACGCTGATCCGCCTCGCGGCATGTCAGCCTTTCGGTTTTGACAAAAATTCCATCGGCAGATAATGGAACAGCAGACCGTGAAAGTTGGCAGAAGAAAAATCTGCTCGGAATTTTTATACCAAAACCGTGCGGGTCATGCCCTTGCTCGGACGCATCACGCTTGATGCATGCCCCGCCCGTTGTGAGCGGAATGCGGTGGTTTGATTTGATTGTCTTTGTGGTTTCAAAATACATGATGTAGGGAACGCGTATCACGCGTTCCGTGTATGTGTTCTCAATGATGCGTTTCGGACAGACGATATGCGTGTCGATTTTCCAGAAGCGCGATTGCCGCAATCAGCACCACCAGTGCCGCACAAACGGCGGGAATGCTCACGCTACCGAGAATGACATCATTCAGAAGCGCTTTGACGAACACGATGCCCGCGCTCAGCACGCCGACGATGCCGCCGAAGAGCCATTTGTGCCTGCCTTTGCTGAACCGAAACGAGTGTTTGGTGATGTCGCTGTAAACATACAGCGCCGCCGCGATGCACAGCACGGACGAGAGCAGAAAACCCGCCGTCAGCGGGAGATACAATGCGGGGCAGGAGGTGCCCGCCACCCATTGCGGCACCGCTTCGAAGATCAGCTCGATCAGAAACAGAATCGCAAATCCGTTCACGATGATATCCGCCCATTCCAGCGCGGATTCGTAGCCCGTTTTCTTTCGTCCCTGTTTCATCAACTCATCGCAGAATGCCTGCGGGTCGTCCCCGAATACGCTCTGTGCGGAATCTCCCCGCAGCTGCGCTTCCAGCGCCATGCCCATCAGCTCTTTTCGGATGATCTCGATGTCGTATTCGCACAGCTTTCCGGAATGCAGATAGACAATCATGTCCGTCATCAGCGCCGCGTTTTCTTGATTAAGCTGTTTTTCCGTTTGGTTGTTTTCTTTTCTGAGTTGTTTCAGCGGATTCATTTATTCCTCCCCATGGTGCAGCACGGCGTCCACGCTTGTTTTCACGAATGCCCAGCTTTCTTCGAAGTCTCTCAGGTAGTCCCGACCTTCCTCCGTCAGCGTATAATACTTTCGTTTCGGTCCCAGCGGGGACGGACGGAATTCAGAGCCGAGCAGTTCCTTGTTCTCCAGACGAACCAGAAGGGGATAGAGCGTTCCTTCGCTGATATCGCTGAACCCGTGATTGCGCAGACGCATCATCAGTTCGTATCCGTAAGTCGGTTCCGTTCCGATGAGTTTGAGTATGCAGCCCTCCAGCGTTCCCCGCATGAGCTGAGATCGGTCAAACATGGCACACCTACCTTGTCATACATAGTAGTTTTGCTATATTGTACCGCATAGTAGTAAATCCGTCAAGCCATTCTAATAATATTTTTCAATGCCGACAATAAAAAACGACAGCACAGGCTATCGTTTTGTGTTTGACTTTATCAATATCAATTATTTTGTGGATAATATGCGAATGGATTTGATTCGATCGTTTCTGCGAATCACTGCTAGCGGTTCGGATTGGTAAAGACAATGCCCAGCGTCCCAGGCCCCGCATGTGCGCCGATGGTCGGACCGATCATCATTTTAATGATTTCTTTTACGGAGATTCGTTTCCGAATCAATTCGATCATTTCATCTGCTGCGGTATCGTCATCCCCATGGACTACATAAATCGTTTGATTTTCCAACCCTCCGGAAAGTACGGCGACAAGATCGGCCATGCGCAGTTTGAGCTTTTTTTCGCCCCTTATTTTTTCGGTCGCGATCAGTGCACCTTCGCGATTCACATTCAGAATCGGACGAATATTGAGTGTTCCTGCGATTGCCGCCGCAGCGGCAGAGAGACGTCCGCCCCGTACGAGATATTCGAGTTTGGAAACCGTAAATAAATGCTCGGTGTGGGCGGTCAGATCATGAACGAACTGTTTGATTTCGCCGATCGGAATATTTTGTGCTGCCATATCGTATGCGGCAATTACTGCTCGCCCATAACCGATGGTGGCGCATTTCGAATCGATGACCTCAATTTGTGCATGCGGGTAGATTTCCTTGATTTCTCCGGCAGCCATGATTGCTGCGGATACCGTGCCGGAAAGAGCCGAAGAAAGACCGATGTAGAGGACGGGAATCTCCTGAACCGCGTATTGTTCGAATACCTTCAGAAATAATTCGAGCGGCACCTGAGATGTCTTGTATATGGATTTGTGCCGCATATTCCGATACATTTCTTTCAGATCGAGTTCTGTGGATGGTATGCGGGTTGTTCCGTTGATTTCGATTTCCATCGGTAATATTTCTATGGAACGGTTTTGTAACAGTTCGTCGGTCAGATCCGCCCCGCTGTCGGTAATGATCTTGATCGGTTGGTTCATGGGTACCGCCTTGCTTTCTTTATGATTTGATTATATCGGGCGAATCTTAGTATTCAATTAAAACGAAAAAAGACTTCCGAAATCAAACCGGAAGAGCGGCGAATCATAAGTTGTGAAGCGTTCTCGGCGAAAGCAAATACAATCACTGCATGATGTTTGTTCAAATCGAAGGGAGAAATTGGGATGCGCGGGAATGAAAAAAGAGCCGGAACCCCGACTCTTTCATATTGTTACATTTTGCCTTCGTAGCGTTTTTTGAATCTGCCGACGCGACCGCCCGTATCCACCAGTTTTTGTTTTCCGGTGAAAAAAGGATGGCAGGCAGAGCATATTTCTACGCGGATTTCATCTTTCACGGATCCGGTTTCAAATGTGTTACCGCAAGCGCAGGTGACTGTGCATTTTTTGTAATCCGGATGGATTCCTTCTTTCATGAAATTCACCTCTTTCATCATGGTCTTATCTGAATGTTACTTCTTTAAAGCCTTTATATTATAGCAGTGTCATGCAAAATAATCAAATGTTTTTTATTTAATTGCATAGTTTTTTAGAATCATGGAGACAAAATCTTTGTTTGATTTTGTTTTTGACATATTTTGTATGATCGTATCGGTGAAATTGATCGTTCCGAGGTTGTTGAGTGCTTTTCGGATCCCGTATGCAGCTGAAATTTCTTCTTCGCTGAGCAGCAAATCTTCTCTTCTCGTTCCGGAACGAAGAATATTGATCGCAGGGAAGATGCGGCTTTCTGCCAATTCCCGTTCCAAATGGACTTCCATATTGCCCGTTCCTTTGAATTCTTCGTAAATCATGTCATCCATGCGGCTTCCCGTTTCGATCAGCGCTGTTGCCAAAATGGTCAGGGAGCCGCCGCCTTCGATGTTGCGAGCCGCTCCGAAAAACTTTTTCGGGAAATACAGACTTTCGGGATCGAGCCCTCCCGAGAGGGTTCTGCCCGAAGCCGGAACGACAAGGTTGCTGGCTCTCGCAAACCGGGTAATGCTGTCAACAAGAATGACGACATCTTCACCCAGTTCAACGAGGCGCTTGCTTCGTTCCAGAACAATTTCGGCAGCCTTGATGTGATTCGCCGGTTTTTGATCGAAAGTCGAATAAATCACATCTGCCACAATGCTGCGCTGCATATCCGTGACTTCTTCCGGGCGTTCATCGATCAAAAGGATAATCAGTTTGATACCGGGATGATTCAGTTTGATTGCATTTGCAATTTGTTTTAAAAGAATTGTTTTCCCCGCTTTTGGCGCAGCGACGATGAGTCCGCGCTGCCCTTTGCCGACCGGAGCAAAAATATCGAGAATTCGGGTGGAATTAATTTGCTGCGTGGTTTCCAGTGTAATGCGTTCGTCCGGGAAAATCGGAATTAGTTTTTCGAAATCAGGGCGATTGACAATCGTTTCGGGTGCTCTGCCGTTGACTTTTTCAACGTAAAGCAATGCGTCGTAACGTTCGTTTTCGTTGGAGATGCGGATTCTTCCCTGCACAAGATCTCCGGTACGCAGTTTGTATTTTCTGATTTGTGACGGGGATACATAGATATCGTTGTCACCGGACATATAATTGCTGGTGCGCAGAAAACCGAATCCATCCGGATTGGTTTCCAAAATTCCGCTGTGGGATTTCTCATACATGGACATATCTTTTTCCATGCCTGCGGACATAATCTGCTTTTCTTCCTGAAGAATTTCTTCCGTCGCTCTGCCGTTGACTTCTTCAATGAACAGCATGGCATAGTATTTTTCCGTTTCTTTCGGGGGGCGCACTTTTCCGCATATTTCAAATCCGCTCAGAAGTCGGAATTTCTGTACCTGAGATGCAGATACGTATACGTATTCTTCGGGCGATTTCATTTCGGTTGTTTTCAGAAAGCCGAACCCTTCGGGAAGAATCTGAACAGTACCCCGCATATCGATGGTATCATCGATCGAGTCTTTCAATTTTGCGTATTTTCTTTCATTGGTCGATTTCGTTTCTGAAATCGTATTCAGTAATTCCTGTTTGGATAACTTGCTGATTTTTTCTATGCCCATGGTTTTTGCTTCCGCTTTGAGCTGCTGCACGGACATTTCCGAGAATTCTTTATCCAAGATTGGCCTCCGGATGTTTGATTGAGATGAAATGAGAGTGTGAAAAAGATGGCAGATAAATAAATCTGAACGGGAAACGCATCAGATTTATTTCCGAGAATGGAATATGTTTTCAGATAATCCATCTTAACAAAAAAATAAAAGAAATGCAAACAGAAAATCAGAAAAAATTCAGTTTGAATAATATTATATTCAATTTACACATCAACTCATTAATATAGCATCTTAGCATATTACGATCAAAAATCCAAGTATTTTTGAAATAATTTACATTGACACGAAGAAAACAAACAGGACATGCGGCGATGTTGATTGTTTGCGGGTGGGTCTGACAACGAACAGCTTTGATGGGTGAAAATTGTAGAGCCTTGTTTACGACAAGTCAGAAAGTCTGTTTTTGCTCAAATTCGGTAATTATCGGAATTATCTTTCTGTTTTCATGGATATCATGCAGGAAATTTTGTTATAATAAATAAAATAAATTTACGGAAAAGACATGTGAATGAAAACCCGTATTTACGATATGACGGATGAAAATTCTTATCGGATCGGCATTGCCGACGCCGCAAAAACAATCCGCTCGGGAGGACTGGTAGTATTCCCCACGGAAACGGTATATGGACTCGGTGCTAACGCGCTTGACGCGGAAGCCGTTTCTCGGATATTCCTGGCAAAAGGCAGACCGTCGGACAATCCTTTGATTATCCATGTTACGGACATGGAAATGGCGGACGTTGTTTCGGATTCCGATGTGCAACAGGCCGAACAGATGATGAAAGCGTTTATGCCCGGTCCCATCACTGTTATTTTAAAAAAGAAACAGACGGTGCCCGACGCAGTCACTGCCGGATTGAACACGGTTGCTGTGCGTATGCCGGAGCAGAGGGTCGCTAGAGATTTAATCGCGGCGAGCGGGGTTCCGATTGCAGCGCCCAGCGCTAACCTGTCCGGAAAGCCGTCACCCACTGCGCCCGAAGATGTTTTGGAAGATATGGACGGGAAAGCCGATGTGATTTTGTTGGACGGCGAATGCCGATACGGTGTCGAGTCGACCGTAGTGGATTGCACTGTATTCCCTGCTCGGATACTACGACCCGGTGCGATTACGCAGGAAGAGCTTTCGGTAACGTTTGCTTTGGACGAGTCGTTGAATCGGAACGAATCCGAGCGTCCCAAAGCTCCGGGAATGAAATATCGGCATTATAAACCGAACGCATCCGTTACGGCGGTATGCGGATCGGACGGCTCCGTGGTGGATTATATTAATGAAAGAGTAGCGCAAGATCCGGAAGGAAGTGCGGTGTTGGCGTTTGAAGAACTGAAAAACAGGATTGTCTGCGCTCAAGTATTTTCTTTGGGATGCAGGGATATTCCGATGCAGAGCACCCATGTGCTGTTTGCACAGTTCAGAGAATGCGATCGTCGCGGAATCAGACATATTTATACCATGTGCCCGAAGGAAGAGGGAATCGGGCGGGCATTTATGAACCGATTGCAAAAAGCAGCGGATGAAGTCATCCGATTAAAACAAAGTTGAGGTAACAGTTGAAAAAGATATTGTTTGTGTGTACCGGCAACACTTGCCGGAGTCCAATCGCAGAAGGGATATTCAATGATTGTGCAAAGAAAAGCGGATTGGGAGACATGTTTCGTGCCGATTCCGCAGGAATCGATGCAATCGAAGGAGATATCGTGAGTCCGAAAAGTGTGGAAGTGTGCAGGGAAAACGGGATCGATATTCAATTTCATACAGTCAGACAGATTGATGAGGCAATGTTGGAAGAATCGGATTTGGTTTTCGGAATGACGATGAATCATCGGGATTTGCTTCGAAAGCGATATCCGCAGTATAGCAATAAAATCTATATGCTCGGAGAATATGCAGGCACGGTTTGCTGCAGCGGAGATATTCCCGATCCGTTTGGGTTGCCATTGGATCGGTATCGCAAAACATATCGGATATTGGACGGATATGTCGGAAATTTAATGGAACATCTGAAGGAGGAACAATCATGAAGATTGCGATCGGAGCCGATCATGGCGGATACGAATTGAAACAGCATATTATAGATGTCTTTACGCAAAGAGGGTATGAATTTGTGGATTTCGGGACGAATTCGCCCGAGAGCGTGGATTATCCGGATTATGCGTTCCGCGTCGGGAAAAGTGTGACCGGAGGAGAGTGCGGATGCGGAATCTTAATCTGCTCGACGGGAATCGGCATGTCGATTGCCGCCAACAAAGTAACCGGAATCCGAGCGGCTCACTGTACGGATTCCTACACGGCAAAAATGTCGAGACATCACAATAATGCCAATGTGCTGGCGATGGGGGCAAAGATAACGGGAGTCGCAATTGCGGAAGAGATCGTCGCGGCATTTTTGAGCGAAGGCTTTGACGGAGACCGACATGAAAGACGGGTTGAAAAAATAAATAATTATAAAAATTCATAACGATCCGACACAATACGACGATAATTAAGGAGAACATGAGAATTATGAGCAATGTAATGATTTTTGATCATCCTCTGATTCAACACAAAATCGGAATCATTCGCGACGAAAATACAACGCATAAGTTGTTTCGCGAACTGGTCAGTGAAATCGCAATGTTGATGGCATATGAAGTGACGCGCGATCTTCCGATGACGGAAGTGGAGATCAACACTCCGATTTGCAAAACAACGGTGAGACGTCTGCAGGATGATAAGATCAGCATTGTCCCCATTTTGCGTGCAGGGCTCGGAATGGTGGATGGGATGCTCAATCTGCTTCCGAATGCAAAAGTCGGACATATCGGTCTGTATCGGGATCACGAGACACTCCAACCGGTTCCGTACTATTGCAAATTGCCGGAAGAGATCAGCACCAACACAGTGATTGTTCTTGATCCGATGCTGGCTACCGGAGGAAGCGGAATTGCTGCAATCAACTTTCTGAAAGAAAAAGGAGCTAAATCAATAAAATTTATGTGTCTGATTGCTTCCGAGATGGGAATATCAAAAATGAAGCAGGCGCATCCCGATGTGGATATTTATGCTGCGGCTTTCGATGAAAAGATGAATGATAAGATGTATATTGTTCCGGGCCTCGGCGATGCGGGAGACCGATTGTTCGGAACAAAGTAACACGTTTTAGAATACTGAAAAAAAAGGGAAGAGGCGCTGAGATGAGACCGGAATGGGATAAGTATTTTATGGATCTTTTGGAAGTGATCAAGACCAGATCAACCTGCATGAGAAGGCAGGTTGCTGCGATTATTGTCAAAGACAAACAGATAATATCTACCGGATACAACGGTGCACCGAAAGGTATTTTTCATTGTGATCAGGTGGGATGCTTACGGGAAAAACTGGGGATCCCTTCCGGTGAAAAACATGAGCTTTGCCGTGGAATTCATGCGGAACAAAACGCAATTATCCAGGCATCCATGCATGGGGTCAGCATTGAGGGGACCGAGATTTACATTACACATTCTCCCTGTGTGCTGTGCAGCAAAATGCTGATTAACGCAGGGGTCAAGAAGATAACATTCAAGGGAGACTATCCGGATAAGTTGGCTCTTGATCTGCTTGCCGAAGCCGGTGTGGAAGTCGTTCGATATTGCGAATGACAGAAATCGATACGGGGAATACAAAAAAATTTTTTGAGGATAAGACATCTTATTCGATTCCGGACTTTGCCATTTTGATTAAACTTTATTTTATTAAATTGTTAATGCTAATCATTACAATTAATTAAGTTTTGCATTATTTTTTGCATAAAATCTACTTTCAAATCTAATAATTCTGTTGAATGTTGAAGGAATATATTGTACAATGAACCTAATTTTGGTTGAAGCCTTTCTTCCGAAAGAAACATCATTATGTAATAACGATACAAAAACTTCAGTTTATACTTCTAACAAGCTTAAGTCTATTATTTTTTGTTCTTTTCTTTTCAATCCCGAATTCATTGCGAAAACGACGTAAGTGGTTTCTGATTTTCTTTTGTCAACGTTTACATCCATGATGTTGAATAATAATAAATTAAGATGGTGGTGATGAAGATGGCACAAGACATGATCCAGGCTGTCCGCCAGGCAGAATTAAGTGCCGAGCAAATTGAAAAGTCGGCTGCGAGCGAAAGCGAAGTGATTATGAAAAAAGCGCAGATGCAGGCTGAACAGGTCGTTGCATCAATGACGGAAGATGCCAGGAAACAAGCAGAAAGCGCGCTTTCAGATGCAAAAGCACAAGGCGAAGCGATGATGAAAGATGCGCTGGAAGGCGTGGACAAAGAAATCGCTGTGCTGCAGCAAAATGCAAAAGCCAATGAGGAAAAAGCGGTTAAAGCAATTTTAGCCGAATTGATTTAAAACGATCTGCGTCTGTTCAGACATGTAAAGGTTTAAATCGAGTATTACTTTTGCAGTTACCTAACAATTGAGAATAATATTCAGAAAAGGAGGTATTGTTTATGGCAGTATTGCAGATGCAACGCATCAGTATTTGCGGACTGAAGAAAGATCGTAAAGCGATTTTGGAAACCATACAGAGATTCGGAACCATCGAAATCAGCGATGTTCTGACCGAAGACAGTGTGTTTCAAAAAACCGATACGACTTCATCGCAGTCGGTATTCGAGAAGAGTGCAGCTACGGCTCAACAGGCGTTGGACTTACTGGAAGACTATGCTCCGGAAGAAAAGTCGATGTTTTCCTCATTGGAAGGCAAAGAACGTATTTCTGTCAGCCGTTATTACACACTTTGCAACGATTGCGACAATGTGATGAAACATGCGTATGACATCGTGGCTTTATCGAAAGAAATTTCGGAAGATAAAGCAGGGATCATCAAGCTGCAGGCTCAGATAGAGGCATTGACGCCTTGGCTTGATCTGGATGTTCCTCTTGATTTCAAAGGAACAAAATCGACTGCTGCATTTATCGGAACATTCCCTTATCCCGCGACGCTGGAAGAAATTTATGCAAAGCTGGCGGAAGCTGCGCCGCAGGCGGGCCCGGTTGATGTGGAAATTATCAGTTCTAATAAAGATCAGACCTGTGTGTTTATTTTGTGCAGACGTGCCGACATAGCAGCTTACGAAGATGCTCTGCGCGCAAATCTGTTTGCGCGATCATCGATCGTCGGCAAATCAACGGCCGCAGAAATGAAAAGCGCATTGGAAGATCAGCTCGCGGAACTGGACGGAAAAATCAAAACAGCCGAAACGAAAATTTCGACGTTTGCGGAACACCGAAATGATCTGAAATTTATGTATGACTATTACAACATCCGTGCGGAAAAGTATGGCGTGATCGGTCATCTGTTGCAGTCAAAACGCACATTTGCAATGACGGGGTATATCCCTGAAATTTACATTGCGCAGTTGGAGCACCGTCTGGAAAAATATGATGTTGCAATCGAATACGAAAAACCGGCAGAAAACGAAGAAGTGCCGGTAATGCTCAAAAACAATAAATTCGCAGAACCTGTCGAAGACGTTCTGGAATCATACGGATTGCCGGGAAAGGGCGAAATTGACCCGACTCCGATTATGGCAATCTTTTACTATGTTTTATTCGGGATGATGCTTTCGGATGCTGCTTATGGCTTCATTGTGTCATTGGTGACGGGACTGTTGCTCCTGAAATTCAGGAACATGGAAACCGGCATGAACCGATTTTTGAAAGTATTCTTCTACTGCGGTTTGTCCACAATGTTCTGGGGCATTATGTTCAGCAGTTATTTCGGAAACGCAGTGGATGTGATTGCTTCCGTGTTCTTCGGAAAAACGGCCGCGATCCCGCCTGTGTGGTTTGCACCGCTTGAGGATCCGATGCGACTGCTTCTCTTCACGATGGAAGTCGGAGTAGTTCATTTGTTCACTGGGCTGGCGCTTCAAATGTATCAGCTGATCAAACAGAAACGATACATGGATGCAATCTATGATGTCGCATTCTGGTATTTTCTACTGATCGGGTTGATTTTCCTGCTTCTCCCGACCGACATCTTCAGAGGAATATCGCAATCGACTGCGGTATATCCTGCATGGATATCCAGCGCGGGAAGTATTCTCGCTGCCGTCGGGGCTCTCGGAATCATTCTGACCGGAGGACGGGAATCCAAAAATTGGTTTAAACGGATTCTGAAAGGTCTGTATGCGCTGTACAATGTGACAGGATATTTGAGCGATGTATTGTCGTATTCCAGACTGCTTGCTTTGGGGCTTGCAACCGGCGTTATTGCGACGGTTGTCAACCAGATGGGAAGTATGAACGGAAATTCCATTCCGGGTATTATCATATTTGTCATCGTGTTTATTCTCGGACATATCCTCAACATGGCGATTAACCTTTTGGGCGCATATGTACACTCAAATCGTTTGGAGTATGTAGAATTTTTCGGTAAATTTTACGAAGGCGGCGGTAAAAAATTCCAACCGTTCGCTATTAAATCCAAGTTTTATCATATTAAGGAGGAAACAAAATAATGGATAATTTCGGTATTGTATTGGCATTACTCGGTGCTGCATTGTCAGCACTCTGCGCAGGCGCTGGTTCTGCAAAAGCTGTAGGTTTGGCCGGTCAGGCAGCTGCAGGCGTTGTTACGGAAGATCCTTCCAAATTTGCTAAAGTTCTGATTCTTCAGCTGCTTCCTGGTACACAGGGTATCTATGGACTGCTGATCGCATTTATTGCTCTTTCCAATGTTGGAATTCTCGGCGGACAGGCTGCTGACCTTACGGTTGCTCAGGGTCTGATGTATCTTGCCGCATGCCTGCCGATGGCAATCGTAGGCTATATTTCCGCTGTATCACAGGCAAAAACCAGTGTATCTGCTATCGGTATCGTTGCAAAAAGACCGGAACAGTTCGGTAAAGCAATGCTCTTCCCTGCAATGGTTGAAACATACGCAATCCTTGCTCTGTTGATTTCCATTCTTGCAATCTCGGGCATTCAAATTGGTTAATTTGTCGGCGGAGAAAATTCTGCATACCAAATTGATTTAGGAGAGCATAGCTATGACAGGATTAGAAAAAATGTTATTAGAAATAGAAGATGAGGCGAAAGCATCCGCACAGAGTGCCGTAAAGGTTGCCCAACAGGATGCGGATTTGATCATCGAAAAGGCAAAAGTGCAAGGGAACGAAGAAAGCATCGCTATATCCAAACAGTCAGAAGCTGATGTTTCCGATTATTTGTCCCGTGCAAAATCTGCCGCTGCTTTGCAGAAACGCAAGTATATTTTGAATGCGAAACAAGAGCTGATCAATCAAGTGATTGAAAAAGCTCAGCAGTCAATCAAAGAACTCCCCGAAAAAGAATATTTCGGTATGATTCTGAAAATGATCGAAAAACATGCCTTGGCTCAGGATGGTGAAATCGTATTTTCCCCGAGTGATCTGAAACGTCTTCCTTCCGATTTTGAAGCGCAGATCAATCAAGCGGTTGCCAAAAAGAATGCCAAGCTGACGATTTCAAAACAGACTCAGAACATTGACGGGGGATTTGTGCTGATCTATGGCGGTGTGGAAGAAAACTGTTCGATCAGTGCGCTGTTTGATGCTGCGCGTGAAATTCTGCAGGACAAGGTGCATGAAATATTGTTTTAATACAGCGCATATCGCGAAAAGGAGGTCAATGACATGCCTGAAAATCTATACACTTATGCGGTAGCGCGTATTCGTTCAAAAGAACTTTCTCTGCTGAACAGCCAGTTCCTGGAACAGCTTTTGGCTGCGAAATCGTACGATGAAGCCATTCAGCTTCTGACCGACAAAGGTTGGGGCAATTTGGAAGGAAGTACGAGCGGCGAAGCAATCTTGGCTGCGGAGCGGGAAAAAACGTGGAAACTGATCGAAGAGCTGGTGGACGATATGTCTGCGTTTGATGTATTCCTTTATGCGACGGACTATCATAATCTGAAGGCTGCGATCAAAATTGTCTGTACAGATGCCAAAATCGAACAAGTATTTTTACAAGACGGAACGATTGATCCGGAACTGATATTAAAAGCAATCAGAGAACGTGAATTTACGCTGTTGCCCGAACATATGAGGGCGGCTGCGGAAGAAGCGTTTGATACGTTACTGCACACGCGTGACGGGCAGCTTTGCGATATCATTATCGATAAAGCCGCTTTGGATGCGATTTATGCTGCAGGACAGGCAAGTGACTCTCAGTTAATAAAGGATTATGCCGAATTGACGGTGGCAACGGCGGACATTAAAACGGCTGTTCGCTGTCAAAAAACGAACAAGGCGCTTGATTTTATCAAACGTGCTTTGGCTGAATGTGCCACATTGAATGTCGAATCATTGGCGGTTGCCGCTGCCAGCGGATTTGATGCGATTTGTGAATATCTTGTTTCAACGCCTTATGAAGGCGCCGTGCAGGCATTGCGGGAATCCGCATCCGCGTTTGAACGATGGTGCGATAACCTGATAATGGCAAAAATACGCGAGCAGATCTATAACCCGTTCACGATCGGGCCGCTTGCCGCGTATATACTGGCCCGTGAAAATGAGATTAAGACAGTCCGTATTATTCTGTCCGGCAAGTTGAACAATTTGTCGCCGGAATCGATACGAGAAAGGCTAAGGGATATGTATGTATAAGATTGCTGTAATGGGCGATTATGACAGCATTTACGGATTCGCCGCACTCGGATTGGAAATTTTTCCCGTCACGGATGCAACCGAAGCCGGAAAACTGATCAGAAAGCTGTCTGAAGGACAATATGCGGTCATTTATATTACCGAGGCTTTGGCTGCTGTCGCATCTCATGAGTTGGAAAAGTATAAGACAGAGATTTTGCCTGCCATCATTCCGATCCCCGGAGCAACTGGCAATACCGGACTGGGTATCGCGAATGTAAAAAAATTCGTCGAACAGGCAGTCGGTTCTGACATAATCTTTAACAATGAAAACTAAAAAAGTAGGTGATAAATAAAATGAGCAAAGGCATCATAAAAAAAGTTGCCGGACCGTTGGTAATTGCCGAAGGAATGAGAGATGCGAACATGTTCGACGTCGTGCGTGTTAGTAATCAGCGTCTGATCGGAGAAATTATCGAAATCCACGGAGACAAGGCTTCGATTCAGGTGTATGAAGAAACCTCCGGACTCGGTCCCGGCGAACCCGTTGAATCCATGGGCGTGCCGATGAGCGTTGAACTCGGCCCCGGGCTGATCAGCAGTATCTATGACGGAATTCAGCGTCCGCTCGATGCGATTATGGAAAAATCGGGAAACAACCTCGACCGCGGGGTTGAAGTTCCTTCCCTGAAACGTGAAGTAAAATGGCATTTCGTTCCGACTGTTTCCGTGGGAGACGCGGTAACAGGCGGAGATATCATCGGAACCGTGCAGGAAACGGTCATTGTCAATCATAAAATCATGGTACCGAACGGTGTGTCGGGTACCATTAAATCGATCAAAGAAGGGGATTATACCATCGAAGAAACCGTGATGGTAATCGCAACACCCGACGGAGATCAGGAAGTCACCATGATGCAGAGATGGCCCGTGCGTATGGGTCGCCCGTATAAAGAAAAACTTTCCCCGACTATGCCGCTTGTAACCGGACAGCGTGTTATCGACACCTTGTTCCCGATCGCAAAAGGCGGGGTTGCGGCTGTTCCTGGTCCGTTCGGAAGCGGAAAGACCGTAGTGCAGCATCAGCTGGCAAAATGGGCGGAAGCGGATATCGTGGTTTACATCGGCTGCGGCGAACGCGGAAACGAAATGACGGACGTTTTGAACGAGTTCCCCGAACTCAAAGACCCGAAAACAGGATACTCTTTGATGGAACGTACCGTATTGATTGCAAATACATCGGATATGCCGGTTGCGGCGCGTGAAGCGTCCATCTATACCGGTATTACGATTGCCGAATATTTCAGAGATATGGGTTATTCCGTAGCTCTGATGGCAGACTCGACATCCCGTTGGGCGGAAGCACTTCGAGAAATGTCCGGACGTCTGGAAGAAATGCCTGGTGAAGAAGGGTATCCTGCTTACCTCGGTTCGAGACTGGCTCAGTTCTACGAACGTGCAGGTCGCGTGATTTCTCTCGGAACAAACGGCAGAGAAGGCGCGTTGTCCGTTATCGGAGCGGTTTCTCCTCCGGGCGGCGATATTTCCGAACCGGTATCGCAGGCGACCCTGCGTATCGTAAAGGTGTTCTGGAGTTTGGACTCCGCACTTGCCTACAAACGTCACTTCCCGGCAATTAACTGGTTAACCAGTTACTCGCTGTATGAAGACAACATGGCTGTGTGGTTCAACACGAATGTCGAAAAAGACTGGATGAGCCTCAGAGCACGCATTATGCATCTGCTGAGCGATGAATCCGAACTGGAAGAAATCGTGAAACTGGTCGGGATGGATGCACTGTCTGCACCTGACCGATTGAAACTGGAAGCAGCTCGATCCATTCGTGAAGACTTCCTGCATCAGGATGCATTCCATGAAGTGGATACCTATACTTCCCTCGAAAAACAGCACACCATGATGAACCTTGTTCTTGCATATTACGATATGGCAGTGGAAGCACTCGGCAAAGGTGCTTCGATCGACGGACTCGTCAAACTTCCTGTTCGTGAACAGATCGGTCGTTTCAAATATATTGCTGCCGATAAAGTCCCTGCGGAATACGAAGCGATCATTAAGGAACTGAATGAAGAAATCGATCAATTATTAATCGTGAAGGAGGACTTCTGATGCCTAAGGAATATCGAACAATAGAAGAGGTTGCCGGTCCTCTGATGCTGGTTCGCGGTGTGGAAGATGTCACCTACAATGAATTGGGTGAAATCGAACTTGCCAGCGGAGAAAAAAGACGATGCAAAGTGCTGGAAATCGACGGCGGAAATGCGTTGGTACAGCTTTTTGAAAGCTCAACCGGAATCAATCTTTCCAACAGTAAAGTCCGTTTTCTCGGAAGAAGTATGGAACTTGGTGTTTCGGAAGATATGCTCAGCCGCGTATTCGACGGCTTGGGACGACCGATCGACAACGGTCCGGAAATTCTGCCGGATAAACGTATGGACATCAACGGTCTGCCGATGAACCCGGCAGCCAGAAACTATCCTCAGGAATTCATTCAGACCGGGGTATCCGCAATTGACGGACTGAACACCCTGGTTCGAGGACAGAAACTGCCGATCTTCTCTGCAAGCGGACTTCCGCATGCACAGTTGGCGGCTCAGATCGCAAGACAGGCAAAAGTGCGCGGAACGACAGAACCGTTTGCCGTTGTCTTTGCTGCAATGGGGATCACATTCGAAGAATCCAACTTCTTCATCGAATCCTTCAAAGAAACAGGCGCTATCGACAGAACGGTTATGTTTGTGAACCTCGCAAACGACCCGGCCGTAGAACGTATCGCGACTCCGCGTATGGCATTGACCGCTGCGGAATATCTCGCATTTGAAAAAGATATGCACGTGTTGGTTATCCTGACGGACATCACAAACTACGCGGATGCGTTGCGTGAAGTATCGGCGGCCCGTAAAGAAGTACCGGGGCGTCGTGGATATCCTGGTTACATGTACACTGACTTGGCTCAGCTGTACGAACGTGCCGGCAGACAGAAAGGAAAGAACGGCAGTATCACCATGATCCCGATTCTGACCATGCCGGAAGATGACAAGACCCATCCGATTCCTGACTTGACCGGTTATATTACCGAAGGTCAGATCATCCTGAGCCGTGATCTTTATCGAAAAGGCGTAGCGCCTCCGATCGACGTGCTTCCTTCTTTGTCCCGTTTGAAAGATAAAGGGATTGGGGAAGGAAAAACGAGAGCAGATCACGCGAATACGATGAATCAGCTGTTTGCCGCGTATGCCCGAGGAAAAGAAGCAAAAGAACTCATGGTTATTCTTGGGGAAGCTGCGTTGACGGACATCGATAAACTGTACGCAAAATTTGCCGATGCATTCGAGCAGGAATATGTTTCTCAGGGATATTCCGCAAACCGAGATATCGAAGATACTCTGGCGCTCGGCTGGAAACTGCTCGCAATTCTGCCCAGAGGCGAACTGAAACGTATTAAGGACGAATTCCTTGATGAATATTACGGGAAATAAATCCGGACAAGACTATATTGCAATAAAGGGGTGATTACTTTTGGCATCTACCCGTGTAAATCCGACGCGTATGGAACTTACTCGTTTGAAACGAAAGCTTGTGACGGCAACAAGAGGCCACAAACTTTTGAAAGACAAACGCGATGAACTCATGCGACAGTTTCTGGAACTTGTCCGTGAAAATAAAGTACTGCGCGAAAAAGTCGAAGCAGGGATCGAAGCTGCAAACAAGAACTTCGTCCTGGCGAAAGCCGGCATGTCCGACGAAATTCTGAATGTTGCATTGATGGCTCCGAAACAGGAAGTGTTTTTGGGAACATCCAATAAAAACGTGATGAGCGTTGAAATCCCGTTATTCGACTATCAAACAAGAACAGCGGATGTGAATGATATCTATTCTTACGGGTTTGCGTTCACTTCGAGCGATTTGGATGATGCTGTGAAATCGTTGGCCGATATTCTGCCCGATATGCTGCGTCTTGCCGAATGCGAAAAATCGTGCCAGTTGATGGCAACCGAAATCGAAAAGACACGTCGTCGAGTCAATGCGCTCGAACATGTCATGATTCCGGAAATGCGCGAAAACATCAAGTATATTACAATGAAGCTGGACGAAAATGAACGAAGCACGCAAATACGCCTGATGAAAGTGAAAGACATGATGCTGGAACAGGCGCATCACTACAGTGAAAAAGCAGAAAACGCTTAAAAAACAAAAAGCAGGTTTGAATGTTTCAGACCTGCTTTTTATATGTGTGGATTGACATTTTATGATATAATCGGAGCAAACTTCCAAGGAGGAAATGAGATGAACATTCTCCATGATATTGAAGAAGAGCGGATTACGGAAACCGATTTTATGGCGCTGGTGGAAATTCCGAAGGGCAGTAAGGTGAAGTATGAGCTGGACAAGACAACCGGAATTTTAAAAATGGATCGTATTTTATATACTTCAACTCATTATCCCGCCAATTATGGCTTCATTCCCCGTACGTATGCGGATGATTTCGATCCGTTGGATGTGCTGATTCTTTGTTCCGAAACATTATACCCTATGGTCTTGGTGAGATGCTATCCGATCGGTGTGATCCGTATGATCGACGGAGGGCGGATGGATGAAAAAATCATTGCGATTCCTTTCGATGATCCGACGTACAATATTTACAAAGAAATCAGCCAGCTGCCGGAGCATATTTTCAATGAAATGAGACACTTTTTTTCGGTGTACAAAGAGTTGGAGCATAAAGAGACTGTGGTCAATGAGGTGAGCGGTGTGAAAGATGCGATCGCAATTATCGCAAAATCAATTTTGGATTACCGCTTAAAATATGAAAAATAGGGATGACAGCAGACAAGGATGCGGAGAATATGGAGATAAGAGGATATACGATCAATGCGTTTGCAAAAGAAGCGGGAGGAGGGAATCCTGCCGGAATCGTCTTTGACGCGGACAGACTGAGCGAACAGGAGATGCGGAAAATTGCAAAAAAACTGGGGTACAGCGAAACGGCGTTCGTGATGAAATCTAACCCGGCGGATTTTCATCTTCGGTTTTTTACTACAGAAGAGGAAGTCGATTTATGCGGGCATGCGACGATCGGGACATTTTCCGCGATGTCGCAGTTGGGGATGATCAAAGAAGGCGGTTATCTGCAGGAGACAAAAGCAGGAGTGCTCGAAGTCATCGTCGATAGCGATCATAAAGTCATGATGCAGATGAGCTTGCCTGAATTCGGTGCAACAATAGCGAAAAGAGAAATCGCGGAATCGCTGAACCTGGACGAATCGAAAATAGACGCACATCTACCGATACAAATCGTTTCGACAGGGTTGAAGGATTTGATTGTGCCGATACCCGATCGGGAGACTGTCGATGCGATGCAACCCGATTTTGAAAAAATAAAACAAATCAGTCAGAAGTACGGAATTGTGGGATATCATGTATTCTGTACGGAACCATTGGACACAGCGCATACAGCTTATTGCCGGAATTTTGCCCCGTTATACGGGATTGCGGAAGAATCTGCAACGGGAACATCGAACGGCGCATTGGGGTGCTACTTGTTTCATGTGTCAGATGTGGATCGGAAAGGTCAGATCCGATATGTGATGGAACAGGGGTATGGGATGAAAAGGCCGTCTGAAATCGAAGTGGAGTTATTGTTTGACCGACATAACATCAAGGATGTGAAGGTTGGCGGTGCGGCAAACGATTTGAGCCCGTTTGTATTTGAACTATAACATCTGATCGGAAAGATGGGAATCCTGAGTGTTCAAAAATCGGGGTTCTTTTTTTATGCAATTAATTGAATGTAATTATATATATACGATATAAAGATGCCGGAATGATGAAGATCGAGGGGGTTTTGGTGGTTTTCATTGATAATAATGTTGCATAATGTGGGATAGAGTGGTAATATATGGGTACAAGTGGTAAAAAAGAGAGGTCTCGCTATGCTTGGCGGTGAGTATCGGCATGCGATTGATGAAAAAGGCAGAGTCAGTATTCCCGTTAAATTCAGAAATGATTTGGGAAATGTTTTTGTGATCTCAAAAGGAATCGGCGAAGACTGCCTGTTTGTTTTTACCCTCTTGGAATGGAGACGGCTAGAAGAAAAAATTCGAAAGTTGCCTCTGACAGATAAAAAAGCAAGGCGTTTTTCCAGATATTTGGTAGGGGGCGCGACAGAGTGCGAAGTCGATAAGCAGGGTCGGGCAATGATTCCTCAGTATCTGAGAGATTATGCCGGGCTAAAAAAAGAGGTTGTCCTTGTCGGATTGACTACGCGGGTGGAAATTTGGGATGCGCAGCAATGGGATGAATACAACAATCCCGACAATCATGAATTCGGGATTGAAGACGATATGGAAAGTCTGGGCATATGATTTTTTAACGGGAAGGCAGTAACGATGCAAAAAGAGCAACACATTCCCGTTTTATACCGGGAGTGCTTGGATGGACTGAAAATCAAACCGGACGGGATTTATTTGGATATGACAGTCGGCGGATTCGGTCACGGTAGAGGGATATGCGAGAGGCTGGATGAGAACGGCATATACATCGGATTTGATTTGGATCGGCAGGCAATTGAGCGCGGAAAAAAATTATCCGAAAATTTGCGCTGTAAAGTACTGTTCGTGCATCGAAACTTCAAAGAGTTTGCATCCGCTTTGGATGAAAACGGAATCGATAAAATCGACGGATGCCTGATGGATTTGGGAGTGTCGTCATTTCAGCTCGACGAAGGAATCAGAGGATTCTCCTTTTCAAAAGACGCACCGCTGGATATGAGAATGGATGCATCTGCAGAGCTCAGTGCGAAAACGGTTGTCAATACATACGCCGAAGATGATCTGAAACAGATGATTTACCGATACGGAGAAGATAAATTTGCGCCATCCATCGCGAGATCAATCGTGAGAGAACGCACTGTCCGACCGATTGAAACGACTTTGGAATTGGTGGAAGCCATAAAAAAGGGAATCCCGAAAAAATTTTGGTATCAGGGCAAGAATCCCGCGACGAAAACTTTTCAGGCGATTCGGATTGAAGTGAATCAGGAATTGACCGGGTTATTCGAAAGTATCGGCGAAGTGATCGATCATTTGAATGTCGGCGGACGGATTTGTGTGATCTCGTTTCATTCACTGGAAGACCGTATCGTGAAGAATGCGTTTTCGGAAAAAAGCAGAGGATGCGACTGTCCGAAAGAATTGCCTGTGTGCGTGTGCGGGAAAACACCGCAAATCAAAATTATTACAAAAACACCTTTGGTTCCGACGGAAGCGGAAAAAGAAGAAAATATTCGGAGCAGAAGCGCGAAATTGCGCATTGCTGAAAAATTATAATCGGAGATAAAAAAATGGATGGGCATGCTGTAAGAAGCAGACAAATCAGAAAAAAGAAAAAGATGAAAGTGAAAAAATCCTGCATTCAGTCAAGTGCTGTATTTTTGGTATTGATTGCGGTATTCTTTCTATATTCTTCAGTTTTGGTTTATGAGCGCAACAGCATCAACAATCTTGATTCTCAGGTAATGCAACTGCAGTCGGATTATGATAAAATAACAAAGACGAATGCCGACTTGGAAGGAAAATTGCTGAGCGCAAGAAATTTGAACGATATTGAACAGTATGCGGTCAACGTTCTCGGGATGGTTCAATCCAATTCGGGTAATATCACTTACGTTTCGTATACGGATACGCAGACGGAAAACGCACAGAACAATCAAAACGATATTGCTTTTCTCAGTTGGGTGAGTGACCTGTTTAACTGAGAGATTCGGATCGCTTTGATAGATAAGAGAACCCTATGAGAAAAAAGAGTGAAACGACCGCATCCAAACGAATTGTTTATGCATTTGGACTGATTATAGCCTTATTTATAATTCTTATAATAAGGCTTATTATATTGCAGATTTTCGAAGCAGGAGAACTGTCTGAAAAACAGGCTTCCTTTACTTATAAGAAAGTGACGATCACGGCTTCCCGGGGAGATATCTATGACCGGAATATGAATATTTTGGCGATGGATGCGTCCTGCAGCAAAATCAGCGCCTTTCCGTCCAGCGTGACAGATCCGGAGGGCACGGCAAGCATTCTTTCGCAGGTACTCGCTTTGGATTACCAGACCTTATATAATGAGCTGACGGACACATCTACCTCATTTGTCAACATTAAACGGGGTGTTGACAATACAACCGCCCAACAGATCGAAGATGCAAATTTAAGCGGGATTGTGGTGAGTGATGATCAGAAAAGGTATTATACCGACAGTACGTTCGCTCAATATGTGCTGGGCTTCACCGGGGTGGATCATGTTGGACTATACGGTATTGAGGCTGTTTACAACAGTGTGCTTCAGGGTGAGGACGGAGTGGAGACTATTTTGGCCGACTCTGCCGGACGCGAGCTGCAGTCGAACAGCACAACTCAAAAGGAAGCGGTTTCGGGCAATGACGTTGTGACCACAATTGACAGTGTCATGCAATATTACGCAGAAGAAGCTGTTTACAATGCATATAAAAAGAACGATGCGAAACGCGTCATTGCCGTTGTATCGGATCCGAACACGGGGGAAGTGCTTGCTATGGCAGCTTATCCCGCCTATGATTTGAGCGATCCCTGGACGATATCCAGTGATTATGCGACAGCTTATGCCTCTGATTTGCGGGGATTGACTTCGGGGGAACAGCAGCTCGAAATGTGGCAGAATCCATTCACTTCATTCATATACGAGCCCGGATCGACATTTAAAGTGATCACGACTTCGGCCGCATTGGAAGATAATATCGTTACGCTGCAATCGACATTTTACTGCAACGGGTATCTTGAAGTTGGCGGCATTAAAATTAAATGTTGGATTTATCCCGGGAAGCACGGAGATGAAAATCTGACACAGGCGGTTTCAAATTCCTGCAACGTAGCAATGATGGAAGTCGCAAAAGAAATGGGACCGGATATTTTCTACAAATATATTTATGCTTATGGATTCGGAGAACCGACGGGGATCGATTTGGACGGAGAGGAAAGCGGAATTCTGTCGGCCAATAACGGAGAAGTCAATTTGGTCGATTTTGTGACATTGTCGTTCGGACAGGGGCTGGGCGTAACTCCTGTTCAGGTGGTGCAGGGATTGAATGCTGCGATTAACGGCGGATTGCTGATGAAACCGATGGTAGTGAAATATACTCTTGATCATGATACCAATGAAATCTTAACGACAAACGAATCAACCGTGGTGCGAAGAGTGATCAGTGAACAAGTCTCCGAAGAAATGCAGGGAATACTGAAATATACGGCTGATAACAACAGTGCGATTTCGAAATACAGCGCATTGCAGATGGGCGGGAAAACCGGAACGGCTCAGAAATATATCAACGGAGCTTATGCACCCGGGCGTTATGTGGCCAGCTTTTACGGATTTGCTCCGTATGATAACCCTCAGCTTTCCGTACTCGTTATTGTAGATGAGCCGGGCGGCGCATTGACCACAGGGAGTTCGGTTGCTTCTCCTGTCGGTGCGGAAATACTGCAGAATTGTCTGGAATATCTGAATTCAACTTCTTATTCATCAACTGATGTTTCGTCCGCTTCTTCCTCTACAGTGCCTGATGTGCGGGGGAAAACGGTGAGCGAAGCGAAATCGGTATTGGATACGCTTGGAATCCCATACAGCATAATCGGCAGCGCAGATGGAATTGTGACCGATCAGGATCAGATGAAAGTGACGTATTCCAATGGAATGACGATCACCCTGACGGTATCTTCTGCAAGCGGCGATGCTGTTTTAATGCCGAATTTAAACGGAATGTCGCTGCAGAATGTCAATGAGATACTTTCTGCTCTCGGATTGACCATGCAGTCAAACGGTGGAGGAATCGCAACAGCGCAAAGTATTGCGCCGGGAACAACCGTTGCGAAAGGGACATCGGTAACCGTGAACTTCTCATACATCGAGTAGACATGAATTGCATCCGAAAACATACCTGTGCTATAATTGAAAACTGATGACAGTCGGAAAAACGAAAAATTGTAATGAAAGAGAATTGTTATGTTGCCATTCAGCATAAGTCAGATAGCAGAAATGACAGGCGGCACATTGTTCCGGGGAGAACCGGAAACTCAGGTGTGCGGAGTATCCATCGATTCGCGTGATGTGGCACAGGGAAATATTTTTTTTGCATTGCGCGGAGAGTTCAGCAATGGGCATCTTTATCTGAGAGACGCACAAAAAAACGGAGCGGCATTGATGATCGTTGAAGAGCCTTCGGAAGAGATCGCAGTGGCTCAGGTGGTGGTTGAGGACACCTTCCTTGCGTTGCAGACACTCGCAAAAAGGTATATTGCGATGTTCCCGATTCCGTTCGCGGCAATTACGGGGAGCAGCGGAAAGACGACCACGAAAGATGTGATTGCAAGTGTGCTTTCCGAAAAATACAATGTGCTGAAAACGCAGGGAAATCTGAACAGCACAACGGGAGTCCCTCTTACGATATTCGATTTAGATCCCTCTCATGAGTTCGGCGTTATTGAGATGAGCATGAGTCATCCGGGGGAGATACTGGGCAATGCGGATATTGTACGGCCGGAGACTGCGGTGATTACCAACATCGGTCTATGTCATATTGAATTTTTGAAAACACAGGAAAATATTTTCAGGGCGAAATCGGAAATTTTGACTTATCTGAAGCATGGAGACACTGCAATCGTCAATGCGGAAGATCCGTACCTGAGGATGCTGCAAAGTGATGTTTATGAAATAATCGGAGTCGGAATCGAACACGGAACACTGCGTGCATACGATATACTCAATACAAATGATGAAGTGTCTTTTCGTGTCGACATCGGCGGCAATGCTGAACCGTTCCGTTTCTCGGTGCCGGGAAAACATAACGTGATCAACTGTATGAGCGCGGTTGCGATCGGACTGAAATATGGACTGACACCGGATCAGATCCGTTCCGGGCTGGATGCTTACAAGCCGAGCAAGAACCGTATGGAAATTATCACACAAAATGGGATAACGTTCATCAACGATACGTACAATGCCAACCCCGATTCTATGAAAGCCGCTGTGGATGTGCTATGCCATATTGCAGGGGCCGGAAGAAAAATTGCCGTATTGTGTGATATGTATGAGTTGGGGGAATGTGCATCGGAAATGCATGGTATCTGCGGGAAATACGCGGCAGAAAGCGGCGTTGACCTGTTACTGAGCACTGGAACGTATGCTTCCGATTACGAAACGGGCTTTCTGTCGGTTGGAACACAGGGGCGATGTTTGTTGTTTCAAAACAAATCGGAGTTGAATCTCTTTTTGTCGAAAGATCTGAGAAAAAGCGATACGGTATTGTTCAAAGCTTCCAGAGGAATGCAGTTGGAGGAATCGTTTTTGTATATTAAGGAGACATTCGCATGAACCAATCCATCATTGCTACACTGATTTCATTCGTTTCGGTAGTGGTTATATGCCCGTTCCTGATCCCTTATTTGGAGAAACTGAAATTCGGACAGGCCGAACGGGAATTGGGGCCGAAAAGCCATTACAAAAAAGCAGGAACCCCGACGATGGGAGGAATTGCCATCATTGTGGCGATTTGTCTTTCCTGTGTGTTTTTTATGGAGGATGAAGATTCAAGCCTGTTGATCGCGATTGTGATTACGGTGATATTTGGGTTGATAGGGTTTATGGATGACTATATTAAAATTGTTCAGAAAAATGCGATTCAATCGGAAAAAGGTGTTTCAACCGCATCTCTCGGGATGTGGGCGCGTCATAAATTGATTCTTCAGTTTGCGTTATCCGCTGCTTTGGCATTGTATGCGATGTTCCATCCGCTGATCGGTACAAGCATCGCGATTCCGTTTACTGCAAACAGTCTCGATTTGGGATACTTTTATATCCCGTTTGTCATGGTGGTGATTGTGGCGGTAGTCAACGCGGTCAACCTGACTGACGGGTTGGACGGGCTGGCGAGCGGTGTTACGCTGATTGTGATGCTTTTTTTTCTGATGTCCGCGCTCAGCAGCGGGTATCGGGCGATGGGAACTCTGTCTGCATCGGTGATCGGGGCTTGTTTGGGATTCTTATGTTACAATTTCAATCCCGCAAAAGTCTTTATGGGAGACACCGGGTCGATGGCTCTTGGCGGAGCTGTCGCTGTGGTTTCGGTTTTGACGCGTACCGAGCTGTATCTTATGATTGCCGGAGCGGTATTTGTGATTGAAATGCTTTCTGTTGCGCTTCAGATCGGTTATTTTAAGCTGAGCCATGGCAAACGACTGTTTAAAATGGCACCGATACACCACCATTTCGAATTAACGGGATGGAGCGAAACACGGATTGTGATTGTATTTTGGGCGGTCTCTGCATTTTGTGTATTGTTTTCGATGTTGTCATTGAATCTGCATTTTTAATATTGATGGCTTAAAGGATAAGGATATGGAAGTAGCGAACAAAACGTTTATGATTGTCGGGGCAGGACGCAGCGGCATCGCTGCCGCGAGGTTTTTGGCGGGCAAGCAGGCTCGTATGATTCTGACCGACACCAAAACATATGAGGAACTGGCGGAAGAAGGGTACGGAATCGAATCCGCAGTCAATTTGATGGGTGTCCGAACCGTATTCGGCAGGCAGCCCACGGAAGAAGAAGTCGCTGAGTGCGATTGTCTGATTTTGAGCCCGGGGGCGCCTCCCGATATTCCTCCCTGCAAACTGGCGGAAAAACACAAGATCGAAGTATGGAGTGAAATCGAATTCGCCAATTCATTTTATCGCGGTTCGGTCGTGGCGATCACCGGGACGAACGGAAAAACCACGACAACCACGCTGACCGGAGAATTATTCCGGGATGCGGGATATGAAACGTATGTGGGCGGCAATATCGGCGATCCGTTTATCAACTATGCCGAAAGAGCGGGGAAGGACAGCGTGATCGCATTGGAAATCAGCAGTTTTCAGCTGTCCATGACAAAAAATCTCAGGCCGAAAATTGCCGTAATTACCAATATTACTCCCGATCATCTCGACAGACATAAGACAATGGAATGCTATATCGATGCAAAAGCGAAAATTTTTGCCAATATGAGGGGAAGCGATACCGCAATCCTCAACTATGATGATCCTCTTGTCCGTGACTTGAAGAAAAGAATTCAATGTGATTGTTTTTTCTTTACGCTTAAGGATGATCCTACCAAACAGGCATTTTTGAGCGGCGACAAAATCATGCTGAACATCGGCGGAAATACCGTGACGCTGATCGCCCGGCAGGAACTGAACCTTCTGGGAGATCATAATATTGCGAATGTCATGTGCGCGTCTCTTGCCGCGTATCATTACGGAGTGTCTTTGGATTCCATAAGAAGAACACTTCGTGTATTCCGTCCGGTGGAACATCGTTTGGAATATGTTGCCGAAGTCAACGGGGTGACCTATATCAATGATTCGAAAGGCACGAATCCCGATGCGTCAATGATAGCGCTCAAAGCGATGGACAGACCGGTCGTGCTGATAATGGGCGGATATGACAAGCACAGCGATTTTACGGAGATGTTTGATTTGATCAAAACAAAAGTGAAGCATATCGTTGTGTTGGGGCAGACAAAAGATCTGATATTGCAAACTGCAGCAGCATGCGGATATGACGCAATTACCGCAGTGGAAAACTATTCTCAGGCAGTGGAAGTTTGCGCGAAAAAAGCAGTATCCGGTGACTGTGTGTTGCTTTCTCCTGCCTGCGCGAGCTGGGGAATGTTTGAAAATTACGAGCAGCGCGGCGAGCTGTTTAAAGAACTGGTACGAAACCTGTCGAAGTAAGTCGCGGGCGTACGAAATAATAAAGAGGTCTCATCATGAAAACATTCGGAGAAGATCTGCGCGAAATGCTGGGAAATGTGTCTAAGGAAGCAAAGAAACCGGTTGACCGCAGCATTGTAATGACAATATTGGTTTTGACATGTTTCGGATTGATCATGGTTTGGTCTGCAAGTATGTATAACGCCAATCTGGAAGATCATTCGTACTATTATGTCAGCAGACAGCTGATGTACGCCGTATTCGGATTTGTCGCGATGTTTGCGGTGTCCCTGATCGATTTCCGCTTTGTGAAAAAATATGCCTTTCTTTTGATGCTTCTTGCGCTTGCATTGCTCGGCATCGTCATGATGCTGCCCGAAACGGAGAGTGTAAACGGTGCCGTGCGGTGGATTTCCATCGGAGGAATTGTCATCCAGCCTTCCGAGATTACGAAGATTGCTGTGCTGTTGTTCCTTTCCGCAGAGATCGAAAAGAGAAGCGATGACATAGCCAGCGCCAAGAATTTCATTCTGCTGCTCGGTTTTTGCGGCGTAATCTGCCTGCTGATTTATATTCAGCCGGCACTCAGTACGGCGGTAGTGGTTGCGGGACTGATTATCGGCATGTACTTTATGTCCGGAGGGAATTTGGCTTATGTGCTCTCGCTTGCCGGGGTCGGCGGAATCGCCGTTTATTTTTTCATTACCGGATCGGAATGGCGCATGAGCCGGATTATGGCCTTTCTGGATCCGTGGAGCGATCTTTACGGGAGCGGCTGGCAGCCTGCCCAGTCTTTGATGGCACTCGGTTCCGGCGGTGTGTTCGGAGTGGGAATCGGCAACGGAAAGGCAAAGCTGTTGTTTTTGCCCGAGCCGCAAAATGACTATATCTTTTCCGTAATCGGGGAGGAGTTGGGTCTGATCGGTTGCATTGCACTTCTCGCAGTGTATCTGTATTTGATTTTTAAACTGATTCAGATATCATTCCGTTGTCCGGATATGTTCAGCAAGCTTGTCTGCAGCGGAATGGGATTGTTGCTTTCGATCCAGGTATTCATCAATGTTGCCGTGGTGACCAATCTGATTCCTTCCACAGGTGTGACTTTGCCGTTTATCAGTGCGGGGGGGTCTTCTCTTGTTTCGTTGATGCTATCGTTCGGCGTAGTCCTGAATATATCCAGAAATTTGAAAAAACAGAAATCTGCAATGCAAATCAGAGGTGCAAACAAATGAAAATACTGATATCCGGCGGCGGTACCGGGGGGCATATTTATCCCGCAATTGCGATTGCAAACGAATTGAGAGAGAGACATCCCGATTGGATAATCGAATTTGCAGGCAGACATAATTCGATCGAAGGACGTGTGGTTCCTCCTGCAGGGTATGTGATTCATAATCTCCATGTTGCGGGCTACGAAAGATATTATTCGTTTTTCGAAAAACTTTCGGTAATCGGACGGCTTGCGGTCAGCCTGAAAGATTCCCTTGTATTGCTGCGCAAAATTAAACCGGATATCGTGATCGGTACCGGCGGATTTATCTGCGGTCCGATTCTTTATGTCTCGGGTCTGAAAAAAATCCCGACTTTGATTTGTGAACAGAATGTGATTCCGGGCTTTACGATCAAGACGCTGTCCAAACGCGCGGATGTTGTGTGCACGGCTTATGAAGAAACTTCAAAGTATATGGTGCATCCGGAACGATGTGTCGTAACGGGTAATCCGGTGAGAAAAGATTTCGCAACAATCGGAAGAAATGAAGCAAGAACGAGTCTGAACCTTGCGGATGGGTGTCGGATGATATTGAGCTTCGGAGGAAGTTTGGGGGCTAAAACGATTAACGATTCCGTGGCGGATATGATTGCAGCGCTGAAGGATCGCTCCGATTTTTACTTTTATCATATAACAGGGCGCAGTTCCCACGAAGAATTTATGGATCGGATGCACGAGGCGGGCGTAGATTCGGATCAGATGAAGAATGTAACGATTGCGGAGTATTCCAATGAGATGCCCACGCTGCTACACGCTGCCGATCTGGTGATTGCGAGGAGCGGCGCGATGACGATTTCCGAAATTAATTATGTCGGAGTGCCTGCGATTTACAGCCCCTATCCGTTTGCCGCAAACGATCATCAGATGAAAAATGCGCGCGCTTCGGAGCGGGCGGGCGGGTCGATTACGATTGCGGATGAGGATCTGACGGGAGAAAAACTGATCGAGACGATCAGAGAATTGTATGCCGATCCGGACAGACTGGCAGGAATGGCAAAATGTTCCGCGCAGTTGGGAATTCGAAATTCTGCGGAGCGGATTTGCGAGCAGGCGGAACACCTGCTTGTGCAGCGCATGAACGCTAAGTGAGGAATATGGTATGAGCAAGCGGATCGTCAGAAAAAAGAATTCTCCCAACCGCATGTTGTTTTTTGTTTTTTTGCTGGTGTTCATCGGCGGGATCGTTTTTTTCTTCCGCAGCAGTTTTTTTACGGTTGAAAGCGTTTATGTCGAAGGGGCTTCGAAGGTTGATAAAAATGAAGTGCTCACTGTATGCGGGATTCAGCAAGGGGAAAATATATTCGATTTCAGTGCGAAAAAGGCTCAGGAAAGCATCAAGACCATAACCAACGTTAAGAATGCCTCGGTCGTGAGAATTTATCCGAATACGGTTAAGATCGTGGTAACCGAACGGGTTCCTTTCATGGTGATCTGCAGCGACGGTAATTATATTGCCATTGATGACACGGGGAAAGTGCTTTCGGTTGCCAATGCGCTCAATGATTCTTCCGGAGTGATTGTCTCGGGACTGAGCGGTATCTCTGCTTCTCCCGGAGATCAGTTTGATTTTATGTCAAACGTATCGGTTCAGACTGCGGATGAAATTTTTACTTATCTGAAAAATGAATCGCTTTATGATTACGTGTCCGAATTGCATGTTTCTTCGAACAGCTGTTATTATCTTTACACAAAGAAGTCAAATGTCATCAAATTCTATTCCCTCAGTGCGTTTACTTCGAATGAAGATTTTATCAAACTCTTTCTGGAAAACGAAGACAGACAGATTATGGTGGAAGTGATCGAAGGGTGCAATCCGGTCTATAAAACAATTGATATAAAATAAAAATTAGCAAAAAACTCTTGTTCTTTGTTCGAATAAATATTAAAATAATAAATAAACACAGTATATGGAGGGATGTAATGCCTTACGAATTCGATACTACAGAAAATCTGTGTTCGGCGAATATCAAAGTAATTGGCGTTGGCGGAGGCGGTAATAATGCGGTTAACCGTATGATTGAGAATGGCTTGCGCGGCGTCACTTTTTATGCGATTAATACGGACAGCCAGGTGTTGGCGGTGTCCTTGTCTGAAAATAAACTGCAGATCGGCGAAAAAACGACCAGAGGATTGGGCGCGGGAGCGAATCCCGAATTGGGAGAACGTTCCGCGGAAGAAAATCAGGAAGACATTAAACAGATGTTAAGCGGTGCGGATTTGGTTTTTGTTACCGCAGGGATGGGCGGCGGAACCGGAACAGGCGCGTCTCACGTGATTGCGAAAATAGCGCGTGAAATGGGACTGCTCGTAATCGGAGTTGTGACCCGACCGTTCTCTTTTGAAGGGAAAGTAAGAAAGATCAATTCCGATTTGGGGATTCAGCTGATTAAAGATTATGTGGATGCGCTTGTCGTTATCCCGAATGATCGGCTGCTGCAGATGGCAAGTCAGAGTACGACGTTTAAAGAAGCATTTAAAATGGCGGATGATGTGCTGTTGATGGGGGTAAAGGGAATTACCGACTTGATTGCAACACCCGGATTGATCAACTTGGATTTCTCCGATGTGAAGACAATTGTAAAGGATGCCGGAATGGCTCATATGGGGATGGGGTTCGGATCCGGATCCGACAAGGCGGTGGATGCCGCGAAGCAGGCAATCGAGAGCCCGTTGCTGGAAACAAGCATAGACGGCGCTACCGGCGTTTTGATCAATATCATGGGCGGGGAACAGCTGACATTATTCGAGATCGAAAAAATAGCGGAAATCGTTCGTCAGGAAGCGCATCCCGACGCTAATATTATCTTCGGAGCATGTATTGATCCGAATCTGGATGATGAAATCAAAGTGACTGTGATTGCGACAGGATTTAACACTGCGAAACAACCCGGTCCGATTAAGATTGATTCGGAAACGGAAACACGACCCGGCGGGTATACGTGGCCTTCTTTTCTGGATGATTCAAACGAATAAAATGAAACGGCGTTAATCCGCCGTTTTTTTATCCTAACATTCAATGCGTCGGTGGAAAAGGAACCCTGCCGAAGAAAACGGACATTACGAAAGTGGGAAAAGAAAGCATCCATGCGGATTGCTTGAAAGCGGGAATTGCTTTTTAATGAGCGATCGGATGGGGACAAACTTGTCCTTATGGGGAGCGGTTTGGGGGAAATGATGAAAAGTACTTGAAAGACGAAGATAAAATGATATAATATTTAGAACGATATATGAGGCTGTCAGATGTTTGGACAGCCGTGAAGAGGTGAACAGAATGAGCGCAGAACAGTTGATCATTGCAAAGAAAGAGTTGAGAAAACTTCAGAACGCCATGGGGAAAGAGCTTGCAAAGGGCAAGTACAAGGATACTATCGCGATTCAGGAATTAAAGCACAATATCAAATCGAAAAAACTGCAGATCGGGGATATTACCAAGACGATGATTGCACAGCTTTCGATTGAATAATGTCCCAAAACAAAAGCAAGCTCAAATCATATTTGGGCTTTTTTGTTACAGGCGGGCAGGAAAGAATCGGAGCGGATGAGTTATGAGCAGAGTATATAATTTTTCTTCCGGTCCTGCGGCGATCAACGAAGAAATATTAAAAACGATACAACATGATATGCTGGACTGTATGGGAAGCGGGATGTCGATTCTGGAGATGAATCATAAATCCGAATTCTTCGGCGATATGATGGATGAGACATCTGAGTTATTGCGGGAATTGATGCATATCGGAAATGATTACGAAATTCTTTATGTGAACGGCGGCGGTTACGGCCAGTTTTCAATGGTGCCCATGAATCTGATGAATCGGAACAGAAAAGCGGATTATGTCGATACGGATTTGTGGACAAAATATGCGGTAATCGAAGCACAGAAATGCGGAACAGTAAATGTGATCGCTTCAAGTGCGCAGGCAGGCTATACCTATATCCCGGAAATTCGCAGGGAAATGATTTCCGCGGACGCGGATTATCTTTATATGTGTACCAACAATACTGCAAGCGGTTCGGCTTATCGACCGGACAAAATACCGAATTCGGATCGGGTGCCGATTGTTGCGGATATGACATCGAATTTTATGTCGGAGACATATGACATCAACAAGTTCGGTCTGGTATTTGCCGCAGCACAAAAAAATCTCGGACCGGCCGGCGTTACGGTTGTGATCGCAAAAAAAACATTGATAGAGCAGGCTGACGAGCACCGCATTCCCCGTATTATGTGCTATAAAGAATATGCAAAAACAAAATCGACATTTTCGACCCCTTCCACGTTTGCGATCTATATGATTATGCTGGTTTTGAAATGGGTAAAAAAGCAGGGCGGCATACCTGCTATGACGCAAACCAATCATCAAAAGGCATCAATGTTGTATGATTTTATTGACAACAGCACGTTGTATCATAATGATGTTTGCAGAGAAGACCGATCGATTATGAATGTGGTATTCACAACGGGGAATGATGGATTGGACGCTTGTTTCTCGGCAGAGGCGGCGGAACACGGTTTGTGCAATCTGTCAGGATATCAGGGGACAGGGAAACTTCGGGCGGGGATATACAATGGGGTGAGTGTTGAGGCAGTGAACGCATTGGTTGATTTTATGAAAAAATTTGAAAATGAACATAAAGGAGAAAACTATGTATAAAATCAGAACGTTCAACAAAATCGATAATGAAGGAATGCAACGGCTTCCGAATAATTTTGAAGTGGTGGACGGAGAGGATTACGACGGCATTATTTTGAGAAGTTATGCGATGAGCGAAGCGGAGCTGACGGATCGTCTCTGCGCTGTGGCGCGCGCCGGTGCCGGCGTGAACAATATTCCCGTTGATCTATATGCACAGCATGGTGTTGTGGTGTTCAATACACCGGGTGCAAATGCGAATGCGGTGAAAGAACTGGTGGTCTTGGGGATGTTGCTTTCCGCGAGAAAAGTTGTGGACGGAATCAACTGGGTACAGAGTCTGAAAGGTACCGATGTAAATGTCGAAAAGGAAGTGGAAGCACAAAAATCGAAATATGCGGGACCGGAATTGCTCGGCAAGAAAGCAGGCGTGATCGGTCTCGGAGCTATCGGTGTAAAGGCTGCCAATTTGTTGGAGGCAATGGGAATGGACGTCATTGGGTATGACCCTTTTATTTCCGTTGAGGCAGCATGGGGACTGAATTGTACTGTGAAGAGAACAAACAGTATCGAGTGGATTTTCGAAAACTGCGATTATGTTACCATTCACATTCCGTTGATGGATTCCACAAAATGTTTCGTGAACGATCAGATGATCGCAAGAGCAAAAGACGGGATTCGCGTTATGAACTTTGCGCGTGGCGGACTTTGCAGCGATGATGCGATTGTCCGTGGGGTTGAGTCCGGAAAAATCGCATGTTATGTGACAGATTTCCCGAATGAAAAATTGCTTGGTTATGAAAATATTGTCACGATTCCTCATTTGGGAGCATCCACGCCGGAGTCCGAAACGAACTGCGCGATTATGGCGGCGGATCAAATCGCAGAATATTTGGTAAACGGAAATATCATCAATTCGGTCAACTATCCGAATTGCAATATGGGAACGTGCTCCGCAAAAGCCCGTGTGACGATCAATCATAAAAATGTACCGAATATGGTTGGGCAGATTACGACGGTGATGGCCAACAACGGCATAAATATTTCCGACATGATCAACAAGAGCAAAGGAGATTTTGCTTATACGATGATGGATGTCGATCATGAAATTACGGACGATGCATTGAACGCACTGCGCGGCATCGAAGGGGTATTGAAAGTCAGAAAACTGTAGAAGACAACCCGGATTGCATACGGGCAGAATCGCGTATTCTGTCCGTTCTTTCTGTTTTATGAGGTGAACATATTGGATCGGATCATTGTTGTGGGCGGCGGTGCGGCAGGAATGCTGGCGGCTGTGGCCGCTGCGCAAAACGGGAGTGCCGTGTTGCTGCTCGAACGCAACGAAAAACTGGGGAAAAAAATATACATAACAGGGAAAGGCCGATGCAACCTGACAAATGCCTGCGAGGTTGGCGATTTTTTTGAGCATATCTTCGTCGGCAGGGAATTTTCCTACAGTGCCGTTTACGGTTTCAATCAGGAAGATTTATTGGCTCTGCTCGCGCAGGGCGGGCTGCAAACCAAAACGGAGCGGGGAAATCGCGTGTTTCCCGTATCGGATAAAGCTTCCGATGTCACAAAATCACTGCAGGTTCTGTTGGATCGTTATGGAGTCAATGTGCGGCTGAATACAAAAGTCGAACGTCTCTTGATTCGGGATGGCTCGGTCATAGGAGTTGAAACGTCACAAGGGGAACAACTGGAAGGGTCAGATGTAATTCTTTGCTGCGGCGGAAAGAGTTATCCTTCCACCGGTTCCGATGGGATTGGGTACCGATTGGCGGAAGATGTCGGACACAAAATACGAAAGACTGAGCCTGCACTTGTCCCGCTGCATTCAAAAGAAGAATGGGTGCATGAGCTCGCCGGATTAAGCCTGCTTAATATCAGCGCGACACTTTGGGAGAGGAACCGTAAGATCGATACACAATTCGGGGAAATGCTGTTTACCCATCAGGGAGTATCGGGACCCGTGGTGTTGACCCTCAGCTGCCTGGCCGGGGATTTTAGGGAGGCATACCTTTCGATTGACTTGAAGCCCGCATTGGACGAAAAAACGTTGGATGCAAGAATTCTGCGTGATTTCGGCGAACGCAAAAATCGGGATTTCCAAAACAGTTTGGATGCGTTGGTTCCGAAAAGGCTCGCCAATGCCGTGATCTCTTTATCGGGAATTGAACCGTTGAAAAAAGTGAATCAAATTACGATCCGTGAACGTGCGCTTCTTGTGGATACCATCAAAAATCTGAGAATCCCTTTGAGCGGGAAAGCCGATTACAAGGAGGCAGTGATTACAAACGGAGGAGTTGATCCGAAAGAAGTCAATCCTTCTACAATGGAATCGAAGTTGATAAGAGGGCTGTATTTTGCCGGAGAAATGGTTAATGTGCACGGATACACCGGCGGATTTAACCTTCAGCTGGCATTTTCGATGGGGCACCTTGCAGGGAGGAGCGCAGCAGAACAATGAAAGGCAGTCACTTGGTACAGGCACAAGATACATTTCACAAAGTAGCGGTTTTGTGTTGTTTGAAGCAATAAAATATACTATAATGTGTAACGGTTAAATGCGATAGTCAAGGACAGTATATGGAACGGATCATACAGATTGCCATTGACGGACCCGCCGGAGCGGGGAAAAGCACAGTGGCAAAAAAAATAGCGGAAAAACTTAATATTCTATATCTCGATACGGGTGCGATGTATCGTTCCGTAACGTATTGCGGCATAAAAAATCATGTCCGGGGCAATGACGACAAAGCTTTGAAAACGCTGTTCGAAAACATGACGATTGATTTTGCTGAAGGGAAATTGCTCCTTAACGGCAAGGATATCAGTGCTGAAATCCGGACTCCCGAAGTGGAAACGCAGGTGTCGGAGTTTGCGGCCAATCCTCTGGTTCGGGAAAAATTGGTAGAGATGCAACGAAAAATAGCGGCCGGCCGCAGTGTCGTGATGGAAGGTCGCGATATCGGGACAGTTGTTCTGAAAGACACACCCCATAAATTTTTTCTGAATGCAACAGTGGAAATTCGGGCAAACAGACGGTTACGTCAGAATCAGAGGAGCGCAAATTTACAGACGATCAAACAGGAAATCGAGAGGCGGGATCGGATCGATTCGAGTCGGGAAAAAGACCCGTTGAGTATTGCGCCCGGCAGTACCGTAATCGATACATCGGAGCTGACGTTGGATGAAGTGGTTGCACTGATATTGAAGTCCGTTTCGGAAGAGGAATGAAATGCTTTATAAATTCAGTCGGATCTGTGTGGCAATCTATGTAGCATTGTTTCACCGTTTCAAAATCATCGGGAAAGAACATATTCCGATAAACGGTCGTGTCATTATCTGTGCGAATCATCAGCATTTGATCGATCCGATGCTGGTTGCAATCTGCACCAGGCGCATCATTTGCTTTATGGCAAAAAAAGAACTGTTTGAAGGGGCATTCGGATTTCTGATCAAACGATTGAAAGCGATTCCCGTGAACCGCGACGGAAATGATTCTTACTCTTTGAAACTGGCATTGAGCGTGCTGAAAAAGGATGGTGTGCTTGGGATTTTCCCCGAAGGGACACGCATCGTAAACCGCACCAACGCACCGAAGTTTAAATCCGGAGTAGCAATGCTGGCAATCAAAACGAAAACCCCGATTATTCCGATTTACATCGAGGGCAGTTACAAACCGTTCGGTAAATTGACTGCCGTTGTGGGGGAAGCCTACGAATTATCGGAGTATTACGACAGGAAATTAAGCAGCGAAGAGTATGCGGAAATATCCAACCATCGGATTGCAAGAAGTATTTTGGATTTGAACGTCCGAATCGGACAGAACATTGAGCGGGTATAAAAATGAAGATAATGAAGGCGAAAAGTGCGGGGTTTTGTTTCGGTGTTGACAATGCGGTGAATATGACCGTAGCAGTATCGGAAGAAAATCCCGATAAAAAAATAGCGACATTGGGTGAATTGATTCATAATTCGGAAGTCGTAAGGCAGCTTGGAGAGCGGGGAATCGAACCGATCGATCAGCTGAAAGAAATGTCAGCAAACGGGATATTGATCATTCGATCCCACGGAGTGGGAAAAGATGTCTATGAATATTTGAAACAAAACGGAATCGAATATGTCGATGCAACTTGTCCTTATGTGAAGTCGATACAAAATAAAGTTGAAAAATATTACAAAAAAGGTTATACTATAATAATTGTGGGCGACCGAAATCATCCTGAGGTGATTGGGGTAAACGGATGGTGCAACAATGAAGCGCTGATTGTAAACAGCATTCAGGAAGCATCCGAGTTGCAATCCGAAAAACCGATATGTGTTGTGGCGCAGACTACCATCATTAAATCCCTTTTTGAAGGGATTTGCAATGAGATTCAATCTCACCACTCGGATGCGGTGGTGTTCAATACGATTTGTTCCGCCACAGAACTGAGGCAGAAGGAAGCGTGCGAGCTGTCGGAACAGGCTGATGCAATGATTGTAATCGGTGGATACAACAGTTCCAATACAAAAAAACTGGTTGAAATATGCAAAGAGAAATGCAGTCGGGTTTATCACATAGAAACAGCGGCTGATATTCATACAGAACAATTCGGCGAAAACGAAACGGTCGGAATTACGGCAGGAGCTTCGACGCCAACGCACATAATATTGGAGGTTATGAACAAGATGGATATTTCCATGGAAAACTTTGAAAAATCGCTTGATGAGCTCAAGCAACTCAGAATCGGAGACATCGTAACCGGTGAAATCATTTCCGTAAATCCCAATGAAGTCGTGCTCAATGTGGGTGCAAAATCGGACGGGATTATTAAAAAAAGCGATTATTTGTTGGATTTGTACAATGATTTAACCAATATTGCGGCAATCGGCGACAAAGTGGATGCGATGGTCGTCGATATGAATGACGGGATGGGCAACATCGTTCTTTCCAAAATCAGAGTCGATGAAATCGCCGCTTTTGAAGAAGCCGAAAAAAAATTCAACGAAAAAGAAACTATTAACGGAAAGATCACAAAAATTGTCAAAGGCGGTGTGATCGTGGATATCGGATTCACGAAAGCATTTATGCCTGCGAACCAATATGCGCTGCGATATACGGAAGATTTGAATGCACTTCTTGGGAAAGAAGTAAGCGGAAGAATTATTGAATTCGATAAAGATAAGAATCGGATTATTTTTTCCAGAAGAGTGATCCTTCAGGAAGAATTGAACGCGAAAAAAGCTGAAGAAGCGCGGGTAAAGAACGAAGCGATTGCGCCGCTCGAATTGGATGCAATTGTCAGCGGCCCGGTAAAAAACATTACGGATTTCGGTGTGTTTATTGATTTGAACGGTGTGGATGGATTTATTCATGTTTCCGATCTTTCATGGAGCCGCGTTCCGAATCCGAAAAACTTCTGTAATGTCGGTGATGTGCTGGAAGCGAAAATCATTGAGATCGACAAAGAAAAATTCAAAGTGAAGCTTTCCGTTAAAAACATGACACAGGAACCGTGGGCAGCTTTTTTGGAACAGTATCATATCGGAGATATTGTGCCGGTGGTGATCAAAAGCACAACAAAATTCGGAGCTTTTGCGGAAATCATTCCATCGGTGGAAGGACTGATCCATATATCCAATCTTTCTCATGAAAAGGTGGATAAGGTCGAAAGCGTGGTCAATGTCGGAGATACCGTGAAAGCGAAGATCATCGAAATAGACAAAGACAAGAAAAAAATCGGGCTGAGTATCAAAGATACAACGGAAGCTCCGAAAAAGAGAATTGAAAAAGACAAGATTTTCTATCGCGAAGACAGCAAAGCCACGATGGAAGATGCGTTTAAAAAATTCCTGAAATAGCAATGTAAAACAACCGAAACGTCGCTTTCGGTTGTTTTTTTAGCTGCGTTAAATTATAATGATTGCAGGATGAAAAATACGAAAAAACCTCAGGCGTTGAATGCAAAAGAGTATTATCCGGAAGAAGTTAAAAAAAAGAGTATTCCGTGGAAACCGGTATTATTGGCATGTTTTGCCATAATCGGTATTATTTTGCTGGTTTTTTCATTTTATCAAAGCGTGTATCTTTCACTTCATATCTATGACAAGCAGATAGAAAGCATCAGAATGGTCAGTTATGAAGGGGAAGCTTTTATCGGCTCTGTGCAGAAGGATCGGGTTTTGACAGAAACCGAAGACTCTTTTCATTTTATTATGCGGCAGATGAATTATAATCGGGTCTGCTTGGTACATCCGAAAGAGTGTGAATCGATCGCATTCATTACGTTCAGTGATGGGAGCTCAATGAATGCCTATGTTGATCGAAACATGCTCGGGTTGGATTACGGAAAAGTGTGGTTGTATGTGGATGATCTGCAGGAATTTCTTTCACAGGACGATTCATCAAATAATTAATGTGATAATTTGCAATCCGATAAATTTATGATAAAATAGTTAGGTTAGTATATCAGGAGGATATCGTGAATGAGCAATACGATCGTTAAGAACGAGAAAAATGTGGCAGTCGTGAAACTTGAAATTTCGAAAGAGGATTTCGAGAAAGGCATTGATGCTGCTTACCAAAAAAGCAAGAATAGATTTGTTGTGGATGGTTTCCGCAAAGGGAAAGCTCCCAGAAGTTTTGTGGAAAGAAAATACGGGAAAGGTATTTTCTACGAAGATGCAATTGATGAAGCTTTCCCGGCAGCCTATACATCCTGTTTGGAAGAAAACGGATTCAAAGCCGTTGCTGCGCCGAAATTGGTTTCACTTGACAAAGTGGGAGAAGACGGAGCGGAATTGACCATTGAAATTTCCTTGGAGCCGGTGTTCGAAATTGCGGAGTACAAAAATATCAAAACGGGTCCGATCGAATATGCATTCAAAGAGGAAGACGCGGAAGAAGAACTCAAAAAAATGCAGGATAAAAATTCGCGTCTTGTAACAGTGGAGGATGCGAGCAAAGAAGGCGATACGGTTACCATTGATTTTGAAGGCTTTGTTGACGATGTGGCATTTGAAGGCGGAAAGGGTGAGGATTATCCGTTGGAACTTGGTTCCGGAACCTTTATTCCGGGATTCGAAGAACAATTGGTAGGTAAAAATCCCGGCGAAGATACGGATGTGAAAGTTACATTCCCCGAAGAATACCATGCGCCGAATCTCGCAGGGAAAGAATCTGTGTTCAAAGTCACAGTAAAAGAAGTGAAACGCAAAGAAATGCCGGAGGCTGATGATGAATTCGCAAAGGATCTCGGATTTGATGATCTGGCTGCATTGAAAGAAGACATTAAAACAAAATTGATCGAAACCAAAGGAAAAGAACTGAAAGCAAAAGCGGAACAAACCGCTATCGATACGATCGTGGAAAAGACCGAGATCGAAATCCCTGCTCAGATGCTTGCGGAACGTACTCAAAGCATTCAGGAAAATTACGAAACCAGGCTGAAAAGCAGCGGAATCGATCCTGAAATGTATTATCGATATATGATGGAAACCAATGGTGTTGATAATCCCGATTATTTCGATGAAATGTTCCAGACAGAAGCGATCAAAGACATCAAGACCGAATTGATTATCAAGAAAATTATTGAAAAAGAAGCGATTGAAGCGACGGAAGAAGAGCTGGAAGCAGAATATGCTAAATTTGCGGAAACAGCGAAGCAGACGGTCGAAGAATTCAAACAGTCGCTGAATGAGTATACGATCAATTATATCAAGGGGATCGTGGCTCAAAATAAAATGTTCGATTTTTTGTTGGAGAATGCTGATACCGACGAATAATCGAACCGTGCCGAAGGAGGTAACGGAATATGGCATTAGTACCTATTGTAGTAGAACAAACATCGAGAGGAGAACGCTCTTACGATATTTATTCGCGTCTCCTGAAAGACCGTATCATTATGCTGACAGGCGAAATCAATGATGCAATTGCGGATTTGGTTGTTGCTCAGATGATTTTTTTGGAATCGGAAGATGATACGAAAGATATCAGCTTATACATCAACAGCCCGGGCGGGTCTGTTACCGCAGGATTTGCGATTTACGACACAATGAATTTCATTAAGTGTGACGTTTCGACAATCTGCATCGGGTTGGCCGCATCCATGGGAGCATTTCTGCTTGCATCAGGCACCAAGGGGAAAAGGATTGCATTGCCGAACAGCGAGATCATGATTCACCAACCGCTGGGCGGAGCGTCCGGGAAGAGCACGGATGTCGAAATTTATGCGAAACGCCTGCTAAGAACTAGAGAAAAATTAAATCAGATTTTGAGTGAACGAACCGGTCAACCTATTGACGTAATTCAGACCGATACGGATAAAGATTATTTCATGGAAGCGGAAGAAGCGCTGAAATACGGTTTGATTGACAAAATTCTTGAAAAACGTTAACTCTCGGAGAAATGAATGAGTGACAAACAATACGAAAAGAACGCCAGATGTTCTTTTTGCGGCAGATCCAGATCCCATGTAAAAAATCTGTTTATCGGCGATAATGTTGCAATTTGCGATGGATGCATTAAACTTTTATACGATGCAACATATGATGCAGGTTCTTATAAAAAAGATCATGCATCAACGTATAAACCTGAAACTGCGCTGAAGCCGTCCCAAATCAAGGAAATACTTGACCAGTATGTGATTCAGCAGGATTCCGCGAAAGTCGCGCTTGCAGTTGCAGTATACAATCACTATAAACGAATCAATAATTTGGGGAATGAATCGGATACCGAAATTCAAAAAAGCAATATCCTTTTGATCGGGGCAACCGGAAGCGGCAAAACATTGCTTGCCCAAACGCTTGCGAAGGCATTGAATGTTCCGTTTGCTATTACGGATGCGACATCTCTGACGGAAGCCGGCTATGTCGGCGAGGACGTGGAAAATATTCTTTTGCGTTTGATTCAGGCTGCCGACTTTGATGTGGATGCCGCCCAGTGCGGGATCATCTATATCGATGAAGTGGATAAAATCGCCCGTAAGAGCGAGAATCAGTCAATTACGCGTGATGTGAGCGGCGAAGGGGTGCAGCAGGCGCTTCTGAAAATATTGGAAGGAACTGTTGCAAACGTTCCGCCCAAAGGCGGACGCAAACATCCGAATCAGGATTTTATCGAGATTGATACGACGAATATCCTGTTTATCTGCGGAGGAGCGTTTGACGGGCTGGAAAAAATCGTACAGAACCGGATTGGAACAAAGGCAATCGGATTCGAAGCGGACATATCAAAAAACCGTCAGCAGGACACCGGAGTGTTGCTTTCCCGGGTGTTGCCGCAGGATTTGGTGAAATTCGGATTGATTCCGGAATTGGTCGGCAGACTCCCTGTCATTACTTCTCTGGAAACATTGGATAAAGATGCTTTGGTTAAAATTCTGATGGAACCGAGGAATGCACTGATTAAGCAGTATCAAAAACTGCTGCAGTTGGATGGTGTCGAGCTTGTTTTCGAACAGGATGCGCTGGAAGAAATTGCCGAAATTACATTGAAACGAAATACCGGCGCGCGTGGGTTGCGAAGTATTGTGGAGAAAATCATGCAACAGATTATGTATGATATTCCCGATATGAGCGATATCAGTCAGGTTGTGATTACGAAAGAATCGGTGGATCATATTAATGAAGCGGATCAGTATGCAAAGTACATCAAAGCTTCATAATAAATAAGGATAATTTACACAAAAAAGAGCCACATTGTGGCTCTTTTTTTCGCGCGGTAAGAAAGCAGTTCGAGAATTTTAGGGCGGTCTTTCTTTTTACGTATGGAAGCATGATCGCTTCCATGCACGTTCATTAAGGCTCAAAATATTATAATTGCAGATATGAAATGTTCTTCGATGGGTCTCAAGATATCTTCAGCGAAGAGAAGATTTGTTTACTTGGAAAAATAAAAAACAGCAGAGATGCTTTTGCTGCTGTCTTAAAGATGTTATTTTGATATTTTGGCGATGAGTTCGGCAAGGGTATTCGCATCTTTTTGAATTGCTTCCTGATTTTTTCCTTCAATCATGATCCGAACCAGCGGTTCCGTTCCCGAATGGCGGAGAAGAATTCTCCCTTCGCCTTGGTATTTTTTACTCAGTTCGCGGACAGCTTCCTCGACAAGTGTATTATTTTGATACAAGAGTTTCTTCTCCGGTTCAACGCGGACATTCACGAGTATTTGAGGATAAACGAGCAATCCTGTAAGGTGCTCGGAAAATGCTTTTGTATCCGAAGCTATGATGGATGCAAGCAGCATGGAGGTGATCAACCCATCACCTGTTGTATTGATATCGGAATAAATGATATGTCCGGATTGTTCGCCTCCGAGGTTGAAATTGTTTTCCATCATTTTCTGGAGAATGTATCGGTCACCCACCTGTGTTTCGACAATGTCGATGCCTTCGCTTTGCAGGGCAAGCTTCAGTCCGATGTTGCTCATGACAGTGACGACCAGTGTATTGTGGCGCAGTTTTTTCATTCGGTGCAGATATTTTGCGCACAGATACATAATGGCGTCCCCGTTTATTTCTCTGCCGTTTTCGTCAACTGCGATCAGCCGGTCTCCGTCTCCGTCGAAGGCAAGCCCGAAATCTGCTTTTTCTTTCAGAACTTCACTTTGAAGTACTTCGATATGCGTGGAACCGCAGTTGTCGTTTATGTTCATTCCGGAAGGTTTGCATGCAATAACTTTGATTTCGGCTCCGAGTTTGGTGAACAGCTCCGGAGCGATCAGATAGGTGGAGCCGTTGGCACAGTCCAAAACGATTTTTTTGCCTCTCAAATCGATTCCCGGAAGAGACTCTTTCAGAAAAGCGATATACAGATCTCCTGCATTTCTGATATTGCGCAAAGTGCCTATTTTTTCGTGTGTGATATTGTCAAATGTGGGATTCGATAAAAGCACGGTTTGAATTTCATCCTCGATTTCATCTGCCAGTTTGAGCCCCGATGCATTAAAAAATTTGATGCCGTTATCATAATAAGGATTGTGCGAAGCACTGATGACGACTCCCGCATCCGCTTGATAGTATCTGGTCAAAGCAGCAACTGCGGGGGTTGGGATAACTCCGATGGAGATAACATTGCCTCCCATGCTCATAATGCCGCTCGCAATGGCTGTTTCCAGCATGGGGCAGGAGAGCCGTGTGTCTTTTCCGATGACAAAAACGGGAGCTTTGTCCGTGCCCCCCAACACAATGCAGGCGGCTCTTCCCAGTTGGAATGCCAGTTGCGGGGTCAACTCCTTATTTGCGACACCTCTGATGCCGTCTGTTCCGAATAAACGTTTCATTGATTCCTCCGAAAGATAAATAGGGTATGATTAACTATAGTTTGTCAGAAAACTCAACCAATTTATCGACGGCTTTCACTCCGTCAACCGCACTGCTGATAATCCCTCCGGCATATCCTGCTCCTTCTCCCACAGGATATAAACCGCGGATATTGACACTTTCCATTGTTTCCGCATTTCGGACGATACGCACAGGGGAAGAAGTACGTGTTTCCGGTGCGGTCAGGACGCCTGTCTCGAATCCCTCGATTTGTTTGGAAAAAGCATAGATGGCATTTTCCAAAGAGAGGGAGACGAATGTCGGGAGACATTTGGTAATATCAGCTTTGGTGTAATCGGGCTGAATGGTCGGTTTCGTGCTGACAGAGGATTCTGTGCCTAAAAAAGATGCGATGCTCATTGCCGGAGCATGGTAATTGGAACCTCCCAATCGGAAGGCGGCCTGCTCTATTTTTCGCTGAAAATCAATGGCAGCAAGAACGGAGTCTTCTTCGAAGTCTTCCGGTGTGACATTAACGACAATCGCTGAATTGGCATTAAAAGCATTGCGCTTGCTGAAACTCATTCCGTTGACAGCAATTCCGTTTTCTTCACTGGAAGCGTTGATGACGAATCCTCCGGGGCAGTTGCAAAAGGAATAGACCGAACGATCCGATTCTGTATCACGGAAGGTCAGCTGGTATTCTGCTCCGGGGAGAAGCGGATGTCCGTTATAGGTTCCGTAAGTATAGCGGTTGATCAGCTCTTGAGGGTGCTCCGCACGGACGCCGACGGCAAAAGATTTAGCCGACATCGCAACATCCCTGCGATCCAACATTTCGAATGTGTCTCTGGCGCCGTTTCCGACTGCCAAAATCAATTTGGAACATGGAATTTCCGTATCTCCGTTGACTGTGACCGCTTTTAATTCTTTGTTGTCAATAATCAGATCCGTTACTTTTGAATCAAAGCGGATTTCTCCGCCCTGTGTTTCAATGTAATGCTTCATATTGGCGATGATTTTACGCAATATATCTGTGCCAAGATGTGGTTTCCCCATGTACAAAACAGAGGGATCGGCACCGAATTCCACAAATCGTTCTCCGACATATCGGGTCAGCGGACTTTTGATTCTGCTGCGAAGTTTCCCGTCTGAAAAAGTGCCGGCACCACCCAAACCGAATTGAATATTCGATTCGGTATTCAGCTGTCCTCCGTCCCAAAATTGTTTGACATCTCGGATACGATCTTCCAAATCTCGTCCGCGTTCCAGAAGAATCGGTGCAAAGCCGTATTCAATGAGTCTGAGAGCTGCAAACAGACCTCCGGGACCCGTCCCTGCGATGAGAACCGTTTCCTTTTTTCGGTCTTGTGCGGTAATGATTTCCGTTTGATTTTCATGGTTTATTTCACTGATTTTTTTGTTGCGGATCACTCGTGGGTAATCGAAACGGACATGATAAACATAATAAATCCCGGTGGTTTTGTGAAAACGGGAATCGATGGCGCAGTGCAGGATTTCGAAATTCTTCACATCATTTTCCTGAAGCTTCAACACGCGAATCACTGCTTCTCTGGGATTGGTTTTGGTTAGAATATCAATCGGAACTTTAATATTTTCGGCTTTGAATTTCATTTTATTTTTCCTTTACTGTAACGTGACGGAGACTTGCTTCATACTGATCGACGAGACAGTGATCCCATCAGGAAGCGTATATTGAATCGGCACGGTGTGGGTCCCTTTGGAAAGCCCGTCCAAATCGATATAGACGGTAATACTGTCTTGGCTGATCGTGCTGATGATTTCCTTGCTTCCCTGCACGGTCATGGTCAGTTTTGAGAAGGAAGACAAATCGCAGTTCAATCCTGCGGGAATATTGCGAATCTGAACGGTATCGTATGTGTAAGTTGCCTGTGCATACGCTTCAATGTCTACATTCGCACTGAGATTGGAGGAACCGACGATCGTGATCCCATCCGGTACAATAATTTTTAGGGTCTGTGTGAAAGATGCGTTTTTCCCCGTCAGATCGATCGGTTGGGCAGAAACGGAATCGATGGATTTCAACGCTGACGCATCTCCCGCAATGGTGAGTTCCGTCTGGTTCGGGGTGACAGAATTGAGATAGTATCCGTCGGAACAATTCCCAATCGTCGATATTTTCAAATTAACTGTTTTTGTCGGCTTGACCGAGACATTGACATCTGCAACGGAGGGCAAAATCGAAATATTGCCCAAAACACTTCCGTCCGAAGCATACGCTTTGAGTGGGACAGACTGTGTGAAATCGGAAGAGTGTCCGTCTACCTGAATTTGTCCGGCTACTTTTGCAATGCGATCTACGGTGTCCTGGTTTCCTGTGATACTGACTTCTCCGACCGTTGTGGTGTAACCGGTTATCGCATAGCCAGAAGAAGGGGTTCCGCTATAGTCCAAGCTGAGGTCGAATGTTTTTTCATAAATGGGAATGACATCCACCGTGATATATTCGCTGGAAATGCCTGAAAGCGTAATATTGCCCGGGATACCGTTGAGTTGAAGCTGCAGGGTGTAGGTGCCTTCTTCTGTGATTCCGGATAAGTCGGCTGTGGCATAAAGTGCGGATGATTTCACTTTTGAGAGTTGCTGGCTTCGTCCGTAAAGGGTAATGTTGACAGAGGTAATCTGACTTTGCAACATCAGATGGTTGGCGCTCAGACCGTCTTGCCCGATGTATTGGATTGCGATCGAAGAATAACTTTGTGTAGACATCGGGTTGCTGTCCGAAACGGCATATACCCATAAAAGCAAAGATAATATCAGAGAAACGCCCGCACGGAGCAAATTATCTTTCGACATTTTTTTCATGTTTAAAGACCCCTTTGCTCTTTTGTTTCACGTCCTCTTCCACAAGCGTTTCGTTGAGAATGCTCCGCAGTGTTTTCAAATCAATGAAGCGGGAAAGCTTCCCGTTGATGGCATAAGAAATGACGCCGGTTTCCTCCGAAACGACAACGGAAAGGCAATCCGAGTTTTCGCTCATGCCGATAGCGGAACGATGACGTGTGCCGATTTCTTTATTGAGATTGCGGTTTTGCGTGAGGGGTAAAAGGCATCCTGCCGCTTTGATCCGCAGATTGTCACGCCCGATGATGACAGCGCCGTCATGCAGCGGTGTGTTGGGATAGAAAATATTTTTGAGCAGTGATTTATTGACAAGTGCGTCAAGAACAATGCCTGTTTCTGCTATGTAATTCAATTTGATATTGCGTTCAAAGACAATCAGCGCTCCGGTTTTGGATGCGGAAAGTTCCTTGACACTGTCGATGATTTCTTCAATCACATCATAGATATCGATCTCTTTTTCCGTCCTGGTCAATGCGGGGAAAACCGAGTTGAGTTTGGTGCTGCCCAGTTTTTCCAATGCACGGCGCAGCTCGGGTTGAAACATGACGACCAACGCGATCAACCCGACAGTGATCATGCTTTTGAAAATATAATGAATTGTGACAAGACCAAGCCAATCGCTGAGTTGCGTGATAAGCAAAACAATGACGATACCTTTTGCTACCTGTTGCGCCTGAGTGCCTTTGATCCATTTGAGAACATAATAAATCAACACTGCCGTAAGCAGAATATCAATGGCCGATACAAATGTGAATGTCGAAAAAATATCGTGAAACAAGCTTTTTAAGCTGTCGATCATGTGCTTTGCCCCTATCTGTTTCTATCTTTATAATAATTTATTATACAATAGATTGCAAATCAATGAAACAGAATGGCCTCGAATCAAAGCGAAAATAAATTGAAAGCGTCGGATTGAACTGGTATAATAAATTGCATATGGCGATGCAAATTGAAAATCGAATTCCGATATACCATGCAAAACTGTACTGAAACGGAAAGCCATGAATTGATGGGGGTATTATGAACAGGAACACAATCAGGGATTATTTTTTTACTCTTTCGGGCTATTTTTCTTTGTCAGTCGATTTTATCAAGCATCGCTACCAAACGTGTCTGATTGCAATGGGTATTCTGATGGTACCGTCAGGCGTGAGCCTGATTTTGATGGCAATTTATACCGAACGGATCGGGTTGATGCTTGCCTATGTCAAATATCTGAATCCGGCGACTTATCTTTCTGCTTTCGGTATGATTCTGACGCTTATTGTAATATCATTTGCCGCAACATATTATTCATTGGGATTGATCTACGTGCAGACAAGAGCGTTTGCCGATCATCTGCACCTGTCGGACGGCGATGCTTTTCGCTATGTGCATAAATGTTTTAAAGCATATCTGACAACTTATCTCGCTTTTTTCGTGATCGTATTGGCTGCGGTGCTGATTATGGTTGCCTGTATCGCATTTGTTGCCTCGGTTGCTTCGGTGACTTATTTTTCTTCGAATTCAAATGCAGGTATGATCGTTTTGATGATACTCGTCACGATGATGATCCTAGGGGTGTATGCAGTTGCCATTCTGTTTTCGCTTAAATGGTATTTTGCTTTTCATGCTGCATTTCAATATGATGTCGGGGGATTCGGTTCGCTTTCGTATTCGGATAAGCTGACAAAGGGGATGAAAGGAAAACTGTTCGGTTATATTATGATGTTTGTCGGTATCGGGTTGCTGATCGGAATTCTGACGATTCCGTTTCAATCAATCGGTAATAACGAATTGGCCGCAACGGCAGTTCAGCTGATTTTATCGATTCCGCTCAAAGTTTTTGAATTCATTTATTTTACAGCTTTTTTCATCAATTCGGACGCGCTGAAACAAAGTTATTCGGGGTATTACAATCTCCCGCTCATGACAGATCGATTCACCGAGTTTGTGATACAAAACAATATTCCGAGAGAAGAGGACAGAATGGGATTTGACCGATACAGATAGAGAACGGTATTTCCTGACACAGCCAAGAGAAGTTATGACGGATATCGTTGCCGCCGGAAGTTCTGTCTCGGATTCGCAAATTCGGTATCATTTCTGCGGGTCTGCAACTTCGAACGATTTTCAAAGTGTAAGACATTAAGTGAAGATATTATTAAGAATATTTGCCGGATAACGTAAGTAAGCACAAAATTCTTTTTTGCGTCCATTCGGGAGTTAATATTTTTTAACCGGAAGGAGTCTGTAAATTTTACGGACTCCGTTTTATGTTGTCCGATTATTTGTTATAATGATTACAGAAACGATGAGGCGCAGAGATGGAAAATAATTTTACGCATTTACACATTCATACAAAATATTCATTGCTGGACGGATTTTGTGATATCAACAAACTGGTGAAAAAAGTAAAAGAACTTGGCATGAAATCAATTGCGATTACCGATCACGGAGCGATGTTCGGGGTGATCGATTTTTATAATGCATGCAAAGAGAACGATATCAAACCGATTCTCGGATGCGAGATTTATATGTCGGAACGCAACTTGACCGACAAAGATTCCGCATACGACTGGGATAATTATCACCTCGTGCTGCTTGCGGAAAACAATGAGGGATATCACAATTTGCTCAAGATTGTGTCAACGGCGTATATCGACGGATTTTACCGTAAGCCCCGTGCCGACTTTGATTTGCTGCGAAAATATTCCGATGGAATTATTGCTTTGACCGGGTGCATCGGTGGAAAGGTGCCGAATAAAATCATTCACGACAATCCGGAAGGAGCGCGAAACGATCTGCATACTCTTATGGATATTTTCGGCAAAGAGAATCTGTTTGTTGAGATTCAGGATCATGGGATGGAAGAAGAAAAAAAAGCAAACGAAACCCTGATTAAATTCGCAAAAGAAGAAGGGTTGGGATTGGTTGCCACAAACGATGCCCATTATATCGAACAGTCCGAAGCGGAATATCACGACGTGTTGCTCTGTGTGCAGACTGCATCGACTTATGATGATCCGAAACGGATGCGTTTTCCGAATGACCAATTTTATTTAAAAACGCCGGAAGAGATGGAACAGTTGTTTTCATATGTTCCCGAGGCGATCTCTAACACTGGGAAAATTGCGGAACGATGCAATGTGGATTTTGTTTTCAATCATTATCATTTGCCGAAATATCCGCTTCCGGAAGGAACAGACTCGAAACAGTATCTCCGCGATTTGTGCATGGAAGGGATGAAACGAAAATACGGGGAAGCGGATGAGTCTCTGATGCAACGCTTGGATTATGAGCTTGGTGTAATAGACGGGATGGGGTTCAATGAATATTTCCTGATCGTATGGGATTTTATCAAGTACGCAAAAGACAACGGAATTGCGGTCGGACCCGGAAGAGGAAGTGCCGCAGGCAGTATTGTCAGTTATTGTCTGAATATTACCGAAATCGATCCTATTAAATACAACCTGATATTTGAGCGGTTCCTCAATGTCAGCCGTGTTTCAATGCCGGATATCGACATTGATTTCTGCTATGAAAACAGGCATCGCGTTATCGAGTATGTCATTGAGAAATATCACGATACGAATGTCGCTCAGATTATTACGTTCGGAACGCTCGGAGCAAAAGCTGTTGTGCGTGACGTGGGAAGAAGTTTGGGGATGAGCTATTCCGACTGTGACCGTGTCGCAAAAGCGATTCCGTCACGTCTCGGAACAACTATCAGCTCGGCGATCGAAGAGAATCCCGATCTGGCACAGATGATTGAAACAGATGATCAGGTACGCAAATTGATCGAAGTCAGCAAAGCATTGGAAGGAACCCCCCGACATGCTTCCACTCATGCCGCAGGGGTTGTGATTACCGATATCCCCGTGATGGAATATGTGCCGCTTTATGTGAACGACGGCAATGTTGCAACACAATTCAATATGACGACGGTTGAAAAACTCGGTCTTCTCAAAATGGACTTTTTGGGGCTGCGAAATCTTACGGTAATCAAAGATGCCATTCAGAACATTCAGGATGCGCACGGCATAACATTGAAACTGGATCAGTTGGAATTTGATGATCCGAAAGTCTTTGAACTGATTTCCAAAGGAGACACACTGGGTGTCTTTCAGTTGGAAAGTGCAGGGATGCGGGCATTCATGCAGAACCTGAGACCGGATACATTTGAAGATATCATTGCCGGAATTTCTCTTTATCGTCCGGGGCCGATGCAGTTCATTGACACTTATATCGAGAATAAACGGAATCCTGACAAGATCCAGTATCTGCATCATACGCTTGAACCGATTCTGAATGTGACCTACGGGTGTATGGTATATCAGGAACAGGTAATGCAGATTGTCCGCGATTTGGCCGGATATTCGCTTGGTCAGAGTGATAATGTACGACGGGCAATGTCCAAGAAAAAAGAAAAAGAAATGATCAAAGAACGTAAAACGTTCGTGTACGGCGATGCAGAAAAGGATGTTGACGGCTGCGTAAAAAACGGGATCAGCGAAGAAATTGCGAATCAGATCTATGATCAGATGATGGATTTCGCAAGTTATGCATTCAATAAGTCGCATGCGGCCGCTTATGCGGTGATATCTTATCAGACCGCATTGCTGAAAGCCTATTATCCTGTGGAATTTATGGCGGCTCTTTTGACAAGTGTTACGGGATTTGATGACAAAATAAGCAAATATATTCAACACCTGAGAGATATGAATATTCAATTGCTTTCGCCCGACATCAATGAAAGCGGACGTCAGTTCAGCGTATCAAGCGGAAATATCCGATTCGGCATGCTGGCGGTAAAAGGTCTCGGTGAAAACGCTGTGGACGAAATTATCCGTACGAGAGACGAAAAGGGGAAGTTCACAGATTTTTCTGATTTTGTCAATAAAATGGAGTTTCAGAGCTTGAATAAACGCGGGGTGGAAAGTCTGATTAAAAGCGGTGCATTCGATTCGCTCGGGCACAAACGAAGCGAACTGATGGCAATTTTCTCCGAATACATTGATTCGGTCATGAGGAAACGCAAACAGAATATTGAGGGTCAGATGTCTCTGATGGATATGGTATCGGGAGATATGACGGAAACGGAAGTTTATATCCCGAAAAACCGCAAAGAGTTTGAGAAGGATGAATTGCTTCAGTACGAAAAAGAAGCGATGGGGATCTATATTTCGGGGCATCCTTTGGATAAGTATCAATCTTTTTTTGATAAATATGTGACACATGATTCGGTCTCGCTTGCTTCGACAGACGAGGAAGAAATGCCGCAGGACAATGAACAGACGGTAGTTGCCGGTATTATTGTCGGAATTAAGACTGTGATGACGAGAAAAAATCAGCCGATGGCATTTATTCAAGTGGAGGATTTATTCGGTATCTTTGAAGTGTCTGTGTTTCCGAAACTGTATGCGGACAAAATTTCTTTGATCCGAAAAGAAGAGGCTGTCCTGATTAAGGGGAAAATCAGCCGCAGGGATGAAGCTTCCGTATCAATTTCAGCCAATATCCTTGTCAGCATGGATGATGCGAAATCAGTGTCCACTTTCAAAACGATTCGGGAGAGTGACAAAAATACACATCCGAAAGCAGTCGGCGGCGGGAATTCTTATCCCAAGCAAATCGAGGCAGCCGAGCCTCATATTCAACGAGAATCAACCGTTGTTATGAACAGGATTCCGGAGAATGCGTCGGTTATCATCGCATTTGATGATCGCTCCATTATGATGTTGGATGAACTGAAAGATGTGCTGTTGCGCAACAGCGGAGAGATCAAAGTAATTTTGTACAACAAAGAACGACAGAAAAAATTTTTGGCGGATAAAAGCATGTGGGTAACGGATGACATGCAGGTTCTGAGAGAACTTCGTGATATTATCGGATATGAGAACGTGAAAATTGTGGTGGGTAACTGTTAATCCGATAAGAAAATCACATGTGATTTTGATGTTCTGAAAAAATTGTTGAAATTTGTTCGATTTCTCAATATAATGAGCAAGAGGGCAGTTGATATGGGCGAAGAAACAAAAAAACGGATGACGATCAGTATTATGGGTGTGGATTATCAGATCCTGACGGATGATGATCCGCAGCGTGTGGGTATGATTGCTACATTCGTGAATAAACTGATTCGGGAAACAAAACAGTCGGCACCGTATATTTCCAACATGAGTGCGGCTATTTTGGCTGCACTTAATTTGAGCGAAGAACTTTATCGCATCAAAGATGAGCTGGAAGCTTATAAAGAGCGGGATGCAGAATATCAGGTGCTGATCAATTACAAAGATAAATTAACTGAAGCAATGCAGGAGATCGAAGAAAATGAAGTCAAGAATAAAGTACTTCAGAATCGGATTGAACGTGTTGAGATGGAGAATGAAGAAATAACGGAACTGCTCGACGAATATAAAACAAAGTTTAATACGCTGAGAACAGAGTATGAAATGAATAAGCGTACGATGACAGAATTGCAGAACAAATTATTGGAAAATCAGATTGAGTTGGTGAAAGTAAGGAAATCGCTGCTGAATTTTGAAGATTGATTTTTTGAGGATGCGGTTTTTCAGCGATACAGTGATCCTGTTGAATAAATTGGCGGGGAAGAAGTAGTTCATGAACCAGCCAATCAAAAGCAGACATGTTTTTCATGTCTGCTTTTAGTTTATCGATTAATACATTTTTTTATGATAATTTGCTGCGTAAATACGCATCGATGAAAAGGTCGATTTCGCCGTCCATGACTGCCTGTACGTTCCCTGTTTCGGTATTGGTGCGATGGTCTTTGACCAAAGAATACGGATGAAAGACATAGGATCGGATTTGGTTGCCCCATGCAATCTGTCCGTAATCTCCCTGAAGATCGGAGATTTTGTCTTTGTGTTCCTGCTCCATCAGTTCTGTCAGTTTGGACATGAGCATACGCATTGCGACTTCTTTGTTCTGATGCTGGCTTCGTTCGTTTTGGCAAGCCACAACAATCCCTGTCGGGAGATGTGTGATTCGGATGGCGGATTCCGTTTTGTTAACGTGCTGTCCGCCGGCACCGCTTGAACGATACGTATCGATTCGAAGATCGGAAGGATCGATTTCGATTTTGATTTCATCATTGATTTCAGGGGTAATATCCACCGAAGCAAAAGATGTATGTCTGCGACCCGCCGAATCGAACGGAGAAATTCGAACCAGTCTGTGAACACCCTTTTCCGCTTTAAGATAGCCGTAGGCATTGATTCCTTCAAACAGAAGGGTAACGCTTTTGATGCCTGCAACGTCGCCTTCCAAATAATCGAGGGTTGTGACTTTATAACCCATTCGTTCTCCGTAGCGCAGATACATGCGCAAAAGCATATCCGCCCAATCCTGTGATTCGGTGCCTCCCGCTCCCGGATGAATGGAGAGAATGGCGTTGTTTGCATCGTATTCCCCCGTGAGCAGCGTGTCCAGAATAAAGGTTTCGGAGAGTTTTTTCAGCTTGTTCAGATCCTGAGTCAATTCTTTTTCGTTTTCTTCATTCGGATCCGACTCATACAATTCGATCAGGATGAATAAATCGTCCGACAAGTTGCGAACCTGTTCATATTTTTCGGATTTTGATTTCAGTATTTTGATTTCTTTGAGCACTTTTTGTGCCGCAGGGGCATCGTCCCAAAAATCGGGGGCGCTCATCTTTTCTTCCAGCGCAGCTATTTGTTTATTGAGTTCGGGAACGTCAAAGTGAATTCCCCATTTCAATGATTTGTTTGCTGATTTTGCTTACTTCCGACTTGATTTCGTCAAGAAAAATCATTGTTTCACCACCTTTGAATGCTGTAATGCGGCCGTTCAGTCTTCTTTGCCGCAGCATCGTTTGTATTTTTTGCCGCTGCCGCAGGGGCAGGGAGCATTTTTGCTGATATGACCTTCGCGCTTGACCTGTTCGCCGCCGCTTTGATTGGTTGTCATTGCGGGCATTTGGCGTTCCGTCAATTCCGGCTGCTTCGTGATTTTAAAATTGAAAAGATGACGAACCGTTTCGTCGATGATCGTTTCATTCATCTCTTCGAACATTGCGAAGCCTTCTTTTGTATAAGCCTGCACAGGATCGACCTGACCATATGCCCGCAGGTTGATTCCCTGACGCAGCTGATCCATGTTGTCGATATGTTCCATCCATCGGCTGTCGACAACGCGCAGCAGAATAATGCGTTCAATTTCTCTCATTTGGGTTTCGCCGATTTCTGCTTCGATTTCCGATCGGCGGAGTTTGATTTTTTCCAGAGCAAGCTTTGTCATTTCTTCCGGCTCTGTCATATTGGGGAATGCGATGTCGATGCCGAAATAAGCTTTCATTTTTTCGCTCAGCTTATCGAGTTCCCATTCGTCGCTGGATTCCTGGCTCATCGTATAGATCTGAACATATTTATCGCATACTTCAGCGATCATGTCATTGATTTCGCCCGAAAGGTCTTCCCCTTCCAACACACTTTTGCGCTGCGCATAAATAACTTCACGCTGTTTGTTCATGACATCGTCATACTGAAGAACATATTTTCTGATGCCGAAGTTTCTGCCTTCGACATTCTTTTGAGCGTTTTCAATGCCCTTGGTCAGAATCCCGCTTTCGATAGGCGTGTCTTCATCCAGTCCGATCTTATCGACCAAACCCTGCGTGCGTTCCGAACCGAACATACGCATCAGATCATCTTCGAGAGAAATGTAAAACTGAGTGGAACCCGGATCTCCCTGCCTTCCGGCACGTCCTCGCAGCTGGTTGTCGATACGTCTGCTTTCATGACGTTCCGTACCGATGATATGCAGACCGCCGAGTTCTTTCACTCCTTCGCCGAGCACAATGTCGGTTCCTCGACCCGCCATGTTAGTCGATATGGTTACGGTATTCATCTGTCCGGCCTGGCTGATGATTTCGGCTTCTTTCTGGTGATATTTGGCATTGAGCACGCTGTGCTTAATGCCCTGTCGGTTAAGCATTCCGCTGAGAATTTCCGATTTTTCAATGGAAATGGTACCGACCAGAATCGGCTGGCCTGTGGCGTGGCGTTCTTTGATCTCTTCCACAACGGCACGGAATTTTCCTTTTTCGGTCTTGTAAACAACATCATGCATGTCGTTTCTGACGTTGGGTTTATTGGTCGGAACGCAGATGACATCCATCTGATAAATGGATTTGAATTCCGTTTCTTCTGTTTTTGCCGTACCGGTCATGCCCGAAAGTTTTTTGAACATGCGGAAGTAATTCTGAAACGTGATGGTTGCCAACGTGACAGATTCTCTGGCAACTTTGACACGTTCTTTTGCTTCAATCGCCTGGTGCAGACCTTCGTTATATCGTCTGCCGGGCATAAGGCGCCCCGTGAATTCGTCGACAATAATGATTTCCCCGTCCTGTACGACATAGTCCACATCTTTCTTCATCATATACTGTGCTTTCAGCGCTTGGTTGATGTGATGAAGCAATTCCATATTCGACAGGTCGGTCAGATTTTCAACGCCGAAGTGACGTTCTGCCTTTTCGACCCCCTCTTCCGTGAGCGTGACGGTTTTGGCTTTTTCATCCATGGTGTAGTCGTCTTCTTCTTTCAGACGTTTGGAGAATGCATCGGCCAATACGTACATTTTGGTGCTTTCCTGTCCGCTGCCGGAGATGATGAGCGGGGTTCTGGCTTCATCGATGAGAATGGAGTCAACTTCATCGACGATGGCGAAATTCAATTCGCGTTGTACCATATTTTCTTTGCGCAATACCATGTTATCCCGCAAATAATCGAATCCGAATTCATTATTGGTTCCGTAAGTGATATCTGCAAGATATGCTTTTTTGCGTTCTTCGGGATTGAGCCCATGAACGATCAATCCGACCGTTAAACCAAGGTATTCGTAGATTTTCCCCATCCAGTCAGCGTCACGGGAAGCAAGGTAGTCATTGACTGTAATGACATGGACGCCGTTTCCTTCCAACGCGTTGAGGTAAGCCGGCAGGGTTGCAACGAGTGTTTTCCCTTCCCCTGTTTTCATTTCAGCGATATTTCCCTGATGCAGGATGGTTCCGCCGATAATCTGAACCGGGAAATGCCGCATGCCGAGAACGCGCGAGGATGCTTCCCTTACTGTGGCAAAGGCTTCCGGCAAAAGATCATCCAGTGTTTCTCCTTCTCGGAGACGGGAGCGGAATTCCTCCGTTTTATTTTTCAGCTGTTGTTCGGAAAGTTCTTTGTAAGGTTCTTCCCAAGCAAGGACTTTGTCCAGTATTTTATAGTATTTTTTGAGTTCCAAACTGTCCAATTTATCCGACAGTGCCGTAAAAAGACCCATTATTTAAATCCATTCCGCGCAGAATTCCGTTTTGACGATAAGAGCTGGTTCAGTGGAACCCGGCGCTAATTTTGTTCATAATTTTATTTCGCATCATATTATATCATAATAATATGCGAGAAACGTAGCGAACAGAGAAAGAATCACCCAAAATGTGTGAAACGGAAACCATTCAGGTTATAATAACAGCATGAATGAAAATAGAATGACAGAGCGTTTTGAACAGGTATGTATGCAAAAACATCTGCTGAAGGAAGAAGATGGAATTTTGATTGCGCTTTCGGGTGGCAGCGATTCCGTTTTTCTTTTGTGTATGTTCAAAGAGTTACAGCCAAGGCTGAAATTGCGCCTGCATGCGTTTCATTTAAATCATATGATGAGAGAAAGCGCGCAACGTGATGAAGCGTTTGTTTCGGAATTGTGCCGTCGTTGGAATATCCCCTGCGATATCGTCCGCAGTGATATTCCAAGGTTCGCATCGGAGGGAAAAATCTCATCGGAAGAAGCCGGACGTATGGAGCGTTATCGTCTGATGGAAGAACTGCTTTGTAAGTATCAGCTTCAAAAAGCGGCGACTGCTCATCATGCCGACGATCAGACGGAAACAGTGTTAATGAGAGTGATTCGGGGAACAGGATTGCATGGGTTATCCGGAATTCCCGAACAGAGAGGGCATATCATTCGTCCGCTGCTTGCGTTTCGCAAGCAGGAAATGATTGAATATCTGAATGAAAACGGGATCGAATATATGCATGACGAGACAAATGAGTCGGACGATTATTTCAGAAATCGCATTCGCAATCGGGTGATCCCTTTGTTGGAAAAGGAAAATCCGAACCTAGCCGACAGTTTGCTTTCTTTATCACGGATTGCCGCGAATGCCGATTTGTATTTTAAAGAGATTGCCGAGGAGTTGTCAGGTGAGTATTCGACGGCGGCAGGTACATTTCCTTATGAGATATTCGGTGCACAGAAACGAAGTGTCCAGGAATATCTTCTGAGAAAAATGATGACGGATATCGGCTGTTCCGAAGATATCGGGTTCGGACATATTGAACTTGCAATCACGAAAATTGCGGAACACGAAAACACGGTATGGGAGTTGCATTTGCCGAACTGCACACTGAAAAGAACGTACGGAATGCTGATCGCAACAAAAGGCAAACCGCATGTGCAACGCTCTGTATTTCGATATCCAGTGGGAAGCAAAGGCAGTTATTTGTTCCCAAACGAAGGCTTTCTTTTGCGTATGGAACGCGTGAAAAAAATTGAAAAGAATCTCTGTAATCGGTATATAAAAGCGATTGACTATGATAAAATAGAGCATAATCTGACGATTGGCAACAGATCGGAAGGCGATTTCTTTTATCCGCTCGGAACGGAAGGAAAAAAATCGTTGAAAAAATATTTCATCGATCAAAAAATTCCGAAAGATGAAAGGATGAAAATACCGATTTTGTTTGACGGTGATTGTGTTGTTTGCATTTTTGGATGGGAAATCGATCATCGGTACAGAATTACGGATCGAACCGAACGTTGTCTGCAGTTGGAATATATCCCGACGGAGGAATAAATGCATCAGGACATCAAAGAAATATTGATCAGTCAGGAACAACTGGATCGTCGCGTTTCCGAATTGGCGGAAGTGATTCAGAAGGAATATCACGATAAAAAACCGTTGGTGATATGCGTGCTTAAGGGCGCGGTATTATTTATGTCGGACCTGATTAAAAAATTGGATATGCCGTTGGAAATCGATTTTATGTCGGTTTCGAGCTATGGAGGCGAAACGACATCCAGCGGCGTGGTAAAAATCATCAAAGACCTGGACATTACCATTACGGGAAGAGACATGATTATTGTCGAGGATATCCTGGATACGGGACTGACGTTGGATTATCTGATCCGTATGTTGGAAGAACGGAAACCGAACAGCATACAGGTGTGTACACTGCTGTTGAAAGAGAAAGACGATCCGGACAGCCAAATGAAAGTACCCGTGAATTATGTCGGTTTTACGATCAAAGACGAATTTGTGGTGGGTTATGGTCTCGACTACAACGGTCTTTACCGGAATCTGCCCTATATCGGAATTTTAAAAGAAGAACTGTACCGATAGGAATTACTGCGGTGCGGTGTTGAGATACTATACGGTTGAGGAGACTGAGGTTTGAAAAAAAAGAGTTTAGGAACACTGATATTTTATGTGCTGATTATTTTGGGTGCGTTTCTGTATATCGGCAGTATTACCGGAAACAACATTTTCAGCAACGGAAATGTGGAAAAAATCACTTATAACGAACTTGTTACATACATCCAAAATGATCAGGTGGCAAGTATTGAAATCAGCATGGGCAAAAACGAGACTGCATATGTGCAGGCAAAACTGACGCAGCAGAATGCAGGAACCGATCAATATGTGACCGCATACGCACCGATCGCCGAATTCAATACCATGATCGATGCATATTTATCCGATCATCCGGGAACGATCGATGTGACCTACGGAATGCTTTCGGAGGATACTTGGTCTACTATTTTGATGATCGTCATGATGATTGCAGTGATCGGGTTTGTATTCTTTATCTTCATGAGCCAACAGGGTGGCGGCGGAGGCAAAGTGATGAACTTCGGCAAAAGTAAAGCCCGCCTGTATATGCGCAGTGATAAAGATGTGACATTTAAAAACGTAGCCGGCGCGGATGAAGAAAAAGAAGAATTGGCAGAAATCGTAGATTTCTTGAAATATCCGGATCGATATATGAAGTTGGGTGCCAGAATTCCGAAAGGGGTGCTGCTTGTAGGCCCTCCGGGAACAGGGAAAACACTGTTGGCTCGGGCAACGGCAGGAGAAGCCGGGGTGCCGTTTTTCACAATCAGCGGTTCCGATTTTGTGGAAATGTTTGTGGGGGTCGGGGCGTCAAGAGTCCGTGATTTGTTTGAGAGTGCAAAGAAAAATGCCCCCTGTATTGTATTCATTGATGAAATCGATGCCGTCGGACGACACCGCGGGGCAGGACTCGGCGGCGGAAACGATGAACGGGAACAAACGTTGAATCAATTGCTTGTCGAAATGGACGGGTTTACGGATCATCAGGGAATTATCGTGATTGCTGCCACAAACAGAGCAGATATTCTGGATCCGGCTTTAATGAGGCCGGGTCGCTTTGACCGACAGATCAAAGTCGGTTTGCCGGACGTAAAGGGTCGGGAAGAAATTTTGGAAGTTCACTCCAAAAACAAACCGTTGGATCCTGAAGTGAAGCTGAAAACCATCGCGCAGGGAACGGCAGGGTTTACCGGAGCCGATCTTGAAAACATCATGAATGAATCTTCATTGCTTGCGGCCAGAGAGAAGAAAAAATCAATCACGATGACGGAGATCGAAGAGGCGATCAAACGGGTTGCCATCGGTCCCGCGAAAAAAAGCAAATTGGTTTCGGATGAAGATAAACGATCGACGGCTTATCATGAGACCGGTCATGCTGTGGTGGCACAGGTATTGCCATCTACCGATCCGGTGCATGAAATTTCGATTATTCCTCGCGGGCATGCCGGAGGGTATACGTTGCAATTGCCTGAAAAAGACAATGAATACACATTAAAAAACAAATTGCTTAATGATATTACAATTTATTTCGGGGGCAGAGCGGCAGAAGAATTGTTCCTGGATGATATCAGTACGGGAGCATACAGTGATATCAAACAGGCCAGCAGATTGGCTCGTTTAATGATTACGGAGCTCGGGATGAGTGAAGAATTGGGACCGATCAACTTCGGCAGCGGCGAAGAAGACGTATTTATCGGGAGAGATTTGTTGCGTTCGAAAAATTTCAGCGAAGAAGTATCTTCCACTATCGACAGGGAAGTGAAAAAAATTATCGATCAATGCCATCAGAAAGCAAGAGATATTCTTACCGAAAACAAAGAGAAAGTGGATTTGATCGTGAAATATCTGTTGGAAAAAGAAACGCTCAGCGGAGATGAGTTCAGACGTATCTTTGATTCGGGATCGATCGAGATCGCTTAAAAATCGTAATCTTTCAGATAACCGTCCGATGAATCCGACGGTTATCTTTTTTTGTGTAAAGGCAGAAATGTCTGTGGGGATTAGCAAATAATTATCACGAGATGCATTGAGAAAGATATTGTTTCATGATATAATAATTCAACAAACATTCTTTCTGAGTCAATGTGACGAATCATAAAGAAGAACGGAGGATAATCATGGCAAGAGGAAAATTTGTTTTTGGATTTTTAATGGGTGCGATCGCAGGTGTCGCGGCAAAGATTATCTATGACAACAAAGACGAAGTTACAGAAATTTTGAAACAGAAGGCGGAAGATGCCCGAGAAGGGATCACCAATTTTGTCGATTACGCATCGGACAGAATTTCCGATTTTGGAGAAGAAGTAGGAAAGAAAGCAACGGAATATTCGGAATATGCAAAGGAACAGCTTCAGGAACTGAAAGAAACACTCAACGATGAAACATATACGTTCCCGAATGAACAGGATGAAACATCAAGCGAAGAATAGAAAGCGGGCAATGAGATGCAAGTATGGGAAATCGTCGTCTTAATTGCCGGCATCGCGTTTGTGGCGCTTGTCGTTTATGCAATTATTGCGATCAGAAAGATGCTTTTGACACTGAACAAGGTGGATACATTAATCTCGGAAAATGAAGCATCCGTAACAGCCATCGTAAAGAATGTCGATACGATTTCAAATGATACGAAAGAAATAGTGACTAAGGTCAGCAATGTCGTTTCACACGCGGACAAAATGGCGGCGTCTCTGAAAAGCGGCGGTTTAAACGCGTTGGAATATATTCCCAATGTGAAACGAATTTATGATGTCGCAAGCATCGCGTTTGCGGGATTGAAAATAATCAAGAGTATACGAACCAGACACAAAAAGAAAAAACTGACGAAAACAAAAGAATCTGGGAAAAGGAAGTAAGGTTCTCATCCTTACCTCTCAGGTTCTTTTTGCTTTTTACACTACAAATTTATATTTGAGCGGTTCGCCGCGAGTGGAGGCAGTTATGAAAACTTATGAGTCAAAGGATTTACGAAACGTTGCTCTATTGGGCCATGGCGGAAGCGGGAAGACGATTCTTGCCGAAGCTATGGCACTGAAAACAAAACTGATTGATCGTATGGGTAAAATCGAGGATCGTTCCACGATATCCGATTATGACCCGGAAGAACAGAATCGGGCGATATCCATTTCTACTTCCTTGATTCCTATGGAATATAGGAATACGAAAATCAATGTATTGGATACCCCCGGTTATTTTGATTTTGTGGGGGAACAGGCGGAAGCATTGCGGGCAGCCGATGCGGCAGTGATTGTATTGGATGCAATGAGCGGCGTTGAAGTCGGTTCGGAAAAAGCATGGGAAGCCGTTCAGGAAGCAGGGATTCCATGTATGATCGTGATAAATAAACTGGATCGTGAGAATGTTGATTTTGAAAAGGCGATTGGATCTGTTGAATCCCTGTTCGGAGGCAAAGCGGTTGCTTTTGATTTGCCGATCAATGAAGGTGTGGGGTTTAATCGGATTTATGATGTAGTAAATGCCAAAGCATATGAATATGAAAAAGGAATCGCGAAAGAAACGGATGCTCCCCAAAATATTATTTCTTCCGCCGAAGAAAAGAAGGACTCCTTATTGGAAACCGCTGCTTCCTCAAACGAGGAATTGATGGAAAAATATCTTGAAGGGGAAGCATTGACTGAAGACGAAATCAATTCCGGTATCAAAACAGCTGTTTTGGAAGGAGATATGATTCCTGTAGTCAGTGTGTCGGCATTGAATTTGACGGGTGTGGATCGCCTTTTGGATATGATCGTTGATTTAATGCCATCGCCGTTGGATTCCAAACGGGATGCAATCGATCCGGCAAAGCCGGTCAGTGTTTTCGTATTTAAAACGATTGCAGATCCATACGTCGGGAAATTGTCGATGTTCAAGGTGATGAGCGGGTCTGTCGTTGCCGGGCTGGAATTGCATAATATCGACAAAGACAAAAAAGAAAAAGTGAACCATTTATACACAATGATCGGGAAAAAACAGACGGAATTGGAAAAACTCAACGCCGGTGATATCGGTGCGTTTTCGAAATTGACGGATACCGTGACAAACAACATTCTGTCTGACCCGAAGGCCTCACCCGAATACGCAAAGATTGTATTTCCGAAGCCTAATTTTTCCAGGTCGATTTCGCCGAAATCAAAAGGGGACGAAGACAAGCTCGGTTCCGGGCTGTCCCGTATACGCGAAGAAGATTTGACGATGCATATCGACCGGAATGCCGAAACAAATCAGAGTATTTTGTCGGGAATGGGGGAAATGCATTTAGAGGTGATCGCCAGCAAGCTGAAAAGTAAATTCAGTGTGGATGTGGAACTGGATGTCCCGATCGTTCCCTATCGGGAAACCATTAAAAAGAAAGCAACGGCCGAAGGCAAGCACAAAAAACAATCGGGCGGCAGCGGCCAATACGGGGTTGTTTCCGTGGAGTTTGAACCGACATTCGATTTGAACGTTCCGTTGGAATTTGTGGATAAAGTAGTCGGTGGTGCGGTGCCTAGACAATTTATTCCCGCCGTGGAAAAAGGGATGCATAAGGCGGTGGAAAAAGGGGTGCTCGCAGGGTATCCGATGGTCGGGGTGCGCGCAACATTATTTGACGGGAAATATCATCCTGTCGATTCCGATGAAATGTCTTTCATGACGGCGGCATCGCTCGCTTACCGAGAAGGAATTCCGAATGCCGGACCGGTATTATTGGAACCGATTTACAAAATATCGATTACGGTACCGGAAAAATATATGGGCGACATTATGGGCGATCTGAATAAAAAACGCGGAAGAATCATGGGGATGGAACCTGTCAAAGGGGGAAAAGAGCAAATCAACGCAGAAGCTCCGCTGAGCGAATTGTTCAAATATGCAACAGAGCTGAGATCAATGACACAGGCCAGAGGATCGTTTGAAATGGAATTCGAGCGATATGAAGAAGTTCCTGCCGCTTTTTCGGATAAGATTATTGCCGAAGCGAAAGCGAGAAAAGAAAAATAGTCGCACGTACTTCCGTTTTGGATATTTTTGTGCGGTTGCTCCGAACGGAGAAGTGCAGGACTGATATCGGGCAGAACCCGATTTGTAACCGTACTTTACATTGAAATCTTCAAAAGCCGCTGTCAGGCGGCTTTTGTTTGATGAAGAAGTTTTATTCTTGTGTGAGTAAGCATATTGTGGGCGTTCATTTGCGATAAAAACATTGACTTGTTTTGAAATGCTCATTATAATACTAAAAAGATATCATACGGGAGGGCTGTATGGCAAGTAAAGAAGTATTGTTGACAAAAGAAGGGTATAATGAACTGGCAGAACGTTTGGAATACCTGAAAACGAAAAAACGACATGAAATTGCCGAAAAGATAAAAGTAGCGCGGGAATTCGGAGATTTAAGCGAAAATGCCGAATACGAAGAAGCCAAGACGGAACAGGCTTTTATCGAAGGCGAAATTATGGAATTGGAATTTAAAGTAAAAAACGCGGTGCTGATCGATGATCAGAAAGGACCGCGTGATACGGTTGTGGTCGGAAGTAAAGTAAAAGTGTTGGATGTGGAAGCCGGCGAAGAATTTGAATACACGATCGTCGGAAGCGATGAAGCCGATTTGGATGCACAGCGGATCTCCAATGAATCTCCTGTCGGAAAAGCGATTATCGGCAGTAAAACGGGAGCGGTCGTGACCGTTCAGGCGCCGATGTGCGAGTATCAACTGAAGATCTTACAGGTTGTTTGAGACAGGAGACAGAATGAACGAATATTATGAGAATCTGCCCGAAGTAGTGAAGGTGAAGGTAGACAAATACAACAAGCTTTGTGCAGAGGACAGATACCCTTATAGAGAGACAAAATATCTCAGAACGGCTTATACGAAAGATATTATCGAAAGATTCGAAGAATATGACGGGAAAACCGTTTCTGTTGCCGGAAGAATTATGGCAAAAAGGGGACAGGGAAAGGTCGCTTTTTTTGATTTGCAGGACAGTTCGGGCAGGATTCAGCTTTTTATCAAACGGGACTTGTTTGAAGAAGAGGAATACGAACGTATTTTGTCTTACGATATCGGAGATATTATCGGAGCGGAGGGAGAGGTTTTTCAGACACAGCGAGGACAAATATCAATCCGCCCGATTAAAATCACGATGCTTTCGAAATCGATTCAAATCTTGCCGGAAAAATTTCACGGACTCAAAGACACGGACCTGCGCTATCGGCAGCGTTATGTGGATTTGATCATGAATCCGGAGGTAAAAGAGGTTTTTATTCTCAGAACGAAAATCATCCGTGCGATCCGTGAATTTATGGACAACCGCGGGTTTATCGATGTGGAGACTCCCATTCTTGGGACACTGGCAGGGGGAGCGAATGCGCGGCCGTTTGTGACGCACCACAATACGTTGGACATTCCGATGTATATGAGAATCGCGACCGAACTTCCTCTGAAAAGATTGATTGTAGGAGGATTTGACAAGGTATACGAAATCGGAAGATTGTTTCGCAATGAAGGGATGGATGCAACGCATAATCCTGAGTTTACGACGATGGAAAGCTATGAAGCATATGCAGACTTTCACGATGTAATGAAGATGGTGGAAGAGCTGTTTGCTTATGTGGCGGATACGGTGCTGCATACGGATCAAGTGGAGTATGACGGACATGCGGTCAGTTTAAAAGCGCCGTTCAAACGTGCAAAAATGGCGGATTTGGTGACGGAATATACCGGGATTGATTTTGACCGGATTGATGATATTGAAACAGCAATCGAAAAAGGGAAAGAATTGAAGCTGGAGATGCAACAGGGTTGGGGAATCGGGAAAATTATGGAAGAAGCATTTGCCACATATGTAGAAGAAAAGCTGATTCAGCCAACATTTGTGACGCACCACCCGACCGAGATTTCGCCTTTGGCAAAAAAATGTGCAGATGACGGTCGATATACCGAACGTTTTGAATTGTTTATTTGCGGAAAAGAATATGCCAATGCGTTCAGCGAATTGAACGATCCGTTTGATCAGCGCCAGCGTTTTGCTTCGCAGATGGAAATGAAAAAGAGCGGGGATGATGAAGCGCATCCATATGATTATGATTTCGTCAATGCTCTGGAAGTGGGATTACCCCCTACAGGAGGACTCGGCGTGGGGATCGATCGTCTTGTGATGCTCTTAACGGGACAGACAACGATTCGTGATGTCATATTATTCCCGACAATGAAACCGATCGACTAGAGCTGTGACTGCAAAGAAGGTACGTTGCGATTACTGCCGAGGATAATCGTGCACTGGAGCGCGATCCGCGCATATATGTCAAATATAAAAAATTATCTCTGAATGGCCGTAAAGGGTTATTCAGAGATTTTTTGATTCTATGTCAAATTTTGGAATGGAGCGCAATCTAATAAAAAAATGGCATTTTTCATAAAGATGAACTGTTTTTTGTGTAAAATGAAGGTGCATAATGGAGTTTAGGATACTTCGTTGAAAGTATTATTGGTAAAATATGGGATTCTATATACCAACGCATAGAGAATTTGAACAATCTGTTTATTCTTAATCCGTTGAAACGAGTGGCAGATTGGCTATAATGTATGCTTAGAGTGTATATAAAATATAAATTGAAATAATGTACACTATTTATATATACAAATGCAGGATATCATTACCTGTATGTTTTGAATATAATATTTACAGAAGCAACACGGAGGTGAAAATGAATGCGCAGTATCGTAGAGAGCAATGAAAATGTTGGAGCTTATCTTAAAAAACTCATTGAGAAGAAATACCCGTCTCATCGTCAGTTCTGCAAGGCATACGTAATTGCAAACGGCTTTGAACCCGATGATGATGAGCTCAGAAAGATGGGCAACCGCCTGTCACAAATTATCAAAGGGGAAAAGGCAATTCAAACTTACGATTTGCCCTTTTTTACAGATCTGCTTGAAGTATCCTGCGAGGAAATACTCAGCTGCGGAAAGTTCTTTGCCCCCATCAGCGGTCATATTACAAATTATGAGATTGCGTTCTCAAAAGATCCGTGTGTCTGGCAGAAATATATTGATCACGATGATAAGTTAATACTGAATACAGATGAGTATAATAAGACTATCATAGATTACGCCATAGAGTTCAAAAACTATGAACTGATAAAATACCTTATGGATCATGAATATATTTGGTTTGTCGATGAGAGCAAATATGACCGTGGCGATTTTGCGCTTGGTTTTGGAGCCGGAACAAGCATCAAGCGAAGAGATGTATCGTCTCAGGACTATGGGCTTATGTCTCAAATGTCGCCTGTGTTCGGTGAAGAAATCAGACTCAGAAAAGGGGTTATTACGCTTGCACTTGAAAACGAAGATTTAGATACTTTGACGACTCTCAGAGCAAAAGAGATTCCTGCATTTTTTCTGCTCAGCAGTTATGTATACATGGATATCAGCTGTTATAACTACTATGACGAAGATATAATTGAGCAGGTTTCGCGGTCTGGGGATAAGGTTCTTAGGTATTTTTCAGAACCTTACACCATAAAAGACAACAGGGATAATGAGCACATGTTCATCTATCCGTTCCTTGGGGAGATCATAGATCGGCTGACAGCACAAAAAAGCAAATATGCTGAGCCGCTGTTAAGGAGAGCTATCGGGCATAACCAATCCGTATTTGATAAGCTTCAGAGTATGGTCAATGAAGCATCGCAGATAGCTCAAAACCGTTATGTGGATTGGGAGTTTAAACCTCAAAATGACGTAATTATGAAAGAGGCTTTGAACTATTTCTGGGCGGTGAAAAAAGACGGGTGGTTCTCATATTCTTATTCAAGGGCAAAGAATGACACTCCGGAGTATTTTTCGAATGTGGTTATGACAAAAACCAGTTCTGATGACTTGCTTTTATCTTCTCTTATCACTCAGCTGAACGGACTTTTTGATCGCGTGCTGAATATCAAACCGAACAACATAAAGGAGGATTGATTATGAACAAATGTTTTTTTGATTATGAGGATGGTGACTTCTGTAATTGTATTTCAGACAGTATGGCTATGGATTCCAAAGGTCATATGTTGATGAGGATGTCGGGCAACATGGCAATGGATGTGAATTCTGGTGAGCTTCACATAATTTCTTCTTGGGAAAGAGATGAAGACAACGGTTTTTAGATATTCACAACAGTCTTATAATTTAAAGCTATAACGGATTGCATTAATCTGGTTATGTGAATTATTAAGACACGTACGAGAAAAAGTAGTATATAAGACATATAACATTCGAAGTTATGCCAATCTACATTAATAGATAGGTTTAACAAAATAACGTTTCTTCAAGTTACAACGATTTCTGAAGATATAAAGAAAATAAGTACGGTTTGCGTTGAATCGGAGCGATTGATCCTGATCCGGAAAGCGGTGAAATGTTAAATTCAAATAAAAGGCACTTAATTCAATAGATATATTGAAAAGTGCTTTTTTATATGCTATAATAACATTCCCAGACGCCAGAAAAGGCCGAAAGAAAAAAAGGTAAAAAAAAGGGAAAAAAAGAGTTGACAAAGGGGAGGGCGTTTGGTAATATATAAAAGCTGACCGCACGGGAAAGCGCTTAAACAAGCGAAAGAGCGTGAGAGGGAAGCGAGTTAATT
>JBGMEA010000021.1:0-68570 GCA_041447245.1 Anaerofustis sp.
TCCAATGTTGATATCTCTAAAGTTTTATGGGCGAATCATCTGCTCAATCTTCGTCCTCGTAAATGTCTGAACTGGAAGTCTCCTTCTGAGGTTTTTATGTTGCACTTCACTTGACAATTCACCCCCTCCGACTGCAGGCTCTTCCACGATTCTGCATTGCTGAAATCCCTGCTGCTGTTCTGTTCCCGTTTCAAACAACAACGGCTCCAATAAACCGTTTCCCCCGAATCCCACATCGCAGATCCAGTCTTTCCCGTCTGCCGTAACCAAAAGTGTCTGATGCGTTTTTGCGCCGTACCCCATTTCATCCCGCCAAACTCTCGCCAACAGACGGCGTACGGGAAAGCCGAGCGACTCCAGAACAAGCGAAAACAATCCGTTCATCTCGAAACAATACCCGCCTCGTTTCTCGTTCACCATTTTATCGAACAGATCAGCCGGTTCCAAAGAAACCGTCTTTCCTCCGAGCGGATTGAGATTTTCAAACGGAATATGAAAAACGTGCCCGCGATGAAGGTCGCGCAAAGTTTGAGCGGATACTTCTCCGTCTCCCCGATAACCGATTCGGTCGAAATAAGCCTGCAGATTGATGGGTGTCTCCGTCATGCGTTCCTCCTGAAATCTGCTCGAAAAGCAAATTTAATATTATAGTTATTATTATACAATATCCGAATCGATAACCGAATAAAATTTGATTAATTATTCATTTTTTTTGATTCGCACGGAACCCCGCACTGACATTTACCGCAGGCATAACGCGGATTGAATTGTTCCAACATGCGATCCAAATAATCGGAGCAAAGCGAATGATCCTTTCCCCGCTCAAAACTGATGGCATGCACGGGACAGTTATCGATACACGCGCCGCAGTCGCTGCAATATTCATACAGCTCGGTGTAATTTCTTCGGTTTGGAGCGAGTGCAAGATCGGTAACCAACGAAGAAAACCTTCCGGCAATCCCGTATTCGGTAATCAATCCTTTCGACAATCCAAACGTTCCGTGCCCGGCGATGAATGCAATATGCCGTTCCGACCAGTTGCTTGTAAATGTTCCGAACCCCCGATCTGCCGATCCCGCCGATTGAAACCTTTTGTCCAATCCGGGGATCACGACGTTTGAACCGCTTCGGCGGATTTCATCGGCAAGCGCAGCCGTGATCGTATTAATCATGTTCTGCCCTTCATATCGCGCATACAGCCACTCGTCGGAAGGAACGCTCGCATCGGTGCTATTCGACTTTTTCACAACGTCCGTAATAGGGAAAAAGAGACTGATCACACTTCTGGCTTCGGGCAGCCAAAAATCGGGTTTGCGAAAATGATCTCCGATCACATCCGAGCTGCCGAGTTCGTCAAACAACGGATCATCCGCGGAAGCCACCGCAATATGGGGTGCGTCGTATGCGCAAAACGAATGATTCATCCGATTCCCGGGATTTTGCGCAAGCAGCTCTGCTGCTATTTTCTCTATCTGCTGCCGATTCATTGATTCCTCCAAGGTTTCTCGATCCTCCGTTTATTTCAGTTTCGTCAATTTTGCATTGATCGCAACGATGATTGTGCTTAACGTCATGAACAGTGCGCCGACCGCAGGACTGATCAAAATACCCCAGTGGTATAACACTCCGGCGGCAAGCGGCATTGCGACCACATTATAAGCGGTAGCCCAAACCAAATTCTGCACAATCTTTCGATAAGTCAAACGGGCTAGGCGAAGCAATCCGACGACATCATCGGGATCGCTTTTGACCAAAATCACATCGGCCGTTTCGATGGCCACATTGGTTCCTGCACCGACGGCAATTCCCAAATCCGCCGCGGCGAGCGAAGGAGCATCATTGACTCCGTCACCGGTCATGGCAACACGATGTCCCTGTTTTTTTATGTTTCCGATAATCTCGGCTTTTTGCCGGGGAAGCACTTCGGAATAAATTTCCGTAATTCCGATTTCGGATGCAATAAACGACGCCGCATTTTGATTATCTCCCGTCAGCATGACGGATCGGATTCCCATGGCGGACAACGCATCCACAGCCGGTTTCGCAGATGGCTTCACCTGATCGGACAAAGCCAGATACCCGATCGGGGCTCCTTCGCGGATCACAAAAATCACGGTCTTTCCCTGATCGGATAAGATGCGGAATTGACTTTCATCAAACGGAATTCCGTTTTCTTTCAGATAAGCCGGGCTCGTAATGACGGTCTGCACTCCGTCAACCGATGCGCTCAGCCCCATCCCGGTCAAATTCCGATAATCGGTCACGGCAGGCATTTTCAGTCCTCTTTTTTCCCCTTCGCTCACGATTGCTTTCGCAAGCGGATGTTCCGAATTCTGCTCCGCACCGTAAGCGATCTGCAACAGTTCCGTTTCCGAAATCCCGATGCCGACGATATCGGTGATGCCGAATGCCCCCTGCGTCAACGTACCTGTTTTGTCAAAGGCCACCACATCGACCCCTTTTGCAGCTTCAAAAGCAGATCGGTTTCGGATCAAAAGCCCGTTCTGCGCGGCAATGGCAGTCGTGACGGATGTGACCAGAGGCACCGCCAAACCAAGCGCATGCGGACAGCAGATTACAACAACCGTAACGGCCCGTTCCACCGCAAAGCTGAGTTGTGCACCTGACAGCAGCCATGCCAAAAAAGTGACGGCACCTCCAATCACCGCAACGTAAAACAGCCATTTTGCAGCAACATCCGCGATCCTCTGCGTATTCGATTTGGTGTTCTGTGCATCTCTTATCAAACGCATTACCTGAGAAAGGAACGTATCATCTCCGACGCGATCTACCCGATATTTCAGCACGCCTTCTCCGTTTACGGAGCCTCCGATCACTTCGTCTCCCTGTTTTTTGCCGACAGGCAGCGATTCTCCGCTGACCATCGATTCATCAACGGAAGAAGTCCCTTCGTAGACCGTTCCGTCTATCGGAATCGTTTCCCCGGGCTTAACCAACACCGCGTCCGAAATATGCAGCTGATCGGTTTCGATATCCTCTGTTTCGCCGCTGTCCGAGATTCGATGGGCACGGTTCGGCATCAGTTTCATCAAAGAAGCCAAAGCATTCGAAGCACCCGATACCGACTTCATTTCGATCCAGTGCCCCAACAGCATAATATCAACCAATGTGGCGAGTTCCCAGAAAAAATCCCCTGAATTCAGCAGCAATACACTGATCGAACTGTATCCGTAAGCAACAGAAATTGCAAACGCCACCAGCGTCATCATCGCAGGAGTCCTCTCCCTGGCTTCCTTGACTGCACCCGAGAAAAAAGGTTTGCCCCCGTACAGGAACAGCACACTGCTTAAAGCGAACAGTAACTGGATGGCTCCGCGAAAATTCAGGCTGTAACCAAAAAACATCTGAATCATCGGAGAAAGCACCAGAATCGGTATGCTGAGTGCCAACGAAACAAAAAAACGCTTTTTATAATCCATGATCATCATCAAATGATGGTCATGTCCGCCTTCTGCATGCTGCATATGCTGCATTTTCATTTCGCCGGCAGGGGATTCCTCCGCCTGCTTGCGCATGGTTTCATCGTGATGCACCGCATGCGCTTCGTGCTGATCTTCTTCGCCATGATGGTCATGCCCCATTTTCATTTCATCCATGTAATACCCGCCTCCTTCGATCCAATCGATCTGGTTTTCAATCGTCTTCGCCATGTATGTGTTGGGGAAATTGAAAGAATCCGTCCGGATCATATACTTGCTTGATTGCGGCTAATCGATCTGCATTGGCACCGTAATACTCCTTCATATAGTTTGTGAGATTACCGTACGGGAAGTTAACGTAAGAGCCCTGTGTAAGCTTCTTCAGGCATAGAAACTGCCTGCACAGCCACTCTTTGTTTGCCTTTTCATCCGCCGCATCCGACCATTGCGTCTGAACACTGATAATATATTTGGCATTGCGGTAAAAGAATGCGGTTTCTTCGGGTTGTTTTTCCGACACGTTTCCGCCCAGTGAGTACAGAGTCAATGCAGTATATACGGAACCTTTCGGGACATCCTGCAACAGGCACACCGCCTGCATCATCTCCGATTCGTTCAGAGCAACGCTTACAAACCGTCCCGTAGACTGAAACGTTTCAAAGTCGGCATGATTGTCCTGAATGATCGTAATCGCCTCATGAAACGTCATTTGCCTGATCCGAATCGTCAGCCCGTCAATAACAGTAAACGGACGGAGAATCTGTTCTGCATCTTGAGGCGTCCCATAAAAGAAAGCCTTGCCCGCAATCGCGAAATCCTCTTTCGGCGAGCGGCTGATTTTCGCAATCATGCTCATCCGCTCATCCGCGTCCTCAAGCCAACTCTGCCATATGCGCAGAAACCGCGCCCGCGCTTCGACATCGGGATGAGCACAATGCAGCTCGATATAACAGATCTGCGCAATCCGCTCGGGAAGTGCAAATGTCATAGACACCACCACTCCGAAATTTCCGCCGCCTCCGCCTCTGCATGCCCAAAAAAGATCGGGATGCGAGATTTCGTTGACCGTGAGAAGATTCCCGTTGCAATCGATCATTTCGCATTCCAAAAGACTGTCGCAGCCCAATCCCAAATAACGGCAGGACAAACCCCATCCTCCGCCGAGTACATATCCGCATATCCCCACGGTCGGGCAGTCACCTCCCGCAAACGGGAATCCTTCTGCGGCAAGAAAATCATACAATTGCCGATTGTTGACCCCGCATTCCGCGTGAAGCATACCATCACGAATCGAAATACCCTTCCTTTCACTCACATCGATTACCATCAAACCGTCTCCGGTTGAATATCCCTCATAATGATGCCCTCCGTTTCGAATACGAAACGGTATTTTGTTTGCTTTTGCAAAGCGGAGCGCACGAATGATATCGGTACGATCCCTGCAATAAACAATGAGATCGGGATGCCGATCAACCGCGCGGTTCCAGTGCGTTCTGCACACATCATATTCTTTGTCGTTTTGTCGCACGATTCTTCCGCTCAGCGGGAAATCGTCCTTTTGTTTCATATGTCCACCTCATATTTCTGTGCCCGGGGAATCGTTTTGCACGAATATCCGATCATAGATATGCTGATTTCATTATATCATGATTCACCGAAAAAATTCCCAAAATCAAATTCATACAAAAAACACCCCGAAGGGTGTCGTTGAAAACCATTATACAACAACCCGGTTTTTTCCGTGATGTTTTGCTTCATACAGTTTCTGATCGGCCAGATCAATCAGTTCGTCCAAGGTTTTTTCTACGGTCAGCTCTTTGACTCCGATACTTACGCCGACACGCAGATTTCGATTTGCGCCGATCGAAATATCTGTCTCCGATACCGCACTTAATATCCGGTCTGCAACCTGTTCCGCAGCAAACATATCGGCGGAAACACAGGCAAAGAACTCATCTCCTCCGTATCTGCCCAATATATCGTCATCGCGCATATGCGCGCCGATGATTCCCGCAACTCTTGCCAAAACAATATCACCCGCATTGTGCCCGTAGGTGTCGTTCACCTGCTTGAACCAGTCGATATCAATCATCAGAATGCTCATCGGATTTCCGAGTTCCTTTGCGCTTCGGAATATTTTCTGCATCAGCTGATGCGCAAACTGCCTGTTGTAAGTATGACACAGAGAATCATACTGTGCCATTTCGATCAGCCGCTGCCCTTCAATCCGTTCCGACACATCCATACAACTGCCGATAAAACCCAAAAATTTTCCGTCGTCGTCATAATAAGGAACTCCGCGGTCATTGATCCAACGATATTCTCCGTCAAAACGTTTCAGACGATAATCCATTTCAAATGCAGACTGCGCCTCAAAATGTTCCAGATAGACTTTTACACAGCGGGAATAATCATCGGGATGCACCCCTTCCGCCCAACCAAAACCCAACTCCTGCGCCAGACTCCGACCGGTGAATGCCAGCCATGTTTTGTTGAAATAATCACATTTTGTGGTTAAATCTGCTCTCCAGATCATATTGGGTGAGGATTCGACAATCAGTCGGTACTGTTCATTGCTCAGCATAACGAAACCTCCGATGAATCCGACGCGCGGACCTATTTCTAAAATTATCTTATCATTGATTTTGAAAATTTACAATGCAATTTTAAAATTAAAATGCTAAAAAGGACGACCATTCAGCCGTCCCCATGTTGTGTCTAAAACGAGTTAACGATCTGTCCTGATGCCGGAGGCATTCAGAATTTCCGCGACATCGTCATATTTGTTAAGCGCATACATATGCAGCCCTTCGATGCCTGCGTTCATATAGCGGTGAATCAGATTAGCCGTATATTCGATGCCTGCTTTTTTGTAATCCGCATCATTGTCGCCGTATTTTCCGATCAGTTCCGCAAGGTCTTTCGGAATGGAACAACCGTTGGAAAGCGTCATACGAATGGTCGCATTTTTTGAAAGCACCGGCATGATTCCCATAACCACAGGCAGAAAAATGCCCGCAGCGCGAATCTGTTCGATCCAATATTCATACTGTTCCACATCATAACACAGCTGGCTCATCAAAAACGATGCGCCTGAGTCCTGCTTCACGCGCAAATGAGCGATGTCCGCCGTCATCGATCCGCTCTGAATATGCTTTTCTGGATAGCAGGCAGCTGCGATACAGAACTGAGGAAATTCTTTGCTGATAAACGAAATCAGATCGTTCGCATAGCTGAAATCCCCGCGTGTGCCTTCCCATCCTGCGGGCAGGTCACCGCGCATGGCGAGAATATTTTCCACTCCCATATCGAGATATTCTTTCAGGTAAGTCTTAATGTCCGCTTTCGTGTTCCCGATGCAGGTAAAATGCGTCATGCATTCCACATCGGCTTTTTTGATCGCTCCGCATACTTCGGTGTTGCGTCCTTTGTTGGAACCGCCCGCACCGTAAGTGCAGCTGATAAAATCGGGTTTGAACCCATAGAGTTTTCCGAGCACGTCGAGAAGCGGCTCCATCGGCTGATCCGCTTTCGGCGGAAACACTTCAAAAGAAAAACTCATCCGTTCGTCAAAAATATCTGCAATTCTCATTTTCATACCCTCATTTCATTGAATTCATTCTATTGTCAGTATACCTCTTTTTGCTCTGTTTCGCGTGATATTTGCAACAAAAATCGAATAAATTATTTTTGTTCTTGAGAAGAACTCGCACTGTCCTGTTGAATTTGAGTGCTTTCTACACTTCCGTAAAAATTATTAGTATAGTTATTAATAATTGCAGTACTTTTTGCTATTTCTTTTTCTGAATCTGAAAATTGTAAGTCCTCACCAGTTATATCATTTTCTTCTAACGTTATAGCCCAATCTAAAATAATATTTCTAACTTTCTCAATTATGCTATTGATTTGATTAGTGTCTATTTCTAAGCGATAATTTGTTTCAATATCGCATGCTTTTGAAAGTAAATCGTTAGCTTTTGCAAAAAAATTTATTATTGCCCTTTGATTTTTAGCATTATTATCAATATTTATCAATAGTGAAATTGCGTCCGGTAATTTTGTCCTCTTGAATTTATTTTCGGCAACTTCATCATTTATAACAACAGGAATCCAACCATGATAGGGATTCCATGCTGTTACATCACCACTAACCTCGCGATAGTCTGGTATTTTTTCTCCTTCGGAATATCCATTTAGCTCATATTCAATCCATTTTTGAAATTCCGGCAATTTCAGTTTCCTCGCAGCTATATACGCCTTTCGCAATAGCATTAAAATGTCACTTTCCTGATCTATTGCTTCTTTCTGTAATTCAATAATTAATCCTGACATATATTTCACCTACATTCCAAAGTACTTAAAAATCTCTAAAATCCCTGACGCAGCCAAACTACCGGTCATTCCGATCGTCAAATTTTTTATTATATCCAAATATTTTATAATTTTTGATGGGTTTTCTCTATTTATAATTTCTTCTTGTGCCATATCTAATATTTGAGAAACTTTGTCTGCATTATCTATGTATATGTTATTAAATTGATTTTTATATTGCATTATTTCTTGTATTAATTTATTCACTTTTTCATAATCAAAATTATTATTTTCCTTCTGAATCTGCTGAGAATTTATTGTATCTTGTTGAATTTGTATTTTCGAAGAATCGCCTGATATTTTGATTTTAAAAATCTTCTTATTTTCCATCAGTTCACCTTTCTTTAACTCATTAGCTCGGTTACTCATCACTCATATTAATGGATAAATTTTTACTATATCATTTTATTAAATTATTTAAATTTTGATTATGGCTCCTAAACATCTACATTGCCTCCTCATCCTTCTGATTTGTTATACATTTCCTCCTGCAACTGCAAAAATAAGATGTCGGCACAGCCATCCCCACAATCAGACAGAGCGTATACAGAACCAGAAACAGATCATCCTGCGCAAGAATCATAAAGAAAGCAGGCAATAATGCCACAACAATCATACCGAAAAACAGAATTGTCCTTATCACTTCCGACGAAGCTTCTCTGTTGCCGTTCTCGATTTCTTTCCGTTTCTCTTTTTTCATCACATAAAAAAGAAAGCAACCATAGCCGAACATACTGATCAGCCATACCACCAATGACCAAACAGAATAACGAGCCGATCCGATGCCTCCGAATACAATACACGACAAATAAACTGGAATCAAACGGTTTCTCAGCTTCGATTGCATCAGATACCTTATGCGATCCATGCACGGGCAAACATCATCACATGCACGATATTCCGAATTGTGATTTTGATTCGTATCGATGCCGCCATCCTTTCTTTCTTCAATCATCATAAAATCCTTCTTTCGTAAATCAGCTCAGCGGCACCGTTTTCCCGATTGATTTGTTTCAGGTGCAGAAGCCTGCTCGGCAAATCGGAGCGGAACAGCGGCACGCCGGTGCCCAAAATAACGGGAAGTACGCGATACAGATCAATCACATCCTCGCGGATACATTGGTTGATGACATCCGCACCGCCGCAAATCCAGATGTGCTTTCCTTCTTTTGCTTTCAGTTCTCGGATCAAATCGCGAACGGAACCATCGCGGGCAGAAACACCTTCGCGCTCTTCCATGGCGTGATGCGTCATCACATAAGTCAGACGTTCTTCATACACCCATTTGTCCGGCACAAGCTTCGTGACCAATTGATGATAGGTGTTTCGTCCCATCACAATCGTATCGACAGTATCAAGAAAAGCGGAATATCCGTAGTCTCCGCGATACGATTTTTCTTCTCCTTCCATCCAAGCCACACCGCCGCCGCTGTCCGCAATCATTCCGTCAAGACTGACTGCAAGATAACAAACAACCACTCTGTCCATATCAGCTCCTTTCTCGCGCAGCCGCCAGCCGTTGATATCCTGATGATATTGATTATACCATATATTCTGTATATTTCATCGATAATTCAATTAATCGACACCACTGCAACCGAAAAACAATCATGAATTTGCTTCGGATAATTATTTTTTATGATATCACTTTTCGCGCAATTTTGTTATACTGTGCTCAGCAGCATCAAGCTGCGCAAGCGATTATATCGCAGGAGGTTGCATTATGACTTATGTTATCATTGCATTGGTTGCAGTAGTACTTGCCCTGTTTTTTTCCGGCATCCGTATTGTGCGTCCCACAAGCAGAGGGCTTGTCGAAACGCTCGGAAAATACACCCGCTACGCGGAACCGGGCTTTCACTGGATTTTTCCAGGCATCCAGAAAATGTTTATTGTCAATATCACCGAGCAGATGTTCAATGCGGATCCTCAGGTCATCATCACGAACGATAACCTGAATGCAACGGTTGATGCTCAGGTCTATTTTCGCATCCGTCCGGACGAGGAGAGCGTGAAAAACTCCATGTACAACGTCAACAACTATCAATACCAGATCATCAATCTGGCTCGTACAACACTTCGAAACATCATCGGAACCATGACACTGAAATCGGCAAACAGCGAACGCGGAAAGATCAATACCGATCTGCAGCAGACACTGCGCGATGAAACCGGCAAATGGGGCATTGATATCGTGCGTACGGAGCTGAAAGAAATCGACCCGCCGAAAGACGTGCAGGAAACGATGAATAAGGTCGTCAAAGCGGAAAACGAAAAAATCGCAGCCGTCGATTTTGCGACTGCCGCAGAAACCACCGCAGACGGGATCAAACGTTCCGAAATCAAAAAAGCGGAAGGAATCAAACAGGCGAAGATTCTGGAAGCGGAAGGCGAAGCGCAGTCCATCAAACTCGTCAACGAAGCCGCGCAGGAATATTTTGTCGGCAACGCACAGATGCTCAGACAGCTTCAAGCCGTTGAAACCGCACTGCAAAACAATGCCAAAATCGTCGTGCCGTCCGATGCGGAACTGGTCAATGTCATCGGCGAACTTGCGGGTGTACTCCCGATGAAAAAAATAACGAAAGACTAATTGAATCTATCGCAAAAAAACATCCTTGTGGAAAATCAGTAATACACGCTTATTACGGGCAAGTATTACTGATTTTTTTGTATGCATATAAAATAAACATCAAACAATTTAGGATTTATCTTTACAAATCTATTTTCTTCTGTCAAACTAAAAATAGTTTGACATTTGAGTATATATGATTGCAATTAATATTATGGGATGGGTTTTATGAAACTTCTGAAAACAATCACACTTGCGACAGCAATCCTTTGTGTATTGCTGATATCCCCGAAAAGCGGCACAGCTGCCGATACCGAGATTTTCCTGAATACACTCTCCTCCCCTTCTTCGGGCACAGGATACACTTACAGCGCAGGAATTTTGAGCATCACTGCAGACGGCACTTATTGGATCACCACGGAAAGCACCACAGTGACGGATCGCTGCATCGTGGTCAATTCAGGAGTTGTCGCAAACATCACGCTGAACAATGTAAAAATTGATGTTTCATCGGGAACACAATGCGCATTCGATATAAGCGGAGCAACCGTTTCGTTGACAGTGTTGGGAGAAAACACACTCAAAAGCGGAGACGATCATGCTGGGCTTGAAGTCCCGAGCGGTTCTTCGCTGACCGTCAGCGCAGCAAGCACAGGAAAACTGACCGTCGTCGGCGGATATTCGTCCGCAGGCATCGGCGGAGGGCTCAGTGCGGATGCCGGATATATCCGCATTTCAGGAGGAGAAATCATTGCAACAGGCGGATCGGATGTTGATTTGTATGGAGGCGGCGCAGGCATCGGCGGCGGTGGTTCCAACGCATCCAGCGGAAACGGCGGAAGCGGCGGTGTGATTTTTATTGACGGCGGAAAAATCGATGCCGCGGGCGGAAGCGCAGCGGCGGGCATCGGCGGCGGCTGTGTGCAATACGCTCACAGCGGGGGCAGCAGCGGAAACATTACCATATCGGGCGGAATCGTACAGGCGAACGGTTCAAACGGTGGCGCAGGCATCGGCAGCGGTTGGTACGGAAGTTGCGATTCCATCTCGATTACAGGAGGCGAAATCACTGCAATCGGCAGCGGAGGCGAACATCCCATGAGAGGCGAATGCGGCGGCGCCGGCATCGGCGGAGGGTCAAGATGTGACAATATCGGAACCATTTCGATCTCGGCGGGAACCGTTGTTGCAACCGGCAGCGATAACGCAGCCGGCATCGGATTGGGCTATGCGAATACAGGCGCAACATCCGGAACAGTCAGTATCGGCGGCGGAACAGTAACGGCGACAGGCGGAAAAGCGGGGGCGGGTATCGGGGGCGGGCTGTCAGGAACGATTGACGTTACAATTTCCGACGGAGCCGTTACAGCACAGGGGGGACTGGGCGGTTGCGGCATCGGCGGAGGACTGGACGGAGCAGGCGGCAACATCACCGTATCGGGCGGAACCGTTTCGGCAACCGGCAGCGGCGGGGAACATCCCACCAGAGGAACGGTATACGGCGCAGGCATCGGCGGCGGTATCCATCACTCGGCGGGAACGATACAAATTTCGGGAGGAACCGTCGTTGCGATCGGTCAAAACGGATCGGCAGGCATCGGTGGAGACGGAGGAGCGCTTGCAATAACAGGCGCCACCGTGCTTGCTGTCGGAAGTATCAATCCTGACTGGATACATTACGGGGACGACCCGTTTTTCGCTGCGGGCATCGGCGGCTCCGTACAGGGCGACGGACTGAATATCACGATTTCAGGGAACAATACTATTGTGACGGCAAAAGGTCTGCACGATATCGGATCGGGCTACGGTTCTTCCGTCCAAGGCACATTGCAGGTATCGGGAGGCGCCATATTGGATTCTGCCGACGGCGGACTGTTTGCCCCCTATACCTTTGCAGAATGTACCATCACGGGAGACGGCTCTATCCTACAGGGGATCAAGGGCACATATGATGCAGACGGAAAGCGAATTATTCTCACATCCATGATCGATTCCTCTCATATTGTGGACGTAACCTACACGGGGAACGCCTTTACGCCTGAACTTTCGATCACAAACTGGACATCCGCTCTGACGGAAAACACCGACTATACAGTAGCATACAGCAACAACATCAATCCGGGGACTGCGTCGGTAACGGTCAGCGGCATCGGCAATTATTCGGGAACGGTTCTGTTCCATTTCAATATACTGAGCAAAACGTCCGAGGAAAATAAGGGCTCGTCAAGTCCTTCGTTGATTGCAAGCGCACCACTCAACGATGATCCGCTCTTTCGGATTCTGACAGATACGCAAAGCGGTATTAGCATATCAGGCAGTTTTACTCCAAATACTTCCCTGATCCTTTCCGATTTCGATACATCGGATCAGAATTCTTTTATCGCAAACTACCTGCGAACTCATTCCGCAACGCTGTTATATTGCAAATCAATCCGGGTTACAAACAGTCCGGAAGGGATGATCACCATTCGGATTCCGATCGATCCGAAATACAACGGACAGCCGATACATCTGTTATGTCAAAACGGCTCACTTAACATCATTGCGGCTATTGCGAATGAAGGCGCGGTCAGTTTCACCACGGAGATACCTTCCGCATTTGCGGTTATCATCGAAGATCAGACCGTCCCGCTTGAACTTGTTGAAAATGAAAAGACGGGGCGCTCTTCTGCTTGGATCATCGTAATCGGCGTGGCACTGATTTCCGCACTCGGTTCCATATTATTCATTCGACACAAGAAAAAAAATTGATAACAATGACAAGAATAACTGCGCAAATCATTTTTTGTGAAACAGTTTACGTAAATATGGGAACCTACAAAAATTAAAAGCAGACATGGAAGAATCCGTCTGCTTTTTTAGTCTTACAATCTCTAATCAGTGAACTGACTTTGTCCTTATGCGATAAAAATTAAACAATATGATTTGATACATTGCAACTGTCAATCAAATCTTTGCGCATCACATGTAACGCATTGCGCAAAAACTGTTCGTCCGATTCCGCTGCATATCGGTTGGAAGACAGAGTCATCGCGCCGTCAAAAGAGGAGACGGAAATCTGAAAATTTTGCGCACGTTTCACCGCGCCCGTCATGAAAACCGAAATCGGAACGATCTTTCCGAAACAGATTTTGTCTTTTTCAATAATACCGAGATTCGTATACGAAATACGCGGCACGGAAAAGAACTTTGGAACGATTCGCTTCAACAGAAAAAACGGAACCGCTCGACACAAACGGTCGAATTGCATCAACGGCTTCAACTCATCCTTACGCGCTTTCTGTCGATTCATTTGCTTCATCACTTCGGCAAGAACCTCGGCAAATGGTTTTGTGTCCTCCATATTCAGACTGAGATAGTAATTCGATGTCAAATTGCAGATCCCGTGCGCCTCGCCTTTACGGAGGTGTTTTCGCAGATCAACCGGACACGGAAATGAAATATGCGCACTTCCCGTCAGTTCCGAAAGAAGTCTTGCATAAGCGCAAAGCAAAACATCATTTAAGGTCGCACCGTGTTGTTTTGCACAGCGATGAATTGCCTGCACTTCTTCCCGCCCAATCGTCTCCGTTAGAATCAAAGGGTTGGTTCGACTTGCCGAAAAATGAGGCAACGTCATCTCGCCTTGTCGTAACTGCGGCGATTTCGACCGCATAACCGCTCTGCGTTCCGATGAAGTCAGTCGGTCCGTAATCTGCTTAAGCCCTCTCTGCACGTTCGGTTTTGAATAGGAACTTCTCTGCATGCCGCGGAGTTCGGAATAATGCCCCGCGAGAAGCGACAGCCACTCTTTTAAACCGGCACCATCGCAAACCAGATGGCTGCAAATCACACACAAGGAATCTTTCCGATCCGAAGATCGTATCAAAAACAGCTTGATCTGCGGTCCGTTTTCAAAATCGATGGGAGTACACAGCAGTCGGTTGATCTGTTCCTGCGCATCGTTTTCTTCGCAAACAAGAGTAAGAATATCCTGCGCCTCAATATTCTGCATAATCCAACGGGCACGAAAGAAACCTTCCGAAAATCCGCTTCGCATCTGAGGGGTATCCTCCAGTGAACAGTTCAATGCCTGCATGAATATTTGATCATCCAATTCCGCACCGAATCGAATCACCGCATGAATAATGGGTTCGTGCGCCGACCGATAAAAATACTGCAGAATATCAAATGATTCCGCTTTGATTCCCGGCTTTATCCTCTTCATCTTCATATTGTATACCCACAACACGTCTGATTATTCGAATCCGACTGATTATTTCCGATTCAATTTCATCATATTCTTGGTTATTGATTGTTTTTGGCGTCGGCGATCTGCTCGACCAGATCATTCAGATAAATCCAACGTTCCATTTTTTCATCCAACGCTTTTTCGATTGCTTCTTTGCGTGCGATACTTTCCTGCAGCTGCACATAATCGCTTGCCTGTTCATGAATCAGCTCATTCATCTGTGCAAGCGAAGTTTCCAGTTGTTCGATCTCCTCGTCGATTGTATCCAGTTCGCGCTGTTCACCGAAAGTCAGTTTCGTTTTCGGCTGTGTTTTTTCCTTCTTTTCGGGCTCCGCTTTCTTTTCCTTCGTCAGATTGGTTTCTTCCGTTCTGCCTGCCAGATAATCCGAATAGTCCCCCAGACATTTTCGAATGTTTCCGTCCGAGCGGAATTCGAAAATCGTCGTGGCAACCTTATCGAGAAAATATCGGTCGTGCGAGACAGCCACAACCGCCCCAGGGAACTGCTGCAAATAATCTTCCAATACGGTCAGCGTCTGAATATCCAAATCATTTGTCGGTTCATCCAGCAGCAGGATGTTCGGCGCCTGCATCAGAATCCCGAGCAGATACAGCCTTCTGCGTTCCCCTCCCGAGAGTTCTCCGATTGTCGTATATTGCTGTTCCGAAGAAAACAGAAACTTTTCCATCATCTGAGATGCGGTGAGTGTTCCCTCTTCCGTTTCGACAGTAGCAGCTATCTCTTTGATATAATCGATCGGACGCTGTGAAAAATCTAGTTCTTCGCATTCCTGTGCGAAATATCCCATTCGCACGGTGGAACCGACTTCAATCGTCCCGCTGTCAGGAACTAGGCTTCCGCTGATGAGATTGAGGAGTGTTGATTTTCCGCATCCGTTTTTTCCGACAATTCCGATCCGTTCGTCTCGTAAAATGATATGATCGAATCCATTGATGATCAACCTGTCCCCAAAGCGTTTTGTCACACCGTTTAACTCCACGGTCTTTTTCCCGAGGCGGGAGGATAATGTGTCGATTTCCAGCCCGCCAGTTACGCTGCGTCCGCTTTGCTCCTGCAGTGCTTCGAACCGTTCAATCCGCTCTTTGCTTTTCGTTCCTCTGGCTCTCGGACCTCTTCGCATCCATTCCAGTTCTTTACGCAGCAGACTGTTGCGCTTCCGCTCGCTTCCGCGTTCCATTTCTTCCCGTTCCGCTTTCAGGGTAAGATACTTGGAATAACTGCCGGGGTACTCGTAAATCGAGCCGTTTTCCAATTCAATAATACGATTGACGACCCGATCCAAAAAGTAACGATCATGGGTTACCATCACGATGGCGCCGGTATATCGGATGAGATAACTCTCCAACCATTCGGTCATTTCATTGTCCAGATGATTCGTCGGTTCATCCAAGATCAGCAGTTCGCTCGGATGCATCAGAGCACCTGCAATCGCGACCCGCTTTTTCTGTCCGCCCGATAATTCCGAAACGGGCTGATCGAAATCGGTAATTCCCAATTTCGTCAGAATCGTTTTCGCTTCGTACTCTTTCGTTTCCCTCAGTGCGGTATCCGCACCGAAAAACACCTGCTCCAACACATTGAGTCCGTCTTTGAATTCAGGGCTTTGCGCCAGATACTCCAGTTGTGTCTTCGCGCTTTTGTTTACCGAACCCCCGTCGGCCTCTTCCTTGCCTGCAAGTATACGCAGCAGGGTTGATTTCCCGGTTCCGTTCACACCGATCACACCGATTTTATCACCTTTTTTGATATACAGCGAAACATCGTGCAACAGCACTTTTCCTGCATAACTTTTTCCGATTTTTTCCGCACTCAGCAGCATGAAATCCACTCCTGTTATCATCGAACCGAAGTCCGTACAATGTCTGCCTATTATCATATCACAGAACCGCAGCATTCGTCTTACGATCGGATCGGATTTTATAAAAGCCAAGCCACACAGACTTCCTAGTATCCCATCGGATTGTAACGGCATAAAAAGATCGTACTTGCAAATATCATGCTATCGTATTACAATTGAATAATAATAATACAGAAACAAAATCCGGAGGGCTATGATGCAGGAAGTTTATGATTTCTTAAAAAAATGCGGCACGTATTATCTGGCGACGGTGGAGGGCGATCAGCCCAGAGTCCGTCCGTTCGGCACCGTCGATCTGTTTGAAGGAAAACTCTACATCCAAACGGGCAAAATCAAAGAAGTGTCAAAACAGATGGGGAAAAACCCGAAAATCGAAATCAGCGGCATGTCTGAAGGGAAATGGATCCGTGTTGCGGCCACTGCCGTCAACGACGAAAGTCTGGTTGCCAAACAGCATATGCTGGATGCTTATCCGTCTTTGCAGAATATGTACAAAGCAGATGATGGCAACACACAGGTACTGTACCTCAAAGATGCCACGGCAACCATTTACGCGTTCGGAGCCGACCCCGTCGTTTATCATTTTTAATTAGTTGCTTCAAACAACTCTGCAAACTGAAACTCCCGTGATGACACTCACGGGAGTTTTTGTTGGCTTAATTTCGATTGTTTCATTTCTGCATAGAGCAAATTCCGCCTCGGATCATTTCCGTTACAGAAGCGCTTCCGCTTTTTCTGCTGCGAAGATCAGCTTTTCTCCGTCCGGTTTTGCGGTTCCGCTCAGACGATATCCTTTCGGTCCGCCGTCGAGCGTTGCGGCAACCATCCAAAGTTTGTTTGTCGCCAGCAGATTTTTCTGTGTCTGTTCCATTTTATAAATTCCGAATACGACATTGTCGCCCTGCACAGCACCTTTCCCTACAATGATCGGATGCGGCGTGCCATCCGATGCAACGGTGACCAGCGACAGATATGCCGCCTGTTCAATGACTGTTTTTACTGTTTCATCAATTACCATGTTCGTTCTCCTTTTTGGTATTTGATTGCTATTTACTCTGGTATAACAATCTGGTATAATTTTAATACCAATAAAGAGTACTGACAAGTACGCAGTTTTTTCAAAGCAGGTAAGAAAAAAATGACCGATTCAAAACATGCCGAGACCCGCACATGCACAAACATCTGTCCCTGTGCGCAGGTCTGTCCGTTGGACACCGCGCTCAAACGCATCGGAGGAAAATGGAAAATTCCGATTCTGTGCTCCCTCCACAATGACGGACCGACGCGTTACAATGAGCTCAAACGAAAAATCAGAGGCATCACCAACACGATGCTCGCCGCCTCCCTTCGGGAACTGGAAGAGGACGGGCTGATCCTCCGCACGCAATACATGGAAATGCCGCTGCGTGTCGAATATGAAACCACGGACGCCTGTGCAGATCTGATGCCGATTCTGCGGGAGTTGGCAAAATGGGGCAAAACCCCTCTGATATAATCAATTAATCTCCGAACGTATGGTTCGGAGATTAATAATTTCGTGTCCTTCTTCGTGCTATTTTATCGCGGTACATTTCGCGATCCGCCATCTTGATGATATCTTTCGCATCGATGTTGCTGACGAGCGGGACCTGCACGATACCGCAGCTGAATTCATGGCGGTACGGCTTCTGATTTGTCTCATCCAGCTGAACCAAACGCTGCGATATATCATACATCGTCTGTTTGACTTCCCACTCCGCGCTTCTCGGGAAAATCAGCAGAAATTCATCTCCGCCCATACGGCTGATTGTCACCGTGCGACCGACGGAAGAACGCAACACGGAAACAATCTGTTCAATCAGCTTGTCCCCCGCATCATGCCCGTATGTATCGTTCACCGCTTTCAATCCGTCGATATCCAAAAACGCAATCGAAAGAGGAGCATTCCCCTGTTTGAGTTTTCCCAGTTCGCGTTCCAAACGAAATATCCCTGTCCGACGGTTGGAAACCCCGGTCATCGGGTCGGTATAGGCATAATATTCCAGCTTTTTATACTGTTCATTCAATTCCTGTTCAATGTGCAGCCGCTCCGTAATATCGTTGAAAATCATCACGGTGCCGGCATATTTTTCGCTCACATCAAGCATTTTCTTCAGTTTGATGTGGTAAGTACGCACCCCGTCATGCGCTCTGAATTTCTTCTGCGTTTCGTCTTCTTCCCGCCCCGATGCATGAAATGCCGCGATTTCCGGCACCAGCCAACTTTTGAGTCGATCCGTGTCCAGATTGCTGTAATATTTCATTCCCGGCATACCGACGCCGAGAAATTCATCCGCTGCGCTGTGGTTGATATCCATGATGTTGTTCTCATGATCGAACAGAATAATCGGATCGGAGATACTTTCGAAGATCGTCAGATATTTATTTTTTTCGTTGACCGCGTTTCTCGTCGTTTCCTGCAGATCACCGAGCGTCTCTGTTTCCGTCCGATTAACCCAGGTATTCACGAGTGCCAGTTCGACATGATCAAAAAATCGGTTCAGACTTTCTTCCGCCTCTGACGATTCCTCTTGCGGCAGTCCGCTCTGCGACACCATATCCAGATAGGATCGGCGGTAATATTTCATCAGTCCGACGAACATCACCGAGGGAATTCCTCTCGAGCGGTGTTTTTTTGCCTGATCCACGCCGAAGTCAGTCATGGTATTTTTTTTATAAGCGGTATTCGGATCGACAGGAGGGATCGCACCGAACTGATCCAGCGCATGAAAAAAAGCGCTGCTGATGCCCGACACGGACAATCTCCACGCTTCTTTCAGCGTGGAAGTAAACGGTGTATAACCGTATTTCATAGCATATTCCAAAGCCCGTTCCATCAATTTATCTTCGTTGTTTTCAATCAGTTGTCGCAGTTTTTTTTGATCCATTGCCGATAGTTCCCCATATCCGCGCACATCCGAAAGACGGACATCGGGCACGCAAACGTTGGTATATTGTTATAATATTATATTGGAATGATTGAAATTTGTACACAGAAAAAATGAAATTTACAACAAATTTCCGAAAAACAAGTCCCGTTACAAAAAAACCGTCTGTTCAGACGGTATACAGAATGTCATTGCTTACGGGTTCATAGAACAGTTCCCGCACTTTTGCGGGATGGTGCGTCTGTCCGAGAATCCACATCAATTTGCACAGCACCGATTCGGTGGTCATGTCATACGCTTCCAGGACGCCGACGCTGTTTTTTAGTTCGTTGCCCGCGCGATAGATGGTCATGTCGCTGCCTTCGTTTTGCACCTGTGTGGTCATCACGACGATCTTGCCTTCGCTGACGGCGTTCGCAATCACTTCGGCATAGCGGAATTCCGGCAGAGACGGGATGCCGCCGACCCCATAGCTTTCGATGATCACAGCGTCATTGTGGGAAAGCATATACTCCAGCACGTCGGCATTCATTCCGGGGGTCAGTTTAAGCAGTGCGACATGCGGATCAAGTGCGTCGTAAAAGCGCGGCTGTTCGGGTTTCGGTTCGCGGATATACTGCAGAATCTGTCCGTCCTGCACGACTGCGAGGTACGGGTAATTAATGCTGGAAAAAGCCTGCAGGCTTTTGGTGCGGTTTTTTCTGGCGCGCGTACCGAGGATGACCTTCCCGCTGAAGACGATCTGCACGCCGCTTGCCGCGTCGGAGGAGGCATACAGAAAGCTATCGAAGAGGTTGGTCTTCGAGTCGGTGATTTCACGGTTAATGGGTTGTTGGGCGCCGGTGATGACGATGGGTTTCGGGGAGTTCTGCGCAAGGTAAGAGACAGCCGCGGCGGTATACGCCATGGTATCGGTGCCGTGGCAGACGACAAAGCCGTCATAGCGGGCATAGTGTTCCCGCAGGGTTTCGGCGAGGGTCAGCCAGACTGTGGGGGTGACATCGGTGCTGTCGATATTACACAGTTGGAAGGTATCCACTTCGCAGAAGTCGGAAACGCTGGGGATATATTCGAGGATTTCGTCGGAGGTCAGCTGCGGGGTCAGACCGTTTGCCGTTGCTTTCGAGGCAATCGTGCCGCCCGTGCCGATCATTAGGATTTTTTTCATACTATTTCCCTACTAGATAATATTTATAGCTTTAAAACAAGGACTAGGTAACACTAGTAAATTCAATTGTAGGATATTTATAATTCTTGAAAATCGTACGTTCATGTGTCCTATAAGTAATTTGTTTCAATAATTTAATATTTGAAATGTCCCAAATAAAAAACTGCTCGGGATTTGTACTTAAATAATTTTTAAAAAGGTTTAATGAATCAAGCCCAATATTTGTATCTTTAACATCAACGCCTATACCTGAAATTAACTCAGAAAAGATTTTTTGATTTTCTTCAGATATATATGGACATTTATTAAATATTAACAACCACCAAAATTCTTTATACATTAAAACATTTTCTCGATTTCTAATCCCGTCCATATTAGTCTTAATGGTATTATCTACAATTTTTCTGATTTCACTAAAAAAGCGTTCGTTATATTTTGAATACATTAGATATGCTGCCATCGTCAATGGGTTCTGTATTTCTTTGATTTTTTCAATTAACACTTTTTCATACTGATATCCTATCTCAATCTTAAAATCCGCACATAATAATAGCAGATTTACCAAGTCATTTGGATTACCAGATTCAAATATAAAACTATATTTTAAAATAATTTTCTGTAATATGTCGTTATTCAATTCTTTTAGATCTACTTCATCATTAATGTAACTGATAATGGATAAAACTTTTTGCGTATTATCAAAACTAAGAAAGTGTGAATAAATATAGAATATTATATCTAGCAAATCAACAACAATATTCTTATTAACATCACTCTTAAATATTGTAAATTGGTTATTAACTTTTGTTTTAGAAACCCTTTTTAGAATAGTAGACAAAGAATATGCCACAATTTTTTGTCTTTCTGTATTATATTTACATATCAAATCATTGAAATTTCTTTTCAATGCACATTTAATTGGATAAAAAGTTTCTTCCTTAAAAATATACGGTTTTTGTTCCTTTTCGACAATGGACATTTCTTTCCTGTTATGAAAAAGTGAATTACTTAAATATGTTGCATATTGGTTTGTATCATTTAACCAATCTGAAAGAACAAAAGGTAATTTCTCTTTTATTGATTTCATTTCATTGAGCTTCAGTAAGTAAAGTTGTGCCGCTTGGTCAAAATTACTTATAATTATTTCAAGCAATTCCTCTGATTCTGAAAAAATAAATACATCATCTACATACCTTTTTATTGAATAATGTCTTTCATAGATATAGTTATTATTCATTAAATTTGAGTAAACGTTTGTGTCAATGTTTTGAAGTAATATTTCTGCAATTAACCTCGAAAATTCGGGGCCAACGGCTATACCATTTGAAGTCCCTGCATTAATATTCTGCATCAATCTATCTATAGTCGTATAAATATTTGTATTCTTAAATTGAGTTGAATCATTAATATCTTTGCAAATTAACCATTTATATGAATGAGTATATATGCTATCAAAGCATGATTTGTAATCAATCCTTGCAAAATATTTAAATTTTAAATTAAGATTAAACCACTCATCTGATTGAGTAAAATCAATTATAGAAGAATATGGTTTAAGATCAAAATATGAACCACTTTGTTCCAAGACACCTCTGCTAACTTGTGCCACAACTTCCGCAAAATATTTTGTTATGTTGCTCTTTCTAGATTTATAATATAGATTGTTATTTTTTCGGTGTGTTCGTAAACTAAATATATTATTTCTATTTAAAATACTAAGAATTTCTCTTTGATATGATTCAATAAAATAATGTATTTCAAGAGCCGCCATCGGGTTTAGAATATTCAACTCTCTTGATGATGAAGTATTTTTTAAAATACTAAATTTACAAGGCATGGATTTCCAAATCTTACTGTTTTCAAATACTTTTATTTTTTCATTGGTATTATTTTTAAAGGCAGTAATTTTTTTGATCTCATTGTCTAATATTTTTCTATTTGATTGAAGATACTCATAGAATTTTCTATAAGTAAACTGTTCAGGAATTTCAACTGGCAAAATATCAGTTAATATATAATCTAAACTGTTTCTTTTTATATTTTTAACATCAGTTGACATTTCTTGTTTCCCTTCTTATAATTTAGAAGTACAAATACAATGTATTTGTATCCGACGTCAAATTTGTAATAGTGAATCTACGATAATCTATTACACACATTATCAGTGCTTCATTAACAGTTCGGCTGAATGTTGTACTCACAATAAAGGAATTTAGGTAACTAAATTCCTTTATTGTATTTTTAATATTTCTAAATAATCTTTTGCAATATGATTATATGTTTTATTTATATACACATACTGAGGATATATTTTTTTTATCTCTTTCAATAGAATATTAGAACGAAGTCCAGTCGAAGGGTGAAAAATCATTGAGCGATTCCTTCTCATATTTGAATATATACAATATATCGAATTTTGTTCATCATTAAAATTTCTCGGAAAGAAATAAGGTTGTGTGACACCTATTTCATTCATTACATCATAATAAATATTCTGCATGAATTTTTTGGTTTTTTCATCCAAATCTTCTATATGATATTTTAATTCACCATAATTTTCTATAAGTCCTTTTGCCACCCAATCACAAGTTTCATCATTGGAATCTAGAGAATAAACTACGCGACTAGAAAACAATTTAATTCTATGTCTCAGCATCTCCATATCATTTGTTTTTTTATAATCATTGAATATCTGTTTAATTTTCATTTTATATTTAAATATTTTTGCTGACGTTATTCCAAATTTAAAAGAAAAAGACCTCGGTTCTTTGTATAACGTAAAATCGTATCCTAAAAAATCGAAATTACTTATTTCGGCTATTTCACGCCTAGAAATATATTGAAATTTACTCATATTTATTATTACCTTAGACTCTTTGAAAACATCATTTATACTATCTTGTATCAAAGGTAAAACATCATCTTTTGATACATAATTATTTAAAATGACAAGCCCATCATCAACATATCTTTCACAGAAAACAACTCCATAGTTCTTTAATTTAGACTTGAATACTTTATCGAAATCATTGCAGGCAAGCTCGGTCATTGCATTTGATGTTTGAATCCCAGCATAACAAAATGGAATATTTTTACAATAATCGTCAAAAATATCTTTGTCACTTCTACTTATTGATGAATTCAATATATAATTATTATAAACTTCAGATGAAGAAACACTATCAAAAAAACTCTTAAAATCATATCTTATGATTACAAAATCATTTAAATCTTTTATAACTGGTAACGTCGAAAACAATGAATTTATGATTATTTTCCTGTTGGGATATTTTATTTTAAAAGATTGATCAATTTTTATTTTTAAATATTCACACAGTATATTTTCAATAGATTCTTTAGGATATGAATAGATACTCCTTACCTTTTTCCCTTGTTCTGTCTTATGAGTATATTTCTCCTTATTTACATTATTTATAAAATCATAATCTTTTTTTTGAATTCTAGTTAATATTTCAGTACTTTTTTGTTTAATCTGATCTTCGGGTATATCACCGTATATTTTTTTTATAATTGATTGAATCTGTTTTTCCATTGATTCCTCATCATATTAAAAAATTCATATAAAAACTGTTTATATTCATAATATAAAAAATCACTAATAATTACAATAATTTATAGTAACGATAAACACAAAAAAGAACCCCAACCGAGGTTCTCTTCGAGGACAGTATCTACATCATATTCCCGGGTCGCTCCGCTTCAAAACCCGACAATGGGGTTATGATACCGCAAACCGAGCCGCGCGTAAGTGACGTTGTCACAAACATCACCCCCTCATCGGCTCCCCTTCCCGCTCGTCAGCGTGTTCACGGGACAGATACCGCACCACGTGCGCGGACGGAATAACACACCCAAAATCACTCCGAGGATCACCGAGGAAAACATCATGGAATACACCCGATAACCAAGGTGCACGATGGTATCCGCAACGTCGAAATGCAACAGCTGAGGCAGGTCAAACGGCATCGCAAACGCGATCAGAAACCGCACCTGCGCAATCGGCTCCACACGCCCGAGCGCGACCATCAGCGTGGACATCAGAATGATGAAGACGTTCACGCCGAAATAGATCACCACCCCGTCTCGGAAACGGCGGCTTATCAGCCACTTCGGCGGCTTCAGCCCGATGCTGATCTTCGCGATCACCCGCTGAAAAAACCCCGCGCGCGGACAAACCGAGCGGCACCATATTTTTTCCCGATAGCGGAAATAAAAGTAAAACGGCACCGTAAAACATAACAGTCCGACAATCGCAAACGAAATGTGAATCATCCCGATGCCGAAGAAAAGGATCGTAAAAAGAAACAGCCGTTGTTGCAGATTGATTCCGTGATTTATCATCATACCCTCCCGTGATAGTAAGAAGAGAATCCCAACGACCGGAATTCTCTTCGAGGACTTTATATTGTTATTTGCTGTTGTTGCCGCTCCGCTTCAAAGTACGACAATGGGCTTATGATACCGCAAACCGATCCGCACGTAAGTGACGATGTCACAAAACAAAAGAAAACCGATCACCCGGTTTTCTTTTTCTGTTCAGGTACGCGTCAACGGATTCCTCACTTACTGTTCGATCGAATCCGTGCGGTAAACAAACTTCACGCTTCCGCTCACGCCGTCCGCAATGCCCGAGAAGTTCTGATAATCCTGTCCCGCAGCAATCACCGCCGCCAAACGGTCGGCCAGATCCTGATAGTTTCCGCCGAGACCGCTCACCAGCTGTTCGATCCCCTGCGTGTAGAAATCGCTTTCTCCCTGCGAGAGCTTCGACACGCCGTCTTTCAGGCTTCCCGCACCAGAGAGCACCTGCACGCCGCCCTGATAGAGTTTATAGACTCCCGTGTACAGATCATCCGCGCCGTCCGCCACCTGTGAGGCACCTGCCGCCAGTGTCTGCGAACCCGTGTAAGCGCCGTCCACGCCGTCCGTATAATCGCACAGTCCGTTGTAGAACTGCATCGTCGCGTCAAGCTGTCCTTTCAGCGCGGCAAGCTCTGCTTTCAGCGTGTCGTCACTCGTCACCGTTGTCAGATAAGCAATCGTCGAAACATAGTTGTCGGAGGTTAACGTCACCGTCGAGCCGACCGCCGCGCTCAGCTGTGTGCTCGCACTCGAGAACACGCCGTTCACCAGCTGCAGTGCGCCCGCATCCAGCGTCGCGCTCTGCGAAGACAGCGTGCCGAGCCCGTCCCGCAGATTGCCCGCTCCCGCATTGACGGATTCCGCGCCGCTCTTCAATGTGGATGCTCCGCTCAGCAGGTCGTTTGCTCCGCTCACCAGAGCGCTGCACCCGTTATACAGGCTTTCCGATCCCGCATACAGGTCGCTCGCCCCGCTCATCAGAGAGGACGCCGCAGTTTCGAGCTGCGTGAGCGAGTCGCTCAGTTCATCGATGGACGCCGTTGAAATATCGATGTTGTTGAACAGTTCGCTCGTCCCGAGCGTCATCGTGCCGGAAAGTGAGTAATCGGTGGTGTCCGCTTCGATTTCCACATAATCCGGAATATTCAGCGCGGAACTGTCCACATTCAGGCTGTCCGAAAGACCCGGGCAGGCATACCCCACCACGATGTTTCTGCTGCCGTCGTTGTAAACCGACCCGTTCGTCACGCTCACATTGCTGAACGTATCTCCGTCCAGAACGGTTCCGCTCACCATCACGAACGGGACGTATACGGAATACCCCAGTTCGCTCGTCTTGGCATTGTTCGCATAGTCAAAACGGATTTTCACATGTCCGCTCTTCCCTGCCAGATCGGCGGGAGCAATTTCCTGCCCGTCGAGATAGTAGGTTACGCCCACCGTCACAGGCAGCGATGCATCCGTCGTACCCTGATAATGGATGTCGTTTCCGTCCGCGTTCCAGATGTAACTGTTTCCGTTTTGGGAAAACGTTTCATCCCCCTTGGTATTTTCAATGTTGCTCAGTTGCGAATAATCCGTAATCGTTGCGGACGCATTTGCATTTTTCAGCCAATCGCTCACGATCACTTCCTGCAGACTGCCGTTCGCATCACCGATGGCATACACCGTTTCTTCCTTGCCGACCGAGCTGTTGCTCGTACTGACGTGAATTGTGTTGCTGATGGCGTTTTCCAGCGCACTTTCGTCGGATGCCGCAGACGTATCGCTCTGCCCCGCAAACGTATAGCCGGATATGCTCAGCGTCACCGTCATCACGGCAATTGCAACGGAGGCTGCCAGCAGCGCCTTTTTCTTCTTTGATTGTTTCATCATATTTCCTCCGGTTCGACGGCGGATACCGTCGTGTTTTTGTTAAATTTGTATAACCACGTCGTCTTGCAGATGAATTTGTCCAGCCACAGGAACAGCGACGGCAGAATCAGAATCACCGAAGCCATGCTGATGATCGCGCCGCGCGCCATCAGTTCACACATCGACTTGATCATATCGATGTTGGAGTAGACCGCCACCCCGATGGTTGCCGCAAACAACCCGAGCGCGCTCACCAAAATCGACGGGATCGACGTGGCCAGTGCCACGCTCACGGCATCGTGTTTCTCCAGCCCGAGCGAGCGTTCTTTCAGATAACGGTTCGTCATCAGAATCGCGTAATCCACGGTCGCGCCGAGCTGAATCGTGCTGATACACACCGGCGTGATAAACGGCAGCACCGTCCCCGTATAATACGGGATGCCCAGATTGATGAAGATCGCAAACTCGATGAGCGCCACCAGAATGATCGGCAGGCTTGCCGATTTCAGCACGATGGCAATAATCACAAAGATTGCCGCAATGGAAATCATCGTCACCACATCGAAGTCATGATCGGTAATGCTGATCATATCCTTTGTGCAGGGAGCCTCCCCGATGAGCATCGCATTCGAATCATAGCTCTTGAGAATCGATTCCAACTGATCAATCTGCGTGTTGACCTCATCGCTCGCCACCTTGTACTCCGAGTTGATCAACAAGAGTTTATAGTCTTTGCTTTCAAACACTTCCTTTAAGGTGTCGGGGATCACATCCTCCGGCACATCCGTTCCGATCACCGAATCAAGCCCGATGGTTGCATTCACTCCGTCCACGGCATTGATCTGCGCAATCAGATCATTCATCTGCTTTTGTGTCAGATCCGAACGGACCAATGCCATATGCGTCGTCGCGATGTCGAATTCTTCCGAAAGCTTCGAATTCGCAATGACATAATCGATATCCGACGGCAGCGACTGCGCCAGATCATAATATTTTTCTGCGTGCAGGTACCCGTACAGCGCGGGTCCGATTACCAGAAAGAAAACAACAAGGAAAATGAACGCGTGTTTTGTGATCCCCTTGGACAGCTTCCTCATATCTGGCAGAATCGAACGGTGCATCGTTTTCTCAAGCGGTTTGTCGAATATCAGAATCAGGGACGGAAGCAGCGTCACGCTGGCAATCACACCGAGCAGCACCCCTTTTGCCATCACGATCCCGAGATTGAACCCGAGCGTGTACGTCATAAAGCACAGTGCGATAAATCCGGCAATCGTCGTCAGCGAGCTTCCCGTAACGGAACGCACCGTGTTGACAATGGCATGTTCCATCGCCGTCTGATGATCGGGCTGATTCGCCTTCTCCTCGCAGTAACTGTGCCAGAGGAAGATCGAATAATCCATCGTCACTGCCAGCTGCAGCACCGCCGCCAGCGCTTTCGTGATGTAGGAAACATCGCCCAAAAAGAAATTGGAACCGAAATTGTAGAAAATCGCCATTCCGATGCTGGCAAGAAACAGAAACGGCACCAGCCAAGAATCCATGAACAGCATCATCACGGCGCAGGCCAGCACCACCGCAATGAGAACGTAAATCGGTTCTTCCTGCTGGCACAGATCTTTCATATCCGTCACCAGAGCCGACAGCCCCGCGACAAAACATTGGCTCCCCGCAATGGAGCGGATCTGCGTGATGGCATTGATTGTCGCATCTTCCGATGTGCCCGTGTCGAAGAAGACTGCCATCAATGTGGCGTCTCCGCTGTTGAACGCATCGTAGTATTTCGACGGAAGAATGGAAATCGGCACATCGGCGTCCGCAAAATCATCATACCAGATGACGCTTTTCACATGATCCACCGTCTCAATGTCACTCTTGAGTGCGGATACCTGTTTTGTGCTCATCCCTTCCACAACAATCAGGGAAAAAGAGCCGGTCCCGAACTCGTCCAACAGTTCATTCTGCCCGATTACCGTGTCGATGTCCGACGGCAGATAATCGAGCATGTCATAGTTAATGCGCGTGTTTTTATACCCGAACGCACTGGGTATGAGCAGCAATACGCACACAATGAGAATCGGTATGCGTAACCTCACGACTGCTTTGCTGAATTGATGCATGCTGCAACCTCCAAATATTGACTGTTGGTCATTATACGACTATAATGACTATTAGTCAATATTTATTTCGAAAAATTTACACTAACCAAAACAAAACCGTTTTACACTTGAATCCTACTTGGAGAAAACGATATAATGAAAGAAAAAAACAAGGACACCGACATGACAAAAATCAGAGAGCTGAATGCGGCAATGAGGCAAAAACGGGCAAACCTGCTGAATGCGGCGCGTTATCTGTTTATCGAAAAAGGCTTTCACAACACCTCCATCGATGCGATTGTCAATTCTGCCCAGGTTGCCAAGGGGACATTCTATCTGTATTTCAAAGACAAAGAGGATATTCTCAATGAAATTGTCTATGAAATCAACCGCACCATTCTGCTCAAGGCTTATAACGCGGCAAGGGAACTGCACACCAAGGACAAACTGGAACGGTTTATTTTCATGATCGATTCCATCATCGACCACTTCATAAAAAATCCCGATGAGTTGGTGCTCGTTCACCGCAATTTTTCCTGGCCGCTCATCAAAGAACGCATCTTTGCAACGCAGGAAGACGCGGATTTGTCCGAGGCGCTCAACTGGCTGGTGGAAAACTACCGCGTCAGAAAAACGGAAGAGGACGAGATCGCCAATATCATCTATGCCATCGTTGAAATGTGCGGCTCTCTTTGTTATTCGTGCATTATCAAGCAGCAGCCGACGGATATTTTCACCATGAAGCCGACTTTATATAAAATGATCCGCAGAATTCTGAGCTGACCGATTTTTCATTTTGAACAAACCGCACATCAATTGTTTTTTGCAATAAAAAAACGGCGAATATTCGCCGCAAACTCTTTCTTCTTTTGATAAAAGCATTATAATGGAATCAGAAAACAAGGAGGACTCAGCAATGAAAAAATTCACATTGGACGAAGCCAAAGAAACAGCCGCAAAGCTTGGTATTGATTTTGACAAAGTCACGTTTACCTTAAACGAATTCTGCGAAGGAATGAACATCGAACTCGAACACGGCACGGTTGACCCGCACACAAACGTCACCAATGACGATCCGCTGACGACTGCCAAAATCGCTTTGGCGCATTTGACCGAAGTGCCTATTTATTACAACGACGACATCGGATTGGAAGCTTGGGAACACGCCGTCGAACACTTTAAAGGCGACCCGAAAGGCAAAAAAATTCAGATCGTGTAACACAAAAGACAGTGTCGGAAATTTCCTTCACTGTCTTTTTTTATTTGAGCAGTATGCGCTGCTTCGGCAATTTATCGTGTTGAATAAAGAATCAGGCTGAAATACGTGATGCTGTCAGCTCCGTTGATATAATGCACGCCGCTTTTTTTGGCAAGTTCCACGACGGAAATACCGAAACTTTCGACTGCGGGATGCATGCGTTCGGGGAAGCGGCACGGCGCATTCGGATACGTGCACGATGCACAGATGCCGCAGCCTTCCGTGGAAAGCGTGAAGGCATCGGGATATGCGGTGCGCACCAGCGCAAGCACATCATCCGTCACCTGTTCGTGGTGCTTTGCCGCTTCCCTCCACAAAGACGGGTCATATCGGCTCTCGAGTACCGTCTTTGTTGTAAAGACCAACGCATCGTCGTACTTCAAACAGTTTGCTTTGCACTCCTCAACACTTCCGACCGCGGGCGGACAAGCCCAGTTTGTGCCGTACATGCCGCATCCGTTCTTTTCGCAGATCGCTCTGACCTCCGCAGAGAACGGAATCTCCCCTGTCGGAATCACTGCGTGTTCCCAGATGCCGAGGTCGTATTTTTCTTTTCGAATTGTTTCTTCCATGTTCATAGCATCCTCACTGATCCGATGCGGAGTTCTTTGATACGGTCTCGATTTTTGCAACCACGTCCGACAGAGGGCAATCTGTTTCGATTACATCCGTTGCACCGATCCGAAGCACAGGCTCCACTTCCATGATATATTTCAAAACGAGCCGACGATCTTCCGCGGACTTGCCATATGGATTGTTCGTTCGGGTTTCGATCCGTTTCAGGAGAATCTCTGTCGGCGCGTGCAGCAGCACGATCCGATCAAACCTGTCGTAAAACTTTCCCTGATTTGTTTTGCATCCGCACACAAACAAAAGCTCGGTTGTATGCGTTTCAAGAAGATTCGAAATCGCATCCTCTCTCCATACCCAATCAGGCTCCCCACCTTCATCCTTCACCCATTCGCACCATTCGTCGGTATCGGTATCGACTGCGCGGTATCCTTTTTCACGCAGTGCAACAATCACGGATGATTTCCCTGATCCTGACATGCCGGTAATGAAAATGACAGATCGTTGCTTGTTCAAACGCCGTCTCGCCTTTCCGAAATTTGATTGAGTACCATTAAATTCCCAACATTCATTGCGATCTCCCCACTCATCGTTCCACCGCAATCAGCGGCACATTCATTTCCGCGTCGGTCAATCCCGCATGCACACCGACAAACATTGCCGCATTCTCATACGTATTGAACAAAGATACATCGGATATTGCCACCGCGACATAATCGCCGACCAACTCGTCAAACAACGGGTGGTTCTCTCCCAACCCGAACAGCGCGGTTTCCTTCAGACGATCTCTTGAAAACAATAAAAATTGACCGCCGAATGCCGTTTCGAATTCGGTTTCAAATTGCTCGTGCATGCCGTCTTTGATGAAACAATTCAGCGCTCTCGGCTCAAACGAAGGCGCGCGCACCAGACATTCCGTGATGCTCGGATAATCCAGGATGCATTCGTTTCGGGTGTCCGTCATTCCGTGATCCGCCGTAACGATCAGCAGCGTGTCGGTCAGCTCCGCGCATAGTTTCTCCAAACGATCATTGATCTGCAACACTGCCGCCGATGCTTCCGAAGACCCGCAGCCCTTTCTGTGCATCGTGCTGTCGGGTTCGGGACAGTAACAATAGATGTACTTTCGTTCATCCGTCGAGCACAGTTGTTTCACATGTCCGCACAGCTCCTCCAGATTGGCATATGTCAAATCACCGAACGGCGAGACCGTGTAGGTTTGAAAACCCTTTGCACGGATAGCGTCTTGGACTGTCTCATACGGCAGATACGTCTGCGCGACGGGATACTCGGCGGCACTTCCTCCGCACTCGTCCGTATTGCGAAAGACGACCACGTTTTTTTCGACTTGTGGGAAATACATCGTCCATCCGAACCACGCATGACGGTTCGGCATGAGACCGCTCTCGATTGCCGTCGTAGCGGAAACCGTTGTGGTTGGATAAACCGACGATACCGACTTCAAAACGTGTTTTCTCAGAAAGCTGTCCGAGGGCAAATGCCTGTTGAGCACTTCAGTCCCCAACGCGTCAAACAACATGACGACAACATTCGAATACCCTTTCGCGAGCAATTTGTCCAACTCGGGCATCGTTTTATCGTTCGGTTCTGTGCCAAAATACGCCAACACGGAATTTGGGATATTGACGATACTGTTTTCGTAATCAGGATACTGTATCATATTGCTGCTCTCGTTTGTTTCATATTGCGGACATCACTCTTCCCCGTCATTCGTCATGATCGCCCCGTACAGTTCGGGTCTGCGGTCGCGGAACACACCCCACTCCGTGCGCTGTGCTTCGAGTGCGTCCAAATCAAAGCTCGCCGTCAGCACCGTCTCCTCGGTTCGTCCCGCCTGCGCGATTTTCGCTCCCGTACCGTCCGTGATAGTATACTCAGTTTTCCTTATATGCAAGCATATTCGACAATGCTCGCTCATATAATCCGTTAATTGTAACTTTTGTTATATACCCGCTTTGAATAATGGAAATCCCATCCATTTGAGCGTAATTATCAATTTCTTGAATTTTTATGATATCGGTTTTCACATCAAGTACTAGCCCCGTATGAAACAAATCCTCTTGAGTATTACAAAGCGTGACAATGAATCCATTTGTTTTTGCAATCAATAATATGGACTGCAATAGCTCTCCTTCAAACAAAAAACTGTTTGAAAAATCACTAGAGTTAATCATACACAATAGCTTGATCTTATTTTCATATTTGCCATCGTATGTTATTTTGACAATATTTACAAGTTGCGTATAGTAATATCCTGTTACAAAACCCTCCTTTGTCGCTATAAGTATAATCACGGCTTGATTTGTTAAAGCAACTATTTTCCCCACATAAAAACTATCATTATCATTCGCATCATCATAAATCGTTATCAATTGTTGTCCTTCAAACAGTTCCTTTAATAAATCGTACATAGCATCCCCCTTAATATATTCATCCAATATTATTAATTTATTAACACTCGTTAACGGATTTTCCTTGCATAAAAAGGCAGCTCAGTCAAACTATTTCAGATAAATACTCGGAATAATTTTTTATAACCATAATTCTTTACTATGATATAGTTTTATTTCTCTTCCCCGTCATTCGTCATAATCGCCCCGTACAGTTCGGGTCTGCGGTCGCGGAACACGCCCCACTCCGTGCGCTGTGCTTCGAGTGCGTCCAAATCAAAAGTCGCCGTCAGCACCGTCTCGTCGGTTCGTCCCGCCTGCGCGATGACGGCACCTGTGGCATCCGTAATGAACGACGAACCGTAGAACATGATGTACGACTCATCCTCCATCTCCATGCCGATGCGGTTGGAGGCGATCACGGGGATCAGATTGCACGCGGCATGTCCCTGCATGCATCGCTGCCAATGGGCTTTCGAATCGACTTCGGGATCTTCGGGCTCCGATCCGATGGCGGTCGGGTACAGCAGCAGCTCCGCACCCATCAGCGCCATGCAGCGCGCAGCTTCGGGAAACCACTGATCCCAGCAGATTCCCACTCCGATTGCGCCGTATTTTGTATTCCACACACGAAACCCCGTATCGCCGGGGTTGAAGTAGAACTTCTCCTCATATCCGGGTCCGTCTGGAATGTGGCTCTTGCGGTAGACCCCAAGCACGGTGCCGTCCGCATCGATCATCGCCATGGAGTTGTATAATGCGCGGTTCTTTTTTTCGTAGAAACTGATCGGCAGCACCACCCCGAGCTCTTTCGCGATGCGGGAAAAATGCACCACCGCGTCACTTTCCTCCGTTTTTCTCGCAAGAGAATAAAATTCCGCTTTTTCCTTCTGACAGAAATAAAAATTCTCGAATAATTCCTGCAGCAGAATCACCTGCGCACCCTTTGCGGCAGCTTCTCGAACAAGCCCTTCCGCACGCGCGATGTTTTCTTTTCTGTTGCCGGAACATGCCATTTGCGTTGCCGCAACCGTCACCGTTCTCATTGTCACCTCCGAGTATTATTGTATTACAGACGGCATCTGCTGCGTAATGCAGTGCACATTGCCGCCCTCTTTGATCAGTTTCATTCCGTCTACCGTCTTGATTCTCCGATCGGGAAAAACTTCCGTAAGAATCGCGATAGTACGGGCATCCGCATCCTTCGCGTCACATCCGAAAATCGGCAGAATGATCCCGCCGTTCACAAAATAAAAGTTCAGATAGCTCAGCGTCAGCCGTTCGCCTTGGTAATATCTTGCAGGCGGCTGCGGGATTTCGATCAGTCGGATTGCCCGCCCTTCGGCATCGGTCGCGTTTGCTAATACAGCCCGATTTTCCTGCGTGATGGCGTAATTCGGGTCAGACGGATCGTCGCACACCTGCATCAGAATCACACCAGGCATCGCAAAGCATGCCACATTGTCGATGTGTCCGTCCGTTTCATCACCGAAAAGCCCATGATTGAGCCAAATGATCTTGCGCACACCGAGCAGCTTCGTCAATACCGATTCGATCTCGGCTTGACCGAGGTTCGGATTACGGTTCGGATGAAGCAGACATTCCTTTGTCGTCAGCAGGGTACCCTGCCCGTCCGTATGGATCGATCCGCCTTCCAATACGATCGATGCATCGATTTTCGGGATAGCATAATATTCCAACAGACTTGCCGCAACCAGATCATCTTTCGCGCAGTTCGGATACTTTCCGCCCCAGGCATTGAATTTCCAGTTGATGCCAATTCGGGTACCGTCAGCATGAAATACAATGGTCGATCCATTGTCGCGGCACCACGCATCATCATGCGGAATTGTGATGTATTCGATGTTGGCAGTTCCGCACAGTCTCTCGGCTTCCGCTGCCGTATCAGGATTGACGATCATGCTCAGCGGTTCAAATTCGCCAATCGCTCTTGCCGTTTCTGCATACCCTTCACAGACTTCTTCGTAATTTTCCGCCCAGACAAGCGAGTCCTTCACCGGCCACTCCATCCAGGTTCGCTCGTGGAGCACCCATTCGGCGGGCATATGCAAATCGTATCGATTCATCGCAATTTCCTTTTCTGATATGCAATCATTATACTATGGATTGCACAAAAAAAACAGACGGAACTCAGTCCGTCCGTGGGCACTCCTGCAACACATCATTCAATCTTGTCATCAGCCAGTCCGCATCTCTGCGCCGCAATCCAGCTTTCGCGTGATTCCGACGAAGCAAATCAATGCATTCACGCACAACATCCGCACTCCAGAATTTCCAGCAATCCAACTCCCGCAGGCCGTCTTCGGCAAGCGGCATCAAAGAAAAAATCATTTGCTGCGAGCTTTCCGAACAGAACGACAGTGCCCGGCTGATATCCGATTCTTCCGCAACCACTCTCGGATAAATCGCGTATTCGGTTTCCAACTTCTGCGATTTTTGCAAAGCCGGGCCGAATACATTCAGTTCGTCATGGTACAGCTTTCCGACAGAAATTCCGCCGCGCACCGTCAGACCGAATTCCGAAAGCAATGTGCGGATCAATGCAGATACAATCTTCAGTATTTTGTCCAATGCTTCCCGTTCGGAGAGAGGAATCGAGATCGCGATCATTTCGGCAAATGAGGTAATCCGCAAATCTTTGATCCCGAGCCGCTTCGCCGTCTCGTTATCTTCAAAAATATACGGCAAATTCAGAATCGCTGCCGTCTCCGCGGCAAACACATCGCTGAAATCCAACATTCGGATCAATGCGCAAACCCGTTCTTCAAAAATAGTATCCATTGGTTCCACCTCAGAGAAATCAGATTACCCTTGGCCTCGCCCCGTATACCCGAAAATCGAACAAAAGAATTAAGTCAGACGCACAATAATGCGATGAAGAATATCCACGCAATTATCAAGATAAGACGAAGCGTCTTTGATATGGTGATAAATCTCGCGTTTCCGCAGGGCATCCATCGCATCGTCACGGAGGAAAACCCCTGCCATGCCGTCCCGGTATAAACGTTCGATACTGATGTGAGACTGACGGATATCCGCAATTTTGCTCTCGGACTGTTTTGGATCATCATGCAGAGCGTTCATCGATTCGGCAAAAATATCCGCTCCGCTTTTCAGATTTTCCGTCATGAACAAAATGGTATCATCTGCGGAAACCTGATAGCTCTGCATAGAAAGCAGTGTGGATTTGGCATAATCGATTACCTGATACATCGAAATGGAAATGGAATAAATATCCCCACGGTCAAACGGTGTGGAGAATGCTTCAACCAAATCACTCTCGAGTTTCTTGCGTACTTCATTGGTTCGTTCAATTCCCGCCAGCAAATGATTGCTGTCCGCTTCCGCACCGTTTTTCAGCCAGACGTAAAGCGTATCGATGGTCTGTGCATTAATCTGAGCCTGCCGATAGAGCATTTCAAAAAAATCATATTTAACGGGGAAAAGCCGTTCCAAAAAATTTTTCTTTGACATTTCGTTCCTCTTTCACACTAAAACAGAACCAATTTCATCAGGGCATACACTCCGGCGGAAACCAAAGCAGCCAGCGGAATGGTAATGACCCATGAGACAATAATCTCTTTTACAATTCCCCAGTGCACCATTCGGTACTCATCCGCCGCACCGACTCCCATCACACTGCCGACGACCACATGCGTCGTGGAAACGGGAGCACCTGTCAGATTGGCAAACAACACTGATGAAGCGGATGCCAATTGAGAATTCACACTGTGCACCGGTTTGATGTCATAAATCCCGCGACCGATGGTTTTCATGATACTCCATCCTCCGAGCAGGGTTCCCGCAAACATCACACATCCTCCGCCGATGCGCACCCAAAGCGGAGCCGTTGAGACGGATGTTCCGTTTGCCGCAGCGATGGCAAGCACGATGATCCCGATGATTTTCTGTGTATCATTGGCTCCGTGATTGAATGCAAGTCCGGCAGAGAACACCCATTGCACTCTGCCGAGCCATCGATTCAGCGTAAATTTTGCGTTTCGGAAAATCAGTTTGGAGATCTTTCCCAACAGAAAAGCCAATCCGAATCCCAAAACAGGCGACAGCACCAGGGAAGCCACGATTTTCACAATTCCCGTAATATGATGTCCGCTTGCAACCAAATCGGAGAATCCCCACAGAATATGGGAAGATCCCGCCGCAACCATGACGGATCCGATCAATCCGCCGACCAGAGCATGTGTGGAACTCGAGGGAAGCCCGAGTTTCCATGTCAGAAGATTCCAGACCACGGCACCGATGATTGCGGCAAACAGAATCGGCAGCAGCGATTGATTTGCAGGAAGATCGACCAGAGAGGAAATGGTATCGGCAACCTGATTGCCTCCGAACACCGCACCGATCAAACCGAACACAGAGGCCAATACAATAGCCTGCTGCGGCGTGGCGGCACCGCTGGTAATGATGGTGGCAACGACGGAACTGGCATCATGCAGACCGTTCGTCAGAGTAAACACAAAGCAGATCAAGACAACTGCAAGCAATATTACCCATATCGGCATAATCATTCTCGATGCGTCCCGCTGCTAAGCCAGCAGCGTTTTCCGCCATTCAGAAAGACTTTGTTCAACCTCGGGCGCCAACTTCGGATATTGCGGATTGATTCGCTGCAAATGCTGCAGAACAATTTTGGAAATCAGATAACGGGAATACCATTTTTTATCGGCAGGAATCACATACCAAGGACAGATCGGAGTAGAGGTCTCATTGATTGCCGCTTCGTAAGCATCCTGGTAATCATCCCAATATTTCCGTTCTTCAATATCGCTTTGTGAGAACTTCCAATTTTTTGATTGATCGTCGATTCGTTGGAGCAATTGTTTTTTCTGTTCGTCTTTTGAGATATTGAGAAAAAATTTAATCACGGTTATTCCGTTTTCCCAAAGATACTGTTCATAATTTTTTATCTGCGTGTAGCGCTTTTCAATGACCGAATCATCTTTGCAGCGATCCGGCAGCACCTGCGACAGATAGAGTTTATGTACTTTTGCGACCAATACATCTTCATAATAAGAACGGTTGAATATGGCAATTTTTCCCCGTTGCGGAACATGACGCTGTGCGCGCCAGAGGTAATCGTGCTTCAGTTCTTCATCCGTCGGCTGTTTAAAATTGAATACATCCACACCCTGAGGATTCAGCCCGGAAAACACATGCTTGATGGCACCGTCTTTCCCCGCAGCATCCATTGCCTGAAAAATAATCAAAATCCCTTCCCTGTTCTCCGAATACAGTTTATCCTGACTATCTTTCATCAGATTGATATCGTCCTGAATGATCGTCTCCGCCTCCGAGCGTTCCTTGAATTTCCCCGTATCTGCGGTATTAAACTTTTTGATTTCGAATTTCTTTTCTCCCGAAAATTCATATTGCTTTAAATCCACGGCAGGCACCCTCCTTTATGTCCGAGGAGCATCATGGGATCATAGGAAACCGATCCGCTCCGTTTGCGTTCATTATATGATGCCCGCTTTCCGATTGCAAGCGGAAGCGAAGGATTTCATGAGAGATGCATCGCTTTGTTTTCCTGGCAGAGAACTCAGGCAATTACAGCCCGTCGCAACGTTCGGATCATTTCATATTGCCTGAACGTGCATACAAATCCGAGAGAAGCCAAAAATATCTGTGTCTCGGTTTTTCCCGCTTCCACATTGAGAATCGAACTGTATTCCGATTGAATTTCTCTTCCCTCAGCCCGAAACAATTCCGTCCCGAACCCTTTGTTTCTGACATCTTTGCGGACGGCAAATTGCACGATTTCGCCCGATTGCACATCGGCAATCAAATATCCTGCGATCTCTGCATGATCAAATGCCGCATAATACCGAAAATGATCTCCGATAGCATTCACGGAATCCTCCGAATTCTGCCAGGAGGGAGCAAAATCCCAAAACGAACGAAACAATGTCCAATCCGGCTGCCGAATACGCTCTACCCGATGATTGTTTTTCGATGAAAAATTGAGACGGCTTGCACGATAGCAGCAGAATTCTCTTGCAATTTCAAATTTTTGCTTCCGATAAAAGTTCAGGGCAGGCTCGTTATCTTGTATGACTTCCAATACATATTGCGTTACATTGCCTGCGTCCATTTTTTCACGCACGAAATTCATCATCCGTGTCGTGACTCCACTCTGACGAAAGGCAGGAATGACACCCGTACCCATATCATAGGCTGTCAGATGTCCGTCCGACAAGCGCAGTCCCTTCATTAAAATTCCGACACACCGACCTTCAAAAAAGGCCGCGGCAGAATATTCGGGTGAATAACCTCTGCGTATATTCGCTCGATCAAATTCTTGTGCAGTCATTTCGATTTTGACATGATAATCCGAAAACGCATCCATAAATGTCTGATAAACGATTTCGGCAGGCAGCCCTTCCAATGTTTGGCATGCAATCATCAGCTTCCCTCTCTTTGCGTTGCATTTATCCAAAATCATTCGGAAATCATATCGATCAGGCGCTTGCCTGATTCTCGACGATAGATCATCGGAGTATAACGGATTCCGTCCGAAACACATTCGGAGCCGAGTGGTTCAAATCCCAGTTTCCGATAGATATCGACGGCGTAAGGAGAAGAGTGAACCGTAAACTCAGCAGAGGAGCTTGCCTCCAAAACTGTTTCAAACAGCAGTTTCCCGACACCCTGTCTCTGAAAAGCATCCGTTACAAAAAACAAAGACAGGTGGCTTCCTGCGTTTCTTGTCGAAATCACCCCGATCAATTGTGCCTCATTGTACGCACAATAAGTATCAAGCAGATCGCCTGTGGATTTATTTTCGATGAAATCCAAGAACGTACGTATCCCGGACTCCTCATAATCGGGAGCCGTAAGCTGCAGGAACACTCTGCGCACCAGCTCCATAGCAGCGGCAAAGTCTTGATCGTTTTTTGTCTTTTCAATGCGGATCATAAGTACCTCCGGATTACTGCCGTTTCTGCTTGATACTGCTCCCGACAGCAATGCCCAGACACATTCCGATTGAAATTCCAAGCGCCGGATTGTTAAACAGCAATTGTCCCAATGCTGCACCGAGGCAGAGCCCGAGGCTCAGCCCAAGCGCCAGATAATTTTCGGTATCCGAAGTCTGTCCGTCGGGCTTTTCGGGATGCGATTCCGGTTCCGCTGCGTCAGTTTTTTCTTTCTCATCCTCATTCATAAACGCTTTCCCTCAAATTCAGTGATTGATATCTTTTATTGTATCATACCGATGGGATGATACGCAGCCGAAGCCCTGAGGAATCCGTCAAAACCCATCAAAAAAAGGCCGTTTTACAACCTTTTTTTCGCAGACGGAACAACAACGGACACGCTCGCTCAGTCTTCCGTTCCCGTAGACAAAACATAATCCAACGATCCGATTGCATCGGTAAGCTCCTGCTTGATCTGTCGGGAATCAAGACGCTCAAACAACAACTCCGAATCAAGAACAAAAAGAAATTTTCCGTCTGACTTGCCTGATGAAACAATCCCTTTGATGATTCCAGCCGCTCCGCCGAATTTCGGCGCGCGCTTCACAGCGTCCGGATCCAACTCCAAGACGGTATGCAGTTCATCGACTGCCAGAGCCAGCAGATTATTCAGCGGAGTGCGCACCACGAGCAGGTGAGAGGCATCATTCGAGTAAGTGCTTTCCGCAAGGACCGTATTCAGATCGGCTACCGCAATATATTCATCGCGGTAGCCGACAGCTCCCCGGATCATTTCATTTGCGCTGAGCAGCGGAACAATCCGATCGGCATCAACCACCTCGAGAATATCCTTCTGATCCAATGCCAGACTGATCTCCCCGATGCGAAACGTAGCCAGTTTGAGCGAATGATTGTGATCCGTCAATCCGACATCGGATTGTTCAATCCATTGAGCTCCTCCGAGCACGGCTTCCGTTTGCTCGTAATCGGCAAGTTTTTCGAAAACAAATGCCAAGACATCATTCCGATACCCGTCGGTATTTTTATACTCCCGGTAGCTTGAAGAGCAGGAACTGCCGACCGCGAAATATGATTCTTCATAAACAAGAATGTTCATTCCGTTCATTCCGTTTTGCGTGATCAGCATAGACGCAGGCAATTTCAGTTTCGTTCCGGGCCGGATATCTTCTCTGGTGGAAGAGATCACCACTCCCTTGCGATCCGTGAATACGGCAAATGAATCTTTTTTCAGCGAAAGCGCATCATGAAGCATGGTACGGAATTGGAAATCGCTGTCGAAGACAATACCGATACCGCCGACTGTCAACGCATTGTTTTCAAAATCAGTCACGGATGCGCCGTAAATATAAGTATGACGCCCATCGTAAAGGTCACTTGCTTCAAAATCGGAGACGAAATAATTTGCTTCGTTTGCATTGATCAAAACATCACGGACAAATTTCTTTTCCACTTTTTTCCCGATATCGGAGCGGTGCGAAGGATTGGAAACAGCGACGATCATTCCCGCTGCGTCAAACAAAAACAGATTGCTGTACACGGTATACAGACTGTTGATATATACGAGAATATCGGTCAGTTTTGCAGTATCCCGCTCTGTAAGCTGTTGCTTTGCGAGGATTTTTCGGAATGTGGTATTCAATGCCCACCAACGGCAGTCATTGGCGCGCTCATAGAGGTTGCGATCCATAATATCCGTGCACAGCGATGCAAGGAAGCCGACATCGCGCATGCTTGCGGAGATCACGGTGGAGAACAGATCACGCACCGATGTTTCAAACAATTGACTGGTATCTTCTCCCATCTGGCTGACGGTGCGAAGAATGGGTTTGAGCCGAAGCGATTCGCCGTCTGCACGATCTTCCTTCATCAGGATCTCGCCGTTAAAAACAATGCGTCGGAGCGAACTGTTGATCTCCTGCGTTTTTCGCACGATTTCATGCAGCGCTTTGGAAAACGAATTCGCTTTCTGCATCAGCCCGTCCGTCATCTTTTGATCGGAGGCGTCGAACAATCCCTCGTTCTTTTCCAGAAATGCAAAGCGCAGCGGGATCATGATATGTCCTTTCCACCCCAGTCCGAAATAGCCCTGATATCCTTTTGTGGCAACAGTTCTGGCAATATATTCATTTCCGCGGTAATACACGACGCCGTTCTCATCAGGGGAGACTGCTTCCGCTTTGATCCCGATCGGAAGGTGATTTTCATCACTGCTTGCGATAACCGAATGGCTTCGGTCGACAATCGCGATGACGGAACCGTCATAATCAATATCCAGTTTTTCGAAGATGCGTTCCATTTCATTCTCAAACCGAAAACAAAGACAGATAATTCCCAGTACGGAACCCGTTTCCCCATCCGCAATTTTGCTGGAAAAAATGTGCGAAACCGCTTTATGCGGCTGCAATTCGGATTTGCGAAATGTTTCGACAAAACCGTCCGTTGAATGCAAAGTCTCCTCCAAAAGCGGATCCGTCATACGCAGACCTTCAATCGGGCTGTCTTGGTCAAGGTTAATCAGTACGCGGTTGGAATTGTCCAAAATGATAATTTCTTCGTAGACGGAATATTTCGCGACATATTCATTCAGCCGTTTCAAAAGCTTCGTGCGTTCTTCATATCGGCTTGCAATCAGTCCGGATTGTTCATTTCCGATTTCGGCAATCGCATTCGGAGAGTCGAGTTCGGAAGTGCCTCCCGCGAATCGGCGCACCTCGTCATCCGTGGCGAGAAAGCCGACATCGGCAGTTCGTTCATACAGATTTCTGATTAGGATATCCACGGCAACCTGCGCTTTGGACACGATTTTCTGCTCCAGTTTTTTTAAATTTTCCACTTCCAGTGTTTCAATCAATTCGCTTTGCAGATCAAAAAAACTGTTTTGTATTTTCTGCATATGAGGCAGAATATCTTTCGACTGTATCGGGCAATTGATCTCGCTGAATAATTTGATGCTGTCCCATTGTTCGTTCATCTTCAGCAGATTGCTGTTTTATAGCTGCACGTCCGGCATAAATGTCAAAAAATCACGATTTTGAAATGGTATCATATCCCTTCCACCTTCCTTTCAATTGGTCAAAATAAAAAAATATAACGCGAAAAAACTGCTTCAAGCGCCGTTGCTCCGCATTATAATATTCTGCTGCAATGTGTTTTATATTAGCAAAATTCTCCTTAAATTGCAACCGCATTTCTGCTAAGAATAAGTAAAATCACGTTTTTTATGATTCATTCAATTCCGAAATATTCCAAACAACACTGCTGCTATAAGTTTGCATATCGGCAGTTCGTTGGAAAAAATAACAGAGCGTGCGAAAAAAATCTCAATTATTTTTCGTACACTCTTCAATTTTATTATAGCATAAAAAAATCCAAAAAAACAGACTCGACAAGCCCTCTGATACACGGTAAACTAAGCACACGAAGAACAATCATTTTGTCAGGCAAGGAGAACTTATATGAATCCGAAAAAAGATTACAACCGTATCTTGGCGCAAAAAACAATCGAAGCATTCTCTGAACGAAATATCACGGGTTATTATTGCGAAACGGCAGCGGAGGCCAAAGAAAAAGCCCTCTCTCTGATTCCTGCAGAAAGCACTGTTTCCTGCGGAGGCTCGGAAACACTGAAGCAAACAGGCATGATCGAAGCCTTGAGGGATGGCGATTACCGTTTTTTTGATCCTCACGCAGCAATGGGAGCCATGGAGAAAAACAACGTCGCGCACGCCGCTCTGAGTGTGGACTACTTTTTCATGAGCGCCAATGCAATCTCTTCCGACGGGGAACTCGTCAACATCGACGGATACGGAAACCGCGTCTCCGCTATGATATTCGGACCGAGCCATGTGATTGTCATTGCGGGAATGAACAAGGTCACGAATGACCTTAACAGTGCAATCAATCGTGCGAAACACATTGCCGCCCCGAAAACCCTTTTGCTGTTCCGACAGGACTATCCCTCGTTCAATGAGCTGGACACACAGGCCGAGCGGGGTTCGAATCACCTGGTCGTTACGACAGGTTCTGCCGTGAAAGATCGAATGATTGTGATTCTGGTCGACGAAGAACTGGGATTTTAATACCACCCCTGTAATTTTTATAAAAAAAAGAAAACGCATTGTTTTCTTTTTCTGCAGTCCTGTAAATCCACTGTTTAATTTATGGTTGCGGAACGGAACACGGTCCCGTCCAAACATTTGATCTCGAAAAGAGAATCCGTCAATACGCCGTAAGTATGCGGGTTCTGTTCTTTCGGCAAGGTAATCGATCCCGGATTGATCAGAAAGATACCGTCTTTGCGCTCAATAAGCGGGATATGGGTATGCCCGAAGAAAAAGACGTCACCCGCCGAAAGAGGCGGCAGAGAATCGGGATGAAACAGATGCCCGTGTGTGAGAAACAATCGCTTTGTTTCATGCAGTACAACGGAATAATCCGATCGGATCGGAAAATCCAGCACCATCTGATCGACTTCGGAATCGCAATTCCCTCTCACGGCAATGATTTTATGCGCATACGCATTGAGAAGCGCTGCGGTTTCTTTCGGATCGTACCCTTCGGGCAGCGGATTGCGTGCACCGTGATATAATTCATCCCCGAGCAGAATCAGCCACTCCGCCTGTTCTGTTTCAAAACGGTCGAGCGCCTGTTTCAAATAATGCGCGGAACCGTGGATATCCGATAAAAAAAATAACTTCATACTGTCCTCCGAAATGATTCGATGAATCTTGTTTATCTATCATATATTGACGACGTTTTCTTATGATAGCGTGTTTTGTTCTTTTATCGCAAGTCTTTTTGCCATTTTTTCTTTCGATATATTCATGGAAGCGGTCAGCAGAATCATGCTGACTGCCGTGCCTTCCCGAACATAAAGCGGCAGCCCGAAAGCAAGAGAAACGCCGAGCGATACCGCCGCGGAAAACAAATCGACCCCGTAACGGAAAAACGCAAATTTGCGCGATGTGCATGATTCCATTTCCACACAAAAACTTTCGATGGGAAATGTGATGACATTGTAGTGAATGATCATACCGACAGACAGTCCGCTGATTACGGTGCCGACGGACAGCACCAGCAGTTTCATCAGATAAGTGTGCACTGCAAAATTCTGCAGAATGGTATAAACGTAAAAATTGATCAGTGAGCCGAAAATCAGAACAAACACTGCCTGCAGCACATACTTGAACGGATGACGGAATTTTGTGAGGATCATATAAGCAAGAAGGAATGCGAAGTTGAACAGCGTGGTAACCGTTCCGACTTTCAAGCCGGAAGCTGCCGAGAGCGCAACATTCATCGCATTGTAGGCACTCACCCCGATATCCACCTGAATGCTCAGGCTGACCCCGAATGCGGAAATGCAGTAAAAAAGCAGTGACAGCAGCAGTCGTTTGATTTGTTCCATAATCGATCCTTCGGAAAGTTTTCGTTTCATTGCTACCATCATACACAAAAAGAAGTTATAATTATATGAGATATCTCACATTCGAGGTAAATATGGAACGAATTCACAAAAGAACTTCTGCTCAATCAGAGGGAATAAATGAATCCACTATCGGGATTATGAATACGGAAGTGACGGAAACCGTGCGGTTTCTTTCCGGGGAAACCATCATCTCTTCGCAGCACAGCGTCGATTATTTATATCTGATGAGACAGGGAAAAGCAAAAATATGTCTGACGCATGAAAACGGGAAACTGTCGATCATCGAGTTCATCGGAAGCGGAGAGTATCTGGGAGAACTGACGTTTCTGGGAATCGAGACGCAGCCGAAAGATGTCATTGCACTGACGGAATGCATCTGCCTGCGGGTGCCGATGACATACGCGATGAAGCAGTTTTCCTCCGATGCGGATTTTCTGTTCGCCTTATCGCAATATCTGGGGAAAAAACTGATGCGGCGTTCCTGGTTTCAGAGCAAGATGCAGAGTTATGAATTGAAAAACAGACTGGCCGCGCATATCCTGCTGCTGGAGACGGACGGAATCTACCGAGAGAAACACACGGAAACCGCCGAATATCTCGGGGTCAGTTACCGCCATCTGCTGTATACATTCAAAGAATTTCTGGATGACGGCTTTCTTGTGAAGGCAAAACAAGGCTACCTCGTCAACCGCGAAAAACTCGAACCGCTGTCCGCCGATATTCTCGTAAAGCAAAACCAATCGTATTAACTCGGCATACAAAACGCACGTCTGCGGACGTGCGTTGTTTTGTTCATACCCATTCCTTTTGCAATATGGCATAGACGCAGTCATCGCACCAGATGCCGTCCATCCAATAGCTTTGCACAAAATGCGCTTCTTTGCAAAAACCGAGCGCTTCCAACAAATGCACCGAGCTTTGGTTATCGGGATCGACCGATGCGCTGATGCGGTGTTTTCCGTAAACCGAAAACAGCAGATCGATGATGGCATTCACTGCCTCTCTCGCATATCCCTTGCCCTGAAAATAAGGATCAAGTGTGTATCCGAGTTCCGCCTGCCTGCCATCATCGAAAAAATGCACTCCGAGATCCCCGATCATCCGCCCGTCTTTCAGACAGATTGCCGCCTGAAACCAGGTGTCGTCGGTATCGAACGCTGTTTGTACCGTCGTCTCGATGAATCGTTGCGCGTCCGTTTGTTCCTTGGGTCGGAAGGATTGGTAGCGAAACACTTCGGGCATTGATCGGTAAGAAAAAAATGGTTCCGTATCCGATAATGCAAGCGTTCTGAGTATCAGTCGATCTGTTTCGATGGGTTGAAATCCGTTCATACGATTTACCTGCTTTGATGGTTAAGCATTATCCTGCGCAATCAGAATCAGATAATCCTCCGACGTAAACGTCACTTTGTCCTTTTTGGGAGGATTGGTGATGATGCTCAGCCCCTGTCCTGCAACTTTCTTATATCCGATTGCGATTTCTCCGCGCTGTCTCGCAAGCTCGGTGATCGTGTAAAAATCGGTTTCGACATCGGTTTTTACATAACGGCTTGCTTTTTTCATGTACAGTTCCGACCCGTCCGCATCAAGCAGATCTTCGAACAGCAAGGACAATTTTCTGTTTTCCGAAACCTGCGTGATGATGAGGTTTGTGATGGAACTGCCGACGACAAAGTCCGTAACATTCGCGATTTTCGCCAGTTTCTGATTGCTGACGGAACGCATTTCGCTGATGAGATTATATTCTATTTCCCGTTTTTTCTCGATATCCCTGATGTGGATGAGCAAGAGCAATGTTTTTGAGTCCGATTCCTCAATATCCTGCTCCATATTGCTCAGAAGCAGAATGGTGTCCACGCCTTCCGAAATCAGACTCTCCAGTGTGGGACGATGATAAATATCGCAGATTTGTGTGCCGAGAATCAGATTTTGATAAGGACGATCCGCAATGGGGCACGGAAGTTCCGCGCAGGCAACCGTCACCGCCGTTCCTGCGCTGACATAATTGTCCAGCTCCGTCAGAACATTCGGCAGATATTCATTGTAGCCGAGCACAAGCAGATTGCTGGTCTCTCCGTGATGCGTTCCGTTTCCTGAAGCTGAGGACAAATCAACAGAAGGAGCAGTGAGGCTCGGCATGGAAGCGCCGTCGTCCTCCGCAAGATGAATAACGGCGTCATCGGCAAGAAGGACAGTATCCATCGGCGGATTGAGCATGACATTTCCGCCCCGATTCAGCCCGACCACGGCGGAACATTCAAACAGATTGAGAATTTCTCCGAACTGTTTTCCCGCGAGTTGGGGAAAAGTTTCGAAATAAAACTCGTCTCCCGAAAAATCGAAGAACTCCGTCAGCACCAGAGACAGCCCCGGCTGACGGCAGGTGTGGGCGATGATGCGGGAGAGCGCATCTTTGAAGTACAGCACTTCCGCTTTGCCCTCGCCCGCAATTTTGGCGGCTTCGAGATTTTCGATATTGTGAATCATCGTGGTAATATGCAGACCGCTGTCAAACGCCTGCTTCGCTTTGAGATAGTTCACAAGCGCAAGCAGTATTTTGATGACGGAGAAATCATCCTCGGCATTGACGATCACCGAGCGGGATGATTCCAAGGAGGCACGCTCATACAGAAATGTTTCGGTGAGCTTGCCGGATCGGCAGATGATGCGGGTGGTCTTCAGGTCTTCGATGTGACCCTTGATCAGTTCCTCCATCACTTCTTTTTCTTCTTCGCCGAGCACGACGATGCAGTTTTTCGCGTGATTTTCTCCCGCCTCGATCAGCTCGGAAATGATGGTGTAAATGCCGTCGTTAAAGCCGATGATAACGGTGTGACCGCTTTCCAATACTCGGGAGGTACCTTTGCGCAGCGCATAGAGTTTCTGCTCGAAACCGGTGCTGATGATCCCGATGAGGATGCTGGTGACGAAAATGCCGCAGACCGTGACGACGGACATAAGCACGAGGAAGCCGACATTCGACGTATCGTCTCCCGATAAGGTACCCGCATCGATGGCATGCATGAGGCTCTGCCAGATGCTCACGCCCGCGCTCTGATCGGTGTTGAGGAATACCCCGATGATGCCCGCAATGACGACAACCGCCGCCGTGATGAGAAACAGCATCCCGACAAGCGCGATGGTTCCCTTTGCCATAACAAGATCAAATAAATAGCCCAGTTTTTCTTTCAGTTTCGGTTTTCTCTGCATATTTCCTGTACTCCGTTCCCTTATGCGTTGCTTATTTTGTATTGTTTGCGGATTCTGTTACGTCCCGAAAAACGACACGCCGTCCGATTCATATCGGATGAAGGTCACACCGTAACGCTCCACCTGCGTGCCCGTAAGTTCATGGCGGATCATTTTGTCCGCTGCCGAAATGAGATGATTGATCGCTTCGGGTTTGACTTCCAAATCGTAGTGAGAGGAATACACGACGTCAAATGTGTCCATCATCTCCTGCAATTTTCCCATGCTCGCGCGATAGGCTTCGAAGTTGCGCCCGTCTCCGAACATGAAGATGGAGCCGCCCGTCTGCACGCTGTCTCCGCCGACAAGAAACCGCTTTTCGCGTTCCAGAAGCGCGATGCTGCCGGGTGTGTGCCCGGGAAGAAGAATGACCTCGAAACGGTAAGTGCCGATGTCGAGAATGTCGCCCTCCCACAGCGGTGACATGACGAGGGGTTCCGCGCTCTTTTTTGCGTAATAATCGAATTCGCTCGGGTGCATCAAGCGGCGTTCAAAATGCTTCGCCGCACCGATGTGATCCCTGTCCGCATGGGTGAAGACCGCAGTGACGGGCAGGTCGGTGAGCGCATCCACCACCGCTTTCAGATCGCCTTCGCCCGTGCAGGTGTCCACAAGCAGTGCTTCCCGCTCGCCGAGAAACAGAAAGCAGCGCACCATGGCACCCTGCTCGATGGCATAGAAATTTTCTTTGATCTGTTTGGTTGTGTAGGTTGGCATGGGGTACCTCAAGAATTAGTCTTGCTCAACGAAATTATTTTCTAAGCTTTCACTACAATCCAAAGAAGATTGCAACGCTAATTTTTTCTCAGTAATTTGCTTATATTCGTCCTCATCAAAATCATATTTATTATAGACTTTGCTTTTAATTTTATTCTGTTTATTTTTTATCGACTCCAGAGGATTTGCTGTTTTTCCAACAATAATTAAATATATATAACCAAATACAAATGGAAAAAAATTAGCTAAAAATGTATACGATTCCCAATGTAATTTAATAATCAAAAAACTTATTGAAAATACACCAAATACAATTAAAAGAATTAATATGCCTTTAAATCGTTTTATTTTCTTTTCAGATTCACGTTTACATTTTGCATCACGATTCGATAGTCTTTCGTATGATTTTTCCAGTTCGGATAATCTTATTCGGTCTATTTCTTTTAAATTAATTTTAGCTAATTCTAATTCCGATTGAAGGTCATCTCGCTCTTTTTGTAATTCTTCTTTTTTTTGGTTTTCTAACTTAGCTTTCCGATCAAAGTCAAACAAGTCTTCACCTGTAATCATCTTATAAATATCATCACTGTCTTCTTCAATGATTTCTTCTGGTTTCTTCACTTGTTGTCTTAGATCTAGTATTGAAGCTATAATTTTATCCTTATTTTCGGGGACGGAACCCTTTTTAATTAACTCGTCGTAACTTTTTGCAACTGAATTGTTTATAAGCTTCGAGAGCACTATTTGAACTTTTGTTATAATTTGCAATGATTTTGGGAATGCCAAATTTCCTAGTCCTTTGCTCAACTGCACCCATAATTTATTAGTAATTGATGATAAGCTTATAGCTAAAGGAATAGAGTACCCTTGATGGGCATCATTTATCTCTCTTGCCATTTGTCTTATAGTTTGATTTTCACTTACTAACAAATACTCAACGTCCTGCACCCTTTCTTGAATTTGTCCTTTTCTACGTACATTAATATGACTTAATATTGTCTTATAATATCTTATTTTATGTGTTTCTTCAGATTCATCATATAAATATTCTTTGTCCTCAAGATTATACTCATGATTGTATTTTCTATAATAATCATCATAATCATCAATCGTGATGTGCTTTTTTTCTAATTCCATAAAAAATTCTGTCTTTTTTAAAATAATGTCACTTGCGGATTTGCATCCTTCAAGAATACTGTTCATTGCTGTTTTAGATGGATCAAGTTTAGCTTGACCTCTTATGATCAGCTCAGCAGTATTAAAAAAAGATTCAATCTCTTCTTTGGTTTCCTTAAAATATTTAAACTTTATTATTTTTTTATTGTTGTTTTTATTTATTTCCTCTACAAGATTTGAAAAATCTAAAACCATCTCCTGGAAGAGTGTTCCGTTATATCCTACAAGATGAAATAATATTTCCATTTCAAGAAAATATACTGCTTCTTTTTTCCATGAAGATACTGCGTTTGGGGTATTATCAAAATTTAACCCATGATATATCACTACCCCTTCTTTAATAGAATTCAGCTGGTTCTCAAAATCTTGATTGTTAATATTTTTTAAAATAAACGACCCAATAAGTGCTGAGTTGTCATTTCCGTTAGAATCATCAAGTATGAATTGACAAAAATCATCAAGCAATTTAACTTTATCTTCATTTAATATTGCTCTGCCAATATAATCTGATGCATATTTATATAGGTCTCTAATAATTGTATTGTTCTTTTCGATAATTAACCCTTTCATTTTAGAATCAATTTCGCTTTTGATTGCTTGAATATTAGTAACTGAGTAACGATTGTATATTTTTTCAATATAATCAATTTTTCTTAAAGCTGTTTTTACAACACTTGATGGAATATTACTGAAAGCGTATTCTGATCTTAATAAACCCACCACTTGTTCTAGCGAAAAAGTATAAAGGCGTTTGTCTGAAATGGTTTCCTTTATAAATTCAGCAATTATTTCAAATATGTCATTTTTTCCACTATTGTACAACTCTGAAAAAATTGCATATGATGCTAGATGATTACTGACACTTCGATTATTATTCATTCAATCCCCCTACAGAATAAATTATGTTTTCAAATATTAATACTATTATAATATAATTTATTACGATTAACAATTGAATACATACTCACGCAACACAAAAAAGACGTCCGTCACTGAACGTCTCATCTGAAATATAATGCTTTATTTGTTTTTTATCTCTCGCTCATTGCTCCGCCACAACGGCAAAAAACACCAAATCTTCGTCTCCGTCATTCACCATGCTGTGCGCATGCCCCTTCGGACAGTAGTTGCAGATGCCCACCGATAACGTCTCCCACTCCCCGTCCGTCAGCATCTTCCCCGCACCGCTCAGAATGTAGATGATCTCGCTGTTCGTCTCATGCGCGTGTAACCCGATGGACGCACCGGGAATGAGTTTGCCGTATAAAATCTTGTTCGCGCTGTCCTGAAACGTCCGCACCGAGAATTCTTTTTCTCCTCCGCGGAAATTCGGAAGAATGGTTTCTTCCGTCTGATCGAACTTGATGTTCATAATGTTACCTCTTTGTTTTTTATATTTGAAGCTATGCATCCACGGAACAAAACGAGAACGCGTCCACATCGAACAGCCCCATGTCCGTCAGCTTCAGGGACGGAATGACGGGAAGTGACATAAAGCAGAGCGTCATCATCGGCTCGACATCGAGACTGACGCCGAGTACATCGTGCGCGGTTTCATGAATGCGTGCCAGTTTGGCATCCACCCACGCCCCGTCATGGTCGCTCATCAGCCCAGCAACGGGAAGCGCCATGCTTTCGATGACGGAACCGCCGTTCGTCAGCACGATTCCCCCGCCGAGACGGATGAGGGTTTCCACGGCAAGCGCCATGTCGGCATCGTTCGCGCCGACGGCGATGATGTTGTGCGAATCGTGCGCCACGGTCATTGCGACCGCACCATGTCTGAGCCCGTAGTCTTTGAGCAGCGCCACGGCGACGTTGCCCGTATGATGATGCCGCTCGATAACGGCGATTTTGACGACATCCAAAGATGGATCGAAAACGAAATTCCCGTCCGCATCCCGCTTGACGGTGACGGTTTCCTTCGCGGTGAGCACCCCGTCGGGAAGCACGGCGATGGCGTGGGCGCGGTCGGTTTTGAGCGGCAGACGCAGACGACCCGCCGAAAAGTCTTTGACATGCATGCTGCCCGAGACGGCAGACGCATCCCGCTTATGGACAGGCGGCAGATACGCGCCGTCCGATGCGACGAGCCTGCCTTCAAGGAAGACTTTCTGCACATGAAATTCCGTGAGATTGTTGAGCAGCACGATGTCCGCGCGAAGTCCCGGGGCGATGCCGCCGCGATTCGACAGACCGAAGCATTCCGCGGCATTGAGGGTCGCCATTCGAATAGCAGTGATCGGGTCGATGCCCTCTTCGACGCAGATGCGCAGGTGATGGTCGATGTGCCCGTGACGCAGGATGGTGCGGGGCTGGCAGTCGTCGGTGCAGAGCAGACACCGTCTGTTGTTCTGCGGGGTAACGCCTTTGAGCAGAGCGCGCAGATCACGGCACGCGGAACCCTGACGCATCAGCACATACATTCCGCGGGAAATACGCGCGTGCATTTCTTCCACGGTGGAACATTCGTGATCCCCGCGGATGCCTGCCGCGGCGTAGGCGTTGAGCGCATTGCCCGAAATGCCCGGGACATGTCCGTCGATGAGTTTGCCGCTTTGTTTTGCCGCAAGCAGTTTTTCGAGCACGGCATCGTCCGCCCCGATGACCCCGGGGAAGTCCATAAATTCGCCGAGACCGAGAATCTCCGCGCGGGAAAGAGGTTCGCTCATATCCTGCGCATCGATGGCGGCGCCCGCATGCTCGAAGGACGTGACGGGCACGCACGACGGCAACATCCATTTCACGTCGAGGGCGGTGGCTTCGGCGGCACCGATCATATAATTCACCCCCGCAAGTCCGCAGACATTCGCGATCTCGTGCGGATCGGCGATGACGGTGGCGGTGCCGTGGGGCACGACCAGACTGCCGAATTCTTCGGGGGTGGTGTAGGACGATTCGATGTGGACGTGGCTGTCGATGAAGCCGGGGGCGGCATAAGCGCCTTTGGCGTCGACGACATGTTTGCCGTCATACGTTCCGACGCCTGCGATGAGACCGCCGCAGACGGCGATGTCGCCTTCGATGACGGAGGCGTTATAGACGTCAATGACTTTGCAGTTTTTAATCACGAGCTCCGCGGGAGTTCTGCCCGCGGCAGTGTCGATAATTTTTTTCAAATTTGATTTGTCCATGTTTGACAACTCCTGAAGTTAAAATAAATTTCCAGTGTCCATGTATTTCACATATATAACTCCATGCTGATTTCATCTATTTGCTCTTGTTCAATCCTCATTTGCCACATTTTTATGCGCTCTAACAGCAATTTTTTATGTTCTATAAATTCAATTCCAGAAAAAAGTGGTAGTAGCAATTCATAAAATTTTATTCGAGCTTGCATATATGGAATCATACTTCCAGAAAAATCCAGGGAGCTCGACTCCAATGTCAGTTTTTCAAACACAGAAAACCTACTGTTATATTGAATGAAGAGCTCAATACATTCTTTACGTATTTGAATATCCAATTCCGAAATAATATTAAATATCATGTATATTGTATCATTCATATAATTTTCTAATATAATATGTTTTATCCACTCTCTTTGTCGCACTATTTTAACATCCTCATTCGATTGATGAAAAAGTGAATGTACGACTATCGAACAAATCTCAAAATCGTATAAAGATTCGGCTTTAATTATTTGATAGAAAAAATAATCGAAGATCTCAATATAATCATCACTCAACCAACATGCTTTTATTCGATTATACTCTTCGTGATGTAAATCAGAAAAATGATCAATAATAAAACGAACGTACAGTTCAAGCCATGATTTATCTGCTTCAATAAAGGTTTTAATAAATAAACCTGAATAATCATCTCCAAACATATATGTATGAAAGTATATTTTTTGTAATAAACTGATATCACTCTTATAGACTTCTAATAAATGCTGAGGTTTAAAAGAGGTTTTGTTAAACAATAACGAAAAATATATTTTTTTCATAAAATCATTATTATAATGTTTTTGAAAAATAAGATTTGAAGCGATTACATAAATTTCCGGTGAATATTTTGTAAACTTATCCAATATTTTAAGGTTTCTATATGAGGACTTATCAATATTTTTATCAGAATCGGATGTTAAAAAAGCCAAGAATTCATTTACCCAATATTCATTAACCTCTTCAAATGGTAAAGCTTCAAAGAATGTAAATAACCAAAGGTTTTTCTTTGGAAAATTCCTGCTATTAATAAACTCATATGTATTAGATACTCCATAGTAAGAAAATAATTTCTCATAAATCATTGATGGATAGATTTCTAAATCATTACCGTAAATTAACAAAGAATCAATAAATTTTAATAACGCATCTTTGCGATTAGATAATGCTAAACAAAAAGTACTTAGACCGTCATTAAAAGACCACGATTCGTCGGGTATACTAAGCACAATTTTATTACATATTTCTACAAAATCATCTATCTCTTCTAATCTCAAATTATCTGCAAATTGAACGATCTTTTCCTTACGTCTTTTTTCCCTGTCCTCATATTTTTCATCTGTTTCATAATCTTTTTCTGCTAGTGTAGTATATATTAGCCACTCTTTACTCTTAAATCTATCCGAATAATCTATATCTATTTTTATTGAGAATCGATTATACTTCTTGATTAGATATTTACAGATTTTCCCAACTTGAATTACATTCGAATTCTTAATATTTTCGATGATATCATAAATAAATTGACTGTCAAACGCGGGGATTATTTTGTCAATTTTATCATCCCACCTCCGTGTATATTTTTCCAGTAAACTAATAATGTCAGAGTGATATAGTTGGTTCCCAGACAGTTCAATCAATTTTTTCCATAAATTTCTTCTGTATTCTCTTGACCCTTCCGTATGTTGAATAGGTATCTGATACAATCTGTATGTATTATAATCTACGGATTCGCCAGATTCGAAAGTCAACGATAGCAAGCGACTAGATACTTTTACAAAAAATACAGACAAGACGATATCATTTTTATCTATTCCAGAAAAAATCGAAGAGACTTTTTTTAACGTGAGATAATCATTATGATGCGAATATTTATTAATGGTGTAATTACTAGATACCAGATGAAAAATCTGGTTAAGCAAATCATGCCTTTTCTTTGCATATCTGACTATTAGTTGTAGTGCATTTTCAAGATACTCACTATCCCTAAAATCGGTCAACAATAATAAAATTCCATCACTAACAACATTTGAATTCTCATTATATTTTATTTCTCTGTAATCAATATGGCATTCTTCGCAATTGTCTATTCTATTTTTTACGTATATTAACACCTCATTAGGTCTAACCATCTGAAAAGTCTTCATAAAATCAAGGAATAACTCTTCATTTTCTGCTTCATATTTATCCCATACTATTTCGACCGCTTGAACTAAATATGCATTATTTTGTTCAGAGTTAAATACTTGCGTGAAAATGCTTAACGTGTTAATTATTCTCTTTTTAAAACTTTTAAATCCTACATATAATAACTCAGAAAGCGGGATAATTTTTTTTACAATAAAAGCGTAGTACAATACATAATTAGCCAAACATTGATCTGTAATTTTAGCAACTTTGTCATAATGAATTTCAACAAATTCATATTTATAAAGAAGATTTATGTTTTCAACAAATTCATTAGGAGCTAATTTTGCAACGTCAAAAATTGCATCAAGCATTTCAATTTTATCAAAATTTATAGTGCTGAATAAAGAGATAATTGCTGCTGATATGCATATCTTTTTATCTGTTATGATCAAAGTTTGATTTAGAAATTTTTCGTAATAAGTACTGTATAATCCTGTGGCGTCCTGAATAACTTGTAAATTTTGATGTTCATTTGCTAATTTACCTGCCATGTAAGCAATTCTCGGATTCCCTTTTGATATACGTAATATCTGTTCAATATAAATTTCTGTTCGTATGTTCAAATTAGTTTCTATGAATTTTCTCATCTCATCATCAGAAAAAGGTACAATATCAAATGTTGATGGAACAGTAAATTCCTTTATTTCACTAATTACTTTTTCTTTCGCATAATCTCTAACTGTAGCAATTATTTTAATGTCATATCCTTCGTTGGTTCGATTTAGATAAGATAATACATATTTCAATCCGACCAATTCATTTGCATCATCTACTAAAATCAAATATTTCCCTGGTGTATCAATATAATCAACCAAATCATTAAAAATTGATAAATCATTACTTTTTATGCAAAGAAATTTATAATCATTTTCTATCGAAAATCTTTTGCCTACTTCTAACGCCAACTTAGTTTTTCCTACCCCAGGTTTTCCAAATAATACAAGTACGTTACTGTTTTGGAATCCATCAAGTATTTCTGTCAATTCTTTTTCTCTGAACTGAAAAACAGTGGATATCGGTGCTGCCATTTCATTTGAATCATATCTCCTGATAAATTCATCTGCATCTGATATTTGACCTGTATCAACCTCAATTCCCAAAAAATCTTTTGCCAATATCTTATAATATTGATAAACCTCATTTGCTATTCTATCTACACTAAAAAGATTAAGATCAATACCTTTGTCATTGCATAATTTGTTCAAATGCTTATCTTCACCGACTTTTAATGTCGAAGACGTGTGGCAACAAATTATTTCAGCTATATCACTGAAAGGAACTCCTGTCAACTCTTCTTTTAAACATTTCGAAATATCTTCTTTTATCTTCTCATTGATTCTCGGAGTTTGTGTAGTGTAACAAACGAAAATATATTTCCCAAAACTATTCTTAAAATAGGTATCTGGATTGCCTATTGTTGTCTTCATCGTACCAGACTTCATGCCCAATTCGAAAATTTCTTTATATCCTTTTCTAGATAAATAAGCATCACAAAATTCTTGAAACGCTCCCCCTTCTAAGCTCAGTATTGCACTTTTTATATTTGTTAGCTTTGACATAAATCAACCCCCAAAATAGTACATATTATTTCGTTTAAAAATATACTATATAATATTATTATAATACAAATCTCTATGATTAATGCTCATTTTACCTATTAAGAAATATGCAAAATAATTTATTTAATTTGTCTATATACAAAAAATTTGCTATCATAAACCCAACAACCACCCAAGGAGGGACGCATGGCACCGCAGAAGCAAAAAACCGCAGACCGCAATAAACTCGGCACGTTCGGACTGGTGACCTTCGGCATCGGCAGCATCATCGGCTCCGGCATCTTCCTCGGCTCCGCCATCGCAATCCAATCGGCGGGACCCTCCGTGCTGCTCGCTTACCTCGTGAGCGGCTTCGTCATCTCGCAGGTGCTCGGCGCCATGACCGCCATCAGCATCAACCGCCCCGTGACGGGCTCCTTCAAAGTGTACGCGGAACAGTACCTGGGGAAATTCGTCGGCTTCACCCTGGGCTGGATGCTCTATGTGTCCAGCATTCTCGTCATCGCCTCCGAAGCCGTCGCAGCGGGCATCTTTTTGCAGTATTGGTTTCCGAATGTCCCGAGCGCCGTCTTCTCCGTGAGCGCGGTCGCTGTCGCGGCACTCGTTAACCGATTGAATATGGAGAGCTTCAGCATCGCGGAATCGATCATGGCGGTGCTCAAACTCCTCGTGCTGGTGTTCTTCGTGGGGGTCGGCATTCATTTCCTCGCGGCAAACGGCATCACCGCAACCCCGTCGCCGTTCGGCAGCGCGGCGGACTTTTTCCCGAACGGTGCCGCGGGACTGCTCCAGTCCATGCTCATTACGGTGTTTACTTACGCGGGCATCAGCACCATCGCCATGGCGACCTCGAAAGTGCGCAACCCCGAAAAAACGATTCCGAAATCGACGGTGATCTTTCTTGCCGCGATTGCGCTGCTGTATCTGGCTACCGTCTTCGTCATCGTCACAACGACGAACTGGAGCACCGTGAGCACCGATGTTTCTCCGCTCGTGCAGTCCCTCGGCGTGATGGGCTATGCGTGGGCGTCCTCCCTCGTCAATGCCGCAATGCTCACTGCGGTCGTTTCCGTCATGTTCGGGAGCTTTTTCTCAAGCACGCAGATCATGATGTCGCTCTCGGAAGCAAAGGAAGCACCCGCATCGCTCGACCGAACCAATGCCAAAGGCATCGATAACCGTGCCTGGGCGCTGACCGCCGCCGTTGCGGTGGGGCTCGTCGGGGTGTCCTTCGCGTTCGGCTCGGTGTATTTCAAGTATCTCGTTTCGGCAAGCTCGTATATTTCCTTTTTCAGCTGGTTTATCAATCTGATCGTCTATTTGAAATGGCAGAAAGAAAAAGGTCCCGATGAGACGCAGACTTCCCCGCTCATTCTGGGACGGGCGGGCGCCTATGTCACCATGACGCTCATCGCGGCACTGGCGGTCTTAAGCCTGTGGGCACACGATTTTCGGATCGGGTTTTCGTTCGCCGCGGGAATGATGGCTGTGGTGTGCATCTGCTACCGCATCTTTGTTTACCCGAAACGATAAGCATTGCCGTCTGTATCGATGTAAAAAAAGGCCCCCTTTTCCGAAAGGAATCGGGGGTTTTGCATTTGCTTTCTATTGAAACTTTTTCCAAAGTTCGGACTCCCGCACATTCTGGAGCATGGAGGAGAGCGAAATGTCGGGCTTTAAATTCCGCACGGAAACCGTAACCAGATATTTCAGCGTCTGTGAGACAAAACGGCTCGTGTCGTCATCCAGATCGCGTACGGCATCCATTGCCGCTTTCGCTTTGTCGAAAAAATCCTCGGACAGATCTGCGAAGGAAGAAACCCCCGCCGATTCCGCCACGCCGAAGAGCGCATCCACAAAGCGCTCGCGGTCGCTGTCGGTCATCGCGTTCAGCCAGGTCTGGATCACTTTGTCGTTAAACAGCGCAAGCGAATCGAGCTCTTCGAGATAGTGGAAATCGTCATCCTTGATTAGCCAGGTAAACGGGTCATGCTGCATGATGCCGATCTGCGCGCTTTTGACGACGGAATAGGACTCGTGCTGTTCCAAGAGCATGCCGACAATGGACGACTGCGGCATGGTCGGACGGATGTACGGCTTGACGCGCGCGTATTCCTCGCTGCCGAATACTCCTTCGCGAAAACCGGGTCCATCGTGACTGAAAACCTCCGCAATGCGGGAGCGGATTTTATCTTTGCAATGCATCGCGGCGTACACCGCCAGATTCCCTCCTTTGGAATGCCCGCCGACATACAGGGTGCCCGACGTCTTTTTGCCGATAAGATTCAGATATTCCGCGCTTGCCAGCTGCGCGGGCACAGCATCGGAGAACGCCATGTTAAAGTCTTCCTTCCACCCGACGAGTGTGGCGTCCGTGCCGCGGAACGCGACGTACGCGGTGCCGTCCCCGAACAGAAATGTTGTCGCGGAAAACTGCTCTTCGCGCTCGGTGTCGATGCGGCAGATGTGCCAGTTCACCCCGATGTTTGAAAAACGGGGACTGTTCTCGATGGCTTGCAGGAGCTTGACGTTGCGGTCGAATGCGCGCACCCCTTCACAGAGCGGTTCCCTGTTTGCTTCGGCGGCAAGATCTTTGAGCAACACTGCCGGCAGATCCTGCTCGGGACTGCCCATGTATCCTTCGAAGTTAAGGTAGGATAATTGCGAAAAAATCAGGCTGTCCACACTCCCGAGCGGACGTTCTGCGAAGGTGCGGGTTTCATCCTGTACATAATCGATAATATTCTTCATAACCATTCCTTACTCTTTTATTCTGTTGACTGAACGCTGATAACTAGAGATTCATCCGCCAGACGGCAAGAGAGAGCCATCGGCTGCGGGCTTCGTAATCGGGCAGAATCTTTCCGACGAGTCGCCAGAAGGATCGGTCGTGGTTCATATGAACCAGATGGCACATCTCGTGCACGACGATGTAGTCGATGACTTCGGTCGGCGCCATCGCGAGCTTCCAGTTGAAGCGCAGTTCACGGTTCGAATCGCAGGTGCCCCAGTTTTTTTCATCCTCCACAATGTTCACCGAGCGTGGCTTGACTTTGAACTCAGGCTGATAGCGTTTGATGCTCGCGCGGACAAGCTCTTTGCATTTGCGGTGATAGAACGACGCAAGCGCGCGGCGGATCGCATCCTCGCTCTGATCTTTGACGTAAATGTCGATGCGGTTGTTTTCAAACCGCACATAGTCTTTGGGACGGTCGCGGTTCTCCATGATCATGATCGGAACCTGCACGCCGAGATAAAGAAAGATTTCTCCCGGCTCATATACTTTTTCGAACGGAGCCTGCAGTTCTTCGGTTTTGGTTTTGATTTCGGAAAGAATGCGATCCCAGTTCCGCTCGAGTTCCGCATGAATGCGCGCGGCGGAGGTGCCTTTTGTCGCGCAGACTTCGACGCGCCCGAAGCGGTCGACGTAAATGCCGATGTCGGGACGGGTTTTCTTCGTAAGCGTATAGACAATCGTGGTTCCGAGATGGGTATGTTGCCCGTTCATCCCTGCGGAGTCAGCTCCGTTTTTGAGATGTCAAACAGATAGCGGTACGTCATCTGCAGCAAAAATTCCTTCATTTTGCTGCGTTCCATATCAGGCAGCTGCTTGAGGGTAAGGCGCACGCTCTCTCCCGTGGTGAGGTTATAGAAGTTGTAGCCGCGGGCTTCCGTCGGACGGAGCTCCAGATTGCCTTTGCCGATGGTGCATCCGAGCATGACCTGGATGCCGTCGAGCGGACACCCGTTTCCTTCCGCGATGCAGTGAATGCGTTCGCCTTCTTCGAATTCGATATCCAATAATTCCATTGCGTAACGGCTCGCCTGATAACCGATGGCAAGTCCTCCGCATTCATGTCCGTGAAAAAAGACGCAATCTTCCCACGTTCTTGGTTGTCTCATAGAGATTCCTCCTGTTGCGTTGTTTGGGTTCAGCCCTTCAGTCCCATGGTCTGGCGCTGCATATTTTCGACGACGACATCATAAATATCGCCGAGCGAAGCGCAGTATTCCAACACTTTCCATGGGGTATTCGTGTGAAAATGAATTTTAATAAGCGTTTCATCCCCCACGGCAAGCAGACTGTCCCCTTCGATATTGGCTGTGATGTATTCGTTGACGGCATCCTCCGACAGGTTTTCCCCGTCGATCAGTAGCTGTGTGTCATATTTGTATTCGAGCATCGGTCCCTCCGTCTCGGCATGTTGTAATGTTTTCAGTATAGCAGATTCTGAACGGAAACGGTATGTGAATCGACACGGATTCTGCATTTGCGTTCGCGCCGCGAATCTGATATGATGGCAAGAGAAAAACGGGGGTCACATGGACGATCAGCAAAACCACAAACGGCGCGTGCGCTATGCGGGCACGCATCCGAAAACATACAACGAAAAATACAAAGAATTGCAGCCCGAGAAATATGCCGACACGGTAGCGAAAGTAATCGGAAAAGGCAACACGCCCGCGGGAATGCACCGCTCCATCTGCGTGGAAGAGATCATGGAGATTCTGGCGATCCGAGACGGAGAAACGGGACTGGACGCCACGCTCGGCTACGGCGGACACACGGCGGAAATGGCGAAACGGCTCGAAGGCAAAGGGCATCTGTATGCCACGGATGTCGATCCGATCGAGCTGCCGCGCACGAAAGAACGGCTGGCGGCGCTCGGTTTCGGCGAAGAGATCCTGAGCATCCGACAGATGAACTTTTCTGAGATCGACGCACTGGCGAAAGAAGTCGGCGGGTTTGATTTTGTGCTTGCCGATCTCGGAGTCTCCTCCATGCAGATCGACAATCCCGAACGGGGGTTTACGTTCAAACAGGAAGGTCCGCTCGATCTGCGGCTGAACCCCGAAGAAGGGATCTCCGCCGCGGAACGACTGCGGGAGATTTCATATTACGATCTGGTGCAGATGCTGACCGAGAATGCAGACGAACCCCACGCGGAGCAGATCGCCCGCGCGATTGCGTCCGCAAGAAAGAAAGGCGTCGAGATCGCCACCACCACACAGCTGCGGGAAATCATCGCGGAGGCGCTTTCTTTCCTGCCGAAACGGGAACAGAAAACGGAAATAAAAAAAGCCTGCCAGCGATGCTTTCAGGCGTTGCGGATCGATGTGAACGGCGAGTTTGACGCGCTGCGCGCGTCTCTGGAAAAGCTGCCCGATGCGCTGAAGCCGGGCGGGCGGGTCGCGATCCTCTCCTTCCACTCGGGAGAAGACCGTCTGGTGAAAAAATCGTTCCAGCAGTATGTGCGCGAAGGCGTCTATGCATCCGTCTCGGACGGACCGATTCTGCCGTCGGCGGAGGAATGCGGCGCAAACCCAAGAGCACGGTCAGCAAAACTGAGGTGGGCGGTGAAGGGGTGATGAATACTCCTTCGTTTTTAAAAAACTGCTATTCGACAGTATTTTTAAGAAACTCGATCAATTCTGTCTTCCTAGACAGTAAATAATCCGTCGTTTCTTTTCTTTCAAAGCACTTTCGATTATCAATTTCAATCACATTACCTTGAGATACGATATAATCTACTATCCCTTTAAATAGACGATAACTCTCATTTTCATCTTGCAATTTTGAAAGCATTTTTTGGCAATAAGCATCCATTTTTTTTGCATTAAATTTAGGCATATCTTGATCAGCTACTACTTCACGAAATAGCATTATTGCATGGTACTTAGCTCGCCGATATTTTTTATCAATTTTATTTACTTTAAATAAATTTTCCACCTTGAATAATGCCAATGCACTAACATAGTACATTATAAGTTTATCTGATGTTTTAAATATTTTATTACCAACCCTTTTCGCTACTGTACCGTATTGACCAGATACTGCGCTTGGTTCATTTAAAAACATAGCCGCAACAGCTTTTATTTGTGTAGGTATAGAAATAATTCTATTTTTCGTAAGATCACTACCTCTATATTGCCCTGTTCTTCTCTCATAAACTAAGGCATCAGCATCCTGGTTTCTATATGTTTTATAGTATTCTTCCAACTTTTTTTGAAAAGTGGATAAGGCATCAAGCTGTTCTTTCCGAATCGCAGTTTGACTATTTGTAGCTTTTGTAATTTCGTTCTTAAGATTTTCGTTTTTCGTTCCAATAATTCTTATTGGTATAATTAAATCATCTATATTTGTCGCAGCATCCATATTCGCAATCAAGATGTTACTAGTTTGGCACCCATTTACGATCTGATAATCTTGTATAATAGCGATGTCCCCTGATATTGCTATTGATGAAGCAACTATCATAATTCCATTATTCAACATACTAAAAGCATTTACATCACCTGAAAGAATTGTTTTTTCAATACTTTTATTTACATCTGGACTTGGTCCTAAATAGTCTCTTATATTATCTTCAAAAACAGGTTTAATAGCTCCGTTTTCTTCAATAATCATCTTTTTAAACTCTCTAAATGGTATAACGCCACTATAACCTACTTCATCTTCATTTATAGAATACATAGTAATTCTTTTCTCGAATTTAAATGTTGCAGACAATTTCTCGTTTGTCTTCCTATACATGGATTGAATTTCATCTGCCCCACAAGGAAAGAACTCAATTTTTGAGAATAAGTTTGTAGCCTTCAGGTCGTTTACACCCAAGGTAACTGCTGTGTTTAAATTTATGTCATCATTAGTCCAAATACCTGTCGTAACATAATACAACAATAATTCTGGATTTTTTTTGAGTTTATCGACCTTTGCGTAAATATGATTCTTAAGCTCTATAAATTTAAGCATTTCATCAGAAGTAAATATAACTGTTCCATCACTAAAAAAAGCTTTTAAATACAATATAAAATTTGACAGTTCAGTATTATCAAATGAAGAAGACGTTTTAGATTGTATCAGAATAAATTTCACACTGATTGTCTGATTCATGGAAATAAGCATATCTATTTCATCAATAGAATTAACTAATTTTTGATTTACTATTATTGCAATACCATCTATCCCCTGAGTTGCAACTCCTGTTGTAATATCTTCAATATCAAAATCATTCGTTCCATATATAGAATTTACAACGCAATAGTTTACGAAATATTCAAATAACAAAGGTTCATCAAAATCTTCTATACTTTGATTTTGTTTAAAAGATTCCATCATACTGTTGGTTATTCTATCCATTATTACCTCGATATTGTATTCATAATTATAAATAATATTATATCTATGAATTACTCTAAAAACAATTATGTATATTGAATACAATCAAATAATATTATTCTGAAACCTATTATTTTTTCTAAAATGCTCAAAACACTTTCCTCATCACCTTGGGCTCACACCCATTCCCAAACTGCGGACAATGCAGACAGTCCGAAATATCCGGCGCGTCTTCCCGCGCCATAGCCTCCCACCCGAGCTTTTCATAAAAGCGCGGCACCTTTGCGGCAAGCCACGCTTCCTCACCACCTCTGCGCCCGACTTCCTCTTCCATGAGACGCATCAAACGAACACCCAAACCGAGCCCTCGGTATCGCGCATCCACGGCAATGTCCGCCACCACAAACACCCCGTCACGCATTTCCAACGCTGCCGCGGCAATCAACGCGCCGCTTTCCTCATCGACACATTCCCAACAGCGCAGCATCCGCTCCGGCATCGGAATGCCGGGAGTGACCTCCAACCCGTTTTGATGAAAGAAGATGCTCAGTTTTTCGTAATCGTCGGTCAGACGGATTTCCTGCATGTTGCATTCCCCTCCAATCAGAATCGCACCCGAGAGTGCACGACTTCCCGCTCCCGAAAAAGTGCCGAGACCGCCTCTTCATAGTCCGAAAGATGTTCCGTCTTGCGGATTTTTTTGGCATATTTCGCGGCATCCTCAAACATCGCGATAAAATAAAACCAGATTTCCTTCATGGCAAACAGCACGTTGCGCTCACCGTGAATCGTACGGCGGTATGCCGCATACAGCGCATCGTGAAACTCCCGCATGAGCGCAGTGTCGAGCATGTCTGTGCCGTTGATCTCGGAAATCAGCGCGGGATTGGCGAGCAGCCCCCTGCCGATCATGACCGCATCCACCGTCGGGAACTCCGCCGAAAAAGCATGCACATCATCCGCCGTGAAAAGATTCCCGTTGTAACAGACGGGATGTACGCATCGGCTCAGCGCCTCGCGAAACACCGCAAGATCGGGCGGATTGCGATAATAATCCGATTTCGTTCTCGGATGAATGATCAGTTCTTTGATCGGGTAATGATTGTAAATATCCAAAAGTGCGCCGAATTCGTCGGCAGACTCCAAACCGATCCGAGTTTTGACGGAAACGGCGGGAATGTCGGCGGAAAAAATCTCGGCGAAAAACACGTCGAGTTCCTGCGGTTTCGTAAGAAACCCCGAACCTTTCCCTTTTGCGGCGACCGTACCCGACGGACAGCCCAGATTGAAATTGATTTCGTCGTATCCCAGCGCGGCAAGCTCTTTCGCGGCGCGGATAAAATCCGCCGCACGGTTTGTCAGCAGCTGCGGCACAAGCGGCACGCCTTCGTTGTGCGCAGGGATCAGATCCCTCAACTCGCGCGAAGTGAACGGACGGTTCTGCTTGGTGGCAAGAAACGGCGCATAGTAATGATCGATGTCATGAGGAAAAAACGCACGGTGCACGGTGCGGTAGGCATAGCCCGTCAGTCCTTCCAGCGGCGCGAAAGAATAGTTCATGATGATATCCTGCGTTGTTTTTCGGAATGCTGCATGAAATGGACTTCGTTTATTTCCACAGCAGCTCAATCCCATCATCCGTAATCTTGAGCACGCCTTCTTTCAACAGACGCCCGACTGCGCGCTTGAATGCTTTCTTGCTCATGTTCAGTGCGGACTTGATGGCTTCGGGAGAGCTGTCGTCGTTGAGCCCGAGCCTGCCTCCGCTTTGTTTCATGCGATCAAGAATGATCTGCGCATCGCCTTCGATTTCTTCGTGCGCGGCTTCTCGGACACTGAGCTCAAGCTTGCCGTCCTCGTAAACTTTTTTCACCCGCGCGCTTATGGTATCTCCGATTCTGAAGTTCCCGTACAGTTCTTTCATCGGAATCATGCCGTGATATTTGCCGTCCACCGCGACAAAACAACCGAGTTCGCGGTTGATGCGGTAGACAGTTCCGCTGACCCGGTCGCCTTTCTGATAGGGCGATTCGCTGCCAAGCATATCATACAGCTTCATCGTCGCGCACAGCCGATGGCTCTTGTCGACATAAAGACCAACGAGAACTTCATCCCCCTCGTTGAGAATACCCGATTGCTGCTTGAACGGCAGCAGGAGATCTTTGTCCAGTCCCCAGTCGAGGAATGCGCCGATGTTCGTCGTTTGAACGACGCGGAGCACGGCGGGTTCGCCGATTTGCAGGCTCGGTGTTTTTCGCGTCGCGATCATGCGGTCCTTCGAATCGTTGTAGACAAAGACTTCGACTTCGTCCCCGACTTTGGCATCGGTCGGCACCTGAGCGTTCGGCAGAAGCACCTCCTGCCCGCTCGCGTCTTCTTTTTCATTCAGATACACTCCGTTCGGCGATTGTCTCGTCACGGTCAGTGTCTGTGTTTTTCCAAGTTGAATCATAAATCCTTCTTCATTTCATATTGACAGCTCACATGTCTGCCCTCGGACTATAAGATAAAAAATGCCGCGGCAAGAATTGCATAAGCCGCAATCAATTGAATGCCCTCCAACCAGTTGGATTCTCCGTCACTCGCGACACGATTCGTGATGAGCACGGAGATGATGAGCGCGACGAGTTCGAACTCGTTGAAGATGATGCTCATCGGAGTAAAGAAAAGGCTGAGGAAGATCAGTACGGGTGTGACGAACAAAATGATCTGCAGGCTGGAGCCCAGCGCGATTTCGACCGACACACTGATTTTGTTTTTCAAAGCCATCATAATCGCGGTGCTGTGTTCCGCGGCGTTGCCGATGATCGGCACCAGAATGATCCCGACGAAAAACTGACTCAACCCCAACGCCTCCGTCATCGGTTCCACGGAGCCGACAAAAATCTCGGACAGCACACCGATGAACACCGTAGCGCCGATAAGCGTGAGCACCGAACGTTTCAGCGACCATTCGGCTTCTTCGCATTGTGATTCGCCTTCGGGAGCATAGAGGTCTTTATGGGTATGGAAGGAAAACACCAGGCTGAGAAGATAGATCGCGAACAGGATCACCGCCACGATCACGCTCAGTCCCTCATAACGCGTCGCCAGCAGATCGGATGAGACCGTGTGGGTGAAGATCGCGGGGATCGTCAACCCGATGACGGAAAAGAGCAGCATGCTCGCCGTCACGTTGATGACCGCCTGGGAGAAATACTGGTTTTTATATTTCAGTCCGCCCACGAACATGCTCAGCCCCAAGACCAACAAAACATTTCCGATGACGGACCCTGCAATGGAAGCTTTCACAACATCGAACAGCCCCGCTTTCATAGCAAAAAATCCGATGATGAGCTCCGTGGCATTTCCGAAGGTGGCATTGAGAAATCCGCCGACGCGGCTTCCCGCATAGCAGGACAGGCTTTCGGTCGCCCGTCCCATGACGCCCGCAAGCGGTATGATCGCAAGCGCGGAAAAAAGAAAAACAAGCGTTTCCGACCAATGCAGCCATGCCGCCGCCAGAGCAATCGGAACAAAAAGAAGCATATATTTGAGTATTTTCAAAGCAACCCCCGGAATATGATTCTTTCGGACATTCATCCGAACATGATAAATCCAAGCATTATTGTAGCATAATGCCCAAGCGGATACCATCAAAGTTTGATACGGAGTATAAAATGACCGACCGCTTTCCAAAACAGTCAATCAAATTCACAAATAAAAAACGCACATCGCTGAACTGGTAAACTAAAAGCAGACATGAAAAAAGAGATGTCTGCTTTTTTGATATACTGGAAAGAGGAGGAAAAGATTATGGCAAGCAAAGGACAGAAATTGCGCAGATGGAGTAAAGAAGAGAAGC
>JBGMEA010000022.1:0-66411 GCA_041447245.1 Anaerofustis sp.
AAGCTCGGATTTTTATCCGAGCTTTTCTTGTTTTAAGCTTATCTGTAATTCCAACTATGAATATCAAAATATTCCTTGAGCTTGAATCGCATCGCTGCCGGTTCAAGAACTTCTGCAATATCGGCATTGGCGATTGCCCATTGATACATCTTATCGAAATTGCAGGTTATCTCCAATGAAAGATAGCCGCTGTCTTCCGAGCCGACGTGAAAACTTTCTCCGAAGCTTTCGATTGCCGATGCGATCTGCTCTTTTTTGATTCTGATGGTAACATCGGTGACAGTCCCGCCGTATCCCGGTATAAACTCGGAAAGAAAACGTTGTTCGTCAAATCCTTTGGAGTAACCTTCCAAGTCGCGGATATTATCCGCGGTGAATTCCAAATGTTCGATCTGGCTCATCAGTCCGACACGAAAACACATCATTTTTCCGCCGTATTCCTGTTTCCCAGCCATATAGTACACATTATCCACATTCAAAACAGCATATGGACTGACGACCATTGGGGTCTCCGTCGTCGGTTCCAATGTTTTGTCGGAAGCATATCGATTATAAAAGAAAGCAATCTTTTTTTTCATTGCCATTTCCGTAAGGATTGTTTTAAGATTGGAATACAAAAAAGTCTGCGGATAAGTATATTTATTCGTCAAACCGCCGTAATACGCATTCCCGAATCTCAGATCCTCTCCCACATATCGGTTTAAGACACCGATCAATCGTTCGGAATCCTGAGCGGTAATATATTTGGAAGCCATCAGCCCTTCCCACAGCATAAAAACGTCTTCGGGAGAAAACTCGAGGTACTTCAAAAAATATCCTTCCCCGTTTTCTTCATATGTATCGATTTCATAACCATGCTCGACCAACGATTTGATATGTCTGGAAATCGCCTTGCGTTCGCAGTCCATACCATAATCCTGCTTGATATACTTGATAATATCGCTTTGCGTCAGTTTATGGTGAGCATCCGAATATTTTGTCAGTACTTCGAGTACATACAGGATCATCAGTTTCTTGGAACTTGCTGATGAAGAATCTCCCGAATGTTCCTCATTCAGATTTTCTTCCGAGAGAACTTCATCAATAATGTTATCGTCTTTGCTCATAAAGCACCTCGTTCTTTCTTCATCGGGATTATATCACAACCTTGCCGCAAAGTCGAGATTTTCCCTGATGTTTCCTTTCCTGCAAAAGAAGGAATAAATTTTTTGTGTAAACCGTAAAATGTGTTAAAATGAAATAAATTGCATCTGTGTAAGGAGGATTTTGCTATGCTTTATCGTTCCTATCAAGGGGAAAAAAATATCTCTCAGTTGGGCTTCGGAGCAATGCGTCTGCCCCAGCTCAGCAGCGACCCCAAAGATATTGACAAAAAACTGACCGGACAATTGATTATGAAAGCCTATGAATCAGGAGTCAATTATTTCGATACGGCCTATGTTTATCACAACGGAGCATCCGAAACCGTATTGGGCGAAATTCTGCGCGAAAACCACATTGCGGACAAAGTGAATATCGCGGACAAACTTCCTACGTTCTGGTTGGATGATAATTTCAAACCGTTCGACTTATTCGACGAGCAGCTGCGCAGGTTGGGAACGGATCGGATCGATTTTTATCTGATACACAATCTGAACAAGGAAAAATGGGCTCAGTTGAAACAAAAAGGAATTCTTGAGTTCATGGAAAAGACAAGAAACTCCGGCAAAATCGAAACGCTCGGATTTTCCTTTCACGATAATTTTGATGCATACAAAGAAATTCTCGATGATTATAACTGGGAATTCAGTCAAATTCAGCTGAATTATATGGACATTGAATATCAGGCCGGAATCAAAGGGCTTGAATATGCCGCATCCAAACAGATCCCGGTCGTAATCATGGAGCCGCTCAAAGGCGGACAGCTGCTTATGATTCAGGATCCGTATGTCGCGCAACTGAAGAAAAAATATGGACTGTCCGAAGTTTCGACGGCAGAAATCAGCCTGAACTTTCTGTTTGACAGACCGGAAGTTTTGACGGTTCTGAGCGGAATGAACGCACTGTCTCAGGTTGAAGAAAATATCGCGACCGCATCGAAAACCAAATCCGGCGCGATGCCGGAAAATCAAAAGCAATTTTTAAATGATCTGCGTGCTTATATCCTGACGAAAAACATGATCCCGTGCACGGGATGCTCTTATTGCACGGAAGGTTGTCCGCAGGAAATTCCGATCCCCGACCTGTTCGAAATGTACAACAACGGAAAAATGTTTGATTCCGCATCAAGCAACAGAGCACAGTATCAGCGGTTTTATGCAAAAACAAAAGACTGCATCGAATGCGGACAATGCGAGAGTGTCTGCCCGCAGAAGCTGCCGATCATTGAAGATCTGAAACTTGCGAATGAATATCTGAGAGGTTGAACTTATGCCTGAAAGTATAGCCATTTTAGGCTTCGGGTGCGGAGACAAAGGAGAAATCACATTGCGCACGCTGGAGATACTGCGTAACAGCGATGCCGTTTTCGTGCGCACGACCCATCATCCCGCAGCCGAAATATTGGAGGAATACCATATTCCCTACCGTTCTTTTGATGATTGTTACGATCAAGCGGACAATTTTGACGATGTCTATCGCACGATTGCGGACACGGTGCTCTCCTGCGCGGCTTCAAAGGTAGCCTATATTGTTCCCGGAAGCCCCGTTTTTGCCGAGCGCGCCGTACAGATCATTCGACGGGAAGCAACCTGTGAAGTCCGGTTGATCCCTGCTGTCAGTTTTCTCGACGGTATTTTTTCAGCGATCGGGCAGGATGCCGGAGCGTCCTTTAAACTGATTGATGCATTGGATGCTGCACAAAAACCCGATCCGTCCACAACGACTGTCGTATGCCAGGTCTATGACCGATCTGTCGCCTCCGATACAAAGCTGTCCATGATGGACTATTATCCCGACGCTCATCCCGTTCTGCTGATCACGGCAGCAGGGACGGTACAGGAGCAGGTGGAGCGGATTGCGCTGTATGAAATCGACCGCATCGATCACATTGACCATCTCACCACACTTGTCATCCCGCCTTCCGAAGAGCGGTTTTACGGATTTGACGGCCTTGCAGAAATCGTAAAAACTCTGCGTTCGGAAGACGGATGCAGTTGGGACAAGGCGCAGACACACGAATCGCTGATCAAATATATGATCGAAGAATCGTATGAGGCTATCGATGCCATCAAACGGCAGGACGACGAAAATCTATGCGAAGAATTGGGAGATGTCCTGTTGCAGGTTCTTCTGCATGCGCAGATTGCGGAGGAAGAACAATCCTTCACGATCCGCGATGTGATTCGCACCGTTTCCGAAAAAATGGTGCGCAGACATCCGCATGTATTTTCCGACACGGACGGGACGGTTGATTTAAACGCCCAATGGGATCAGATCAAATCGGAAGAAAAACAATATGCTTCTGTTTCCGAAAAAATGGCTCAGGTCGCAAAAAGTCTCCCCGCCCTCATTTATGCGCAAAAAATTCAGTCCATCGCGGCAAAGGCAGGATTCGACTTCAGCGGTGCAAACGAAGCGTTCTCAAAAATACGGGAAGAAACAGATGAACTGGAAGAAGTGCTCAGTTCGGGTGATCGGCACACGATCTCCGAAGAGGGCGGCGATTTGCTGTTCGCAGTTACGAATGTTCTCCGTCTTTCCAAAGTGGCATCGGAAGAATCGTTATATCTGTCCGGCGAAAAATTTCTGCGCAGATTTACCGCATTGGAGGGGCTGATTCGTGCCGATGGGCTCGAAATGAGCGCAATGAGTGCCGAAAAACTTGATTATTACTGGAATTTATGCAAAAAAACTTGATATTTACGCGAAAAAATATTGCTAATGGATATGTTTGCGTGTATGATATAAATAATTCTTATCAGGAGGATTTCAATGAATAAAGCGGAATTGATTGCTGTTATTTCACAGAAAACCGGCATCACAAAAAAAGATGCTGAAAAATGCCTCGTTGCTTTCGTAGAAACTGTTACGGAAACATTAAAGAGCGGGGATAAAGTTTCGTTGGTAGGGTTTGGTACTTTCGAAGCAAAAACCAGAGCGGCAAGAGAAGGGATTAACCCAAGAACAAAAGAAAAAATCAAAATACCCGCAACCAAAACACCCGGATTCAAAGCCGGCAAAGCTTTAAAAGAAGAAATCAACTAAGCGATCTGAAAGAGCCCATGAAGCAATGGGTTCTTTTTTGTTGTTTTATGCAAATTTTTATCAATTTATTTAATTATCGTCCCCTTTTGTTCGATGAATATAGTATAATAAATAAGAAATTTCTTTTCCTGTAAAATATGAAATATATAATCTGATACAGAATCGGGTGTGCGTCCATGTCCAGATTTAAAAATAAACTGTTAATGACTGCCCTCAGTGTCGTGGTGATCACTTTTCTGATGTCATCCGGCATCCGACTCGGCTCATCCGTGTTCGATCTATCCGACACGGTGCATGCTGCAACCTACACGGTAGACATTGCAAATGCCAATCAGACCTACAGCACGCAGGGCTCTTACGGAACCTATGCTGAGGCTTATTCCGCATTCTCTTCCAACGGGGACATCAATGCAGTCATCCGTGATGACACAGGCAAAGTACTTGCCATGAAGCGAGGCATGGCGGTCACGCAGTCTTCCGCTTCCACACTCACGTTTACCTCCACTTACCCGGGAGGAACACAAACTTACGTTTCAAACAATTACGTTGCGTATTACCAGTCTACAGATGCGAACCAGGTTGTTACTCTGACGATATCCGGCTACACAGGCACCTGCAGTGTGAATGACGTAATCCTCATCCCGGGTTCATTTGCCTACCCTTTAGCAAAATATTCCCTGCATGATAATCAGTACGAATTCGATTACTACACACGTAACGACAGCGGAGACTTAGTCCATTTTATCAGTTACTATCATAAAAGCTCCAACGGCGATTATTACTGTTCGGACTTTTATAGCGCGATTGCCTTGGACAAAGCGCCGTCATTCATGACGAAAAATGTACGATATTATTCCACTGATGGTATATATTTTTACACTGACCCGTATGATGCCGCGGCGGGCAATACTGCAGCATCGAGTTATGTTGGCTCTTATGCCATTTATTACAAATGGCTCTCCTACAGAACAACGACTAGTTATTCAGCAGACCAATTAAACGGTTTTATCGCATATAAAAATTCGACTGTTAGTACAAGCACCGCCTGTGCCTATCTGGGATATGGCAGCACATTTCTTTCCTACGGTGATACCTACGGTGTCAATGCTGCGATGGAAATCGCGTTTGCGAACCATGAAAGCAATTACGGGAAAAGCTCTTTTGCAGTTAATAATTATAACTTCTTTGGAGTCGACGCGACCGATGCAGATCCTTCGGGAGCGAGTACATATGCAAGTCCATCTGATGGAATAATGAGGCATATGAAATATCTTATGAACCAAGGTTATCTTGATGCCTATGCTTATCTAGACTACAGCAAAACACTCTCATATTATCAATGTCCATCTTATTATCCCGATTTATATAGATATAGGGGTGACGCACGATATTTCGGTAACTGCCCGGGCAACAAGCTGATCGGGATCAATGTAAAATACGCATCCGATCCCTTTCATGGGGAAAAAGTGGCTGCCAAGATGTATGAACTTGATAAATACTTAGGGAGTAAAGATTACAACTGTTACTCCATCGGGTTCACCAACAAAGTAACTTATGCGTATTCTCAGCCAACCGACACATCATGGAAGCTTTACAAATACACGTCAAAAGACCCGAGCAGAAGCACGGGAAGCTACAGTACGGTGCCGATCGGCATGAGTGTGACGATCATCGGTGAAAGCGGAGATTATTATCAGATCGTTTCCGATATGCCTGTCAATTCGGATGGATTAGCCTTTTTTACCTTTGACAAAAGCAACACATCTAACCTTTCGTATATTGCATATGTGAAAAAGTCGGACATTACCCTGCTGCGCAACAACCTGAGTTCGGGCGGAGGTACAGGCGGAGGCACGACAGTTACCCCTGTCGCTCTGACCAGTTCGGTTTATACGGTCAATCAAACAAATGGGGTAATTTCCAAGATTGCAAGCGGCACGCAGATTAACAGTTTTATCGGGCAATTTTCAAACGGCAGTGTACAGGTATACAACGGTTCAACACAGTTGACGTCGGGAACACTTTGCACAGGAATGACTGTTAAGATTTATGATGGAAGTGGCAATTATGTTACGGATTATATTATTGTCGTCACTGGGGACATCAACGGAGACGGATCAATAAATATAACAGATTTAATTCAAATAAAAAGACAAATACTTGGTACAGCTTCTTTAAGCGGGGTTTATTTAAAAGCCGCTGACACAAACGGGGATGGAGCCACCAATATAACTGATTTAATTCAAATTAAAAGAAGTATTTTAGGTACGCAATCTATAACGCCAAACTAATAATATTTTAGGAGTCAATTTTGAAAATAAGAAAATTATTAGCCACAATAATTATATCATTAATGGTTTTTTCCATTTCCCCTATTACTGTTCAAGCCGCAACGTCCTCAATGAGTTGTTCAAAAAGTACCGTATATGCTGGAGATACGATAAGTGTATCACTCACGATCAATGATTCAAGTTGGTCTGGTGCTGAAGGTACTATAACTTGGGATTCATCAAAATTAACATACCAAACATATAGTATGCCCGGCAAGGATTCTAGTTTTTATTCTTCAAATGGTAGATTTATTTGTGTACCTGATGATAACGCTAACCTTGTATCTGGCTCAGTAACGGTCTTAACAATAACTTTTGTCGTCAACAGTTCGTTATCCGCAGGCACAACATTTACTGTAAGTGCAAATTCATTAATTGTTTCAGAAGGCACAGGAAACCCCGGAAGTACTTCCGTTTCCAGAACCATATCTGCGGCTTCCTCCGGTTCGACAGGAACATCCGGCTCATCAGGCTCAAGTTCCTCAGGTTCATCCGGCTCATCGGGATCGACAACGATCAATAAATCCGGTTCTTCCGATGCAACCTTAAAAGCACTCAGCGTTGCGGAAGCGGAACTGTCCCCTGCCTTCAGTGCATCTACCACGGAATATTCTCTGAGCGTACCCTTCGAAGTTGCCGCACTGACTGTCACGGCAACGCAAAATGATTCCAAAGCAAGCGTTTCCGTTCAGAATAATGCGCTTGCAGCAGGTAAAACCACACAGGTTTCCGTCGTGGTGACCGCAGAAAACGGCACGACCAAAACTTACGTCATCAATGCTGCCCGCGCGCAAGACCCGAATTATGTGCCTTCCTCCAATAATTATCTGGCCTCGATCGTCACAAGTTACGGCACCCTCAGCCCGACGTTTGATAAGACTGTCACGCATTATGCCATGAATGTGCCGTATGATTGCACTTCCGTTACGTTCACCGCGGCACCCGAAGATCCTCTTTCCACTTGTGTCGTGCTTGGAGATCCTTCTCTTGCGGCAGGCATCGACAATCTGTTTTTTGCTGTCGTCACGGCAGAAGACCAGTCCACCCGCATTTATTACATCACAGTGCGCCGTGCACAAGATTATAATGCATTCGTGACGGATGACTATACACAAAGCATTATTGACCAAATCAGCCAGCAGACAGACCCGGTCATCATCGATATGTCCAAAAGCCCCGTGCAGATTCTGTCATCGAAGATTCTGAGCGCCCTGAAACAATATCCGAACATGGTTTTGATCATCGACACCATCAATGGGAAATTCACGATAACGGGCTCCGATCTGACGGGAGACATCACGGACGGATTTTACGACTTCACGATCAACAATTCCTCGCAGTATTACAACCAGATGATATCCGATGCGGCGAACGGCATCAACTATGTATTCTCGACCCATTACACAGGCGCTTTCCCCGGCACCGTGGAATATACCATTTACACCAATTTCACAACGGGTACAAGCGTAAATGTTTATCAGTATGACTCCGAAAACGCCCAATATATCGCAGTCGCCAAAAACCTGACATCACAGGGCGGAGCGGTCTCTTTCCGATATGATCAGGGCGGAGATTTTCTGATCACGACAGATACCATCAGCAATGCCGTCAATTCGTCATTCATCACAGATCAATCGTTATATAAAAATGATGTATCCTATACCATGATGTTTGCGGCCGCAGGACTGTTTTTGATTATCGGCTTCGGTGCGGGAATGATTTTCGGAAAACTGAAAAAGAAACCGAAACCACCCAAACCGCCGAAAACACCGATTTCGAATGATGAACTGCCAAATCCGCCTGACGATGCATCAGGCAATCAAGCGGAAGAACAGCCTGAACCAAGTGGTTCGACACAGGAACAGAAAATAACCGAACCACCCTCGGTCTCCGCAGAACCGGATAATCCGGCTGATCTGAGCGCATTGCAAATGCAAAAAGCAGTAGCGGCATCTGTCGAAGCGCTCGGATTGGAACAAAAAACGTCTGCTCCCGTTACCGAAAAACAACCGGATCAGAATGTGGACGGAAAAGAGCAACCATCAGCCGAAGCGCCTTCTTCTCCACCCAAAACAGGAGCGGAAGGAATCGAATCCATTTTGGATCATCTGATTGAGAATGAAAAACATATCGATTCCTAATCAAAAGGAAGTCTGTCATTCAGACAGACTTCCTTTTTTTAATAAAGTGGTAACGTTATCTTTGCCCCTTCCGTCCGCATTGCGGCTCAAAATTCTTTCTCTGCCGGAAATAGCCTTTACATCAGCGCAAAAATTGTGATATAATCTTAAAAAATCAGATAAGAGGTCCTTATGATACAGTTGGCATTACTGGGTCTTGGTACTGTGGGACAGGGCGTATACGAAATTGTCGATACACTCAAGGAAAAGTCCTTCCACGGGAACAAAATCCGAATCAAGAAAATTTTGGAACGGGACACTGCCAAATTGCAGCGGCTCGAAATCCCTTCCGATCAGATTGCCGGCAGTATCGATGAGATTACAGGCGATGCGGATATCGGCATCGTCGTTTCCGTATTGGGCGGAATGGAACCGGAATATACCTTTATCAAGCAGGCACTTACGGCGGGCAAACACGTCGTCACGTCAAACAAAGCGATTGTTTCCGCACATTTGGAAGAACTGCTTGATCTGGCAAAAGCCCACGATGTTACCATACTCTTTGAGGCGTCCGTAGGCGGCGGCATTCCGATTATCGGTTCCTTGATAGAAACGCTGAAAATAAATGAAATATCGCACATTCAGGGCATTCTGAACGGAACGACGAATTACATCCTGACAAAAATGAAAAATGAAAAACGTTCCTTCGAAGATGTTCTCGCTCAGGCGCAGCGTCTCGGATTTGCGGAAGCAAATCCCGGTGCGGATATCGACGGCTTCGATATTATGAGGAAAATCTGTATCTTGGCTTCCATTGCATTCAAAACTGCCGTAAAAGAAGAAGACGTTCATTTGCGCACACTCAGCAATGTCATGCTGGAAGACCTTCAGATGGCGGTGCATTACGGATATGAACTCAAATATATCGGCAAAGCAGTCCGATCGGGAGCAACTTACAGCATTTCCGTCACCCCTGTCCTGATTCCGAAAACATCTGTTGTGAGCAATGTCGACGAAGAATATAACATCATCATGATCAACGGAAATATCATCGGCGAACTTTGTTTCATGGGCAAAGGCGCAGGCAAAGATGCCACCGCGAATGCAGTCGTGACGGATGTGCTCAAAATCATCAACTCGGATATCACAAACGAAGACATCGGGATCAAAGATACGTTGGCATCCTCGGGTTTGGAAGGCATTGCGAACGAATATTACATTCGTGTCTGCGTTGATAATTATAAACAATTTTCAAAAGCGGTCAATTTGATTTCAGATCAAGTGCAGCGCAACAAAATCGTATTTTCATACGGGAAATTATTCGTGCTGACCGAAGAAATTTCTGCACAGGCCATGAAGACATTGTATGAAAAACTGCAACGGGTTGCTCCGAATGTCTTCTATGCGAGACTGGAAAATAATTCACTATAATACAAGGAGCTGTAATAATATGTTCAATAACGAAAGTATCATCCGGGCAATCACGATAGATGACGACATCGCCAAAATCTCTATTCTGGAAGTTCCGGACAAACCCGGCATTGCATTCAAACTCTTCAATGCAATCGCAAACGAAAATATCAAAATCGAAAGTATTGTACAAAACGTCAACAGAAATGCGGTCAATGACATCACCTTCACTGTTCCGATCGATCAGGCAGAAAGAGCACAGGAGATCACCAATGCGTTCGCCAGAGAAGTCGGCGCCACCAAAGTGGTTTACGATGAAGGCGTAGCGCGTCTGTCCGTTATCGGCGCAGCGATGGTTGCGAATTCCGACATCGCCGCAAAGTTTTTCAAAGCGCTTTACGATAAAGGAGTCAACATTCAGATGATCTCCACTTCGGAAGTCAAAATCTCCTGCGTCATAGAAAAAAACATGGCCAAAGAAGCTCTGAAACAAATTTACAAAGAATTTGAAATTGTAGAGTAATAAACTGCCCGGTTCACTGAATTGAACCGGGCAGTTTTTATATGTTTCGTATCCGTGCCATAATGTATTCGTCCGCATACTCACCGTTTCGGATTGCCGCTTTTCGTGCGATCCCCTCCTTCTCAAACCCCAATTTTTCATAAACGTGAATGGCACGTTCATTATCCGCAAAAACGGAAAGTTCCACGCGAACCAGCATCAGCCAGTTATCCGCCACATCCAACACGGCTTTCATCAAAGCGGAACCGACCCCCATTTCCTGATAATCTTTATGTACCATGATCCCTACGGTAGCCGTATGCCTGTTTCTGGGATTCGGGCTGACATGCAGTCCTGCGGTTCCGATCACAAGATCAGAACCGTCGATCTGTTTGATAACGGCCACGAACTGATGGCTGTTCGGATCCAGCTTTGACAGAAATTCCTCGTTTTTCTTGATTGGCTCGGATGGAATTCCGAGTATATTTTCCATCACGCCGGGCATTCTGCGAAGCGCATTGATTCCTCTTGCGTCCGCAAATTCAATCGGTCTGATCTGATATTCCAACATAATTTTCTCCTGACTGACAAAAAAGACAAACGCCGGCAAATCGGCCGGCGTCACTTCGTTTGTCGTTGTGCTTTTATTTCAGTACAATGTTATAAACCCGGCCGGGTACGTATATTTCTTTCACGATGATTTTTCCTTCCATCGAATCCAATACGATTTGGTTTTTACGCACGGCCTCTTTCATTTCATCCGTTCCCGCATCTTTGTTGACAACAACTTTGGTGCGCAGCTTCCCGTTGATTTGAATCGGAATTTCAATCGAATCATCGACCGTCTTCGCGATATCAAATTGAGGCCAAGCCGTTTGATACAGCATTCCTTCGAAGTGCATGCCGTTCCAGATTTCTTCCGTCAGATGCGGAGCCATCGGATTGAGCAACACAATAAAGGTTCGCATGTCGGCTTTTGTAATCTTACCCAAATCATAATAGTTATTCGACAGTTTCATCAGTGCGGCAATTGCTGTATTGAATTTCATGGAATCGATATCTTCCGTTACCTTTTTGATGGTCTGGTGAATGTAGGTCTCCAGTTCCGGCGTATGACCTTCCCTATCCGTTACCATATCCATCATCTTGTACACACGGTCGAGAAAACGCTTGCATCCTCTTACGCCGTCTTCATTCCACGGTGCAGATTTCTCAAAATCACCGATGAACATCTCATACATCCTCAGCGTGTCGGCTCCGTATTCTGCCACCACATCATCCGGGTTTACAACATTGCCGCGCGACTTTGACATTTTTTCGCCGTTTTTACCCAATATCATCCCGTGGGATGTGCGCTTTGCATACGGTTCCGGGGTATTGACCACGCCGATATCATACAAGAATTTATGCCAAAAACGGGAATAAAGCAGATGCAGCGTGGTATGCTCCATCCCGCCGTTATACCAATCCACATTCATCCAATACTCCATAGCTGCTTTGCTTGCCAGTTCTTTATCGTTGTGCGGATCGGTATATCTCAGAAAATACCAGCTGGAGCCGGCCCATTGAGGCATCGTATCCGTTTCGCGAACGGCATGCCCGCCACATTTCGGGCAGGTGGTATTATACCATTCCGGCATATTCGCAAGCGGAGATTCTCCGTTATCGGTCGGCTGATAGTTTTCAACCTCCGGCAGTGTCAGCGGCAGCTCGCTTTCCGGAATCGGGACCCAACCGCAGCTTTCGCAATAAACGAGCGGAATCGGTTCACCCCAGTAACGCTGTCTGGAAAAGACCCAATCCCTGAGTTTGAAGTTGACTTTTTTGCAGCCGATTCCCCATTCTTCAATTGTTTCGATCATTTTTGTTTTGGCTTCGGGTACTCGCAAGCCCTCAATGATCGGTGAATTAATCAAAATCCCGTTTGCCGTGTCGGCATACGCTTCTGTTTCGATATCTCCCCCGGAAACAACTTCAATAATCGGAAGATTGAATTTCTTAGCAAATTCATAGTCCCGCTGATCATGAGCAGGAACCGCCATAATCGCACCGGTTCCGTATGTCATAAGAACATAGTCCGAAATATAGATCGGTATTTCTTTTTTTGCAACCGGATTGAATGCGGTAATTCCTTCCAGGCAGACTCCTGTTTTGTCTTTTGCCATTTCCGTGCGTTCGAAATCCGATTTCTTCACCGATTCTTCCTGATAAGCCTGAACTTCCGCCATATTGGAAATCTTAGATTGATAGGTATCAATCAGCGGATGTTCCGGAGAGATTACCATATACGTCGCACCGTAAATTGTATCGGGTCTCGTCGTATAAACGCGCAAAGAGTCTTCGGTTCCGCTGATCGGAAAATCAATCTCCGCTCCTTCGCTTCTTCCGATCCAATTGATTTGGCTGGCCTTGACGCGATCGATGTAATCCACTGTATCTAGGTCATCGATCAGCCGCTGTGCGTACTCTGTTATTTTGAGCATCCACTGATTTTTGACTTTGCGTACCACCTGACCGCCGCAGCGTTCGCATACTCCGTTCACCACTTCTTCGTTTGCGAGTCCGACTTTACAGCTGGTACAGAAATTAATCGGAAATTCTTTTTTATATGCCAATCCATGCCGGAAGAGCTGAATGAATATCCACTGCGTCCATTTGTAATATTCGGGATCTGTCGTGTTGATTTCACGACTCCAGTCAAAGGAATAACCAAGCGACTGCAGCTGCTGTTTGAAACGATGTATATTATTATTTGTTACAATTCTGGGGTGAATCCCTGTTTTAATCGCATAATTTTCGGTCGGCAAACCGAACGCATCCCAACCCATCGGATACAAAACATTGTAACCCTGCATACGCTTCTTGCGTGCAATGATGTCAAGCGCAGTATATGGCCTTGGGTGTCCGACATGCAATCCCTGTCCGGAAGGGTACGGAAATTCCACAAGTGCATAAAATTTCGGTTTATCCGTATCCAACTGTGCATGAAAAGCACCCAGTTCTTCCCATCGATCCTGCCATTTTTTTTCTACTGCCTTGAAATCATAGTAGCTCATAGTTCCTCCGAACAATCTTTTATCATTGTAAAAAATGTCCCCTGCCGTCGGTCAAGGGACACATTCATATCCTAGTGTGATCGAATCGATTTCGATCAGCTCCGTTGTTTCATTTTACTTTGTTTGCATTTTTATGTCAACTGTTTTGGCTTACTTCCGCCATTTTCTTAATTTTCAGCCAGTTCCAGCGCGATTTTCATCATATCGGTAAATGTTTTTTCGCGCTCTTTGCTCGTTGTCACTTCATCATGGACGAAATGATCGCTGACAGTTAAAATACAAAGCGCTTTTTTCCCCAGTCTCGCAGCATTCATATAAAGAGCAGCCGCTTCCATTTCCACTGCCAACACGCCCATCTCCGCCCACTGTTTCCAAGCTTCGCCGTTTGCGCTGTAGAATACATCACTGGAAAATACATTGCCGACATGAACCGGAATATGCAAATCGTCGGCAATCTGCTTCGACTGATAAAGCAGATTAAAATCAGCAATCGGTGCGAACGTCCCGTTGAGTTGATATTGCGCCGCAAAATTGGAGTTCGTGCAGGCGCCCTGCGCCAAAATTACATCTCTCACATGAACCTGATCGGAGTATCCGCCGCAGGAACCGATGCGGACAATATTTTCCACGTGATAAAATGAAAACAATTCGTAAGAGTAGATTCCGATGGATGGCATTCCCATTCCGGAGCCCATTACGGAAATTTTTCTGCCGTGATATGTTCCGGTATACCCGAGCATTCCCCTCACCTGGTTGACAAGTCTGGCATCCTCCAAGAACGTTTCGGCAATATACTTCGCTCTCAGCGGATCTCCGGGCATCAATACCGTCTTTGCGAAATCATTCTGATCGGCTTGATTATGAACAGTCGCCATAATATTCCTCCGTATCCTTCCAATATTCTTCTTTTATTATACAGATTCCGCATGCCCTTTCAAGCACTCGGCTAAAAAAAGAAGCGGTAACACCGCTTCTCCCAAGGATCAATATTTTTCTACAATTTCCCCGAAGACAATGTAATGATAATCCCCCTGCGGATAAAATGCATGACGAATCAGTTCCGATCCGACAAAACCGTTTGAATCCATTTGTTGCGAAAACAATATTCTGCATTCATAATAAGATTGGCAACCTTCGAGAATTTTTCCGGGAATTTCCTTTGCATCTTTGAGAATAATACCACAGCTGCGGAATTTATTTTCCGACCGACCCGAGACTTTGCCGAAATGAATCAATTCCTTCTTCATCTCTCCTTCTGCCGGGATGCTGACTGTGAATGTTTTGGCTTTTTTCATCAGCTCAAATGTAAACCGCGAGGGGCGGATCATCGCCACAAAGACAGGGCGGTTCCAACACCTGCCCTCCATTCCCCAACCGATTGTCATACTGTTTGCTTTCCCGTCGTATTCAACGGTCAAAAAAGCACCGTTTGCCAATTGTTCATTCAACATGGACTTCACTCTCTTCCCTGTTTCTTGAATCAATTATACCACAATTCAAACAAATGACAAAATAACACAGATCCCTCCGCCGCTTCTATTGTTCTCTCAGTTCCACACGTCGGATTTTCCCGCTGATCGTTTTCGGCAATTCGGGAACAAATTCCACGATTCTCGGATATTTGTAAGGTGCAGTCAGATTTTTTACGTAGTTCTGGACTTCTTTTTTCAGTTCATCGCTGGGACTTTTGTCTTTGACCAAAACGATCGTTGCTTTTACCAGCTGTCCGCGTGTTCCTTCCGGATCAGGCACTCCGGTTACCGCACATTCCAATACATAAGGCAATTCCATGATGACACTTTCTATTTCAAACGGACCGATTCGATATCCGGAAGACTTGATCAGATCATCCGTTCTCCCGACATACCAGTAATAACCGTCCTCATCCATCCATGCAGTATCGCCTGTGTGATAATACCCGTTTCGGATTGCCTCGTCTGTCTTCTCCGGATCATTGTAGTATTCTTTAAACAAACCGACAGGGACTTCGTCTTTGACATTGATGACAATTTCTCCGACTTCACCGACGGGGACCTGCTGATCGTCACTGTCTATCAAAGTAACATCGAATTGAGGATTCGGTTTTCCCATCGACCCCGGTTTCGGGGTATCTCCGATCAGATTTGCAATCAGTAATGTTGTTTCCGTCTGCCCGAATCCCTCCATCAGCTTGACGTTCGTATGTTGCAAAAACTTGTTGAATACTTCCGGGTTCAGTGCTTCTCCGGCAACCGTCGCATACGTCAGAGAAGACAGATCATACTTTGCAAGATCTTCTTTGATGAAAAAGCGAAACATGGTAGGAGGTGCACAGAAGGTCGTGATTTGATATTCTGCAAAGAGAGGCAAAATATCATGTGCATCAAATCGAACAAAGTCATACGCAAACACACAGGTTTCAGCGAGCCATTGCCCATACAATTTCCCCCATACCGCTTTCCCCCATCCGGTGTCGGAAATCGTGCAATGAACCCCGTTCGGATCGACATTGTGCCAAAACTTGGCTGTAACAATATGCCCAAGCGAATAAGTATGCTTATGCGCGGCAATTTTCGGATAACTTGTCGTTCCTGATGTAAAATACATCAGCATGATTTCATCCCGTTTCGGACAGGCATCTCCACTCGGACGATCGAATACATCCGATTGTTTTTCGATGTCCGCATCAAATGAATGCCATCCTTCTTTTTCCCCGCCTGCCAGTATTTTTACATCTACCGTCGACGATGCTGCGATTGCTTCTTCCGCATGGTTGCTCACTTCCCCGAATGCTGTGCAGACAATCGCCTTGACTCCGGCTTTTTCGAAGCGATAAACAAAGTCTTTGCACGTCAGCTGATCCGTGGCAGGAATCGCAATTGCGCCGATTTTATGCAATGCAAGCATGGAAAACCAAAACTGATACTGCCGTCTGAGCACAAGCATCACGCGATCCCCTTTTTTAATGCCGAGCGAAACAAAATAATTCGCAGTTTGATTAGAGTATTTTTTCAGATCCGCAAATGTGAAATTTCGCACATCCTTGTCTTTGGACAACCAAAGCAGTGCCCGTTTGTCAGGCGTTTTTTCGGCAAGAGCGTCCATAACATCAAAGCCGAAATTATAATTTTCATCCGCTGTAAACCCGATTTTCGTCAAACGGTTGTTTGCATCGAATTCTGTTTTTACAAATTTTTCGTAGATCAGTGCCATATATTACCTTACGCTTTCATTACAATTGCCAAAAATGAGCAGTCTTCTCCGCCGGTTGCGATCATGCCGTGCCCATGGGAAGAATCATAATAAACGCAATCTCCTTCTTTTAATATTTCCGTATGAGTTTCGAACTGCACTTTCAGCTGTCCTTTCAGAATATAATCCATTTCCTGCCCGTCATGGGTTGAAAGAGGAATCTCCGTATTCTGTTCACCCGCGTTGTACTTTGCCGTTACCAGAAACGGTTCGGCTATTTTGTGTTTGAACAGATAAGCCAAATGGCTGTACTCCAGCCCGCTTCTGCGTTTAACAGAAAGACCTTTTCCTTTTCTCACAATGCTGTAAAAAGAAAGTTTCGGCATTTCTCCGGTCAGCAGTTCGGCAAGTTCGATTCCGAAACGTTCCGCACATTTATACAAGAAAGTAAAGGAGAAATCCGATTCTCCGTTTTCGCAGGACATATACTCCTGCACACTCACCCCCGTGACTTCAGCCATCTCTTCATAAGAAATTTCCATAATTTCTCTTGTGAACTTCAGTCTTTGTGCCACCTGTTCGATAATATACTCCATAGGTACCTCCCGATTCATTTTATCAATAAAAAAACCGTCTCAACGTATGAGACGGAAATACCGCGTTACCACTCAATTTGCTGTCAACCGACAACCTGCTCTGTGCATATCCAACAATATGCTCTCATGCTAACGGAGAGAAACCGTTCCGACCTACTGAATTTCAGCGGAAAGCTCAAGGGTGATTTTCCGATCATTTTTTGTATTGCCTTTCACCATCCGGCAACTCTCTCAACAAAATTCCGACTGTTTTTTGTCCCTGTCAAAGCTTTTGATATTGTTATTATATTAGCGACATTTTTTTCGGTTGTCAAGCCTTTTTCACGAAAGTAACCGTTTCGATACGGATTTTTTGGAATATTCAGAAATATGCCGGATTCAGCGGGAGAATTTTTTTCTTTACAGATTTCCAAAATAAAGATAAAATGTAGTAGATTGGATTTATTTTATGATACGGAGTTGAAAGTATGTTTTCTAAACGCAGTGACGGAAGGCTGATTAAGGGCTTGGATCCTTTTTTCAGACTCATTCCGCACATCATGTATAGAAGGAGCGAATCGCAAATCTTCTATAAACAGGATTTAACCACCGATATTTTTGATACTTATATCAAAGAAAAGCGAGACGACGGCTATGAAATTTCCTATATGACAATCATCATAACGGCTCTTGTCCGCCTTCTCGCACTTCGTCCTTCTTTGAACCGATTTATTATAAACGGACGGATTTATGCTCATAATGACATCGAGATTTCATTGGCGGTAAAAAAGGAACTGACCGATGAAGCGGAAGAGACAACGATCAAAGTGGTATTTGACGGCACCGAAAATATTTTTGAAGTCAATGAGAAAATCAATGATACGATTAAGCTGAATAAATTGGCAAGCACCTCCAACAATACGGACAAGATTGCAAAATGGTTTATGTCTCTGCCGAATTTTTTGGTTCATTTCTTTGTTCGGGTTTTGATGCGGTTCGATCTTTGGAATATCATGCCGAAAAGTCTCATTGAAGCCAGTCCGTTTCACGCAAGTGCATGGATTACCAATATCAAATCAATCAAACTGAATTATCTTTATCATCATCTTTATGACTTCGGAACAGCCAGCTTCTTTGTAGCCATCGGAAAAACTAACAATGAGCCGGTCAGTTCTCTCAGCGGGAACATCGAGTCCAAACGGGTCTTTACGTTGGGATACACGATTGATGAACGGATGTGTGACGGATTTTACCTTTCCCAATCACTGCGCATCTATGAGAGATACCTGAAATCTCCCGAACTGCTGGAAGAACGTCTGGAGAAAAAAATCGAAGACATCGACTAAAAAAAGCCCATTCAGGCTTTTTTTATTTCAGCGGTTCATTTAGGGATTTACTGTAGCTTTGAATACATAGCGCAGAAAATGCTTCCGGTATCGAAAAAAACAAATAGGTCGAAAGATAACCGGTATCCCCCAGCACAAAATACCACAGGGATTTATACAGAACAGTAATGCCGAATAGCACCAACAATACGGTTACAATGATTCTCAGTCCCCTCGAATTTCTCCCTGTTCCCAAAAGCAAAAAACCTGCAAAGATAAACAGTGCAAACTCAATGGAGTATTCGACGATATAGTCTGAAAAATAACTGCTGTAGTATTGCGACTCTTGCACAATCTCGATAATGCTGAGCAGCGGATACGCCCAAAACGGGATGAGCAGGAATCGATAAAAACGATCCGGCAAGAATACGATCCCCGCAAACAGAATCACAAGTGCCGCCACTTTCAGATCATAAATGAGCAGTTCGCTGCTGTGCGTGGCAACAATAAAATAAACAATACAGAACGCGAAAGCAATCATCGCAAGAATCTGAGGTTTTTTGATCGGTTTTATCATAGAAAATATCCTTCGTTTTCATTTATTTCAGACAATTGTATCACACAATCCTGATTCTTCCGATCGGAACACGGATAAAAAATCAATATATTCCAAACGAAGCGAACACTCCGTAACAAAGAATCCCAAGCCCGGCACTGAGGACAACCAGGAAGATCGGATGAATTTTTTTGTGCAATCGGCTGAGCGCAAGCACAATGCAAAAAATCACCCCTGCTTTCCAGTCTACCCGCAATGCACTTTCTCCGTCCGAAGCGATCAATGCAATACGCATGACTGACAGACAAGCTGCCGCGATCATACCGACCACAATCGGACGAAGTCCGAACATAGCGGCTTTCACATAAGCATTGTTTTCAAATTTTTTGACATTTTTTGCGATCAGCAGAATAATCACAAACGAAGGAGCGACTACCCCAAATGTTGCGGCAAGTGCGCCCGCAACACCTAACTTTTCACTTCCGATAAATGTTGCGATATTGATGGCAAATGTTCCCGGGGTTGATTCCGAAACAGCGATGAAATCAACCAAAGTCTGCAGATCACACCAGTTTTTTGACAGCACCATATCCTGAATCATCGGGATCATGGCATATCCTCCGCCAAAGGTAAACAAACCGATCTGAAAAAAAGTAAAAAATAACTGCCAAATCATTTTTCTTCCCCGTTCTTTCGCCCGCTCAGGATAACATGTCTTGCAATCCCGCAGCATGCACCGGCGACAATCAGCAGTACAGTGCTGAAATCAAAAAATACGGTTGCACAAAACGCACAGGTGAGCAGAAATGCATTGAACCATGAACGCTTCAAAGCTTTTCCGAATTTGATTGCCGCGTTGAGCAGCAGCACCGCCACTCCTGCACGGATTCCGAGAAAAGCATAGCTGATCCATTCATTGGAACGAAACTGCTGATAGAATGCCGAAATAAAAAGAATAATTACCAATGACGGCAAAACAACTCCAAACGTTGCGGCAGCACTTCCCCACACCCCACCCACTTTGTAGCCTACATAGGTGGCGGAATTAATTGCCATCGCACCCGGAGTGCTTTGTGCAATGGCAAGAAGATCCAGCATTTCTTCTTCCGTAATCCAGTTTTGTTTTTCCACCGCTTCACAATGAATCAGCGGAATCATGGCATATCCTCCGCCGAAAGTAAACAGACCGATTTTGAAAAAAACAAAAAAAAGACCTGCACATGGATTTTTTCTCATCTTCACCCCCGTTGTCTCTCATTATATAAGGCTTGAATGAAACTCTCAACCCCCAATACAAAAATGGCATGTACTTGAATTTGTACATGCCATAGGATTTGCAGATTATTTTATGCCGAGAATGTCATTGATCTGAGCCATCAGATCTTTCATATCATCCATCGTAAGGTCTGCCATATGAGCAATACGGAATGTTTTTTCTTTCAGATCTCCGTAACCGTTCGAGATTTCATATCCTCTCGCATTCAGCTCTTTGCACATAGCCGACACATTGATTTCCTTCGTATTCTTGATACAGGTCAACGTATTGGAAGCATAAGCTTCTTCCGGGAACAGAGCGAAATTTTCTTTTGCCCACGTTCTTATGTAATTCGCCATTTCGGTATGACGTTTAAAACGGTTTTCGATTCCTTCCACATTGATGATCTGATCGAGTTGATAATCCAAAGCGAACATATGGGATAAACTCGGCGTAGACGGATACTGGTAATCTTTCTTTTTGACTGTATTGTATAACTGAAGAAGATCGAGGTAATATCCTCTGTTTGTCACTTCCTTTGCACGTTCCACGGCTTTTTCCGAGAAAGTGCATACAGACAATCCGGGAGGAAGTCCCAATGCTTTTTGGGAAGAAGTGACACAAACGTCGATTCCCCACTTATCCACTTCGATTTTCATGCCGGCAGCGGAGCTCACCGAATCCACACAAAATACCACATCCGGATAATTTTTGACGACTTCGCCGATTTCGGCGCACGGATTCGTTACCCCGGAAGACGTTTCATTGTGGGTCACGGTAATGCAGTCATATTTTCCGGTCTTGAGGATTTCGTCCACAAAATTCGGATCGGTGTGTTTTCCGTCCTCCACAGCATAGATATCTGTCGGAACCCCATTGCCCACTCCAAGCTCATACCAGCGTTTGCCGAATGATCCCACGGAGAAAACAGCAGCTCTTTTCTTTGTTCCGCAGCGGATTGCACCTTCCATTAAGCCGGTTCCGGATGAAGTTGACAACAAGATTTCGTTTTCAGTGAAGAATACTTTTCTCATATTGTCACTGATGTTTTTTTGCAGCGCGCTGGCTTCTTTCGTTCGATGCCCGATCATCGGAGTCGCCATTTTTTCCAAAACGTCTTTTTTGACTTCGATCGGTCCGGGGATAAATAATTTCCTGTGCATGATACTCTCCTTTATTTCATTATTAAAATTGATGAATAAACAAACCACTTCGTAATTTCGGTTCAAACCAAGTTGATTTCGGCGGCATCACCATTCCGGAATCCGCTACCGAGATCAGATCGGAAATGCTCACGGGATAAAGTCCGAATGCTGCAGCCGCCTCTCCGCCGTTAACGCGTTTTTCCAACTCGCTATAGCCTCTGATCCCGCCGACAAAAGACAATCGTTTTGTTGTTCTGGGATCTTCGATTCCCAGAAGCTTTTCAAAAATATTTTTTTGCAGGATGGAAGCATCCAAAGAAGCAACAGGATCGGCGGATTCATAACTGCCGACTTTTGCGGTCAATTCATACCATTCCTCTCCCAAATACATGCTGAACTGGTGCTTTTTCTTTGCCTTACGATCTTCGTTGATTCCGAGTTTTCGGATATCGAAATCCGCCCGGATTTTCTCGATAAAGGAATTTTTATCAAAGGAGCCCATATCGAGCAACAAACGGTTGTAATCCATAATGTGCAGTTCTTCTTCGGAAAAGATCACAGCCATAATAAAATTAAATTCTTCGTCTCCCGTATAATCGGGATGTTCCGTTCTCATTTGCTCCCCGACACGGCAGGACGATGCGGTGCGATGATGTCCGTCTGCAATATAAAGCGCATCCATATCGGAAAATGCCTGCATCAGCGAATCATTATCCGATTTCGAATTCACGACCCAAAGCTGATGAGAGATTCCGTCTTCACTTGTGAACGAATACACCGGATTTTCCGCCTGCGTGGTTTGTGATATTATTTTTTTGATTGTTTCGTTCGTTTTATTGATTAAGAATACCGGTTCGGTATGTGCTTTGCATGCCAAAAAATTATGAATACGGTCGAGCTCTTTTTCCGGCAGCGTGAATTCATGCCGTTTGATTTTTCCGCTTTCATAATCATCAATAGAAGCCAGCGCACAGATTCCCGTCTGTACTCGGGCATCCATCACCTGACGATAAATATAGTAATGCGGTGTTTCGTCTTTAATCAAAACCCCTCTTTTGATAAACGATGCAAGATTTTCAGCCGCCTTTTCATATACCCGGGCGGAATGCGGATCCGTTGACTCAGGCAAATCGATTTCCGAGCGAATAATATGAAGAAAGGATACGTCATTACCCGCCGCCATCTGAATGGCTTCCTGCGTATTCATCACATCATAAGGCAAAGAACTGACCTTTTCCGCAAGTTCTGGGATCGGTCTTAATGCACGGAACGGTTTTACTGTGAGCATGTGTCCTCCAAGTCGGAATAAAATTGAAAACTGTTTATAAATCGGTCAACTGTTTTGTCATATTGATGCCGATTTTCGTAAGAATCAAATAAATAAATTACAATGATGTAACTGTCGGAATGCTGCACCGTTACATAAACGCTGCCGCATACGGAATCCGAGTCTGAGGAAAATTCCTCCCGCCATGCATCATAGCCGTTCAAACTGGAAACTCTCAGCGCATAGGGGCTGATGCCGTATTCGGAACCCGAAAACAGATAATCGACCAACTGAGAAACAAATAGCGTATTGTTATAATTTGCCTCAAATGCACCGCTGTGCAGATTCAATTCGTCCGCATCGTAAATCGAAAGATAATATGCATCCGCGTATTCGGTGGCATCCGAAGCATAAATTGCTGCAGTCACACGATCCGAAAGCCTGACAATCGTCGCCTCATCATTCCCGCTGACAGTCCCATTCCTGCCTGCATCGAACTGATACCGATACGTTTGATTGCAATAAGTGCTATCGGCACTGCATGATGCAGAAAAGAGGATCAAGAAAATCAATAGAATTACGACGATAAACTTACTGAGAAACTGTCTGAAATTTTCTTTATATTGTACCATTATTGAAATCTTTCTGCAACTAAATTCTTTTACAGACAAAGCGTCTGCAATCGTTTTATTATTTTTACATGGATAATCCGACTATAAACCATATGAAATGAATGTAAAAGAATAATCAACCATGATAACGTAATCATTTGACAAGTGCTCTCAGCATCCTGATTTCATCGGCATATCCGCTGATCTCATTGGGAGTTTCAAGAAACATCGGCAATTTTTGCAAAAAAGGATGATTCAAAACAGCTGAAAACCCGTCCATGCCGATATAACCCTGTCCGATTTTTTCATGCCGATCCCTATGCGAACCGATCGGATGCATGGAATCGTTCAGATGCAGCGCACAAAGCCGATCCAGCCCGATGATGCTGTCAAATTGATTGATCACACCCTCCAAATCATTCACAATATCGTACCCGGCACAGAACACATGGCAGGTATCCATACAGACACCGACCCGATCCCGATATACTATCCGATCAATCAGCGCGCGCAGTTCCTCAAATCGTCCGCCGATCTCGCTCCCTTTTCCACTCATTGTTTCCAAAAGAAGCTTGACCGTTCCGTTTTCCCCCAGCACAGAATTGATGCATTCCGCAATACGGGCAACCCCCGATTCCATTGAGGCACTTTGCCTGCTTCCCGGATGCAGATTATAATATCTGCATGGAAGTTTTTCCATCAGCTCCAGATCCTGCCGAAGCAGCGCTGTCCCTTTATATCTTACTTGTTCACTGTCACTGGCAAGATTGATCGTATAGGGAGCGTGCGCCAACAACGGAGCAAAACTGTGACATTCGCTCCAATCTTTCAGTTTTTGAACATCCGCCGCATCGAACACTTTCGCACTGCCGCCTCGCGGATTGCGCGTAAAAAACTGAAATGTATCCGCTCCGATTTGAGTTGCGGTTTCTGCTGCAGATGCATAACCCTTACTTATGGACAGATGGGCACCGATATGGATTACTGTCTTTTGTTTTTTCATAAATTCAGTATAACAAATTCCCTCAAAGAAACAAACAGAATCCATATCCGGCTTCAATCTTGATAAGGAACAGAAGATCGCAGAAAATATCCGATATCAATTTTGATTTCGCTCTTGTAAGCACATCAAAGCTTCGATATAATTTGTATAATGATAAAATAAAAAAAAATTAAGTTTGAAACAAATGAAGGAGCATTCGAATGGAACGACCGATTATCATAGGGATCGCAGGGGGTACAGGCTCGGGGAAAACAACCCTCTCCAAAAGAATTGTCAGTGCATTTCGCGATGATGTATTGATTCTGTGTCATGACAGTTATTATAAGAGCAATGATCAGATGCCGCTGGAAGAACGTGTATTGCTGAATTATGATCATCCAAATGCATTTGACACGGAACTGATGATCGAGGATTTAAAGAAACTCAAAAACAGACTCCCGATCGACTGTCCGGTATATTCTTTTGTTTTACACAATCGAACGAAAGAGACCATTCACATTCAACCTAAAAATGTCATCATCGTTGAAGGGATTCTGATATTCGAAAACAAAGAACTGCGCGAGATGATGGATATGAAAATTTTTGTGGATACCGATGCGGATCTCCGTTTAATCAGAAGACTGCTTCGTGATGTGCAAGAGCGCGGCAGAGATCTTGAATCAGTCGTCAGACAGTATACTTCGACCGTGAAACCGATGCACGAAGAATTTGTGGAACCGAGCAAACGATATGCAGATATCATCGTGCCGGAAGGCGGATACAATCGCGTCGCCCTGGAAATGATTGTAAACAGAATCGAAGCGATCATCAAAGAATATCAATTATAATCCGCTCGTGAATTTTAATCCGAAACTCATGAAAAAAGCAGAGATGTGAATGCATCTCTGCTTATCTGTTTTATATCGGTTTTGCAAATATCATCCGTCCGGCCGATGTCTGAAGCACACTGGTCACCACTACATGGATCGTTTTTCCGATCAGGTGGCGCCCCCCTTCCACTACAATCATGGTGCCGTCATCCAGATAAGCAACTCCCTGATTGGATTCTTTCCCTTCCCGGATAACCTGAATCGGCATTTCCTCACCGGGCAGAACAACCGTCTTGACCGCATTGGAAAGATCATTTGTATTCAGCACATCCACGCCGTGGAACTCCGCAACCTTGTTCAGGTTGTAATCGTTGGTCACAACCTTCCCTTTCATGTCCTTCGCCAAACGCAGCAGTTTGGTGTCCACTTCACTTACATCGGGATAGTTTTTTTCGGAAATCATCACTTCGATCGGAAGTTCTTTCTGAATTTTATTTAAAATGTCCAATCCTCTTCTGCCTCTGTTCCGTTTCAGCCCATCCGATGAATCCGCAATATATTGCAATTCATCCAACACAAATGTGGGAATCACAATCGGACCTTCCACAAATCCCGTCTTCAGGATATCAAATATCCTTCCGTCGATAATCACACTGGTATCCAATACTTTCGGAATCGACTGCATGTGGCGCTTCCCTGTTTTCTGTTTGGATTCCTCTTTGTTCTCTTTGTTAAACGCGTTGCGGAACATCGTTTCCAAATCGGCAGACTTCAGGTTTACGATCAAAATACTTCCGTAAATCAGCACAGAATAAATGACGATCACAATGATTACGCGCAAAAACGGCGGCAGTTCCAAACGGTAGATCGGACTGCAGATCAGAGCGGCAAGCACCAAGCTGATGATCAAAGCGACCACAAACATAATCATCTGGGGCAGCGATACATTTTTCAGCTCCTTGATCCATCTTTTCGAAATTTTATTGAATGCATGCGCGATAGCCGGAATGAGAATAAGAAAGATAATACCAACAATAAATCCAAAAATTAGGGATAAAATCAGCTTCGCGGTGGATTCGGGAAAATTCCAGTTCAGCATATTCATAATATAATCGGCGTTGTAAATCAGAGGACCAATCTGATAACCGGAGATAAAGCCGATAATGAAATAGATAAATTTCAGCAGCATAACTCCTCCTTTCAAAGAATCTGCATAATTATGAAAATAAAAATAAATCCAGTTTTATTATATCATACGTCACTTTCCGCTCCGAAACGAAAATGAAAATTAATTGCAGTTTAATTCACCATTGATCGTTTTGTGTAAATGAATATCCTGCTCTTCCGGTTTGTCTTTTTATCGAATGCCTGTCAAAGTTTGTCTCACATATGCATTAAGTGTTGAATGAAAAGAAGATATCGTGTATTATTTATTAATACCTATCGTTTGAGGATCAGCAATGGCATTTAATAAAGCAGGAGAAGAAACAAGAAAGAAAATATATTGGGCAGCAAAAAAACTGTTTTACGTAAACGGATTTCAGCATACTTCATGCATGCAGATCGCGGAATCGGCGGAAGCAAATGTTGCATTGATATCATATTACTATAAAAACAAACTGAATCTTGGATTGGAAATCTGCAACGAATTCACAAACGATATCCGAATTGCGGTTATCGAAAAAATGATTGAGGCAGGTTATGAATACGAACCGATCATTGGATTGGGCGTTGAATACAGGGCATTCAAAAAATTTCAAATAGAAAACCCATCTTATAATCGATTCATCAAAGATCTGTGCAATGAGAATGCATTGCTTCTTTCCGATCATTATGTGGGAGTCAATCTGAAATTTCTGGAAGAAAAATATGACATCCGATTAAGCGAAACAGACGAGAAAATCGCTCACTACTGCATTACATCGATTTATAACGGAATCATCAACGTAATGGATAAGGGATATATCGATGAAACGGAGTTTCCTGCAGAACGGCTGGTGGACATCATCCTGAAAATTTTGGATTTCGAAAAAGCAGAGCGGGATAATATTCTGGAACAATCCAAAGAAATTTTTGACAAAATCGACATCAGCATGAGCCGATATTTCCGGGTAAAATAACATTCAGGACAATTTTAAAGACGGGATTGCATTTAGATACAAATCTGCAAAATCGTCTTTTTTATATTGGTAGTAAGCAGCGGATGCAATCATACCGGCATTGTCGGAACAAAGCACCGGTTCCGGCATAATCAGATTCAACCCATTCTGCGCACACTTTCGGCTAAATTCGGAACGGATTAGAGAATTACAGCTGACACCGCCGCAAATGCACACTGTGTCAATATGCAGTTCTTTTGCGGCTCTGATTGTTTTTTCCGTTACAATGTCCGATATGCACTGACGGAAGGATGCGCACAGATCCGCTTTGCGGATCTCATTGCCTTTCATCGTTTCCCGATTAATGTAATTCAGCACCGCACTTTTCAAACCGCTGAAACTGAAGTCAAAATGATTCTCTTCCATCATAACCCGAGGAAATTCTATGAAGTGAGGATTACCCTGCTGAGCAAGTGCGTCTAACTTCGGCCCGCCCGGATATCCCAACCCCATCACTCTTGCTACTTTGTCAAATGCTTCCCCTGCAGCATCGTCTCTTGTGGAACCGAGCACTTCAAATTCGGTATAATCCTTTACCTGCACGATTGATGTATGTCCGCCCGAAATTATCAGACAGACAAACGGCGGCTTCGCCCCTGCCAGAAAATTAGCACTGATATGCCCGGCAAGATGATTGACGCCGATCAGGGGGATTCCTGAGGCAAATGCCAATGCTTTGGCATAAGAAACTCCGATAAGCAAAGCGCCGACCAGTCCCGGTCCGTATGTCACGGCGATCGCATTCAACTCGGCAAGGCTGACGCCCGCGCGGTTCAATGACTCGTCCACAACTTCCGAAACAGTCATCAGATGATTCCTTGATGCGATCTCGGGAACCACCCCACCGTATAGCGTGTGGATTTCAATTTGCGATGCGATGATATTTGAACGCAGCTGCCCGTCCGTGAGGACTGCCGCGCTTGTTTCATCGCAGGAAGTTTCAATCGCTAAAATAGTTACTGATTCATTCATAATATTTCCCTGATTTGTTTATTTTTAACCGTGCCCAATACGATACCGAACCCGACTGCGGTAACCGACAAAAATATAATATTGTATATCGCAATCCGAACAGCGCATGCGATAAAGAACGATTCCGGAAGCATGTTGATGAGCACACTTTCATATATGCTGAATGTCCAATTCATATTGCTGAAAAAGATATGATGGAATGCAAGAAACATCGGTTCAAAAAAGAACAATCCGCATACCGCCAAGATTGCGAAACAGCTTAACACAATAATTGCGGCATTCCGAAACATGCGAATGACCGTCACTCGAAATCTGCGGAATATCAGAAACACAGCACAGCAGAGAATCACAACCACCGCAAAATTACGGACTGTTCGGTAACGGATAAATAACTGCTGAACATCCATCATATGGGACTGTTCATTCTGCGTAAAAACAGATTGCTCTGTACCGTTTACCACCGCGATGATGTTAAAATTATCGCGTTTCCCCTGAAGAAAGAGTTGCATCTCATCCGTGATGCGCATCAGCTCCTCTTCAGAAATGCCGGTAGCTTCAACAACCCGATTTTTTTCGTATTGCTTTTGATAAAACGTATCCCGATATGCAACAAGTTCAATCGACGTATACGTCCCCGTGAAAAATAACGCTGCTGCCAGAATCAATGTTCCGAAGGTCAACGCAATCCGTTTCATTCATCTTTCCCTCCCCCACTGTATTTCCACATGATCAAAGCATCTTCGTTGTTGTCGGTATAATATTTTTTTCTTATACCCAAAGTATGAAATCCCAGTTTTTCGTATAAAGCAATGGCCGCATTATTTGAACAGCGCACTTCGAGAGTATAATCATGAATTCCTTTTTCTTCTCCTCGGGAGATCAATTGTTCCATCAGCGTAAACGCGATGCCTAGCGTGCGGTATTTCGGGCTGACTGCAAGATTCGTGATATGTCCTTCGCCGCAAATATTTCTCATCGTTGCAAACCCCGCAAAATTACCCAGATAATATGCACACAAAAAAATACTCTCGGGATGCGTGATCTCTTCTTCGATTAACGGTTTGCTCCATGGAACCGAAAAACACTCCCGTTCGATTTTTGATATGGATTCCGCATGAAACAACTGTGCTTCCGCTATGCGGACAGCGCTGATTTTACTGCCCATACTCTCCTCAAGTTGCATCATTTTACTTTTATTTCATAATTGACTTCCGCCTGAGAAGCTCGGATATAATTTGGGGTAAATGTCCGATAATCGGAAACCTCCCCGTGCTTCAGTCGTTCGACTGCCAATGCTCCTGCGGCAGACGCCCGCGGCATTTTGGTTAAACTGTTTGCAAATACGGCGCGATCTCCCAAAGAGAAAGAAAGTTCCTGACGGAACTTATCCGCGGCATCGCCGCAAAATAAAATATCTCCCTGATCGGGAATCTTCCGAATCAGATCATTGAGAGGAAGAACCGCATCTTCCGTCAATCGCTGAATCCCGTCAGTGCGATATTTAAACAGTGCGGTATACACACTGCTTTGCTGAGCATCCAAAACAGGGCAGATCATTCCTCCGAAACCCGACTGCAGAAAAGCACAGCTTTCCAATGTGGAAACTCCGATAATCGGCTTTGCGCATGCATGGGAAAAAGCTTTTGCGGTAGCTGCACCGATTCGAAGTCCGGTAAACGACCCTGGTCCGCAAGTCACGGCAAATGCATCCATCTCCTTTATCGTCATGTGGATATCGCGCAGCAGATGGTCAACAAGAGGAAGCAGTTTTTCCGAATGCTTCAGTTTATAATCCGTATAGATCTCACCATGCAGTTTATTTTCGTCAATCACCGCAACGCTTGCCGAAATGGTAGATGTATCAATTGCCAATATAAGCATGAAGCTTCTCCTTCATAAGAGCGAACAAGTCCGAGTCGTCAGTCTCAACGGTCAACACTCTCTCCGTATCCTCATCGGTTCGGTCCAAAAAAATACGCACAATCTTGCTGTGCGGCAACCGCGATTCAACCAGATTGGCCCACTCTATCACGATCAGTTCCGCGTCTTCAAAACAGTCGTCATACCCGGTATAATCGAGTTCATCGGATTCCGATAAGCGATACACATCCATGTGAAATGCATGTGCCCCCGGTTTTGTATATTCGTTGATAATCGTATACGTAGGACTGCTGAATTGTTCTTTGTAGTGCAATCCGGAAAAGATTGCTTTGGACAAAGCCGTTTTGCCTGCTGCCAAATCTCCGTACAAAGCCACTGTCGTCCCATAGGGGAACAGATCTGCAAGCAAAAATCCGATTTTCTCAGTATCTTCGGGACTGCCGGATATTAATTTCAGTTGATTCGTTTCTTTATCAGACATATTATTACTATATCAAATTTGTCGGAAATAGTAAACGGCTTTGCAAAGGTTCCCTACTTACCCACCGAAAACCAATGAAACGCTCATTGGAATTCCTTATTTCCAGGGTCTTACAGATCCAAGCCATCCGTTTTCTTCCCAATGCGTCCGATCCGCAGGATTCCATGAATTATCTTTTTGACTGAGTCGCATCATATAAAAAAGCAATTTTGTGAAGAAAGACGGATTTCCCCTACGCGCCGCTTTTTTTATCCGATACGCCAACTTTGCAATATCCCGTTTGATTCCGGTCTTTTTTTTCTGTGATACCTCGCTCCATGAGGAAGCATTCACATTGGCTCCATAGGAAAATTGTTTGCCGACTCCCCAATAAAACAAATGTCGCTTCATTTCTTTTGCGGTCTTTGCACTGCCCATTCCCGCAGCAGTAGATAAAGTAACCCCGATTTTTTGAAACATTTTTCCGTCAGGTCTGTGCGGCATCCAGCGATACCCCATATGATCCAGAAACGATTTCAATTGACCGGACATTCCCATGCAATAACAAGGAGATTCCAGAAAAATCATATCGGCTTGCTCTAATGAAACGGCAATTGCATTCACCGATTCATAATGAGGGCAACACTGTTCCCCTTCATAAAAGCAGCGAAAACATCCGATGCAGGAAGGAAAATCCGTAACATAAAATTCTTCGATTTCATTTGCTTCATCCTGAAGCTGATATAAAAGCATGTTGACAATATTCCACGTGCTGCCCTTATGTTTTTGCCCGTGCAAAATAACAATTTTCAAGTGATACTCCAAATCAGACTTTGTTTCTTATTACGGAAACGATGCAATCAGAAGAATTCCGTATACAAAATGTTACTATATCAAAGACACAAATGCAAGTACCCGGCATGGCAAAAACAATGCAGATTCAGTCCGCAGCATTTAAACTGATTCCCCGATTAAATCAGCGCATCTAGAAATAATCCCACAACGTTCGGAGAAAGTTGCGTGCCGCTCACAGACTTGATGTATTGTTTTTTACGATCAGAATCGAGCGATCTTATTTCATCTAAAATTGTCAGCAGGCGCACAATCTGTGAATAAAACGGAATTTCATATTTTTTTGCCTTGCCGGGAAATCCTTTTCCGTCCCAATTCTCAAACACGGAATTTATCAAAAAGATCAACGGATCGGAATCGGTCAACATCAACAAAAGACGCCCCGTATCAGAAACAGAGACTTTTCCATGCAATGATTTGGTACGATAAAAAGAAGAAAGATCCATTTTCATGAGATATTCATATCGGATAATTTTCTTGATTCTCATAATATCCAATTGATCAATCTCAAAATGTCCATACAATTTGTCTGCCGTATCCGACATTCGGATGTAGCGCTCCGAGGAATCCAGTCCTTCTTCCAACACCGCAGCATACAACAATTCCAAAACCCGTTCCGATTGATGTGTTTTCACATAGCTTTTCATAAAATACATATATTCATCGGCGATCTCGATTGCTTCGTCAATCGTTCTGTTGCCGTCAATTTTTGCATAACCGACAGACAGTCCGGTATATGCGCCCAAAGCCGACATTCTGTTACCCAGATCATTCACGCTGCTCAAAGCCAACTGAATTTCATCATTTTTCCAATCTTCGCCGATCACTGCGAACTCATCTCCGCCGATGCGGAACAGCTTGCAGCGATGATTAAATATTTGCATCAAAATATTTGATGTTTGTATAATGATGTCATCACCTGCGGAATGCCCCCAGATATCATTGATGACTTTCATATTATTGATATCGGCAATGGCAACAAATCCTGTTTTTTCAACGCCTTGTCTGTATCGGCTCAATTCATGCAGATATGCTCGCTGATTGCAAAGTCCGGTCAGTCTGTCATATTCGCTTTCTTTTTCCAACTGTTTCTGTTTGAGCACACTCTCCTTTACATCGATCGCAATCACAATAATGCCGACCGATTCTCCGTCAACATTTACGACAGGCTCTTTAATTACATCATAATACTCGGGCGATCCATCAATCGCCTTTAATTCAATTGTCCGGCGAACTCCTTTTTGAGTACGCAATATCTCCTTGTCTTCGGTAAAAGCGCGCATAGCAAACGCCTGATCTTCAAACAACTCAAAATCTGTCTTTCCGATTACGTTCGGCGCACCGGCTCTCGCCCTCACTTCCAAAGAAATTCTGCTCAGATAACGATATCTGCACTGGGTATCCTTGAAATAAATATCGAACGGCATACTTTCAATGATCGATTTGAGTAATTTATTGTTTCTTTCCATTCTGCCCCGCCAACAATTCGTAAAATTGCTTCAGAACGTCATCGCCCCCGGATGCAAAAAAATTCGTTATTCGGCAAATCGGTTATTACTTTCCTATAGATTAAACACATGGATACGGACAATCATCACATGCAAAAACATCTTTTTTGGGCACACATTTCAACAATTCTTCATCATTCAGAAACACCGGTTTATTCTCACCTTTGGCCAATTGAATGTCATCGAAACTGATCCGATTATCCATGTGCTTCAAATGCCCGTTCACAAGCTCCCAACCTTGTTCCGTCATAATATGCACCGGAATCTTCACTCCTACCTGACCGATTGCATTCGGTTCCACTTTTTCAGAAACATATTTTGATGCGCAGGACCAAACAAGATCCGCGTGATTCATCATCGCGTCTGCCGCAGCCTCGTCAATTCCGGTAGAACATAATCCGAATTTATAAATCAACATATCATACTCTTTTTCCATAGCGGCAATTTCGTTCAACTGAATATTATCCGCCGATGCGACCGTCACCGCGATTCGCCGGTAACCGAGCGCAATGGCTTTGCGCACTCCCGCAATCTGATCAATGGTCGCCGTATGGGGAAACACAGGAATAATCCCCGCATCTTCCGCCGTTTTCATAATTTCTGCGGATGGACTGGTATAAAACAATCCGGTCATCCGTTTGACTGCGCCCTGTGTCGCAGATGCGTTCGTCGCAATAATCGTGCCGAGGTTATTGGAAACAATCACTGCAGCATCCAATAAGCCGTCTTCAAATGCGGAATAGATTGTTTCCGACGCACCGAACGCGACATTTGCTTCACAGGAGTTGAGCGGTCTTGCAGTGTCAAAATATCCGCCTTTGATCACAACATCGTTAATCAAATCGCACATTGAGTTACGCTGCAGTTCATCGTCTCCCGTTTTCAGCGTTTCCAGTAACTGTTCCGCAGCAGCCCCTCCTACCTCTTTGAGCAGTCGAAACATCAAAGGGCAATGACTCAGAGGAATCGATGTGGCACGGATTGCTTTGAGTTCGCCGTTTTCGTCATTTGCCAATAAGATGTAACTGCCAAACATTCTGGTGATATGCACTGGGTTGTCCTGATAAAACCGCTGTACGGCAGAGAGAATCACATCGGGCAATTCATTTTCACATCCCGAAAATTCGATGCTGAGTACCCCATCTTCATACCAAAGCCTGCTGCATGCAAAAGACAGATTCTGTCCGTGATACGCGGACAGAACATGATCGATAAAAGTCAGCAACGGTTCTTGATAAAACCGATAGTGATTAAAAAAAAGCTCGTCTTCTTCGGATCGAAAGAATTGTTTGAACGGAATGGATTTGACCCTGACACGTAAGATGCTTCCTTCTCCCTGAGGCGAAAGGAAGTATTCTTCATATGCGTGTTCAAACATCTTATCCATAAATTTCTCCTTACGTTTTTTCGTTTGTTTCAACGGAAATCACGCGATTTTCATTTCGATAATGAAATATTTCGTTGAATCCGATTATTTTATTGTACCAAAATTCGCTGAGAACTTCCATCCCATTTTGTATATAAATACCGATTATAGTATATTCAAGTGCTCCAAAAGAATTTTTACTCCGATCAGCACCAATACAATCCCCCCCGCGAGTTCTGCTTTGCTTTTATATCTGATCCCGAATCGATTCCCGACAATGACCCCGAGCATGGACAGCAAAAAGGTTGTAATCCCGATAATCAGAACGGCAGATAAAATATTCACACTTAAAAAAGCAAACGTGATCCCGACGGCAAGCGCATCAATACTGGTTGCGACAGCCAGCACCAACACTTCTTTGATATCATAGGACACGGCGCAGACTTCGCAATCATCTTCTTCATCCGGTTTGATCGCTTCCATGATCATTTTCACTCCTACAAAAGCAAGGAGCACAAATGCAATCCAATGATCGTAGCTTGTGATGTACTGTTCAAATTGCTTGCCCAAAATCCATCCGATAACAGGCATCAAAGCCTGAAATGCGCCGAAAAAAATTGAAATGAGCAACATATATTTTTTGTCCACGGTTCTCATTTTCAAACCTTTGCAGACAGACACCGCAAACGCGTCCATGGAAAGTCCGATTCCGATTAATAATAACTGTATAAAACCCATTTTTCCTCCGATTACGTGATAGTTGCGCGTATGAAACGATAAAAAAAATGAGAATCCGTACGGTAAATACCGCACACGAGTCTCATTATTTCATGCAAACCAGATCTTGCGATCAGTATGTTGACTTGCAACGCATCATTCTGCGCCAATTACTCCCTCATGAGCAATCCAATCATACCATAATTATTGTTACTTTTCAACGATCTTTTCCTGCACATCTAATCGCTTTATTTACCATGTTTCATTCGCTTCCTTTTCCCGATACATCATAACCACTCCGTCTTTTCTGAAAATCGGAGGATTTTCTCTGTACCGGTAACCCAGTCTGCGATAAAATCCGTGTGCGGTAAGCGATGATGAAAGTTCGATCAGATTGCTTTGCCGACACCATTCATCTTCTTCCAGAAAACGAATCAAAGCAGCGCCAATGCCTCTTCCGATATAATCAGGATCGACGAAAACTGCCGAAAAAAAGCATTGGAACTTTTGCTGTTCATCCATGGATACTCCGCCGCATGCAATGGAAACACCATGATATCGAGCAATATAGTAGTGCTTGTTTTCCAACATATCTAAAAACCAATCCCGATTGAATTTCCGACGTTGTCGCTCGATCTCCGTTTCGGAATAATCGTTCGCGTTTACTTCTCTCAGACATCGGTGTATCATCCGCAGAATCGGCTCGCAGTCATGTTCGGTTGCCCGCTCAAAATGCAATTTCTGTGTATCTATTCTTTTACTGCTCATCACTGTTCATTTTCTTTTTGAAAACCAATACCGCAATCACCACGATAACCACGGCATATCCGATCACCCACCACAAATGAGGAAAAATATCCCCGTAATTCCCGCTCACCGCAGCTCTCGCCGCTTCCACTGCATGAACAAACGGAAGCGCATAGGCAATCGATTGGAAGGCACCTCCCACCAGATTCAGATCAAACCAAGTTCCGCTCAACCACGCACTCACATTTGTCAGGACGGCACCACAGATTCCTCCCACCTGTTTGTCATTGAAGACGGTTCCGCACAACAGTCCGATGCCGATAAACAGCACTGCGGCAGGCAGCAGAACGACGATTGTCAAGAGGAGGTTCAAACTGATCTTCAGCCCCAGAACTAACGCTACGGCGAAACAGATGATATTCTGAGCAACAGCGATCGGAATAAGCGGCAAAGTGTACCCGAGAATAAAATCGGACGCACGCATCGGAGAAGTCAATAAGCGCATCATCAGCGATTCCGAACGATCTTTTGCGATCAGCATTCCGGAAAACAGGGATATAAATGACAGTCCGAACACCGCAATCCCTGGCGTAAGTTGATCGATTTCAAATAAACTGACCGGAACATTGGCTTGAATGGCTGACAAAAGAAGAATCAGCACCAAAGGAAAACCGATCCCGAACGACAGATTGATCGGATCTCTCAACATTTCTTTGATATTTCTGGACGCAAACACCCTCATTTTCATCGATCTGCCTCGCTTTCCGACGCCAATGCGATAAACGCATTTTCCAGATTGTCCGTATTTGTTTGTTCTTTCAGCTGAGCAACCGTTCCCACCGCGCGGATCGTTCCGTGCGCCATGACTGCAATCCGATCGGAGAATGCTTCCGCCTCTTCCATATAGTGCGTAGTCAGAATAATCGTGACTTTCCCCTTCAGCTTTTCAATGCTGTTCCAAAGCTCTCTTCGCGCCAACACATCCAATCCGAGTGTCGGCTCGTCAAGAAACAGGATGTTCGGATCGGAAATCAATGCCATCGCAATACTCAGTCTCCGCTGCATCCCACCGGATAAGGTCTTTGCCTTTGCCTCGGCAACTTCATTCAAACGGAATTGATCCATCATTTCCAGCGTCTTAGCTTTGGCATCAATCTTGGAGCATCCGTAGATTCCGGCGATCATTTCCAGATTTTCCCTGACGCTCAGGTTTCTCGCCACCGCCGTCTCCTGAGGTGAAACATTGATGATCTGTTTCACCTCCTGCGGATGATGCACAATACTGTTGCCCAACAGCGTTGCATCTCCGGAAGTCGGTGCAATCAGGCAGGAGAGCATCTTGATGGTTGTCGTCTTTCCTGCGCCGTTTACTCCGAGCAAAGAAAACAACTCCCCTTGATTCACTGTCAGATCAATGTCATTTACCGCAGTTTTTGTTTTGTAAACTTTTCTTAATTTAATTGCTTCGATTGCCGCTGTCATTCTGCTTCCTCCGGGTTTTCCTGTGCATGGAAAACCGCTTTGGCAAAATCAAGATACCCGTTGTTCTGAACGATGGCAATCCCCTGATCGTTGTCCGCCAGCAGCAAAAGAGTATCTCCCGGTTTAATGCCGAATATATCCCGAGCGCCTTTCGGAATTACAATCTGTCCTTTTTCTCCTACTTTTACCGTAGCAATAAACTTCCCTTCCGGGACTTTCATATTCATATCCACCTCGGTTGCACTTGTAATACTATTCATACTTTTATTACTAATAAGAATAATACATCTCTACTCTGTTTCTGTCAACAAAAAAACCGCAAATTGCGGTTTCGTCGTTATTTGATTGTTTTTTTCATGCAGATACTGTTTGTGTCACCGACATACGGTCCGTAATTCTCGGTAAGTTCATACCCGCAACTTTTATACAGCGCCACAGCAGTCTGTTGCTTGCTTCCTGTTTCAAGATAAATCTCCCGATATCCGTTTTTTTGCGCATCGGTTTCCAGTTCTTGGACGATGCGTTTCGAAATTCCTCTGCCGCGCACATCAGGCAAAACAAAGATACGCTTCAGTTCCGCCGATTCTTCTGTCAGTTCTTTATAAGCCCCGCATGCGACCGCCCGATGATCCAAATAAATCAGAACCACCTGATTAAGCGGTTGTGATTGGTTCAGCGGATGATATTTTTTCTGCATTTCACCGTAAATTGATTCCAACTCTTCATCCAGCTGCTCGGTCAATCTGACATAGTCTACGTTGGTGCTGTCAGTCAATATTATTTTCATATCTGCCCTTTTATGTTATTCATGTGCCGTAACTGCCATCGGATGGCCGGGAACGAATTCAACCAGATCCCACAAATTCCCGTACAGATCGCGGAACACAGCCACTGTGCCGTAATCCTGCACTTTCGGTTCCCGCACAAACTCAATTCCATGATCCATCATCTCGCGATAATCACGCCAAAAATCATCTGTACCCAAAAACAAAAATACTCTGCCTCCCGACTGGTTTCCAATGAATTGCTCCTGCTCTGCATTTGATGCGCGCGCCAGCAGCACGGCAGTTCCGACACTGTCCGGAGGCGCCACGATAACCCAACGCTTATCCTGTTCCGACTGATACGTATCTTCAATAAGAGTAAACTTCAGCTTTTTGGTATAAAAATCGATTGCCTCATCATAATCCCTGACAACCAATGCAATATGTACGATGTTCTGCATAAATCCCCGCTATCATCGAATCTGTGCGATTTCATAATCGATCAGTTCGTAAATCCATTCCTTCAGCGGTGTAAAGCGGAATCCGATTGCTTCTGCTTTTTCCGTATTGATGTTATAAGACGGCGTATCATTGTAAGGCGCATCTTCTCCGTCATTTCCGTAGATCGGAGATTTTCCGGTTTTGCTTTTCACATATTCCCCGATTTCACGAATCGATATGCTGCCCGCGCTGCAGGCATTGATCGGTCCGCGGTAATCGCTTTCTACTAGAAAAGCAAGAAATTTTCCCGCCTCGTCCGAACGGATAAAACTCATCTGAGAATCGATATTATCCGCATGCATCGGAATTTCTTTGATTTGGTTGGCAACATAATAAGTCAGGCGCTTTGTATAATCGTCTTTTCCGAGTACAAAAGGAAACCGTGCAGCAGCAGCGTTCTGCTGTGCATAAGCCTGAAACAAGGCGCATTCCGCGTACATTTTATTTTCTTTGTATGGATAGTCAGTGCGACCGCTCCACACCAGTTCTTTCTCTAAAGGAAGGAAATCATCTTCCGTTGTATTCGGATGCAGTTCGTATATCACCGCGGAAGATGCAATTACATACCTGCCGCATTGGATATGATCGAGCGAGCACTTGACGTCCAATGCGCAATATGCAAGATCATCAATCACAGCATCAAAATAGCGGTTCTCAAACGTCTTTTTCATTTGTTGCATGTCGGTGCGATCAACGGCGACGCGCTGAACAAAATCCCCGAACGGATCCGGATGCTTTCCTCTTGTTGCGATCGTAACCTCATGACCGTTTTCCAATAATGACTTTATCAAATGAATGCCAAAAAATCTCGTGCCTCCGATAACCAGACAATTCATAAACTTCCTCCGTTTTTCATCCATCATATCATATAACAATTATGCTGTGAAATAAAGCTCCTATCACACTATTTAAATTGATTTAGATAATGTTGATCGTTCAACAGAAATAATTGAAGAACAAAAAACCCGCAGCAGATGCTGCGGGCATATAAATGGTATTATCTCTTTGAGAACTGCGGCGCTCTTCTTGCTTTTTTCAGACCGTATTTCTTTCTTTCGACCATTCTCGGGTCTCTGGTCAGATAGCCTGCTTTTTTGATTTCCGCTTTCAGCGTGGAATCGGTGAGAACCAGTGCTCTCGCCAGACCATGTCTGACGGCGCCTGCCTGTCCCGTGTATCCGCCGCCGTATACATTGACGATCACGTCATACTGATCCGCTGTGTTTGTCAGGGTCAAAGGCTGTTTGGCGATGACTTTGAGCGTATCCATGCAAAAATACTGTTCGATATCTCTGCCGTTGATCGTGAATTTTCCGCTTCCTTTTCTGATGATGACTCTTGCGACCGAAGTTTTTCTTCTGCCGGTAGCCATTGTTTGATCTGCCATACTTCCTCCTATCCTCTCAATGCATATACTTCAGGGCTCTGCGCTTCATGTTTGTGTTCGCTTCCTGCGTATACTTTCAGTTTTTTGAACTGTGCCGCACCCAATTTGTTTTTCGGGAGCATTCCTTTGACTGCTTTTTCGATCACAAATTCGGGTTTGTTTTTGATAAGATCCTTGTACTGAGTACTTTTCAGACCACCCGGATATCCGGAATAAGAATAATACTTCTTCTGAATCAATTTATTGCCGGTAAGTTTGATTTTATCGGCGTTGATTACGATCACAAAATCGCCGGTGTCGATGTTGGGTGTGTAATACGGTTTGTTTTTCCCTCTGAGCAAGTTCGCAACTTCCGTTGAAAGTCTGCCGAGAGTCTGTCCTTCCGCGTCTACAACATACCATTTCTTTTCGATCATAGCGGGTTTTGCAATCATCGTTGTTTTCGTTAACATTTTAAAACCTCCGTGATTTACAAACGGCCAGCTGCTTCGGGGCTAATCGAATCAGAGAGCCAAAATATATTTTATAAAAAAGTTGATCGAATGTCAACTGTTTTTTGCTTGATAAAGCCATAAATTCAATACAACACTTCTTTGAGATACAATCCGCATGCCGGAGCCGTGATTGCTCCCTTTGTTCTGTCCAGAGAATGCAGGATGTGTTCCACATCTGCTGCCGATAATTTTCCCCGTCCGACATGGACGAGCGTCCCCGTAAGGATGCGCACCATGTTATAAAGAAATCCGTTCCCTCTTACCGTAATGCGTATCAAATCACCGTCACGCTCCACGCGCAATTCATACAGAGTCCGGACAGTGTTCTTCACGAAACTTCCGCTTGCCATGAAGGATTTGAAGTCGTGTTCTCCCCGCAGAATTTCTGCGGCTTCTTTCATCCTGTCAATGTCCAGATGATATTTCACATGCCATGCCCGATCCGTCAGGAACGGTGAAGGCATTGCCGTGTTTAAAATGAGGTATTCGTAAATCTTCCCTTTTGCGCTGAAACGCGCATTGAAATCAGTCTCGGCTTCCCACGCGTCCGTTACCACAATCTGTTTCGGCAGATAAGCATTGATTGCTCCGATCAGACGATTCGGAGGGATGCTGCTTTCGGTGAAAAAATTGGCTACCTGTGCGTAAGCATGCACGCCTGCATCCGTTCTTCCCGACCCGTAAAGCTTGATGGTTTCTTTTGTCACACAATGATAAGCCCGAATGATTTCCGCCGAAATCGAATGCCCGTCGGGCTGTACCTGCCACCCGCAGAATTCCGTGCCGTCGTAAGCAATCTTAATTGCGATATTTTTCATCTTTCACCATAATAAAGGTAAATACCTGGTCGCATACAAAAGTCCCATACAAACGAATACAATCGCATATGCAGAACCGTCAATGCGCTGATACTTCAATTCTTTCAATCTTGTTCGGTTCTCACCGCCCTGGTAGCATCTCGCTTCCATTGCCATCGCCAGTTCATTTGCTCGTTGGAACGCGCTGACAAACAACGGAACAAGAATCGGAATCAGGCTCTTTGCACGGCTGATGAAATTCCCGCTTTCAAAATCGGCGCCTCTGGATTTCTGTGCTTTCATAATGCGATCGGTTTCGTCCGCAAGAGTCGGAATAAAACGAAGCGCGATGCTCATCATCATGCTCAGTTCATGCGACACTCTTCTGACGAGCGGAATATGTTTCATCAAAGTTTCCATTCCGTCGGAAAGAGCGATGGTCGATGTGCACAATGTCATAATGGAAGTTCCCGCAACGAGCAAAACGAGACGAAAGCCCATATTGACCGCATTTTGCAGTCCTGCATCCGTCAGTTTGAATATCCACCATTGCCAAATCACATTTCCGGGTGTCCAGAACATATTGATGACAACCGTCAGCGCGATAATAAAGATCAGAGGTTTGAGCCCTCTCACCACATATCCCGGGGGTATTTTCGAAACGGCAGTCACAACGGCGACCAAAACTGCGGCAAACAAATATCCCCAAATATTATTCACAATAAAAAGAAATATGATAAACAACAGCGTCGTGTTAATCTTTGTTCGAGGGTCAAGCCGATGGATCACGGAATCCGTCGGGTAATACTGACCGATTGTAATGTCTTTGATCATAATCGTTACCCTTTTCGGAAGGTTCGCAGTATTTCGTCCGCGGCGCCCTGCGTCGTATAGGGCGACGTATCGATCTGCACACCTTTTTCCTTAAGCAGTTCCAAAACTTTTTTCCCTTGGGGCACGGAAAGTCCCATACTTTCCATAAACTTGTAATCGGCAAATACATTGCGGGGTGTATCGTACATCACAAGACGCCCCTCACTGAATACCATCACCCGATCGGCATATTCCGCCACATCATCCATATTGTGGGAAACCAGAAGGATACAGATCCCGACCTCACTGTTGAGACGTTTGATACTGCTGAGAATCTCTTCCCGCCCCATCGGATCGAGTCCGCTTGCAGGTTCATCCAAAATAAGAATCTTCGGTTTCATCGCAAGGACTCCTGCGATTGCAACACGACGTTTTTGGCCACCGGATAAATCAAACGGGGATTCGTCTTTGATTGTTTCGTAATCGAGTCCCACCAGTTCAATGCTCTCTCTGACAGTCTGCTCGATTTCTTCTTCCGAAAATCCGAGATTTTTCGGCCCGAATGATACATCTTTATAGACAGTTTCTTCAAAAAGCTGATATTCGGGATATTGAAATACGATGCCTACCCGTTTGCAGATTTCTTTCATCGACACTTTTTTATCCGTCACATCGATTCCATTGACTACAACCGTGCCGCTTGTGGGCAGCAACAAACGATTCAAATGCTGAATCAGCGTCGATTTTCCGCTGCCTGTATGTCCTATGATCCCGACAAATTCATGTGCGCCGACATCAAAACTGACATCTTTTAACGCTTCAAAGCGAAAAACCGTGCCTTCGGCATATACATGAGACAAATCTTTTACTGTAACCGACATAGTTCATTCACCAGTTCTTCCGCAGTCAAAATGCCTTCTTTCAGCGAAAGCCCGCCCTTTCGGAGTCCGTCTGCCAATTCCACAATTTCGGGCACATTCAGTCTCAGAGTTTTCAGCTGATCCGTATCGGAAAAGATTTCTCTCGGAGAACCTTCCATCACAGCATTGCCTTTTTCCATGATCACAATGCGATCCGCATTGACCAGTTCTTCCATATAATGCGTAATAAAAATAATTGTCACACCATCCTGTTTGTTCAGGCGCAGCATAGTTTCCATCACTTCGTTTCGTCCGACAGGATCCAGCATCGCGGTTGATTCGTCAAAAATAATGCAGTTCGGACGCATAGCCAATACGCCTGCTATTGCGATACGCTGTTTCTGTCCGCCTGACAGCTGATGAGGTTTTTTATCTTTAAATTCGTACATGCCGACCGTTTTAAGGCTTTCATCGACAAGACGTCTGATTTCACTGGGTTCAATTCCGAGGTTTTCCGCCCCGAACGCGACATCTTCTTCCACAATCGTGGCCACCATCTGATTGTCCGGATTTTGGAATACCATTCCGACATTCCGCCTGATTTCAATGATGGAGGATTCATCTTTTGTGTTCATCCCGAGCACCCGCACCTCCCCTTCATTCGGAAGCAGCAACCCGTTCAGAAGCTTTGCCAATGTCGATTTCCCGGATCCGTTATGTCCGATAATCCCAAGGAATTCGCCTTTGCGCACGTTCAGAGACAATCCGTCCAATGCCTTCTTGTTCGGCTCGTTTTCTTCGTCATACAGATAGCTGACGTTCTCGAGCTCGATAATATTTTCCAATCCGATTACCTCATATAAGGTGTAATGGTGAAAAGGAACAGTTTGTTTCAACTGTCCCTTTGTGTATGTGCAATCCTATATTGCCGCATTCGGCATGCGGCTGCTTTTCAGTTGATGCAAATTCGTTCTTGTTTTATTCGACGAGTTCCAGAATCGCCGTTTCCGCACCGTCGCCCTTACGCGCGCCGAGCTTGAGAATTCTGGTATAGCCGCCGTCTCTGTTTTCATATTTGGGAGCGATTTCCGCAAACAGATTATGAACCACTTCCGGTTCATAGATATATGCCAAAGCCTGTCTTCTGGAATGCAGATCGCCTTTCTTGCCCAACGTGATCATTTTGTCTACAATTTTGCCCGCTTCTTTTGCACGGAAGAGCGTCGTGTTGACTTTGCCGTGTTTGAGGACTTCCGTTACGATGCCTCGGAGAAGCGCTTTTCTCTGATCCGTGGGTCTGCCTAATTTTCTGTATCCGGCCATTGAAATAACCCTCCTGGTTGATTACCGCATAAGACGGTGATAAGTCTGTAATGATGATTCCCACACTTGGCGGAATTGTTTCTCCGCCCTTGTGGTTTATTCGTCGCTCTGTCTTAAAGACAGTCCGATTTCGCCCAATCGTTTTTTGATTTCGTTAAGCGATTTTTTCCCGAGATTCCGAACCTTTGCCATGTCTTCTTCACTCTTGGAGATCAGCTGTTCCACAGTGTGGATATCGGCTCGTCTCAAGCAGTTGCTTGATCTGACGGAAAGTTCCAGTTCTTCGATGGACATTTCAAGAACTTTTTCTTTTTCGTTTTCTTCCCGTTCGACCATCAGAGACATATTATGCAGATTTTCGTTCAGATCAATAAACAGCTGGAAATGATCATTGAGCACCTTGGATGCCAATGATACGGACTCTTCGGGAGAAATTGTGCCGTTTGTCCATACTTCAAGTGTCAATTTATCGTAATCGGTCACATTTCCGACACGCGTATTTTCTACGGTGAAATTCACTTTGCGAACCGGCGAGAAGATAGAATCGATCGGAATTGTGCCGATCGGCATATCTTCTTTTTTATTCTTCTCCGATGACGTATATCCGCGTCCCGTCTCCACGACCATCGTCATGTTCAGTTCCGCACCTTTCATCAGGAGCGCAATATGCGCATCCGGATTCAGCACTTCTACGTCCGCATCGGCAACGATATCCGCCGCGGTTACTTCCTTTTCGCCCTGCGCTTGGATGTACACTGTTTTGGGACCGTCATCATAAACCTTAAATACAACTTTTTTCAGATTCATGATGATTTCCAAAACGTCTTCCGCGACGCCTTCTATCGTAGAAAATTCATGCAGCACGCCATCGATCTTAACACTTGTGATTGCAGAACCGGGAAGGGACGAAAGCATAATTCTTCGCAAAGAATTGCCCAGCGTTGTCGCATAACCGCGTTCGAGCGGTTCCACGACGAATTTGCCGTATGTCCTGTCGGGAGTAACCTCGGTTATGTCTATATTCGGTTTTTGAAATTCTAACATTTAACCCCTCCATATATTACATAATAACCGCGACCGAAAAAATGGAGAAACTTATTTGGAATACAATTCGACAATTAAGTGGTCCTCAATCGGAATTTCTATATTTGCTTTGGTCGGCGCGGAAAGAACCGTTCCTACCATCTTCTCGAAATCGACCGAGAGAAATTCCGGGACGACTTTACTGGAATTGGTTTCGATGATTTCGACAAATTTCGGAGATTGTTTCGAACCGTCTTTTACCTTGATCACCTGACCGGGTTTTACCTGATAGGAAGGAATATTGACCTTTTTGTCATCAACCGAAAAATGATTGTGCAACACAAGCTGTCTTGCTTCTTTTCGGGAATCCGCAAAGCCCATTCTGTATACAATATTGTCCAGACGCGATTCCAAGATCGTAATCAGATTTTCACCCGGAGCACCCGGTTTGCGTTCCGCAATATCGAAATAGTGTCTGAACTGTTTTTCCAAAACGCCGTAAATGCGTTTTACTTTTTGTTTTTCTCTTAACTGAATGCCGTATTCGCTCATTTTCCCGCCCTTTTTCCCGTGTTGTCCGGGAGCGCTTTGTCTGCGGGTGAGAGCACATTTATCGGAATAGCATCGTGCACCTTTGAGGTAAAGCTTTTCCTTTTCTCTGCGGCACAATCTGCAAGATGCGTCGGTATATCTCGCCATGTACTTGTTGTACCTCCGTTACTTTCATTCGTTTTTCTTTGCATGCTCTGCATGCGAAACGGGTCGTGAAACTTCTGCCTGTCAAAGGCAGAAATTCCGTCAGACTCTTCTGCGTTTCGGCGGTCTGCATCCGTTGTGCGGAATGGGTGTCACATCTTTGATGGAAATGACTTCCAATCCTGCCGCCTGCAATGCTCTGATTGCAGCTTCACGTCCGGAACCCGGACCTTTAACAAATACATCCACAGTTTTCAAACCGTGTTCCATTGCCCGTTTTGCAGCTTCCGTCGCAGCAGTCTGAGCAGCGAAGGGTGTGCTTTTTCTGGAGCCTTTGAACCCGAGTTCTCCGGCACTGGACCATGCAAGCACATTGCCCGCGACATCGGACAAAGTCACAATTGTATTGTTAAAGGACGAGCGGATATGTGCCTGTCCTTTTTCTATATTCTTTTTGACTTTTTTCTTTCTTGTTCGAACTACTTTTTTCGCAGCCAAATTTAATCCTCCTTAGTCTGTGATCAATCTATTTCTTTGATTTTTTGCCCACAGTCTTTTTGGGACCCTTGCGGGTTCTTGCATTGGTCTTTGTTTTCTGTCCGCGTACGGGAAGACCTTTTCTGTGTCTTAAGCCTCTGTAGCAGCCGATTTCCATCAATCGCTTGATATCAAGAGAAACTTCACGCTTCAGATCGCCTTCCACAGTGTAAGAATTGTCAATAATCGAACGCAATTGGTTGATTTCGGTTTCAGTCAAATCTTTGACGCGGGTATCGGGATTGACACCGGCTTCGGCAAGGATTCTGTTGGATAGGACTCTGCCGATACCGTAAATGTATGTCAAACCGATTTCAACGCGTTTATCTTTCGGGATATCTACGCCGGCAATTCTCGCCATTGGTTTGTGCACCTCCGTTAATAATTCACTGATAGTTTCTGTATGCTTTTTTATTAATTTGTGCCGCTTCTTTATGCACAAGCACAAAACGGCCGTATATAATCATAGGAAAAGTTAGTGTCACACACTCAGCCGCACCTTCCCTGTGTTTTCGTCAGCCTTGTCTCTGTTTATGCTTCGGGTTTTCGCAAATGACCATTACTTTGCCTTTGCGCTTGATGACTTTGCATTTTTCGCAAATCGGTTTCACGCTCGGTCGCACTTTCATTTTCGTTTCCTCCCTGTTACTTATTTCCTTTATCTCGCCAAACGATCCGTCCTTTGGTCGGATCATAGGCGGAAAGCTCCATTACAACTTTGTCACCCGGTAAAATCTTGATGTAATTCATTCGAAGCTTACCGGAAATATGTGCCATCACTTCGTAGCCGTTACTCAATTTCACTTTGAAAGTCGTATTCGGCAAAGCTTCGGTAACAATGCCTTCCACTTCGATATAATCGCTTTTACTCAATGGATATCCCTCTCTTTTTTTGCGGTAATCTCCGGAAATTTTGACAGCACCCGTTTCACAAGTTCATCCGATACCGTTGCATGATTACGCAACGCTTCGGATATCTCCGGTGAAATGCTGTTGGTTTTTGCGATGTGCCTGATCTTTTTGAGTTTGGGTTTTTCGGTGCTTCTGGTTTTCCCGTCAGCCAAATATACAAATGCATCGCCTTCCAATCCGACCACCGCAAACCATTTGCCGCGGTCGCGGCCGGCCTTGGAGCGCACAATCTGTCCTAACTGCAAATCCTCGTTCAATTGAGACACCTCTACAACGCGGTCAGAATTCTCGGAGCCCCGTCCGTGATTGCAACGGTATGTTCGTAATGAGCGGAGAGTGACCCGTCTGCCGTTTTCACTGTCCACTGATCTTTCATTACTTTTGTTCGAAATGTGCCGATATTGATCATCGGTTCGATGGCGATCGTCATACCTTTCTGAAGCCGAACCCCTTTGCCGGGTTCTCCGTAATTGGGTACGCTCGGTTCTTCATGCATTTTCCGTCCGATACCGTGTCCGACATATTCCCGAACAACCCCGTATCCGGCATTTTCGGCAACTGTCTGTATCGCATGGGATACATCGTATAATCGATTCCCCAATCGGCATAGTTCCAAACCTGCATAAAACGACTTGCGTGTAATATCGATCAGTTTCGTTGCCTGTTCGGAAACAGTACCGACAGGAAACGTATTGGCCATATCACCGACAAAGCCCTGATAAACCGCACCGATATCGATGCTGACAATATCGCCTTCTTGCAAAAAGCGCTTCCCGGAAGGAATTCCGTGTACAATTTCATCATTGATCGATGCGCAGATACTTTTCGGATATCCTTGATAATGCAGAAATGCTGGTACAGCCTGATAAGAGACGATCACGCTTCTCGCAATTTCATCGAGCTCAAGCGTCGTCACTCCGGGTTTCACCGCTTTTTCGACCGCCTCCAAAGCTTTTGCGGTAATTCTTCCCGCTTCTGCCATTGTCTCGATTTCACTGTCCGATTTAATTGTGATCATTTCTCCTACCTGAATTCATTCAAAATTGCTGTAACCTCTTTTGTCACTTCACTCATGTCTTTCTGCCCGTCTACTTCGCGCATAATTCCTTTTGCCGCGTAATACGCAATCAAAGGCTGCGTTTTCTGGTCATATTCTTCCAATCGTTTTGTAACGGTTTCAGCCTTATCGTCATCTCTCTGATACAGAGGACCTCCGCATTTATCGCAGATTCCCTCTACTTTCGGAGGAAGATTGACAATGTGGTATGTCGCGCCGCAGTTTTTGCAGACGCGTCTTCCGACAATTCGTTCCACCAAAACGGAGTAATCGGTTGTGATGCTCAGTGCGCAGTCCAGTTTTTCGCCGCTTTCGCTCAGCACCTGATCCAATGCTTCCGCCTGAGGAATGGTTCTTGGAAATCCGTCAAGCATATAGCCTTTTTTGCAGTCGTCCTGTTCCAGGCGATCTTTCACCATTGCCACGGTCAGGTCATCGGGAACCAGAAGTCCTTTGTCCATATATTCTTTGGCCTTCATTCCGAGCGGGGTATTTTCTTTCAGATTTTTTCTGAAAATATCCCCCGTCGAGATGTGAACCAATCCGAAATTTTCAACGATTTTCTCGGCCTGGGTGCCTTTACCTGCGCCCGGAGGTCCCAATAATATAATCTTCACGATTTTGCTCTCCGTTATTTCAAGAATCCTTTATAATTTCTCATAATCATCTGCTGTTCCAACTGTTTGACCGTTTCGAGTGCGACCCCGACCACGATCAGAATGCTGGTTCCGCCGAACTGCAAACTTATATCGAGCACGTTCCCCGCGATAATCGGGAGAATTGCAACAGCCGAAAGGAAAAGTCCTCCGCTGAATGTAAGTCTGTTCAGTATTTTCTGCAGATATTGCACTGTTGGTTTACCCGGACGGATACCGGGGATGAACCCACCGTATTGCTGCAGGTTATCCGCAACATCGACCGGATTGAACGTTACCAAAGTATAAAAGAATGAAAATGCTATGATCAAAAGCAGGTACACAACGGTTGCTACTGTCGTTCCCCATTGCAGATGATTGGAAATCCAAACCATCCAATTCACATTGGGAAAATAAGAAGCCAGCGTGGAGGGAAACATCGTCAATACCGATGCAAAAATGATCGGGATTACTCCGGATTGGTTTACTTTCATCGGCAAATGTGTATTCTTGCCTCCGTATACCTTTCTTCCCACAACCCGCTTTGCATATTGCACCGGAATTTTTCGGGTACCTTCCTGTACTTCGATAATCCCCATAATGGCAAGCAGGGAAAAAGCGATAATCACAACGATCATATAACTCGGGAAGTTGCCTGCGCTGATCCCGTCGCCGATTGTCGAAATCGTGCTCGGGATCTTGGACACGATGCTGATAAAGATGATCAGCGAAACACCGTTCCCGATTCCTTTTTCCGTAATGCTTTCACCCATCCAAATCAACAGTGTGGTGCCGGCCGTGATCACCGTGGTTACCAAAGTAATGATATACCATGAGTTGTTGGTCAGGAAGCTGTTCAGCGAAAGGACAAGTCCCAGCGCCTGAATGATTGAAAGAACCACAGCAAAATATCTGGTATACTGCGCAATTTTCTTTCTGCCTCCCTCCCCTTGTTTCTGAAGCCTTTCAAGAGCAGGAATTGCGATTGTCAAAAGATTCATGATGATGGACGCATTGATGTACGGGGTGATGGACATTGCAAAAATTGTAAAATTTTTCAGGTTCCCACCCGAAATGACATCCATGAGACCGAGCACACTGTTGGAGCTGATATACTGCGCCAGTACACTCTGATCGACAAACGGGACGATAATAAACGAACCGAGTCGATAAATCATCAGCATGACAAGAGTATAAAGAATTCTTCTTCTTAAGTCCGGTATCTTCCATGCATTCTTGATAGTTTCAATCATTTCAGACTTCCTCGATCTTTCCGCCTGCTGCAATGATTTTATCATAAGCCGACTTGCTGAGTTTGTCAACCTTAACAGTCACTGCAACGTTCAAGTCACCTTCACCGAGAATTTTTACGATATTGTACTTGTTTTTTACAATACCTTTTTCCTTTAATGCTTCGAGAGTGACAACACTGCCTTTTTCAAAAGCATTGAGTTTATCGACATTAATCGCTGCATATTCGGTTTTGAATCTGTAATTGGAAAAACCACGCTTCGGTAGACGTCTGGTCAGAGGCATCTGCCCGCCTTCGAATCCGATGCGTACACCGCCGCCCGAACGCGATTTCTGTCCGTCCTGTCCTCGGCCTGCAGTTTTGCCTCGACCTGTAGCGGTACCTCTGCCCTTTCTGATGGTGTCTTTCGATGACCCCGGAGCAGGTTTCAGCGTATGAAGTTTCATCTGCCAAACCTCCTATATTTCTTCAACTTTCAGCATAAAGCCGATTTTCTGTATGATTCCTCTTGTCTGAGGATTATCCGGTCGGATTACGCTTTGTCTGATTTTATGCAGACCGAGCGCTTTCACGATTTCTCTCTGATCTTTGTTTCTTCCGATCAAACTTTTTTCCAGTGTGATCTTCAATTGTTTTTCAGCCAATTCGTTCACACTCCTAACCTAAAATTTGTTCTACGGTCTTGCCTCGTTTTGCAGCCACTTCCGCAGCAGACACCAATCGGGACAACCCTTCGATCGTTGCTTTTACCATATTGTTGGCATTGTTTGAACCGAGGGATTTTGTTCGGATATCTTTAATCCCGGCCAGTTCCAATACCGCACGCGCAGGTCCGCCTGCGATAACTCCGGTACCTTTTCCTGCCGGCATCAGCAATACTTTTCCTGCACCGAAACGTCCGATGCATTCGTGAGGAATCGTCGTTCCCCGAAGTGATACACTGATCATATTTTTCTTTGCATCTTCGATTCCCTTACGGATCGCTTCCGGAATTTCGATCGCTTTACCGATCCCCACTCCGACATGTCCGTTTTCGTCACCTACTACGACCAAACAGCTGAAACGGAAGTTTCTGCCGCCTTTTACGACTTTGGCAACTCGGTTGATCGAGATTACTTTCTCTTTTAAATCCAGCTCTGCCGGATTGATAATTTGTTTCATCCGTTAGGCCCTCCTTAAAATTTCAGTCCAGCTTCTCTCGCCGCTTCAGCCAACGCTTGCACTCTGCCGTGATACACATAGCCGCCTCTGTCAAAGACAACCGTTTCGTAGCCTTTTTCCAAGGCTGCTTTCGCGATTGCCGTTCCGACCGCTTTTGCCGCATCGATATCCGATGTCGAATTCAGATCGGCCTGCAGAAGTTTTGTCGATGCCGCAGCAACTGTATTGCCGTTCACGTCATCGATCAGCTGCGCATACATATGCTTGTTGCTTCTGAACACATTGAGTCTCGGGACGTCAGGAGTGCCGTTGATTTTGCTACGGATTTTCGCATGTCTTTTTACTCTGATCTTGTTTTTGACAGGTTTGTTAATCATTCCGCTTCACTCCTTTATTTCTTACTGCCGGATTTGCCTTCTTTAAGCTTGATGAACTCTCCGGCATAACGAACGCCTTTGCCTTTGTAAGGTTCCGGCTGTCTCACTTTTCTGATGTTGGCTGCATGCTGTCCGACAAGTTGTTTGTCGATTCCTTTGACAAAAATCTTGTTGGTACCTTCTACCACCGTTTCGATTCCTGCCGGGTCTTTCATTTCCACCGGATGGGAATATCCGAGATTCAGCACAAGGGTATCTCCCTGTTTTGCTGCTCTGTATCCCACGCCGACGATTTCAAGACCTTTCGAAAATCCTTCCGATACGCCGGATACCATGTTGGAAACCAACTTTCTTGTCAATCCGTGCATCGCTTTGTGCTCTTTGGAATCCGACGGTCTCGTGACGGTGAGCACGCCGTCATTGATTTCGATCGTCATATCTTTATTGATTGCCTGTTTGAGTTCGCCCTTCGGTCCTTTTACGGTCACAAGTCCGCTTTCCGCTTTGACTTCCACACCGGCGGGAAGATTAACAGGCATTCTTCCAATTCTTGACATTGTCTGCCTCCTTAATTTTCGTCAGTTCCTACCATACATAGCAGAGAACTTCGCCGCCGACATTCGATTTGCGGGCGTTTTTATCCGTCATAATTCCTTTTGAAGTGGAAATGATGGCGATACCGAGTCCGTTGAGGACTTTCGGCACTTCATCTTTTGACGCATAGATTCTCAATCCGGGTTTGGAAATACGTTTCAGACCGGAAATCACTTTGGAACTGTCATCGCCGTATTTGAGCGTAATTTCGATCATACCCTGCTTGTTATCTTCAATGAGCTGTACTTCTTTTATGTAACCTTCTTCCATCAAAATGCCGGCAATCGCTTTCTTAACGTTGGAAGAGGGAATCGTAACCTTTGCATGCTTTGCATCGTTCGCGTTTCTGATTCTTGTAAGCATGTCTGCAATAGGGTCGGTCATAACCATATCGACATCCTCCTTTACCTATAATTATTGTTTACCAGCTTGCTTTTTTTACACCCGGAATTTCGCCTTTGTAAGCGAGTTCCCTGAAGCAAATTCTGCAGATGCCGTATTTTCTCAAATAAGCGTGAGGTCTGCCGCATATTTTGCATCGGTTGTAAGCTCTGGTGGAAAATTTCGGTTCGCGTTTTTGTTTCGCGATCATAGATTTTTTTGCCATGCTTTCTCCTCCTTATGCCTGTGCAAAGGGCATACCGAGCAGCTTAAGCAGTTCGTATGCTTCTTCGTCAGTTTTTGCAGTGGTTACAAATATGATATCCAAACCTCTGATTTTTTCGATTTTATCGTAATTGATTTCCGGGAAAATCAGTTGTTCTTTCACACCGATCGCAAAGTTTCCTCTGCCATCGAATGCTCCGGCCGGAATTCCTCTGAAGTCTCTGATTCGCGGAATTGCCACGTTAATCAGTTTGTCCGCAAATTCATACATTCTGTCGGATCGAAGCGTTACTTTCGCACCGATGTCCATTCCCTTTCTGAGTTTAAAGTTGGAAACGGATTTTTTTGCTTTGATCACCACCGGCTTCTGCCCCGAGATCAAACCCAGTTCGTTCACCGCGGATTCCATTGCTTTCGTATTGTCCTTGCAATCTCCGAAACGCATATTCAAAATAATTTTTTCCAGTTTTGGAACCTGCATGACATTTTTGTATGCGAATTTTTCATTCAATGCGGGGACTGCTTTTCCGAGATATAAATCTTTCATTCTGGTCATGTATCTTGCCTCCCCTATTTTCCGAAGGTCTCACCGCATTTGCGGCAGTAACGCACTTTCGATCCGTCGGCCAAAACTTTGCTTCCCGTTCTTACGCCCTGTTTGCATTTTTCGCAATAAAGCATAACATTGGAAGCATGAATGGAACCTTCCTGATCAATAATGCCGGCCTGCTGCATCTGCTGAGTGGCCTTCATGTGTTTTTTTCTCATGTTGACGCCTTCAACAATGACTCTTTCGCTCTTCGGAAGTACTTTGATTACTTTTGCGACTTTGTTTTTGTCTTTGCTTTTCACTCCCGATTTCACGATAACCGTGTCGTCTTTTTTTACATGCATTTTTCAGTACCTCCTAAAGCACTTCGGGTGCCAGAGACACAATTTTCATGAACTGCTTTTCTCTCAGTTCCCGTGCCACTGGTCCGAATATACGTGTGCCTCTCGGCTGATTGTCATCTTTTATAATAACAGCTGCATTCTGGTCGAATTTGATATAGCTTCCGTCCGCTCTGCGTACGCCGCTGATCGTTCTGACCACAACAGCTTTCACAACATCACCCTTTTTTACGGTTCCGCCCGGAGCTGCACTTTTTACGCTCGCGATGATCACATCGCCGACATTGGCGTATCTGCGTTTAGAACCGCCCATAACCCTGATACACAACAATTCTTTCGCGCCGGTGTTATCGGCAACTTTCAGTCGTGTTTCCTGCTGTATCATTGCGTTTCCTCCTTGTTTTCCCTATTTCGCCTTTTCAACGATTTCCACAAGTCTCCATCGCTTGTTTTTGCTCAGCGGACGTGTTTCCATAATCTTGACCGTGTCACCGATGCCGCATTGATTCTGTTCATCATGTGCCATGAATCTCGTTGTACGTTTAACTCTCTTTTTGTAAAGAGGATGATTCACCATCGTTTCAACGGCCACCACGATGCTTTTATCAGCTTTATCGGAAACAACTTTGCCGACTCTGACTTTTCTGTTTGCTCTTTCTTCCATCGCTTCCTCCGTTTACTTATGCATTCGCTGCATTGAGTTCTCTTTCTCGTAACACTGTTTTGATTCTCGCGTAATCCTTCTTGACTTCTCTGATTCTCAAAGGATTCTCAAGCTGTCCTGTCGCGTGCTGAAAACGGAGATTAAACAGTTCTTCCTTCAAACTCGTAAGTTCATTTGTTAATTCCTGAGTGGATTTTGCTCTCAAATCACTTGTTTTCATTAGGACTCACCACCTGTTTGCATTTCTTCTCTGGTAATGAATTTTGTTTTGATGGGAAGCTTATGCTGCGCGAGACGCATTGCTTCGCGTGCTGTTTCCACATCGACTCCGGAGAGTTCAAACATCACTCTGCCCGGTTTCACTACCGCAACCCAGTATTCCGGAGACCCTTTCCCGCTACCCATACGGGTTTCGGCAGGTTTCTTCGTTACGGATTTATCGGGAAAAATCTTGATCCATACTTTCCCGCCACGTTTGATATATCTCGTCATTGCAATACGGGCGGCTTCAATTTGATTGGATTTGACCCAGCCCGGTTCTGTTGCCTGTATCGCATAATCACCGTATGTGATTGTATTGCCTCTGGTTGCCACGCCTGTCATTCTGCCGCGGTGCACTTTTCTGTGCTTGACTCTTTTCGGCATTAACATAATAACCATACCTCCTTGTTCATACTACTGACGGATTATTGTTTGTTTTTTGTCGGAAGAACTTCACCTTTGTTGATCCAGACTTTCACGCCGATCTTTCCGTATGTGGTATCCGCTTCCGCAGTACCGTAATCGATATTGGCGCGCAGTGTCTGAAGCGGCACATTGCCTTCGTGATAATGTTCGGTTCTGGCAATTTCAGCTCCGTTCAAACGACCGGAACATTGTGTTTTGATTCCTTCCGCGCCGCCTCTGAGCGCGCGTTGAATGGCTTGCTTCATGGCCCGGCGGAATGCGATACGCTTTTCCAGCTGCTGAGCAATATTCTCTGCCACCAACTGAGCGTCGCAGTCAACATTTTTCACTTCCATGACATTAATGTTGACGCTTTTCCCGGTCATTTTCTGAATCTGTTTTCTGAGTGCTTCGATGCCGGTTCCGTTTTTGCCGATAATTCTTCCCGGTTTGCCCGTATAAATAAACAAGGTTACTTTATTGGCGCTGCGTTCGATCTCGACTTTAGAAATACCCGTCGAATACTGTGTCTTCTTGATATATTTTCTGATTTTCTGGTCTTCGATCAACAGATCGGAAAAATCCCTGTCTTTCGCATACCATCTGGAAGACCAATCTTTAATAATACCTACTCTTAATCCGTGCGGATTTACCTTTTGACCCAAAGTCTGACCTCCTTAATTTTTTTCCTTAAGCACAACGCTTAAGTGTGAGCTTCTCTTTTTAATGACGGATGCTCTTCCCATGGAGCGCGCTTTGATACGTTTCATAATCGGTCCCTGGTTTGCACTGACTTCGGATATAAAAAGTTTGTTTGCGTTCATGCTGTGGTTTGTTTCTGCATTTGCCGCCGCCGATTTCACGACTTTTTCAAACGCCATGGCCGGTTTATTCCCGGTCAGTTTCAGGATCACAAGCGCTTCGTTTACGCTTTTCCCGCGAATGAGATCGGCTACGCGTTTCGCTTTAAGAGGCGAAACACGGACATATTTTGCGGTTGCTTTTGCTTCCATATGAATTCCTCCTAAAACTTATCTGCCGCCGGATTTCTTTTCTCCGGCATGCCCTCTGAATGTTCTTGTCAACGCGAATTCGCCGAATTTGTGTCCTACCATATCTTCGGTCACAAATACGGGAACATGCTTTCTGCCATCGTGTACAGCCACTGTATGACCTACCATCTGAGGGAAGATCGTGCAGTCTCTGGACCACGTTTTCACTACTTTTTTTTCGCCGCTGTTATTCATGTCTTCGATTCTCTTCAGAAGCCGTTCATCAACATACGGTCCTTTTTTCGTAGATCTGCTCATTTGCTATCCTCCGTTTCCCGTTATTTGTTTCTTCGTCTTACGATATATTTATCGGAAGGTTTGTTCTTTTTACGTGTTTTGTAACCCAATGTCGGTTTACCCCAAGGAGTAACAGGTCCGGAACGCCCGATCGGAGCTTTTCCTTCGCCGCCGCCGTGCGGATGGTCATTCGGGTTCATAACGGAACCACGAACCGTCGGTTTGATTCCCATATGTCTTTTTCTGCCGGCTTTCCCGATATTGATGTTTTCGTGATCGAGATTTCCGACCTGTCCGATCGTCGCTCTGCATTCTTTGCGAACCATTCTCATTTCGCCGGACGGAAGTCTGAGCGTTACATAGTCACCTTCTTTTGCCATCAACTGGACGAAACATCCGGCACTTCGTGCCATCTGAGCGCCTTTTCCGGCTTTCATTTCGATATTGTGAAGAATGGTACCGACCGGAATGTTTTCCATCGGAAGCGCATTCCCCGTACGAATGTCGGAGTTCGGACCCGAAACAACTTCGTCTCCGACTTTCAGTCCTTCCGGAGCCAAGATATATCGTTTGTCGCCGTCCGCGTAATAAAGCAAAGCAATATTGGCGCTGCGGTTCGGATCGTATTCAATCGCTTTCACGGTCGCTTTTACGTCGTCCTTGCTGCGTTTGAAATCGATGATTCTGTATTTCTGTTTTGCACCGCCGGCCTGATGTCTGACGGTGATTCTGCCGGTATTGTTTCTCCCCGCATGCTTCGTCTTTTTCGCGAGCAGCGATTTTTCCGGCGTCGTTTTCGTTATTTCTTCAAAAGTGGAAACCGTCATGCCGCGAAGTCCCGGCGTAGTCGGCTTGTACTTTCTGATACCCATAATTGAGACTGCCTCCTTACAATAATCTTTTATCGGGTAAGCTTTTTACATTCCTTCGAAATACTTGATTTCTTTGCTTTCGGGAGAAAGAATGACAATGGCTTTTTTCCAATCAGGACGTCTGCCCTGCGTTTTGCCCATTCTTTTGAGTTTCCCTCTCATGTTCATCGTGCTGACGCGAACTACCTTCACGCCAAAGACCGATTCGACGGCATCTTTGATTTGATATTTATTCGCCGTCTTGGACACCTGGAATGTATATCGTTTGTCCTGCGCATCTACCATGCTGCGTTCCGTAATGATCGGTTTGATCAAAATATCATGAGGATTCATCTTAAGAATACACCTCCTGGATTTTTGCAAGCGACGCTTCTGTGATTAACAAATTATCATATTTGAGCATCTCATATACGTTAAGTGTGCTCACAAGCGTGCATTTCGCTGTCGGGATATTGCTGACGGATTTTACGACGTTTTTGTCGTTTTCGTCAATCACAACAAGCGTTTTGCCGATTTTTAAATTATTCAGCACCGCAACCATATCCTTGGTTTTCGGTTCCGCGAATTTCAATTCATCAAGAATAAACAGTTCGTTGTCTTTCACTTTTGCGGAAAAGACCGATTTCATAGCCAGTCTTCTCACTTTCTTGTTGACAGCCTGATCGTAATCTCTGGGCTTCGGTGCGAACGCAATACCGCCGTGTCTCCAAACAGGATTTCGGCTGGAACCGACTCGCGCACGTCCCGTACCTTTCTGTCTCCACGGTTTTTTCCCGCCGCCGCTTACTTCAGCTCGGGTTTTCGCTGATTGCGTTCCCTGTCTCTGATTGGCAAGATAAGCCACAACGACCTGGTGCACAACCGGTTCATTCGGTTCGATACCGAAGATATCATCGCTGAGTTCGATGTTCTTCACTACTTCGCCTTTTATATTCAATACATCAGCTTTCATTAAATCGTATCCTCCTTCTTCCGTGTTCCGCTATTTCTTAATGGTATCCACAACGTACACGATCGATCCGTTGGATCCCGGAACCGCACCCTTCACGAGGAGCAGATTCTTTTCGGCGTCCGCCTTCACAACCGTCATGTTTTGAACGGTGCAATTTTCGCTTCCCATATGACCCGGAAGATTTTTTCCTTTAAACACACGGCTCGGATCGGAAGATGCGCCCATCGAACCGACCGCTCGGTGATATTTGGAACCATGTGCCATCGGACCTCTGGACTGTCCGTGACGTTTGATATTGCCTTGGAAACCTTTCCCTTTGCTCACTCCGCTGATATCAACCCGATCTCCGGTTTCAAAAATATCCGCTTTCAATTCCTGACCCACTTCAAACGAAGCAACATCTTCCAAACGGAATTCTTTGAGTCTGCGTTTCGGTTCCTGTTCGACTTTTGCGTAATGACCCGCAATCGGTTTCGTAACATTTTTTGCCTTAATCTCACCGAAAGAAACCTGTATCGCTTCATATCCGTCTTTTTCGAGACTCTTTACCTGCACGACACTGCAGGGACCCGCTTCAAGCACCGTTACCGGAATAATTTCGCCTTCCGGGCTGAACACCTGAGTCATGCCGACTTTTTTCGCAATGATTGCTTTTTTCATTCTTTCCTCCATTAGCGGACTGCATTGCAGTCATAATATTATTGATCTGCCGCTATTTGATTTCGATATCAACTCCGGCAGGAAGATCCAGATGCATCAAAGCATTGATCGTTTCGGATGTCGGATTGATGATTTCAATGAGACGTTTGTGCGTTCTCATTTCAAACTGTTCTCTCGAATCCTTGTATTTGTGCACCGCACGAAGAATCGTGACCACTTCCTTTTCTGTCGGAAGCGGAATCGGTCCGGAAACTTCCGCACCGCTTCGTTTCGCGGTGGCGACGATTTTCGCAGCCGACTGATCCATTACATGCGGATCAAATGCTTTCAGTCTGATTCTCATTTTCTGATTTGCCATACCATTACCTCCTAATTTTTCGGCGGCGTGGCATATCGGGCACCGTGCCGTGTGTTCCTTAATATTTTACAATTTCGGGCACACCTACCCAATAACCGCCCCATTCTGTGATGGTGACATACTCTGCGGAAATTACCCGTTCGGAGACGGCAACCTCCCGCTTCATCGCATACTGCAATGATTATATCATTGACAGCTTTTTTATTTTACACGAAAAAAAGGCCGTTGACAAGCCTTTTTTTCATATTTTTCACTTTTTTTCGCGCTCTTGCCGTAAAGCAGTTCTTACTGTTAAAGCACTGTCCTTTTTCTCAATTCAGAAATTTGATCCTGATTTTACTGTTTGAATTTTATCGAATTCATAATCGAAGTAATATCCGAAGGAATCTGATCATCGTCGACTGTGTAGGTAAAGACGTAGAACCCTTCGCCCATCGGAACATATTGCTGCACAGTATACAGAGAGTAAGCCGGATATATTATGCTCATGTACGCAAAAGCCATATCGGTATCATAGACAGTACCGTGTGAAATCTGTTCAAGAGTAATATCGGCGTTTGATTCTTGAGCAATTGCATCCGCAAGCTCAGAAACATTGGCATAATTTACATCCTGCAGTGACAATTCGCCGTTTATATAAGCAATATTCAGGTTTGCTGGATACCCGCTTGAATAATCACTTGAATAAATCATAAAAAAAATATTATTTGAATCTGCAGCTTCCTCTTTCGAAATCGAGCAGGTGACAATCCAGTCTGATGGATACTACACAGAGAAATCGTCGAATTCTTTCATTACAGATTCGCCGCTGAATGTTGGCTCCGACCACAGATAGATAGAGTCAGCTTTCGGTGTCCCGCATCCCCAGAAAGCAAGCAATGAAATCAGAACCATAGCCGATAATAAAATTCTCCTCATTCGCACCCTCTCCCTAAGGCAAGGAAATCAAATCCTGCTTTATTTCAGTAAAATCAATTCGCAAGCAACTTGCAATTGCTCATCTTCAAATATTGACCGGTTTTGATGGTGATATATTTTTCCCCGCTGAAATTATCGTTTGTGATAATACTGCTTAATGTATTGTTACTGTCTTTATCAACTTCAAAATAGCCGTAATCGGATGTCGCAGCGATTTTATATTCTCCCGCAGGAATATCCACTCCTACTTTATACATCCCTTCTTCATATGAGCCGCTTTCGGCAGAAAACGCATCGACATATTCGGCCAAACGTACCTTGCTGTTTTTGAATTCAAAATATTGTCCGTCTTTCACGGTGACATAAGTATGCGTTGAGATATTATCATTGGCAATAATACTGGATAAATTTCCGGTACTGTCCGAAGCAATTTCGAAATAGGCTGAACTCCCGGTGCAAAGAAGCACATATTCTCCCGCCGGGATATCCGTACCGACTTTATACATTCCGGCAGTAATCCATCCGGGCTTTGCTTTCTCAGTCTGCGCAGAAGCCAAAAGTGCCTGCGCATCGGTAATGACAGCTGTATCGGGATAGGTCGCTATTAATGTATTCAACTTATTGATCGCAGTATCATAGGACTCATTATTGAATGCGGTCATTGCTTCATTATACAATTTCTGCGCTTTTTCGTCATTTGTTTGCGTGCTGACGGAAGAAGAGGTTCCTGTTGATCCTGATGAATTCGACGCCGAATCGGATGAGGCTTTATCTCCGCCCGAAGTAAGTGCAATAATCGTGAAAATAATAACCGCTGCAGAAATGATAAGTTTCGTTTGCTTCTTATAATCTGTGTAGCGGTACATTAAAAAAATGCCCAACGGACAAAATAAGATCAAACAGACCCAAATAAACCAGTTTTTAGTATAAAACGGAGACGGAGGCACGTAACCGAAATTGTTATTCGGAGGAGCCGGATTAATTTCCTGCGCTGTGATTTCAATCGGTTCCTGCTGTTGATTCTGCCGAGTGCCGCAATAATCACAAAATTTTGCTTCGTCATTGATTGACGCACCGCAGTTAGTGCACTTTTTCATATAATATACCCCACATAAACAATAATTATGAATGTATATTATAATAGCACAAATGTATTATTGGGTCAATGATAATTGCATCAGCAAAATCCATTTCAATTTTCAAGTCCGATCAATCTCTGCTTATGATTCGGTGAATTTTACCGAATCGATCACACGCTGAATGTCCCCTTTGTTTTGTTTGTCTATCATCAGATATGTAAATACATACCATCTGTCACCGGTCGGAACAAGCTGTTCAATATAAGTGAGATCCAATCCGTTTGAACTTCCGGTGAATGTAACCAACGCACCTTGTCTGCTTCCGAAAGTATCCTTCTTGACACTTTCGCAGCTCATATCGATGCTGATCGATGAACTGAGCACTTCCGCCCAGCTGTCTCCGAAATCCTGATCAATCTCATCCAACGAATCAATTGAGTCACTGCTCATATATACCACATAGAAATAAGTGCTGTTTTCATTGACAGACGGTGCGCTTACATATAAAAACGGAGTGGCTTCCTGAGACTCCGCGACATCCGTGTCGGTATTCACTGTCCATGTCTGCGGAAATGAAATTTGGAAATCATCATATGTTCGGCTGACTGTGCTTTGCCCGCATCCGCAACAGCTGAAAATAAATACAGAAATCAATAGAATACTTGCGATCTTGCTTTTCATGAAATAGCCTTTCTTTTCTATTGTATATTTTTATGTCTTCCGCTGTTTTGCAATGATCGAAATGTAGCTGAATTCATTTTTTATACATCGGTAGGCACGGAAATGGAATCGATGATCTGCTTGACATCATTGATATAATGTCTGTCATATACACTGAACACAAAAAAATAAAGTTTATCCTGCTGCGGAATCAGAACATAATAAACAACAGAATCCTGATATCCCTGCGGTTCGTCAAAATTTATAACAATGACTGCTCCTTCGGAATTTCCAAACATCCGATGAACGGTTCCGATATATTCGGCGCGGCCGTAATTTTCTTTGTTTAAATCTGCTGCCCAATTCAAACCATATTGATCGTTAAAGTCATCCGCATTCCTTTGATTGTCCGAATAATATTTCAGAATGCACTCCGCATACTGCTCTTTTCCTGAGGAATCTGTCAATTCAGCACTGAAAAAAGAAATGCCTTCAGAAACAAAAGCGCTGTTCCTATCGGTTATCGTATGTCGGTTATCGGGAATTAAAATGGAAAATCTCCATAGTCCCGCACGCGACAGACGGTTCTCCGTTTGAACAGCCAAAGAATCATATCGCCGCTGCAAGCAGCAGCCATACCGCAGTTTTATTCCGTTTCATACCCCTACCCTATTTCAATGATATATTGATATCATAACTTTTTTCAACTGAAAAGGCAAGAAAAAAGCCGTCCGAAACGGCTTGAACGTTATCTGTTATAAAGAATATACAATTTTATCTACTTCCTGATTGACCCGGATCCCGGTAAGGAATGGGAATGCACTGAACACGGGTGCTTCCAAATGGTGCTTATCCAGAATCATCGTGCTGACCACAAGATCTTCCGCTGTTACCTGTCGGTCGATTTCTTCCATTTTAATTACGCTGACTTCTGCCAGATCGGAAACTCCGCGCTGAGAAAGCGCTGAATTCAATTTATCCGCAACCGTCTCCGATGTTACCTGTCCGGATCCGCTGACAACAAATATGTTTTTCATGGTCACCTCTGAATATTCTGAATATTTTAAATATTGTCATCATTATATATCCGGGTATCCTATTTGTCAAACCATTCGGGAAATTATTTCACACCGCAAGACAAAATTTCCAGCCGATTTTCTTCGCAGACAATTTTAGCCCAAGCACCGTAAGAAATCGTAAACATCGGAGAAGTATGTCCGAAATCGAGCCCGTATAATACCGGAAGATTTGCAAGATCATATTCCGCAAGCACTTTTAATATCTCCTGTCGATATTCGTCATAATATTTCAGTTGATACGGCTTTCCCCACAGTAAGCCGCTGACTCTATGAAGAATCCCCGATGCGGCATAATTCCTCAGCCAATACCTGAGCCGGGCAGGCAAAGGCATCTCCTCGGATGTTTCGAAAAACAGGATCGCGCCATCCCAAACGGAATCATCCGGCCATATCTCGGTATTTTTGATCATTTCCATAACATCCATACAGCCTCCGATCAAATGGCCTTCAACCGTCCCTGTGCCCGAAATGCATTTCGCACCAAGATTTGTTTTCATTACTCTTTGCACATGCTTTTTGCTTTCTTCCCAAGGAAGATATTCTCCCGTCCAAAGCTCGGAAGGCTCTACGACGCCTGGCGGATCGGTAGCAAACAACGATTTGTAAACAGAATCTCGAGTATACTCGTGCATTTCGACGTTCTCAGCAAATTCAGCCAAGATACTCGGTCCGTAAAAAGAACCCACTCCTGCTTTCATGCAAATAAAATGCGTCACGGTCGAATCGGAATAGCCCAAAAATATTTTGGGATTATTTCTTATGACATCGTAATCGATAAACGGCAGCATCCGAATGCTGTCTTCGCCGCCGATACAGGAGAAAATCGCTTTCACGGAAGGATCGGAGAAAGCATTCGTCAAATCATCCGCACGGTCTTTCGGATTTCGATAAAGCGAATCAGTCCCGTCGAGGGTATGTTTCATCTCAACGACATGCAATCCGAACACTTCTTGCAGACGTCGGACGCCCTGTTGGTATCGCCAGATCAAATCAGCATCTCCCGCTCCTCCCCACGACAGACTCACTGTCGCAACCGTATCTCCCTGTTTCAGCAGATTTGGGTGGATCAATTTCTGCATAACAAAACACCTCTATACTCATGTATAATGAGTATATCATTAAACTCCCAAGTAAGACAAAAAAAGCCGCCGACAAACGTCATGATTCCTTCGACGATAGTAGCAAGCACACTGGCTACGACAGTGAAAACCCCGCCAAAAGAAATCTTTTTTTATTTACTTTGTCGGTAGCGTCACCCACAGCATCAAGAGATTTCGTATAATCTTTTGCGCCGTCTCCGATCTTCGATAAAGATTTGGATGCATCCTTCACACCATCGCCCATTTCATTCATTGCTTTGATAGCATATTTAGCATTATCTCCGATTCCTAAACCTAGACCTTCGGCTATAAACCTACCAATTTCAATCATTACTCTACTTGGAGAATTAACCCCAAGAATTTTCTTCGGTTCTTCTTTGACGGGCTCAGCAAGACAATCTCTAATTGTTTGCATAAGATCTGATTTATTTCTGGCAATTCCTTGTATGAGGCCTTGAACAATATTTTCACCAATTTCTTTCATCAATTTATTAAAAGGCTCGCTGTCATTTTTGATTGATTTCAAAATATCATCAAATATATTATTGAAATTTTTAGGAAATAGTTTAACGAATACTCCACCTATCGACAAGATAGATGAAATTGCTGATGTTGCTGAAGCAGCAAACTCAAACCATCCCATTTTTGAAAGTGTATTTTGTAAATTTATAAGAAGATCATTCAAATCAATTATATCTTTAATAGGGGGTCCCAGTTGAGTACATAAGATTCGTTTGTTGAACTCATTTTGTTCTCCTTTCGAGATTTCGTTTTAAAAATAGAATATTATATGATAAAATATTTTAAATGAGGTGAATATGGATTCAAGCACTTTTTATGGGCTTCTTACCGGCTCCATCATAGCAATATACATCCTTAAGCGCTTTGATTGGTTTAAACCAATTACTCTTGGCTTGGCATCAATAAGATATGGCACAAAAAATATTTTGCTATGCTCGTATAGAATAGGATTTAACGACAAATATAAACGAAGTGCACTATGCTACTTAATTGCGAATAGCAATGACATTATATTGCATCCACATCATCATATAGGAAATGACGCAGTAATTTCCTATGATAAAATCATAGAATTTATAATTGTTCGGCAGGAAGATTCAGTACCTAAGAATCTTCCAAAAGGATCAATTGTAACCGGCGAATTTCCGAAGAAAATCTTATATTATGTTGGTAGCATTATCATTAATTTTGTAGCAGATAACGGCACGGAAGATCGTTTGGAAGTCTCTGTAGGTAGCGTTGGGAAATTATCAAACGAATATTTTAACGATTATTCAAATTCAAAATTCAATTTTTTCGAACGCATCGCTAAAAATATACCAGATCGAATCCGACAAGAAGTTTATGATTCCAACAAACATTAAACATTCTAAATAAGATTGTTTTTGCAAACAAAAAGAATGCTCCTGTTTAATCTTCAAAGGCATTCTTTTTTTCATATTCCGTATTATACCGAATCACAAAAGCATCAAATCGTTGAACTTCATTGTTGATCTCTTTGTCTTTATCCGTCTCACCCATAGCCATCGGCTCACTTGGATACTGTCCATTCTTCCCGAAACACGCAGAGATCGCATTTGCAACATACGCCCCGTCAGCCATGCGCTCAGATTGATTTCATCTCTTTTTGCGATCTGCTTTTGTTTGAATGCCTCGATAAAAGGCTCCAGCGTTTTCGGATTGAGTGTCCAAAACAGATCGTAACTCACCCCGATCACCAAAGCCTGAGGCAGCCAAGTCATATGGATCAGGTCTTTAAAGCTGCCGCTGTTACTCCTCGATTTTTGCCTTGCTCTTGCCCGCTGGATTCCACTGCGTCGGCCTCTCGCCGAGAGCGCGAAAAAAACCGCGTACGGTTGAAAGCAGTTTTTTGTCATAGCACGTAAGAACTAAATCTCTCTTGTGCCAATTGCTGCGCACAAAAAAAGAACTGTCTGATTCGACAGTTC
>JBGMEA010000023.1:0-297076 GCA_041447245.1 Anaerofustis sp.
AGGACCCTTTTAAGGGTCGTTAGAGTGTCGTAAGCGGTTGGCGAATCAGTGGCGCTTTGAGGCGCCGCTGGTACCAGACCCTTATAGGGTCTAAGCAAGACCGCCCGTTTTACGGGCGGCTGCTATTGCGGTTATACGAATAATTGATTGATATCAAACAGCTCGGTATTGGACTCGGTATAATGGGATTGCAAACTGTTTACTACTGCGAGGGCTGTGTCGATCGATGTCAGACAGGGGACACTTCGCTCCACCGCTTTGCGTCTTATGATGACTCCGTCGCGGGTAGGAATACGTCCTTTGGATGAAGTCGAGATCACATAACTCAATGTTCCGCTTTCGATCAATTTAAGGATATTATCATCACATTCGTGTATTTTTTTTGTGTGATTGACCGTCAGCCCGGCACGTTCGAAGCAGACAGCAGTTCCTTCTGTTGCATAAAGCGTGAAACCGAGTTCGGCAAATTTTTTCGCGATGTCGATCACTTCATTCTTGTCACTGTCTCTCACTGTAAATAATACGCCGCCTGATTGTTTTAATTCGCAACCGCGGGCAGTCAGGCCTTTATAAATGGCTTCTTTTCTTGTTTTTGCGACACCAAGCACTTCACCCGTTGACTTCATCTCCGGTCCGAGCTGCGTATCCAGATCGATCAGTTTCTCAAAAGAGAATACCGGAACCTTCACAGCGACATACCCTGAGGATGGATATAACCCCGTGCCATATCCCATATCCGACAGTTTCTGGCCGCACATGGCTTTGACCGCGAGCTCCACCATCGGAAGACCTGTTACTTTACTGATATAAGGAACGGTTCTGGATGCGCGTGGATTGACTTCAATGACATAAAGCTCATGGTGATAGATCAGATATTGGATGTTCACCAATCCCTTGGTATGTAAGCCGATCGCCAATTTTTTTGAGCATTCCACAATATGGTCTGTCATATCTTGGCTGACACTCCACGCCGGGTAGACAGCCATCGAATCACCTGAATGGATTCCTGCACGCTCGATGTGCTCCATAATGCCGGGGATAAGAATATCTTCTCCGTCGCAAATGGCATCAACTTCCAGTTCTGTCCCCATCAGATATTTGTCGATGAGCACGGGATTTTCGATGTTCTGGGAAAGGATGATATCCATATACTCCGTGATATCATCGTCTGAATAAGCAATAATCATGTTTTGTCCGCCCAAAACATAAGAAGGTCTCATGAGAACCGGATATCCGATTTTATTTGCAGTCTGCAATGCCTCATCCGAGTTCATTACCGTATATCCGAGCGGTCTCTTCAATTGAAGATGCTCAAGCAATTCATCGAATCGCTCTCTGTCCTCCGCAGCATCAATGCTATCGGCAGATGTCCCCAAAATCGGGATCTGCATTTTGTCCAAAAACTTGGTCAGTTTGATTGCTGTCTGTCCTCCGAACGCTACCACGACGCCGATGGGATTTTCTGTGCGGATGATATTCATGACGTCTTCATCAGTAACCGGCTCAAAGTAGAGGCGGTCAGCCGTATCAAAATCCGTAGAAACAGTTTCGGGATTATTGTTAACAATCACAACTTCATATCCAAGCTCTTTAAGTGCCCATACGCAATGTACGGAGGCATAGTCAAACTCAATGCCCTGTCCGATTCGAATCGGACCCGAACCGAAGACAATTACCGTTTTCTTTCCGCTGCGATGTTCTTCGATAAAGTCTTTCGCTTCATTGGCTTGTTCGTATGCAGAATAAAAATATGGGGTCTCCGCAGCAAATTCGGCAGCGCAGGTATCCACCATTTTATAGGAAGCGTACAGCGGGTTTGTAATTGTTTGTCCGGAGATTGTTTCGATGACTTTGTCGGGATAACCAAGCTTTTTGGATTTTAAATATAGCCCATCCGTAAGCGATTGGCTTGCAAGAAGTTTCTCATGCTCTATTAAATTTATCAGTTTTGACAAAAACCAGTTGTCAATTTTTGTAAGTGTGTGCATTTCATCTTTGGTATATCCGCGTTTCAGTGCTTCATAAACAGCAAAAATCCGTTCATCGTCCTGCTGTTTGATTTTTTGAATCAATGCGTCATTGCCAAGTCCGGCAAATTTCGGACTGTTTAGGCTGTTGTGGGAAATTTCAGCGCCGCGAACGGCTTTCATAATCGCCTCTTCGAATGTTGCTCCGATTGCCATCACTTCGCCGGTAGCTTTCATTTGAGTGCCCAACGTTCGTTTCGCGTAGACAAATTTATCGAACGGCCATTTCGGGAATTTCACGACGACATAATCAAGCGCCGGTTCGAAACAGGCCTTTGTTTTTTTTGTAATGGCATTTTCGATTTCATTCAGACGATAACCGATGGCAATTTTCGTCGCTACTTTTGCAATCGGATATCCTGTGGCTTTTGACGCCAAAGCAGAAGAACGCGATACGCGTGGGTTCACTTCGATGACTGCATACCGAAAACTGTCAGGATCCAGAGCAAATTGACAATTGCATCCGCCTTCTATTTTAAGCTCGTCTATAATTTTCAGAGAAGCGCTTCGCAACATCTGATATTCTTTGTCTGATAGAGTAACGGCGGGAGCGATTACAATGCTGTCCCCGGTATGGATTCCTACAGGGTCAAAATTTTCCATACTGCAGACAGTGATGACATTCCCGGAAGCATCACGCATTACTTCGAATTCGATTTCCTTCCAACCTGCCACGCTTTTTTCAATCAATACCTGATGGATCGGGGAGAGTCGTAATCCGTTTTCGCTGATTTCGGTTAATTCCTGCGGATCATTTGCAATTCCACCTCCGGTGCCGCCCAATGTAAATGCAGGGCGGACAATGACCGGATATCCGATTTCATCCGCAAAAAGCAAGGCTTCTTTCGGATGAGTGATAATAACGGAAGGAATCACCGGTTGGTCAATTTTCATCATGGTTTCTTTGAACAGTTCTCTGTCTTCAGCCTTATCGATTGTTTCAGGATTTGCTCCGAGCAGGCGAACATTATGCTTTTCAAGAAACCCTTCTTTTGCAAGCTGCATCGACAGAGTCAGTCCATTTTGTCCTCCCAGTGTCGAAAGGAGGCTGTCTGGCTTTTCTTTTACGATAATGCGTCGCAACGTTTCCAAAGTCAGCGGTTCGATATATATTTTGTCAGCAATATGTTGATCGGTCATGATGGTTGCCGGATTGGAATTGACCAATATGACTTCGATTCCTGCATCTTTCAAAGCATTGCATGCCTGAGTACCTGCATAATCGAATTCAGCACCCTGACCGATGACAATCGGTCCGGAGCCGATCACCATTACACGTTTTATGTCTTTATTGAGCGGCATGATTCTTTGCTCCCTTCATCATCGAAATAAATTCGTCGAATAAAAATTCTGTATCGAGAGGTCCGCCCGCGGCTTCCGGATGGTATTGAACCGAAAATGCCGGTGAATTGTGATAGACGACGCCTTCGCACGTATCGTCGTTTACATTCAGATAGCTGACTTCAGCATAATTCGGAAGTGTTTCTTTTACGACATAATATCCGTGGTTCTGACTGGAGATATAGACTTTTCCTGTATTTGATTGGATGACAGGCTGATTGGATCCCCGATGCCCGTATTTCAATTTTTTTGTCTGCGCGCCATTTGCCAGTGCTAAAAGTTGGTGCCCAAGGCAAATACCGAACAGGGGAGTTTGTGATTGCTGAATGATCTGAATTTGTCCGATGATATCAATGTTATCAGCCGGATCCCCAGGACCATTCGAAAGCATGATACCGTCCGGTTTCATAGAAAGGATATCCTCTGCACTTGAAGATGCGGGAACCGTAATGACACTGCATCCATGTTTAATAAGCTGACGGCGGATGTTCGCTTTTGCACCGAAGTCCCAAAGCACAACACGGAAATTTTCCGGTTCAGCTTGTTCGCTGTAGGGCTCTTTGCAGGAAACCTGATTGACTGCATCATTGATTTTGTATGCTTTTAATTTCGGAATAATGTCTGAAACATTGGGTTGAAAGGAGATTGATGCATTCATCACGCCGTATTCTCTGACGATTTTGGTCAAGGCGCGGGTATCGATATCGTACAACCCAACGATATTGTTTTGCTTTAAAAAAGTGTCAAGATTGCCTTCACAACGGAAATTGGAAGGGTCCCGACACCATTCTTTAACTATATACGCTTTCAAACTGGGTTTACTGCTTTCAAAATCTTCCGGAATAATTCCGTAATTGCCGATTAACGGAAATGTCTGAATCACAAATTGTCCGTAATAACTCGGGTCCGTTAATGTTTCCAAATAACCGCACATTGCGGTGGTGAAAACCAATTCACCGACAAGTTCATTTGCCGATCCAAAACTTTTGCCTTCAAAGACAATTCCGTTTTCTAAAATCAAATATACGGGCTGAACCATTTATTGTACCAAATCCTTTACTATTGCTTAATATGTTTCGTACGTTTTCAGAATACCCTCTGCGATAACGCGTTTGGAAACACGCATGTCCATTGCCTGCTTTTCGATATATCGATGAGCCTGCGGCTCGGACATCGTGAGATATTGTATCAAAACACACTTGGCTCTGTCAACTAATCTCATCTCTTCTATTTTACTTTGCAACTGTACATTTTCCTTTTTGAAGCCAACTACGCGGGAATGTGTGGAGAATGCAAGCTTTACCGTCTGGTGCAAAAGTATGCGGTTGATCGGTTTAGCAACCGTCAGAACGCCATAATCTTCCACATTTTCTGCTACTTCATCCACAATTTCATTTTTTACAATCAGTACGATTCCTGCCGAAGAAATTTCGGTTGCATTGATTGCGAGCTCGTTTCCGAACTCGTCTGAAAGCGGTGTGTTGATAATTACGACAGGGAAGTCTTTTTCATTCAGGATTCTGCGCGCATCGCTTCCGCTCTTGGCTGTTTTGATGCCGGAACCGAAGTTCTCTTTCATAAATCCGGTTAAAAAGTCGCTGGATTTTTGAGAACTCGATACAATTAATACATCTGACATATCAATATCCTCATACTCTGCCGTCTCCGTCGGGATTAATACTGATCAAAATACAGATGATACTCGGTATCTTCTCTGCTGTCTGCATTCCGTACCATGTCAAGTTCGGATTTTTTCTTGCCGAGATATTGCATTAAAATTTCATCCGGAACAATACTATTAAGGAATTTGCTTGATTTTGCGATAGAAATAGATTCTTCCAAATCGACGGCAAATTTTTGTTGCTCAGCCGATAAAGATAACCCTTGTTCAATTCCGTCGATTCCTGCGTTGATCAGCAAACCGAAGATTAAATAAGGATTGGCGCAGGTATCGGTTATATTCAGGATGAGTCCTGATTGATCCGTGTCGTCAGAAATAATCCGTATTGCAGAATCATGGTCGGTATCGGAAAAATTGATGATTCCGGTAAAGGTCTCTTCTCCCAGGCGTTCATATGAATTGGAAGAAGAATACAGAAACAGAGAAAGTTCTCTCAGTGAATGCTGCAGTCCTGCAGCAAAAGCGGAAGCGTCGTGGGATTCCCTCATAGTATCCGAACAAAAGAGATTGTTGTCGTTTCGGTAAAGAGAAAAGGACAGAGTCAGATTGTTTCCGATTTCAGTTTTCAGGGGTTTCGGCATAAACGATGCGTAAAGACCGTTTTTGTTTGCAATGGTCTTTACGACAGATTTGTAAGTAATAAAATCATCAGCTGCGAGAACCGGTTCTGAATACTTATAAACAATTGCATTTTGTCCCGGACCTCGTTCATGATGAGAAGACAGCGGGGTAATCCCCATTTGTTCTAAAGACAGGCAAATCTCTCTTCGTACATTTTCGGCCTTGTCTTTCGGTGCAATGTCAAAGTAAGTTGCGTAGTCGTGAGGAGTTTTTGTCGGGAAACCTTCTTCATCGGTTTGAAAAAGGTAAAACTCGCATTCCGTCCCAATATCGCATTCGATCTGGTGTTTTTCCAGACGCTCTGCTGCGCGCCACAGAAAATATCTCGCATCACAGATGAAATTATTGCCGTCGCAGGTTTTGATATTGCAAAAGAACCTGACGACCCGTCCTGTTTGAGGGCGCCAAGGCAAAATAGCCATTGTTGTTGGGTCGGGAATCAACAACAATTTGTTTTCTTTGCATAGGAAGCCGTCAATCAGGTTCGCCTGAAAAGGAATACCGTTCTCAAATGCACGTGCAAGTTCTCTTGGCATAATCGAGATATTCTTTTGATTGCCGTAAATATCACAGAATGCAAGCCGAATAAATTTCACGTCATTTTCCTGAACAAAACGCAAAACTTCGTTTTCGGTATACTTCATGAAATGACCCTCCTGTTCCGTATGCATAATTATACACTATTTAGTTATAATTATAAAGCTGTTTGTAAGGATTTTTTGTATTTGGTGTTAAAACGTAAAACGTGTGGTTCATCACATTGTCTAAATTGCATCCGAATTCTTTGCAGAATTCCTCAACATGAGGAATAATTTCCTGTAAATCTTCCGCAGTTGCCTTTTTTGAAATGACCTGTTTCGGAAGTCTCAATCCCGGTTCATCGGTACGCAGGAAAATTTTTCCGCCGTGAATTCCTGTTGCGCAGAAATTTCCGGCAATCGGAAGATTCGTTTGGTAAAGATTCAGAATCACGATCGTACCGCCGGCCTGATACTCTCCCAAAAAACTGCCAGCTACGCCGCCGATAACCAGAACAGGAATATTATCTTGATAAGCTTTCATATGGATTCCCGCACGGTATCCGGTATTACCTTCGATCATGATTTTGCCGCCGCGCATGCCATACCCGGTAGCATCTCCCGCAGAACCATGAATATAAATTCGCCCCTGATTCATCGTATCCCCCGTTGCATCCTGAGAATTTCCGTTTACACGGATAACGCTGTTGTCAAGATAGCAACCGAGTGCATTTCCGGGCACTCCGTTGATTTCGATATATTTATCGCTCAAACCGGATCCGATAAATCTCTGACCGATGCAGTTGTCGATGATAACTTCTTTTTCTTCCGATGATTTGATTCTTTGATTCAGAGTTTGGAAATCAATTCCTGAAGCATCTATTTTCATTATTTTGCACCTCCGAGCATTTTTGCCCGCTCATTTCTGTCAAATGCCATGAGTTGCGGTTTTTCTTTTACCAGTTCAAAATCGATCGAATCAAGCGGTATCTGTTCTCTGATCATAGATGTGTAGATGCCGGCACGTTCGATATTGCCGATCATGATAAATCCTTTCAGAACATTGTCTTTTGAAACAAGTTTTTTATAATTTTGTCCGCTTTTGTTAATATATGTTTCTCCGTCATAGTTACCTGCTGTGATGATATGCAGTCCCGCAAATCCGATGGCATTCATTGGAATCGCTTTCTCAAAAACGGAATTTCCGCCGCTCATATTGATGCCTGCCGTATATCCCTGCTGATAGGCATTCGGAAGAATTGCAAGGATTCGGTCTTCATCGGCGCTGATGTCATGGCTGACCGTACAGTCGCCTGCGGCATAAATGTCGGGAAGGGTTGTTTTGCTTGCGCTGTCGATCAGTATGCCGCGGTTAACTTTCCCGCCTGCATTTTCGATTAATCCGATATTGGGTCTGACTCCGACGGCAATGACAAGTACATCGAAATCGATTGTGTTTCCGCTTTTCAAAAGAGCGCTTGTTTCTCCGAACTCATCCACGCTGCCGGAAAGAATGAATTCGATCCCACAGTTTTCGATGTGTTTCATGACAATATCCGAACCCTCTTCATCGAGAATGCTGGGAAGAATACGATTTGCCAAATCAATAACAGTAATTTTTTTGACACGTTTCATGATCCCTTCCGCACATTTCAGCCCAATCAGCCCGGCACCCACAATCAAAACATTTGACTCGGAGGTGATTGCAGATTCGAGCTGCTTGGCATCATCCAGCGTCATGAATGTGAATTTATTCTTTACTTTTTCAAGTCCTTTCATCGGTGGGATGAAGGGGGAAGAGCCGGTTGCGACCAAAAGTTTATCGTAATTGACTGTGTTCTGATCATCAAGAATGACTTCTTTTTTATCTGCATTGATTTTTACGACTGTTTTGCCGAATAAAGTTGTCACGTGATTGATTTCATAAAAATCATCCGGGCGGTACTTCATTTTTTCTTCGGTTGTTTTGCCGCAGAGCAGATAAGAAATCAGCGGTCTTCCGTATGTGTGATACGGTTCATTGGATATAACCGTAATTTCACCGACAGAATCATTTTCCCGGATTCCTTCGATACAGCCGATTGCGGCTGTGGAATTTCCAATTATTACATATTTCATTCGCTTATCTCTCCTCAAACACAATCGCGTTATTGATGCAACCTTTGACACAGTTTGGTTCGCCTCCTGCATTATCGATGCATAATTCGCATTTTTGTACCGCAACTCCGTCGGATGGCATGATTGCGCCGTATGGGCAGGAAAGAATGCAAGTGTAGCAACCGACACATTTATCCTGATCAATCGTGATAACTCCATCCTGTTGGGTTAATGCTCCGCTGATACACCCCTTAACGCAGAGAGGATCTTCGCAATGTCTGCAAGAGACAGCAAAACAGATGTTATCTTTTTGCTCAATTCGAATGCGCGGATTGATTCCGACATCTTTGAGCGCTTTTACCATATCATCCTTGCCCGAATTTGCAAATGCGCAGTAATATTCGCACAAATGACAACCCAGACACCATTTTTCGTTCACATATACTCGTTTCATTTATTCACCTTCTTCGACTTCTGACAAACGGTCTTTCCGCATGTTGTTTTATTCTCCGGCATGCAGGATGCCAAGCACTTCCAGTTCTTTGGTATTCAGCCCGATCCCTCTGAGCATCAGACGGTTTCCTTTGAGCGCTTCAATTGAATTGATGCCCATTCCACCCATCATTTCTTCGATTTCGTGCTTCCATGCTGTGATCATATTAACAAGACGCTGATATCCGATATCTGGGTTCAGCCGTTTTACTAATTCCGGTCGTTGGGTCGCAATTCCCCAGTTGCATTTACCGCTCTGACAGGTGCGGCAAAGATGGCATCCGAGTGCGATCAATGCGGAAGTTCCGATATAGACCGCATCAGCACCGAGTGCGATGGCTTTTACGATATCTGCACTGTTTCTGATCCCGCCCCCGATTACAAGTCCGACATTGTCGCGGATTCCTTCTTCGCGAAGTCTGGTATCAACGCTTGCGAGCGCAAGTTCAATCGGAAGTCCGACATTATCGCGAATTCTTTGCGGTGCTGCCCCCGTGCCCCCCTTGAATCCGTCGATGGCAATGATGTCTGCGCCGCTGCGTGCAATGCCGCTGGCGATTGCAGCCACATTATGTACGGCGGCTATTTTAACGATTACCGGTTTTTTATAGTTTGTCGCTTCTTTCAACGAGTAGACAAGCTGCCTCAAATCTTCGATCGAATAGATATCGTGATGCGGAGCAGGAGAGATTGCATCCGAGCCTTCCGGAATCATTCGTGTTTTGGAAATATCCGCAACGATTTTAGTTCCGGGCAGATGCCCGCCGATCCCGGGTTTTGCACCCTGACCCATTTTGATTTCGATTGCGGCGCCGGCGTTCAGATAATCTTTATGAACGCCGAAACGTCCCGAAGCCACCTGAACAATGGTATGCTCGCCATATTGATAGAAATCTTCATGCAGACCGCCTTCTCCCGTATTGTAATAGATTCCGAGTTCTGTGGCTGCACGGGCTAGGGATTCGTGAGCATTATAGCTGATGGAACCGTAAGACATTGCAGAAAACATGATCGGAACATTCAATTTCAGCTGAGGAGGTAGGTTGTTGATTAGTTTGCCGTTTTTATCACGTTCAATTTTATCCGGTTTTTTCCCGAGTGTAATCTTGACTTCCATCGGTTCACGCAACGGGTCAATGGAAGGGTTGGTAACCTGAGACGCATTGATGAGCATTTTATCCCAGTATATCGGATATGGCTGAGGGTTGCCCATGGATGCCAACAGAACGCCACCGCTTCCGGCCTGTCGGTAAATTTCTTTGATTGTCGCATTTGACCAGTTTCCATTTTCTTTAAAAGTATTGTCCGTTTTAACGATTTTCAACGCTTTAACCGGACAGATAGAGACGCATCGGTGGCAATTGACGCATTTGGTGTCATCGGCAACCATGATATTCAGGTCAGGATCAAAAGAATGCACTTCGTTTGCGCATTGTCTTGCGCAGGCTTGGCAGGAAATACATCGATCCATATTGCGGATAACTTCATAATCTGGATATAAAAAATCGATACTCATCTGAATTAACCTTCCTTTGCTGTTACGATCACGGGCTGTCCGCCGTCCGGTGACCAAAGTTTGTCCAATTCGGGTTGAATGTAGCGAATTGCACATTCTTCGCTGGCAATATATACCATATCGTCTTTTTCCCCGACGACCATGGATCGGAGTTTCAGTCTGTCGTTCAATGCCATAATCCCGTTTTCGAATCCGAAAATGATGGAGAACGGTCCTGTGATCAAAAGACCCGGGAATGCATTTCTTAAGTAAGTATGCAGTTCGCGTTGTTCTTTTGGCATTTTTTCGATGGTGCTCCAGAACGGTGCTGCTACAACTTTCGCAATTTCATCCAAGGTAAGCCCCTGTTTCCTGTAAAGATAGTCCATGATATAAGTAATGACTTCTGTATCGGTCAACAGATTGCATTTATATCCGAACATTTCGATAAATCGTCTGTTGGCATCGTATGAAGAAATTTCTCCGTTATGAACAATCGTATAATCGAGTAAAGCGAACGGATGTGCTCCGCCCCACCAGCCGGGTGTATTCGTCGGATATCTGCCGTGTGCCGTCCACGAATATCCGCTGTAATTTTCGAGTTGGTAGAATCTTCCGATATCTTCGGGAAAACCAACTCCTTTAAATACTCCCATGTTTTTCCCGCTTGAAAAGATATATGCTCCGTTAATATAAGTATTGACCTGAGTGACATGTTGAGCGACAAATTCACGTTCATCGACTCCGGAATCCTGCAGCTTGTTATAAAGCGGAAGAATAAAATATCTCCAAATCAATGGTTTGTCAGCAATATCATATTGTTCCGACGTGGGAATTTCTTCGTAGATCTTAATTTCAAAAAAATTTTCCAGATATTTTTCACAGTCCGCTCTTGCAGCTTCGGTGTCATAGAACATGTGAAACGCATACAATTCCTTATATTTGGGATAAATACCGTATCCGGCGAATCCACCGCCGAGCCCGTTGGATCGGTCATGCATGACTTCCATGGACTTTACGATGATATCACCGCGTATATTTCTCTTTTCCTTGGAGAATATGCCCGAAATGGCACAGCCTGAAGGGATTCTGATTTCGCCCTCTCTTTTCATGTCGCAGGTTCCTTTCAATCAATCTATCAAAAAATTTATCTTTTAAAAAAAACGTTTATTAAAGAAATAAAAGAACTCTTTTACCCTTTAACGAACGTTACAGTTCATCTGAGGTATTATATCTTTTTTTAATCTTCATGTCAATAAAAAATTAATTATTTCAATGATATCGGTTAATAATACCAATTAAATCTTTGAAAATCTATACTTTATTAAGTATTTTTTGAAAAATACAAACTATTATTTTGAAAAACACTTTGCAGGCATTAAGAATTAATGCAGAATCTTCTGAATTCTCTCGCAAATCAATTCGGATGGGGCGCCCTTCGGACGAAAATGTGCCATCAGTTTTTGTTTGATTATCTGCTCTGATAAGCCTTTTGCTTTTAATAGAAGCAGTTTTTTGTCGATCAGCTTTTCATAATAAGCATTATATTCCGAATTATCGTCATCATATGATTGAAGAATATCAACGATCAGCGCATGAGGATATCCTTTTGCGATCAGTTGCTTCATGATTTTTTCTTTCCTCAGCGAAGGCGGATATTGGCTTAAGGATCGATATTGACGGTCAATCCATTCCTGTGCGCTGCTGCGTTCATCATTTTCGCTGTAGTGTTCCAAAGCTGTGATTATCGTATCATCGTCAATCCCTTTTTGTTTGAGTTTTGCGGCAATCAACCGTTTCCCTTTTGTTGAAAGCTTTGCCGATTCCGTGTACAGTGTTGCATAACGTTCATCGTCCGCATAATGGTAAGACTTCAATTTCAGCATGATGGCTTCGATAATCTCATTAGGTATATTTTTCTTTTTTAAAAAACTGCGTATCTGTTCTTCCGTGCGGTCACAATACGAAAGATAATTCAGTGCCGAATCCATGCCGAATTGAAGATGAAATGTCAGATTTTCCGACAGGCATTGTTCGAAGTCGATTTCGGAAAAAGCGGACAGATTTTTTTCTTTCGGATAATTTGCAGATACGACCAGTTTTTCGCCGTTATCAAACGAAAGTGTGGAATACGTTTTTTTTGCCGTGATGTACATAATTTTCAAAATATCACCTGTCACTTCACAGTTTGATAAATGAGCGTCGGGCGCTGCGGTTGGATTTGCGAAAGATGGTAGGCTGCTTTCAGCCGTTCCAGTGCCGGATTCAATTTGGATTGATCCGAAGAATACAGCCTTGCGATGCAATCTCCCGAAGCAACGGGGTCACCGATTTTTTTGTAAATATATATTCCTGCCGCAGGATCGACCGGTGCATCTTTTACCTCACGTCCCGCGCCGGTAAGCAGGGAAGCCATTCCGACTTCATTGCACTCGATACTGCCGACAAACCCATTTTCTTTCGAGATAAAGTCCAGAGCGTGTTTTGCCCTCGGAAGAAGAGAAATATTCCGAACTTCTTCTTCCGCGCCGCCCTGTGCTTTGACGAATTCGACGAATTTTTCGAATGCAGATCCGTTATCGATGGTATCTTTGAGCGCTTGTCTAGCTTTTTCGATGTTGCAGTCTTCCTCTACCATGCAGATCAGTTCGCTTCCGAGGCTCATGCAGAGCTCCAACAAATCGGAAGGACCTTTCCCCTGAAGAGTTTCGATTGCTTCCATGACTTCAAGTGCGTTGCCGACGGCATTGCCGAGTGGTTGATTCATATCGGTAATGACCCCGCAAACCTTTTTCCCCATGCTTTTTCCTATGGAAACCATTTTCTGCGCAAGGTCAAGAGAATTTTCATAAGAGCCCGCAAACGATCCCGACCCGGTTTTGACATCCAGTACAATTGCATCTGCGCCGCAAGCGAGTTTTTTTGACATAATGCTGGATGCGATCAGCGACATATTGTCAACAGTAGCCGTCACATCCCGAAGTGCATACAACTTTTTATCGGCAGGAGCAATGTCTTTTGTTTGGGCGGCGACTGCGATTCGATGCAAATTGACCTGTCTGATGAATTCATCTTCTGCCAGTGCTGTTCGAAACCCGCTGATGCTTTCCAATTTGTCGATCGTACCACCTGTGTGACCCAATGCTCTTCCCGACATTTTCGCCACAGTCAATCCGTAAGCGGAAAGCATCGGTGCAAGAACAAGTGTTGTCTTATCTCCCACGCCGCCTGTGGAATGTTTATCGACTTTGATTCCGTTGATTGCGCTTAGATCAAGCACATCGCCGGAGTGCATCATCGCTTTCGTCAGATCAGCCGTTTCTCGATCATCCATCAGCTTCAGACAAATGGCCATGAGCAGAGCCGAAACCTGATAGTCGGGAATGGTTCCGTCCGTAAAGCCCTGCACAAAGAAATGAATTTCTTCTGTGCTCAGAGTTTCTCCGTGTTTCTTTTTGGTAATGATGTCATACATGTTCATACGGTATTCCTCAACTCAGCGTTTTTTGACAAATCCGCCATAGACTGTTTTGATATCGTTCACTGTAATAACGGCATCTTCCGTTGTTTGGTTGATCAGCTTGACTGCTTCGCCAATTCGTTTGCGTTTCAGGTGAACAATCAGGATATGACGTTTGTAGTTGGCGGATTCTCCTTCAAGAATCGTAACGCCGAATCCGTTGGATCTCAGAATGTTCGCCAACTTATATCCTTCCGTTTCTCTGGTAATCACCTGCATGGAACAAAGCCCGATCGCAAGTTTGTTTTCAATCGTTACTCCGAAGTAATTACCCAAGGCGTATGCAACCGCATAGACTGCACATTTGATCCAATCACCGCTCAAGCTGTTGAGCACAGAGGAAACAATGACAATCCAAATAATGATTACGACAAACCCGATTAATGCTCCGATGAGGCGCTGCCCTCTGTTGACCAACACCATTCTGACCGTGTCGAGCGTGACCTCTATAATTTTACCGAAAAAAATGAGTAAATAGACCAGTATACTACTGCCGGAAAGTAATTCCATGCAATCCTCCGTATCCGCTTAATTTCTGTATTTATTATACCACAGAAGTGATTTATGTTATAATACTTGCAATATAATCTCATTGATATACGGAGGACTGCATGATTGGTGTGATCGCGTCAATGCAATCGGAAATGGCTTTTGAAAAAGAATGCGAAAAAAAAGGAACCGAGCGGCATGCGAGTTTTGAATACGAGCGATATGATTACAACGGAATAGAACTGGTTTGTGCCGTATGCGGCACAGGGAAAGTCAGCGCGGCTGTCTGTACGCAGCTGATGATCGAATATTTCCACCCGAGTCTGATTATCAATATCGGGACTGCCGGGAGTATCGCTAAGGAAATTCACAACAAGGATGTCATCATAGCAATCGACAGCGTTCAGCATGATTTTGACATCAGCCCGTTTGGATGGGAGAAAGGGGAGCTTCCGGAATTGGGAGTGATCTCCTTGCCTTGTGACGAAGGATTTTTACAGGCTTCCAAGCAAATCCCTTCGATGGGATATCGTATTCATTACGGAAGGATTTTGAGCGGAGATCAGGTTGTGGTTGATCAGAATGTCAAAACAAAACTGACGGATTGTTTCGGTGGATTATGCGCGGAAATGGAAGGCGCTGCTGTCGGACAGGTTTGTGCGATGAATCAAGTCGCTTATGCCATTATTCGTGGGATATCCGACGGGGACAGCGAAGATCAGCAAAACGAGTTCCTCTCAAACATAGAGAGCGTAGCGGAGATTAACGGGCATGTCTTGTTGGCTTCGTTAAAGGAATACGAAAACACATGCATGTAACGTTTTATCTTATCCAACATAATAAAAGAACGGAAACGGAAAGATGAGTATTCAGTGGTATCCGGGGCATATGGCGAAGGCCACGCGCCTGATAAAAGAAGAACTGAAAAAAGTGGATGTTGTCATCGTGCTTGGTGACGCCCGAGCGGTTGAACGGAGTATCAACCGCGATTTTTTTGAAGTGATAAAAAACAAGCGCAGAATTTTGGTGTTCAATAAATCCGATCTTGCGGACGAGTCGGTCAACCAAATGTGGAAAAGTTATTTTTCGGATGAAAAAGAAACGATATTTTTCGTCGATTGCATGAACAAAAAAGGAATCGGAGAACTTGTTTCTCATATCAAGAATTACAAGCAAAACATGCGATATGATCGTGCCGTGCATGTCATGATTGCGGGAATTCCGAATGTGGGAAAATCAATGCTGATCAACACTTTGGCAAAGCGGAATGCGGCACATGCATCGAATCGACCCGGAGTAACCAGGGCGAATCAATGGATTAAGGTCGGAATGGATTTTTACCTGTTGGACACACCGGGGGTATTGCCACCGAAATTCGAAACGGAAGAAGATGGTTATGTTTTAACAGCAATGGGAAGTGTGAAGGATGCCATCGTCGATAAGGAAGAATTGGCATTGTTTATTTTGCAATTCATGAAAGATCGTTATCCGTTGCTTCTGCAAAACCGTTACAAACTGAGCGACGTCGATTGCGATAAGATTGAACTGATGGAACGCATTGCCAAGTCGAGAGGCTTTGTGACAAAGGGCGGTTTGTTTGATTATGAGCGAACAGCGTACACCATTTTAGATGAATTCAGAAACGGGAAAATCGGAAGGATTTCTTTTGATCAACCGAATGAGTTGGACGGGACGGAATAATGGGTGATTATGCAAGCATGTCGGTAAAGGAAATTGACGCTTTATTAAGCCATTCCGAATCGGATGATCTATCCAGAATCATCCCTGAGCTTTCACTTGATGAGCGAAGCGGAGTGAAAAAACTCGTTTTGAAATACAACACAAAACAACAGAAGATTTCCATTGAGAAAAAGCGAATCGAAAACCTGAAGCGTACCGAAGAGCAATTATATGAAGACGGATATCGGCTGATTGCAGGTACGGATGAAGTCGGCAGGGGACCGCTTTGCGGACCTGTTGTCAGTGCCGCAGTGATTCTTCCGAGAGAAAGTCGGATACTGTACATCAATGACTCCAAACAGCTATCTCAGAAAAAACGTGAGGAGTTATGTGAATTAATTCTGTCGGAGGCAGTCGGGGTCGGAATCGGGATTGTCGATAACCGCAGGATCGATCAGATCAATATATTGAATGCAACAAAAGAATCGATGGTTTTGGCATTGAACAACCTTTCTCAAAAACCGGATATCCTTTTGCTGGATGCCATGACAATCGCGGCGGATATAAAACAGCGAAGTTTCATTAAAGGAGATGCAAGCGTTTATTCCATCGCTGCTGCCAGTATTGTCGCAAAAGTAACGAGGGATCGGATGATGGAGGAATATGATCCGATTTATCCTCAATACGGTTTAAAGTCGAATAAAGGGTACGGATCTTCCGAGCATATTCAGGCAATCAGAGAGTACGGACCTACTCCGATCCATCGGATGTCCTTCATTCATTCGTTTTTGCCACGTCAGACGAACAGAAAAATCGGACAGAAATGGGAAGACCGTGCTTCGGAATACCTGATGGGAATCGGTTATGAATTGGTGCAAAAAAATTATGTCCGAGCAGGCGGAGAACTTGATCTGATTATGAAGGATGGGGAAGAGTATGTTTTTTGTGAAGTGAAAGCCCGCAGCGACGCGTCGTTCGGAGCCCCCGAAGAATTTGTTGATGTAAAAAAACAACAGCGAATGATAATGACCGCTCAGAATTATATGGCGGAAAAAGCGATTTTCCAAATCGGACGATTTGACGTGGTGGCAATTGAGTTCGATGCAAATGATACATATAAAATCAGGCACCTCAAGAACGCCTTCGGTGCCTGATAAGGGTAGAATTATTATTTCATTGCAAGAGAATAAAAATTATTCTGTAAGCCCGGCGATCCACTCTTTGTTTTCAATGAGTGCACATCCGCCGCGGCTTTCTTTTAGCAGATGGTGATTGTCTCTGATTTCGCGCATCATTGGAGATTTCAATGCTTCCTTAAACGAGATCTCTTTTAAATTCAAATCGGAAAACGGAGCGAACGGACAGGCTTCCAATGCACCGGTTGAGCTGACATGAATAAATCCGCGGCCTGCCGCCATACATCCCCCGTAACGTTCTTCATCGCCGGGGAGCAGAATAATGAGCATATCATATTGTTCCGTTAATGCATCCTCCATACGACGGAGTTCTGTTTTCTGATCCTCCGTCAAACAAATGTCAAAATTTCCGTCTGACGGGACATATTCGATCAGAAATGCGGCGCGGTTTCCAATTTCCTGAAGCTGTTTCAGATAATCTCCGTGCAGAATTTCCTCGAAATTATTTACGGTCAGTGTGATGGAGGTTCCGAACAGCATCTTATTGCGATTGAGCGTCCGCATGATTTGCAGAGTGTTTTCATAAACGCCGATGCCTCTGCGGCTGTCGGTTCGATCCTGATCTCCTTCCAGACTGATGATCGGGAAAACATTTTTCATTTTGTCGATCTCAGCCGTCGCGTTACTGTCCAACAGCAATCCGTTGGTAAACAGCACAAAAACGGTGTCGGGATGTTTTTTGGGGATCGCAAGAATTCCTTCTTTCATGAGAGGTTCTCCTCCGGCAATCATCACGATGGATACGCCGAGTTCGATGGACTCATCAATAATTCTCTCAATTTCATCGATCGTCATTTCATCTGTTTTTTCTCTGTTTTGCGCACAGGCATAACAGCCTTTGCAGGAGAGATTGCAATCATTTGTGATGCTGATGATTAAAATCGGAGGAACTGTGATATCTTCCGTTTCAAGAAGACAGCTTCTGATATCAGCCTGTTTTTTCATTTTTGTTGCAATATCGATGAACTTTTTTGCGTAAGAAGGACGTTGCAGCAAAAAACGTTTATTTTGAATCAATGTTTTGGTAAGTGTGTCATTAAACAATTTCAATGGTGCAGTCATATGGTTACCTCAATATTATGATACATTCGCTGCGTGCTTTTTGTATCGATTGGTTCTGATAAATCGAATCAGGTCATCCGTGAACATCATAACAGCGGCAACCAAAAACATCAACCAAAATCCGTGTAAAAGAATCGTGCCGCAGATCGCGTTTGCGATGATCAACGTCAATAGATTCGCAAAGATACTTGCAATTCCGAATGTGATCAAATTAAACGGTAAAGCAATCAGGACGAGAATCGGGCGCAAAAGCGTATTTGTGATGGCCAAGCGTTAATGCAAGAAGCAGGATCCCCGGTACGGAGCTGATATGCAGAAACGGGAAAAGACTCAGTACCGTCAGCACGAAAAAATACGTAATGATTTTTAAAATAAGTTTTGTCATTTGCTAGTACCTCAATAAAAATTTCACTTTGACGGAATCTTTCCCATGCCCGGCAGTGATATCAATCAGATCCAGATTCCCGTAGTTCTGTAATTCAGAGACAAAGGACTCCGCGCAATGAAAACACAACCAGACTTTTCTGTTGGCAAACCGAAACAGCGTTAGCAGATCGGTAAATCCGTCCAATACTTCATTCAGGCATCGGAACGGCAACAGAATCGGAATTGCGAACGAATTGATCCGCAGCTGCAGGATAATCCAGTGTGCTCGTTTAATCGACATAAATTCTTACAACCGCTCCTTTTTCCGGGGTACCTGCTTCCACATTGACCAACTCTTCCGTTAATTCGCCGTTTTCAAACATTTCAATCAAACCTTTCAGATCGATTGCATCCAGGTTAATTCCCTTGTCGTTTAGGTCTGTTTTGACATCTTTGGGAACGAGAGAGAGAAGTCCTGCCGCTTTTTTTGCCACTGACAGAGGGATATTGACGTTGACTTTTGCTTGATTTTCAATATCCGGATCTGTTGCGTCGACACGAATGCGAAGCATGGATTTTGATGCCTTTGCAAGAGATTGCTTCTCCGGCGGGTGGATCGCAGCAATCAGTTTTTCGCCTTCTTCCGGTGTGATTTTCCCTGATTTGACCATTTCAAGTACCTGTAGAATTTCTTCATTCATTTTTTATACCATCTTTCTTATAGATTTTTCAGCATATCCGCAGCCTGATCGGCTGTGATTTCGCCATTGTTTAGCTTTTCGAAGATCGCTTTGCGCTCTTCTTTCACTGTATCATTCGAAACAGTTGCGTGCAGGCCGAGTTTGCGGATCACTGCATCCAATTTGCCTCGGACAGTAGGATAAGAGATACCCAACTCTTTTTCGACATCTTTGATGTTGCCTCTGCATTTAATGAATGTCAGAAGAAAATTGCTTTCTTCATCCGATAGATTGCAGAATTCGCATCCATTGAAGTGTCCGTTGAGTTCACTGCCACACTTTTTGCACGTGAGTTTTGTGATTTCGTATTCACCGGCGCAAACCGGGCATACAGTAGGGGCTTTCAGTTTCATGATATTCCTCTTAATATTTAATTTATGAAATAAATATACATTAAATAATAAAATATGTCAATTAAATAATTAACAATATCAATAATTATATTAATATTATTAATATATTATATAAATTAGTATCTTATTCAAATAAATTCGATCAATAAATATTGACTTGCTGCTTGGATTTCCTGTAAAATATATGAAGAAAAGGAATGGTGAACCATGAAAAACGTACAAACCGATAGCTTGATTAAACCCTCAATCGATAATCTTCTTACGAAAGTTGAAAATAAATATGTGCTTTCTCTTCTCGCAGCCAGACGTGCCCGTGAATTGTTTGACGGAGACGAACCTTTGATTGATGAATATTACATTAATAAAGTAACAATGGCAATCAATGAAATCGACCAGGGAAAAGTAACATATACCAAATCTGACGAACCAGCCGTTTAATCAATGGAATACGCACAAGTATTTATCGACAATCCTTCGGCCGCGACCGATCAGGTTTATGATTATCGCGTGCCGGAACATATGAAGCAAATGATCGAGCCTGCCATGAGAGTAGCCGTTCCGTTCGGGAAGGGCAATCGTCTTTGTCAGGCTTTTGTGATTGGGTTGGATGACAGCTGTAACTATGAAGCATCGAAAATAAAAGAAATTGCCGAGCTGATAGATATCGAACCTATTATTCCGCGATATCTGATTGATGTGGCTGTTTTTTTGCGGGAAGAATATTTTTGCACATACGCGGAGGCAGTTCGCACAGTATTGCCGTCTACAGATCGGGCAATCAAAAAAGTGACCTATCAAAAAAATGATGCGATGATATTATCTAAGGAAGAATGTTCGGATGGATGCAGCAATGTATATGAAATAATTGTAAAAAATCCAGGGATTTCAGCCCAGAATATCAAAAGCAAAACGGGTTTTACAACTGAAACAGTGAAGCAAGAACTTGGTTGGTTGCTGAAAAAACATTATATAGAATCCGCGGAGAGCTTTCTGACAGGAAGAAAAGAGCTGTACGAAGATTGGTTCTTTATAGACGATGCGGAAGTATCGTTGGAAGATTACCTGATGATTGTCGGAACTCGGGCGAAAAAACAGCGAGAGATTGTTTCGTATCTTTATCTCCACACGGAAGGGGTGTCGAAAAAAGAACTGCAGGATCAAACCGGTGCCACTTCAACAATGATCCAAAAATTGATGGATTTATTTCTAATCAGAGTGCAGAAAAAAAAGATAGAATCTTTGCCGTCAAGTACTCCAATCGAAGACGCTCAGGTGCTCAACTCGGATCAGGAAAAAGCTTTGAACGAATATTTGTCAGACAGCATCGAAGAAAATAAATTTCTCTTGTTTGGTGTGACGGGAAGCGGAAAGACGGCAGTTTATTTTCGTATGTTCAAGGAAATGATTGTCAACGGGAAACAGTGCCTTTTGCTTGTCCCGGAGATTTCACTGACTCCTCAAATGATGGCATTGGTGAAATCTTGTTTTGGAGACATCGTTGCCGTTATGCATTCCAAGCTTACTCCGAACGAACGATATGAGGAATTTCTCAAAGTGAAAAGCGGCGCTGCCAAAATCGTTCTGGGAGCACGGTCTGCTTTGTTCATGCCGTTTCGCGAGCTCGGGCTGATTGTGGTGGATGAAGAACACGAGACGTCCTATAAGTCATCACAGTCACCCAGATATGACACGGTGGAGGTGGCCAATTATATCTCAGATAGGCTTGGCTGCCATTTGATCCTGTCCAGCGCAACGCCTTCGCCGGAAACATATTGGAAAGCATTGTCAGGGCAGTATCATTTGCTCCATCTTCCGAACCGAGCCAACGGAACGCCGCTTCCGGCGATCAGCATGATCGATATGCGCGCAGAGCTATACAGCGGAAACCGAACACCGATCAGTCGTGCTCTGAAAACAAAAATCAAAGATCGGCTCCAAAAGAAAGAGCAGATCGTTTTATTCCTCAACAGAAGAGGCTATAATACTTATGTATTCTGCCGCTCTTGCGGTTACATCGAAAAATGTCCGAATTGTGATGTTTCGCTGACGTATCATATTCATGATCAATCAATGAGCTGTCATTATTGCGGCTATAAAAAACAGATGCCGCAAACCTGTCCGTCCTGCGGCAGCGAGAAAATCAAACATATGGGAACCGGAACGGAAAAAATCGAACAGTTTATCAAACAGTTATTTCCTTCTGCACGTGTGTTACGGCTTGATTCGGACACCGCACGGTATAAAGGAGCATATGAATCGATTTTGGGAAGTTTCGCAAAAGGGGATGCCGATATCCTCATCGGAACGCAGATGGTGGTCAAGGGACTTGACTTTGGCAATGTTTCTTTGGTTGGGATTTTGCTTGCGGATACGTCTTTGAACTTTCCCGACCTGAACGCTGCAGCCCGGACATATCAGTTGACCGAGCAGGCTGCCGGGAGAGCGGGAAGGCGTGCGGAGCAGGGAGAAGTGATCCTTCAGACCTATCAGCCCGATGACCCGACATTGGTCTTTGCTTCGCTTCACGATTACGATGGATTTTATCAGTATGATATTGCTCATCGCAAGAAAATGGAATACCCTCCGTTTACCGAAATCATAGGAATTTTTACGGCGAGTGCTTCGGAAGAGGAAAGTCTGAAAGACTGCTTGGATCTGTATGAAAAAGTCAAACGGATTGCATTGGATTTGCGAGACGAAAGAGTAAAACTCTATGAGCCTGCGCCTGCATTTATTCAAAAGTTGAAAAATAAATTTATTTATCATATGTTGGTTCGATATCCCAAGGACAGTGTATTCAAAAAAAGTTTTCGGAATGAATACAATGAAATAAAAGTATCATTGAAATCGAATGTGTTCGTGGAAATCAATCCGATCACATTATTGTAAACAGGAGGAACTATGGCTATCAGAAATATCAGGGTCGAAGGGGACGAAATACTGAAAAAGAAAAGCAGAACGGTTGACGCAATTGATGACAGAATCAAAATGATTCTGGATGATATGGCTGAAACCATGTATGCAGCAAACGGGCTCGGGCTTGCCGCCGTGCAGGTCGGGGTGCTCAGACGGCTTGTGACGATTGATGTCGGAAATGGGTTGGTTAAGCTGATCAATCCTGTAATCATTGCAAAAGAAGGGGAAGAGGTGAAGAGAGAAGGTTGCCTGAGTGTGCCTGAATTGCACGGAATGGTGAAGCGCCCGATCAGCGTTACGGTGAAAGCCCTGAATGAAGACGGAGAAGAATTGACCATCGATGCTACGGGTTTGTATAAAAAAGCACTCTGCCACGAATTGGATCATTTGGAAGGTGTTTTGTTTACCGATATCGCGGAACAGGTGTTCAGTGCAAGCGAACCGTTCGAGGATGAAGATGACGACCTGGATTTTGAGGATGAAGAAAACGAGGAACTCTGATGCGGATTGTTTACATGGGCACGCCGGATTTCGCGGTAGCGCCGCTGAAAGCAATTTACGAAGCAGGACATGAACTCCTTGCTGTCGTGACACAGCCGGACAAACCTAATTCCAGAAGAGGCAAAGAGATTATTTTTTCTCCTGTCAAACAGACTGCATTGGGAATGAATCTGCCGATCATTCAACCAAGCAAAGCCTCCGATTCGGAATTTATTGCATATCTCAGGTCTCTGAATGCAGATATGTTTGTAGTGTGTGCATACGGGCAGCTCTTGGGTATCGAAATTTTAAATATGACAAAATACGGATGCGTCAACATTCACGCTTCTCTGCTTCCGAAATACAGAGGTGCCGCACCGATTCATCGCGCTATCATGAATGGCGAGACCGAAACCGGAGTTACGTTAATGTATATGGATAAAGGGCTGGATACCGGTGATATGATGATTGCAGAAGCGATTTGTATTGAACAAAATGATACTGCGGGTATTCTGTTTGATCGATTGAGCATAGTTGGGTCGTCATTGATTATCAAAGGTATCACGCTCTTGTCGGAAGGTTGTGCTCCCAGAATCCCGCAGGATGAAACATTGAGCAGTTATGCACAGAAGATCAAGAAAAATGAGTGTCGGATCGATTTTACAGAAGACGCGAAATCCGTTCATGACAGAATCAGGGGGTTGAATCCTTTCCCGACCGCATATACGACATTTAATGAGAAAATAATCAAACTGTATGATTCGAAATTATTGAGTGAATGTTATAATAGCGATGCAGGAACGTTGGTTAAAACAGTCGGTCAGGGAATTGTCGTTGCATGCGGACACGGAAGCGTTTTGATTGAGACGTTAAAGCCCGAGGGAAAGCGTTTCATGGAAGCTTCGGAGTTTTGGGCGGGACTGCAGAATAAAAATAATGCCATATTCGGCAAATAGCAGGAGTGAACATTCATGTATTTCATGTGGTACAGTGCATATTGGGTTATTTTACCCGGTTTGCTGATCGCAATATATGCTCAATTCAGAGTGAACTCAACATACAGTCAGTATAAGCAGGTTGCTAATAACAGAGGGCTGAGCGGAGGCGATGCCGCCCGCATGATATTGGATGCGAACGGATTGTCGGACGTACGTATCGGCCGCAGCGGGGGAACGCTCAGCGACAATTACAACCCGAAAGACAAGATGCTGAATCTTTCGCAGGAAGTGTTAAACGGAAGAAGCATCGCGGCCATCAGCATTGCAGCCCACGAATGCGGACATGCGATTCAGCATAAAGAAGAATATGCTCCGGTCAAAATCAGAACAGCCATGGTTCCTGTTGTCAACATTGCGTCCATGTTTTCCTGGGTATTGATTATCGCGGGATTTATTTTCAGTCTTTTCAACATGACAATGATCGGGATCATTTTTTTCAGTACGACCGTTGTCTTTCAACTTGTGACATTGCCTGTAGAATTCAATGCTTCGTCGCGGGCATTGGTTCAATTAAGAACGTTGGGCATTGCGACCGAACCCGAAATTTACGGTGCAAAAAAAGTGTTGAGCGCGGCCGCTTTGACATATGTCGCTGCACTGGTTGTAGCCATTTTGCAATTGCTGCGATTGCTTCTGATTTTCGGACGCAGAAATTAAGAAATCGATTCCGTTTTTAAGGATTATAAAATGAAAATAAATATATCACCCGCAAGAACTGCGGCATATAAAATTCTCTTCGATGTTTTCGAGAATGGGGCGTTCAGCAATATTGCGATCAATCGACATATCGATCTCTCGCTGAAAAATCCGAACGACAGAAAACTGGCAGTGCATCTGGTATATGGAACAATCAAAAAAAAGAACAGACTGGAAGCCGTTCTTTCAGGGCTGTCGAATATCCCGATCGACAAAATCCATCCGAGCATTCGGGTGATTTTGTTTTTCAGTCTCTATCAGATTATATATATGGACAAAATTCCCGAATATGCGATCGTGAACGATGCGGTTAATATGTGCAAATTTTACGGGCAGCCATCTGCCGTATCTTTTGTGAATGCAATTCTTCGGAACGCCCTAAGACAAAAAGCATCGTATTCTGTAAGAAACAGTTCCGATGCGATGCTGGTACTTGATGAAGAATACGGGTTTCCCCGTTGGATTTCGGAAATGTTGTTCTCACAATACGGAGCAGAGAAGATATTGAAATTTGCCAAAGCCTCCGAAGACGCGCCTGAAGTCAGCATCAAAGTCAACACTTTGAAGACAACAGAAGCAATTCTTGCGGATTCTTTGGCGGGAAAAGAGATCGTGACCGAAAAAACAATTATTCCCGATTCTTTGTTTATCAAAAGTTCCGTGAATATATTCATGACGGAGGAATATCGAAACGGTTGGTTTTTTGCTCAGGATATTTCGGGAACGATTTGCGGTTATGCGCTGGATCCGCAGCCTGGAGATCGGATTATTGATTTATGCAGTGCTCCCGGAGGCAAGAGTTTTCATGCCGGAATTCTCTCTCATAATACGGATATCCTTTCCTGTGACATCGTTACGAAAAAGCTGGAGCTTGTTAAACGCAGTGCACGGCAATTGGGGTTGAGCGGGATCCGTGCAGTAAAAAGAGATGCTGTGGTTATGAGGGCTGAGGAAAAGGAACTGTATGACCGAGTGATTTGCGATGTGCCTTGTTCGGGACTCGGAGTAATCAGAAGAAAACCCGAGATACTGTATCGGCTGAATGAAGATCATATGGCAGATCTGACTGCGTTGCAATCCAAAATTATCGCGAATGCATTGGACTATCTCAAACCCGGAGGGACAATGATCTATTCGACCTGCACAATCAATCGGCTGGAAAATTCCGAGATTGTCCGAAAGGCACTTGCAAAGCGACAAGATGCAGAATTGGTTCCGATTACGCTGCCGTTTCAACTGCCTGTAAATCATCCTGAACTCTCTGACGGGATGTTGCAACTTTGGACGGATACGGACGGCTGTGACGGTTTTTTTATGGCAAAAATAAGAAAGAAGTCGGTTTAAAATGAAGCATGCAATCATCAGTATGTCGTTGCCGGAATTTCAGTCTGTACTGACTGAAGAATTCGGCGAACAAAAATTTCGCGCAAAACAGATTTTCGACTGGATTTATAAAGGTGCTTCTTTTGCGGAAATGAGTAATCTTCCGAAAAGTTTGAGACAACGATTGGACGAAAATTTTACCGCCAGTGATCTTGACATTGTTCAGAAACTGGTTGAAAATAAAACAAATACGATCAAATATCTTTTAAAGACGAAAGATGATATAATAATAGAATGTGTTGTTCTTTCATATGAATACGGCAATACTATTTGCATTTCAACGCAAGCCGGTTGTTCCATGCATTGCGCATTTTGTGTATCGGGAAAAGACGGACTGATCCGAAATCTGACTTCATCAGAAATGATGTCGCAACTTATCTGTTCCGTGGCTGATACCAAGCAGCCGATCGGACATATTGTGATGATGGGGAGCGGCGAACCGCTGGATAATTACGATCAAGTTGCGGATTTTATTACGAGAGTAAACGCTCCGACGACTTTTCACATCGGAATCAGAAATATTACTTTATCGACATGCGGAATCATCCCCGGGATCGAAAAGCTGATGCAAGACAAACTTTTCATCAATCTATCTGTTTCCATGCATGCGCCGTTTTCTGATATGCGACAAGCAATGATGCCAGTTGAACGGACATATCCGATCAGAGAAGTGATTCGGATATGCGAGCAGTACCGAAAAGAAAGCGGCCGAAGGATTACGTATGAATACAGCGTGATTCCTTCCGTAAATGATACGGATGCCTGTGCGGATGAACTGCAGAGATTGTTGAAAGGGTCGGATGCGCACATCAATCTTATCGGGCTGAACGAAGGCAGCGAGGTTTATGCCGCAAGTGAGGAATCTGCGGTGACGGCATTTGGGAAAAAATTGACGCAAAGAAAGTTAAATGCAACTGTCCGCAGGAAATTGGGCAGCAGCATCAATGCAGCATGCGGACAACTGAAAAGCAGATATATCGATCAATCGACAAAGTGAGGTAGGTAAATGAGCTCTTTTGGAACAACTCATCTTGGAATGGTACGCAAGAATAATCAGGATAGTTACTTCCATATGGATTACGATGACAGATACAGCATTATTGCGGTGGCAGATGGTTTGGGCGGACACAATGCGGGAGAGGTGGCAAGCGCATACGCTGTGGATGAACTGAGAGAATTTTTCGATTCCTGTAAAGAGTCGGATTTTTTTCTCATGAGCGAAGAGATCGTCAGCTTTATAAAAAATATCAATCACGGGATTTACACAATGTCTGTCGCTTCGGAATCTCTTTCCGGAATGGGAACGACATTGACAATGGCTATAACGGACGGGAAACGTGCGGTTACCTATCACGTGGGGGACAGCAGGGCATATCGGATCGGAAAAGACCATATTGAGCAGATTACAAAAGACCATTCTCTTGTTCAATATATGCTGGATCAGGGACAGATCACTCAAAACGAGGCATTGCATCATCCTCAAAAAAATATCATTACCAGAGCTTTGGGTACGGACGCGGATATTGCGGTTGATGTGATTGAAAGCACACTCGAACGAAATGATATTCTAATGGTTTGCAGTGATGGTTTGACCAACAATGTAAGCAATGCGAGTATACTTGAAATTGTTCGATCCAAAAGACTGAAATCGGCTGTGAATGAACTAGTAAACGAAGCAAACCGCAATGGCGGAAGCGATAATATAACAGTTGTGATGTACAGCGAGGATGTCAAAATATGAGTACCATAATCGGTAAAATACTGGATGAGAAGTATGAAATCGTCGAACTGATCGGACAGGGCGGAATGGCTTATGTTTACAAAGCTATGGATTTGCGTCTGCATCGATATGTGGCAGTAAAAGTGCTGAAAAGCGAATTTATGGACAACGAGCAGTTTTTGAAAAAATTTCTCAGAGAAGCTCAGGCAGACGCCAAATTGACCCATCCCAATATTGTGAACGTATACGATGTCGGCATTGAAGATGGATATTATTATATTGTTATGGAATATGTTGACGGTGATACGCTCAAAAGTTTAATCAAGGTTAACCAAAAACTGACGCTGCAGCTGACTGTTGAAATTGTTCTTGCAGTGGCGGCAGGGCTTGCGCATGCTCATAAAAATGAAATTATTCATAGAGATATCAAACCTCATAATATTCTGATGACATCATCACATGTTCCAAAAGTTGCGGATTTCGGAATTGCGCGGGCAATTAATTCCTCGACAGTTACGGCAACCGAAGAAGCATTGGGCAGTGTCCATTATATTTCTCCAGAGCAGGCAAGAGGCGGCTTTTTGGATGAACGCTCCGACCTGTATTCGCTGGGTATTATGATGTTTGAAATGTTGACGGGTCAGTTGCCTTACGATGCGGATACACCGGTGGCTGTAGCATTAAAGCATGTTCAAAATAATGTGGGTTCACCTTCGGACATCGATAAAGAGGTTCCTCTCAATATCAGTCAAATCGTTCTCAATCTGACCAGACGCAAGCCGGAAGATCGTTATCAGAATGCAGATGCATTAATTGCAGATTTGAGAAAGCTTCAAGCCGATCCCACTGCGATGATTGAGCCTACTTATGCTGTCGCGATGAATCCAAGTAAAAAAACATCTCAGGGTAAGACAAAAGCGCCGACGAATGTATCCGACAAAAAATGGAAAAAACTTTTTCATAACAAACGGTTTATGGTCAGTATGTTGGTGGGAATCGTTTGTTTGGGAATCATAGCTGTGATTGTTTTTGCCGATGTGCTCGGAGAAAAAGTGTCGGTTCCGAATGTCGTCGGTATGACAATGGAAGAAGCATCCCTTCAATTATCCAAAGTCGGTTTAACCTACGATACGGATGAGCAGTTCAGCAGTGATGTGGCAAAAGGATCAGTAATCAGTCAGACTCCCAATGCCGATGAAATGGTCAGAACAAGCGAAGTGATCCAGCTTGTGATCAGTTTGGGACCGGAAACGTCACAGGTTCCGAATGTTGTCGGAATGTCATATGCAGAAGCAACTGCCGCGATCAAGTCGGCAGGGTTTACTGTGGGCACAGAAAATTACGAATTTAACGATAATTATGAATCGGGCTATATTTACGATCAGAACCCCAGCGGAGGAATTCTTACGACAGAAGGGACTTCCATTACAATCTATGTCAGTAAAGGGAAAGATAATGTGACGGTTCCGAATTTGATCGGTAAATCATTGGATGACGCGAAGTCTCAGATTACTTCTGCCGGTTTGGCTGTAGGTACGGTTAGTCAGGAAGTGAACAATTCATATCCTGCAGGTCAAGTAATCAAACAGTCTCCGACTGCCTACAGCAGTGTTGCAAAAAATACGACAATCAATCTGACGGTCAGTCTTGGTTCCGAAAAAACAGTTACTCAGACTTTTGATCTTTCAAAATACGTATCAGGCTTCTCTGATGTGGAGGTGCAAGTAAATATGATGGATGACAGTAGCGGAACCAATTCCGTGAGTGTATATGATAAAACATGCAGTCCTTCTCAAAAAATCACGGTAACCTTTACGGGAGCCGGGGTGAAATATTATGAACTGATTATCGACGGAGAATCGAAAACGACCGGAAAAATTAATTTCAACAATTGATACGGCAGGTAATGAAATTTGATAAATCAAGGGATCATTATCCGCGGAGTAGGAAGCTTTTACTATGTAATGGATCAGCGCTCAGGTGAGATTATCCAATGCCGGGCAAAAGGGATTTTTCGCAGCAAAAAGATTGTGCCTACTGTCGGAGATGTTGTTCTGTATGAAAACAGTGAACCCGGAGACGGAGTGATCGAGGATATTTTGCCCAGAAAAAGTTATCTGTTGCGTCCGATGATTGCAAACGCAACATGCAGTGTCATCGTGTGTGCAATCAAATCACCGGATCTGTCAACGGTATTATTGGATAAAATGCTCATCAATAATGCAGTTGCGGGGTTGGAACGTTTGATTTGCTTTAACAAGGCAGATTTGGCGACAGAAGAGGAACGGGTGCGATTGCGCAATCTGTATTCCGGTTGCGGTGCCAAGATTCTGTTTACAAGTACGATTACTGATGAAGGAATTGATGAACTGTCTGATTATCTGAACGGAAAAATCAGTGTCTTCACCGGGGTGTCGGGTTCGGGAAAATCTTCTTTGCTCAACAAAATTGTATCGGATGTTTCGATTCAAACAGGAGAAATCAGCGAAAAACTGAAACGCGGAAAGCATACGACGCGTCACAGTGAGTTGCTCATATTAAATCAAAAAGGATATGTGATGGATACCCCCGGGTTTTCCGATTTGTTGTTGACGGTTGATCCGGGCGATATTTGGAAATATTATCCGGAATTTTATCCGTTTTCCGATTGCCGCTATTCGAATTGCCTGCATCTGAAGGAACCCGGCTGTATGGTCAAGCAAGCTGTGAACGATCTGAAAATCCCGGAAGAACGCTACCGGAATTATGGAATTATATATGATGAAACCATGAAAAATTATAAAAGATATTGACGGTATTTATGAAAACATTAATGATTTGCGGTGGAACGCCTCCATCAAAAAAACTTTTTGAGCAAATTATACAGGAGTTTACGCCGGATTGCCTGATCGCTGTTGATCACGGTGCGGCGTTTTTATTTGAATGCGGGCAGGTTCCGGATATTTTGGTCGGTGATTTTGATTCTCTCGATTTGGATATTCTAAAGTATTACGAATCGAAATGCGAGATTGTCGGTTTAAATTCCGAAAAAGATGAAACCGATACGGAAATAGGGCTGAGAATTGCTCATTCGAAAAATGCCGACAAAATTATTATGCTAGGAGCAACCGGAGGTCGGTTGGATCATACGGTAGGCAATCTTTATCTATTGAAAAAAGCTGCTTTGTTGGGTATTGATGCTGTAATGATCGATGAAATTCAGAAAATCTTTATCATCGATCATCAGTATCATTTTGATTGTCAAGTCAATTGCTTGGTTTCGCTGTTGGCGGCAAGTGATTGCGTTCAGGGAATTACGACGGAGGGGTTTTATTATCCTCTGCAAAACGAGAATCTCTCAATCGGAGATGTCCGCGGTATCAGCAATGTCATTATTTCCGAACATGCATCCGTAACAGTCGAAAGCGGATTGTTATTTTGCATTATTAATCAGTAGCGGTCAATTTCTTGCAGATGCACTTTTGTTTGAATTCAATTTTCTTCTGTCAATCTTACTGAAATTGTGATATAATAATTAACTTAGGAAATTAAATCGGAGGAATCATGATAACAATCACGAATCTGAGTCTGAGTTTCGGCGCAGATACGCTTTTTAAAGACGTAAATTTAAAATTTGTTCCTGGAAATTGCTACGGAGTTATCGGTGCAAACGGTGCAGGCAAATCAACTTTCTTGAAGATACTATCGGGAGATATCGAACCGTCAACAGGGGATATCTCCATTTCGGAGAAGGAACGAATGTCCGTTTTAAAACAGGATCATTACGCTTATGATGAATTTACGGTTTTGGATACCGTCATTATGGGGAATCAAAAACTGTATGATATCGGAAAACAAAAAGAAGCAATTTATGCAAAAGAAGATTTTACGGACGAGGACGGAATTCTTGTTTCGGAACTTGAAGCTGAATTTGCGGAGATGAACGGGTGGGAAGCAGAGTCGGATGCATCAAAATTACTTCAGGGACTCGGAGTCGTCGAAGACTTTTTTTATGTGCAGATGAGCGCTTTACCGGAAAAACTGAAAGTAAAAGTGCTGCTGGCTCAGGCATTGTTCGGCAATCCGGATATCATCCTGCTCGACGAACCAACGAATGGTTTGGATATTGCTTCCGTAAACTGGTTGGAGGATTTTCTGCTTGACTTCCCCGGAACGTTGATCGTCGTGTCGCATGACAGGCATTTTCTCAATACCATCTGTACTCATATTGTCGATATCGATTACAGCAAGATTAAATTGTATGTCGGAAATTATGAGTTTTGGTATGAATCGAGTCAATTGATTCAAAGAATGCTCAAAGCTCAAAATAAGAAAAACGAAGAAAAAGCAAAAGAACTGATGAGTTTTATTCAGCGGTTCTCAGCAAATAAATCAAAATCCAAACAAGCAACATCAAGAAAAAAACTGCTGGAAAAGCTGACGATTGAGGAAATGCCCGCTTCCTCCAGAAAATATCCGTTTGTTGCATTTGATATGGATCGGGAAGCAGGAAAGGAAATTCTTGCTGTGGAGGGCATTTCAAAGACAATAGATGGTGTGAAAGTTTTGAACAATGTGTCGTTCAGAGTAAACAAGGGAGACAAGATTGCCTTTGTCGGAGAACATGACATTGCAAATACAACACTTTTCAGAATATTGATGGGTGAAATGCAGGCAGATGAAGGTTCGTTTAAATGGGGTGTCAGCACCTCGCAAAGTTATTTTCCTGCGGATAACACGGCTTTCTTTGAAGGAAGCAAACTGAATATCATCAAGTGGATTGAACAGTATTCCAAAGATACCACGGAATCGTATCTCAGAGGATTTTTGGGTCGGATGCTGTTTTCGGGAGATGAAGTATTCAAATCGGTGAATGTTTTGTCCGGAGGCGAAAAAGTCCGCTGCATGCTTTCCCGAATGATGTTGTTTGGAGCGAATGTGTTGGTCATGGATCAGCCGACGAACCATTTGGATCTGGAAGCGATCACTGCACTGAATAATGGATTGATTGCATTTAAAGGCAATGTGCTGTTCGCATCGCACGACCATGAATTTATTCAAACCGTTGCAAACCGGATCATAGAATTGAAACCTGAGGGAATGGTTGATAAAATGACGACATACGATGAGTATGTTTCAATGAATGAGTAAGAGAAAGAAGGCCGAACATTATCATGCATCAGACGGGAAACGGAAAAGACAGAACAATTATTGATGCGCATGCACATATATATCCGAATAAAATTGCGGAAAAGGCAACCGATACGATCGGAAAGTTTTATGATATTCCGATGCAGCATGTCGGATTGCCGGAAGAACTGATTAAAAGCGGAGAGCGAATCGGAGTTTCCAAATATCTTGTCTGCTCCACAGCAACAAAGCCGGAACAGGTTCATTCCATCAATTTATATATTCAGGGAGAATGCGACAAGTATTCTCAATTTGTCGGTTTTGCGACGATGCATCCGGATATGAGTCATTACGAAGAAGAATTGGAATATATCGTTTCGTGCGGATTGAAAGGGATCAAGCTGCATCCTGATTTTCAAAAATTTGACATTGACAGCAGAGTCGCAATCCCGATGTACCGTGCGATCTCGAAATATCACCTGCCAATATTGTTTCACACGGGAGATAACCGTTACGATTATTCTGCCCCGAAGCGTCTCTTCCATGTTTTGAATGAAGTGCCTGATTTGGTCTGTATCGCAGCACATTTCGGCGGCTATCAGCGCTGGGGTGAAGCACATGAATACTTAAAGTGCGACAATGTCTATTTCGACACATCAAGCAGTTTGTTTCAGCTCGGCAAAGAGGATGCAGTGAAATTGATTCGTTACTTCGGCGCGGAGAAATTTATGTTCGGATCCGATTTTCCGATGTGGGATCACAAAGAAGAATTGGCGCGGTTCGATGCACTGCCATTGACAGAAAATGAGCGTGAGCAGATTCTGCATCGAAGTTTCGAAAAATTACTGCTAAATAAAAACGAGTGAGATTGGTTCTCACTCGTTTATTTTTTGTGTTCATGTCAGATTTAAGCAACGGATTCGTTCAGAGCTTGCATCAATTGATCAATGTCCATTCCGTGAGCTGCAGCACCCTGTCCGATATTTTCGAAATGAGCTGCCGCACAACCGATGCAACCCATACCGAACTCCTGAAAGACCTTTATTGTTTGAGGGTATTTCTGAACAACCTCCATAATGCTCATGTCTTTTGTCAGCATAATTGTTACCGCCTTACAATGAATTTTATAGATATATATTACTCGCTAGCGACTTCGAATGCAACAGTTTATTGAGAATCGTTATAAATATTTTTGACTGAAATACTAGGATATTTTTGTATCCAGACGTTTTTGAATTTCCAACAGAAAAGTTTGGGTATCGACCGATTGTTTATCCGGATTGTTCGATAAAGAAGCAAGGTCTCCGGTCATCACTCCGTCTTCAATAGTCTCAATGGTAGACTGTTCCAATTTTTTTGCAAAAGAGGAAAGGGCTTTATTTCCGTCCAATTCCCCACGTTTATTGAGTGCCCCCGTCCATGCAAAGATTGTGGCAACCGAATTTGTTGAGGTTCGTTCTCCTCGCTGGTGCTTGTAATAATGTGCGGTAACCGTTCCGTGTGCTGCTTCATATTCATATACTCCGTCAGGGGAAACCAAAACGGAAGTCATCATTCCAAGTGATCCGAATGCGGTTGCAACCATATCGGACATGACATCTCCGTCATAATTTTTGCATGCCCAAATGAAACCGCCGTTGGAACGGATGACGCGCGCGACTGCATCATCGATCAATGTGTAAAAATAGGTAATTCCTGCCGCTTCAAACTTCGCTTTGTATTCTTTTTCGTATATTTCTGCAAAGATATCTTTAAATCTGTGATCGTAGGTTTTACTGATGGTATCTTTGGTGGAGAACCAAAGTTCCTGTTTGACGTCGAGCGCAAAATTAAAGCAGGAACGTGCGAAGCTTTTAATGCTGGGGTCGGTATTGTGCATGCCCATAACAATACCGTCGTCATCGAAATTATGAATCAGATGCTTGCGTTCTTTCCCGTTTTTCGTTGTGATCAGCAGTTCTGCTTTTTCTCCTGCTTTTACGGTTGCTTCCGTGCTTTTATAGATATCTCCATAAGCATGTCTGGCAAGCGTAATCGGCTTTGTCCAAGTCGGAATATACGGCGTGATCCCTTTTACGATAATGGGTGCACGAAAAACCGTGCCGTCCAGAATCGCACGGATGGTTCCGTTGGGACTTTTCCACATTTGTTTTAGATTGTATTCCGTCATACGCTGAGCATTCGGAGTAATCGTGGCGCATTTGACTGCAACCCCATATTTTTTAGTCGCGTTGGAGGCATCAATGGTCACCTGATCGTCGGTGTCATTGCGATGGATCAGTCCGAGATCATAGTATTCGGTATTCAGATCAAGATATGGTGTGAGCAGAATGTCTTTGATCATCTGCCAGATGATGCGGGTCATTTCGTCTCCGTCCATTTCGACGAGAGGGGTGCTCATTGGGATTTTTTGCATGGTATGCTCCTTGAATATTTTATGTAATCAATGAATTTTAAAGCACAATAAAGGATGGCCGACATCTGTCGACCGTATTAATAAATATAACAAATTTGTGTATAAAAGTCAAACAATCAGCGCTTGATCATTATTTATCTGTTTGATGTCCTTTGGTTGCAAAATACAAAAATATTGATAATGGGATAGCACAGTATAATATAATCAACGAATCAAGTGATTTGGCCAAAATTTGATATCATTTCGGATCGTTTTAGCTTTACGGGTTGGAGATGGATTGATTACGGTTCCTGATTAAATGACAATTGTATCTGCGCTATGCAAGAAAGAATCTTTTTTTAACATAAAAAAATGGCTTAAAGAAGCCGGAAATAAAATGGTGCGAAGGAAGGGAGTTGAACCCTCACGAGCGTATTGCTCACAGGAATCTGAATCCTGCGCGTCTGCCAATTCCGCCACCCTCGCACGTAGGTTTTATTATACTATAGAATCAGGGAAAAATGAAGTTTTTTTTGCTTGAAAATCAACTTTTTTCACAGGTTTGTGATTGATATTGAAATTAAGAATTGCACGGCCTTTTTTGTTCATTCACTTGCGATTTGTAGTATAATATTAACAAAATCAACGGAGTATATTATGAATGTTATATTGGTGACGGGCATGCTTGCATCAGGGAAAAGCATTGCATTGCGTGTATTTCAGGATTTGGGATATTACTGTATCGACAATCTGCCTCCGTCTTTGATTATTTCTTTTGTTGAGCTTGCGAAAAAAAGTGATCCGCAAATCGGGAAGGTCGCATTTGTCGTTGATGCGCGCGGGGAAGCTTTTTTTAATGATTTGGATAAAGCAATGCTGTATTTGCAATCTGAAACAGATTGTGAAATATTGTTTGTTGATGCGGATGATGAAGTGCTGATTCAACGCTATAAATTAATGCGAAGAAAACACCTGATGGCCGAGCATGAACGCATTGAGGAAACAATACTCAGAGAGCGTAAAACGCTGGAACCTCTGAGAAAAATTGCAAATTATTATATCGATACCTCTGCTACGAGGGATAAAGAGTTTAAACAAAAAATGTTTGAAATGTTTTCTTCTCTGAGCGGAAAACCGGAATTTGTTGTTAACGTGGTATCATTTGGTTTCAAATATGGAATTCTGAAAGATGCGGATATTGTGTATGACGTTCGATTTCTTCCGAATCCTTATTATGTAGATGAGTTAAAATCATTGACCGGATTGGACGAAAAAGTGAAGCTTTATGTTTTTGATTTTGAACAAACCGATATTTTTATTCTCAAGATATGCGATTTGTTCCGCTTTTTGATACCGTGTTATGCCAAAGAAGGGAAAAGTCAACTGATAGTCGGCATCGGCTGTTCGGGCGGACGGCACAGGTCGGTTGCTGTCGCAGAAGAAATTGCAAGGAAACTGTCAGGTTTGGGATACATCACGACAGCGGAACATCGCGACATTTTGAAAGATGAATATTGATTTGAGGAATATTGTAACTGCATGAAAGAAAAAAAGAAAATTGTTCTGATCGGCGGAGGAACGGGGAATGCTGTCTTTCTAAGGACGCTGAAATATTATCCGTGTGAGATCAGTGCAATTGTTACGGTAGCCGATGATGGAGGCAGTTCGGGGACGATTCGACAGGACTATGGGATTTTGCCTCCCGGTGATATCAGAAACTGTATCGTTGCTCTGGCGGACGAAGAAAATATTATGGCAGAGTTGATGGATTACCGTTTTACAGATGGTTTCATGAAAACGCAAAGTTTCGGAAATATTATGATAACGGCAATGCATCAAATCAGCGGAAATTTTCCTGCAGCTGTTAGAATGGTCAGCGATGTTTTGGCCGTTAATGGGCGAGTGCTGCCTGTAACAACACAGGATATTGTATTGTGCGCTCAACTGAATAGCGGGCGTATCATTGAAGGTGAATCAAAAATCCCTTTGTATTGCGCATCTTTTCATGATAAGATCCAAAAAATGTATCTATGCCCTGATAACGCAGAAGCGTATATAGAGTGCACGGAAGCGATCAAAGAAGCGGATATTATCGTTTATAGTCCGGGAAGTCTTTATACTTCACTGATACCGAATTTGCTTGTAAATGGTATATGTGAAGCATTGACATCATCGGAAGCAAAAAAGTATTATGTACAAAATATTATGACTCAGAACGGCGAAACGAATGGATATCGATTGAGCGATCATATAAAGGCCATCGTTAAACACGCGAAGGGGAAAAATATCATTGATACAGTCGTATATAATACGGGCATACTGCCGGTTGATATTCTAAATTTGTATGAGAAAGAGGATGCGTATCCCGTAGTTAATGATGTCGACTCGTTTGATTCTATTCAATTTAGCTTTGCAGGGTTGGAAATGGTAAAAATAATAGACCGGAAGATCCGACATGACAGTAAAGTCTTCTGGGACTATGTATTCAATAATTAGGAAGTAAAATGAAATTTGGGAAATTGACGAATGAGCAAATGGAAGATATTCTGTTTCGTAAAATAAAACGCAAACGCAAAGAGACGATTATTGGTCCGGGCATTGGAGCAGATTGTGCAATTGCAGATTTTGGAGATAATTATCTTGTTATTTCTACAGATCCGATCACCGGTACCGAAAAGGGAATCGGAAGACTTTGTGTGAATATTTGCTGCAATGATATTGCAGCTGCAGGAGGGGAACCGATTGGTATATTAATTACAATACTGATCCCTCCGAGCGGGTCTTTGCAACAGGTTGAGGAAATAATTGATGAAGTGTTGCAGACCTGTGATGAAAACTGCATTGATTTGATCGGAGGCCATACCGAAATCAGCAGCGCAGTCAATCGTTTCGTACTGTCGGGCGTTAGCTTGGGAAAGCGTACGAAGTCACCTTTTTTGACGATTGAAGAAGGTGATCGGCTTGTGATGAGTAAATTTGCGGGTATTGAAGGTACTGCAATTTTGGCTGCCGAGAAGAAGGATGAACTGAGCGGTATTCTCACGGATAAAGAATTGCTTCAGGCAATTGAATGGATCAAACATACATCTGTGATTCGGGAAGGATTGATCGGGCGGAATAACGGCGCAATAATGATGCATGATGCTACGGAAGGCGGCGTTTTGGGAGCAGCATGGGAAATGGCTGAAACTGTCGGAATCGGTTTGGAAATTGAAATGAACCGAATTCCGATTCATTGTGTGACAAAAAAAATATGCAATCATTTTCAAATTGATCCGTTTCGTTTGATTTCAAGCGGAGTAATGTTGTTTGCTGTGCGTGACTCCCAGACGTTGGTTCATGCTTTAATGACACAAGGGATAGAGGCTGCAGTAATCGGGACATTTCGGGAGAAGGGGAAATATTTGCTCGCACATCATACAAAAATGGAATTATTCCCGCCGCAAGGCGATGAGTTATATAAAGTACTGAAGTAGAAAGAGGCATATATGAGATTTGACAAAAGAAAAAATGATGAAATCCGGACGGTCAGAATTACCAGAAATTATCTGAAATATCCGCATGGATCGGTATTGATTGAATTTGGTGACACAAAAGTAATTTGTACGGCGATTGTGGAAGAAAAAGTCCCACAGTTTCTGAAAGGTTCCGGTCAGGGATGGATTACTGCAGAATATAATATGCTGCCCGGTGCAAATGCACAACGTAAACAGAGAGATATTACGAAGCTGAAATTGGATGGACGAAGCGCTGAAATTCAACGTCTCGTCGGAAGATCGCTCCGCAGTGTTACCCAATTGGAAAAACTCGGAGAAAGAACAATTTGGATTGACTGTGATGTGATTCAGGCGGACGGAGGCACACGAGTCGCCAGCATTACCGGAAGTTATATTGCATTGTATGACGCGATTTCTTATTTGATCAACGCAGAATTGCTGAAAGAAAATCCGATTCAGTATCATATGGCCGCTGTGAGTGTCGGAATTGTGGATAATGAACCGATGGTTGACCTTTGTTATGCCGAAGACAGCAAAGCGATTGCCGATATGAATGTTGTAATGACGGAACAGGGGAATTATATTGAAATTCAGGCGACAGGCGAAGCTCGTCCGATCACGGAAGTAGAAATGGATCAATTGTTACTGATGTCAAAAAACGCTATTATGCAAATTATTCAGATCCAAAAGCAGGTTTTGGAATTGAAATCATGAAAGAAATTGTGTTCGCTACTGCCAACAAAAACAAACTGCAGGAATTGAGAGAAATATTAACGGGGTATCAAATTCTTTCGCTAAAAGATATCGGCTTTCAGACTGAGATCGAAGAAAACGGGAATTCTTTTGAAGAGAACGCGCTAATCAAGGCCAGAAACGTTTTTCTTTCATGTGGTAAAACAGTAATTGCCGATGATTCCGGACTGTGCGTGGATGCGTTGGGTGGTGCTCCCGGGATTTATTCCGCAAGATATTCGGGATGCCATGGGGACGATAAAGCAAACAATGTCAAATTGCTGCATGAAATGAGAGAAGTAGCGGCGGAGAGAAGAACAGCAAAATTTGTTTCTGCCGGCGCTGTAGTATTTGATGATGGATCCGAGTATGTTGTGCGCGGAGAAGTAAACGGTCTGATCGGTTATGAAGAACTCGGAGAAAACGGTTTCGGGTATGACCCCTTGTTTATATGCAAGGAAAGCGGTTTGACATACGCACAAATGGAAAATAGACAAAAAAATGAGATCAGTCACAGAAAAAGAGCATTTGAAAAATTAAAACCAAAGATCGATCGTTATTTTGAAAATAAAGCTGAGTTGGAAAACAGATGAAAATATTGGCAGTTTCAGATTCTCATCAAGATATCCGTTCTTTGAATGAAGCAATTGAATCCGAAGATAATACTGACTTATTGCTTCATGCGGGAGATTATGCAAAAGATATAAGAATGGCTCGGACAGAAAAAATGGACTGCCGTTGCGTGAAAGGAAATTGCGACGGCAGTTTTTCCTGTGACCCGGGCGAATTGATCATCGAGATCGGATTGACAAAAATTCTTCTGACGCACGGTCATCGTTTCGGCGTGAAATATTCTCTGGATGCACTGACTGAATATGGGTTAGAAAAAGGAGTCCATGCTGTTGTTTTCGGACACACGCATCGACAATATCTGGAAAACCGAAACGGAATTTTGTTGATCAATCCGGGGTCGGTTTCCAGACAAAAATCTCCGTCTGCCGGATATGCGCTTATTATAACGGACGGAGACGGAGATATCATTGGCATTGAATTGAAACGACTATGATAATTTTTTGCGAAGTTGTTGCATGCATGTAGGATCGCTCCCGCAGCAACCTCCCAAGATATGAATTCCGTTACGGTAGAATGCATACAATCCTTCAGCAAATGTATCGGGAGACATTCGATAGATGGTATGCTCTCCGTCTGTTTCCGGTTGTCCGCGGTTTGGCTCTGCAAACAGCGGTTTATTTATTTTAGATTTTAGTTCAAGTGCCAACGGCAACATTTCTGCAGGTGTGAGGGTGCAGTTGATTCCCCCGGCATCAATATCGCTGTGATTGATAAATTCCGCCCATTCTTCCAACGGAAATCCCAACCATGTTTTTAATCTGGAAGTAAAAGTCATAGCAGCAAGAATTGGCTTTTTGCAAATATCTCTGCATGCCTGAATCGCAGCCCGCATTTCGTTAATGTCGGAAATGGTTTCTATCACAAACAAATCAACGTTTTCATGTGCTTCCTTGATTTGTAACGCAAAATAATCATAAGCCGATTCATAAGGATGTTGACCGTACGGTTCCATCAATTTCCCGGTAGGACCGAGATTCAACGCGATATATTTGTCAGGATAGCATTCTCGAGCCTTCGATGCAGCTATAACAGCACTGCGGACGGTTTCTTTGACGGTCATATTTGCTTTCTGCATACTTTCCGGAGTAATGTTGAATGTGTTGGTCAAAATAATATCACACCCTGCGGAAAAATATTCTTTATGGATTTCGGTGATGATTTCCGGTTTTTCAATATTGATTCGATGTGTTTTATTGCCGCCAAATCCCATGCCGATCAAGACCGCTCCCATCGATCCGTCCAAAAGCAACAATTCGTTATTATGGATTCTTTCTTTCAAAAGCATATGAATTCTCCTACTTAAAATAAGAAATGTTTACGGCGAGAAGCAACCCCACCGTCCAGCAATAGACGGAAAAATAAACTAAATGTCCTTTTTTTACGATCAGGTTAAATAGTTTGATGGATAGATACCCAATGATCAAAGATGTTATAAAACCGCACACCACAGGAATCATTGAGATTTCATCAATCATTTTGACAATATCTTTCATTTCGATAAGCACCGAACCCAATATAGCAGGGAGTGCCAAAAGAAAAGAAAATTCCAACGCTTCTTCTTTTTTTAGACCGCAAACCAGTCCTCCGACCATTGTCGTCCCCGAACGCGAAATTCCGGGAAGAATGGCAACCATTTGAAATAAACCGACGATTATTGATTTGCCGAAGCCTAATTGTTGAATTTCTTTATGATTGTTTTGACTGATTTTTTCTCCGAGCAGAAGGATAAATCCTGTCAGAAATAGAGTCATGGACACGATAAACACTTTGCTGAAGACATTTTCAATCAAATCATTCAGCAATACTCCGACAATACCGGCCGGAATCGATGCAATGACAATATAGATCAGATAATAGCGGTATTTGCTTTTTGACAAATTGAAACCTTTGAATCTGATCAGATCGAAAAGCATTCCGAAAAATTCTTTAATCAGATTCCAGACTGAAGCCGGATAGGCGGCAATAATTGCAAAAAAAGTACCCAAATGCAGAACGATTGTGATTGCAAGATTATCATTGTTGATTCCAAATAATGATTGAGCAATCACAAGATGTCCGGAACTGCTGATTGGGAGAAATTCGGTTATTCCCTGAATGATTCCCAAGATAATGGCTTGTAATGTATTCATAAGTTCCTCATAATTTGTTGAATAATTCATTATAACATAAAGAGATGAAAAAGTGTCTATAAAGAAAAAAGCCGACTTTCGCCGACTCTGTTTCTCGTTTATTTAATCAGTGCTTTATGGAGTAAATTAACGGCCAAAGGCGCTTTTTTGCTTTCGACAAGTACAGAGATTGTACTGCTGGAGTCTGTTGACTGGAAGACCTGTATGTCATTGGAATACAGCACAGCAATGATACGCGCCATAATACCCGGAACTCCGCAGATTTGATTCCCGAGAATAGTGATTTTCGTGAAATCATCCGTTATCGTATAATCAAGGCCCAACTGATGCATGATGGAAGACACTTTTCGCTTGTCTTCTTTTTTGATGATAAAATTCTTTCTGTCGGGGAAGATATTGATCATATCAATGCTGATATGATGATCCGCCAATTTAGTGAACATTGCATCTTCTTTTTTTAGATCCGTGAACTTGATTTCAGCCTGCGAACAATTGCCGAGGCTTGTCACTGCGCTGAACATGGATTCGCCTCTTGCAATGTCGGAGCCGTCATTGATAACCGTACATTCGCTTTTGCGACCTTTTTTCACATTCAGGACAGAGACCGGAACATTGGCTTTCATCGCAAATTCAACTGCTCTGGGATGAATGACTTTTGCGCCGTACTCTGCCAGTTGGAATACATCTTTATATTCGATTACATTCAGCAATTCTGCTGTTTGTACGACATTCGGATCGGCAGTCATGACTCCGTCCACATCCGTATAAATTTCAATGGATTCAGCGTTCAGCGCCCCACCCAAAGCTGTGGCTGTAATATCGCTTCCGCCTCGCCCGAGCGTCAGAATCTGATAATCTTTGCTCATCCCTTGGAAACCCGCAACGACGGGAATGATTCCCTGAGAGAGTAAATTGAGAATGGTGGCCGTATCGATATCCAGTATTTTCCCTTCGCCGAAATTGTTGTCTGTTAAAATTCCGGCTTGTCCTCCGGTGAGCGGATATGCTTTGTATCCAGCTTGTTTCAGTTCTTCCGAAACAATTACTGTTGTAATGGTTTCCCCGCAGGAAGCAAGCAGATCTTTGCTGCGCAAATCGGTTCCGTCGATGGCCGGTAAAAGGGAGAACAGTGCGTCGGTGGAATACGGTTCCGGTTTTCTGCCCATCGCCGACACAACAATAACAGGTTGCAATCCTTCCTGCAGTGCATCTTTGACATTCAGAATGATATTGGTTCGATTTTCTTTTGTATTGACACTTGTGCCGCCGTATTTTTGTACGACAATTCTCAATTGGGTTCCTCCGTAAGTATATATAAAAAATATAAAAAACTGAAAAATTTGCTATCATTTTACCGCGAATCAGGGTAAGTTGCAAGAAAATCCTTTCTGTTGAAGCGCTTTATTTCCCTGTGTGTCCGAATCCGCCTGTCCCTCTGTCTGTAGAGGATAATTCATCGGTGAGAAAAAACGAAGCGTGGATACAGGGAGAAATGATCATTTGGGCAATTCTTTCGCCCGGCTGCAAACGGTAATCTTCCTGCGAAATATTATGGAGAACGACTTTGATTTCTCCTCTGTAGTCCGAATCAATCGTGCCGACTCCATTCGCAACCACGATCCCATGCTTCAGCGTCATTCCGCTGCGGGAACGAATCTGGGCTTCATAGCCGAAAGGAAGAGCTAAGTATAATCCGGTAGGGATCAAAACGATGCCATTTACCTCGATCAGAAGGGGTTCTGCAAGATTCGCGCGAATGTCGGCACCGGCCGAACCTTCCGTTTCGTAGCTTGGTGAAGGGTAAGGGGAGTGATTGACCAGTTTGATTTCAATCTTTTCCATAGTATTGTTTCCAGTCCATAATAAAATCAAAGTGCCTTTCGGCACTTGATTTTTAATTTAATTGTTTTCTTTTGGTTCCTGAGGTTTCTTTGCCTCCGGTTTGGGAAGCATCGCTTTACGCGAAAGATCGATTCTGCCCTGCTTGTCGATTTCTATGACTTTCACTTCGACGATATCTCCGATTTTAACGGCATCTTCCACTTTTTCCACCCGTTCGTGACTGAGTTTGGAAATATGGATCATACCTTCTTTCCCATTGGGCAATTCGACAAATGCGCCGAAGTTCATGATGCGGGTTACTTTCCCTGTAAAAACGTCTCCGATTTCAATATCTTTGACAATTCCTTCGATGATTGCTTTCGCTTTTTCTGCGCGGGTGAGATCAGGTGATCCGATGAACACTTTTCCGTCATCCATAATGTCAATTTTTACTCCGGTTTCATCAATGATTTTATTGATAACTTTTCCGCCGGAACCAATGACTTCTCTGATTTTATCGACAGGAATCTGAATTGTAATGATTCTGGGAGCATATGCGCTGACTTCCGGTCGGGGTTTGTCTATCGCTTCCAACATTTTATTCAGAATAAACAATCTGCCTGCTTTTGCTTTTCTTAGAGCGATCGTCAGGATTTCTTCATCGATGCCATGGATTTTGATATCCATCTGAATGGCAGTGATTCCTTCCGCAGTGCCGGCGACTTTGAAGTCCATATCTCCATAGAAGTCTTCCATTCCCTGGATATCTGCGAGAACAACCAAAGCGTCTTCTTCTTTGATCAAACCCATTGCGATTCCGGCGACAGGTGCTTTGATCGGTACGCCTGCATCCATTAATGCCATTGTACTTCCGCAAATGCTTGCTTGGGAACTGGAACCGTTGGAGCTTAACACTTCGGATACGACTCTGATTGTATAAGGGAAGTCATCTGTGGAAGGGATCATCGGTTCCAACGCTCGTTCTGCCAATGCGCCATGACCGATTTCACGGCGTCCCGGTCCTCTGATCGGACCGGTTTCGCCGACACAGAACGGCGGAAAATTATATTGGTGCATATAACGTTTGGACTCTTCTTCGGTAATGCCGTCGATAATCTGTTCTTCCCGAAGCGCTCCCAATGTCGCAACGGAAAGAGCCTGGGTTTGTCCTCTCGTAAACAGGCCGGAACCATGCGCGCGTTTCAGTTTTCCCACTTCACAGGTAATTGGTCTGATTTCGTCTTGAGTTCTTCCGTCGGGACGAATATTCTGATGCGCAATCATATCTCGAATGGTTGCTTTCAGTGCTTTTGTGAAAATTTCGTTGATGTCGGTTGCATTATCAGGATACAATGCAAGATATTTTTCCTTGATGACATCTTTTACTTTGTCGATATTATCTTCTCTGGTAGCTTTATCAGGTCCGGAAACTGCATTTTTCAGCAGTTCGAGCGATTCGCCGTACATTGCTTCTTTGAGTTCTTCGTTTGGTCGGTAATAAGGAATATCTTTTTTCGGTTTCCCGACTGCCTGAATAATTTCTGTTTGGAAATCGATGATTTTTTTGATTTCTTCATGGGCAAAAAGAATGGCTTTGATCATTTCTTCTTCAGTGACTTCTTTTGCACCTGCTTCGACCATAAGAATGGCATCTTTCGATCCTGCTACGATCAAATCCAGTCTGCTGATTTCTCTTTGCTCTGATGTTGGATTGATGACAAAGTTCCCGTCGATCAATCCTACTGTCACGCCTGCGGTTGGACCGTCAAACGGAATATCTGAAATACTGACTGCGAGAGATGCCCCGATCAGTGCGGTGATTTCCGGCAGATTGTCATACTCCACGCTCAGGACAGTTGCCACAATCTGAATATCATTTCGGAATCCCTTGTCGAACAATGGACGAAGGGAACGGTCGATGACACGCGCGCTGAGTGTTGCTTTTTCGCTTGCTCTGCCTTCGCGCTTTAAAAATCCTCCGGGAATTTTTCCCACAGAATAGAGTTTTTCTTCGTAATTGACACTGAGCGGGAAAAAGTCGATATTTTGTTTTTGCTCTTTTGACATGCATGCAGTTACCAGAACAGTCGTGTCACCGTAAGAAACCAGTGCCGACCCGTTTGCCAGCTGCGCCAGTTCTCCGAGTTCTACTACAAGCGGTCTGCCTGCAAAATCGGTTTGAAAAATTTGTTTCATGATTCCTCCTATTTTAACTTCACTAAATAGGCTTCCACCGCTTCCTTTTCTGTATTTGTTTGCGATGGGCATGTTTCACAACATTTTTTAGAAAGCTACATCGATATTGTATCATAAATAAAGAAAAAGACGATGATTTTCGCATCGTCTTTTTATGATTATTTTCTCAGATTGAGTTCTTTGATCAGGGAACGGTAACGTTCGATATCTTTTTCTTTCAGATAGTCGAGAAGTCGTCTTCTTTTCCCTACCATTTTCAGCATGCCTCGCTGAGAATGGAAATCTTTCTTGTTTTTCTTCAGATGTTCATTCAGATTATTGATGCGCTCCGTCAGAAGTGCCACCTGTACTTCCGGTGATCCGGTATCGCTTTCGTGTTTCTGATGTTTTGTGATAACCGACAGTTTCGTGTCTTTGTCCATTTGCATAGAAAAGTTCTCCTTTAAAAATAATACGCCGCAACTTTAGTAGGCGTCGGATATTCGCATTACTGAAGTTGGGTAAATAGCCTAATGAGTATATCATATGCTATGTATCATGTAAAGAGAAAAAATAAAATTGAATGAACGACAACTCATATTTTGAAAATTTCGCTTTACATTTATTATACCATATGCTACTATTTATGAAAACAATTGAATCATCTGAATACCGTAATGGTGCGCATTGCTTAATAGGGAAAACGGTAGATGCCGTTACAGCCCCCGCTACTGTGTGCAGGCAATAATAATGAATAATTGTTATATGCTTGCGAGTCAGGAACCTGCCTTTATGGTTACAGTAAATCTTCGGCGGGAAGAGTTATGTATCTTTCTCTCCGCAGTATGCGGTTTTTTTGTTTGGAAATTATTTTTTGGAGGAGAGAAAATGAAAAAAATCTTGGTTGCATTTCTTGCATTGGTTATAGCTTGTATGCCTCTGTACGGATGCCAAGACAAAAACTCAAAAGAATACGGACTGCCCGAGGCAGGAAAATATCCGATGACGATTACTGACGGAAACGGCACTGATGTTACCATACAGAGTGAACCCAAAACCGTGATTTCACTTGCTCCGAGCTGCACGGAAACATTGTTTGCGATCGGTGCCGGAGATATGGTGGTGGCAGATTCGACATGGTGCAATTATCCGGAAGAAGCTGCGAACCTTGAAAAAGTCGGTGATACTTACAGCGTTGATGTGGAACGTATCATAGAACTGGATCCCGATGTTGTATTTGTTTCCGGATCGTTTGCAACAGATGTTCAGCAAACACTTGAACAGGCCGGGATTGCAGTGTACTCTACAAACGAAATGGATATGGATGATATTTACTACTCCATTATGGCGTTCGGCGTGATTACGAATCATGAAGATCAGGCAAGTGATGTGGTCAGCGGAATGAAATCTGATTTGGAAGAATTGCAAAAAGAAGTGAAAGATGCACAATCTAAAAAAGTATTTATAGATTTGGGTATGCTCTACTCCTCCAGCGGGTTGAGTTTTCAGGGCAATCTCTTCGGCTTGATCGGAGCGACGAATATTGCGCGGGACTATGATACATCCGCGCCTCAGCTTACTTCCGAAGAAGTGATTTCTGCCGATCCGGATGTTTATATCAGCATGTCTTCCAAAGACTATTATGTAGAACCGGATGGATTTGACCAGATCGCGGCATTTAAAAACGATAATGTATATTTTATCGATTATTCCGACCCGCTTGCCGATATTATTTCCAGACCGGGACCGCGTGTCGTTGATGGATTGCGCGCCCTTGCTGCATTGATTTATCCTGAATTGAATATTCAGTCGGACTACATCACAAATTTATCCGATTATAAATAAAATTTGTTGATTATTGTATTTGAGATTGGCATACAGATTGATCCTTGCAGATCAGTCTGTATCTTTTCTCTTTTTTGGAGCAATTCGATAGGAACATGATATAATCATGCAAGGAAACGATTCGGTAGGTATTTATGAAAAAAGTAATTACTTTGTTTATATCTGGCATACTTCTTTCTGTCGCAATTATTTTGATCTGTACTTTTTTCGGTTCGGCAGATATCAGTTTTCGTGAAACGGTTATCATATTGGCAAACAAATTGTTCGGCATTCGGAATGATTCGTTGGCTGATTTGGGCACGAAAGCAATTATTATTTGGAAGGTACGATTCCCTCGTACGCTGCTTGCTTTTTTTGTCGGCGGCATATTGGCAATATGCGGCGCTGTGTATCAGGCGATTTTTCGAAATCCGATGGCGGATCCTTTTGTGTTGGGTATTTCTTCCGGTGCGGCATTCGGTGCAACTTTCGGGATTCTTTTTGCCATTCCTGTTACTTTCATCGGATTGAACGCGATTTCGATCATGGCATTTATTTCTGCAGTGATCACCATTTTTTTTGTATATAATATTGCAAAAGTCGGCAGACATGCGCAACTGACTTCTTTGTTGCTTACCGGTATTGCCGTGAATCAGTTTTTGACTGCGATCATTTCATTTGCCATGCTGTTCTCCCACAATCAAATGAAAGAAATATATTATTGGACGCTCGGGAGCTTTTCAGGGAAAGGATGGGATCAGTTTTGGATTGTGCTGCCCTATGCGTTGATCGGCTATATATTGGTATTTATTTATTCACGCGATCTTGATATTATCATGCTCGGAGACGAGAGTGCGATCCGTTTTGGAGTCGAAACGGAGAAAGTAAAATCCCGATTATTTTTTATTACTGCGCTTATGATGGCAGCCTGTGTATCGGTAAGCGGAATTATCGGATTTGTCGGATTGATTGCGCCTCATATTGTCCGTTTGTTTTCCGGTCCGATCCATAAACATCTTCTGCCTCTCTCATTTTTTCTGGGTGGAATTCTGCTTTGCATTTGTGATACCCTTTCGCGCACGGTAATGCCAGGGGCTGAAATACCGGTCGGGCTTGTGACGGCAGTCCTTGGTGCTCCGTTCTTTATCTATTTGCTTCGTGTAAAACGTACGGAGGTGATATAGATGGAAAGTATTTTGCGATTTGATCATGTAACGGTACAATATGATTCCCAGTCAAAACCTGTGTTGAAAGATTTCAGCTGTGATGTGAAAAAAGGTGAATTTGTGTCACTTATCGGGCCGAACGGTTCCGGGAAGTCAACGCTGATCAATGCGATTATGCAAAGTGTAAATATCGAAAACGGGGAAATCTATCTCGGAGGGAAGAACAATAAAGATTATTCTGCAAAATTGCGTGCGCAATATGCTGCTGTGGTTCCTCAGAATTTTCAGACAAATTTTGCTTTCAAAGTGAAGGATATCGTTATGATGGGAAGAAATCCCTATTTAAAACGAATGGAAAGCGAAACCGTGCGGGATGTTGAAATTGTGGATGAATCGCTTCGTTTGACAAATACATTCCATTTGAAAGAACGAAAAATCAACTCATTGTCCGGCGGCGAACGTCAACGGGTGATTATTGCGGGTGCGCTTGCTCAGAAGCCACAACTTCTGATTTTGGATGAGCCGACAAATCATTTGGACATCCATCATAATCTGGAAATTATGGAATTAATCCGCAACCTCAACAAAGAAGACGGAATCACAGTGTTTGCTGTGTTGCATGATATTAATATGGCCGCAAGATTTTCTGATCGGATTTTTTTGCTCAATGATGGCGTGCTGGTAAAAAGCGGAAGTGTGTCTGAGGTTATCAATGAAGAAACATTAAAACCGATTTATCAGATTGATATGGTGGTACGAAACAATAAATTGACAGAATCTCTGGAAATTGTGCCTCTGAGAAAAATGAAAAAGACCGAGAACCTGCATCAAAACAGACGTATCCACGTTATTTGCGGCGGGGGAAGCGGTGAAAATATTTTGGAGGAACTTCGAAACAGGGGCTATTCGGTCAGTTGCGGTGTAGTCAACATCGGGGACAGCGACTATGAAGTATGTGAATCTCTTGGCATTCCCTGCGCGGCAGAAAAACCATACAGTGAAATTTCGCAGAAAGCATACGATGAGAATTTGATTTTGATTCATGAATGCGACACGGTGATATTGACGGACGTTGCGATCGGAAATGGGAATCTGAGCAATGTGTTGATTTTGAAAGAACTGAAAGACAAGAAAATCATTATAACAGAAAACGATCACCGGGATTATACCCATGGGAAAGCGGATGATGCGATAAGAGATGTTTTGAGCTTTTCTTATTCCGAACTGATCGATAAACAGGAATTGATGAATCGAATCAAAACAGATCGTATCTGACAGGGTTGATGTTGCAAAGAAATGATTGACAATGAATAATGACTCATGTAAAATAAAATGATTAAAAGCGATGAAGAAGGCGGAACTTGTTGTCCGGTGCAGAGAAATGGCGGTTGGTGCGAGTCATTCGAGAGACGCAGGGAAGGATCACTTCCGAGCAGATCGTCCGAGGAGATTTAATGTTAAGACGGTTCGTTTGATGAACGTTATCACATCATCAGAGTGGGCTTGGCAGCCAATACGGGTGGTACCGCGGATTTTTCGTCCTGTTTTCAAAAACAGGATTTTTTTATTGATTTGGAGATTCATTACGGAGGAATCATGAGTTTTAAAGAACTGAACAAACAGAGTGTAGCAGATAATGAAAAGCAGATATCGAATTATTGGGATTCGATCGATATCCTGAAACGCAGCATAGAAAACCGGACAGGAAAAGAAAATTTCGTTTTTTTCGAAGGGCCTCCGACAGCAAACGGAAAGCCCGGAATTCATCATGTGCTGGCCAGAACATTAAAAGACAGTGTCAATAAATATAAAGTTATGCAGGGCTATCGGGTTCTGAGAAAAGCAGGGTGGGATACGCACGGCCTTCCGGTTGAGATTGAAGTCGAAAAAACGCTTGGAATGAGCGGAAAACAGGATATCGAAAAATACGGCATCAAAGAATTTAACGAAAAATGCCGTGCATCTGTGTTTTCATACGAAGCGATGTGGCGCGAAATGACAAAGCGCATGGCGTATTTTATCGATTTAGATGATCCGTATATTACTTTGGATAATAATTACATTGAGACGGTATGGTGGATACTGGATCAATATTTCAAAAAAGGACTGATTTACGAGGGGCATAAAATTTTACCTTACTGCCCCCGTTGTGGTACGGGGCTTGCTTCGCATGAAGTATCGCTTGGATATCAGATGATAAAAACAGATACCGTTATCGTTGAAATGAAGGCGAAACAATCGGATTATTATTTCCTTGTTTGGACGACAACTCCATGGACATTGGCTTCCAATGTCGCTTTGGCAGTCAATCCTCAATCGGATTATGCTAAAGTGATTCATAACGGGAAAAAATATGTCGCGGCAAAAGCTCTGCTCGGCAAACTGTTCGGCGATGAATATGAAATTTTGGAAGAAATGGACGGCAAGAGTCTTGAGTTCACAGAATACGAACAACTGATGCCATTTATTAAACCGCAAAACGGAAAAGCTTTTTTTGTTACTTGCGCCGAATATGTCACAATGGAAGACGGAACAGGAATCGTTCATATTGCTCCTGCATTTGGAGAAGACGACTACCAGGTCGGGAAAAAATACGGACTGGCCGTGCCGAACCCTGTGGATGAAAGCGGACATTATTTGGATACGCCGTGGAAAGGCCAATTTGTAATGGACGCGGATAAAGACATTATTATTTGGTTGAAAGAACAGGGCAAGCTGTTTAAAAAAATAAAAATGGAACATAATTATCCTCATTGCTGGAGATGCAAAACCCCACTGCTATACTATGCGAAACCCAGTTGGTATATCGAAGTCACCAAATATAAAGATCAACTGATCGCTGCAAATAATGAGGTGGAATGGTATCCGGATTTTGTCGGAGAAAAACGATTCGGAAACTGGTTGGAAAATCTGAAAGATTGGGCTATTTCCAGAAATCGTTATTGGGGAACCCCACTGAACATTTGGAGATGCGAGTGCGGACATACAGAGTCGATCGGGTCAAGAGAAGAGCTTGTAAGCAAAGCTTTGGAGCCCATTGATGCTTCTATTGAACTGCATCGCCCGTATGTGGATGAAGTGCACATCGAATGCCCGATTTGTAAAAAGAAAATGACCAGAGTGACCGATGTGATCGATTGCTGGTTTGACAGCGGATCAATGCCGTTTGCACAGTATCATTTCCCTTTCGAAAAGAAGGATATTTTTGAAGATCAATTTCCTGCTGATTTTATTTGCGAAGGAATCGATCAAACACGGGGATGGTTCTATTCTCTTCTTGCCATCGGAACATTTCTTACCGGAAAATCTCCTTACAAAAGAGTGTTGGTCAATGATTTGATTTTGGACAAAGACGGATTGAAAATGTCAAAATCGCGCGGGAATACAGTTGATCCGTTTGCGATGTTTGACCAATACGGTGCGGACGCACTTCGTTGGTATCTGCTCTACGTTTCGCCAGCTTGGACGCCTACCAAATTCGATGAAGAAGGATTGAAGGAAGTTATCAGCAAATATTTTCTGACCCTGAAAAATGTATACAGCTTCTTTGTCATGTATGCAAATGCCGATCAGATCGATCCGAGGAATTTTGATTGTCCGATATCAAAACGTGACGAAATTGACAGATGGTTGCTTTCAAAATATCATTCCATGTTGAAGGAAGTGACCGAAAACATGGATGCTTTCGATATGACAAAGGCGGTCAGAAAGATTCAGGAATTTGTTAATGAAGATCTCTCCAACTGGTATATCAGAAGAAATCGAAAGCGCTTTTGGGACAGTCAGCTCACAGATGACAAAAAAGCAGTTTATCTGACTACGTATGAAATTTTGGTTGGAATTGCAAAAATTTCTGCGCCGTTTGCGCCTTATATAACAGAAGAAATTTATCGTAATCTGACGGATGCTGAGTCGGTGCATTTGGCGGACTATCCAAAGTATGATGAATTATTGATCGACTCCGAACTGGAGTATAAAATGGATCTCGTCAGAGATCTAGTCAGTTTGGGAAGAAGTGCAAGAGAGGAAGTCCAGATAAAAGTACGTCAGCCTCTCAGCGAAATTCTGATCGACGGGGCACATGAAAAGCCGATCGGAGAATTGACGGAATTGATCAAGGAAGAATTAAATGTCAAAGAGATCATATTTGAAAATGATCTTTCCAAATATATGAATTTCAGCCTGAAACCGGACTTTCGCGCTTGCGGTAAATTATTCGGTTCTCTCATGAAGCCTCTTTCATCAAAGCTTGCAGAAATAGATGCCGCAGAGTTTGTACATCAAATCAATGCTCATGGCAGTGCAGATGTCATTGTAGAAGGGCAGACGCTGACGCTGACAAAAGACCTGCTGGATATCCGTATTACAGCAAAAGAAGGATTCAATGTACAGACAAAAGACAATTTGTTTATTATTCTGAGTACGGAGCTCACGGCAGAATTGGTTGCCGAAGGGTACGCAAGAGAAATTGTTTCGAAGATACAGCAGACCCGAAAGGCAATCGGGCTTGAGATTACGGATCATATAGATATTGTTTACGACGCGGACAGCGAACTGCAAAGCGCACTGCAACACTTCAGAGAGTATATTATGAGCGAAACATTGGCCGATAGTCTGGCCTTGAAAGAAAACAATGGAGAAGTGATTCGGTTGAATGGGCATGAAGTAACGATCCAAATCAAAAAACACTGAGCGAATGCAAGACACATAGCGTAACTGTTATGTGTCTTGCGGTTTTATTAAAAAATTTGAAACTAAATTCCCTTACTTTGATTTGCATGATATAATTGACATGTTTAATGCGGAGGTCAGTTTTGAAAATAACAGTCAACCAACTTTACAAAAAATTTCAGGAGCTGTCGGAACAGGAGATTGAAGTTGACGGATGGGTGAAGACAATCCGTTCTTCCAACGCGTTTGGCTTTATTGAACTGAACGACGGTACTTTTTTTAAGAACATTCAGATTGTGATCGAAAAGGAAAGCATGCCGGATTATGATGAGGTCTGTAAGCTTAAAATATACAGCGCGATCAAAGTAATCGGCAGTTTGAAAGTCACACCGGAAATGAAACAACCGTTTGAAGTCAAGGCTTCTTCTGTCACGCTGTTAGCGGATTCCGAAGAAGACTATCCGCTTCAGAATAAACGGCATACCTTCGAATATCTTCGCGAGATTGCGCACCTGCGCGCGCGTGGAAATTCTTTCGCGGCAACGTTTCGCGTACGATCTCTCGCAGCTTTTGCGATACATCAATTTTTTCAGGAAAAAGGGTTTGTTTATGTAAATACTCCGTTGATTACTGCGAGCGACTGTGAAGGTGCCGGTGAAATGTTTCGTGTTACAACAATGGATATACAGCATCCGTTTTTAACCGAAGCCGGAGATATCGATTACGGGAAAGATTTTTTCGGGAAAGCCGCTTATCTTACCGTAAGCGGTCAGCTTCAGGCCGAGGCTTTTGCGTTGGCGTTTAAGAATGTATATACGTTCGGACCGACATTTCGTGCCGAAAATTCGAATACCGCAAGACATGCGGCGGAGTTTTGGATGATCGAGCCGGAAATTGCTTTTGCTGATCTGAACGATGACATGCAGTTGGCCGAGGAGATGCTGAAGTATTTGATCCGATATGTATTGGATCATGCTCCGGAAGAGATGTTATTTTTTAATTCATTTATCGATAAAGAACTGATTGCAAGATTGGAAGGTGTCGCAAACTCGGATTTTAAGAGAATCACATACACTGAAGCGGTACAGATTCTGAAAGATTGCAAGCATCCTTTTGAGTACCCGGTTGAGTGGGGAAGTGATCTGCAAACAGAACACGAGCGTTATCTGACCGAGGAGTATTTTAAATCGCCTGTTTTCGTCACGGATTATCCGAAAGAAATCAAGGCATTCTATATGAGACAGAATGATGACGGAAAGACCGTGGCTGCGGTGGATTGCCTGGTTCCCGGAATCGGCGAAATTATCGGCGGCAGCCAAAGAGAAGAACGTTATATGGTTTTGTTTAATCGCATGAATGAATTAGGTATGAATACCGAAGGTATGGAATGGTACTTACAGCTCAGAAAGTACGGAGGGGTAAAACATGCCGGTTTCGGACTTGGCTTTGAGCGGGTTATTATGTATCTGACGGGGATGAAGAATATTCGGGATGTAATTCCGTTCCCAAGGACTGTGAAGAATGCAAAATTTTGATAGCGGAGTTCTTATATGATAAAAAAAATTGTTACTGTTTTTTTGAGCATGATCCTGGCAATTTCTTTTCTTCCGGTATCGGTTGACGCCGCAGGAACCGATCCTGCAACAATTCTGACCGATCCTGCTTTTGATTTGAATACAATTGATCCCGGCACTTTACAGCAATGGTATGCTTCAGAAGTCAGTGTGCCGGATGCGAGTCTGAAAAAAGCGCTTATGAATGCCGCAAATGTCGCATCGGGCGGAACGTTGACTGTGAAAGATATGCTCAGCCTGCCGACTACACTCGATCTTTCCGGTCTGTCAATTACAAATCTGACGGGAATGCAATATGCAATCAATTTAAAAAAACTGAATGTCAGCAATAACTCCATCAGCAGCTTGGACTCGCTGCGTAATTTATATAATCTTCAAACGTTGAATTATTCCAATAACACAGTGACATTGGTACCGAGTTGGATTTTTACTTCCAGAGACTTGGAGGAAGTAAACGGATCCAGCAATGGAGCATATATGATTTCACTGATATCTTCAACAAACAGTTTGGAAACCCTATATCTGGAGAACAATAAGTTGACGGATATTCCTGATTTAAGTTCTTGTGCTTCACTCAGAACGCTGTCATTTGCAAACAATCAAATCAAAACATTTCCTGAGTCATTGTTGAAGCTGACCGGCTTGCAAAGTCTTTCTTTGGCAGGCAATCAGATAACGGATGTCCCTGATCTATCATCACTTACTGCATTGAAAGCCCTTTCATTGAACAATAATCAATTGACTGCGATTCCAAGCGGAATAGAGTCCATGGCAGCATTGCAAACACTCTCACTGTCAGGCAATAAAATTACCGAAATCAGTGATGGGGTAATGACACTCGGTAATCTTCAAAATTTATCGTTAAGCTTTAACTCTATTGCATCCATTCCTGACGGACTGGCTGGTATGCCTTCGCTTACTGTGTTGGAACTTGCGGTTAACCAAATTAAACTGGATGATTACTCTCAAGTGATCAGTTCTCTGTCTTCAAAGCTTTCGGGTTTTACCTATAAGCTTCAAAAGCCGACCCTCTCTTTGAAATTGTACAAGCAAAAAGGTGCGCCGGCAGGTAAACTTGTCTGGTCATCGGTATCCGATGTTTCGGATTCTTCGGAAGGGTATTTGTCTGTTACAAAATATGTTGTGGAACGAATTGAAGAAACGCTTTCGGAAGACGGGCAGACAGTTGTGGCAAACGAAGACAGTCCCTCTATCAATGTTTATACGACAATTGCGGAGTTAGATCCCGGCACAACGGAATATGTGGACGAAACCGCTGATCAGGATACGAATTACACATATCGCGTTACCGCATATATTTCCGGGATGTATCAGAATACAACATCAATTGATACAACGGTTGTCGAAACGGTGAACACATCACAGATTGAGACAGCACAGATATCACAGCAACAAATGATACAATATGCGGCTGCGGGCGGAGTATTGCTTATTGTTGTGATTGTTGGCGCGATACTGATAATACGAAGCAGAAAGAAAAACAAGGCCAAGAAAAAAGTTGCGGTTAAGCATAAGAATATTTCCATCAAACCAATTCCGAAACAGGATCAATCGGCTGAGACTTCGGAGAGACGTTCGGTGCAGCCGGAACGGTCTTTGCATTCATCTCCGAAAAGTGAGCGAAAGAAAAAAAAGGGGAAAAAGATCAAGATTGTAAAATCTCAAAAATCTCCCGAAAAGACGAAAAAAACAAATGAGCTTGATTCCGGCGATACGCAAGTTATCCGCAGAGTAATCGATGAAGAAAAATAAAGGGGCTGCGAAGCTCCTTTTCTTTTATTAAAAACCTTTGATTTTGTTTTTTGCAATTATATGTTAAGATAAATATAAATAGCAGTAACAGAGAATGGGGTATGCAAACAATGAAACAGGATTGGATCGATAAAACATATGCTGTTGTGTTCAGCGGAGGCGGTGCAAGAGGCGCATATGAAATGGGAGTCTGGAAAGCATTGAATGAGCTGGGTATAACAATCGAAGCTGTTGCGGGAACTTCTATCGGGTCGATAAACGGCGCATTGATGGTCCAAAAAGATTTCGTGCGCGCATTAAATGTTTGGAACGAATTATCTCCCGAAATGGTTTTTGATACAGACTTGTCGGGAATTGAAAAATATCGCGATGTGTCGAATATAAAAAAACTTCTGGAAGAAAATATTGACGAAAAAAAAATTCGTGACAGCGATCTCCGTTATGCGCTTGTCACGTATAATCTGTCAGATTTAAATGATGAAACCGTGTTTATTGAACAAATCCAGGACGGAAAACTGATTGATTATCTGATGGCCAGTGCAAATCATCCTATATTTAAACGATATAAAATTGACGGGAAACTGTACATTGACGGCGGTGTATACAACAATCTTCCGGCAAAGCCGTTGGTGGAAGCCGGTTATAAAAATTTGATCGTCGTCGATGTCAGAGATCCTCTTGCAATGACTTCTCAGAAATTCGATAAAGAGGGGACGTTTCTTCTGGAGATTAAACCCAAGAATAATTTGGGCGGGGTTATGAATTTTTCGAAAGAATCAATTCAGGAAAATCTGACTTACGGTTATTACGATACGTTCAAGTTATTTGGAAAATATCTGGGAACAGAATATTACTTGACCTCAGACGAGTCCGAGTTGTCGGAGTTTCAATTCAGTTCATCGGATTTCAGATATTTGAGAGAAGATGATTTTTTCTCGAAACTTTTCAAAAATCGACGTGTGATGTTGGAATTATTTCGATACATCAATGAAATGGTACGCTCACGGAACTATATGTCAATATTCGGTAAGGATTTTTATATTGCCTGCATTGAGATATGTGCCGATACTCTCGGAATCAACCGATGTGCGGAATATTCAGTGCCTGAGCTATGCGAAATATTATTGCGGGAATTCGAAGATATTATCCAAAAAGAAAAATATCTGGAAGAGAATATCAAAAACAGAATCAGTGAAAAACTGATGAACAAAAATTTTTCGTTGGAAAACGAAGACAAAAAATTGGTTCTCGCTGCTATGCTCGGATCAATCGGGATGATTTCAAATCATTATGGTTTGCTTGCAAGGATTAGTCCCAAAGTGATTATCAGCTATCTGACAGCAAACATCATGTTGAACAGACTTGATTTTCGCCAATCGGATTAATTGATTGCCACGCAAAACGAAATGATATATGGAATTTCATGAGAAATCGATAATTCAATTGAGAAATTGGATTGATGTAAATGAAACAAACTGATGATATTTTCCGATAAATATACATTCGGCTTATTAAGTTTACTTTTTCTGATTTCGATATCTGTAAACCAGAATTTGCGAAATCCGGTTCCGAACGATTTTGAAACCGCCTCTTTCGCACAATAAGCAACTGCCAGATACTTGATTGGATCGGCGGCATTCTGATATTGTTGCAACTCATATTCTGTAAGTATTTTTTTTGCAAGGCGTTCAGCCGTTTCAGCGGTTAATTTTTGGAAGCGGCGGATATCAGTCATATCCACTCCGACACCAAACAGATTTTCGTTCGTAAACGAATGATACATCATTGATCTCTCCAAACATAAAAAAACCTTGAAGAACAGTCTGCCAAGGTTTCCTTTATGCAATCTATGAATTGATAAGAGCTGTTAACCGATCGCGTTGAGTTTTTTTGCAAACTGGCTTTTTTTGCGGTTCGCAGCATTTTTATGAATCACACCTTTGGATGCAGCCATGTCAAATTTTTTGGAAGCCAATCTGTAAGCCGCAGTTGCCTTTTCGACATCGCCTTCAGCTACAACAGCAAGAAAATCTTTTTCTGTTGTTTTGAGATTGGTTTTGACCATTTTATTTGCAAGTCTGCTTTTTTCATTGGTCAGAATTCTTTTTTTAGCCGATTTGATATTTGCCAAGATCCTACCTCCAATCAGAGTTTTTTAGCGTTATTATTTTATCATTTACTCATCTCGAATGCAAGCAAAACTTATTGTAAGAACAAAAAATCATAGAGAGAAATGACTGAAAGGGTACATGATTTCCGTAAAAAAAATGCAGTTTTTTTCGGGATAGGAACGAAAAGGGATGCATGTAATGTTTCGTGAAAAAACAGAAGATTAAAGAGTGTTTTTTGTACTGTATTCAAGGTAAATTTATGGTATAAATACTGGCAAATTTTCTCTCCTGAGTAGGCTAAAATTTGGCAAAAAACAATTGACAAACCAAGTCCTATCAGTTATACTAAATACCGCACTACACGTGCGGGTGTAGCTCAGTGGTAGAGCCCCAGCCTTCCAAGCTGGTCGCGAGGGTCCGATTCCCTTCACCCGCTCCATTTATTTGCGCCAGTAGCTCAGTAGGATAGAGCAACGGCCTTCTAAGCCGTGTGTCAGGGGTTCGAATCCCTTCTGGCGCGCCATTTCTGAACTATGGTGGGGTTAGCTTAGCTGGTTAAAGCGTCGGATTGTGGTTCCGAAGATCGTGGGTTCGAATCCCATTCTCCACCCCATTTTTTACAACGATACAGGGGTATCGCCAAGCGGTAAGGCAACGGACTCTGACTCCGTCATTTCGTAGGTTCGAATCCTTCTACCCCTGCCATAAGAATTCCACTCTTATTGATTTACATATAGGGGTATAGCCAAGTCGGTAAGGCAACGGATTTTGATTCCGTCATTCGTAGGTTCGAGTCCTGCTACCCCTGCCACTTGAGCAAAGGCTTGTCGGACAAGCTTTTTTTATTGTCGGCGGATTGGAATCAATCCTCTGTACCGATTCCGACACAGCTATGATATAATAAAATCGATAGATTATTTTAGGGAGGCTTGCATGCTGATCAGCGAAAAAGCAGAACTGTTCCGGTCATGGCTGGAAGAAAAAAATATAAACGATATTGAAGTAATCGACGTCAGCGGGATTGCTGCTGATATGGACGCCTTTGTCATCGGAACTTCAAGCAATGATCGCCAGTCGAAGGCTGTTGCGGAATATATAGAAGAAAAGGCTGAAGAACAAGGTTTCCAACTTATTGGCAGAGAAGGAGTGGAAGCGGGGAGATGGATTCTTCTTGATTATGTCGATATAGTGGTACACATTTTTCTGAAAGAAGAACGGGAACTCTATAATCTGGAAAAACTTTGGGCAGACGGAAAGTTTATCGGGAAACCAAAGCAGAAACTATCTGAGAATGATTAATTCGCTGATGCGAAAAAGGAGTAATTTGATGACAGTCAGGACAAGATTTGCGCCGAGTCCTACGGGATATCTTCATATCGGCAGTTTAAGAACGGCGCTTTATTGCTACTTATGGGCAAAGAAAGAAAAGGGAAGTTATATTCTCAGAATCGAAGATACCGATCAGTCAAGATATGTGGAAGGAAGCGTAGAAAATCTGATCTCGGTTTTGGAGACATGCCATATTATTCATGATGAAGGTCCGATAATAGAGGACGGAACAATTTCGGAGATCGGAGAATTCGGCCCTTATTTTCAGTCGGAACGGCTTGATAGTTACAAAAAGTATATTGACCAACTGTTACGAGATGGGAAAGCGTATTACTGTTTTTGCACCAAGGAAAGATTGGAAGAATTACGCGAAGAACAGACGGCAAAAGGATTGACTCCGAAATACGATTCTAAGTGCTCTCATTTGACGGAAGCCGAAATAAAATCCAATTTGGATGCGGGAATGCCATACGTCATCAGAATGAAACTTCCGGAAAACAGAGAAGTTGTGTTCGATGATATCGTTCGTGGCAGAGTCTCTATTAATACGAATGATATGGATGAGCAGGTATTGATTAAGGCGGACGGCTTTCCGACCTATCATTTCGCGGTAGTTGTTGACGATCATCTGATGCAGATTACCCATGTCATTCGCGGCGAAGAATGGTTGGTATCAACGCCGAAGCATTTACTGCTTTTTGAAGCATTCGGTTGGGATCCTCCTCGGTATGTGCATCTCCCGACTGTTTTGAATGCGGATAAAAAGAAACTCAGCAAACGGGATGGATCGGCTGCGGTTGAGGATTACTTAAAAAAAGGGTATCTTCCGGAAGCACTGATTAATTATATTGCGATGTTAGGTTGGTCGGTTCCCGACGGACGGGAAATTTTTTCGCTGAATGAAATTACGGAAGAATTTTCTCTTGACCGCATTCATAAAAGCGGTGCGGTTTTCGATGTTGAAAAATTGAATTGGATTAATAGTCAATACATTAAAACAATGGACGATGAAGAGCTCGCTTACGACTTGAGAGCGTATCTCGAACAAACGGATTTGGATACGGATGATCATCAGAAAATGCTTTATGCGGCACAGTGTCTGAAAGACAGAATCAGTTATTTCGATCAAGCGAAAGCCGAAATTGACGGAATATTGGGTGAATATCGATTCGTCGGGACGCCGGAAGCGAATGAAGCAAGAGCATTTGATACAAATCAAACGTTGTATACAGAGATTTTTTCAGCAATTCAAAAGCTTGATACACTGACTCCGGAAGCCTTAACCGAACTTTTTAAGTATTTGCAAAAGGAAAAGAATATTAAAGGTAAAAATCTTTACATGGGACTGAGAATTGCGCTTACGGGCGATGTACACGGTCCGGATATGAAACTTGTGATGTGCATTATGGGGAAAGATCTTGTGATAAGCAGATTAGAAAAAGCGATGAAGTAAACAAAAAGGAGATTCATTTTTGGAATCTCCTTTTTGAGTGCGTATGAGAATGCTGCAAGTCCGGCAAATGCGCATGATCGTGTTCCAAAAGCATGTGCGTATGAATGTGGCTGTGTTCGCAGCACATACCGCCGTGAGTATGAAAATGATGGCTATCGTCATGTGTGTGACGGTGTTCATGTGTAATCGGTTGATGTGTATGTACGTGAGAATGACGGTCCGATACTGCGATATAAGTTCCGCCAAGCATTACCAGCAATGCAACCGCAAATGCCCAATTGATTGTTTCATGCAAAAGCAGCAGGGATAAAATGGCTCCGATGAACGGGGAAGCTGCATAATAAGCACTGGTAAGAGATGCACCGAGAACACGTTGCGCTTTAATATAAAAATAGATACTCAGCCCATAGGATGAAAATCCTAGTAGCATACCAAGCAAAGCATACAGCATATTCCATTGATAATCTGAAACAATCAACGCAATGATCCATGCCCCAAACCCAGAGCCAAGTCCTTTAATCATGACAATCTGCACCGGATTTCTGTAAGACAATTTTTTTGTGAGGTTGTTTTCAAATCCCCAACAAATACATGCCAATAAGACAAGTATCGACCCGACGGAAAATGAGAGACTGCTTGTATCTTCAAAAGAGAGGATCAGACATCCCAGTGTAATCAGGACAATTGCGTACCACATTCTTTTCCCGATGCCTTCTTTGAAGATAAAAAAAGCGATGAAAGATGTGGCTACAATCTCAAAATTACTAAGCAAAGACACATTGGAAGATGTTGTGCCTGCAACAGCATACATCAATAAAATCGGAGCTGCAATGTCCAATAATATCATGGCTGAAATTTCGGGCAAATCATTTTTATTTACACTCGCTTCCAATCTAGTTCTTCCGTTTGACTTTTGAATGAGGAATAAAATACCCATGCCGAGACCTGCTCCCAAATAAAGAAAAGAAGCCAGAAAAGCCGGTGGGATGGTATGAATCAATAATTTGGATAACGGTGTGCTGATTCCGAATAGCAGTGCAGCCAAAACAGCATACAAAAAAAATGATTTTTTCATAGAACTTCCGAGAATGTTTTTTCTTTATTATAGCATAATTTAAGCTCATCAGGACCAAAATGTACGGATGATATTGGCAATAGAATTATTAGAATTACTTTAAAAAAGACGTTGATGAATTGACTTAAGAATGAAATTCCATTAAAATTAGTTAGACAATCTAAATAAATGGGTAAAAAAAATGGATCATTTTGCAGAACAATTGAATAATTTGTTGGTTGATACGTTCCGCAATATATTAAAAGTTGAGCAGGAGCTTGTGCAGCGCTCCGGAACAAACCTTTCAATCAGTGAGCTGCATATGTTGGAAGCGGTGGGAAAGGATCGTATAAAAGGAAGAACAATCAGTGACCTTGCGGGCGATATGGATATTTCTCCTCCTTCTGTCACGATAGCAGTCAACAAACTTCAAAATAAAGGATATGTGACCAAAGATAAATGCGAGAATGACGGACGGGTCGTGTACGTGAAATTAACGAAGCTTGGATCTAAAACCAATGCGGCGCATCAATTTTTCCACCAGTCGCTTGTCAGGAGCCTTGTAAAGGATTTGGCACCGGAAGAACAGCAGGCGATGTACAAAGGCATTGTGAAATTAGATGAATTTTTCAAAAAGAAACTGATCGGCGCGGAGGGAAAATGAGTATAAAAATTATCGGTACAGGATCGGCTGTGCCTGCATTAAAAGTAAGCAATGAAGAGCTGTCAAAATTGGTTGATACCTCGGATGAATGGATCAAGACAAGAACAGGAATCGAAGAACGGCATATCTGTACATCGGAATCGTTGACTGATTTGGCATTGACATCAGCGCGGGCGGCATTGCATGATGCCGGAATAACGAGCGATGAGCTTGATTTAATCATCTGTGCAACGATTCGACCGGATTTCATGACCCCTTCCATGTCTTGTACAATCCAGGAGGAGTTGGGAGCGAATTGCCCCGGATTTGATTTGAATGCTGCTTGCAGCGGTTTTTTATACGCGATTGACGCGGCGCTTGGATATTTTGCCAGAGGAAAGGTGAAAAAAGTACTGATTATAGCGGCGGAGTCAATGTCAAAACTGGTCGATTGGTCAGACAGGGCAACCTGCGTTCTTTTTGGCGACGGAGCGGGTGCAGTGATTCTTTCGGAAGGTGATGAGCTGCTGTCGATTCGCGTCAACGCTGCGGGCAGTGATATCTTACGTATTCCGAATGTTCAGGGCAATTGCCCTTACAATCAGTCCGAAATTCGACCTCCGTATTTATTTATGGCCGGTCAGGAAGTATTTAAGTTTGCCGTTAATTCGATATGCAATGACTTAAACGGGGTAATCGAAGACGCAGGAATTTCTCCAAAAGATATTGATTATGTTCTTCTGCATCAGGCGAATCAGAGAATCATCGCCGCTGCAGAGAAGTATATGAAAATAGAAAAAGAGAAATACATCATGAACATCAATCATTACGGAAATACATCGTCGGCAAGCATTCCGTTGCTGCTTGATGAATTGAATAAATCACATAGGCTGAAGGATGGTGACATTCTTGCCATGTCTGCATTCGGCGGCGGATTGACAAGTGCGGCATGTATTTTAAGATGGAAGAAACAATAAAGGAGTAACGCATTATCATGGTATTTGAAAAAGTTGTAAAGATTATTCGGGATTATAAGGAAGATGACCAATTGGCGATTCAGCCGGAATCTACATTCGCGGATTTGGGACTGGATTCTCTTGACACGGTAGAGTTGGTTATGAATTTGGAAAATGAATTTGGAACCACAATCGAACTGAACGAAGATATTAAAACTGTCGGTGATATTGTAGCCGTTATCGAAGCAACGAGAGAGTAGGGGGCAACTATGATCAAGACACCTTTATGTGATTTACTGGGGATAGAATATCCGATTCTTCAGGGAGGCATGGCATGGATCGCGGATGCATCGCTTGCCTCTGCCGTGTCAAATGCAGGGGGACTCGGTATTATTGCCGCTATGAACGCGGATGCAGAATGGCTCAGAAAAGAAATCAGAAAAACAAAAAGTCTGACAGACAAACCTTTCGGCGTAAATATTATGTTGATGAGCCCGTTTGCGGATGAAGTGGCGCAGGTGGTCATTGAGGAACAGGTCAAGGTTCTGACGACCGGAGCGGGAAATCCTTCGAAATATATGAAATCATGGTTGGAAGCCGGGATAAAAGTGCTTCCTGTTATTCCCTCCACCGCGTTTGCCAAAATGATGGAGCGGATCGGTGCATCGGCTGTGATTGCAGAAGGATGCGAATCCGGCGGTCATATCGGGGAACTTACGACGATGGTTTTGGTTCCTCAGGTTTGCGATGTTGTCCACATTCCTGTTCTTGCTGCAGGAGGAATCGGAGACGGAAGAGGGATTGCTGCATCTTTTGCATTAGGGGCATGCGGAGTGCAAGTTGGAACAAGATTTTTGGTCGCCAAAGAATGCACGGTGCATCAGAACTACAAAAATAAAATTCTGAAAGCAAAAGATATTGATACCATAGCCACCGGAAAACGGCTCGGACATCCGGTTCGTGCATTGAAAAATCCATTTTCAAGAGAGTTCTTCAGTAAGGAATATGACTGCACAATATCAAATGAAGAATTGGAAAAATTCGGTGCCGGGGCATTGCGATTAGCGGCAGTTGAAGGCGATGAGCAAAAGGGAAGTTTCCTTGCGGGACAGATCAGCGGAATGATACAGAAAGAACAATCGGCGGAAGAGATCATCAAAGAGATGTTTGAACAAGCGGAAACAGTGCTAAGGAATGCGACAAAATGGGTAAAATAGCGTTTGTATTTTCAGGGCAAGGTGCGCAATTTACAGGCATGGGGAAAGATCTTTATGATAATTTCAGTGCTGCAAGAAAAATTTTCGACGTTTCCGAAACAATTCGCAAAGGTACGATCGATCAATGCTTTACGGCATCAAAAGAAGAGTTGTCTCAAACAATCAATACGCAGCCTTGTCTGTACACTGTTGATTTGGCGGCAGCGGAATGTCTTCGTGCGGAGGGAATTCTTCCGGATGCCATTGCCGGATTTTCGCTCGGAGAGATTGCTGCTCTGACTTTTTCGCAAGTATTTTCCTTAGAAGACGGATTCCGTTTTGTCTGTAAAAGAGCACAGGCAATGGATACGGCTGCAAAGGCGTCGCCGAGCGCTATGGCAGCTGTCCTCAATCTGCAGAATGACCTGATCGAAAAAACTGCAATGAAATACAATAGTGTCTATCCCGTAAATTACAATTGTCCCGGGCAATTGGTGGTAGCAGGACTCAGTGATTCGATGGATAGGTTTAAAGCCGAAATACAATCGCTCGGAGGAAGAGTGATGATGCTTGCAGTGAGCGGAGGATTTCATTCTCCATTTATGAATTCTGCTTCCGATGAATTGAGAGCAGTTGTTTATGATTGTTTGATGAATGAGCCTAAAATCCCTGTTTATGCGAATGTTTCGGGAGAACCGTACCGCAGCAGTGATCAGGCTGAAACTTTGATTGCGCAAATCAATCATCCTGTGCAGTGGCAAAAAACGATTGAGAATATGTCTGCAGTCGGCATCAATACATTTATTGAAGTCGGACCCGGTAAGGTGCTCTCCAATCTGATTAAACGAACCATTCCGGATGCATTGCTGTACAATGTTCAGGATAAAGAAACATTCGAACAAACACTCGTTAATTTACAGTGAGAGGTGTAAAATGTTAAAAGGGAAAACAGCTGTCATTACAGGTGGATCGAGAGGAATCGGGAAAGCGATCGCTTTGAAAATGGCAGAAAATGGTGCCAATATTGCAATTCTTTATGCAGGAAACGAAAAAGCGGCCGAAGCCACTGTCGTATCTGCTCGAGAATTTGGAATACGCGCCGCCTGTTATCAGTGTGATGTGTCGGACTTCTCTAAGACAAAAGAGGCGGTTGATTCGATCCGAGAAGAGTTTGGATCAATTGATATTCTGGTAAATAATGCCGGTATCATCAGAGACAATCTTTTGATTCGGATGTCAGAGGAAGATTTCGACAAGGTGATTGATACAAACCTAAAAGGTGTGTTCAATATGATTAAGCATATTTATCCGATTATGGCAAAACAACGCAGCGGTTCGGTAATCAATATCACTTCTGTTTCGGGATTGATGGGAAATATAGGACAAATGAATTATTCTGCCGCAAAGGCCGGCGTGGTGGGAATTACGAAAACAGCTGCAAAAGAACTGGCTATGAGGAGTGTCAGATGCAATGCGATTGCTCCGGGCTTTATTGATACGGATATGACCGAGAAATTGTCGGACAGCGTAAAAGAAGGCATCCTGAGCACTGTTCCGCTTAAGAAAATGGGAACAGCTGAGGATGTTGCAAATCTTGCATTATTTCTAGCCAGTGACATATCCGGTTATATTACCGGCGAGGTAATTCGGATTGACGGCGGACTTTATATTTAACAGGAGAGGCATGATGGTATGAAAAGAGTAGTGGTGACCGGTATCGGTTTAATTACCCCCCTTGGGAATGATGTCCAATCATTTTGGAATCATATTCTGAGCGGAGTCTGCGGGATTGATTATATTACCCGATTTGATACAGAAAATTTTAAGGTGAAAATAGCGGCTGAAGTAAAATCGTTTGATCCGACGAATTATATGGAGAAAGCAGATGCCAGAAGATCAGATCTGTTTTCACAGTATGCGACAGCAGCCGCAGTTCAGGCGATGTCGGACAGCAATTTGACTGATATAAATCCGGAGCGTTTGGGGGTATATGTAGGTTCGGGAATCGGTGGGATGCAGACTTTTACTGCGGAAACACTGAAACTTGCTGAAGGCGGTCCCAAAAAAGTTTCTCCTTTTTTTATCCCAATGATGATTTCGAATATGGCTGCCGGTAATATCGCTATCAGATTCAATGCACAAGGTCCCTGCTTGCCGGTGGTAACCGCCTGTGCCACTTCGTCGCATGCGATTGGTGAAGCCTACCGTGCTATTCAGCATGGTTATGCTGATGCAATCATTGCGGGCGGCTCGGAAGCTACAATCACACCCTTGGCAGTTGCAGGATTTACAAATATCATGGCTTTGTCAACAACAAATATTCCTGCGCAATCATCTCTCCCGTTCGATAAACGCCGCGATGGTTTTGTGATGGGTGAAGGCGCCGGAATTATTATTTTGGAAGAATACGAACATGCATGTAATCGCGGTGCAAAAATTTATGCCGAGATGTGTGCTTATTCCAACACGTGTGATGCGTATCATATGACGGCTCCTCAGCCGGATGCAATCGGAGCAACCAAAGCAATACAATATGTGCTTGATGAAAGCGGCATTGCAGAGAACAGTAACGTATACATCAATGCTCACGGCACTGGAACTCCGTTAAATGACAAAGCGGAAACATTGGCGATTAAAAAAGCGTTCAAAGGCAAAACAGAAAGAGTTGCCGTCAGTTCCACAAAATCAATGACCGGTCATATGTTGGGAGCCGCAGGCGGTGTGGAAGCAATCGTTTCCGTTTTGGCTCTTCGGGATCAGATACTTCCGCCGACTATCGGTTATGAGGAACAGGATCCTGATTGCGATTTGGATTATGTTCCCAATGTTGCAAGAAAAAGTACTGCTGATTATGCAATTTCGACTTCTCTCGGATTTGGCGGACATAATGCAGTGATCGCATTTTCAAAAGTAAAGGAGTGAAATTTCTGTGAAAGTGAATGAAATCAAACAATTGGCCGAAATCATGAGTACCTATCATTTAAGTAAAGTAGAAATTTCCGATGAAAAATCGCATCTCTGTTTGGAAAGAAATTTATCTGAACCGATCTCTGCGAAAGAAGCGAATGTACAACATGTAAAGCCATACTTAAAACCAGATGAAACTTTGCTAACGGTGGGTGAAGATAAACTGATCAAATCTCCTATGGTCGGAATTTTTTATGCGTCGGAAGCACCGGATGCCAATCCGTTTGTCTCTGTCGGAAGCAAATTTAAAAAAGGTGATGTTTTATGCATTATCGAGGCGATGAAAATGATGAATGAAATCGTGGCGGAAGAAGACGGCGAATTGGTTGAGGTTCTTGTCGATAACGGAGAATTGGTTGAATATAATCAGCCGATTTTCAAGTTAAAGTAAGGGAAGAAATATTATGTTGAATAAAGAAGAAATCAAAAAAATCATACCGCATAGAGAACCGATGCTTCTGATAGAAGAAGCTGAGGCTTTGGATGAAAAAAATGCAATCGGCAAATATCATGTGACGGGCGATGAATATTTTCTGCAGGGGCATTTCCCCGGCAACCCGGTTGTTCCGGGTGTTATCTTATGCGAAATGATGGCACAGACGTGCTGTGTTCTGTTGGCTGACACTGCATCGGGTGCGACTCCTTATTTTACCGGTTTGAATAATGTGAAATTTAAGAACAAAGTTTTGCCCGGCGATGTGGTCCAAACGGAATGCACCATAACCGATGTGAAAAAATATTTTTATTTTGCCAAAGGAAAAGCTTTTGTCAACGGGCAGCTTGCTGCCAGCGGAGAGTTTTCGTTTGCGCTTGTGAAATAGGTATTATTTATGTTTAAAAAAGTTATGATTGCGAACAGAGGCGAAATTGCGGTTCGGATTATCCGCGCATGCAAGGAGATGGGAATCTCAACCGTGGCCGTATATTCGGAAGCGGATAAAGACGCTCTTCATGTCAGTCTTGCCGATGAGAGTGTCTGCCTCGGCGGAGCATACGCGAAAGACAGTTATCTGAATATGAAATCTATCGTATCTGCAGCGGCAGCACTGAATGTGGAAGCCATTCATCCCGGATATGGGTTTTTATCGGAAAATGCATCATTTGCTGCTCTATGTGCAGAAAACAATATTATATTCATCGGTCCGACTGCAGAATTAATAACCAAAATGGGCGATAAAGATAATGCCCGCAAAACGATAGATCATGCCGGTGTTCCGATTATCCCTGGTTCCGATATCCTAACCGATGTGGAATCTGCTTTTCAAAAAGCAATCGAGATCGGATTTCCTTTGCTGATCAAAGCCCGCTCGGGGGGAGGAGGTAAGGGGATTCGTTTGGTGGAAAACAAGGATGAATTCAATCAAGCATATCACACGGCATCGAATGAAGCAAAAAATGCATTCGGTGACGAAGCGGTATATCTTGAGAAATATATATTCCCGGCAAAACATATCGAAATGCAGATTATCTGTGATAAAATCGGAAATGTCGTTTGTCTCGGAGAACGGGAATGTTCGATCCAGAGAAACAAACAAAAACTGATAGAAGAGTCTCCGTCTCCTGCGGTGAACTCGGAAATCCGGGATGAATTAATTGAAATTTCTGTAAAGGCGGCGAAAACTGTCGGTTATGATAGTGTAGGAACCATTGAATTTTTGATGGATCAACACGGGAAATTTTATTTTATGGAAATGAATACAAGATTACAGGTAGAGCATCCCGTTACTGAGATGATAACGGGAATTGATCTTGTAAAATGGCAAATCAGAGTATCAGCGGGAACGGTACTTTCATTTACGCAAGAAGATATTCAGGTAGCCGGATGCGCAATTGAATGTCGAATCAATGCAGAAGACCCGAAAAAAGAGTTTCGCCCCAGTTGCGGCGAAGTGACGTTCCTTCATATTCCGGGAGGACCTTGGGTTCGTTTTGATACGGCATTGTATCAAACATATGTAGTACCGCCTTATTATGATTCGCTCATCGGAAAATTGATTGTATATGCAAAAACAAGAGAAGAAGCAATCAGAAAAATGAATGCCGCATTATGTGAATTGGTAATCGAAGGAATTGACCATAACAGAGATATGCATACCGAAATTCTCGCAGATCAACGCTTTATTTCGGGAAATTATGATACGAATTTTATGAATAGCAGAGAATAGACATGCTGAAAAAGAACTTATTTAAAAAACCGCAAAATGAACTGGAAGGTTACGCTGTTCAAGACAAAACGGCGTCATCGAATCTCTCTGATGATCTTGCATTAATCTGTCCAAATTGTAAAACAGAACTCTCTCTTGCTGAGTTGGGCGACTATTTTTACGTTTGTAAAAAATGTGCTTATCACTTACGCGTGAATGCGAGAACAAGAATCGCAAAAATATTGGATGAAAACTCGTTTTATGAGATGGACTCAGAGCTTGATTCAAAAAATCTGCTTGAGTTTCCCGAATACGAAAAAAAGTTGAAGAATGCTCAATTGGAAAGTTCTGAAACAGAAGGGGTGATTACCGGTACCGGAAGCATCTATGGGGCGAAATGTGCCGTTTTCGTAATGGAACCCTACTTCATGATGGGCAGCATGGGCTCGGTTGTCGGAGAAAAAATCACTCGTCTCTTTGAGTATGCAACGGATCAGCATTTGCCGGTAATTGGTTTTACGGTCTCCGGCGGAGCCAGAATGCAGGAAGGAATGTATTCTTTGATGCAGATGGCTAAAACGAGCGGAGCCGTAAAGAGACATAATGATGCCGGAAATCTTTATATTGCGATTTTGACAGATCCCACTTCGGGAGGCGTAACCGCAAGCTTTGCGATGCAGGCAGATATTATTGCCGCCGAACCCAATGCGTTGATTTGTTTTGCCGGTCCGCGCGTGATTGAACAAACCATTCGGCATAAACTGCCGAATGGATTTCAGAAATCGGAGTTTTTGATGCAGCATGGATTTATTGATATGATCGTGGACAGAAGGCAGCAGAGAATGTATTTGAAACAACTGTTGGCATTGCATATACGGGAGAATTAATATGGAAGCTTATGATAAAGTAATCGCTGCGCGTGCAAAAGGAAGACCGACTTCAATTGAATATATCAACGAAATATTTGACGAATTCATTGAAATGCACGGTGACAGACGATTTGGAGATGACAAAGCGGTGATTGCGGGGATCGGCAGATTGCGTGACATGCCGGTAACTGTAATCGGCATTGAGCGGGGCAGAGATACGAAAGAGAAAATTATGCGTAACTTCGGTGCTGCTCACCCGGAAGGATATCGCAAAGCGCTTAGGCAAATGAAATTGGCTGAAAAATTCGGAAGACCGGTGATCTGTTTTATCGATACTTCGGGAGCATTTTGTGGTATTGGAGCCGAAGAACGCGGGCAAGGGCAGGCAATTGCCGAAAACATGATGGAAATGATGACACTGAAAGTACCGATTATTTCCGTTGTTATCGGTGAAGGTGGCAGTGGGGGTGCGCTCGCGCTTGGGGTTGCCGATGAAGTCTGGATGTTGGAAAATGCCGTTTATTCTGTTATCTCGCCGGAAGGCTGCGCAAGTATATTATGGAAAGATTCGGACAAGACTAAATTTGCGGCAGAATGCCTGAAATTGACTGCCGAAGATTTGCTTCGGTTTGGAATAATCGAAAAAATAATCGAAGAAAATGATCAAAATTTCAGTTTTGTCTATCAGACTTTGCGTACCGATTTATACAGATTATTGTATGAAAGCAGCTCACTTGATGTGTCTGAATTGCTAGAGAAACGATATCAGCGATTCAGGAATATCGGCGCGTGAAGAATCCCTCATGGGATTCTTCATTTTTTTGAAGAGTGGAATTTATTATATTTCCATGAAAAAACGACGATATAAATTGAAAAAAAATACACAGGGTATATAATAAAGCGGATTTAGCAATTTCATTGCTGTTCGGAATATAATAGCGTTCTTTACAATCTGGCAAAAATGGTATTATTATGAGCGAAAATAGCTTTTTATTGGCATCAAATCAACTCAATATTTCCAACAAAGCATACCGAATGAATCGAGCAGATGGGATGTTTCTTTTTTCTGTATGTATGATTGGATTGATTTGGTTAATGATCCTTCCTTTCAACGGAGGTTCCGATGAGACGATGCGCTATTTGATTCCTCAATATATTTACAATCACGGAAGTCTCCCAAACGGATTCGATTCTGCTGTTGCCGATTCCAAATGGGGGACTTCTTACGGATTCACCCCTATTTTGTCTTATATTGTCAGTGCCTGCTTTATGAAAATTGCATCATTGTTTTCAACTGATTTTAAAGTTTTGCTTCATGCAGCCAGAATGGCAAATCTACTTTGGTTTGCAGGTACGGTGTATTTTGCGATAAAAATTTCGAAGGTTTTGTTTCAGGGAATATATCGTTGGATGTTTCTTGTTTTGTCTTGTTGCCTGCCTCAGCTTATTTTTCTGTCCAGTTATGTGAATTGCGATAGTTTAGCGATTTTCAGCACAGTTGTGATTATATACGCCTGGCTGACAGGGGGAAAAAATAATTGGGATATCGGGAGCAGAGTGACTTTGGCAATTGGCGTATCTGCGTGCCTGATGTCGTATTACAATGCTTATGGATTTGTTTTGGCCAGTATGATTTATTACGTTGCAACAAGCGAAATGTTTTCCAAGGATAAAAATGTTCGCAGAAGAGAATGGGGAAAGTTTTTCTTTGTTGTTTTCATCATCTTTCTTCTATGCGGTTGGTGGTTTATCAGAAACGGTATCTTATATCACGGAGACTTTTTCGGTCTGAGCAGCAGCAATTATAGCGGTGAACTTCACGCGATTAATGGTTACAAACCTTCGCAACGCTGGGATGCTTACAAAGCCGGAGTCAGTGTGTTCAGCATGTTATTCGTTCATTTTTGGGTATTTCAAACCTATTGCAGTTTTATAGGTGTTTTTGGCTATATGGCATATTGGCTTCCTGTATATTATTACCTTATTTATGCAGCGATTTACTTGATTGGTTTTATCGGCTTAATTTTGGGTATTAAAAAAAGTAAAAAAAATAAGCAATTGCCATCCGGTAAAGAAAAATGGTTTCATATATCTATGATTGGAGCTATGATCATTCCGATTGTGATCAGTATCATATTTTCTTATTTTGATGATTTTCAGGCTCAGGGAAGATATTGTATGCCAATGCTGATTCCTTTGATGTACTATCTGACATGGGGTATACGGTACGTTATTGAACGTTCAGTCCACAGTAAAAGGAAACAGTACCAGTATGCTGCTATCTTAATAATAGTATTGATTGTGACCTTAATCGGAGCAATTGCACAAATTGGATATCCGATGTGCTTTGCAAAAATTAGCTGACGGATAGGAGACAAAAATGATCGATTTTAATATTCCGCTATATTTGGGGACAGAAGAAAAGAATATTATTCGTGCTTTGCAATCACATCATATTTCCGGAGACGGGGCATTTACCCATGAAGTATCGGATTGGATATGCAACCATTTCAATGCAAAACACGTTCTGTTAACGACTTCGGGAACCCATGCTTTAGAGATGTCCGCACTGCTCGCGGGGATCAAACCCGGGGATGAAGTGATTATGCCTTCGTTCACATTTTCTTCCACTGCGAATGCATTTGTTTTGCAGGGAGCTAAAATTGTGTTTGTAGACATCAGACCCGATACAATGAATCTTGATGAAACACTGATCGAACAGGCGATCACGTCACGAACAAAAGCTATTGTTCCTGTGCATTATGCGGGCGTTTCTGCAGAAATGGATGCAATAACTGATCTTGCAGAGCGTTATTCGCTCAAGATAATTGAAGATGCTGCGCAGGGTTTTATGTCGGAATACAAGGGATGCAAACTGGGAAACATCGGAGAATTCGGTTGTTTCAGTTTCCATGAAAGCAAAAACTTTAATATGGGTGAGGGTGGTGCGATATTGATCAAAGATGATGAAGCCATGCGTTTGGGTGAGATTATAAGAGAAAAAGGCACAAACCGTAGTCAATTTATGCATGGGTTTGTCGATAAATACACATGGGTTGACTACGGTTCTTCATATTTGCCAAGCGATATCAATGCTGCTTATCTCATGGGACAGTTGGAATATGCGCAGAGAGTAACGGATAAACGGGTTGCTTTGTGGGAGAGATATAGCCGGGGATTGGAGCCGCTGCAATCATTAGGATATATTGAATGCCAAACAATTCCAAAAGAATGTAAGCCAAACGGGCATATTTACTATTTGAAATGCAAAAATCTTGATGAGCGCTCTCATTTGATCAGTTATCTGAAACAGAATGAAATCCAGGCCGTGTTCCACTATCTCCCTCTACACAGTTCTCCGGCCGGAAAGAAATACGGCAGATTTTGCGGAGAGGATCGTTATACTACTAAAGAAAGCGAACGTTTATTGAGACTCCCCATGTTTTACGATCTGACAGATGTACAGCAAAAATATATTTTATCTAAAATATATGAATTTTATGGTTGCAAAGGAATATCGCATGAATAAACTGGCAATTATCGGGGCGGGCGAATTTCAGTTGCCATTAATTCAAAAAGCTTCGGAATTGGGCTACGAGACACATGTTTTTGCATGGGAGGATGGGGCTGTAGGCAAAAAAGAAGCGGATTTTTTTTATCCGATCAGCGTATTGGACGAATGTAAAATCTTATCGATTTGCGAGCAAATCAAACCTGATGGTGTTGTATCGATTGCAAGCGAAGTATGCTATGTGACCGCAACCAGAGTTGCTTTCCATTTAGGGCTGCCATGTAATGATCCATCCTATCTGAAAAGTCAAACGAATAAATATCATATGAGAAAAGCGTTCGCAAGCGCTGGATTGGCAGTTCCCAAATTTTTTATGACTAAAGAAAGAGATTTTAATCCTGTCGGAATGGAATTTCCGTTGATCGTTAAACCTACGGATCGATCCGGAAGCAGAGCAATTTATAAGATAGTACAATTGTCGGACTTGCAAGGGGCTTTGGAAAGAGCCTTGAAGGAATCGTTTGAACATGAGGCTATCATTGAAGAATTTTTTGATGGTGATGAATTCAGTTGTGAGTGTATCAGCTCAAACGGGAAGCATACTGCATTGGCATTTACAAAAAAATATACAACCAATGCACCCCATTTTATCGAAACCGGCCATATTCAACCTGCAGAATTGAATTGTGATATCAATGAATCAATTCAGGAAGAGGTGTTTCGAGCTCTTGATGCTTTGAATGTGAAAAACGGTGCATCGCATACCGAGTTCCGAATGAACCGAAATGGAAAAATGTGTATAATGGAAATAGGAGCTAGAATGGGCGGTGATTGCATTGGTTCCCATTTGGTTCCTTTGAGCACAGGCTATGATTATATGAAAATGGTGATTGATATCGCTACGGGGAAAAGTCCGTCGATGCTTGTTGTATCTACCAAAAATCAAGCTGCCGTGAAGTTCATTTTTAATGAGAATGATCGTAAAAAAGTTGATAATCTGGAGCAAATGTACCCGGAAGCTGTTATTTTCAGATCGAGACGCTCATGCGGAGATTTCCAGGATATTGCGGACAGTAGTATGAGATGGGGCTATACAATCTTTTCAACGAATGATGATTGTGTGATGAATGAGGTGAAAAATATTGTTTGCGGGTCATGATTTCACATTTAAAAAGATATTCTCTTTTCTGTCAATTATTGGCTGCGTTGGAATCTATTCGCTTGCCACTGTATGTGCAAAATTTGCAGCTGCACATGATTTTTTCTCGGTGCAGTTTATATTGATCTATATTTTGGAGATCATTTGTTTGGGAATATATGCTTTGCTGTGGCAGCAGTTGCTTAAGAAATATAAATTATCAACGCTGTATTCTTATCGTGCTACTGCCTTGATGTGGGTATTGCTATGGTCTGTCGTAATTTTCGGAGAGAGTATTACTATGCAAAAAGCAATCGCAGTAATGTTCGTATTGATCGGGATGATTGTGGTGAGCCGAAATGAATAACGTGCCATTCATTGCTATTGCCGTTTTATCTGTTATGATTGCAAGTTTCTCGCAAGTATTGCTAAAAAGAAGTGCGCAAATTAAATATTCTTCAAGGATCAGAGAATACATTAACCCGTATGTATTGAGCGGATATTCTTTGTTGATTGTATCAACCCTATTGACGATAATGGCATTACGGGTGCTTTTGATACAGGATATTGCTATGATTGAGGGAATCAGTTACTTGTTTGTTATGATTCTCGATCGAGTTGCATTGAAGGAAAAAATAACGAAAGGGAAAATAGTGGGCAATCTTTTCATTATCACAGGAATTATCTGCTTCTATTTATAGTTAACTGTTATGAAATTATCGATCGTGATCCCCGTATATTTCAACGAAGAGAACTTATTGCCGTTATATATGGATCTGAAAGAAAAAGTTTTAAATCAATTGGAGTGCGAATATGAAATTGTAATGGTCGATGACGGATCAAAAGACAGATCTTACGAAGTCATTCTACAGTTACAAGTCATCGACAGTCATGTTATTGCGGTAAAGCTCTCCAGAAATTTTGGAGAGCATGCAGCCACTCTTGCTGCATTATCTGTTTGCACCGGGGATTGCGCTGTTCGAAAAGCAGCTGATATGCAGGAAGACTCTGCCATCGTTTTGGATATGCTCGCAAAATACGAGCAGGGGCATAAAGTTGTTTGGGCCAGAAGAACAGATCGACAAGAGCCTTTTTTTCAGGTGCTTTTTTCAAAAACTTACACAAGGTTAATGCAAAAACTTGCGTTGCCAAATATGCCGGACGGGGGAGTGGATACTTTTTTAATCGATCGGCAGGTGATCGATTACATTGTAAATCAAAATGAAAGCAATACACCGGTGACTGAGCAGATATTATGGAGTGGATTTACTCCCGGGTATGTTGATTACACAAGAAAGAAAAGGGAAATCGGCAAATCGAAATGGACTTTTTCAAAAAAACTGAAGATGGCCATTGATTCATTGTTGGGTTTCTCATACTTTCCGGTACGGCTCATGAGTGTAATCGGAATTATTTCCATGATCGGCTCTATTGTCATCGGAATTGCATTGATAATCAGACGCCTCAGCGGATTTATTGATGTGGAAGGTTATACATCAATTATGGTCTTGATTCTTTTGAGCTTTGGAATTATTATGTTTTCGATCGGAATCTTGGGAGAGTACCTCTGGAGAGCTTTGGATGCCGCAAGAAATCGGCCTCCGTATATTATAGAAAAAATAACAAAAAAAGAACAATGAATAAACGCCTCTCTGGAAAGAGAGGCGTTATGATTATTCGAGCATAAAATAAGGTAATGTATTGATCTGGATTTTTGAGGTGATTTCCTTTGATTCTTCCAAAATTAGTTCGATTTCCTGCGGAGGCAATTGAAGCATGTGGAAAAACAACCGAATATAGTAATCTGTCAGGTATTCAATATCAGCATGAACAACTTCGTTTTCATATGCAGAGTATAGAGCATTGATGATTTCGTAACTCAGAAATTTATGTAACTGAAGATCTGTATCGGAAATATTTGGATTAATCAGTCTTTTTTGCAGCTGATAATAATGTTCTCTTTGCGGATTGGTCAGTTTTTTTAAGGTTTCCTTATCAACCTGATGAAGATCTCGATTCAGTTCATTTTCAAATCGCATCAGGTTGGAACTTTCGGCTTTCAATTTCATATTCAGTCGATGATCAACTGCTATTCCGACAGCAAAGTTGTATTGAATATGTTGATCAAAAATTTTTTTTGAAATCAGATTTCTGAAATCGATTCGAAATTCATTCAGGATCATAGAAGCCAAGTTACGTTTTGAACCGAAGTAATATGTAAATAATCCATTGTTTACATCAGCCTTTGATGTAATTTGTGCAACGGTTGTGGAAGTATATCCCTGGTCATAAAATAATATTTGTGCGCTGTCGATAATTTTTTGTTTGGTAAGAGTGCCTTTTTCCGTGATATTCATAAGATATCCTTAATTTATTTGATTAATATTATAACATAAATAATCTATTCAACAAGTATATATAACCGATTTTATTTGAGATATACCGAAGTGGGATAAAACACGTATAACAGTGTAAAAGGAAAAGAGTCAAAAGTTCGAATCCTCGGTTAGGATAAAAATAAAAAAAATATCAAAACGAAACGAAAGGCATAGATGACTTAAATCAATATTATACCGGAAACGGTACTCTTGGACGAACTTTTTACAAAAGGCGGTAAAGAGGATATTTTTTCAAAGTTGATCGAGACAATACTCAGCCAGTTTTTGGTGAGGCAATCAAAAGAACAGCACGGAGCAGCGCCGTATAAGCGAATCTAAGAATGAACGACATATAGCAACCGATTTCGTGTAAAAACGAAATGCCAACCTGCATCGGAACGATCATACTTAGTGTTTTACATCCAGCATCGCAAAGCTGTCTCAGAGTTTGTTTCCGACTGAGTAAGCATTCGGGAACGGAAAGTGAAGCAATAAGTATAACAGGTACGATTTTATCTGAAGCCCTTGAAGAGAAGCTTTTGCGATCAGACTGATCGGTTCACTGCTTATGCAGGTGGATGAGCAGTGGGCTACCGAAAGTACATAGGTATATTTTGATACCAAATCTGATAAAGCAGAACCTGATCAATCAGGGCTTGATCAGGTTCTGGCCGAGAATTGAAGTTGCACACTCTTTCGGGTTTGAGTCAGCTGTTTTTATTGGATAACCAAATTTTATTGATCGGATATTTATAAGCTGATTGAGAATTATTTGCGATCCGGTAAAGACGAAATAACAAGCTATTCATCACGAAAACTGAATTGATGAAAATCACCTGTTCCATGCACTCGCTCCGCCGGCTACACATCCGCCATCACAAATAATGTCCACTCCGGTTAGATACCCCATAGAGGAATCCGCGCATGCCTCGAATAATGCGGCGATTTCGTCAGGTTGCCCCAAACGTTTGATTGCATTGTGCTTGAGATATGTTTCCGCTTCACTTTTTTCCAGTTCGCCCATCGGCGTTTCAAAATTTCCGGGAGTAATCGATAATATTCGGATGCCCTTAGCCCCGAAACGGGATGCTTCCGCTTTGGCATACCAAATAACAAAATATTTTGATACACCGTAAGCGACTCCTGCACGAACTTTTTCCGGGAAAAGATTGACGCGAGCCATCATCTTTTTCATAAATTTATCGCGATCTGTCTGGCTGTATTTGAAAAACCTTTTTGGCATGATAAATGTGGGAACCATGTATGCCGACATGGAAGAAGTATCGATCAGACAACCGCCTTCAGCTATTACATCATAAAATGCATCATGGATGTGAATTGTGCCCAAAGCGTTGCCCTGCATAATTTTTTTTGCATCTCCCATATGCGGCGACATGCCGGCGGCATGAATGACAGTGGTAACAATTCCCCGTGAAGCAGCAAGCGCGGCAAGTGCTTGCACACTGTACCAATCACTCAAGTCACAGGCACAAACTTCTGCATCAATTCCCATGGAATTTAATTCTTCCGCGGCGTGTTCCAGTTTTGAAACTGTCCGCCCGACCAAAATCAAATGTATCCCTTTTTTACCTAATCTTTTGGCAGTTGCAAAACCCATACCGCTGCCTCCTCCGGTAATTACACAAACTTCTTTTTCTTGCTTCATTTGCATTTCCTTTCATTTAACAGTATGCGCAATTTTACCTTCGCATCTGAGCCACTGTGCTTCATCGTGTAAAGTTTCCGTGTAAGGACGTGTTTTATAACCTAATTCAATTTCTGCCTTGCTGTAATCAAAGGCGTTATTGCGAGCGAGATTATAAACGGAAAAGCTGGTCATGATCGGTTGTTTTCCAGTTTTTTTAGCTTTTGCTTCCATTTTTTTTGCAATGAAATCAGCAATTCCCAACGGAAGATAGAACCTGATCGGTTTACATCCGAGATCATTTTGAAGCAACTGGCAAAGCTCTTTCAATGTCACTTCCTCATTGCCTAGAATATAGCATTCTCCTTTGCGTCCTTTATCGGCAGCCATAATGCAACCGTTTGCAAGGTCACGAACGTCACAAAGATTAAAAGAGCCTTGCATGCCGATAGGCATTTCTCCGTTAACAATCTGGATAATCGTTTTTGTCACTTCCCCAACGGCATAGTCGTTCGGTCCGAGGATTCCGCTGGGATGAACAATACATGCATTCAACCCTTTTTGACTGATCGCATCCAAAACATCCTGAGAAGCAATCGCTTTTGTACGGCTATACCAACCCACCACGCTATCAGGGTCGAATTGATCCACTTCTTTTATTTTTTGACCTTTTGGCCTTTCGGGAATGGCCCCTGTGCTGCTGACATAAACCATTTTTTTGCATTCGGGATGATTCATACAGGCATCAATGATATTACGGGTACCTCCTACATTAATATCGACCAATTTTTGATTGAAGTCCGGATTTACCGTCACCATACTGGCGCAATGTATAACAACAGATTCCATTCCTTGCGGTATTTTAAAGAATCGATCAATGGAAGCGGGATCGCATAAATCTCCCTCGCAAATCTCAACTTCCTTTGAAAGAAACTTCACGGATTTGTCGCCGGACAAAACGAATGCACGGACATAGTCACCCCGTTCCAAAAGCTGGTTGCAGATATTACTCCCTAAAAATCCTGCTGCGCCGGTAATCAGATAAATTATATTTTTCATTATTGTTCCCTCCATCTATAAAAGATGGTGTTATCATAATGAGTAAATATTTGCGGTATGTTGAAGTTGTGTTTGTATAAGATTAATATGATAAATTCTTTGAATAAAAAAATAGGGATAAAGCCTCTATAATGGAGTAAAAAGAAAAAGAGTCAAAAGTTTGGGTTCTCGGTTATGATAAAAACCGGAAACGTAACTCTTGCACGAACTTTTTACGAAAGACGGCAAAAATGATGCATTTCCAAACCTTTTGAGACGCTGCTCAATCAGTTTCTGATGGAGCAATCGAAAGAACAGCGCTGTATGAGCGAACCGAAGATCGAACAGCATACAGAAACAAACGTGTTTCGTGAGCGGGAAATAACGACACATATCGGAACGACCACTCTGCGCATTTCGCATCATATAAACAGAGAATTCAGTACAACGATGTTTGAATGATATCCATTAGCGATGATCGAAATGCCAGTAAATGGTGTGTCTGCGAGAAAGATCGAAGCGACTAGACTGATTGGTGCATTGTTTATGGAAATGGGTGAGATATCTGGGCGAGCGAACGAAAGTATATGGACATGCAGGATTATCTTGATAACTCATCTGACAAGACAGATCCAGAATCGAATTCACACACTCTTTTGGACTTGGCTGCAAATTATAATCGTCTTTTAATAAAACTTTAAGATTTGCTTGGAGTTATTTTTTTTATTATGTATAATATTTCTATTGAATACTTATGCACATAACATGATTCAGGCATAATACACGGAGGTTCCATTTGAAAATCGGTCTGGTTGGATTACCGAATGTCGGCAAAAGCACTTTATTCAATGCGCTGACAAAAGCTCAGGCACAAGCCGAAAATTACCCTTTTTGCACAATTGATCCTAATGTGGGAGTCGTTCACGTACCGGATGGTCGTCTGGATACACTCAGTGATATGTACCAAACTCTGAGCAAAGTACCCGCAACGGTTGAATTTGTGGATATTGCAGGGTTGGTAAAAAATGCGGGAAAAGGGGAAGGTTTGGGAAACCAATTCCTGTCGCATATCAGAAATGTACAGGCGATATTGCAGATCGTGCGTTGTTTTGATGACGATAACATCACACACGTAGATGGTTCTGTGAATCCTCCCAGAGATGTCGAAACGATCAATTACGAGTTGATATTTTCCGATTTGGAACTGATTGATAAAAGATTGAAGAGCGTAGAAAAAAATGCAATTCATGGAAACAAAGAAGATAAAAAATTATTTGATTTACTCAATGGCATCAGGGAGACTTTATTATCCGGGAAACGCATTGATATGGATCAATACGAAAAAGACGACCGTGAAATTATTGAAAAGCAGAATCTCTTGACAACAAAGCCCATGATGTATGCAGCCAATGTTTCCGAAGAGGAATTACCTGACGGAAACGAATATGTAACCCAGCTGAGAAAATATGTTTATGAGCATGATTCTCAGGCTGATCTGATGATCATATCGGCTAAAATTGAATCGGAAATTGCGCAACTTGATCAGGATGAACGTGCAATGTTTTTGGAAGAAATGGGGATGGCACAATCCGGACTGGATCAAGTAATCCGATGCGGATATGAGAGATTGAATTTAATTACTTTTTTTACCGCGGGGAAAAAAGAATGCCGAGCATGGAAAGTGGAAAAAGGGACAAAGGCTCCTCAGGCCGCAGGGGTAATTCACAGCGATTTTGAACGAGGATTTATTCGTGCAGAGGTGACTAAATTCGATAAATTGGTTGAGGCCGGAAATGATGTTCGTGCTAAAGAACTAGCTTATACGAAGATTGAAGGGAAAGAGTACGTGGTAGAAGACGGGGATGTAATCTATTTCAGATTCAATGTCTGAATTTCGAGGTGACATATGACTTATTACAGGCATCGGTTCGTTTTTTTTGCTTTAAAACCTTTTTTCCGTTTTTTTTTGAAGCTCAGGTACAACTATACTCCTGTTAAATTCAAGGGGAAAAAAAGGCCGTATCTTATATTATCCAATCATGTTTGCACGATGGATCCTTTTATGGTGTCACTCAGTTTTCGGGCTCCGATTTATTTTGTCGCGAGCGATCATTTGTTGAGAAAAGGTTGGATCAGCAAAGTCATTACATTTTTAGTGGAACCGATCGGCAAATTGAAAGCGGCATCCGATCTGGTTACGATTAAGAATATGATGAAAAAACTGAGACAGAATAAAAATGTATGTTTATTTCCGGAAGGAAATCGAACTTTCAATGGTATGACCGGATATATCGCACCATCCGTTGGAAAATTTATCAAAGCATGTCATGCTGATGTGCTATTTTACACATTGGAAAAAGGATATCTTGCAGATCCACGTTGGGCAGATCATATAAGAAAAGGTAAATTGACAGGCAGTGTTAAAAGTATCCTGACAATTGATGAATGCGAAAATATGACTGTGGATGAGATTGTCGACATTGTAAAAAAAGAGTTGAATGTAAATCCTACACCAAAACAGGATAAAAACAGAATTGCATTTAAAGGCAGTCATTTGGCAGAACATATTGAACGGGCAATCTTTTTATGTCCGGTCTGTTATCAAGTCGCAACTTTGCATACGAACGGAGCCCATGGAACTTGCGAAAATTGCGGCATGGATTTCAATTTTTTATCAACGGGATATTTGGCAGGGAAAAAGTTGCCGTTTGAAACAATTTATGAATGGGATGAATGGCAGCGTGAATTTATACAGACCCATCTGTTTGAAGACGGAGAACTGATTTGTGAAAACATAAACGAACGTTTGTATTTGATTTCGCGATCACGCAAAAATGAATTGATTGGTGTCGGCACATTAAAATTATACACGGATCGTCTTGAATTTATAATCGAAGATTCAAATGAAATTTGCGAGTTTTCTTTTGAATCAATCGAAAATATGAATGTTCACGGTCGGCAGGTCTTGCAGTTCGGTGTTGAAAATAAGGATTTTTATGAGCTAAAAAACAATGCCGTGCGTTCTGCAGTAAAATATATGTATTTTTTTTATTTTTATAAGCAGCATGCAAAAGGAGGATTCGATGGTTTTTTCGGCATCTAATACGGAATTATGGTCAGCATTGATTCAATTTGCCATCATAAGCTGTTTCCTGATATTGGCAAATATTTTAAGAAGAAAAATTCGTTTTATAGACCGAAGTTTGTTGCCCGTCGCAGTGATCGCGGGGTTTATTCTGCTGTTTGTTAAAGAATTCGGTATTTTATCCATTAATAAAACTTTTATGGAGAGTTTGACATATCATTGCACAGCAATCGGGTTTATTGCTTTGGGATTGCGTGTTCCAAGCAGCCATGATATCAAAACCGGTTCGACTTCGGCAAAGTCGGTCGGGATCAAGAGCGGAATGCTGATTGTATCAACATATTTGCTTCAAGCAATTATTGGTTTGGGTCTCACGATGCTGATCGCTTACTTATTTATGCCCGATCTGTTCATGGCTTCCGGAATTTTGCTGCCGCTCGGATTCGGACAGGGACCGGGACAAGCCTATAACATAGGGACAACCTATCAGTCTTTGGGTTTTGCGGGAGGATCTTCCTATGGTCTTGCTATTGCATCCATGGGGTTCATTTGGGCGTCAATCGGAGGGGCATCTTATATGGTTATGCTGAGAAAAAAGGGGCTGAAGATCAATGCAAGGATTCGCAATACGGATGCCGTTACTTCTGAGCTGATCGAATCTCCGGATGAGGTACCGCTTACCGAAGCCTTGGATAAATTTACCATACAGATAGCTCTGATATTTATAGTGTATTTAGCGACCTATTTATTGTCAAAAGGTGCAACATCGTTATTGGCAAATGCGACTTTTTTAGGAAACATGAGCAATACAATTTCGTCCCTGATCTGGGGATTCAATTTTCTGATCGGTTCGTCGCTTGCATTATTGTTAAATGTGATATTGTCTAAACTGAAAGATTTTAAGGTAATGCATCGTCAGTACAGAAATAATTATATGTTGAACCGAATCAGCGGACTGGCTTTTGATATCATGATTACCGCATCGATTGCAAGCATTACTCTTGCTGATTTGAAAAACCTGTGGGTTCCTTTTCTTGCAATTACCACAGCCGGTGGTTTGGCAACAATTTGGTACTTGAAATTTCTTTGCAAAAAGGTATATCCCGATTATCCGAACGAAGGTTTTTTTTCCATGTACGGTATGCTCACAGGGACAGTCAGCACAGGGATTATGTTGCTGAGAGAAATTGACCCGAACTTTCATACACCTGCCGCTGCCAATTTGGTTACTGGCAGTTCGACGGCTATTATTTTGGGATTCCCGCTGTTGCTTATGGTGGGGATGGCACCCAATTCCACATCTATGCTGTTTATTATCATCGGCGTTTGTTTGCTATACGGCTCTTTACTGACTTATCTTTTGATCAGAGGCAAGAAACCGAATAAGAATAATAAAAAAGAAAATTAAAGTCTTACTTCTTTATTCGCATGGGAAGGTTGTATTTCAGCAAATAATATGTATAATAAAGAAGTAAATGCTGAGAACGGAAAAAGTAAGTCGGATTTGACCATTCCAGAGAGAGACGGTTGCTGAAACGTCTTATGGCAGTCGGATTGAAGTTCGTCCGGGAGCTCCCGAAATGAATTAATTATAGTTATAATATTAGTAATTTCGAGGCGGTCATACCGTTATCATGTTTGAGAGAAGTAAATTACTTAACTTGGGTGGTACCGCGATCATTCGTCCCATTTCGATGGGACGAATATTTTTTATATTGATGTAATGGAGGACGATTTGAAAACGCAATTATTGGAGATGAAAGAGAAGGCATTGAAGGAAATTGAATCTGTGAATGATCTGAAAATGCTCGAAAATATGCGGATTGAATATTTAGGTAAAAAAGGAGCTTTAACAACGATTCTTCGAAGTATGGGGCAATTGTCTGCTGAGGAGCGACCCTTAATCGGAAAAGTGGCGAATGAAGTCAGAGAGAGCATAGAATCAATATTAAGTGAAAAGAAGGCAGAGCTGGAGGATATACTCCTGACTGCGAAACTATCTATTCAGACAATTGATATCACGTTGAATAAAGCAAAAATTCCGGTCGGACACGCTCATCCGCTTTATCAAGTTATTGATGAATTAAACGCTGTTTTTACTTCAATGGGATTTACGGTTGCGGAAGGTCCGGAAATCGAATGGGTGAAATATAATTTTGATCATTTGAATGTTCCTGCCGATCATTCGGCACGGGATGAAAGCGACACCTTTTACATAAATAAAGATGTGCTATTGCGAACGCAAACTTCTCCGGTTCAGGTTCGTACAATGATGGATCGAAAACCTCCGATTAAAATCGTTTCTCCGGGGAAAGTATATAGAAGCGATGAGATCGATGCAACTCATTCGCCATTATTCCATCAATTGGAAGGGTTGGTTATCGATAAAGGGATTACTATGGCTGATCTGAAGGGCACACTGGATAATATTGCCAAACGTTTATACGGCTCTGAAACAAAAACGATTTTCAGACCCCATCAGTTTTATTTTACAGAACCGAGTGCTGAAATGGATGCGACTTGCTTCCTATGCAAAGGGAAAGGATGCAGGGTGTGCAAAAATACCGGATATATCGAAATTTTGGGATGTGGTATGGTTCACCCGAATGTACTGAGAGCCTGCGGTATCGATCCTGATATTTATTCGGGGTTTGCTTTTGGTATGGGGCTGGATCGAATGGCAATGCTGAAATACGGAATCGGCGATTTGCGATTGATGTTCGGAAATGATTCGGAATTTTTGTCTCAATTTTAACGGGAGGTTTGATAAGAAATGTTTGTACCGATCAGTTGGCTGAAAGATTATATAAAATTAGAGACTGACATAAAAGATTTTACGGATAGAATGACTTTATCAGGGACGAAAACGGAAGGTTTTTCCTATCGCGGAGAGGAAATATGCAATGTCGTGACAGGGAAAGTTGTCGGAATCGAAGCTCATCCTGATTCCGATCATATGTACGTATGCAAAATTGATGACGGAGAAAGAATTCGGACAATCGTCACGGGAGCACAGAATGTTACGCTGAACGATATCGTTCCTGTTGCAAAAGACGGTTCTGTAATAACCGGAGGCAAAAAGATTACAACTTCAAAATTACGTGGGGTAATGAGTGAAGGGATGCTTTGTTCTGCGTCGGAACTCGGAATTGATAATAAAATCGCGCCGAAATTTGCTCAGGATGGAATTTATATTCTTCCTGCAGATACAGTGGTAGGAAAAGATATCAAAGAAATTTTAGGCCTGAATGATTATGTCGTAGAATTCGAGTTAACAAACAACAGACAGGATTGCAACAGTGTCCTGGGAATTGCATGTGAAGCGGATGCTACGTTGGGTCACAAATTTCAATATCCGGAATATGAATATTCATCTGAAGGAAATGAAATCAAGAAGTATTTATCGATTTATATTGAAAACTATCAGCAATGCAGAAGATATACGGCAAGAATGGTAAAAATTAAAAAAATCGAATCATCTCCGATGTGGATGCAGACAAGGCTCATGGCAGCCGGCGTTCGACCGATCAATAATGTAGTTGATGTTTCCAATTTTGTCATGCTGGAAACCGGCCAGCCTCTTCATACCTTTGATTACGGAAAACTGGCGGGAGGAAAAATCATCGTCAAAAATGCAAAGGACGGAGACAGTGTTACGACATTGGATGGAGTCGAAAGGAAGCTGGATCATGATGTATTAATGATTTATGATGGGGAAAAACAGATTGCAATAGCCGGGATTATGGGGGGAGGAAATTCGGATATTGACGAAAAGACAGAATTCGTGGTGATCGAATCTGCGAATTTTGATAAAAACTCTGTGCGCAGGAGTTCGAAATTTCTTGGTTTACGATCGGAATCAAGCGCCCATTTCGAAAAAGGAATCAGTATTTTCCTGACAAAATATGCTGCAGACAGAGCGGCATCATTGCTTGTGGAAATCGGAGCAGCAGAATACATCGACGGCTTGATCGATCAATACGAACAACTTGATCCGATTGTAAAGCTAAGCATAGGAAAGGACTGGTTTAACCGTTTTATCGGTGTGGATTTATCAATAGAAGAAATGTCTCGCTGTCTTGATTTATTGGGTTTCGATCCCCAAATTGTCAATAAAGAATCAATTGATGTTACTGTCCCTAAGTTCAGACAAGACATTCAGATAAAAGAAGATCTGGCAGAAGAGATTATTCGGATATATGGTTACAACAGGATTCCCAATACGATGATGGAAACATCGAATTTTGTAGAAGAGCCTAACCAGGAGTATATCGAAAAAAACAAAATTAAAAAAATTATGATCGGTTTTGGCGGATATGAAATATTGACATACTCGTTCGTAAGCCCGAAAGAGATCGGACATTTGAACTATTCCAGAGATGATGAACGATCGAAGCCCGTAACAATCATCAATCCATTGGGAGAAGACAATTCAGTCATGCGTACTTCTCTTCTTCCCGGGATGCTGGATGCATTGGCTAAAAATTACAACCGCAAAAACGGATCGAACCTAATGTTTGAAATCGGCGGAATTTATCTTGGTGATAAACATCAGGAACAGGGATTGCCGGGTCAGTTCGAAAAAATCTGTTTCGGACAATATATGACTGATTTTTACGCTATGAAATCGGTAATCGAAGCCTTATTCGAATCTTTGAAAATCGGAACTGCCTCTTATGCCAGGTCAAAAGAAACAAGCTTACATCCCGGCAGATCCGCAGATGTTTCAATTAATGGAGAAAAAATCGGCTATATCGGTCAGCTTCATCCGCGAATAGCAAAACTGTATGATCTTTGCGAAGAAACATATGTCGGGGAATTCAATTTACAGACGATTATCAAACGTTCATTGGATGTGAATGTCCAGGCCGAACCTCTGGCAAAGTATCCTGCAATGCAACGGGATTTGGCGTTGGTCTGTGATGATGAGATCATGGCGGGTAGCATCAAGGAGCTGATCACTGCCTCTGCAGGAGAATTTTTGATATCGTGTGAAGCTTTCGATGTCTATAAAAATGAAAATCAAATTGGAAAAGGGAAACAAAGCATTGCATTTGCTTTAGTTTTCAGAAGCGATACCGAGACTCTGACTGACGAACAAATCGATCAATCAATTTCGAATATCCTAGAAAAACTAAAGAACCAAGACATTACATTGAGAGCATAATATTAAGGAAGATTATTTGATGAAAGTAATCTTCCTTTTTTGTTATAAATATATTATATGGATAATCTTGACGAAATAATGAAGCAATATAATAATCACTTACAAAATTTCAATAATTCTTGACCTTTTCTTACCGTATGATTATAATTTACATGAATGTAATATAAAAACATAAGTATACTTACTTAGCTGTAGTTCCATAAATTAATTATACATGATTCATCGGATGATTGAAGAAAGAGAGGAATTATATATGATCAGACACATTCCTTTTGAACAAAAAGAGTTGGAAATTATTGAAGAACTTCCATCATTTTTCGGTCCAAACTTCCCTGGGACAAAGCTTCGTAATACTCCGATTGCATGGCGAGAAAATGTAATTTCCATGTTCAGCGAAAAACATCCTTACTGGATGTCTGTTCCGAGTGATCAGGCAATGATGGTGCATGATTTGTATAACAATACACTTGGACGTGGGTGGGGCAAAGATATGACGGATGTTTTCGGGCTTGAATGGGAATGGGTGGAAAGTGCCGGGGGATCGATTGTTCGTCCGGGTACGGGGGTCTTGTTGGAAAATGTGAATGAATGGAAAGAGAAAGTTAAAATCCCAAATATCGACGAATGGGATTGGGAAAGGGCAGCAAAAACGACTCAAATCGACAGGCGCCTATTTACAGTCATGTCTTTTGTCAATGGATTTTGGTTTGAGAGACTTGTTTCTTTTATGGAATTTGCACCTGCAGCCATGGCATTACTCGATGAAGAACAAGTACCTGCAATTCATGAATTGTTTCAAACTACTACCGAACTGGGGATGAAGTTGGTAGATAAGTTCTGTGAATATTGGCCATCCATTGACGGGTTCAATATACATGATGATTGGGGTTCACAGCAAGCACCTTTCTTTTCGCAGGAAGTGGCAGATGAAATCTTTTTGCCCTACATGAAAATGTTATGTGATCATATTCATTCGAAAGGACGTTATGCGACATTGCATTCCTGCGGGCACACCGAAGGCCGAATTGAAACGATTATTGCGGCTGGATTTGATGCTTGGGATCCGCAACCGATGAATGATACGCAAAAGCTTTGGGAGAAATATGGGGATAAAATCGTGATATCTGTTATCCCGGATGCCTATGATCCGTCAACAACAAGCGAAGAGGATCAACGTAAACTTGCGCGTCAGTTCGCGGATCGTTTTTGTGTACCGGGGAAGCCTGCTCAAATTGGATTTTATGCAACACCGTTTCTGACATCTGCATTTGAAGAAGAGCTATATAAGGCTTCCCGTCAGTTTTATGCCGAAAGAAGTTAATTTATTCTAATACTTAGTTGATTCTGATGCATTTTGTTATCGCATAAGTTGATAGCGCAAGATGATTTGTAGCAAAAAAATAAACCATTATTATATGGTTTAGAAATGGTGCGAGAGACGGGACTTGAACCCGTACGCCATGTGACACACGCCCCTCAAACGTGCCTGTCTGCCTATTCCAGCACTCTCGCATCGCCAAATTATTATAACTGATGCAGAGCAATATTTCAACTGAAAATTACATTTTCTTATGGAATGTTTTATACGAAATTAATCTTGCGCTGTTGTAATTGATTATATGATAAATAAAGAGAAAAGTATAAATTATTCTGTGATTGCGGCGAAGATTTCGCATCAATTATTCTTTATCATTGAACAGACTGCTTGAATCAAAGCATTTTTTTCATTTGGAATTTCGTTTTGAATAACCATACGAAGCAATATGTCCAACATTTCTCCGATGCGAGAGCCTTCAGGTATGCCCAATTGCATTAAGTCCCGTCCGCTGACGGATAACTGAGACAATGAATAACATTCATTCCGGTTGATAATGTCATTATATACGTTTCTTATCTGATCCAGATAAGAAAGATTGGTGTTGCGATAGTCCGGATTTTGTGCCAATATATCGGCTTTTTTTATTAGGAGGAGCTGTTCGAATTCTTCTTTTCCGACTTTATACAACAATTGTTTGATTGAGATCGAGTTCGGTAGCAGCGCTGCATCATGATAGCGAATTAATGATACTGTTGTATCAATGATCTTTTTTGAATAGTGAAGTCGTTCCAAAACTGTTCTTGCTATCTGTGCACTTAACTCCGGATGCCCGTAAAAATGACCGACACCGCTGCCGTCAATCGTAAAGGAATCGGGCTTTCCTGCATCATGAAATAATACAGCAATGCGTAAAATCAAAACATCGGGTGTATTCCCCAATGCCTGCAATGTATGAGTCCAGACATCATAAACATGATGATGATTCATTTGATCAAATCCACTCATTTTTTTGAGTTCAGGCATGAGTGAAAAAATTACTTCACTGTAATAAGCTAATGTACTGACACAGTTTTTCCCCATCAGAATTTGATTCAATTCATTGGAAACGCGTTCGACGGAAACTTTATGAATAGATGAGAGCTCGGCGAAAAGCGCTGAAGCTGTTTTTTCTTCAATTTCGAATTGTAGAACCGAAGAAAATCTAAGAGCGCGAAGAATACGCAACGGATCTTCTCTGAATCTACTGGTCGGATCACCCACACATCTTATTAATTTTTGCTGTATATCATTTAATCCTCCGAAATAATCGATTACTTTGTCTCGATCTAATGCAAGCGCATTGATTGTGAAATCCCGTCTGGAAAGATCATGAAATAATTGATTCGTGAACATGACATTGTCAGGGTGACGAAAGTCGGAATAAATTCCTTCGATCCGATAGGTGGTAATTTCATAAGCGATCTCATTTAAAATTACAGATACGGTACCATGACGGGCATAATCTGTGATTTTTTTATCATCGCGGAATATTGCGATGATAATTTCAGGGGAAGCGTTTGTTGCGATATCCCAATCTTTCGGAGACAGAAATAAAAGCAGATCACGTACGCAGCCACCCACCAGATAAGCCTCGTATCCGTGTTGATTGATCTTTGTCAGAATATAATCGACTTCTTTTGGTAAATGATAATGTTTCATAGTTCCAACCGCTTTTCTGTTTGCATTCATTATATCAATTCATAAAGGATGAATACAAGTTGACAGTTTCTTTTATGTGAATCAAAACGATATTGATATATAAATTTATCTGGATATGCTATAATACAAAAAAAGGAGGTCTTTATGCTGTACATTATTATCGGAATATGCTTATTGCTGGTAATTATTTTGTTGTGGTTTATCGGAGCATACAATGGATTTGTAAAGTTAAAAAACAGTATTGAAGAAGCTTTTGCCACAATGGATGTATACCTGAAAAAAAGATATGATTTAATACCGAATCTCGTCAACACCGTAAAGGGTTATGCTTCTTACGAAGCTTCAACTTTGGAAAAAGTCATACAGGCAAGAAATTCGGCGATGAACGCGAACACCCTCGAAGAACGGCTTGAAAATGAAAATCAAATCAGCGGGGCTTTGAAGTCGATTTTTGCTTTGTCTGAAGCATATCCTGATCTGAAAGCAAATACGAGTTTTATGGATTTGCAGGGACAGTTGCAGAGGACAGAAGATGAAATTGCAAATTCCAGAAAGTATTACAACGCAATTGTCAAACAGTATAACACGAAACGGGAAACGATTCCAAGTTCGATCGTCGCCGGAATGTTCCATTTCGAAAAGCGACCGATGTTTGAAGTAAGTGATACGTCTGAACGCGAAGCGGTAAAAGTTGAGTTTTAACTTCCATTTTGAGTACAGGTTAGAGCATAGGGGATGAAAATTAATTCCAAAAAATATATTGTATATTATCAATGGAATTGAGTGGAGAACGAAAGGAACTGCGGGGTCATTGATTTTTTTACAAAAAGGCTGTTTCAAACAGCCTTTTTCATCATATGATTACAGGAGGAAGCATGAAAAGGAAATTTTTTCTGCTGTTGGTAACATTACTCTTTTTCTTACCGATATCATCGGGAAACGTTTATGCAGACAGCTATTATACAATTAGCGATTACAGTGTAAATATGAACGTCAAAGATGATTACAGTGCTGATGTAATCGAAACGATAACGGTCAATTTCAGTCAGCCAAGACATGGAATTTATCGTTACATTCCGTTGCAGAGTTATATCACTACCAAAGTAAATGGTGTGGATGTTACATCTTTGGAAAAAATCAAGATATCGAATGTTGATGTGAACGGATACGATTACGATGTATCGCAAAGCAATGGGGATCTCCAGATACAGATCGGGAATGCCGACTACACAGTGTCGGGCACTCAAACTTATGTGATCTCATATCATATTCAGTTCCAACAAGACGGTGTTGAGCAATATGATTATCTTTATTGGAACCTGATCGGAACCGATTGGGCGGCTGATATTCAACGCGCAGAATTTACTGTTATTATGCCGCAAGAATTTGATTCGTCAAAAGTTAATTTTACTGCCGGGTCGATCGGTTCGGAAGATAATTCTTATGTCAACTACTCCGTGAACGGCACTACAATCAGCGGATATCTGACAAAACCTCTGTCTTACTATGAAGGCGTAACGATGAAAGTTGAGTTGGAGAACGGCTATTTTAATCCTCCTGTTGATTATACGGTTGTGATAATTGCGATATTGTCATTGACCTTATTCCTGTTTGCATTCATTACTTTTTTGCGATACGGAAGAGACCGAAAATATTTCGAGACAGTTGAATTTTACCCGCCTGAAGGGTTTTCTCCGTCTGATGTCGGATATGTCGCCGATGGGATCAGCGACACCGAAGACATTATTTCGCTGATTCCTTATTGGGCTGATAAAGGGTATCTTAAAATATCCGAGCGAGAAGACAAAACAGTCGATTTGATAAAGATAAAAGAGATCCCGTCAGGTGTCAGTGCATGCGAAAAAACAGTCTTTAACGGTTTATTCAGAGCAGGAGACACAGTGAATACAGATGATTTAAAAGAATCTTTTTATACGACAATCAATTCGGCAAAATCTGTATTGAAAGACAATTACGAAGCTGTAAAAGAGAACAGAATTTTCGATCAAATTTCGGATAAGAAAAAATCATTCATCAGTTTTCTGACGATTGTTCTGTTTCTGATCTCGACGTTTATCGTTTTGCAGGACCTTTTTTATAGCATGACAGTTTCAATTGTATTTTCTCTTTTCCCTGGGGGATTATGCATGCTGATCGGTTCGCTGAAATATAACGAAACAATACAAAGGGCAAGGGTTTTGAAAAAAATCAAAGTCGGATTCCGAGTTTTCTTCAGTATTTTGGGTTTTGCGGTAATTCCGGCATTGTATCCGATCGTAGCGTTAACTGCGTTGCAGCCGATCCAGTCATTGCCATATTTGACTGCGGTATTGATGATGATTGCCGCTTTGTCTGTCAATGGGTTTATGAGCCAACGTACGGAAAGAGGGGCTGAATTGATGGGTAAGATCATGGGATTGAAGCATTTTATCGAAGTAGCGGAGAAAGATCGTCTCGAATTGCTGGTAAAGGAAAATCCATCTTATTATTTCAACATTTTGCCTTTTGCTTATGTGCTGGGGGTAACTAATGTTTGGATCAAAAAATTTGAAACGATAGCGATCCAACCCCCTGAATGGTACACTTCACCTTACGGAGGGTATGGTTGGAATTATATGTTTATGACAAATAACCTTATGAATTCGATGGGTACAATGAGAAGCTCAATGACTTCAGTGCCGCACACTTCCGGTTCCGGCGGAGGCGGGGGATTTTCCGGCGGAGGAGGATTCTCGGGCGGAGGGTTCGGAGGCGGAGGCGGGGGAAGTTGGTAGCCCAAGATTATATAGAATTATGAGATAATTTTTAATCAATTAATCAATGCAACTAAAAAAATCACGGGCAAATATTCAACCGTGATTTTTTTATATGCAGATAACTTGTACGATTCGTGAGTATGAAATATCATGATTCATATCAGAATCAGTGATAAATTTAAACTTGGTTTTTATGCAACGACTTATTTGCAATAATCGGAAATGCGATGGGAGTAATGATTCCTTTGATGACACTTGTGATCGTAAGTGCCCACCAAATTCCGTTTAATCCAAGGAGCAATGTGTGAGCCAACAGCAATGCCAAAGGAATTCTCAAAACATTGAAACCAATTGAAATTGCGGATGGGAATCCCGTTTTCCCAATTCCACGAAATGCACCTGCAGCCGTCAGCTCCAAACACATGAACAACTGAGAGGCTGAAAGAATTTTTAAATATGCAATGCCTTCGGCAGCGGCGTCTGCTTCGGGGATAAATAATTGGAAAATTCCATTTGCAAAAAATAAAAGCAGAAGGCTTGCAGCAATTCCCCAAAGAAACATCACAAACATTCCGTTCTGATATCCCTTTTTGATTCGATCATATAATTCAGCGCCGAAGTTTTGTCCGACAAAAGCCGACATTGCGGCGCCAAATCCCTGCGCAGCCATCCATGAGATACTCTCGATTTGAGACCCGACTTTTTGAACTGCGATCGCAGTTGACCCATAATAAGAAACAAATCTGGACAATATCATAGAAATAATTGTGAATAATGCACTCTCAAGTGCGAGAGGCAGTCCCCAACGAAAGATCGTGCGAATATCTGCGGGACTCCAAACAAAGCGAAACTTGAAATCGTTAAGATTGTTTGAGGATGTCTTTAAATATAATATTATAGCGAAGCAAACAATTGCTTCCGAAATCACCGTTGCATATGCTGCGCCTTTTATTCCGAAATGGAAAAGATATATCAGAATGGGATCCAATATCATATTTAAAACCAAACCGATCGTATTGATTATAAACGGCGCTTTTGAATTTCCGCTTCCGTTAAACATTCCTGTTATGGTTATGGTGATGAATTGGAAAATCATTCCGCATGACATGATAGTCAGATAGTGAATGGCATTATCAACGACAGCAACGTCTTGTATTTGAAAAAATCCGATTAAAGGCTTTGCCATTGCAATGTAAAAAAAAGTAATTATGATGCCAAACAAAATACTGAAAAGCAGCGCGGTATTCGCAATCCGGTATGCACGGGCACGCTCTCCTCTTCCGAAATTCTGTGAAACTCCAATTTCGGAGCCTGAACGGCAGAAAATCATCAAAGACTGCGCAAGCCAATTATACATCCCTGCAGTACCGCTTGCTGCGACCGCAGCGCTTCCCAAATGCCCAAGCCAAATCATATCAGTCATATTATAAGCCATTTGAATCAGTGATGTGCCCATAATCGGTAAAGCGACCTGAAATAATTTGTTGAAAATATTGCCTTCTGTTAAACTATAACGATTCATATACACTCCGCACAATGAATAATTTTACATTTTTTTATATCGAAAAACAATATCAGAAATGATTATGTTATAATCATTTTCGGAGGGTAATCATGGAACAGATATTAAATAACATTACATGGTATTCTCAGGGCGCACTGAAAATTGCATACAACAAACATACTATCTACACAGATCCATTTGATATTGACAAGGAATATCACGATGCGGATTATATTTTGATTTCACATTCTCATTTCGATCATCTTTCCCATGAAAATATTGCAAAAGTAATTAAAAAGGATACGGTTTTTATAGTCCCAATGAGTGTTTCCGATGAATTGAATCGATATGTCAATCATCAAATCGTTGAGATTGTACCATTTGATGTATTAAATTTGGAGTTTATGGTTCTGGAAGCTGTGCCGGCTTACAATATTGTAAAAAAGGATAAGCACCCTCGGGAAAATGATTGGGTAGGATATGTGATGACGCTGGGAGATACGGTTCTATACTATACATCCGATACGGAACTGATTCCGGAAATGGCTGATATTAAAGCGGATATTCTGTTTGTCCCTTTGGGTCAGACTTATACAATGAACAGCGTGGAAGATGCTGCAAAGGCTGCGTTGATCACAAGTGCAAAAACTGTGGTGCCGATACATTACGGAAAATATGAAGGGTCGGAAGAGGATGCTCAAAAACTGAAACGATTGCTGAGCGGAAAGGCGGATGTTGTTTTTTTATAGATGAAACGCCAAGAATATTTAGAAAACGGGTTGAAAAAAATCGGGATTACTGTCGATCAGGAAAAGCAGGAGAAGATGCTGAACTTTATGGATCTGGTGCTTCGGAAAAATCAGGTCATGAATCTGACTGCGATTACCGATGAAGCAGAGTTCATTGAGTTACATATTATTGATTCACTGACAATCTTGAATTATATTCCAAAGCAGACGGCTTCTTTTATTGATATCGGAACAGGTGCCGGATTCCCGGGAATGATAATCAAGATCGCAAAACCTCAGTTGGAAGTTACTTTATTGGACTCCTTGCGTAAACGGATCGTTTTTTTGTCGGAATGCGAAAATGAATTGAACCTGAATGGAATTTATTATGTCCATGCGAGAGCGGAGGAAGCGGGAAGATCATCGGCAATGAGAGACACATTTGATTTCGCTGTTGCAAGGGCCGTATCTTCTTTGCCGGTTCTGAACGAAATTTGTCTGCCTTTGGTTAAATGCAGCGGCATGTTCCTTGCAATGAAAGGGAAGGATGATCCGACGGAATTCATGGAAGGTGAAATTGTCGCGAAAAAACTGGGTGCAGAGTTTCAGAAAAAAGTTTCACTCAGATTGCCTTATTCCGGAGCGGAGCGCAATCTGCTTCTCTACAAAAAGACAACGCCTACGCCAAAGCAATACCCCAGAAGCATGAAGAAAATAAAAACGGTAAAGTAAAAAACAGCAATTTTATTGTAATTGCTGTTTTAAATTTTCATCCAAAGCAAGTTGTATCCCGTTTGCGAACTCAGAGTAATCCGGGAGGTAAGAAAGTTTTTCGATATTGAGAAGCTTTAAAAATTCGTTTGTGGTTTCGAATGCAATTGGTTTGCCGGGTACATCGAGTTTCCCTGCGGTGCGCACCAAACCTTTATCAATCAACAGATCAAGAGAGCTGGAAGATTGAACTCCTCTGATTTGTTCAATCTCGGCTCGCGTGACGGGCTGTCTGTAGGCGATGATGGATAACGTTTCGAGAGCCGCCTGAGAGAGTGTGCCTGCGGAATAGTTTTTCAGTATTTTTTTGATTTCGTCAAAATACTCACTGCGCGTCGTCATCTGGTACTTCTGCTCCATCCTGACGATTCGTATGCCACGCATTTGGTAATCATATTCATTTTTAAGATCTTCCAATGCATTTTTGACGGATGCAGGCGACAATTCCAGATTGTCGGCTATTGCCTGATAGCTGATCGGTTCACCGACCGCAAATAAAATGCTTTCAAGGATATATTTCAATTCTTTTTCATCCATTGGATTCTCCCTGAATTCTTGTTATTTTAATATCCTCAAAGGATGTATCCTGTTCCAGTAAAATGATATTGCGTTTTAATAATTCGAGAATGGCCAAAAAAGTCGCTACAATATGGTTTTTGGCTGTTTCTGGTTCAAACAGACGAAAAAAACTGAGCGTCTCGTTCGTTTTCAGCAAACCTGTTAAATAGATAATTTTGTCATTAACGGAAACAATTTCCGCCTCCAACTGGTAGGACGGCGAGATATCCTCCAGTTGAATTTGATGCCGAACCATCAATTCCCGCATAGTTGAGGAGATAAGTTTTGCATTGATATTCCAATCCGTAAAAACGGATTTCATTTCAGGGTAATAGTGCGGCTCTTTCGAAATGGTTTTCGTGTAATTCTCCTCGTGATCTTTGATATACGAACTGATCTGTTTGAATACTTTGTATTCAATCAATCTGTTCATCAGCTGTTCTCTCGGGTCGATCAGATCTTCTTCTTCCGTCTCATCTGGTGGGAGCATCATTTTGGATTTGATTTCAATCAAATGCGATGCCATCACAATGAATTCACTGGCAAGTTCAATGTCAAATTGATTCATCATGTAAATGTAGGAGAGATACTGATTTGTGATTTCCGCAATCGGTATATCATAAATATCAATTTCGTTTTTTGCAATCAGATTAAGCAGAAGATCCAGAGGGCCTTCGAATACTTCCAGCTGTACGGCATTCATATTATTCATGCATTACACCACCGCCAAAATTAAATTTGACAGAAAATTGATTGCGGGAATCAATACATAAGATACGGCTCCCGTAAGATATAAAATCAATACGATTATATAGAAGTAACGCTCATATTTATAAAATTGAAATTCTGCCTTTTCGGGCAGAACGGAAGCCAGGATTTTTGATCCGTCCAAAGGCGGCAACGGAAGCAGATTAAATACTGCCAAAGCGACGTTGATGGTCATGCAATAATAAAATAGCAATGAGATATACTGCAGCCCGTAGGTATAGTAAAAAAGGTTAAACAGCATACCGAAAAAAAGTGCAAGAAAAAGATTCATCCCCGGACCCGCGAGGCTGACGAGCAGCGTTCCTTTTTTTCTCTCCGTAAAGTTCATCGGATTGATCGGCACAGGCTTTGCCCAGCCGATTCCGATCACAAGCAGCGCAAGCAATCCGAATATATCGATGTGTCTGATCGGATTCAGAGAAAGACGTCCTTTAGACATAGCAGTGTTGTCTCCCATGAGAAATGCGATATATCCATGAGAGACTTCGTGTAAGGTCAAAGAGATGAGTGCTGCGATGCCGATAAACAGATAATGATATATTTGCATTGTCATAATGCTACCGCCTTGATTATTCGGAAAGCCATTCCGGCACGACATCGTTGATTGTCAGATTTTCGTACGTGTCCCTTTTCACAATAACTTCCGCTTTTTCATCCATAAGCAAAACTACTGCCGGTACCTGAAGACGATTATAATGGCTGGCCATGGAATAATTATAAGCACCGGTATTCAAAACAGCGAGGATATCTCCTCGTTCGCATTTCGGAAGCAAGATATCTTTGATCAGGGTATCCGTTTCGCAACATTTTCCGCTTACAGTGACCAGATCGTTTGCTTCATGGTTATATTTGTTTGCTACAACAGCATGATGGATCGCATTATAAAGAGCCGGCCTCGGATTATCTGCCATACCACCGTCCACGCTCACGTATTTTCGGAGGAACGGAATTTCCTTGACGGTTCCGATGCTGTACAAAGTGACTCCGGCAGGCCCGACGATGTATCTTCCCGGTTCCACAATAACTTTCGGAATTTTGATACCGAGCAATTTGCACTGGCTTCGCAAAGTTTCAGCCAAAAGAGTGATGTATTCATCCACATCGAAAACAGGATCGTCATGAAGGTAGTTAATGCCGAACCCGCCGCCCAAGTTAAGTTCTGTAAGTTCTTCACCCATTTCTTTGATGTTGAAAATCATTTCAAGCATTGCGTTTGCGGCGATTTGAAACGGTTTTCCCGAATAAATTTGTGATCCGATGTGGCAATGCAGCCCCGTCAGATTCAGATGCTCGCAATCAAGAGTCATTCTGGCGGCTCTGGTACCCATGCTGATCGGGATGCCGAACTTTGAATCGATGCGCCCTGTTTGAATATATTCATGAGTATGAGCCTCCACTCCGGGAGATAATCGAAGATGAACATTGACTGTTTTTCCCATTTCTCCCGCAATCTGATTGACTAATAATATTTCGCTCGTGCTGTCAATTGTGATCGTTCCAACCCCGGCATCAATTGCCATTTTGATTTCATCGACGGACTTGTTGCTTCCGTGCAACGTAATTTTAGAGGGCTCAAACCCTGCTTGGATTGCTGTGTAAAGTTCTCCTCCGGAGACAACATCCAGGCGGATTCCCATTTTTTTGGCAATTTTGCACATTGCTGTATTCAGAAAAGCCTTTCCGGCATAATTAATCGAATAGTCAAGTTTATTTTTTTCGAAAGCCTGTTTTATTTCGTTGATCGCATTTTCTATTTTATTTTCGCTTATAACGTAAAGCGGGGTTCCGAAACGATTTGCCAACTCGACTGTATCATGGCCGGCAAATATAAAGTGTTCACTTGACATTGGTTTTCTCCTTAAAACATATTTCATATCATTATATCAAAAAATAAGTAAAACTAAAATATTTATTTTGATATGCTGATATCGGCGATGTTATTTGATATGATAGGTACAGAAAGCATGGGGTGAAAATGAAAAATCAGATTCTGGCAATTATGAACCGGAACGATTACCGACCGATTAAATTCAAAGATTTTGCTTATCTGCTCGGACTGAAAAGCCAAAAAGAGCGGGAAATGCTCAGAGCAGAATTAAATCGGTTAATAGATGAAAAAAAAATTCGGCTGAATACTTCGCAACGATATGAATGGTACCGGGCATCTATGGAGAAAGAAGGTATCTATCGTGCATCAAAGGGAAGTTTCGGTTTTGTAGAAATTGATGATGATCTGTTTATTCAGGATATTTTTATTCCGGGCAGTGAATCGAAAGGGGCGAACAATAACGATTCTGTTATAGTCAGAATCGTTAAGGACGGTACGGCTGAAAAAAATCCGGAAGGAACGATCGTTCGTATTTTAAAGCGTGCTCCTCAAATTTATGTCGGTACGTTTCATAAAAACAAGAATTACGGATTTGTTGTTCCCGATGCCAAAGATGAATATGATGACGTCTATATACCGAAGAATCAGCTCGGTGCTGCGCATCATCTTGACAAAGTACAAATTGAAATTGTAAAATTTCCTCAATTAAAGCATCAAAAGCCGGAAGGGCGTATTCTTCATGTTTTGGGCAATGCCAAAAGTGAAGGAATGGATATGCTGAGTTTGATTTACCGCTATCAGCTGCCGTATGAGTTCTCTGCATCGTGCTTGGAAGAAGCAGAGAATCTGGCGACTGATACCGAGGTTGAATTCAACGCAACAAGGATTGATCTTACAGCGGAAATAATTGTAACAATAGACGGAGAAAGCGCCAAGGATCTGGATGATGCCGTCTGTGTCAAACGCACTCCGCAAGGATATAGGCTTATGGTTTCCATTGCGGATGTGAGCCACTACGTGAAAGAGCACGGCGCGATCGACATGGATGCCTACGAACGGGGAACCAGCGTTTATTTCCCCGACCGTGTGGTTCCGATGTTGCCCAAGAAACTGAGTGAAAATCTGTGCAGCCTGAATCCGAAAGAAAAAAAGTTTGCTTTTACCGCGGACTTACTTATTGACGAAGACGGAAAAATAATCGGAAGTGAATTTTATAAGTCGATTATTTGCTCGAAAGCGAGATTAACTTACAGTGAAGTTAATCGATTGTTGGATGGAGATACAGAAAATCTCGGTTACGAATATATCGGTTATCGTAATGAGTTGTTTTTGATGAAAGAACTGGCCGATAAATTATACAAAAGGAGAATGCAGCAGGGTGCAATCGATCTTGATATCGCGGAGCCTTATCTTCAGTTGAACAAAGAAGGGAATGTGATCGGCTTGGCTGCGGGAATCAGGGGAAATGCCGAACGGATAATCGAAGATTTTATGCTTGCAGCAAACAGAAGTGTGGCAGAGTTTATCTATCATACATCGATTCCATCCATATATCGCGTTCACGAAGAGCCTGATTCGGAAAAACTAAGAGAATTTGTTCGGTTTGTTTCATTATTGGGGTACCGGTTTAAATTGGGCAAAACACATTATTCTGCGAGCCTGAACCAATTTGTGGAAGAAATAAAAGGTACCGATCAAGAGTATCTGTTGAAAAAAATATTATTGCGCTGTATGAAAAAAGCCGAATATCGTTCGGACAGCACATCGCATTTTGCTTTGGCATTCATGTATTATACACATTTTACTTCGCCGATCAGAAGATACCCTGATTTGATGGTTCATCGTATTTTGTCGAAGATTATCGATGGGACTCTTACGGAAGAATATATCTCATATTTGAATGCGAAACTATCCGATATCGCATATGATTGTTCGCAAAAAGAAAGACGGGCAGAAGAAGCGGAGCGGGAAGCGGAGAAAATAAAAATTGCGCAGTATATGCAAAAACACAGAGGGGATATATTTGACGGAGTAATCAGTTCTGTTCTTAATTTCGGTATGTTTGTGCAACTTTCCAATATGGCAGAAGGTTTGGTGCGTTTTTCTGATTTGGCTGAGGATTATTATGAAGTAGACAGCACAAAATTAAAAGCCGTCGGGAAACGTACAGGGAAAGTCCGCGCTGTCGGCGATGCGGTAAGAGTAGAAATTTTGCGAGTTAATATTCAAAACGGAGAAATTGATCTGATGCTGTTAAATCAGACGAATGAAGGAGATATTATTGAGAATTAATCGATATTTGGCAAGTTGCAATGTGGCATCCAGAAGAAAATGTGAAGAGATTATATTATCGGGGCAAGTAAAAGTGAATGGAGAATTGATCCGCGATCTTTCTTATCAAATAGATGAAAAGAATGATCAGGTATCTGTTCGCGGCAAAATCGTCGAATACAAAGAAGATTTCGTTTATTATATACTGAACAAGCCGGAAGGAGTGATCAGTGCAGTCAGTTCGCGATTTGATGAACCGACTGTGACGCAGCTGATTCATGACGAACCAAGACGCATCTACCCGGTTGGTCGTTTGGATAAAGATACGGAGGGTTTGATTTTCCTGACAAATGATGGGGATCTTTCTTATCGGCTGACGCATCCCAAATTCGAAAAAACAAAAGTATATGAAGCATTGCTGAAAGGACGGATCGACGAGAGAGGACTGACAAAACTGTCAAAAGGGGTGATGCTTGACGGGAGAAAAACATCTGACGCGCAGGTAGTTTTATTGAAAATGATAAAGGGCGACAGTTTGATCCGCATTTCAATCCGGGAAGGAAGAAACCGTCAGATCAGAAGAATGTGTGAAATGATCGGACATCCTGTTGTCCGTTTAAAAAGAATTGAAGAGGCCGGTTTGAGACTCGGAGAACTGAAACCGGGAGAGTATCGTAAATTAAACAAAAATGAAATTAAAAAATTATACGGAGCGGACAAAGAAAAATGAAATTCTCGATAACGAAAGCAAGCGATGAATTTAAGGCTTCAAGGAATCTGAATGCGGATAAATGCAATATTTTAGCAGTAGAGGATGAATATGCAGGATACGTTGCTTGGGATGTTTTTGATAATGTCTATGTGATTCGATCCTTTGAATGTAACCAAGAAGATCCGAGATTTTTGGATGCATTAATGCGCGCGGTTGCATTTGAAGGAAGCAAAAAAAATATTCGATATGTTTTTTGCCTCCCAACGGACAATGACGCAAAAAAACGGCTTCTGAAAAGTATCTTTGCCGAAAGCGACGAATCGGTTTCAAATATGCTTGTTCGTTTGGGAATCAAAACGAATACAATTTATGTGGATGTAGTAAAGTGCTTTTCCGAACATGTATGTGGGTCTGATCATGCTGAATAATGTTGTTGAAATTGCTCAAATATATATGAGACTTTCGATAAAAAAAGGGGCGACAGTGTTGGATGCAACTTGCGGAAATGGTTATGATACAGTGCTTCTTTCTGATTTAACAGGCATATCCGGGAAAGTGTTGGCTTTTGATGTGCAGCAGGTTGCGATTTCCAGAACAGAAGAACGATTGAAAAAAAATAACTGTTGTGACAATGTTCGTCTGATATGTGATTCGCATGATCACTTGGCTGATTATACGGATTCGATATCTTTTGCTGTTTTTAATTTGGGATATCTGCCGAACTCCGATAAATCGGTTACAACAAAAGCTTGCGCGACGCTCCGTGCGGTAAAGACGGCGATCAGTATTTTGACGCCGGGCGGCCTGATTGTAATTTGTTGCTATCTGGGACATCCCGGCGGAGCAGAAGAATATGAATCTTTGGTAGCGGAATTGAACCATTATGATTGTGACCGTTATAATATTGTCCTATTGAAGCACCTCATCCGTCATGAAGACGCGCCGAGAATAATTTTAATAGAAAAGAAGTAACAATGAAAAGGGAACTGCACTTTACGCAAAAGGACGACGTCCTGAAAAGAATCAATGAATCGTATCGAACACTCAGTAAACATCATAAAACGATTTCCGACTACATCGCGTCCAATCTTGAAAAAGTCGTGGATATGACTGTGAACGAACTTGCGGAGGAAACAAATACCAGCGTTGCCACTGTTTTGAGATTGACAGAGGTTCTGGGATATGATGGGTATTCGCAATTTAGGGTAGCGATACAGAATCTTACCAAAACGCAACTGACTACGCTTCAACGGATACACATGCGGGGATTTGAGACCTACAGTTTCGATGGGGTCAAAGAAATATTGAAAATGGATATGCAGAATATCAAGGCGACCAGCGATGCACTCAATGAAGACACTTTTCAAACTGTCTTGGAAAAAATCATCGGTGCCGAACGCATTTATATTATCGGTTCCCGCACAACATCCATGCTTGTGGAATATCTGAGCTATTATTTCAATCTTTTACTCAATGGAAAGGCTAAGCTGATTCAGGATAATATTCATGAACCATTTGAACAATTGATGAACATCACGCCGAATGATGTTGCTTTGGTGCTGTCATTTCCGAGATATTCAGCCAAGACATATAACTATCTGCGCTATTGCAAAAAAAGAGAAACCACAGTGATCGGCATTACCGACCTGCCGTCTTCTCCGATTTATCCGTTATGTGATTATGTCCTGTTTGCCCGCAGCAACATAATTTCTTTTGTAGATACTTTGGTGGCTCCACTCAGTTTGGTAAATGCTTTGATTGTGGGTGTGGGATTAATGAACGAAAAAAATACGCAGCAAGTGTTGTCAAAACTTGAAGATCTGTGGGATGAATATTTTACTTACAGTACAGCGGGCGAAAAAAAAACTTCATTCGACACATAAGTTGCCCTTGACAAAGATTGAAAAGCGTGTATAATAAATTTTGCTAAGCGCGTTCCTCAGTAGCTCAATCGGTGGAGCAATCGGCTGTTAACCGAGAGGTCGTAGGTTCGAGTCCTACCTGGGGAGCCATTTTTTTTTACAATTAATTTCCCATAGTACGATTGGGAAATTTTTTTATGCTTTTGGGTCGGAAACGTTACAAAAATGTTGCATTTAAATTATTTTTTTTATTAATGTTGGGAAATATTGATAATCATTTTTTGAAACAGTATAATGTTGCTTGTCGAATATTTAGGAAAGTTTGAAGCGGAAAATGAAACATAAGAAACTTGAAAAAATATTTGCGTCTGTTGTGGGCGTGTTGGGAATCGGATTGATTATCAGCGTAGGAATTGTGATAACGTGGATGCTTGAAGCTCCGGATTTGGATATGGATGATTTCAACTATATTTCATCCACTACAGTATATGATATCAACGGGAACGAGTATCAAAAACTTCAAACAGCCGAAAGCAGAACATACGTATCAATCGATCAGGTTCCTGAACTGACACAACTGGCGTTTGTCTCTATTGAAGATCAGCGTTTTTATTCCCATCATGGGGTTGACATCAGAGGTACATTCAAAGCAATTCTGAATGTTGTTTTTACCGGAACCACGAACGGACCGGGCGGAAGCACAATCACTCAGCAATTGATAAAACAAACCGTTCTCACGAGTGAAGTATCCATCAAAAGAAAAGTGATGGAATGGAAACTGTCCGTTGAGCTTGAAGACAGAATGACCAAGCAGGAAATTTTGGGAGCATATCTGAATCAGGTTAACATGTCAGAAACATGGGGAATTCAAAATGCTGCCAAATATTATTTCGGCGAAGATGTCAGCCAGTTATCAGTGGCTCAATCGGCTGTTTTAGCGGCGGTTATCAATGCTCCTTCGCAGTATAATCCATATGATTATCAGACGGATGAGAACGGAAATTTGTATGTTAATACCTACCGAAATGAAAACGGAGCAACAGTGCTCGGATATAATTCCGACAATAAAGACCGTGCGTTGCTGATCCTGAAAAAGATGCATCAGCTGGGGCATATCAATGATCAGGAATATGAGATAGCCAGAAATGATTTGGAGAATAATTTGATCGGGCTTGTTTATCCGGATGATTCTTCTTCGACTTATACATACTTTACGGATGCCGTATATCAACAGGTGCTCAGTGATCTGATGGATCAATATCATTATACGCAGGATGCCGCCGAAGATTTGCTTTTAAACGGCGGGCTGAAAATATATTCTACGGTTGATCCTACAATTCAAACAGCTTTGGAAAATCAGGCCGCGGATGACAGCAATTTCCCTGCGCAAAGCTCTTCGGCAAAATCTGCTTCGGCTGCGATGAGTGCATACACCGGCAGCGATGTGGAATATATTCCACAGGTCGGCGGAGTCGTAATTCAGAATTCGACAGGTTATGTGGTCGGAATCATCGGCGGAAGGGAAAAAGAAGGCTCTCTGATTTTGAACCGCGCGTTGCAAAAGTTTCAAATCGGTTCGGTCACCAAGCCACTTACGGTATATGGTCCGGGTATCAATGATGGGATATTTACGCTTTACAGCAAATTTAACAATGAACCCTTGACGATCGGGAGTTGGACGATATTGAACACTCCCAATACATATACTGGAATGACGACGGTACGGAATGGTCTGAAGTACTCAATCAATATAGTCGCAGTGCTTGCACAAAAAGAAGTCGGGATTGAGCGTTCGGCAAATTATGCGGAGCAGTTTGGTTTGGATATCGTGAGAACAGGAAGTGTCAATGACATGAACCAAGCAGCTTTGGCTCTGGGGGGGTACACTTATGGACAGACTCCGCTTGCAATTGCTTCTGCATATACTGTTTTCCCGAATGGAGGATATCGCATTACCCCCACATTTTACACGAAAGTGGAAGATGCAAACGGAAACGTGATATTGGCTGCACAGCAGGATCAGTTGGATATCTTGAAAAAAGAAACGTGCCAGGCAATTACAGCGGCGTTGGAAGATGTTGTACAAGGTGGGACAACAACAAGGTCAATCCCCGGGCAGCAAATAGCAGGTAAAACAGGCACGACAGATAATGAAGCATGTACATGGTTTGTCGGATTTACTTCAGAATATACCGGCGCATTTTGGTGGGGTTATGATGAAAACCATGTGACGGTAAACAGCAAAACATATGACATGTACATCAACATGGGTGGGGGAGGAAGTAAAAGTCCGGCACAATATTGGGAAAAAGTATTCCGTCAGTTTTATTCGGAAGAGAATCTTCCTAACGCGACTTTGGATGATTATGATGATTATCACACAACAGTTCAGCAGAATACACCAAACAATGATACGACTGATACTACCGATACTACAACAAATACTCAAAAAAATCAGGATCAAACAAATACAACGAATCAAACACCTGATACGAATAATCCTGTAACGAATAACGGCACCGGGGGCGATACTCAAACGGACGGAGCGGGAACCGGTACCACCGATACCGGAGATTAAATATTTTTAAAAGATAAAGTAAAATAAGTGATCTGTAATATAATAAAAGAACGGATCATTTATTTTTTTCAGACAGGGATAGTATGAAATCAATCATATTGGATAAACGGTTGTATACAGTCGCATCCGAACTTGGAGAAGGGCATGTTTTGACAGATATCGGATCAGATCACGCTTACCTTCCGATTTATTTATTGCAGAACAAAAAAATTGAACGTGCTATTATAACGGATGTTAAACCGAAACCTTTAGAGAAAGGAATCGAGAACGTCACTCAATATCAATTAAATCAGTTCTGTGATTTCCGGCTCGGAAGCGGATTCGATGTATTAAAACCTGATGAAGCTGATTTAATCAGCATTTGCGGTATGGGCGGAGAGTTGATTTCGTCTTTGATTCAGCAGGCAGGCAATGTGATTGATTCCGGCCAAAAGTTGGTTTTGCAACCGATGTCTAATGCCGCTTTATTGCGAAAAACCGTTATAGAAATGGGTTTCCGAATTATAAACGAAAAAATGGTGCGTGATAAACATTTGTTTTATCAGGTTATTGTGGTCATCAGAGGTCATGAGACATATTATTCGGAAGAAATCGATTTTGAATTCCCTAAATTACTGCGTCGGGAAAAAGATGCGGTAATGAAAGAATATTTGCTCTATCAACTCAATGTTCAGCACAAGATATATGCTCAATTAAGAGATGAAAAACAATCGGAATTATTAAAGATTTCACAAAATAGAATCGATACGATCGGAGGATTGCTGAAAGAATATGAAAGTGAATGAAATTGTTCGGGTCATCAATTCTTTTGCGGACGAATCATGGGCATTTGATCGGGATAACAGCGGTCTTCAGGTTGGTGAAAACGATATGGAGGTCAACAGAATTCTGTTCGCTGTTGATCCGACTGAATATGCTGTGGATGAAGCGATCACGAAAAAATGTCAGATGATCATTACTCACCATCCTCTGTTGTTTTTACCGATAAAAAACATTACATCCAAAGATGCCCGTTCGAATATAATAAAAAAACTACTGATAAACGGCATTGCATTATATGCCTCTCACACTTGCTTTGATGTTTCGCCTAAAGGTATCAACGCATATATTGCAGATTGTTATCATCTCCTGCAGCGTAAATACTTAGGCGATTGGGCAGAGAATTTTTACAGTCTGGAAGCATATGTCCCCTCCGAATCATGTGAAAATTTTCTGAAGCATCTTTATGATGTGGGAGTGGGCAGTGTCGGTCTGTATCAAGACTGTGCGTATTTACTTGATGGGCAAGGCAGATTTACTCCGTCAAAAGGTTCAAATCCGACAATTGGCTCCATTGAAATACCAACGAGGACTCAGGAAACAAAAGTGGAAGCAATCTTCCCAAGGAAAAGAAAAAATGCTGTGATTTCTCAAATTATGAAGTATCACCCCTATGAAACTCCGGTATTCCATATCAGTGAATTTATCAATGTATCGGCTGGGATCGGCATCGGGGTGATTGGAAATTTGTCTGAAGACGTATCAATCGAAGAATTTCTTGCAATGACAAAAAAAATCTTTCAAACTGAAACGTTTCGAATTTCAAATAATTATCATGGCAGATCTATTCGGAGAGTTGCATTCAGCAGCGGTTCATCCGCAGAATATATTCCCGCAGCAAATAGGATGGGTGCTGATGTCATGATTACATCCGAATGTAAATCATATGATTTCGAATCCGCAATTAACTGCAATATGGTGTTAATTTCATTGACGCATTTTATAAGCGAACATTGTTTTGCAGATGCCATGACGCAGGCTTTGAGGCAAACAGATCAACTGTCGAAGAATATCGAGTTTATATTCTCTGCCCAATCCGACGCAGAAGTAATTGTTTGAGATTGCTCAAATGAATGAGCTTTGCTATAATATAAAAGAAATAAGCAAGCCGTTTGACCGCTTCGATAACGAAGAGGAAAGTCCGAGCTCCATAGGGCAGAATGCCAGATAACGTCTGGTGGAGGCAACTCCAAGGAAAGTGCAACAGAAAGGAAACCGCTTTCGCAGGAAAGTAAGGATGAAAGGGTGAGGTAAGAGCTCACCGGCGGACAGGCAACTGTTCGGATGTGTAAACCCCATTCGGAGCAAGACTAAAAAAGAGCGCTATGCAGCGGCCCGCTGTGCTCGTGGTAAGTCGCTTTAGGCATCCGGCGACGGAATGTCAAGATAGATGGTCATTAAAACAGAACTCGGCTTATGAGCTTGCTTATTTTATTTTATCGAAGAGGTGCAGTGATGCAGAAAATCAATCAGCTGACAGCATATGACGGGATAAAATTGTTTTCTACCGATGATTTGGTTCATGACGCAGATGCCAATATCGTAATCGTACATGGTCTGGGAGAACATTCCGGAAGATATGCATATCTGACAGAACGAATGAATGAGTCGCAATACAATGTTTTTCGTTTTGATCTGAGAGGCCATGGAAAATCGGAGGGAGAGAGTGCGTTTCTGAATGATTATCACGATTATATCAAAGATCTTCAAACAACAATTGATCACAGCAAATCTGTTTCACCCGATAAAAAAACGTATTTGCTTGGACACAGTATGGGTGGGTTTATTTCTGCACTTTATGGCATGATAACACAAGACGGAGTGGATGGAATCATTCTTTCCGGCGCGGCAACGCAGACTCCGAAACAGGCACAGGGAATGATGGGAACATTGGTCAAAATCATGGGAACCGTTGTTCCAAAAGCTGCAATGAGTAACGATCTTGGGAAAGTCGTATCGCGTGATCCCGCAGTTGTACAGGCGTACCTGAATGACCCTTTGAATAAAAAGAAAATTACTTTTGCATTATACAATGAATTTTTAATCAAAGGAATCGGCTATGTCAAATCACATTTAGCGGACTTTCGGTATCCCACTCTGATTTTGCACGGTGAAAACGATTTAATTGTAGATCCGCACGCTTCTCAGATACTTTATGACTCGATCTGTTCGTACGATAAAACATTGAAATTATTCCCTGGTTTGTATCATGAAATATTCAATGAGCCGGAACGCGACAATGTGATTGAAATTGTTCTCAATTGGCTTGAAAATGCCGAACATTAAATACACAGTCAATATTTCAAAAATGTCTGATTATTAAAAGCATTTTCTTCATTTTGCTTTACTTTATAAGATGAATTTATTATAATAATATGATAACCTATGATTGTAATCAGGAGGAAAATTGTGGCTAAGAAAATGAAAACAATGGATGGGAATAACGCAGCAGCCTATACTGCGTATGCTTTTACGGAAGTTGCGGCAATATTCCCGATCACTCCGTCATCTACAATGGCTGAAGTTGTGGATGAATGGGCAGCGAACGGAAAGGAGAATATCTTCGGTCAAAAAGTGGATGTCATTGAAATGCAGTCAGAAGGCGGTGCTGCCGGTGCAGTGCATGGTTCTTTGTCTGCAGGAGCATTGACCACGACATTTACGGCTTCTCAGGGTTTATTGCTGATGATACCGAATATGTACAAAATTGCAGGAGAACTGCTTCCGGGTGTATTCCACGTCAGTGCGAGAGCACTCGCGGGACATGCACTTTCGATATTCGGAGATCATTCGGATGTCATGAGCGCCCGACAGACTGGATTTGCTTTTTTAGCATCCAACAGTGTGCAGGAAGTCATGGATCTAGGCGGAATTGCTCATTTGGCGTCAATTAAATCAAAAATTCCATTTGTACACTTTTTTGACGGATTCCGTACTTCGCATGAAATTCAAAAAATTGAAATGATCGACTACGATGATTTCAAGAAATTGATCGACTATAAAGCCCTTCAGGAATTTAAAAATGCTGCCATGAATCCTGAAAAACCATATACGAAGGGAACTGCGCAGAATCCTGATATTTTCTTTCAGGCGAAAGAAGCATCAAATAAATTCTATGAAAATGTACCTGACATCGTAAACGAGTACATGGGCGAAATTTCCAAATTGACGGGGAGAGAATATAAACCGTTTGTATATTACGGAGCGCCGGACGCGGAAAGAATTATTATTGCAATGGGATCCGTATGCGAAACGATTGAAGAAACAGTGGATTATCTGAATGCAAAAGGCGAAAAAGTCGGTTTGCTTAAAGTCCATTTATACAGACCGTTCAGTGCGAAATATTTCTTTGATGTATTCCCGAACACGGTAAAGAAAATTGCAGTTCTCGATCGCACGAAGGAACCCGGTGCCACTGGAGAACCGCTTTATCTTGATGTACAAAGTATCTTTTTTGACCGAGATGTAAGACCGGTGATCGTTGGTGGCAGATACGGACTCGGGTCAAAAGACACGACGTCCACTCAGATCAAAGCAGTATTCGACAATCTCAAAAACGAACAGCCGAAAAACCAATTCACAATCGGTATTACGGATGATGTGACAGGACTTTCTTTACCGATAACGGAAAAGATCAATACCCTTCCGTCCGATACCATCAGCTGTAAATTCTGGGGACTCGGTTCCGATGGGACTGTGGGAGCAAACAAGAGTGCGATTAAAATTATCGGAGATAATACCGATATGTACGCTCAGGGGTATTTCGCATATGATTCCAAAAAGTCGGGCGGGGTCACAATCTCTCATTTGAGATTTGGGAAATCTCCGATCAAAGCAACTTATTTGATCGACCAGGCTGATTTTGTATCTTGTTCGATGCAAAGCTATGTAAACCAGTATGATATGGTTTGCGATGTAAAAAAAGGCGGAACATTCCTTTTGAATACCACATGGACAGAAGACGAACTGACTGAAAATCTTCCCGGCGAAATGAAAAAATATATTGCAGAAAATGATATCAATTTTTACATTATCAATGCAACGCACGTCGCTCAGGAAATCGGCTTAGGTAGAAAAATGAATATGATCATGCAATCGGCATTCTTTAAACTTGCAAATGTTATCCCTTACGAAGATGCCGAAAAATACCTCAAAGCAGAAGTTGTGAAAAGCTACGGCAAAAAAGGTGAAAAGATCGTCAATATGAACTATGCCGCAATTGACAATGCGATTTCATCACTTCATAAAGTTGATGTACCTGCCGAATGGAAAGATGCTGCTTGTACAGCACAGACTGAAGAAAAAGTACCGGAATTCATTGCTAAAGTGATGAAACCGATGAATGCACAACAGGGAGATAAATTGCCGGTTTCGACATTTGTTGGTATTGAAAACGGACAATTCCCGGCGGGAACAGCTGCTTATGAAAAACGCTGTATTGCTGTCGATGTACCGCAATGGCTTTCCGAAAATTGTATTCAATGCAACCAATGTTCTATGGTGTGCCCGCATGCAAGCATCCGTCCTTATCTGCTGACAAAGGAAGAAGCGGAGAAAGCTCCGCAAGGATTCGGCGCAATCAAAGCAATCGGAAAAGGTTTTGAAGATTATTATTTCAAAGTTCAGATTTCTCCTTACGACTGCACAGGATGCGGAAGTTGTGCAAATGTGTGCCCGGCCAAACAAAAAGCCTTGGTCATGGAACCGGTTGAAACGCAATTGCCTCAGAGTGAAAATTGGGACTATGCACTTTCGTTGAATGCAAAAGATATTCCCGCGAATCTCTATTCCGTAAAAGGTAGCCAATTCAGCAAACCGTTGCTTGAATTCTCGGGAGCCTGCGAAGGATGTGGGGAAACGCCGTATGCAAAATTTGTCACACAGCTTTACGGTGATCGCATGTATATTGCAAATGCTACCGGATGCTCCTCAATTTGGGGTGGTTCCGCACCAAGCACACCGTATACGACGAATGCGAAAGGACAGGGTCCGGCATGGGCAAATTCTTTGTTCGAAGATAATGCCGAATATGGGTATGGGATGTTCCTTGCAGTCAGAAAACAGCGCAATATGATTAAAGACAAACTTATAAAATTAATTGATTGTGATTGCGATGCCGTAACGAAAGAAAAAGCTCAAAACTGGATTGCTGTTATGGACGAAGGCGATGCATCAAAAGTCGCGAGCGCTGAATTAATTGCTGCATTAAAGGAATATAAGCCGACTTGTGAAGAATGCAAAGAAACCGTTGCATTTGTTCTTGCAAATAAAGATCAATTGGTCAAAAAATCCATGTGGATTTTTGGCGGTGACGGATGGGCCTATGATATCGGTTATGGCGGACTCGACCACGTACTTGCATCCGGGGAAGATGTAAACGTCTTGGTGTTCGACACCGAAGTATATTCCAATACAGGAGGGCAGTCCTCCAAATCTACTCCGACTGCAGCTGTTGCGAAATTCGCAGCACAGGGGAAAAAGACGAAGAAAAAAGATCTCGGCATGATGGCTGCTTCTTATGGATATGTCTATGTCGCACAGGTAGCAATGGGTGCAGACAAAAACCAGTTTATCAAAGCAGTCAAAGAAGCGGAAGAATACAAAGGACCGTCACTGATCATTGCTTATGCTCCCTGCATTAATCATGGAATCAAAACAGGAATGGGCACCAGCATGGATCAAATGAAAAAGGCCGTTGCTACCGGGTACTGGCACTTGTATCGATACAATCCGATGCTGACAAAAGAAGGGAAAAACCCGTTTATACTCGACAGTAAAGAGCCAACGGAAAATTTCCGTGACTTTCTTAAATCGGAATCCCGCTACACTGCGCTCAGCCTGACATTCCCGGATCTTGCGGAAGAATTGTTTGCAAAAACGGAACAAGACGCAAAAGATCGCTATCTCAAATATAAAAAAATGGCTGAAGATAAATAAAAAATCAAAACCCGCAATGATGAATTGCGGGTCTTTTTTATATGGATATCTGAGAAAAAACAGCACCGATCTTATCATGAATAATCAAGTCTGCCCGGTGATCATAAGGAGTGGAAGATTGATTGATCAGAATCAAATGATTTCCATGATAATAATCAATCAGTCCGGCTGCAGGATAAACATTCAATGAAGTTCCTCCTACAATTAAAACATCGGCTTGCGAAATGAATCGGACTGATTTTGTTAAAACATCGGCATTCAAGGATTCTTCATATAAAACCACATCCGGTTTTATGGTTCCGCCACAATCGCAATGGGGAATTCCGGTCGTTTCTGCAATATATTCTGCAGAAAAAATTTTGCCGCATGATTGACAAATGTTGCGGTGTACACTTCCGTGAAGTTCCAACACATTTTGAGAACCGGCCATTTGATGCAATCCATCAATGTTTTGTGTAATGACTGCTTCAAGTTTCCCCTTTGCTTCCATTTCTGCCAATTTGAGATGCGCTGCGTTGGGTTTGGCGCTGAGGCAGATCATTTTATCGCGATGGAAATCATAGAATTCTTTCGTGTGATTTATGAAGAAAGTATGGCTTAAGATTGTTTCCGGAGGATAATCATATCTTTGATTATATAATCCGTCTACACTGCGGAAATCCGGAATACCGCTTTCCGTTGATACTCCGGCGCCTCCGAAAAATACGATGTTGCTGTAATTTGTAATAATATTTTGTAATTCTTGCATTATTTTATATATAACCTCCATATATAAGAAATATAAAACAATTTAATGATTCATTGATTCTTTAATTAATACATAATTATTGATTAAGTTTTGAAATGACATTCTGCAGTTCGCAGGAGATGTGGAAGGCAATTTTTTTGCTTCAAGTTGGATGTTCGGGTAAATCAGTTGATAATACAGTTTGTGAGCCGTAGCTCCTGTTGTGAAAATCAGATTGATATTGCTGGCCTTCACGATTGAACCGATATCGTTCGGTATCGGATTTTCAATACTGGAATCAGCCGCTCCTGTAATCGTACAGGATTCGATTACATCCCATAGTGCGATATGATGCCGTTTCAGAAAATCTATCTTCTGCATGATTTCCAGTGGTTTTTCTTCTTGGAATACGAAGGATATGACATCCCAAAAACGATTTTGAGGATGCCCGTAATAAAATCCGTATTCTCTCGATTTTGGAGAAGGAAACGATCCGAGAATCAAAACTTCCGAATCGGAAAAATAGATCGGTTCGAGCGTATGTGTCAGTCTGAGCGGTTGGTTGATTTGTTTCATATGCTTCATTATACTATTCATATCGAAAACCCTCAATAAAACAATAAAAATATGTTTGTTTTCCGAATGATTTGAGAACCTGGCTTTATCAATCAGCAATGTAATGTTATAATAAAATAATGATTGAATATCGAAGTATATCGAAAAATGTTTCGGTTGAAACAGAGATAAGGAAATCGCTTTTTATTACATATTTAACAAAAATCACTTCGCTTGAAGATGCAGCGGTACAATTGGGTCAAATCAGGAAAATCCATCATAAAGCAACACATCACTGTTTTGCATATTCAGTCGGAATCGAAACAGGTAATCTGTCTGTTAAATTCAGTGATGACGGAGAACCGTCGGGAACGGCAGGAAAACCAATTCTCTCAGTGATCGAGCATAACGGATTGCAGAATGTCTTGATTGTTGTGGTTCGTTATTTCGGAGGAATCAAGCTGGGTGCGGGGGGACTGACGCGCGCCTATTCCCAATGCGCAGCAGAAGCAGTTGCACAAGCAAATATCGTCCGAATGATATTATGTGTATTGACGGAGTTTGAGACGGATTACTCTTTTTACGGACGTTTACAGCCATATTTGGAAGAATCAACCTGCAAAATTACGGAACAGACATTTTCGGATCAGGTAAAGCTAACTGTTTTGATACCGAAAAATCTAGTTGAACAAATCATCTCGCAGGTCACGGAACTTTCGAACGGAGCATGTACAGGTCGAATACTGGGAGAATCTTATACAGAATACATTTGAAAGAGGCGTCAATGAACTTAAATGTTATCCTAAAAGCACTGGCGGAAAGTATCGGAAAGGAAATCGTAATTTGCGATATGAATCATACAATCCTTTACATGAATTGCATCGCAAAACAAAACTATTCGCAGCGATTCGGGGATGATTTGGTTGGCAAGAACCTGCTGGATTGTCACAATGAGCATTCCTGTAAAATAATTGAAGAGTCCATAAAAAAAGCAGTTGCCGAAAATTTGGACAGTATACAGGTTACCGACAAACCGCATAAACATAAAAAATCATATATTACGATGTTACGGGATGATAATGGCGAATACATCGGATATTATGAACGATATGAAGGAGATGCTTTTTAGCATAATCGAATATGATTGATTATATGATCGGAACGGTATCCAATATCAGCGACGGGATTGCCGTAATAGAAGCAAATTCCATCGGCTACCAAATGCAATGTTCTATGACAACACTTCAGGAGTTATCGGCCGCAAATGCTGATGTGAAAGTATATACCCATTTGAGCATGACAGAGAACGGGTTGTTTCTTTACGGGTTTTATGACAGAGCTGAAAGAGAGTTGTTTCTCAAACTGATCGGAGTCAATAAAGTGGGACCGAAAGTAGCGTTGAGTCTGCTTTCATTGTATCCTGCTGCCCAGTTGATACAGCATATTGTAAACCAGGATGCAAAATCATTAAGTAAAGCAAACGGAGTCGGGCAGAAACTGGCCGACAGTATTGTGTTTAATTTAAAAGGTAAATTTGATTTGTCTGCCGAAGAGGTTTGGGATCTGCCGGATGTTGCCAACACGGATGCTACACCAAAGGAAGAAGCCGTATCGGCGTTGATGGCACTCGGGTTTGACAGATCGGACAGTATAAAATTTATTCAAACAGTATATCGTGACGAACTCAGCACAAAAGAGCTTATTTCATTGGCGTTAAAACAAATGAACCGATAAGGAACTGAAATGGAAAAACGGATTGTAACAAGCAAAGAAACAGTCAGCGATCTGGAAATAGAGAAAAGTCTGAGACCTGCATGCCTTGAGGATTATGTGGGCCAGGATATCGTGAAAAAAAGGCTCGGTATCTTTATCGAGGCCGCAAAACAACGAAGCGATGCACTGGATCATGTCCTTTTATATGGTCCTCCGGGACTTGGGAAAACCACATTATCGCATATTATCGCGAATGAACTTGGCGTTAATATCAAAATCACAAGCGGCCCTGCAATCGAAAAACCCGGGGATCTTGCAGCAATCCTTACATCGTTGAAAGAAAATGACGTTTTGTTTATTGATGAGATTCATCGTTTAAACAAAGTGGTGGAAGAAGTGCTTTACCCTGCAATGGAAGATTACGCGCTCGATATTATTATCGGCAAAGGTCCGGGCAGTCGGTCGATCCGACTCGATCTGCAGCCGTTTACGTTAATCGGTGCGACGACGAGAACCGGTATGATTTCATCTCCGCTCAGAGATCGATTCGGTATTATCAATCGATTGGAAATGTACTCGGTAGATGAATTGGAGAAAATAATAGCCAGAAGCGCTTCGATTCTCGGTATTTCGATTGATTCCAGCGGCGCCCATGAACTGGCGATGCGATCACGCGGAACCCCTCGAATCGCAAATCGGTTTTTAAAACGGGTTCGTGACTATGTACAGGTTTTGGGAGAAGATACCATTTCCGCGGAACACGCAAACGATGCATTGCTTTTATTGGAAGTGGATCGTATGGGGCTTGACAAAACCGATATCATGTTGCTGGAAACAATCATCGATAAATTTTCGGGTGGCCCCGTTGGTTTGGACACAATTTCCGCAGTCATCGGAGAAGAAAAAGAAACAATTGAAGATGTCTATGAGCCGTACCTTATGCAAATCGGATTCATCAAACGAACACCGAGAGGACGGGTTGCCACACCGAATGCGTATAAATATTTCAATATTCCTTATAACAGCCAATATACTGAACAAACATTTTTTGAAGCAACAAGTGAAGAAGAGCTGAATGAAGACAATTGATTTTGATTATGAATTACCACAGGAGTTAATTGCCCAAACACCGCTGCAAGACCGTGCATCCTCAAAATTGCTGGTTGTGGACAGAGTAACGGGAATGTTGGAAGACAGGCATTTTTATGATGTTCTCGAATATCTGAATGAAGGAGATTGTTTGGTTGTCAATGACTCCAAAGTTTTGCCTGCGCGTATTTACGGAATCAAGCGGGAAACACAGGCGAAAATAGAATTTTTACTCGTGAAACAGTTGGGAACCGATCGTTGGAGAGTCATGGCGAAACCCGCAAAAAGATTAAAAATAGGTACAATTGTAGACTTTGATGAGAAACTTACGGCAACAGTCATAAATAAGAGAGAAGACGGGCTTCTTGAGGTGCAATTCCAATCCGAAGGATCGTTATTCGAAGCGCTTCACAGAATCGGAACGATGCCATTGCCGCCATACATCAAAACAAAACTGAAAGATCAAAACCGTTATCAGACAATCTATGCCGATAAAGAAGGTTCCAGTGCCGCACCGACGGCAGGACTACATTTTACGGAAGAATTATTGCACGAAATCGAAGAAAAAGGCGTAAAAATAGCGAAAATCACGTTGCATGTCGGACTCGGAACTTTTTTGCCTGTCAGTGAAGATGAGATAACCGAACATAAAATGCACAGCGAATATTACGAAATCAGTCAAGATGCTGCCGATTTGATCAATCGAACAAAAAACGAGAGACATCGTGTGATCGCAGTCGGAACGACGAGCGTCCGCACATTGGAAAGTTGTGCGGAACGAAACGATGGAAAAATAACAGCAGAAACAAGAGAAACCGATATCTTTATTTATCCCGGATTTCAATTTCGGGTTGTGGATCATTTGATTACGAACTTTCATTTACCGAAATCGACATTATTGATGCTGATTTCAGCGTTTTATGACAGAGAAAAAATACTGGAAGTTTACCGTTATGCTGTTCAGCAACAATATCGTTTCTTCAGCTTCGGTGATGCCATGTTGATTTTATAAAATAATTCGGGAGAGTACATGAGAAAACCATTGTCAGACAAGCTTAAACAGATTACCCCTTCCATGACGCTGAGCATTACCAACAAAACAAAAGAACTGCGTTCCGAAGGATATGATACGATATCATTCGGAGCAGGGGAGCCGGATTTTCCGGTCAATGATGTCATCAAAAAAGCGGCTATAGAAGGAATCGAAAAAAATTATTCGAAATATACGGAAGTCACGGGTATGCTCGCACTGCGTGAAGCTATCTGCGAACATTTACTGCGGGAAAACGGTCTTCGGTATCAGCCGAACGAAATTATCGTATCAAGCGGTGCAAAACATTCGTTGTTTACGGCACTTCAGGCGCTGCTCTCGGATGGAGATGAAGTGATTATTCCCGCGCCTTATTGGGTCAGCTATTCGGAAATGGCAAAAATAGCCGGCGGTAAAATCGTTGTAGTTGATACAAAGAAAGAAAATAACTTTATTCTTCAACCGGAAGAGCTGAAAAAGGCGATCACTTCAAGGTCAAAAGTGATTATGCTGAACAATCCTTCCAATCCTACCGGAGCGGTTTATACAAAAGATCAGTTAAAAGCAGTCGCGGAGATTTGCGAAAAAGAAGGAATCTATATTCTCAGTGACGAAATATATGATCAATTCGTTTATGAGGGGCATCAGTTTGTTTCCACTGCTTCTCTGTCGGATGCCATCAAAGATATCACGATAACGGTAAATGGGCTCTCAAAAACCTATGCGATGCCCGGCTGGCGAGTCGGGTATGCCGCGGCGAATCAGGAAATCGTCAAAGCGATGTCTACGATTCAAGGGCATTGCGTCTCGCATACATCAAGTATCAGCCAATATGCATCAATTACAGCATTAAAAACAGACCAAGCCTTTGTACAGGACATGCTGGAAGAATACAAACGCAGAAGAATCTTCATGAAGAGTTGCTTTGATTCCATGCAGGGAATTTCCTATTCCGATCCGATGGGTGCGTTTTACTTCTTTGTGGATGTCAGCGATTTTTACGGAAAAGCCTATGAAGGGACATTGATTGAAGATTCGCTAAGTTTTTGTGAGACATTTCTTAAACACTATTATGTTGCGATTATCCCGGGTATCGGATTCGGAAACGATCATTTTGTACGTTTTTCGTATGCTTGCAGCATGGATGATATTAAACGGGGACTGGGACGATTCAGCGACTTTTTATCAAAAATCAAATAATGAACGGCGGTTATAGTAATGAGCGAACAGGAATATTATCAGAATCCTTTAATCGAGCGATACGCGTCAAAAGAAATGCTCCATCTCTTTTCTGCGGATAAAAAATTCTCCACATGGAGAAAATTGTGGGTTGCTCTGGCTAAAGCGGAGAAACAACTCGGCATAAACATTACTGAGGAACAGATCGAAAAAATGCAGCGGAATGTGGAAAACATCGACTATGATCTTGCAAAATCATATGAAAAGAAATTCCGACATGATGTTATGGCACATGTGCATACGTTCGGAGACTGCGTTCCCGAAGCAAAAGGAATCATCCATTTGGGTGCGACGAGCGCATTCGTAGGGGACAATGCCGATTTGATCATTTATGACGAAGCGTTGCATATGGTTAAAAAAGAATTGGTCAATGTAATTGCTGTTTTGTCCGATTTCGCAATGAAATACAGAGAAATGCCGACATTGGGTTTTACTCATTTTCAACCGGCTCAGTTAACGACAGTAGGGAAGCGCGCTTGTCTGTGGTTGACTGATTTAATGCTGGATTATGAAGAGCTGGAATTCGTGCTCTCCACTATGCGTCTGCGCGGCGCAAAAGGGACGACAGGAACGCAGGCGAGCTTTATGGAACTGTTTGACAATGATGAAGAGAAAGTCCGTAAAGTGAATGAACTGGTGTTAAAAGAAATGGGGTATGACAAAGATTTCCCCGCAACAGGTCAAACATATACCCGAAAATTCGACAATCGCATTATGAATGTGCTTTCCTCGATCGGACAGAGTCTGCATAAATTCGCGACCGACATGCGCCTGCTTCAATCGATGAAAGAAATTGAGGAACCGTTTGAGCAAAATCAGATCGGTTCATCCGCAATGGCGTACAAGCGCAACCCGATGAGATGCGAGCGAATTTGCTCTTTGTCGCGATATATGATTGCTGCAACTCAGAATACGGCGATGACGGCTTCTGTACAGTGGTTTGAACGAACGTTGGATGATTCCGCGAACAGACGGATTTCGATTCCCGAATCGTTTCTATGCTGCGATGCAGTTTTGTCCATTGCATATAATGTCATAAAAGGACTGAACGTAAATGAAAAAGTGATCCACAAAAATATCATGGCGGAATTACCGTTCATGACTACGGAGAACATTCTGATGTCGGCCGTGAAAAAAGGCGGGGATCGTCAGGAACTGCATGAAAAAATCCGCCAATATTCCATGATTGCCGCTAAAAGAGTGAAAGAAGAAGGAAAAGATAACAATCTGTTGGAACTGATCGCAGAGGATCCTGAGTTCGGAGTCAGTGAATCGGAATTGAAAGACATTCTTAAACCGGAAAAATACATCGGCAGAGCGGCGAATCTGACAAAAGAATTCATTGAATCGGATGTTGCACCGATACTGACAAAAGATAAAAACCTGCTCGGTATCGAAGTGGATCTCAAAGTATAAAAAAAAAGAGAATAAGAAAATGAATGTTACGGAACGTTTTTTACACTACATTAAATATGACACGCAGTCGGACGAACACTCCCAAACCACACCAAGCACAAAAAAACAGTTGCTACTCGGAAACGAATTGGTAAAAGAACTGCATGAAATCGGCATCGATAATGCATTGATCGATGAGTTCGGCTATGTGTACGCTTCGATCAATGCAACATCTGCAGATGCCAAAACTCCGACCATCGGATTGATCGCACATATGGACACCTCGCCTGATATGAGCGGAGAACATGTTCAAGCAAAAATGATCCCTTCTTACGATGGCAAGGATATTGTTTTGGATGAGGAAAAAGGAATTGTGATGCGTGCGGAAGAATATTCTGCGCTAAAAGAATATGTCGGACATGATTTGATTGTAACGGATGGAACCACTTTGTTGGGTGCGGATGATAAGGCAGGGATTGCAGAAATTATGAGCTTGGCAGAATATTATCTCTCGCATCCCGATGCGGCGCATCCTGCGATTGCTATCTGCTTCACCCCGGATGAAGAAATTGGATCCGGAGCCGATCATTTTGACTTGAACCGATTTCACGCGGATTACGCCTATACAATCGATGGCGGACAAGTGGGTGAAATCACCTACGAAAATTTCAACGCGGCGTCCGCTAACATATCCATCAAAGGGAGTAATATCCATCCCGGTGACGCGAAAGGAAAAATGCGCAACGCGTTGCTCATTGCAATGGAATTCAACAGCATGCTGCCATGCGCTGAAATTCCTGGCGCAACCGAAAAGTATGAAGGGTTTTATCACTTGACTGATTTGTGCGGAGATGTGGAACATGCGGAGCTAAAGTATATTTTGCGGGATCATGATCTGGAAAAGTTGGAAGATAAGAAGAAGTACATTGATCACATTGTGAAGTATCTGAATGAAAAATATGGCACTGATATTGTGCAATCAACTGTGCATGATTCTTATTACAATATGAAAGAAAAAATATTGCCGCATTTCCATTTGGTGGAAAACGCTCTTGATACAATGAAAGAATTGGGAATCAACCCCATCATGAAACCGCAGCGCGGTGGCACGGATGGTGCTCGTTTGAGCTTTATGGGATTGCCTTGTCCGAATTTGGGTACCGGCGGTCAGAATTTTCACGGGAAGTATGAATACATTTCCGTTCAGGCGATGGAACTTTCCGTTGAACTGATAAAAGCCATTCTGATGCGATACGCTCAGAAAAAGAGTTAGGGGGATTTCATGAACAAAACAGTAATGATTATTGATTCCTTTTCACTGCTTTATAAAGCTTTTTTTGGAGTGCGTCCGATGCGCGCAAGCGATGGAACACCCACCAATGCTATTTACGGTTTTATGAATATGCTTCTGAAACTGGTGAAGGAATATCATCCAGAGTATTTATTCGCGGCATTCGATGCCGGGAAAGTAACTTTTCGTACGCAAACATACGAAGCTTACAAAGCGGGCAGGCAAGAAATGCCCGAAGATCTGCGAATGCAGGTACCGATTATCATGGAACTCATGAAACAAGCCAACATCATTTTTTTACAGCGTGAAAATTATGAAGCAGATGATATTCTTGGATTTGTCAGTCATGCGGCAGCCGATCACGGATATGAAACCATTATTGTTTCGGGAGACAGGGATTCCTTCCAACTTGCAAGTGAAACGACAAAAATCTTGTATGCCAAAAAAGGAGTCAGCGATACAGTATGGGCTGACCGCGCATATATCTATGAAACCTATCAAATAGAACCGAAACAACTCATTGATGTGAAAGCCTTGATGGGAGACAAGTCGGATAACATCCCGGGAATTGCAGGTGTCGGAGAAAAAACGGCGTTGAATTTAATTCAGTCCTATCAGTCATTGGATGGTGTATACGAACACATTGACGAGATCAAGGGGAAACTGAAAGAAAAATTGATCAATGAAAAAGAAATGGCTTATCTGAGCAGAGAACTTGCCACGATATGCACAGACGTCCCTGTTGATTTTGTTTTAAACGGAGAATACGCATATGATTTTACAGCCGAAGAGGTTGTCCGTCAGTTGAAAAATCTGGAAATGAATAACCTGTTAAAATCCCTCAGTGTAACGGAAAAGCCGGAAACAGTCAGCGAAACGCAGTTTGTTATTTCCGGTTCTGAGGATTGGGCGCAATTTAAATCAAAAACAGTCAGTGTGATTTTTTCTGCGGATACAATTCAGGATACCAATCATGTGGCTGTTTCCGATGGGAATCATACGATGGTATGCACGACAATGACCCGGGAGCAAGTGAAGCAATTTTCCGAAGAGAAAACCATACGAAAAGTTGTACATAATTTCAAAGATATTTACAAATCCATGGTGCGTAACGGAATCAACCCAAAGGGGTTTGATTTTGATACGTATCTTGCCGGTTATGTTTTAAATCCTTCGGATGAACGATATGAACTGGACATTCTTGTCAGAAAATATCTTCAGAAGGAAATCGGAAGGCAGGAAAATTTCAACATCCAACAGTCTTTTTTTGACAGTGCTGAGAATTCGGAACAAAATTGCCAAGCGATCGCAGATCAGGCATTTGCTAATTATGAACTGTATCAGTTATTCATTGCTAAGCTGGAAGAAGAACAAATGCTGGAACTGTATCGTAACATTGAACATCAGTTGATGTTTGTGTTAGCTGAAATGGAACTGGAAGGGTTTAAAGTTGATGTCCAAATGCTGGGCGAACTCGAAAAAGAATTTGACCGCAGAACCGATGCACTATCGAAACAAATTCTTGATCTGGCTGGAAAAACAGAGGAATTTAATTTGAATTCCACGAAACAATTGGGTGTTCTGTTATTTGAAGAACTCAATCTGCCAGTGGTAAAAAAGACAAAAACGGGTTATTCCACAGATATTGAAGTGTTGGAAAAGTTAAACGGGCGTCATCCGATTATACCGCTGTTGATTGAACTTCGTAAATTAACAAAACTCAATTCGACTTATATTAAAGGGTTTCTTAAAATAACAGATCCGAAGACACATAAAATACATTCCACGTTCAATCAGACCGTCACCACAACCGGGAGAATTTCTTCAAGTTCTCCGAACTTACAGAATATACCGATCAAAACAGAAGAAGGGAAGATCATCAGAAAAATCTTCATACCTTCTTCCAACGATAATATATTGATTGACGCAGACTATTCTCAGATTGAACTGCGTTTGTTGGCGCATATTTCAAATGATGAGAATATGATTCGGGCCTTTCGGAATAACGAAGACATTCATGCCAGAACGGCAAGCGAAGTGTTCGGAGTCCCGCTCAATGAGGTGACATCTTTGCAGCGATCACGGGCGAAAGCTGTTAACTTCGGGATCGTCTACGGAATCAGCGATTTTGGCTTGAGCAGGAACTTAAACATATCGAGAAGCGATGCAAAAGCATATATTGAGAAATATCTGGATAGTTTTCCCGGTGTGAAAAAATATATGAACGATATTGTAGAAACTGTTCGTGAAACCGGTTTTGCTCAGACGATGTTCGGAAGAAGAAGATATCTTCCCGATATCCACTCCAAGAATTTTACGATCAGAAGTTTTGGGGAACGTACGGCACTGAACACACCGATTCAGGGCAGTGCTGCCGATATCATCAAGATTGCGATGGTACGTGTCTTCAACCGACTGAAAGAACAAGATCTGAAAGCAAAACTGATTTTACAGATTCATGACGAATTGATTATCGACTGTCCGAAAAGTGAACAGACTCAAGCAGAAGAAATCTTGAAATTTGAAATGGAGAATGCTGCCGAACTGAGCGTTCCGTTAGTGGCAGATTTAAAATCGGCGGAAAATTGGTACGATGCGAAGTAATATGAAAATAATCGGTATTACAGGCGGAATCGGCAGCGGAAAGACGACGGTTGCCAGGCTGCTGAGCGAAGAATATCGAATTCCTATTATTGATGCGGATGAAATTGTAAAGAATGTTTCTCAAAAACCGGAGGTGCTGAACAAAATCGCAGAAACGTTCGGAGATCAGTGTATTGAGAACGGGTGCAAAATCAACAGAGAAGTTTTGTCCGATATTGTTTTTTCCGATGAAATCAGCCGTATCAAATTAAATCAAATCATTCATCCTCTCGTTCGCGAGGAATTTCTGCGCTTAACGGAGCATTACCGAACGCAAGGATTGCTACGGATTATTTACGATGTTCCGCTGATGATTGAAGAAAATCTGCAGGATGACGTCGATGTTGTGATTGTGGTTTATTCTGATCTGGAGACGAGGATTTCACGTATTGTCGAACGAAACGGGATGACGCGGGAACAGGCACTCGAACGAATACAATCCCAGATGGATCTGGACGAAAAAGTTAAATATGCCGACATTGTCGTATATAACACGTCGTCGATAGATAAATTGAAAGAAAGCATGCAGTATTTGATTCGGGAAATTGATCGTTATGAACAAACAAACTGAGGTATTGCAAGAGGCATCCCGAGTTGCCGGAATCGATGCGGTCGGGGTGTCGAATCTTTTGGAACTGAATCATTTTCGAAACAGATTTTCACTTGAGAAAGATCGTAAAACAGCATTTTTCAAAGGAGAATTGCAGGAAAAATTCGATTATCATGCGATTTGGAATAACACGAAAAGCATCATTTCTTTTGCCGTCGGATATTATTCCGATGTTGAAGAGCCGAATGACGAAAAACTCAGGGGGAAAATTTCCAGATGTGCATGGGGTGAAGATTATCACGTTGTTCTGAGACGAAAAGCCGATTTGTTTATTCATGAGTTAAAAAAAAGCTTTGGTGAGTTTCAATCAGTCATCATGATCGATAACGGAGTTATCTCGGATAGGGCATGTGCATATACAGCCGGCATCGGATTTTACGGAAAAAACGGATTTATCATTAACCCACGCCTCGGAAGTTATTTATTTTTGGGAACGATTCTGACGGATCTGCAACTCAAAGAGAACGAGCATTTTCTTTTGCAACAATGCGGGGCATGCCAATTATGTCTGCATTCCTGCCCAAATCAAGTCTTATCGGAATCATTCGGATTTGATTACGAAAAATGTATTTCTTATCAGACCCAAAAGGGAATGGATACGGATACAAAGGGCTGGATTTACGGCTGCGATATCTGTCAGCAAATATGCAAATTCAATCACGGGATAGAATCGGGATTGCATCATGAGTTTGATACAGAACCTTTATTGGCTTATCCCGATATCAAAGAATTATCAGAAATAGACAAAGAACAATTTGATCAGCGGTATGCAAAAAGTTCTCTGAATTGGAAAGGGTATCGTACAATTAAGAGAAACAGCGAACAGATGATGCATCGATTAAATCATGATAACAATCAAAAGGGAGAATGACGGATTTGTTTTTCGAAAATACGTCGTTCTCTTTTTGATCTGTAAACAACATGATTGTTTTTTCTTGAGCTGTACCATTGACAGGGTTACTGAAAAAGCAAACAGCACAAATGTGTTTCATGATATCTTTCTCCCGACACCCTTCAAATTCCGGTAAATAAGTTTGGATAAAACTGTTATCGGCAAGAAGGGGAATCAATTTTTTGGGCGAAATCCAAACGACTCTGTTATTCAACCCATCAGGCAGATGAAGCGGATTCTCGAGCAGATAGTCGTAGGCGATTAACGAATCGATTACGCAATCATCAAATTGTTGCAGATAATCCGACAGAATTATGTAGCAATCTTTTTTTGATAAAGGGCGTTCCAAATAATGATGTTTCGAGAGAAAATTTTTGAAAGCCTCGTAAAACGAAAACGGAGTATCTGCATACTTCGGAATGCAATAGTCCAATGTATTGGGAACGATCCCTGAATTGTAGAATTTATCAATAAGATAAGATAAATTCTTTAATTCACTGTATTGCGGAAAAGGAATCGTACTTGTTTGAAATGTTTCATAAGGCGGATATGTATCATGTTTTATGTCGTATGTATCTGTTAAATAATACATTTTAGTGCCATTTAATATTTTTAAAAAACCGATTTGCATCATATGTGGCTTGATCTGATAAAGATAATTAAATCCAGATTGAAACGATTCCCAAGTTTCATGGGGAAGCATCGCAATCAAATCGGCATGGACATGTACATTTTTCTTCCCGATTATTTGTGTCAAAGCCGATGATATTTTATTCAAATCATTTTTTCTGTTGATAGCATCCAATGTATCTGGATTTGTGGATTGCACACCGACTTCAATCTGGAAAAATCCGACCGGAGCACTGTTGAAAATGGAAATTAATTCATCCGTCAATAAATCGGCACAGATTTCGAAATGGAAATTAGTGCATACATTATGTTTTAAGATGAATCGTAATATCCGGACAGTCCTCTCCGAGTCGTAATTGAATGTACGGTCAATGAATTTGACCTGCTTGACTTGATGGTTCATAAAAAACAAAAGTTCATTTTCAATGACATCCATGAGAAGCGAGCGGACTCTTCGATCCAGTTGCGAAATGCAGTAGCTGCATTGATAAGGGCAACCTCTCGAAGATTCATAGTAAAGAATTTTTCCATTCAAAGAATTTATATCGGACTCTGAATAGGGAAACTTTCTGTAACGCAGCCATTCGGATGAGGATGAGCTACTATAATATTCTTTCTTTTTATCATAAACACAATCAATCGCAGATAGGTTATCGCCATTAGATAACGCAATGATCAATTGGTTGATCACCGGTTCTCCTTCACCGGATATGATATAGTCGATTGAGTCAGAACGATTGAAGTATTGTTCTGGAGTATATCCTACTTCACTTCCTCCGAGAATAATTGTGCAATTTTTCAATTGCTTCAGATTTTCACTCAAATGGAGTATTTCTTCAATATTCCACAAATAACAGGAAAAGAAGTAAACATCCCCATTTGATTCAAATAAATCCTTCAGAATCAGCCCATGGGGTTGATTGATGTGATATTCCTTCACAACCATTTCTTCCGTTCCGATATATGCTGCCGCAATAGCGTAAATGGCATAAGCCGATTGATAATAACTGGAATTGATTCCTGTTAAAATAAACTTCATATTTTACCTCATCATCGAGTATACCACATTTTTCATTTCTGTTTCATTTCAAACGCTTTCATTGTATAATGAAAACAGACCACTTACAGGAGTTCTTATGATAAAAGTTGCACCATCACTGCTTTCAGCTGATTTTACCGATTTAAAAAAAGATATAAAGCTTTTGGAATCATCCGAAGCCGATATGTTACATATTGATATTATGGATGGGCATTTTGTGCCGAATATCACATTCGGGCCGGATCAAGTGAAACAATTGCGTAAAGTGACAGATATGTACTTTGATGTTCATTTAATGATCAACGAGCCGGAAAAATATATTGAAGCTTTTGCAGAGGCGGGAAGCAATTTGATCACGGTACACGCAGAAGCTGCCCATCATCTGCAGCGACTGATACATACCATAAAAAGTTACGGAGTGGCAGCGGGAGTCTCTTTGAATCCGGCAACACCGTTGTGTATGCTGGATTATGTTTTGGATGATGTCGATTTGATTTTGATTATGAGCGTCAACCCCGGATACGGGGGACAGAAATTTATTCCTGCGATGGAAGATAAAATCAGACAAACAAAGCGTATGATCGGAGAACGAGAAATTCTTCTTGAAGTGGATGGTGGAATCAATCACCAAACTGCAGAACTGGCAATCCATGCCGGAGCAGATATTTTGGTTGCCGGTTCCTATACGTTTCACGGTGACATTCGAAATAATATCAAAAGTCTGAAAGAAATCAAATAAAAGCTGCCGTATGGCAGCTTACTTATTGTGTTTTAAAGTTTTTGGATGATTTCAAGATAATGAGCCTTTCCTTGCAATCCTACTTCCTGTGCGACAATTTCGCCATTTTTAAAGAAGATAACGGTAGGAATGCTCATCACATTATATTTCATGGCAGTTTCTCTCGCATCATCTACATTAAGTTTACAAACTTTTACGGTCGATATTTCATTGGATAACTCTTCGATTGTCGGCCCGAGTCGTTTGCACGGTCCGCACCATTCGGCCCAAAAATCCACCAAAACAGGTTTTGCAGAAAGCAAAACTTCACTGACAAAATTTTCATCATTCACATGAATTACCTTTGAATCAAACATAACTTACTCCTTTATTCTTTGGTAGATTCATTATAGCATATCGTATTTCGCAAAGTAAGACGAAACGGTAAAGAGGAAGAGAATGAACCGATTAAAAACATCTATTGACGAGTACCTGTCAAAAAATCCGATCAGATTCCATGTTCCTTCTCATAAAGGGAGGATGGACACTTCTTTGCTGTGCCCCTCCAGAGATATAACCGAACTTGATTTCTCCGATAACATGAATCATCCTCAAAATATATTGCGCAACGAAGAACTGATTGCAGCGCAAATATTTGGTGTAAAACAAACATTTTTCTCGTTGAATGGCGCTACGGCGGGAGTCATGGCATCCATTTTATATGCAGTCTATCCCGGGGAAACATTAATCCTGCCCACTGACAGTCATATCAGTGCATATTACGGAGCAGTGCATGCCAATGCAAATCTGGTTCGATGCGTAGTCAAAAATCCGATAACCGGGATTACACTGGAAGAAGTTCGGAGTTGCGTAAAAAAATACCCGAACGCAAAGGCATTTCTGATCACCAATCCGACTTACTATGGGTTTTGCTGCGATATCAATGCCATTGTACAATACTTAAAACAAAATCAAATTTTTGTTATCGTTGACGAATCGCACGGAACGCATTTTCATTTTTCGAACGAGTATCCTATCAGTGCAATCGATGCAGGTGCAGATGTAGTAATCCACAGTGGACATAAAACAATCAACGGGCTGACTCAAACCGGATTGGTTCATATCAATTCTGATGAAATTGACACAGAACATTTTAAAACACGTCTGTGTATGCTTTCAAGTACATCACCATCCTATCTGTTGATCCAATCTTTGATAAATGCCGTAGATCAGTTAAAAAACATTGAGAATCTGTTATATGATCTGAAATTATGGTATAATCAAACACAAGCAATTCTGTCGGAATTGACGAACTTCACATTATTGAACCATCCATTTTCAGATGTCCATGCATACGGTTATGACGCTTTGAAATTGTGCATCGGCGTGGCGAACGGAAAGGGAAGATATTATTCGGAACAATTGGAAACCGATTATGGCATTTTTGCAGAATTGACGCAAAACGATATTGTATTGATGTCAGCCGGGTTGGGTAGTGTCCAATCCGATTATATTAAACTTCATGATGCATTAAAAAAATGTGATCGCACTCAGCTGCCAGATATCCAGATAGATTCAATCAACGAAACAATTATTTACGCAAGGAAGCAGATGCCAATTGCAACCGCACTGTATGCGAAATATGAGTACATCCCGTTGGATCAATCTCTTGGACACATCAGTGCAGAATTCATAAGTGTATATCCTCCTGGTGCACCGGTTATTTTGCCGGGAGATATTTTGGATGAAGATGTAATAAAATACATCCAAAATGTACCGACATCTTGCCTGATCGGTCTATATAACGGTACATTGAAAGTAGTGAAACAGTAATTATGAGCGGAAAATTGTTTGTAATTGAAGGGCTCGACGGAAGCGGAAAACAAACACAGTCGGATTTGCTGTATCGTCGTTTGTTGGCGGAACGATACCAAATCAAAAAAGTGGAATTTCCGAATTATCGCAGTGAATCATCATCACTTGTCAAGATGTACTTGAGAGGTGATTTCGGCACTGACCCCGATCAGATCAGCCCATACATCTCTTCTACCTTTTTTGCAGCTGATCGATATGCTTCTTATAAAACGGAATTTGAACAATTTTATTTGGATGGCGGAATCATCATTGCGGATCGATATACAACATCCAATATGGTTCATCAGGCATCAAAAATTCATAAGGAATCAGAGAAAATTCGTTTTTTGGATTGGCTATGGTCTTTTGAATTCGAAATGTATCAAATCCCTGTTCCGAATCAGGTTTTCTTCCTTGATGTTAGGCCGGTTACTGCAATGCAATTAATCGCAAACAGAGAAAATAAATTTTCTCACGAGAAAGAAAAAGACATTCATGAAAAGAGCAGAACTCACTTGAGCGATTCCTATGTAAATGCTCTGAAGTTAGTCAAAAAATACAGTTGGGAAACGATCGACTGTAACACAGAAAACGGATCAATCAAATCGATCGAAGAAATTAATGAAATGATTTACCTTCGCATCAAGACATATCTTGAGGTATAAAATGAAACTGATTATCGCAATTGTACAAAATGAAGATGCTTACGTACTCTCCGACGCGCTGATGGAAGCGGAGTTTTATGTGACAAAACTGTCAACCACCGGCGGTTTTTTGAAAATGAACAACGTGACATTATTGATTGGTACGGAAGATACAAAAGTAGATGAAATAATGTCTATCATCGAAAAAATTTGCAAAAGCAGAGAACAAATTATATCGGCACCTGTTCCTGCAAGCTATTCCGAAAACAGCTTCAATTCCTATCCGATCAAAATCAAAATAGGGGGGGCGACCGTGTTCGTTATTGACGTAGATCGCTTTGAAAAATATTAATGGCTTTTAATCGGCTTTCGGAATCTGATAAAATTCAATTGGAACGATATACACAAAATATGAATCCGCCGCACGCCTTGCTCTTTTTCGGTAGCGGCGAAGAAATGCTTGATGCTGCATATGATTTTCTTTTGGACTTGCTGACAGTCCAAGATAGGACGCTAAACAAAGATATTACGCGAAGCAGGCTGAAAGACGGTTTATTTACTGATTTATTGCTTATCGATAAAGATAAGATGTCAATCGGCATTGATGCGATCAGAATGGTCGTTTCCTTCGTTAAAATGAAGCCAAATGAAAATCAATTTCGATTTGTCATTGTCAATCACGCAGAATCAATGACGATAGACGCGCAAAATTCCTTATTGAAAACAATTGAAGAGCCGAATGAAAATATTGTAATTCTCCTTTTGGCGATTACGACGGATTCACTTCTTCCGACCGTGATTTCCAGAGTGCAGACTTTTCGAATATTACAAAATGATGAGCTTCCATTGTTGGAGCCGCAAGATGAGGAATATATCCAAAACTTGATGAAAGAAATCATTTTATTGGGTAATACCGATGCGATTTTTCAATTATCTCAAAAAATTACAGACAGCAACAAAGACAGAGCTGGTGCACTAAAAAATTTGGAATATCTTTACGGTTTGCTGCATAACAGCTGTTCATTTTCCGATAGACAAGAATCTATTTTTTTCAATCGGATTTCGGAAACAACGAGTTTTCGTATGGCAGAACGGGTACGGCGAGCGATATCTCAAATCAAGCAAAATGCATCGCTTCAACTGGCAGTTGAGGCGATGTTGATCGTATTACAGGAGGACTATCATGCAGAAAATAGTTGGAATCAGATTTAAACATGCGGGAAAAATTTACTACTTCGATCCACAACAAATATATTTAAAGGTCGGAGATAATGTGATTGTCGAAACGGCAAGAGGTTTGGAATATGGAAATGTGGCGATGAAAGTGAAATATGTCGAAGAAAATGAGCTGAAACATCCGATCAAACCGGTTGTTCGAAAAGCAACATTCAAAGATGATAAATTACACGAAAAAAATCTTGCAAAAGCGGAAGAAGCGATTGGAATTTGTAAAGAACAAATCATAAAACATAAATTAGAAATGAAATTGATCCGAGCGGAATATACATTTGATGCAACAAAGATTATTTTCTACTTTACGGCTGACGGTAGAGTTGATTTCAGAGAGTTAGTGAAGGATCTTGCATCTATTTTTCGAATCCGGATTGAACTCAGACAAATCGGGGTAAGAGATGAAGCCAAAATGATGGGTGGCATCGGAGGATGCGGACGTTGTCTTTGCTGCAATAAATGGCTGGGCGAGTTCCAACCTGTATCAATCAAGATGGCAAAAGAACAAAATCTGTCATTAAACCCCGGAAAAATAAGCGGTATTTGCGGTAGATTGCTCTGCTGCCTTCAATATGAACATGAATTTTACGAAGAAGCGCTGAAAGAATTGCCCGATTTAGGACAAACTGTGAAAACACCTGACGGGGAAGGGGTGGTATTGAAATTGAATGTATTGTTGGACACTGTTAATGTAAAATTAAATTCGGATGACCACATTATTCGTGAATATTCAAAAAATGATTTGCAAATCATTGGCAAACGCAAAACAATGAAATCGGATCAGGTCGATCAGGAACTGTTTGAAGATGAGCTAAGAGAACTGAAAGAACTCACGAAAGAAAAATTTGATAACTCGGGTGACTTATAATTCATAAGAAATACTGATTGATTTCAAAATAAATTATGATATAATTTTAATTATGTTAATTGCAAGGAGATAGTATGAAACATATTGTACAAATTAACGAAAAGAATGTTGTTAAACCTTCACAGGGTTGCGGAGAATGCCAGACTTCCTGCCAGTCGGCATGCAAAACTTCCTGTACAGTCGGCAATCAATCTTGTGAACAAAAATAATTTAAAGGGAAGCTGCGATACGCAGCTTTTTTAACGTAACTGAATGTCAATACATAAATATAAATTCAAAGACCAGTATATCTTATTGGATGTCAATTCTTCCGTTGTATTTCTCATTGATGAACTCATCTATGATTTACTGAATTATTATCCCGAAAAATCACAGGGAGAAGTGGTTTCGATCCTGAAATCAAAATATTCCCAGAAGATAATTTTGGAGGGATTGGCTGAAATTGATGAGTTAATCTGCAATGGGGTCCTTTTTACAAAAGATGACCTAAATCCAAATGAAACAATAAAAGACGGCACGATTAAAGCGATGTGCCTTCATGTTGCGCATGACTGCAATATGTCATGTATGTATTGTTTTGCTTCCGGGGGAGATTTTAACACGAACCACAAAGAGTTAATGCCGTTTGAGACAGCAAAAGCTGCTGTGGATTTTTTGGTTGAGAACAGCAAAAACAGAAGAAATTTGGAAATTGACTTTTTTGGCGGAGAGCCGTTGTTGAATTTTGATGTTGTAAAGCAGACTGTGGAATATGCAGAAAGTTTGGAAGAAAAATTTCAGAAGCAATTTCGCTTTACAATTACGACGAATGCATTGGCTTTGACCGATGAAATTATGGATTTCGTAAACAAACATATGAAAAATATCGTATTAAGTTTGGACGGAAGAAAAGAAGTGCATAACAATGCGAGGCAGACGAAGAATCATAAAGAATCATATGATATTGTGAAGACAAATATTGTCAATGCCGTGAATCAACGCTCAGAAAAAGATTATTTCGTACGGGGTACTTTTACATCTGAGAATCTAGATTTTTCTGAAGATGTGAAACATATTGCCGATTTGGGGTGCAAAAATGTGTCAGTTGAACCGGTAGTTACGGATGATTCTATGCCGTATGCAATCAAAAATAATCATTTGGAAAAAATATATGAGGAATATGAAAAAATAACGGAATTGTATTTGTCCAGAAAAAATACGTCCAAAGAGTTTAATTTTTTTCATTTCAATATTGATTTGGAGCATTCCACCTGTCAAAAGAAAAAAGTCTCCGGATGCGGTGCAGGATGCAATTATGTTGCAGTGACTCCAAACGGTGAAATTTACCCATGTCATCAATTTGCCGGAGAAGAATTGTTTCTGATGGGGAATGTATTTGACGGAAATGTTTCCGAACAAATAAAAACTGTATTCGAAAGCACTTCATTATTAACCAATCCTGATTGCGTCAAATGTTGGGCAAAGTTTTTTTGCGGAGGCGGATGTCATGCCAATGCTTATCATTATACAGGATCTTTGAATGGGACATACGAGATTGGATGCGCCCTGCAAAAAAAACGAATTGAATGTGCTTTATATATTAAATGCGTACAGAAGGCAGGCTTATAAGCATAAATCTTTAAGGGAAGGACGGCGGTCATAGGGATGAAAACCAGGAAAGACAAAATTAAATTATCTGTGCTTTTAATTGCAATTATTCTTTTTGCTGCAATTTTTTTTACCGGCATACCGCTCAGTAAAATTGCGGGAGTTTATGATATTCAACCCACCAATCAATTGTTGAATTACGGACTTGATTTGACAGGCGGAGTGTATATTGTCTTGCAGGCGGATGAGTCAGCAGGCAATATTACAGATGATACACTTGACAAAGCCATTGCAACAATCAGAACCAGAATTGACTCTTTGGGTGTAAAAGAACCGACGATTACGAAACAGGATAACGATAAAATCAGAATCAGTCTTCCCGATGTCAGCAACCAGCAAGAAGCAATTGATATGGTTGGGAAAACTGCAGAATTACAATTTTTGGGTCCAAACGGTGAATTGATTCTGACAGGATCGGATATTTCGGATGCTTCGTATTCTTTATATTATGACACAAGCGGGATTTCATCTCCAGCAGTCAAACTTGAATTCAACGACGAAGGTAAAACGCTTTTTTCGACGGCCACAGCGTTATACCTAAATAAGGAAATCTCCATTACGCTGGATGGCGAAACAATCAATACAGCAACGGTAAATACTCAGATTACGGATGGAGTCGCATATATTACCGGCATCGGCTCCAAGGATGAAGCTGTGAATTTAGCCACATTGATCCGCGCGGGCGCATTGCCTGTCAGCTTTACGATTGCTCAGGTTCAGACAATCGGACCTACGCTCGGGCAGGATTCCCTGCAAAGAGGATTCATCGGCGGATTAATCGGAGTAATTCTTGTATTGCTTTTCATGCTGTTATATTACAAAGGCCCCGGAATTGCTGCAGATATTGCTTTGATGGTATACAGTTTGATTTTTCTTTTTGTTCTGGCATTAATGCAGGTTACTTTAACTTTGCCCGGGATTGCGGGGATCATCTTATCTATCGGGATGGCTGTGGATGCCAATGTCATAATTTTTGAGCGCATCAAGGAAGAGCTTCGCTTGGGAAAATCGATGTTTTCTTCGATAGAGTCAGGATTTCACAGAGCATTAACCACCATCATCGATTCGAATGTTACTACGCTGATAGCTGGATGTGCATTGTTTTTTTTCGGTTCCGGTACCATCCGCGGTTTTGCTGTTACTCTAATTTTGGGTGTAATAATCAGCATGTTCACCGCAATCTTCGTTACCAAACGCGTTTTAAAAATGATTATCAATATATTTAATATTCGAAGACCTTCTTTCTTTGGAATAAAGGGGGTGGAGTAAATGAAAAAATTCAGATTGCACGTGATTAAGCTTTCGAAATTGTTTTTCATTATATCCGGAATTCTTACATTGATCACATTTACAAGTCTTGCAATTCAGGGATTGAATTTCGGGATCGATTTTGTAGGTGGCACCATTACACAGATAGAATTGCATACAACTTTTGAAACATCCGATATTCGCCAGATAACAGATCAGTACGACCCAAGCTGTGAAATCACATCAGGCGGAGATGACCAGACTCAAGTGATCATCAGCTCGAAAGTCGATTTTACTGATGAGCAAAAAGTATCATTCTTCAATGATTTTAAATCCAAATACAATTTATCGGATGATGATCTGCTCTCATTTGATAATGTGAGTCCGACCATCGGCAAAGAACTGCAACAACAGGCTCTGTATGCCTCAGTAATCACAGTTGTATGCATTTTGATTTATGTCACGTTCCGGTTTGAATTTTATTTTGGACTGACCGCAATCATTGCATTGGTTCACGATTTATTGATAGTTTTGGGAGTATATACGCTTTTTCAATTACCGGTAAATTCGTCTTTTATTGCGGCTATGCTCACGATCTTAGGTTACTCTATTAACGACACCATTGTTGTATTTGATCGTATCAGAGAAAACCGCAGAAAATACAGCAAGTTTGACTATGGTAATTTAATAGATGATAGTATCAATCAGACATTGGCCAGATCAATCAATACATCATTGACTACGGTCATGGCTATTACGGCATTATACATTGTTGGTGTTTCTTCTATCAGGGAATTCATATTGCCGTTAATTCTCGGCTTTATCAGCGGAACATATTCATCCATCTTTATTGCCAGTTCTTTGTGGTACGTAATTAAAAACAATCAGGCTAAAAAAATTCAGGCTAAATTGAAAACAAGATAAGAACCAAATAAATATAAATCCAAAACTAAAAGCCGATTGCAACACGGAAACATCATTTATTGCAATCGGTTTTTCCTTTTTATGTCCGAAAATTTTATTGTTCGGTAACCGTATCTATCCACCGTCGTTTTGTGGTAACATAATGATTATGGACTATAAAATTATAAAAAGAAGAACGAATCTCATCATTGACGAAGAAACAATACATTCTGTTTCCGAGCAGTTCCGGATTTCGGAATTATCGGCAGAATTATTGTTAAAAAAAGGGTTTTCCACCTTCGGGCAAATCGAAGAATTTTTGTTTCCCAAAATGGAATATTTAAACAATCCCATGCTCTTCTCTGATATGGAAAAAACAGTAAAAAGAATCCGGCGCGCAATCTCCTCCGGAGAAAAGATTGCCATTTATGGTGATTATGATTGTGACGGAGTATGTTCTGCTGTTATTTTATACAAGGTCTTGACTGAACTTGGCGGAGATGTAATTGTTTTTTTGCCAAATCGTTTTGAAGACGGTTACGGGATGAATATGCAATCGACTCAGCGGCTGATTGCTAATGGGACATCCCTGATTATTACTGTTGACAATGGGATTGTTGCATTCGAAGAAATTGACTGCGCCCGAAATAAGAACGTGGATGTTATTGTTACAGATCACCACACTCCAAGCAATCGATTGCCAAATGCTTATTCTATCATCAACCCAAAAATCCAAAATGAAAAATATCCTTATTCCGAATTATGCGGAGCTGGAGTCGCTTTAAAACTGGCAGAATCACTGTATGGGGATCAATTAAAGGATGAATGGATCGTGTTTGCTGGAATTGCAACAATTGCTGATATTGTACCGTTGACCGGAGAAAATCGCACCATCACATCATTGGCTCTGAATATGATCCAAAGCTGCGAGAATCTCGGATTGACAGAGCTGATCCGAGTCGCAGGTTTTGATAAGCCGCAATTATCGAGTGGATCAATCGCATTTCAGATTGCACCCAGAATCAACGCTGTCGGACGGCTTCTTTCCGCGCAGATTGCATTTCAGCTTTTTACTGCAGAGAATGTTGATGAAACGAAATTGCTCGCTCAACAATTGGATCTGGCAAACTCCGAACGGAAAAATATTGAAGAAGATATATTTCGACAGGCAGATTTACTCATTGAAGAGCGAGCAGAGGAGAAACTCCCTAATATTATATTTGTCAAATTGCCGCAGGCTCACGAAGGAGTAATCGGAATAGTGGCGGGAAAAATCTGTGAAAAATATAATCGTCCGACGGTGATCTGCAGTGAAAATAATGGTGAGATTAAGGCATCCGCCAGAAGCATAGCCGGAATCAATATATATAAATTCCTTGATTACGGGCATGATTTGTATTTAAAATTCGGCGGCCATGAACAAGCTGCCGGATTTAGTATTTCTTCTTCCAATTATCAGGAATTGGTAGACCGTGTAACAAAAGAATCTGTTGGTTTGGAGCATCTATTTTATAAAAAAGTATTTTATGATTTAGATGCTGTCAGCTCGCAGCTGTCAGAGCGTTCGGTTCGGGAATTGGGATTGTTTGCGCCTTACGGAATAAAAAATCCTCATCCTGTTTATCTCCTGAAAGGAGCATCGGTACGAAATGCTTCAAAGATAGGATCCAAAAAGGAACACCTGAAAGCAAATATCGTTCATAACAAATGCAATTTTCAGTCGGTCGGTTTTTTTATGGGGAATGAGGCCGATGGATTCGAAGACCCCAATCAAATTTACGATATTTTATTTACACCTTCCATTAATACATACCGTCAGAATACAACCATTCAGTTGGAACTCAAAGAGATCGCGAAACACGTGGATCCGACACAATTATATTATCATTCGCTGTATCAATATTTTATCACTCAATACGAAAGCAATCACTACTATACATCGATAGACAAATCCATAACTGATTTGTCTATCGAATCGGTATTAAGCAACAACTCCGATAAGAAAATCTATGTCTTATTTGATGAAGATACTGTGTGCCGCGTTGTCCGATATGCAGATGCGATTGGAAGTCAAATACAATTTGCATATAATGATTTTATGTCATTTACGAACCACGCACTGAATATCTGGGTGAATCCGATCAGATTTGAATTGAGTGTTTTGAAAGACAAAGAGATCGTAATATTGGATAAACCGAATTATTTCAGTGAATATCCGGCCATTTTTTCGGAATTTAAAAATCTCGAATTTTTGAAGACAGCCAACAGTAGCGCCCCTTATCATATTAATCGAAACATGATAGCCTTTATTTATAAAAAATTAAGGTATCTGGATGGAATCGGAAACCAGTTTTCAAAATTTATTGCATACTTGAATCAGGAAAGCGAATATTTCGTAAATTACTTTACCGTCAGGATCTGTTTGGATGTTCTGAGTGAAATGGACATTTTGGAATATGAGATGATTCATGAAAAAATCTATATCGAATTCAAAAAAATAACCGAACAAAAAGATGTATTTGCCAGCTCGATTATGATAAAATTAATGGGTATTTAAACCATAGCGGAGGCTAAAAATGGATATTAAGAACAAAATACGTATCATAGAGAACTTTCCGATCGACGGTATCAGCTTTAAGGATATTACAACTTTGCTTCAGGACAAAAAAGCACTGCAGGTCGCAATTGACGGATTATGTTCGCTGATTGATGGCGATGTCGATATTGTAGCCAGTCCGGAAGCACGAGGTTTTATTTTTGGAACTGCATTGGCGTATAAACTGAATGCAGGATTTGTGCCGATCAGAAAGCCCGGGAAACTCCCGGCAGACACGATAAAATATACATATGAACTTGAATACGGTGCGGATGAGCTGGAAATTCACACCGATGCAATCAAAAAAGGGGATAAAGTTGTAATTGTGGACGATTTACTTGCAACCGGGGGCACACTGTTTTCCTGCGCCAAATTAGTTGAGGGGCTTGGCGGCGAAGTAACAAATATTATTACTTTGATCGAACTGACGGAAATAGGCGGACGTGAAAAGCTGGCCGATTATAAAACAAAAGCATTGATTGCATATGAATATTAGCGGTGAAAAAATGAGAGACTATCAGCAAGTATACCGCCAATGGCTTGAAAGTGATTATTTTGATTCAGCTACCAAAAATGAATTAAAAAATATCAGCGATCCGAAAGAAATTGAGGATCGCTTTTATCGGGATTTGGAATTCGGTACAGGGGGATTACGCGGAGTCATCGGAGCGGGAACCAATCGAATGAATATCTATACGGTCAGACGCTCCACTTTTGGATTGGCAAATTATTTGAGACAAATTTTGCCGCAAAAACAATTATCTGCAGTGATTTCATACGACAGCAGAAATTATTCGAGAGAATTTGCCGAGAATGCCGCGTCTGTTCTTTGTTCCTGTGATATCAAGACATACTTGTTCGATGTTTTATCACCCACTCCGGAATTGTCTTTTGCCGTAAGGGAGTTAAGTTGTGATGCAGGCATTATGATCACGGCAAGTCACAATCCAAAAGAGTATAACGGATATAAAGTCTATGATCATTATGGGTGCCAAATCAATCCCGAAACAGCGAACAGAGTAATCGAAGAAATCGAAAAGATAAAACATTATGAATCGATTCCGTATATTTCATTGGCTGTTGCACAAGATAAGAAGCTGCTTTTGCATGCAGGAGAAGCGATCCATCTGAGATTTCGCGAAGAAGTGCTCAAACAAAGTCTGATTTCCGATAATGCTATAAAAGAAAAGTTGTCGGTTCTCTATACACCGCTGCACGGAACGGGCAATATTCCTGTTCGAACTGTTTTGAAAGAAGATGGATTCCGAAATGTAACAGTGTTGGCGGAACAGGAACAGCCTGACGGGAATTTTTCAACCGTCAAGAGCCCAAATCCCGAAGACGGTCAAGCTCTTTCTATGGGAATCCAGAAGGCAAAAGAAATTGACGCCGATTTAGTGTTGGGAACAGATCCTGATTGTGACCGTGTGGGAATTGCGGTGAAAACAGCAGGTGATTATCAATTGATGACAGGGAACCAAGTTGGTGTTCTGCTGACAGATTTTATTCTGAAGCGAAGATCGGCTTTGCAAACATTACCGAATAATGGGGTAGTGATCAAAACGATTGTTACTTCTGAAATGAGTGCTCCGATCTGCAAACAATACGGTGTTGCCATGAGAGACACTCTTACCGGTTTTAAATTTATCGGAGAACTCATGACTCAATTTGAGCAAGAGCAATCCTATCAGTTTGTGTTTGGTTATGAGGAAAGTTACGGATACCTGGCAGGAATGCATGCCCGCGACAAAGATGCAGTCGTTGCATCCATGTTAATATGCGAAATGGTAGCACATTACAAATCGCAGCAAAAGACTTTGATCGACGTTCTGAATGAGCTATATCTGACATATGGTTATTATATAGATCATAATGATTCATTTGTCTTTAAGGGAATTCAAGGGCAGCAATTCATTGCTGATATCATGTCTGATTTCAGATCATGTGCTTCGGATATCTTCTCCGAAAACTTTGAAAAAAAAGACTACCTTGAAGGAATCGATGAATTTCCGAAAACAGATGTCATAAAATATTTCTTTCACGACGGTTCATGGCTCGCGGTCAGACCGTCGGGAACCGAGCCCAAAATTAAATTTTATTATTCGCTTAGAGGAAAAAACAGACAAGAAGCCGAAAATCGCTTGGCAGAAAAAAGAAACGCCGTTAAAAAGATAGTCAGTCGATATGAATGAAAAGAGTGCCCTTTATCTGCAACGCCATTATGTTAGGGAACTGAAAATCGAGTGAAGAAAAAGCAGGGTATGTGCAAACATACTCTGCTTTTTATTATTATTACTTAATCTGATTTCGAGCTATAGTAGGGGACTCTTTTCGTTCATAAAATATTTGCAAGAAAACTCACTCCATGATTCAATGCATCAGTACCGAGGTATTCCGCGATTGTCTGACCCAAATCACTGAATGTTGTTCGGATACCCAAATCGGTCGGTTTGATTTTTTTCCCGAAGACAAGGAGGGGAACATATTCTCTTGAGTGATCCGTACTCGGTGTTGTGGGATCACATCCGTGATCTGCCGTTAAAAAAAGCAAATCATCATCCCTCATCGCATTCATGATTTCTGGAAGTCTATCGTCGAACTCTGATAAGGCATTTGCATATCCTGCTACATTATTGCGATGTCCGTAAAGCATGTCGTAATCAACCAAATTTGTGAAAATCAAACCATGCTCGACGTCTTTCATGTAATCAAGTGTTTTATCGATTCCATCCTGGTTGGAAACAGTGTGAATTGCCTTTGTGAGACCTTGCTTTGCAAAAATATCTTCGATTTTTCCGACTCCGGCAACATCCATCCCAGCATCTTTTATTGCTTGCAAAATTGTCTTTTCATATGGTTCCATGGAAAAGTCTCTTCTGTTTGGCGTTCTGACAAATGTTTCCGGGCTGTCTCCTATAAACGGACGTGCAATCACTCTGCCGACATGATAGGCATCAAGAATTTTACGGGTAATTCTGCATACTCGGTAAAGTTCATCCAACGGAATAATTTTCTCATGGGCTGCGATCTGAAAAACACTGTCCGCAGATGTATAAACGATCAGTTTTTTTGTTCGCATATGTTCTTCACCGAGCAGTTTGATTACTTCGGTGCCGCTGATCGGACGATTGCATAGATAATCATAACCGGTTTCTTCTTTGAATTTTTGCATGATGTCGTCACCAAATCCCTGCGGAAAAGTGCGGAATGCTTTTTTTAAAATAATTCCGCTCATTTCCCAATGACCGGTTGTTGTATCTTTACCGGGTGACTGCTCTGCCATTTTCCCATATGCACCGATTGGTTGTTCCTTTCTGGGAATCGGTGCCGCATTGCTGATATTTCCAAGCCCGAGTTTTTCCAGATTCGGCAAGGAGAACCCGTTCATTGCCGAATAGATATGTTGCAGTGTCGCAGACCCCTGATCTCCATAATTTGAAGCATCGGGCAATTCACCGATTCCGACCGAATCCAAAACCACAATGATCGCTCTCTTTGCCATTGATGTCTCCTTAAAATAAAAGTATTATTAAATATATTTATCGCTACACCGAAATATTTTTCAGTGCGGCATATTTTAAAACCGCGCAAATTGTTTTGCTGTCTTTGATTTTCCCGTTCAATATCATCCGATAAAAATCGATGATATCAACCTCGTGAACAGATAGAAACTCATCTTCATCAGGGTGGGCTTGTGTTTCCTGCAAGTCATCGGCATAAAAAATATGGATGCGCTCGGAAGAATATCCTGCAGCGGAATACATGTCCATTAAAAAATGGATACTATTCGCACGATAGCCTGTTTCTTCCTCTAACTCCCTCATTGCACAAAGAGCCGGATCTTCGTCATTTTCTATTTTCCCCGCCGGAATTTCAAGCAATGTTTCGTCCAGTGCTTTTCTGAATTGCTTTACAATCACGAATTTTCCTTCTTTGATTGCAAGTATGGCACACGCCCCGTTATGGCGGATAACTTCTCTTGTTGAAATTTCGCCGTTCGGAAGTTCAACCGTCAGTAATTGCAGACGCAAAATTCTTCCTTCATAGATGTCTTTCGTTTCAATCGTTCTTTCATACAGGTCAAAATCAATGTTGTTCGTCATGATGCTGTTCCTTTAGCAATAAATTCAACTCTTCCATAAAAGTGTTTATGTCTTTAAATCGTCTGTAAACCGATGCAAACCGCACATATGCAACATCATCAATATTCTTTAACTGAAGCATAATCGCTTCCCCGATATCCGAAGAGGCAATTTCACTGCTTGATGTTGCACTTAGTTCTGATTCGATATTTGAAGCCATTGTTTCAATCTGATCCATAGACACGGGGCGTTTTTCGCACGCCTTCATAATTCCTTTGATAATTTTGTTCCGGTCGAATGTCTCTCTTGTCCCGTCTTTTTTGACGACTACCATAGGCAGGCTCTCTACCCGCTCATAGGTTGTAAAGCGGTAATGGCATTCCAAACATTCCCGCCTTCTTCGGATTGTCGCATACTCATCGGCAGGACGCGAATCAATCACTTTGCTTTCAATACAGCCGCATTTTGAACATTTCACTTTTATTGACTCCCATAATGAATATAAAACCATTATAGTACAAGTTCTTTTTTTTTCCTATTTATTTTAAACTCGGATTATTTGATTTTTTTTGTCACAAAAAATAAAAAGCAGAAAATCTGCTTCTTATTTTTTGGTATTTTTTATTAATTAAGAGGGGAAAATTGGTTTGTATCTGTATGATAGCTGATGAAGCTTTAAGAAAACTTAAAAAAAGAGAAAAAATTCTTTCTTTTTATCGGATTATATATTAGAATATGTAAGCACACTTGGTGTGACTCTGTAGCTCAGCTGGAAGAGCGCTACCCTGACACGGTAGAGGTCATCGGTTCAAGCCCGGTCAGAGTCACCATTTTTTTAGGGAGAAATACGGAAAATGGATAAAGTCAGAAAACTCCAGTTCGCTACTGATTTTTATCAATTCAGCGTGAGCAACGTGTATGCTGCCGACAAAAAAGGAGACGAAGTTGCCGTTTTTGATTTGTTTATCAGAAAAAATCCTTTTCAGGGCGGCTATACGGTATTTGCCGGTCTGGAACAGATCATAGAATTCATCAACGACCTTCATTACAGCGACGAAGATATCAGGCTTCTGAAAGAAAATCATCCGGAAATGACGGATGCTTTTCTTGATTGTTTAAGAAATCTACGCTTCACAGGAGATATTTATGCCGCCCGCGAGGGAGAATTGTTTTTCCCGCAAGAGCCTATCGTCCGTGTGAGAGCCCCTCTGATTCAGGCACAGCTCATAGAAACAACACTGCTGACGATTGTAAATCATGAGAGTCTCATTGCCACAAAAGCTTCTCGTATCTGTGAGTCGGCAAAAGGAGATGCTGTCCTAGATTTTGGGTTGAGAAGAGCGCATGGCACAGAAGCCGGTTTGTACGGAGCCAGAGCATGCATGATTGGGGGATGCAGAGGTACCAGCAATGTAGAAGCGGAATATCGATGGGGAACCGTTTCAAAGGGGACGATGTCTCATGCTTATGTAATGAGCTATGATGACGAATATGAAGCATTTGAAAAATTTGCTTACTATAATCCCGACAATATTATTTTGCTTGTTGACACATATGACACTCTCAAGAGTGGAGTGGTCAACGCAATCAAACTTTTTAAAAATTTAAAACAACTAGGAAAACTAAACGGATCGTACGGGATCCGACTGGACTCAGGGGATCTGTCCTATCTTTCAAAAATCGCAAGAAAATTGTTGGATGATGCAGGGTTTCATGACGCGATCATCAGCGGCTCCTCCGACTTGGATGAGTATTTGATTGCTGATCTGAAAGCACAGGGGGCTGCAATTACCCTGTGGGGTGTCGGAACAAAAATGATTACGGCATATGATAATCCTGCGCTCGGTGCGGTATACAAATTAAGTGAGATTAACCACATTCCGAAAATGAAAATTTCGGATGCTCCAGAAAAGATCACAAATCCGGGATATAAAAAGGTGATTCGCTTGTTCGATCAGTCTACAGGGAAGGCAATTGCCGATTTAATCACATTGGAAGACGAAACAATCGATATTTCAAAACCTCTCAGAATTTATCATCCTTTTTTTACATTTAAGCAAAGAGTCATTACCAATTTCTTTTTTGAAGAAGTATTGCAATGCATTTTTAAAAATGGAAAATTGATTTATCAACAACCGACACTTCAAGAATCTTCCGAGTATCACAAGCATGCAAAACAACGGTTTTGGGAGGAAAATTTACGCTTCGTTAATCCGAACGAATACCATGTTGATATCTCGGATCGCTTATATGATATAAAGAAAGATTTTATTGAACAACATAATTTTAAGAAATAAAGAGGACAGTGCATCAGATATGAACGGCAAAACGAATGTCGGGATAATTTTCGGCGGTAAAAGCGGAGAGCATGAAGTTTCTTTGAACTCGGCATATAATGTAATCAAAGCCATTGATCGATCAAAATTTGACGTAACCATGATCGGGATCAGCAAAGATGGGGCGTGGAAACATTTCTTCGGAGATCCCGAAATGATCGGGAACGGGAAATGGGAATATGATACAGATCACATTAATGAAAATTTATCGATTTTTCATGATGAGATTATCAAAAAAACAGATATCTTTTTCCCCGTGCTGCATGGAACATTTGGAGAAGATGGCACGATACAGGGATTATTTGAAATGATCGACAAACCATATGTCGGATGCGGCGTACTGGCATCATCCGCTGCGATGGATAAAGCTGTTGCAAAAGTATTGTTCCGCTCTCAGGGAATTCCTGTTGCAGAAGATCTGTTGGTTTATAAAAGTGAAATGCCAGATCATTTGGATGAAATCATTGAAGCAGCTCATGATCAATTTGATTTTCCGATGTTTGTCAAGCCCGTCAATATGGGTTCCAGCGTAGGAATCAGCAAAGCACATGATAAGACCGAGCTGAAAAATGCGTTGCTCTTTGCGTCAAAATTTGACAATAAAATATTGATCGAAAAATTTATAGACGCGTGTGAAGTGGAAGTTGGGGTACTGGGGAATGAACAACCTGTTGCATCCTGCATCGGACAAATTATTCCTTGTCATGAATTTTACGATTACGAAGCAAAATATCTCAGCGGACATGATTCCAAAATTATCATTCCCGCACCAGTTTCGAAAGAGTTAACGGATAAAATTATCGAATACGCTCTTCGGGCATATCGCTGTTTGGGATGCAGCGGTCTATCGCGAATTGACTTTTTTGTTAATGAACAAACGCAAAAAATTATACTCAATGAAGTCAACACACTGCCCGGATTTACCAATATCAGTATGTATTCGAAATTGTGGGAAGCGTCCGGAATTCCATATACAGAGTTGATCACCAGATTGATCGGCTTAGGGTTTGAGCGATATCATCAAAAGAAAGAATTGTTGTATCAAATTGATTAAATGAACAGTAAGGTCGTAATTATGAGCGGAAAAATTGCTATTGAGAAAAAGATCATTGCGGCTGCAAAACTTGCAGTCAATCAGGCTATCAAACAAAATACATTGCCGTCTGTTATTATTCCGGAGATCGAGATCGAAGTGCCGAAAGATGAAAAATTCGGAGATTTTTCGTTAAATATCGCAATGCAGTTGGCAAAGCCTATGCAGAAAAAACCCAGAGATATCGCTGAAATAATAGCAAATGAGATCACCGGATTTGAACCGCTGATTGAAAAAGCCGACATTGCGGGCCCCGGATTTATCAACATAACGTTGGATCCGATTTGGCTTTATGAGGAGTTGACACGAATCAATGAGCTCGGAAACGAATACGGAAAACTTACTTTGGAAAAGCCAAAAAGCATTAATGTAGAATATGTCAGCGGAAATCCAACCGGGCCGCTTCATATCGGAAACGCCAGAGGGGGCGCGATAGGCGACGTATTGGCAAATATTTATCAGTGCGCCGGATGGAACGTGACAAAAGAGTTTTATCTTAATGATGCAGGCAATCAGGTGATCAAATTCGGAGAATCTCTTTCAGCAAGATATATGCAGTTATTTGATCCCTCATATCCTTTCCCGGATGACGGATACAAAGGAGTTGACATCAGTCGCCTTGCCGAAGCTTACCGAGACGAAAATGGAGATTCATTAAAGGATGCACAAAAGAATGAGCGCGAAAAGACTTTGATGGATTATGCGCTTACTATCAATATTAGCAACATGCGAAAGGATCTGGAAAAATACGGAATCATTTATGATGTTTGGTTCAGTGAATCGACATTACACAACTCGGATGCCATCAAAGACATCGTGAAGCTGCTCAGCGATAACGGTGCGACTTATGAAAAAGATGGCGCATTATGGTTCAGAGCAACGGATTATGATTGCGAAAAAGATGAGGTTCTTCTCCGCACAAACGGCATTCCGACTTATTATACCGCAGATATCGCTTATCATTATAATAAATTGGTCATCAGGGGATTTGATCTCGCCGTTAATGTTTGGGGCGCAGATCATCACGGTCATGTCCATCGTTTGAAAATGGCATTGAAAGCTGCAGGGATCAATCCGGATCGGTTAAAAGTCGTATTGATGCAGATGGTTTGTTTGATGCGCGATGGAGAGCCTGTGCGCCTTTCGAAGCGGAATGGTGAAATTGTGACGCTGAGAGATTTGATTGACGATGTCAGCGTGGATGCCGCACGATTTATCTTTAATTACAACAATGCCACGACACATATGAATTTTGATATGGACTTGGCTGTAAAAGAGTCAAACGAAAATCCGGTTTTCTATGTGCAATATGCACATGCCAGGATTCGTTCAATATTGCGCAATATTACTGCACCGCAAAAGGATTATGATTTAAGCGTGCTAACCGATAAGACAGAAGTATCATTGATGAAAAAATTGGCGGATTTTTCAAAAGAAATTACTCTGGCAGCAAGAGACTTCGATCCATCCAGAATGACAAAATATGCATATGATTTGGCCACGCATTTTCATAGTTTTTATAATGCCTGCCGCGTCAAAAACGATGATGAAAACCTGATGGGCGCACGCCTCTCTTTGGTTCGAGCCAGCGGCATCGTATTAAAAAATACACTGAATGTACTTGGTGTCAGCGCACCCGAACAAATGTAATAAAAAAGCTTTGCAGTTTGCAAAGCTTTTTTATGAGAGGAGAGACTGGTACAAACGATAAGATTTTTGTTCAAAGCATACGAAAATAATTTCTTCTAAAATTGAAATTTCTTCTGAAATGATATGGTTAACTGTGTTCCAAGCGATGTTGCAGGCTTCCTCTTTCGGATATCCGTAAACACCGGTGCTGATGCAGGGGAAGGCGAGAGATTTGATTAGATACTCATTGGCTAAACGAATCGATTCCCTGTAACAAGATGCCAGCAATTGCGCCTCATGATGTTTTCCATCCTGATATATCGGTCCGACTGTGTGGATGATATACTTTGCAGGAAGGCGATAGGCTTTTGTAATCTTTGCTTTTCCTGTTTGACAACCGCCCAAACGTTTACATTCTTCCAACAATTGCGGACCTGCCGCACGGTGAATGGCTCCGTCCACCCCTCCGCCACCCAAAAGCGAATTATTTGCGGCATTGACAATTGCTTCAACATGCAATTTCGTAATATCTCCAAAAAGAACAGTAAGCTTCATCGGTTCTTCCTTTCCATTCGGTTCGGTTAAACAATCCTGAGTTTATTATAACAAAAAGCCCGATATAAAAATACCGGACTCTTGATTTATCTCATTCAGAGAAAAATTCGAATGGCAGGGGCAGAAGGACTTGAACCCTCGGCACATGGTTTTGGAGACCATTGCTCTACCAACTGAGCTATACCCCTATTTGATTATGCCTGTTGATTATACAGAAACAGATTTGGATTGTCAAGATGGAAATTGCTGATTCTATCTTGATTCAGTATAACAAATTGAGATATCTTGACAAAAGAGTATCTTAATGCTAAGATACTCTCAGCAATGAAAAAGAAAAGTATCAGGTGATGATTCTTGCAGCGAGAGATAAATGGGTGGAATTATCTCAGATCAGCCTGTGAAAACCACTTTTGAGCGTTCAAGCCGAAACCGAAGTAAGCTTGACGGTGCGACGCCGTTATCAGCCCATATAAGTGAGCTTCCTGCTAATTAGGGTGGAACCGCGGATATATTTGTATTCGTCCCTTGCGTATCATAAAGATATGCAAGGTTTTTTTATTAATTCAAACGGAGGAAAAGCAATATGATTAAAGTTACGTTTCCTGATCTATCGGTAAGAGAATACCAAGAGGGTATAAGTGTACTCGAAATTGCCGAATCAATCAGCAAATCACTGGCAAAGGAAACTCTTTCTGCTACGATAGACGGAAAAATTGCAGACATCAGGACAAAATTGGAAAAAGATGTTACTTTGAAGTTTCATAAATTTGAAGATGCAGAAGGGAAAGACGCATTTTGGCATACCTCTTCTCATGTACTCGCTCAAGCCGTAAAGCGCCTTTATCCGCAGGCAAAACTCGCAATCGGACCTTCAATCGAAAATGGATTTTATTATGATTTTGATGTAGACATTTCTTTTACTCCGGAAATTTTGGAAAAAATCGAATCGGAGATGAAAAAAATCATCAAAGAAAATCCGCCGATCATTCGATATGAACTTCCCCGAGAAAAAGCGATAGAAAAAGAAGAACTTTCCAACGAACCTTATAAAGTTGAATTAATAAGGGACTTACCTCAGGATGCGATTATCAGTTTTTACGAACAGGGGGACTTCTTTGACCTTTGCGCAGGTCCCCATATCCGTGATCTTTCAGCGATTAAAGCTGTAAAATTGCTTTCGATTGCGGGAGCTTATTGGAGAGGGAGCGAGAAAAACAAAATGTTGCAGCGGATTTACGGAATCACATTCCCGAAACAGGCTCAACTTGATGAATACCTCTTCATGATAGAGGAAGCTAAAAAAAGAGATCACAGGAAATTAGGGAAAGAACTGGATCTGTTTTCCATTATGGAAGAAGGTCCTGGTTTCCCGTTTTTCCATCCCAAAGGAATGATTATCCGTAATGAATTGGAAAATTTCTGGAGAAAGGAACATGCTAAACGAGGATATCAGGAAGTAAAAACACCCATCATACTGGATGCTGAACTATGGAAGCGCTCCGGGCACTGGGATAATTATAAAGACAATATGTATTTTACCGAAATCGATGATCGTTTATTTGCAGTGAAACCGATGAATTGCCCGGGAGGCATGTTGCTTTACGGACGAAAAATGCATTCATACAAAGATCTACCGATCAGACTCGGCGAATTGGGGTTGGTTCATCGGCATGAAAAAAGCGGAGCTTTGCACGGATTAATGAGAGTTCGGAATTTCACTCAGGATGACGCTCATATCTTCATGCGTGAAGATCAGGTCAAAGATGAAATTATCGGTGTTATTGATTTCACGGACTACGTATATAAAATATTCGGTTTTGAATACAATGTTGAAGTATCGACAAAACCGGAAAAATCAATTGGTACGGAAGAACAATGGGAGATGGCAACAAATGCGTTGATTGATGCATTGACTGCAAAAGGAAAAGATTTTACGATCAATGAGGGCGATGGCGCTTTTTACGGACCAAAAATTGACTTCCATTTAAAAGACAGCATCGGAAGAACCTGGCAATGCGGAACGATCCAATTGGATTTTCAAATGCCCGAACGGTTTGATCTGACCTATATTGGTTCTGATGGACTTAAGCATCGTCCGGTTGTGATTCATCGTGTGATTTTCGGAAGCATCGAACGCTTTATCGGAATTTTGATAGAACATTTTGCCGGAGCTTTCCCGCTTTGGCTTGCTCCGGTACAAGCAGTCATTATTCCGGTAAATGCTGCATATAATGAATATGCTCTTCAAATCAAAAAAATGCTCGATGATGTAGACATCCGAACCGAAATCGATGATCGTAACGAAAAATTGGGGTATAAGATCAGAGAAGCGCAGCTTCAAAAAACACCCTATATGTTCGTTCTCGGTCAAAAAGAACAAGATGCAAATGAGATAACGGTACGCAGCCATAAAGACGGGGATATGGGAATGATGAAAATCGATGAGGTAATAGATAAATTACTGCTACAAATTGCGACAAAACAGTATCAATAACTTTGACAATATTTGCGAAAAATATACTGCTTTTTTCTAGAGCACATGTTATAATCGAACCAGTTCTAGAAGGAGGATTTGGTATGGATAACGAAGAAACAAAAGACAAAATGGACGATATCATGGCAAAAGCCAAAATTCTTGCAGATCAAGCATCCAAAAAAGCGGGTGAAATCGCTCAGGTTGTCGGAGAAAAAACGGGACAGTTTATAGATTTTGCCAAAAAGAAAATCGAGATCGAAAAAATCGAATACGCTTTGGCAAAAAAATATAAAGAACTCGGGAAAAGCTATTATACCGCCAAAAAGGAATCCAAAGAATTGGATGACGATAAGCTCCTAACAGAAATTGATACATTGTTGGATGCCTTGGATGTATTGAATACGGTTGAAACAGAACCCGGAGAAACGACCCAAGAATAAAAAATAATTAAAAATCACAATTATGCAAAGAAGCATCGTTTATTTCGGTGCTTCTTTTTTGCATGCTTAAAATGCATATATATGCAGTCATGTTTTTTCCAATATAATGTTTATAGATAAGTATTATTAATATCATTATGATAATAGTGCAATATTGACTTATCTTATAAGTATTCCAGCGATTGCAAATCAATATTATATTCACAAACAATCAATAATTATCCATTATTTTATTGACAAATCAAGCAATATCAGTTATATTAACAAATAATTAAAAAACATTTTATTTTAAGAGGGGAATAAACTATGAAAAAGAAACTGCTTGTGGTTTTTCTGGTGGCATTGATGGTAGTATCAATTGCTTCCTGCGGAAAATCAACCGGCGACATGCTCATCAATGATGGTGTGCTGACGGTCGGAATCGAACCGGAATATCCGCCAATGGAATATAAAAATGATAGCGGAAGCCTGGTTGGATTTGATGTTGATATGGCAAATGAAATAGCCGACAGAATGGGTGTAAAAGTTCAGTTTGTCGAAACCGCTTGGGACGGAATTTTTATGGGGTTGGATGCGCAGAAATATGATGTTGTTATTTCATCTGTCAGCATTACTCAGGACAGAATCGATGCCGGAGAATTTCTCTTAACCGATCCTTATATGAATAACGGGCAATACATTGTAGTACGAAAAGATGGCAATGAAATCGCAACAACTGACCAACTTGCAGGGCTTAAGGTTGGGGTTCAATTTGCGACAACTGCTGATGAAGCATGCGCAAAACAACAAGAAACAGTAAATTTCAGTGTCACCCAATATGACACGGTTCAGCAGGCCTTCTTAGCACTGCAGGCCGGTTATGTAGATGCAGTCGTGGTTGATTCTATGGTTGCAATTGACTATGTCAACAACAACCCTGACACTTACAAAATTACAAGTGCGAAACTTACCAATGAACCGCTCGGAATTGCTGTAGGAAAAGATAATCAGGCCTTAGTTGATAAGCTCAATAAGGTAATCGCCGAAATGCATAAAGACGGAACATTGACAAAACTCTCCGAAAAATATCTCGGTGGCTATGACGCAACGACAGATATTGATACCGAATTAAAATAGTTTTGTTTTAAAATTCAAAGGGGAAAAGAGAAGCAGCCGAAATAAGATAAGTTGCTTTTCTTTTCCTCTTTGTTTTGTTAACTTTTTCTTTTCAAACAAATCATTTAATGTTATGATTGAATTAATATTTTTTACGAGGTAATTATATGACAAAAGAACAGATTATTGCAATGCTGCGAGGTACTGCAATATCAGTTGAATTGACTTTGGCAAGCATCGCAATCGGCATTGTCTTAGCGTTCATTATTGCGTTTTTTAGAATGTCTAAAAATAAAGCATTAAAGGGTATTGGTTGGGTTTATATATGGGTTTTTCGGGGGACACCTCTTCTTCTTCAAATCATGGTAATCTATTATGCTATCCCGATTATGTATCGTGAGACGTTTGGGAACACGCTGTTAATGCCAATGTTTACCTCGGCTGTATTGGCTTTTACCTTAAATACTGCTGCTTATATCGCAGAGATTATTCGTGCAGGTATCGAATCTATCGATAACGGACAAATGGAGGCATCCAAGGCACTCGGTATGAGCTACTGGCAGGCTATGATACACGTCATCATACCACAGACATTCAAACGACTGATTCCTCCATTCAGCAATGAATTTATTATGATTTTAAAAGACACTTCGTTAATTTCGGTTATTGGCATGGCTGAACTGATGAAAGTATCGCGTCAGTTTGCCGCGAACGGAGATTGGGGCTTTTATTTCTACGCTGGAGCAATTTATCTGTTCCTGACAACAATTTTCAGTGTCGCATTTGATAAACTTGAGAAATTTGCCGGAAAGTACGAATAAACAAGAGGTATTCATTATGTCAATGATAAAAATGGTAGGTGTCAACAAGAACTTCGGGGATTTACAGGTTCTAAAAGATATTAATCTTGAGGTCAACAAAAAGGAAGTACTGTGCGTAATTGGCCCGTCTGGATCAGGGAAAAGCACGATGCTCCGCTGTCTGAATCACTTGGAAATCATTACCGACGGTAAATTGTATATCGAGGATGAACTGGTATCCCATAGGGAACATGATAAAGATATACTGAAGATTTCAACAAAAGAAGTTTCTGCCATGTGCGCGGAATTGGGCATGGTTTTTCAGCGGTTTAATTTATTTCCGCATAAAACAGTACTCGAAAACCTCACATTATCCCCTTTGATTGTCAGAAAAGCAGACAAACAAAGTTCAGAAAAAAAAGCAAGAATGCTGTTGGAAAAAGTGGGATTATCAGACAAAGCGTCTGAATATCCTTCCAGGCTCTCGGGAGGACAGCAGCAGCGGGTTGCGATAGCACGAGCATTGGCAATGGAGCCTAAAATCATGCTGTTTGATGAACCCACCTCCGCATTGGATCCGGAACTTGTCGGAGAAGTGTTGGAAGTTATGAAGAATCTTGCAAAAGACGGAATGACAATGATTGTCGTAACTCATGAAATGAACTTTGCAAGAGAAGTCGGAACGAGAGTTGTATTTATGGACGGCGGTAAAATTGTTGAAGAAGATAAACCTGAAGAAATATTCAGCAATCCCAAAAACCAAAGAACAAAAGAATTTCTTCATAAGATGCTGAAATAATTTGACATAGTCGTACCTATATGTTAAGATATTAACGTTATCAAGAAGAAGGAATTGCTTCTCACCTTGCGGCTTGCGCTGTTTGGTTCAGAAATATTACAGGAATGTATTGATGTAATGTTAGACTGCAATTTCTTGCAGTCTTTTTTTGGAGGTGAATTTTTATTAAAGAATTCCAGATTAATGAAGAAATTCATGAAAAAGAAGTTCGATTGATTGATGAAAACGGGCAGATGGTCGGTGTGGTTCCCCTGCGTCAGGCTCAGGAAATGGCAGATCTGAAAGAACTGGATCTCGTGAATATGTCACCTGAAGCAAAACCGCCGGTATGTAAAATTATGGATTACGGAAAATTCCGTTACGAACAAAATCGCAAAGAAAAAGAATCAAAAAAGAATCAGAAAGTCGTAACGATAAAAGAAATCCGTACTTCCGTACGTGTTCAGGAGCATGATCTGAACGTTAAAATAAAAAACATTGAGAAATTCATCGCTGACGGTGATAAAGTGAAAGTCTCGGTCAGATTCCGTGGACGTGAAATGGCATATACCGAAAGCGGGAGGAATTTATTGATGAAAATCAAAGAAGCGTTAGGCGATAGTTGCATTGTTGAAAAACCGCCGAAATTGGAAGGTCGCAACTATGTAATGTACCTTGCGCCGCCAAAAAAGTAAATTATTGTTGAAGGAGTAAAGTGATATTATGCCTAAAATGAAATCTCACAGAGGTGCGTCAAAAAGATTTAAAAGGAAAAAATCGGGGCTTATTAAACGTTCTTGCGCATATAAAAACCATATTCTCAATAAAAAATCTCAGAAAAGAAAAAGAAACCTGAGAAAAGGCGGGTATGTTGCAGTTTCCGATGCAGCAAATATCGCTCAGATTATCGTTAAATAAGAAAGGGAATTAAAGAGATATGGCAAGAGTAAAAAAAGGATTAAATGCAAAAAAGAAGCATAAGAAAGTTTTAAATCTCGCAAAAGGTTATTACGGTGCGAAGTCAAAGCTATACAGACCTGCCAACGAAGCTGTAATGAGAGCGCTCAGAAGTGCTTATGTAGGTCGTAAACAGAAAAAAAGAGATATGCGCAAACTTTGGATTACCAGAATCAATGCAGCGGCTCGTCTCAATGACTTGAGCTATTCAAGATTTATGAACGGACTGAAACTTGCCGGAGTGGAAGTCGATAGAAAAATCCTTGCTGATTTGGCAATGAATGATTCTGTTGCTTTTACACAATTGGCTGAAACTGCAAAAAATGCACTGAAATAAATTTAAAAGACCGTAATTACGGTCTTTTTTTATTTTTATTCAATATATATTGACATTGAATATAATTCAGAATAATATATATTACATGAACATAATAAATGGAGGAATATATGGAAGCAACCAAAAAGAAAGAATATCGCACAAAGCTGTATAAAGATTTGTATTCCGGAGTTATTCCTGATCGTTTTCCTGTCAATGATGGACTGGGGGTGGAATTTCTGATCCAATACGCCGGAAAAGATCTTCTGACAACACAATATCAGTATCAAAGGGATTTGATAATCGAAATTTTGGAAAAAGCAATGGATATTTCTCGAGGAGACAACTTCAGCGCTTCGTGGGCAAGAAATCCGGTAGCCTTGATGTTTTCTCAAAACAAAGGGTTCGTAATGAGTAAAAGCGGATTTATTCAGCACCCTGAAATTTCAGCATTCGGCGCAGACGAATATGATCAATTTATAAAGTCGCCTCACGAATTTACCTTAGAAAAAGTTGTTCAAAGAACAAATGCAGGTTATTCCGGAAGTGCAGCAAAAATGGCATTTAATTTCACACGACAATATCTTGCGACAATGGATGTCATGAATGCGTTTGCTCAGGCAAATGCATTCATACAAGAGAAATACGGTTTTTTTGCACCGCCTCAGGGATCTGAAGGGTATACAGCGGTTCCGTTCGATACATTAGCTGATTTTAATCGAGGATTCAGCAATATTTCAATTGATATAAAAAGAAATCCGCAGAAAGTGTTGGATGCAATGGAATCCCTCATGCCAAAAGCAATTGCCATGCAAAAAACACCCGTTGTTGATATTCTTGGATCGAGCAGAATCATGACTCACATGGGATGTTTTCTCAACAATAAAGATTTTGATAAATTTTATTGGCCGACATTCAATAAGCTATGCCATATAGCAGGGGAAAACGGACAGCGGATGTATATATTCTGTGAAGGGGATTGGACACGTTTTATCGATAATCTTCAGGATCTGCCTGCCGGAGCAAGATTGTGGTTCGAATACGGAGATGCGCAGAAATATAAAGACAAATTGGGTAATAAATATATTCTGGGCGGGCTGTACCCTTTGACCCTCCTGAAAACAGGAACAAAAGAAGAATGTGTCGACAAGGCAAAAGAATTGATTGATATCATGGCTCCGGGAGGAAATTATTTCTTTGACTTCGATAAACATACACTTGATATTTCCGATATCAAGCCGGAAAATTACATTGCTGTGCTGGAGTACTGTGTCGAAAACGGAAAGTATGAGAATGCGGGGCAAAAATCCATTAATATACTGTTTGAAGATACGGTGCAAAAGTTCTCCGACCAATATGAACCGTTTCGGTCAAAATATGTAGTTTCGTTTGACGAATTTCTTCAAGAATATCCTGCGCCGGATGAACGGGCGATTCCGTTTATGAAAGCCGCATACGAGAAATACACTTCGATGGTACCTCCCGAAATATTTTGATAATGTAAAATAAACGCGCCTTCAGACGACCGCCTTGGATTAATAAGTAGTAGAAATCCCCGTACTATTTTCTCAGTACGGGGATTTGATTGTTTAATAATAGAGAGACGCACACAGGCTCCGTGTTCAAACTACTCTTCAGCCACAATTGGGAAGATTTTGACAAATATTATTTACGTGCAGAAGATTTTGACAGATAATAGCGACACATTTTTTTATCTGCTCTAACTTTACTTTTCTTCTTTCTGCCATTTGCATAATAAATAGAAAAGAGATAATATATGTCATATCGACCGATAAATGAATCGACAGCTAAACTATTTTTTGGGTTTTGCAGTAAAGAAGTATGTTTTTCGTTCTGTATATCGAGCAGTACCGTAAAATTCACTTGTGAAGAGGGTATTTTTCTAAAAAGGTGAAGAATTTCGATCATACCAAGCACCGTCAATAAAGATAACGCTGCGATTAACATATTTATGCCTCTACAATTCACTTTTTATTTATTATAGCATTCTATCAATATGTTGATAAATATATTGGACGGTATTAATTCTAATTTAAGATATGTATTGGCTTCTAATCAGCATGAAAAAAAGCGATGTCAAAATCGCTTTTATTTAAAGGAAATTATGGTGGGCCTTCAGGGACTTGAACCCCGGACAAACCGGGTCTTATAATCCCGTTTTATAAGTTTTCATAATTTTATAATTCGTGATAGGTAAGCGGAATTTTAAGTATATCGTTTTATATCTTTTTATACCCATTCATAACGCAAGCGGGAAAAAAGCGGGAAGTCTTCATTTTCACGCGAACATTTCATTGATTTTTGATACTTCGTCGGTCTTGATTTTTTCGAGCACAAAAGTGTAAATATCGGCCGTGATTTTGATACTTGAATGACCGAGCAGGGAAGAGACAGTTTTCAGTGAGACACCTTTGTTAAACAGTTCAGTCGCATAGGTGTGACGGTACGCATGAAATTTTTTATATTCAACTCCTGCATGCGCAAGAATACGGCCGTGTGCACGGAGCAGGTTCCTTCGGTCAACCGGTCTCCCTGTATTGGTACAAAAGACAAGTCCGTTATCTTCATACAATTCAGCTGAACGGATTTTTTCGAGTGTCTGTTTGATTTTCCAGTCCTGCAGCACAGGGATTACGCTGTCCGGGATCGGAACTGTGCGGACTGATTTTTTCGTTTTCGGTTTTGTAATGATATATTCATAGGATTCTTCAATCTTGACTTTGCTGAGCGTCTTTGTGATGCGCAGCGTTTTGTCTTTCATGTCAATATCTTTCCATCGAAGGGCTAATAATTCCCCCTGGCGGGCACCGGTACCCAGTGCAATATAAATTAACGCTTTTAATCGATTTCCTTCGAGAGCAGCGCGGATCTTCTTCACTTCGCTTTCATCGAACACCGGAACGGTATCATCGATCAAATCCGAGTCGTCATCTACGCTGAGCACATCGTCACGAAAATAGGAGCTCACTCTGATCCCGGCGCATGGATTCTTTATAATTGCATTTTCCTCGAGACAATAATTAAAGAATCGTTTCAGCAATTTGTTCAGCATCTCAATTTGGCTTTGAGATTTTCCGCTTTTCACCAATGCCCGGTAATAGGCTTTCAAAGTCAGGTTATTGATCTTTCCGATCTGTAGCTGTGATATGTTTGACATTTCCACATAATTATTAAAGACACTTGTATATCGTTCCCGAGAAGAATCTTTCATGCGGTCTGTCTGCAGCCATACTTTCATCGACGGCGCGAGCAGCTGAAAATAGATATCGATATTTAACCCGCTGTTATAAATCTTCTGAAACTCTGCTTTCTGCTTATTTGCATCTGCTTCACATGTTCCGTAAAATTCTTTTTTCAGCGGCTTCCCGTTAGGCTGTTTGCCATATGTCCACGAGGTTCGATAATAGGGGACTCCATTTTTTACACAGTTTGTTTTACGTGCCATAATATGCCTCGATTTTACAACAAAATTATATAAATCTCTTGACAATACGTGATATTACGTATATGATATAGATAGAAAGTGAGGGGATATGAGGACAAAGGAACTGCTCAGGCTGTTAAACAAAAATGGGATAACGCTCGTGAGACATGGAAGCAATCATGATGTCTACTACAGTCCGATCACTGAAAAAACCTTTCCAGTCCCAAGGCATACCAATGAAATCAAAACAGCCACTTTGAAATCAATACTCAGATCGGCGGGGCTTGAATAAAAGCCCCTTGCTGACAATCAATAATAGGAGGTGCACACATGGCACGCTATATTTATCCGGCGGTATTTACCGAAGATCCTTCGGGAGGATATACCGTAGACTTTCCCGATCTCGACGGCTGCTATACTCAGGGTGACGACCTGCAAAACGCTATGGATATGGCAGCGGATGTTTTGTGCTTAATGCTGTACGATGCAGAGCAAGAAAAACGGTCAATTCCAAAAGCATCGGATATCAAGGATATCTCAGTTGATGAGGGTTCTTTTGTCAATCTTATTTCTGTCGATACAATTGCATATCAGAAATTTTACAACAACAAAGCGGTGAAAAAAACGCTGTCAATTCCGTCATGGCTCAATGAAATGGCAATCAGCGAAGATATCAATTTCTCCGAGGTGCTGCAAACAGGCTTAAAACAGGTGCTGCAGGATCGGAATAGGATCTGATAAAAGTCCCACTCCGGTGGGGCTTTTTTACTATAATTCTATTGTTGCGGTTGAATCAACCGAAGCAATGTTTGCTCGCTGTTTCAGTTCGGACAAGAATTTACTTGTGCCCATTGACGCTCCAACCACTTGGAATGTTATAACTTTGATCTCTTCATCTGCAGAAGATTTATAATTAATTACCATATAATTATCATAACTTACTTTCTTTTTTGATCCGGTTCCGGACATTCCTCCTACTAAAGCGCCGAGTGGACCTAATATGATATTGCCAAGGACTGCGCGTCCGACGACTGATTTTCCTTTTTCGATGATCTCTTTTTCATTAATAATTTCGACGTTTGTAATCTGATCATAGCGCAATGACGCGGGCGCAGCTTTCCCAATTCGTTGTTTTATAAACAAATGGTCATCCATCATTGATACGTTGATTGCCATCCCTTTTTGTATAGATGCAATTCCTTCTCCCATCATTAAATTAATTGATGTGTTTCCTTCTTTGTCCTTTGTCCCAAAAATTGGCATAATAGCCTCCCATAAATTCAAAATTTTATTGATATTGATTATTATATCATATTATTTAAAACTTTGCTCTCAGCTCCACGACCTTTCCGATTACACGAACGGGAAGGTTTTTTATTTTTTTCTCGTCAAAAAACATCGGATCAAATTCAGGGTTTGTCGATACTAAGCTGACCCCGTTTTCAAGTTTAATGAATTTTTTCACAGTTGCATCTTCTCCATTGACCAAAACCACAGCGATTTCACCGCTCTCAATATCGTCTTGCTTGCGGACGATGACAACGTCGCCTTCATCGAACTTCGGCTTCATTGATTCGCCGCGAATTTGCAACGCAAAAAACTCTCCCGACTTTGCCATATCTTGATTGATCTCTTCGTAATCGATAATATCTTCTACAGCCTCAACAGGGGTGCCCGCTTGTACTTTTCCAAGAACGGGTATCCATTTTGCTCCGGGAGCAGATGGTTGCAGTGTATTTGATTGTTCGCTGCGCCCAAGAATATAATCAGTCGAAACATCAAAATAATCTGCGAGCTTTTTTATCAAGTCATAATCCGGCTGCCTTTTCCCTGTTTCGTATTGGTTGAAAGTGCTTGGTGGGATACAGAAAGTTTCTGCTAAGTCTTTCTGCGAAATACTTCTCTCTATTCTCAATTCACGGATTTTTAACATAATCTAACCTCTTTTCATTATAATAATTCACAATTTGTGATAATACAATTATATTTGCAAATTGTGAATAAATGAATGGTTTTCTATTGACTATTTGCAATATGTGAATTATACTATCCTCATAATGAGAATTATGGAGGAGATATTTTGAGAGAATGGCTAAAAACAGTCAGAGAAAAAAAAGGATTCAGTCAACTTGGATTAGCGAATAAAGCTGACATAGCACCTTCTCATTACAATATGATCGAAACAGGGAATCGCCGCCCGAGCGTAGAAGTCGCCAAACGAATCGCCGACGTTCTCGGATTCGAGTGGACGAGATTTTTTGAGAACAAAGAATCTGAGGAAGAGGTTACGCTATGACGGACGCTGAAATGAAACTGATCAATGACCGATTGGCTCGAATCGAGCTTTTACTTACCGAATCCTCCGTAAAGGGCATGACCGTAAACCAATATGCAAAGCATTCAGGAATCGGTACAGCAACGATACGTGAACTAATGGCTGATCCGGATGTGCGACTGCCGCATATCATGGTTGGTACAAGGGCAATTATCAATGTACGCGCAGCGGATGATTTGATTACCGAAATGAGCATCAATCAAAAGAGACTCAGAGAATCGGCGTCATGATAACCAGTCACTCAAGAGGGAATCTCATAATTTACTCCAACGGTGATTGGACGTATTCGGACGGCGCTACAGCTGATGACAGTCGCCCATGCGCCCGGTGCGGGAGGTACCCGAACGCGGACGGCTCGGACGCGTGCATCGGACATGTTCCGGGAGCGACAGCGGCATGTTGCGGACACGGGATCGAGAAGCCTTATGTGAAATATGAATGATGCGGGGTAGAGCAACGGTTGCTCACCGGGCTCATAACCCGGAGGATGCAGGTTCGAATCCTGTCCCCGCGACCAAAATTGCGAAACGGAGGTAAAAAGGTGGAGGCATACAACACATACAGAGAAGCAAAGAGAAATTGCAAATGGGATGAGAAAGTCGTCAGATACGGATCTGTATATCGGTGTGTTTGTGATGCAGATCCCGAACTTGTCAAAATGTTCGATCAACTAGTTAAAGCAATAAAAAAATAAGAACACGGAGAATGAGAATGGATCCAGTAAAAGTAATGATTGTCGGATGCACGGCTGCAGGATTGGTAGACAGCTTGGAAGAGACAGCAGTATTACTCATTCAAGCGTTGAGCGTTGTGCGTAAGGCTCAGCATGAAGAGCTTTATAAATTATTTACTATTACGCAGGAGGATGAAAATGAACGAAGAAACCCAAGTATTTGACAAAGCCGAAGTGCTGAAATTTCTTTTCGAGAGTAAAAAAATGTGTAGTCGACATCCTGATTGCAAAGAATGCCCATGGGAAGATCTCAATTTCGATTGTTCAATTGAAAATTTAACGATTGAGCACGTTGAAAAATTAGAGGAATATGTGAACAAAATTCGACGATACGAAGAAATTAAATTTAAATTGCCATAAGTCGGCTCCGGCATCCTCAGGTGAATGAAACCCACCAATGAACCTCCGAACGTTAAAAACGAGGGTGTCGAACCGGGCGGATGTGCCCACGATGATGATCACTGCCAAAGCGCCCGCGTCCCCGCGATCCCGTTACCGATGCCACACATATACCCTCAGTCCTTTTGATGAATCCCCGCGGGCGCTAAAAGGCAGGGAAGGAGTACAGATGAATTTTCCGGAAGATGAATTTGATTCTATGATTTTTTCCGAACGGCTCATTGAAGCAAGGAAGAAAAAAGGTTACGACAGAAAAGCATTCGCAATCACCCTCGGGTTCAGCCCGTCAGGTTACGGGGCAATTGAAAACGGAACGCCCACGAGCATTTCGAAACTCTATGCAATCGCAAAGAAACTGGATGTGTCTGTTGATTACTTGATCGGTTTGACCAACGAGCCCAAGAACAGTTGGAATATGCCATGACATCCTCGACGTTTATCGATGTATGCATGGTTGTTCCTTTCATGGTGTATTTATCTGCCAAAGCGTATTGCTGTTATACGAACGATAAAGCGGCGGATGCTGCGGAGGAGAGTCAGAGCAAGCGAAGATACGATGATTGATTCTGTTTTTCCGGGTGTGCTGCAGGGAGTTGCAATTTGCAATCTGAAGGTCGAGAGGTGACGTCCTATCAGATTCGTAATATCCACAGTGCACCCGCAAGGGCAGAAAAAACGAGGTTTGATGTTTGAACGTGATTTTATCCAACCGGTGCCGATCCTGCCCGAATAAAACCGAACCAATGAAGCGGATATGTGCAAAAACAGAATGGTCGGATGAACTTGTCCGGTGCCCCTTCGTATTGTCTTATCTTGATGAGCAAGGAATGATATGCGAGGTGGTTCCGGATCCGGTGCCGGAACTGAGCAATGTTGGATACAAGCCAAGGAAGCGGAATCAAATTACTGGCGAATGGGAATATATGAAGTTGACTTCATGGCACAGGAGATTTGATGAAGCTCAAAAAGAACTTAATTTTACTGCAAGTAAAAGAGGTTGGAAAATTTATGAATCAAACGAAGTTGACGGAGCAGATGAAGTGCTTGAATACAAATCTGCAGATGATATCAAAGCATCTGAACCGGATAGCGGATACACTGGAGAACCGGACTACGGATTCAGAAATTATTGATTCCGCAGGTAAAGAAAGGAGCCTTTATGATTGAATCATGCAAAAAGAAAAAGATGAGTTTCTGTCATCCTGAATGCCATTACGCAAAATTATGTCATGGCTTATTCCCGGAAAGCTTTTGCGAAAACGACGAAAATTCGATAGAAGAAATTCTATCATGGCTCGACATTTGTTTAGATCGCATCATGAATGGAACTTCTGACCTTATACCGATACCGATTGGGATGGCGTCAGCAATTGCCAATGATATTCCGATAATGTCTGAAGTTAGACCTGGTCCATTTAAAACAAGCATGGAAGTATAACTTACCAAGAGGAAGAGTTGATCAGGAAAATGAAGGAAAGAATGAATGAACGAAAAGACGACTAAATTAAAAGAAGCCACACTGTATGAAATTCTTTCGCGCCTTCACGGAGTGTCAATCGACGTTGATGTTTATGTGACAAACGGAATCAAAGTCGCCCGGATCGGAACGCTGAATGATGTGATAAGAAGGAAACTCAAAAACAATGATTATCTCAACGTTCCTGTCGATCATTTTTACTTTACTAGAGACATATGGATTTCAATTGCGGACATCCATTGGATCCCAATCGAAGGAGATTGCGCATAATGCAAAAAGATAATGTTATCCCCGATATCGGAATGATCATCAAAGTAAACACTCCTGAAGGTAATTATTATCAAATTCCGTGGCGCGACGAATTCGAATTTCGCTGCGGGCACAGAAGACTTTCACAAGAAGGAATCCGAGTTGGATTCCAACAGCATCAAGAATTCCCGAAAGGGGAGCCTATGCAAATTGTAGGATACGGGCTGCACCCGAGAGCTGCGGTGATTGTCTACATCCTTGAGCCAGTGAATCATCCGGGACGATTTTACTTTTACGCACTGCAACAGTTTATGGATAAAGTGACGGTGGTACGAGAATGAACGACTTCGTGTATATGGTCTGTGAAAAATGCGGGCTTGAATGGAATGTCTCAGCGCTCGCAATTTACAAAAACGGATATACTTGCCCTGTTTGCGCAAACAAAACAAGACAGCGCGGAAGTCCGGGGCGGAAAGGAAAAAAGAATGCGTACAAAAACAGTGGTTTGCGTCGATTGCGGAGAAACAAGTGAAATACCGGAAGCGGCCGCACTGCAGCGAATGGGGAAAATCGAATTTTATCGGTGTCACAAATGCCGGATGAAGCGGAAAAAAGAAGCAAAGCAGATCCCTAAAAAAGAATCATTGCATCAACAAATGTCGCTGCTCGACGCAGCAGGAAGGAGATGACAGTCAAATGAGAAGATTAGCATCAATCATTATCGGTATATTGACTGTCATTTTTGTTTTACTGGAATACCGACACCGCGGATATTTTGCATTTGGCAGTGAATATTTTTTATTATGCTTTATCCCATTATTTAAGGATAAAAAAATCATAGTCAAATTAAGAAGAAGGAGGAAGCAGCATGGGAATGCAGAATCACTTGCAAGAGCAGCGGATATCATGTGGCCGGACACAAAAGCAAGTTGCGGATTCATTGAAAGTTATCGATCCGCGTGTCGACGACAAGTTGATAAGCAGTTTCGAACGTGATTTATGTTTACCGACTAAGACCCAATTAATCGGGCTGTGCCGTCTTTTCGGGTGTTTACCTAAGCATCTATTCAAACGCGGCTCATTATCTCTCGCGAACGCCTTAGATCGTGACGAACACGCCATATATGAGCGTATTCCGGAGATATACGCCTTTAAGGTCGATTTGCCGAATGGGTACCGCAGTAAATTATCTCAGGCGCGCCTGCGCGAATATGGATTCGACAGCCGGTCCGATTGGATCAAGTATTGCGAGACATTGCTCACGGACGAATTAAAAAAAGAAAGAGCCTGCGCCAACAGACTCAATGAGAAATAGTAATTCTGTTTGCATTTTAACAAAGAAAGCTTCGGGTGTCAAATGAAAAGTTTTAATCAATTTATGAAGGTGTTGAAAAAGACCCCGCTCACATCACATCAGTTTAAGACACTCCGCGGGCAGGCGAGAAGCGGAGATCTTCGCGGAGCGATAGAGGGTCTTAATAAAATTAAAAGGAGGTTATCCGGTGACGAATAACGAAGGAAACATTCTCGAATTTGCAAATGGCGCAATTTTGGAGCGCGTGAGTTTGGAAATGGGGAATATTTTGAAAAACATTATGGATCCCAACACTCCGGCGACAAAGAAGCGATCGCTGAAGATTCAGATCGACTTTTCACCAAAAAAAGACAGAAACAACATATCTGTCAGCGTGTCTGCGAAATCCGTGCTTTGCTCGACGGACGAAATTCAATTGTCTATGTTTGCGGGAAAAACAGAGAACGGATTGCAGGCTGTTGAACTGACTGCGGAAATACCAGGACAGATGACTGTGCTCGGTGAAGAGCAGTATCAACGTAAAGTAATGAAAATTGTAGGAGGAAAAAATTAAATGTTGAAAGAAGCAATTGAAAAAATCATTTCTCTTTCCGCTCCAAATATTATTGATCGCTGCGGGAATGAATTTTCGGATAAAAAACTTACACTGATCGAATCTCCTCTCATTGAACCGGTAGAGATTAACACGTTATCCGGATTCGTTTCCGCCATCAAAAAAGAAATCGCAACCGAAGATTTACTTTTACCAATCATGGTACATATCGCCGATCATGCATCCGTGTATGCACGCTGCGCTGCTAACCCGACCGAGCGCACCCGTGAAATTCCATTTATCGCAAAGGCACAGTTCGTCGGATTTAATTTCGGGCTGAAAATGGACATTGAATCAATGATCATCGGATTAAAGTCGCGCTTTATACAAACAGACGAGAGAGATGCGCTTATCAAATGCATCGGATCAATTACAGAAGAAAACTCAGCCACAGCAAGCGATGACGGAATTTCGCAAAATGTCACTGTAAAAACTGGTGTTGCGTTGAAAGAAGACCTGAAAATTAATCCGATTGTTAAACTCGCTCCATATCGTACATTCATAGAGCTTAATCAGCCCGAATCGGAATTTTTAATCAGGTTATCAGAAGGCCTTCAAGCAGCGCTGTATGAAGCCGACGGCGGCGCATGGAAGATTGCCGCGCGGAAAAATATCGGAGCATTCCTCGCGTTGGAACTCGCGGAAGAAATTGCTTCCGGGAAAGTCTATATCGCAGAGTAATGTTGCAATGGATAAAGATCATTCAGAAGAATTAAAGCGCATGACGCTGATATCGGATGCTATGTTCACGCTTAATGAATTGGATCCCAATTTGTCGCCGGAAGAGCAGCGGATCAATGATGCGGTGCTCACCGGAATAGCAGAACTGTATTTTTCAATCGCAGACCGCGTCGGTATCATTTACTGACGTGGTCGACAACAAAAAAATTTAATAGGAGCGGAAGTATGGCACGCAGTGAGAGCTCGAAAACGGGCATACAGTATTTCCCGCTCGATGTCAATTTTAACGATAATATGAACTTATTTGTTGCGGAAAAAGGTTTGGTTGGGCTCGGAGTAATAATTTTGCTTTGGAAGAAGATTTACTCCGGGCGCGGATATTATACAGAGTGGAATGACGACATTGCATTACTGTTCGCAAAGTCAATCAACCTTCCTGCAGACGACAATATCCATCATTATATCGATGCTGCACTGAAACGAAATATTTTCAGCGCAGAGAAGTATGAACAATACGGAATATTGACATCGGAAGGAATACAAGAGCGTTATATTGAAGCGACTGAACGCAGAAAAGAGGTTAAATTTATATCAAATTACCTCTTAGTTAATGTCGCAAAAGATAGAAATGTATGCATTATCGAAGAAAATGAGTACATTTTTGTCAAAAATGCATACAAAAGGAAACAAACGAAACAAAACGAAACAATATCAAATGAAACCATATTAAATGAAATGAAATCAGATCATCATCTTCTCATTGAAAAATTTATCAATGATAATAATGTCGACGATGAGGATGAAATAATTCATCTAAAAATTTATGATCAATATTTTTCCCCGGATGATCCGGTTGAATTTACTGATTTATTGAAAATTTACAGAAGGCAGAAGCAACAGGATCGTGTGGACATTCTCACGCTAGCACTTGATATAACGCATAACAAAACCGGTGTTGAAAAACCGCTTGCTTATGTCAATAAAGTTATCGAAAATTTAATTTCAGATAGGTACACTGATGGGAAAACCATGGACGCAAGAAGAATATGATTATCTTGAAGATAACTGGGGTTTAAAATCATTGCAAGCAATTGCAAACCATCTAAACAGAAGCGAAGCTGCAATAAATATTAAAGTTTTCCGTTTAGGATTGGGTGCCTTTCTCGAGAATGGAGAATACGTCACATTCAACCAGTTATGTCTTGCGCTCGGCAGAACCGGAGGAACCGGTTATATGATGAAGTCATGGGTTGAAGAAAGAGGTTTCCCGATCAAACATAAACGCGTGAACAATTGTAAATTCAAAGTTGTATATCTTGATGAATTCTGGAAATGGGCTGAGAAAAATAGAACTTTTATTGATTTTTCGAAAGTAGAAGAGAATATCATCGGTAAAGAACCTGAGTGGGTTCGAGAGCAGCGGAAGTTAGATTGGGACAAGAAAGTTAAATTCAGAATATGCCCATGGACTATTATTGAGGATGATGAGTTGCGTCATTTGCTTCAGCAGAGCAAATATACCTATGATGAGATCTCTGTTAAGATGCACCGAACCGTAGGAGCAATACAAAGAAGATGCATTGATCTTAATTTATCTGAACGTCCAATTAAGGCGAACAATCAGACGAAATGGACAGCGGGAGATATTGAAGCGCTTGAGTTATTCATTAAGCAAGGTATGAGCTATGAAATCATGGCAGAAAAGATGAGCGGCAAGTCATCAAAAGCAATCCGCGGGAAAGTTTATACTTTGTACGGCTCGGAAAATCTTGACAAGATCATCCGGGGAGAAATCGATAATCAAAAACACGAAAGACAGAAAACAGAACGCAACCAACGGCGCCGGGATGAAAAAGTCAGAGCGGAATTAATGAAAAAAGTAATTACTTTACTAATGATAAAGCGTAATAGCATGGAGTTTTCTGAATACTGGCAAAAAGAAATTTGCATGAATTGGAACGATATTAAGGGTTGTTTGGCGAAAGAACATGACTGTGACAGCTGCTCTGAATTTATCAGAATCAGACCTCAGTATTGTGTACGGTGCGGCACTACAATTATCAGTCGCGACAAAGAACAAATATGTCAACGCTGCAAAGATCAAAGGAAGAAACAAGCGCAGAGGAAATATGCAATAAAAAGCAAAAAACAAGGAGAATCCACTACATGAAAATATACATTGCGGGGAAGATCACAGGTAACCCGAACTACATGGAAGAATTTGCAACAGCTGAGCGGCAGCTGAGAGAAAATGGGTTTGATGTTATGAACCCGACAATCCTTCCTTCCGGATTCAAGTATGAACAGTACATGCATATTTGCTTTGCAATGATCGACGTTTGCGACGCGGTTGTGCTTCTTGATAATTGGATAGGTAGCAGCGGAGCTCAAAGGGAAGTTGATTACGCAAATTCAAAACGAAAGAAAGTTTATCAAAATATCGACCCGGGAGCAGTTGCCCCATTGCATGTGCTTATGTCTATCATTTGGAAGAATTTACGATGAAAGATAAATCTGATCAAATCAAACAAATGGCGTTAAATCGCTTAGTGATACTCGGTGATATGATGGGTGATGGTTTGCATCGCGAACCTGACGGGAAATGGATATCGAAAGAATACAAGCGAGCGCTCAAAGAAGCCGGCATCATTCCAAAGAGACGTATCAACACCGAGAAAATCGATGAATTCATGAAGAAACGTGTTACCGAAAACAAATGCAGCTGCGGCGGATCGTTGACACAAACACGAAAAGGATCCTTCCGGGCGAAATGCAACGAGTGCGGGAAAGTATGGCAATTAGGTAGGAGGAAATAAAGATGCCTCTCTTAAATTATACGACATCGATTGATGCGCTGAAGACTGCCGGAGAAATCGAGTATATCTTGATCAAACATGGAGCTTCGGCAATTATGAAAAACTGCAAAGATGGACATGTTGAAAGCCTGTCGTTTATGATCGGGACGAGTATTGGAGAAATCCCGATAAAAATGCCTGTCAATGTTGAGCCTGTGCTGCGAATAATGACTCAGCAAAAAAAGAAGAATTCGAATGTGCATGCCACGTACGATCAAGCAGAGCGCGTGGCGTGGAGAATCCTTAAAGATTGGACGGAAGCTCAGATGGCGATCATTGAAACTGACATGGTAAAAATCGAGCAGGTCTTTCTACCGTATATCGTTTCCGGATCAACAGGAAAGACATTGTTTGAATCAATTGAAATCGATAATTTTTTATTAACTGACGGAGGTCATGAATGAGTGATTCATACATTAGGGGACATTTAAAGGCGCACAAGAACAACAGCGGAAATGGAGGTAAACCTCCACATGGAATCGAACCAAGGTTTATCCATGACGAAAAGCGGCTTGAATTAATTGATAGCGCGATAATCCGGTATTTCTCAGATAAAAGAACTATTCCGGAAGTTTGGATTCATGAAAGAAACGAGATTATAGAAGGTATGGAAAATGAGTAATTTATCTATTTGGTTTGATGTAACGTTCGGAATGATTATCTTTTCGACAGCAGCGGCAATCGGGCTAATTGTATGTGTAATTATTATCACGAAAAAAATCACGGCAAGGCTCAATATCATGCAAGGTGAAATCGATAAAAAGAACACGCCGATGGATTTGTTTTTAATGAACATGCCCAAAACTGAAGTAGACCCTTCTTCATTATTAAACTCAATGCAGATGTTTTCTATGCCGTCAACACGATCAGGTGAGGATGAAAGTAAATGAGATCAGAATATTACAGAAAGACAGAAGATGTTCTGTACGATTATCCATATCTAAAGATAAAAATTGACATCAACAAGAAGAAACTGGAACAGTACGAGCCTTCTGTCAGATCAACTGATACGACATCTCCTCCGGCATCAAATTCAAATATCACTGACACAACATTCGACCAGGCATCAAAATTTAATATTTATGCGGATCATATCCGTGTTTTGATATCCGAAACAAAAGCTGAAATAACAACAATCGAAACATTCCTTGATATGCTCGATCCGGTAGAACATAGACTGCTTGAGCTTCGATATTTCAACGGAAGCGGCAATAGCGGACAAAAGGATTATCAGGTAATATCAGAATTAAACATACCTCAGGCAACATATTATAGGACAAAGAATTACCTTATCGACCGGTTGTCCGTGCTTCTTTGGGGGCATCATATTAATGAGGACGATACTTCGGCATTGAAAAAGTGATAGTATTTTGATAGAACACACGTTCTAAAAAGGACTATAATAATAACGAGGTGTTATTATGAAAAGTCCAATCGGTTGGGTAGGAGGAAAAAGCAGAGTTGTTCATAAACTTCTACCAATCATCCCGGAACATGTTTGTTACGCAGAAGTATTCGGCGGAGCAGGATGGCTGCTATTCGCAAAGGCTCCTTCAAGAGTTGAAATACTCAATGATCTCGACGGTAATCTTATGAACTTTTGGAGTGTGGTGAAGAACGCACCTGATCAATTAATCGAAAGCTTCAATTACAACCTGATATCGCGTGAAACATTCGATACCTGCAGACTGAAATTTATTAACGGAGAATACGAGGACTCCATCGAACGAGCGCATATTTTCTATTACATTCTGAAAACGTGTTTCGGTTGCAAGATGACCGAACTCAGCTTCGGAATAACAAAGACTCGCAGCCTTGCATTTAATGTCGACAGGATCGAAAAAGATATCAATGCAGCATATGAACGATTGAAGCACGTGACAATTGAAAGTCTCGACTTTCGAAAGGTAATGAAACATTACGACTCGGCGGACACGCTATTCTTCCTTGATCCTCCTTACCTCGATACGATGGGATATGCTGTTGGTGATTTCGGAATCAATGATTACTATGATCTGCACGCCATCATTAATCAGATCAGCGGAAAGTTTATATTGACAGTCAATGATCATCCTGACTTGAGAAATATGTTCAAAGACTTCAATTTTATCGAGCACGATGTTCTTTACTCCATGATGAGCAATAAAGCAAAGCAGCGGAAGTTCGGAGAGCTGATCATTACGAATTATACTTGATAGGAATTTGATCGTATTCTGATAGGATTTTGATAGGATTTCGTTCGAAATCTGTGTTAAAATGTCAGTGTGAAGGAATGCACAGAGGAGATCAAAGTATGATCTCCTTTTATAGTATTAAGATGAATACATATAAAAACTCTCATAGTTGGGAGTTTTTATGTATATTGGAGTTTATTACGGTGAAGAAAGCAGACAATCGATATAAGAACAAAAGATGGGATCGTAAAAGAGCAGCGATACTGAAGCGTGATGGATATCGATGTCAAGAGTGTAAACGATACGGAAGGAGCGCAACCGCAACGACCGTGCATCACATTAATCCTTTAGAGGATTATCCTCAGCTCATGTATGCCGATGATAATCTTTTATCGCTCTGCGGATCGTGTCATGATCAAATGCACGACCGTGTAAATAATATTTTGACATCGCTCGGATTGCAATGGGTATTAAGGACGGAAGAAGTATTGAAAAATAAAAAAGATCAATCCCCCCCGTCTTTTCCAAATACCTGCAATTAGAAAGGGAACGGCCAAGGTAACTTTTTCCCTCTCCATTGATCTGTGAAAATTTTATGGAAGGCGGTGTTTGGCGATGCCGAAAAAAAGACGGCCTGAGTTGATCGCAAAAAATAGCATGGTCAAACTTGGCGTTTATAAAAAGGAATTCGATCCAATAATCAAGATTTATGGACAGTTGATGGAACAATATGAAGTACTGACGGATATATTCATCGAATCCGGTTTTGACTATGAAGAATCTACCGCACAGGGTACCAAAAAAGCCCCTATTGTAACTACACTCGAAGCGCTGCGTAAAGATATACTATCGTATGCATCGCAACTCGGGCTTACTCCACAAGGTTTATTGCGTACAGATGACGCTGCATTTAGAAAACAAAAACGATCTGCAATTTCAGACGCATTGAAGGCAGCATCTAGCGGATGATTAAAGGCAAATACGCCGCAGAAGTCATCAAATACGCAGAAGATGTTTCCAGTGGATTAATTATCGCTGGCGAATATCGTATTAAATCATGTAAAAGGTTCTTGGATGACATTTCATCAGAAAAATGGCAAATTAAAACAAAAGATGCAGATTTTGTCATCGGTATTATCGAAAAAACATTTAAACATAGGCAAGGTCAGGATATGCATGGGAATCCATTACGAGGGAAACCATTCTTGCTTGAGCCTTGGGAAAAATTCATTATATATGGGATATTAATCTTTTATATACCAGGTACAATCGAACGCAGGATAAAAGAAGCGTTAATTTTTGTTCCACGTAAAAACGGGAAAACAATTTTCGTATCAGCTTTAGCATGGGCACTCGGATTACTCGAAAGACTGAGCGGATCAACCGTTTATGTAGTCGGTGCTGTTTTAAAAGAGGCAATGAAAAGTTATGAAAATTGGAATTATAACATAACTCGCGTTCTTTATCCGGATAAAAAGAATGCTCAGGAAGATGGATGGAGAATCCTCGATAATAATATGGAGCATTCAATCAGTCACGATGACCTTGATGGTGGAAGTCTTCATTTAGAAGCGCTTGCCGGTAATCCTGACAGTCAAGATTCGTTTAATGCAAATATCGTAATCGCGGATGAAATCCATGCATATAAATCACCAAAACAATACAATATCCTTAAAGAAGCCACAAAGGCTTATACAAACAAGCTTGTGATTGGTATAACGACTGCCGGAGATAAAATGGTGTCGTTTTGTTACTACAGACTTCAATATTGTAAAAAAGTGCTGGATGGAACTGTAAGTGATGACGCGTATTTTATCTTTATTTGCCAGGCTGATCAAAGCGAGAACGGAGATGTGGATTATACGAATCCGATCCAACATGAAAAAGCTAATCCAAACTACGGGGTAACAATAAGACCTGCAGATATTTACAATGATTCAATGCAGGCTCAAAACGATCCGCAGCAGAGGAAGGATTTTTTCGCTAAATCTCTAAACATTTATACTACCGCGCTAAAGGCGTATTTTGATATTGAGACATTTCGAATGTCGGACCGTAAGTATAGATGGACAATTGATGATCTATCAAAGCTACCAATCAAATGGTATGGCGGTGCTGATCTTTCACGAATGTACGACCTGACAGCTGCTGCGCTCGTTGGGAACTACGAGGGTGTGGACATCATTATTCCGCACGCATGGTTTCCAATCGTTCAGGCGGCAGCAAAAGCAGAACAGGACGGAATCCCTCTGTTTGGTTGGAAGGACGATGGCTGGCTTGATATGTGCAATACGCCTACAGTAAATGCTGCAGATATTGTCAATTGGTTTATCGCAATGAGAAAACGCGGTTTTCAGATCGCGCAAATCGGTTTTGATAGAAAGTTTAGTGATGAATTCTTTGTTTTATCAAAAGGAGCAGGATTAAATATACAAGATGAACCACAATATTATTACAATAAATCACAAGGTTTCCGGCGCATTGAGAAAAGCGCATTAGATGGGAACCTTTATTATTTACACTCAGATGCTTACGAGTATTGTGTTCAAAATGTTCGTGCGATAGAAAAGACGGATGATATGATCCAATACGAAAAAGTTGACGGGGATGGTGGCGTAATGAGAATTGATATATTCGACGCATCAGTATTTGCTTCCGTAAGGATGATAAAAGATGCACAGAAGTCAAAGAGCGCAAGTAAATGGCTGAACGGATAGGAGGAAACAGCATGAATGTTTTTCAAAGAATATTTCAGAAGGCACGCGCCGAACCGGATACGATGCAAAAACGATCGGATGTCGGATGGGTTGTAATTTCCGATTCGGGAGATTTACTCGTGCCGGGTTATACAAGACTTTCAGATTGCCCGGAAGTAAAAATGGCGGTCAATAAGATTGCTGACTTAGCAAGCAATATGACCATACATCTCATGGAGAACACTCCTGATGGAGATGTTCGTGTGAAAAATGAACTGTCGCGGAAAATCGATATCGAGCCGTACAGGTTCGGGACGAGAAAACAGTTTATGTTTAACATCATTTCTACAATGTTGTTGGCTGGAGATGGAAACGCTGTTGCGTACCCAACAGTCAACTCCGACGGTTATCTTGATGAATTAATCCCATTTCGACCATCTAAAACGCAATTCATCAAGCGTGAAAACGACTATGTCATTAACTACGGCGGCAAGCCATATATGCCGGATGAAGTTTTACACTTCACGATCAATCCGGATCCGGAATACCCATACATGGGTACCGGGTATCGAATTCCGCTTCGTGATGTAACGACAAATCTCAAACAAGCTGCCGCGACAAAAAAAGGTTTCATGTCGGGGAAATATATGCCAAGCCTGATTGTAAAAGTTGATTCAAATACGGCAGAGTTATCTAGTGATGAAGGGCGAAACGCAGTATTTAAGAAATATCTACAAACACAAGAGGCTGGCGAACCTTGGATTATACCGGCAGACATGCTTGATGTGGAACAGGTGAAACCTTTATCACTACAAGACCTTGCAATCAAAGATACAATCGAACTTGATAAAAGAACCGTAGCCGGAATGATTGATATTCCGGCGTTTTTCTTGGGAGTCGGGACTTTTGATAAAGATGAATACAACAACTTTATCAATACAAAAATACTCTCAATAGCAAAAATCATTGAGCAAACAATGACGAGGGGTCTTTTATACAGCCCGAATTTTTACTTCAGGTGCAATCCGAGAAGTTTATACGCATATGACCTTAAAGAGTTGTCAGATATTGGGTGTAATTTATATCAGCGCGGGATTGCAACTGGAAATGAAGTGAGAGATTGGCAAGGAATGACTCCGAAGCCGGGGCTTGACGAACTGGTGATGCTTGAGAACTATATTCCGGCCGGAATGATCGGAGATCAAAACAAACTGAATGGAGGTGATAAGAATGGCTGATAATATTCTTGATCGCACGAAGAGCCAAACAAGAGCCTTTTTGACAGATATAAGAGCGACACGAGCAGACGAAGGAAACCCTGACAGTGAGAGATTCATTGAGGGTTATTTTTCTGTTTGTGGTGTTGAAACAGAATTGTGGCAGGGCGCGTTTGAAGAAATAGCCCCGGGAGCATTTGACGAGACACTTGGGAATGACATCCGCGCACTGATTAATCACAATACAACGCTCGTACTCGGACGGAACAAGTCCGGAACGCTTGAACTGAGAGCTGATTCTCACGGTTTGTGGGGAAGAATCAAAATCAATTCGAACGACGTGGATGCTGTCAATTTGCACGAGCGGGTGAAGCGCGGAGATGTCGATCAGTGTTCCTTCGGGTTCAACATCATTGAGGAGAACATCGATTTTCGTGAGGATGGTTCTATCAAGTGGACCATAACAAAAATTGATCTTCACGAAGTGTCAGTTTGCACGTTCCCGGCGTACACCGACACCGGTGTGCAAGCTCGGAAGCTTGATTATGAAAATTTGAAGAGCAGGAGACTGGAACAGCGAAAGCTGAAATTAAAAGAGAGGATGAAATCATGGCAATTAAACAACTGATGATTGCAAGACGCCTTGCGCAGAAAAAGGAAGAACGGGAAGGGCTGCTTTTGAAGTTGGGAGGGTTTGCAAAAAGAGAAGAAGAGCTCGAATCCTCCCTCGATGAAGCTGCAACTGAGGAAGAAATGGCAGCGGTAGAGGAAGAAGCAAACAAACTCGAAACAGAGCAAAACGAACTCAACGAGAACAAAAGCAAACTGGACGGAGAGATTGAGGAACTGGAAAAGGAACTCGAAGAACTCAACTCCAATGCTCCGGCGGAAGCGACACGAAATCGCAAGCCGGCAGCGGATAAAAAAAGAGAAAAAGAATACGGAGGAGAAGAAACAAGAAGTATGGAAAAAAGAAGATACCTTGGCGGCATGACAAGAGATGCCGCACTTCAATTTATTCAGCGCGAAGAGGTTAACGAGTTCCTTGTTCGCGTAAGAAATTTTATCGGTGAAAAACGAGCAGTCACCGGAGCAGAGCTCGAAATCCCGGATGTATTTCTTGAAATATTGAGAGATACGGTATCGAGCACCTCAAAACTGCTTAAATACACGATGGTCAAATCAGTATCTGGAAAGGCAAGACAAACAATCACCGGAGCAGTTCCCGAAGCAGTGTGGATGGAGGCTGTTGGTTCTCTGAACGAACTGGCTATGAGTTTCGGCCAAGTCGAAGTTGATGCTTACAAGGTCGGCGGTTTTATACCTGTGCCAAATTCAACTTTGGAAGATACCGATCTGAACCTCGCACAAGAAATTTTCACAACTTTGTCATTCTCGATTGGTTTGGCTCTTGATAAAGCCATCCTTTATGGTAACGGTGTTAAGATGATGACCGGTGTCAGCACGAGACTTGCCCAGACGAGCAAACCGGAATCATGGGGTGTCTACCGACCTGCTTGGACAGACCTGCATACTACACATGTCACCAGCATTGATGGTGCGAACCTTACTGGAATTGCTTTTTTTGCTGCACTAATGGAAAAAATGGCAATTGCAAGAAGTTCTTATCAGTTCGGAGAAAAAGTATGGGTTATGAACGAAAGCACCTATACCAAAATCATGATCAAGTCGATGGAATTCAATGCTGCCGGCGCAATCGTAGCAATGGCTCAAGGTAAGATGCCGGTTATTGGTGGAACTATCGAACAACTTGAGTGTGTACCTGACAACGATATTATCGGCGGGTATCTCGCGTTGTATCTTGTTGCAGAAAGGACAGGCGGTCAATTTGCGCAGTCAGAACATGAACGTTTCTCTGCGGATCAAACTGTATTCCGTGGATCCGCGCGCTACGATGGTCAACCTGTATTTGGTGAAGGATTTGTGGCAATCAATATCAATAACACCGCCCCTGCAACCAGCGCAACGTTCCCGCAGGATGTCGCGAACACGGTGGCGGCACCTACAGCACTCCCGATCGGTGGTTCATACACCGGCGCGCAGTCGGTATACCTGTTCTGCAATACACCCGGAGCAGATATCTACTACACGGTCGATGGCAGTACTCCCAGCGCATCCAGCGCAAAATTCACCGCGCCGATCGCAGTCGCAGCAAGTGCAACCATCAAAGCAATTGCAATCAAGAGCGGCTTGACAAATTCCAACGTCTTGTCCGCAGCTTATACCATTTCTTAATTCGGGAGGGAATAAATGAAAGCAAAAGTCTTAAAAGAATTTGTTGCTTTTGATCGTCATAACAAAGTCGGGGATATCATCGATATCCCCGATGAAAAACAAATCGAGAAGCTGAACAGTGTCGGTCTTGGTGTGATACTCGAAGCAGTCGACGAAGATGACGGGAAAAAGGCAGTAGGTAAAGGGAAAGGCAAAGTAAATGCTACGACTCTAGCCGAACCCGAAACACTGCCTGAAGAATAACAAAAGGAGGATAGCACATGGATACAACGGTAATACTTGCACTTGTGAAGTCAAGGCTCGGCATCTCTACCACAGTAAAAGACAATGATTTGACAGCGCATATTAATTCCACAATAGAAAAAATCGAGGGGGTTTACGGAATAACCATGGATCCCGAGAATGAGAATCATGTAGTGTTTGTTGCCGATTTTGTAGCGTGGCGGTACCGCGCCTCCGGAGGAGATGCACAAAACCTAGTAATGCCGGCGTATCTTAAAAGCGATCTTCACGATTTAATTATCAAGAAAGCCGGTACTGTGGAATGACGTGGGATGAGGTAATTGAACTAGGACAGGTAAATGATATGGATGGTTATGATTGGCATCAAGTATTTGCAAACAAATTATCCGTGCATCGTGATGAATTTTATAAAGCTGCACAGTCAGGATTAAAGCCTCAACGTATCTTTGAGGTACATACCTTTGAGTTTGATGAAATAAAAGATGAAAAACTCAGATATCCTGCAGGTGACGAAGGTGCGGTATATCATATTTTACGAGCATATGACAAATCAAATGAAATAACGGAGTTGACAGTGACATGACATCTATTGAAGACCTTGCTGGAGAAATTATGAAAGAACTCATGAATTACAGCGAAGCCGTTACTGAAAACGTGAAAAAAGCCGTCGATATTGTTTCTGCAGAAGTAAATGATGAGATCAAGTCACATATCACCTTCGAGCAGCGCACTGGAAAATATGTTAAATCATTTCGAACAAAGACAACATCGGAGAATAAGTACGGAAAGTCAAAAACATGGTACGTAGCTAACGGAGAATATCGTCTATCGCATCTACTCGAAAATGGTCACGCACTTAGAAATGGAGGGCGTACGCAATCTTTCCCGCATATCAAATACGGGGAAGAGCTTGCAATACGGAGAATGCAAGAATTGACAACGGAGGGCATAGAAAATGCTGGACGTTAAGGAATGGCTGAAAACAACGGGGCTTGCGGTTGAAGAGACTTCATTCGAGAAAAAGACACAGCTTCCGTATATCATATTTACTGAGAAACGTGACATTGGCGGCGCTGATATTAAAAACAATGTAGCCGTGAGGTCGATAACAGTCGAATTTTACTCGGAACGTAAAAACCCAATTGCAGAAAAAGCAATTGAGGATTTATTTGATGCAAAAGCAATTTCATACGTAAAAGATCGTATATGGCTCGGGGGATCAGATAATTTTTTTGAGACGATATACGATTTTTCTATTACCGAAAAAATATAGAAAGGAATCAAAACTATGGATGAAGAAAGAATTGTCCTTGGCAGCGGCAAGTTGTATGTTGTTGAATTTACAGGAACTATACCAGTAGATTCTGTGATCGAAACAACTGCAAATTTGCTCGGTTTGGTTTCAGGCGGTGCTTCGCTTGAATATAAACCGAAATACTACGAGGCAACAGATGATCTTGCGCTTGTAAGCAAAACGGTTTTAACCGAAGAAGAAGTGACGCTCAAATCAGGTGTGCTCACATGGTCAGGGAACACACTTAAAAAGCTTAGCTCAACTGCAAGAGTAACCGATTGGCTCGGAAAACGAACTGTAAAAATCGGAGGTATTGGAAACCAGGATGGTAAAAAATACCTTATCAGATTCAAACATTCGGATCCTGATGACGGCGATATGGATATTACCATTGTCGGGAATAATCAATCCGGATTCACGCTCAAATATCTAAAGGATAAAGAGACTGTGATCGATGCTGAATTCAAAGCTTTACCGATGGATTCAGAAGGCACGAAAATTATTTTCCGCGAAGATATTGAACTGACTCTTGGTACATTGGTTGTAACTTCAACGGCAGGCGGAACAACCGGGAAAACAACTTTGACTGTAACTCCGACATTGACGATGGGAAACAGTTATATGACAAAGACTGCAGCTTCAGTAACACTGCCTGTGCTTAATGCTGTATGCGATACAGGAGCTGGATACACAGCATGGGATGGCGCGGTGGATATTACAGCAACTACAGGGAATGAAATTGTTGTTGTTGAAGTCGATTCTGATTTCAAAGCACTTAATACAGGGAAAGCAACAGTCGTCTCTAAAGCGTAATAAAAAAATATCAAAAGGGCGGAATTCCGCCCTTTTTTATAAGGAGAAAAAATGTTTGATATTTCGATAATGAATAGAAGATATTTTGAAATATGCTTCACCGTTACTGTTGAAGATGAAGATGGAAACGAACAGCCTGAACAAAAAAGGATAGAGCTTAAGATCGAACCTCCGAAAATGAAAACACTCAAAAGGCTGATAAGAATATCAAAGGCTGACCGTGAAGACTCAATGGATGAATTGACAGAAGCTGTCAGATTGCTTCTGAATAAAAACAAAAGTGGATATATCGTTTCTATGGACATTATCGATAGCCTTGATTTCGATGAGCTCTTAGAAATTCTGAATAAATATTTTGACTGGCTCGGTGCGGAGAAAAAAAGCCCAAACTAAAAGTCCCTTATTTTCCGGATGATGAAGATGAGCGGCATTATTCTATTTCGACCTTTGAAGAAAAGATGGTTTGTGATTATACGGGATTAAATATTTTAGAAATCGAGGAGTTAGACGTTTTCGAATATTGGCTGTATTTCAGAGATTCCGTGATTTACAACTGCATGCAATCTGAAGATGGAAAAGAGTACTTAGAAAAATGTTGGAGACTGGAACAAACCAAACCGGAGCGTGAAAAGTTAAGGGAGAAACTTAACAAAAATCAAGTGTCTTGATAGAAAGGAGGAAAAGTAGTGGGGAATAATATTAAAGGCATCACAATTGAAATCGGTGGAAATGCGGAACCTCTTGATAAAGCCCTTAAAGGTGTAAACAGCACAAGCAGAGACCTCCAGAGCGAATTAAGAGAAGTAAACAAACTGCTTAAATTGGATCCTACTAATACAGAGCTGCTCAATCAGAAACAAAAACTCCTTTCTGACAGTATATCGAATACAAAAGGGAAGCTGGACACCTTAAAAGAAGCAGAAAAGCAAGCGCAGCAACAATTTGCACAAGGGAAGATTAGCGAAGAGCAATATCGCGCTCTTCAGCGTGAAGTTGTGAAAACAGAACAGGACCTAAAAGGTCTTGAGAGCCAAGCGCGAAAAGCAAACGGTGAAATGTCAAAAGAGGATGCGGTAGATAATCTTAAGAATATCGGGAAAGCTGCAGCAGCTGTAGCGATTGGCGTCGGTGCAATTTTTGTTGGCGGATTAAAAGATGCTGCTGATGCTGAAACTAAAGTAGCACAACTAGAAGCGGTATTGGAATCAACTGGTGGAGCAGCCGGCATGACAAAAGATCAGTTACTTGAGTTGGCTGAAAGCTTTGAGCAAAACACAAAATTTAGCGCTGAAATGGCACTGGAAGCAGAAAGCCTGCTCCTTACTTTTACAAATATCGGATCCGAAACATTTCCTGCGGCTACACAAGCAGCAGCGGATATGGCAGCAGCAATGGGAACCGATATGTCAAGTCAATCGATTGCTCTAGGCAAGGCATTGAATGATCCTGTTGCTGGAATATCTGCACTGACACGTGTTGGGGTTACTTTTACAGACGAGCAAAAGGCACTGATCCAATCGCTGCAAGAAAGCGGCGATATGGCTGGAGCGCAAAGTGTCATATTGCAGGAACTTCAAAAAGAATTTGGTGGATCCGCAGAAGCCGCCGGTGATACACTTGCCGGCAAGATGGAAATACTTAAGAATACAATGGGCGCCGTAGCAGAAAAAGCTGCGACAAAGCTTGTGCCGATGATTTTAGCAATAATTGATGGATTAATGAAATTGCCACAATGGCTACAAGATAATTCAAATCTTTTGATTGTACTTGGCGTAATAATCGGGACTATAACAGCACTTGTTATTGCATATAATGTTCAGCAGCTACTCGCAGCGTCCGGGATGACGTTATGGAGTGCTGTTGCTGGAATTGGTACGACAGTCACTACAGCATTAGGAGCTGCTTTTACTTTTTTGACCAGTCCAATCAGTTTAATTATTATTGCGATCGCAGCAGTAATAGCGATCGTTATTTTGCTAATTAAAAACTGGGATTGGGTGAAAGAAAAGGCAGCGGAATGTTGGGAATGGATTAAAGGAGTGTGGCAAGGAGCAGCAGATTGGTTTAATAGCAAAATAGTGCAACCGATAGCGAATTTTTTTGGCGGTATGTGGAATGGAATTAAGACAGGTGCATCCACATTGGCAAATTTTATCAGCACATATGTGATTGATCCGATTGTTGCGGCTTTTAAATGGCTATATAACGGTGTTGTCGGAATTGTTGAAGGAATCGGAAACGGATTCGTTAAGATTATTAATAGTTTCATTAAAGGAGTAAACGGGGTTATCGATACAATCAATAAATTCGGTTTCAGTCTTAAATACATGAATACTCTTCCAGCAATATCAATTCCACGTCTCGCGACAGGTACTGTTGTTGATAAAGCAATGTTGGCAATGCTGGGTGAAGATGGTCAGGAAGCGGTTGTCCCTCTAGAGAAGAATCTCGGATGGGTCGATAAAATTGCTGTTAATATTGCGAATAAATTATTACCAATATTAAGCGGTGTGAAAATGAATGCTGCATTTGCGACAAGTCAAGGAGCAGCCGGAATATATAACAATTCGAACCAGACTAGTAATCTCGTTCTTAAAATCGAAAAATTTATCAACAATCGTTCTCAAGATACGAAAGCTCTCATGGAAGAAATGGAGTTTTACCGAAAACAAGCCAATAAAGGAAGTGGATCTGAATGACAATCGGAGCATATTTTATTTGGAAGTCCCTTAATTCTGCTGACGATATGGGAATCATTGTGACAAAACTTCCTGCCGTTGAAAAGCCGGAAAAAAATGTTGAAGAGATTATAATCCCCGGGAGAGACGGTAGCTTGACCGTTGATGATGGAACATACGCAACAACTACTAAACCTGTCGAATGTGCACTTGATCATGGAGATATTGATGCATTGTGCGCATGGTTGACAGGTTCCGGATTTGTTACGTTTTCAAATGAACCAGATAAGCAATATATGGCGAAAATCATCAACAGTGTTCCACTGAAAGAAATTATCCCGACGTTCCGTACTTTCATTATCCAGTTCAGCTGTCAGCCAAAAAAATATTCGATCGAAAACGACTTGATCACGATCGACACATCCCCAGCGATGATATCCCACCCAGGGACGGAAAACGCTAAGCCCGTAATAAAAGTGTACGGGACCGGGACGATTGACATAACGATTAACTCAACAGTCGTGCATATGAAGAATGTCGTTGATTATGTAACGATCGATTCATCGATCATGGATGCTTATAAAGATACAGAACTAAAAAATAGTGATATGTACGGTGAATTCCCTGAATTTGTTCCCGGAACAAACAATATCAGTTGGACGGGTACCGTAACTCAAATTGAGATACTGCCAAACTGGAGGTGGCTGTAGTGATTTGCATCTATGACAGCAAATGTACTGATTTTAATAATAATGGAATCACTCCGCTGCCAGATGTAGAAACATGCTCAATAAGCGAAGAATTGAACAGCTCTTACGAGTCCGAACTTGAATACCCAATTGATGAGCGTGGCAAATGGCAGAACCTTGTGGAGGATAATATATACAAAGCTGACGGCCAACTTTTCAGAATCTATCAAAAAAAGAAAATCGGCAACGTTGTGAAAGTATGCGCAAGGCATATTTTTTACGACTTGATGGATAATATCATTGAAGATGCGAGACCGACAAACCTCACCGGGACTGCTGCTTTAGATTGGGTATTGGCGAGAACGCAAAACCCGCATCCATTTACATCAACCGGAGATGTCGGAGGAATTGACACAAAATATTACGTCCGGAAGAATCCCGTCGAAGCAATCCTCGGTAGTGAAGGAATCGTAGAAACATGGGGAGGAGAGATCGAGCGTGACAATTTCGTCATTCGCCTGTTGAACTCGGTAGGCGCCGACCGCGGAGTTTTAATCGCTTATGGTAAAAATATACAGGGCATCGAAGAAACTCTGGATATAGACAATGTGTGTACTCGATTAATGCCTATAGGTAAAGATGGGCTATTGTTACCGGAGAAATATATCGACAGCCAATATATCGACAACTATGCCCACCCCAAAATTAGGACTGTTGAATTTTCGGATTGTGAAGATGAAGATACGCTGCGTATCACCGCGACAGCCTACATGACAGATAATAGCATTGATATTCCGCAATTTAACTATTCAATCGATTTCTTGGAATTGTCAAAAACAGAGGAATACAAAAATTTAGCAATACTTGAAACGGTATACATGGGCGATACTGTGACAATTAAACACTCGAAACTTGGTATTGACCTCAAAGCAAAGGTAATTAAGATTGAGAAAAATGTATTATCTGGTCGTAAAGAGAAAATAGAACTGGGCAATTTTAAGTCATCCATTGCAACGAGTATTACAAAATCAATTAAAGTAGTCAAAAAGCAGATCGTAAACGCACAAACGTTTTTGCAAGAATCAATCGATGCAGCCACAATTCAGATCAATTCAGCTCTTGGCGGTTATGCAACAAAGCGTAATGGCGAATTACTGATCATGGATACTGAAGACGTGAACACCGCTGTGAAAATTTGGAGATGGAACCTGAATGGACTCGGTTATTCATCAACAGGATACAACGGAGCATTCGCAACTGCAATCACAGCTGATGGGCATGTTAATGCAGATTTCATTGATACGGGAACACTTACTGCCAATATCATTAAAACCGGAATACTCAGCTCAATAAATGAGTTGTTCAGTTTGAATCTTTCAAGCGGAGAAATCATAAGCAAAGCAGGGATCACAATAACCGGTGATTCAATTACTGATCTTATGGAAATGTTCTTATCGTCCACTGTAATGCAAATTCGAGTAAAAGCAAGTCAGAAGACAATTGCTGAATTTACAGTCGAGGGATTGAAGGCTCCTACGGCGATCATCGAAACGGTCTTACAGGTGGCAAAAGCACGATTTCAGAAAGATGGAAATGATCTTGGAATTTTGCTAAATGACTGATCAAATATCAGTGTAAATATACATGCAAAAATAAAAAAATCCCTTAAAATCGCTCTTAAGAGGCGTTTTTTTTGTAAATGGAGAAGCAATCATGAGTGTGTGGTTAACAGCGAATATCGCAGAGAATAATGTAAATATTCCAAATAATACGTCTGATGTCACAGTCAATCTTTATGCAAATTGGAATGCAGGGACATGGGCAAACGATAGTCCTGCCGGGTACATTATTATTGATGGAACACGGTATGATTTTACCGCTAATTTTAATGTGAGTCAGGTTTATTCCGGATCCCAATTAATTGCAACACGAATGAAAACTGTTGCTCATAATTTAGATGGGTCAAAAACTGCAAATTGTTCCGCGTGGTTTGCCGGTAACGGGAATTATGATGTGACTTGGAGTGGGGCAATTACGCTTACGACAATTCCACGCGCTGCAACGATGTCAGGATACGCAAATTTTAACATCGGCAGCAATGCGTCACTCTCGATCAGCAACCCGGGAAGTTTATATAACACTCTTGATTTTGTTGCCGGTGGGGTGACGGTCAAATCAGTTGAGGGTGTATTGTCCGGGTCGATCAGTACACTGATCACTGCATCCACACTGTACGGACTCACCCCGAACAGTAACACATTGCTCGTCACGGCACAACTCAAGACATGGACGAACAGCAGCAAAACAACGCAGGTTGGGGACACACAGATTGCAACGGCTTCGGCTATTGTCACAAACAGTAACCCGGTTTTTACAGATTTTAGTTTTGCGGACATCGACACGACCGTCATAACGCTCACCGACAGCGATCAGAAACTCGTCAGCGGATATTCGGATGTTCGTGCAAGCGTTTCAGTCGCGAATAAAGCGACAGCGCAGAACTCGGCCACAATGGATAAGTACCGCCTTACGATCGGAACACAAGTGATCGAGGTTTCATACTCTGACAGCGCGACGGTCATTCTCGATCTTGCTAATATATCATCCGGATCAATCAAAGTTGAGGCGATCGACAGCAGGGGAAATGCTACAGCGGTTATAAAAGCTGCTACATTGCTTACACTCACGCCGGTATTTTTTAACTCTGCTGAGATTCTAAGAGACAACGGCGCCGACAGTACTGTAAAACTTGACCTGTCCGGTAAACTTCATTTGCTTGATTTCGGTACGGTCACAAATAGTCTTAAAAGTGTTAAGTATGCATACAAAGAAACATCTCAAAGCGATGATTATTATTCTGCGCTCACGTCGATCACGTCAAGCGTAGACGGCAGCGGAAACATCACGCTAAGTGATCTTGCAATTAATGGAAATCTCGGGTCAAGCGGATTCACGGTTGAAAAATCTTACAACATTAAGCTTGTGCTGCAGGATGAATTGACGACGGCAACGCTTGTGATCGAATTGCTTTCCGGAGTTTACGTTATACATCTCGGGCGAACTGATGATAAAGCGCGTGTCGGAATCGGAATGAAGAACGCAGTCGGTCAAGGACTGCAGGTAAAAGACGGACATTTCAACGGATCGGGCGGCCGCCTGATCGGAAACATGTACGGTGTTTGTTCGACTGCGGCGGCAACGACGGCAAAAACCGTTGCGATTGACGGATTCGAGCTGGTTGTTGGGCAGCTTGTGACGGTGCAGTTTACTTATGCGGTGCCCGCATCGGCTACGCTTAACGTAAATGGGGCAGGTGCTAAGGCAATATATCACGGAACTGCAGCAATCGCCGCAGATGTTATACCTGCAGGGTCTGTCGCAACATTTGTTTATGATGGCACTTATTTCAGACTTACCGATGTCGGTTCTCCGACTGGGATAATGGAAATTGGATCGAACAGCAACGGCAATTATGTTAAATTCTTCAATGGATTAATGATTTGTTGGCGAAATGGCTTGTCAGTAATCTTACCCGTAAGCCAAAGTGAATGGAGTATTACATTGCCGCAAACATTCGTATCTCCTCCATTCGTAACTCCGCAACTTGGTTGGGCAACAGGTACGTGGGGAGTTAGTGGATTCGTTGGGTGCCAATCTACTACGACTTATGTTAGCTTTTCATTTTTAAATAATGCTTCGATAGCGCAGAACTGGGTATCATACGGATACATTGCTGTAGGGAGGTGGAAATAATGGATAATATTAATGGCATATTATGCGAAACATACAATATCATCCCGTTGGAAACACAGATTGCAAATCGTGGAGACAACTCAATGACAAGATATGATTTTTACAACCAATTTTTATTGTGTACTGCTTTTCGAATTGATGATAGGGCAAGAGAAGTCTTTTTGGGGATACCGACTTCATTGACTGACGCTGAATATACTGAAATTCAAGAAGCTAGACAATTTGCGGCTGAACAAAAAAGTGCACTGATGAAAACATTAACCGAGGCATAACAGCACCTTCGAGGTGCTTTTTTATTGCAAATAAATATTAAGGAGAAAGAACTATGGTAGAACAAATCAAAAACTATTCATTAGCAGCAGCACTGGTTATCATGTCATGGGGCGGACTGTCAATTTTCGTGACATCTGTTACCGAAATAATCAAGAAAATCATCAAAGAAAAAGTCAAGAATCACGCATGGATCATGACGTTGATATGTTTCTTGATTGCTTTCGCTGTTGGATTCGGATGGAAGATATTCGTCGAAATAACATTCTTCCAGTGCGGAGTTTTATCCGTATTCCTGTTTTTCACCTCGACATACGCGTACAACGAGCTGAAGGACAGCGATACAAAAATCGGGAAGTGGCTTACGAGCTTGTCTGCATACTTCGACGCGGATAAGATTGTGGAAATCGTAATAGCGTATCTGTACAAAAAGATTGCGAAAGTGGATAATTCCATAGCGCAATCCGCGCTCACCAAATTGGTTGAGAGCATAAATGAAAAATTACTTGAAATTGCAGACGAATCAGAAACTATTACGGAATAACGGAGGCGGCTATGGGGTATAAGAAAATGACCCTGGTCTATATCATGTCCATGATGACCGTGCTGATCGTAAACGGTATTATATTTACATGGGTATATCCGACGCAGGCTTCCGCATTTTACGGATTTGCGCAACAGACCATCGTCAGTTCGGTGCTCATATTCACATCCGGAATTACGATCGACGGTATCAGCAAAAATTTAGGCAGTAAATATCTCGAGACTAAACTGAAAAAATTCGGGGACAGCCTCAAAAATGACGGAGGAGGATCTGAGACAGAATGAGCGATCTTATAATCGGATTAGGCTCAAAAGACACGTCCACGCTATCAGTGGACGGAACGCAATTATCATTTACGCTCGACGAGCAGACAGCGACTCTCACGTGGAGCCAGATCCCCGGCGCTACATCTTATCGCGTGTTTAAATACGATACGATGACGAACAAATGGAAGAAATACACCGAAGTACCGGGGCTGACGTGTCAAATGCAGCTCGACTATGAGAGCGACACAATCGTATCAGTCGGCGGCTACGATGGCAGCAGACACAAGGGCGACATCCAAAATACAATCGATATCGCGGTTGGTGAAAGCCCATTAAAAACCGTCAGCTCTCTCGTGACCGGCGTCGGCACTTTCAGCGTCGGGCAAATAATAAAATTCAAGGCGTATTACAATTATATGTACGGACCGTCGGGTGTTTACACAACATGCGACGCGTCAAAGACTCACGGTATGATCACAGCGATATACGTAAATCAGTTGGTACAGCTTGAGATCGACAACGGCAAATACTACGTCGCTCCAATTGACTATAAGGGAGACTATGACGCGAGCACGAAAATGAAATTGCGATATATGGTCGATTATATAGGGATAACGACGGCATTCACACGCCGAGTGCATACCGGTGAGGACTATGGATATAAGAGTTACAGCTTATCCCCGACAACGCAGGTCGGCGGAAGAAATCAACCGATCTGTTCACCGGGTAACGGGCTTATCGTCAAAAAAGTAGGTTTAGCAGGATCAACCGTCGGGAATCGATTCTGGGGTGTTATCTACAATTACGCATCATATGAGGATATCGCCGCAGGGCTCGTCACATTGCCAGACGGAAAGACGTCCGCGGACTATCCGAATGGTGCACATTTATGGGTGCGATCTATTCATATGGATTCGATATCGGTATCAGTTGGGCAGACCTTGAATGAAGGCGGGTTGCTCGGCTACATGGGCAAAACAGGGACATCCGGTGAACACATGCACGGTGAATTTGAACTTGTGGATGCACGTAAGGGTGATGTCGAATGGTCGGATGCGCTGAGAATCGAGTGGGGGATACCGATGCACAAAGAATGCTATGTTAAAAGCGGGCAGATCGTTTCAACAAGTATGGCGGCGAATTATTCACCGCAGTACGCGTGAGGTGGCAGATGGATTGGATTCAAACAGCGATATTGTCTGTGCTGATTACGTTTGTTGGATTTATGATACAGCGCGGCATAAAAAAAAGAGACGCAAACGCCGAAAAAAGAGAACAGCAGAGATCGGACAGTATGATGCTTGTTGTAAAAGGTGTTGATGTATCAGTATCATTATCGGAAGCGACGGCCATCTCATTACAGCGCGGCAAATGCAATGGTGAAGTAAGCAAAGCACTTGAAAAGACAGAGGAGTATAACAAAGAAAAAGAGCTGTACTATCAAAAATTGCAAGCCGAAAACGCTATATCAAAATGACAAAGACGGGTAATTGGTACCCGTCTTTTTTTGTGCCATTGACATAGAACGTTTGTTTGAATATAATCAGGCTATGATTATGCAATTCGTCGAAGCAGATGTTATCTCATTCATGCGCAAGGGGATGCTTCCGCAGCCTCTCCGTGTCCGGATCGTCAGGGACGGTAAAATATATCATTTTAACATCGATAGGGTCATCTCTTCCGAGAAACGCCACGATGCTTGTTTGAGTTATTGCAAATATAAATGTTTGGCTACACCGAACGAAAAGCAGATTGAATTCGTGATGCAATACTGGCCGGATACATGCGAATGGCAGATGGAGAAATTATAGGAGACGGTACAAATTTCCGTCTCTTTTTATATTTTTTCATATCATTTTATAACGCAAGCGGGAAAAAAGCGGGAAATCGATAAAAAATTACATTTAAAAATAAAAAAGCGATGTCAAAATCGCTTTTAGTTAAACGGATTTTTGGTGGGCCTTCAGGGACTTGAACCCCGGACAAACCGGTTATGAGCCGGTGGCTCTGACCAACTGAGCTAAAGGCCCGAGTACGAATAAGAATGGTCGAGGTGGAGGGATTCGAACCCCCGGCCCCATGGTCCCAAACCATGTGCGCTAGCCAAGCTGCGCTACACCTCGCAAACTTGCTTTAATATAGTACTATATTTAATTTTAAATGTCAATAAAATTAAGAGGTAGATGATTTCATTCAGACAGCTTAGTCCTTTGGATTAAATATGATATAATAGATTAGTCATATACAAATAATCGAGGATAGAATTGAAGACTTATCATATTATTACATACGGATGTCAAATGAATGAAAATGACTCTGAAAAATTAGCCGGGATTTTAACATCAATGGGTTATGCTCCCATCGAAAGCCCCGAAGATGCAAATATTTTGATTATGAATACATGCAGTGTCAGAGAGAATGCAGATGATAAATTTTTCGGACATTTGGGATATTACAAAAAAAACCGAACAGCAAGCGATGAAAAAATTCTTGCTGTATGCGGCTGCATGATGCAGCAAACGGAAATCGTGAGCACCATTCGCAAGAAATATCCGTTCGTTGATATTATTTTCGGTACACACAATATTCATCTCTTCGGGCAAATGCTCTCGAAACACCTACAAACAGGTGAGATGATTTGTGATATATGGGATGATATTGATCATTTTGAAGAAAACATACCGGTAAAGAGAGAATATATCCATAAAGCATACATAACCATTATGAACGGTTGCAACAACTTTTGTTCTTATTGCATCGTACCGTTTACAAGAGGCAGAGAGAAAAGTCGGGAATCTTCTTCCATCATTACTGAAATAAAAGAATTGGCACAAAACGGTTGCAAAGAGGTGATGCTTCTTGGCCAAAATGTCAATTCTTACGGAAAAACGCTGAACCAGCCAAAAACATTTGCATCTTTGTTGGAGGACGTAAGTGATATCGATGAAATCGAACGCATCCGCTTTATGACCTCTCATCCCAAAGATTTGACAGACGACATTATTTCTATCATGAAAGAACGCGAGAATATATGCAATCATGTTCATTTGCCGTTGCAATCAGGCAGCAATCGTATATTGAGTGAAATGAACAGACATTATTCAAGAGAGTCTTATCTTGCCTTAGCGGACAAATTAAGGAATGCAATTCCGGATTTGGCAATCTCAACAGATATCATTGTGGGATTTCCGACCGAAACGGAAGATGACTTCCTCGCAACTTTGGATATGATCAATAAGTGTAGATTTGATGCTGCATTTACATTCATCTATTCTCCGAGAAACGGAACAAAAGCAGCACAAATGGATCAATTATTCGGAAAAGATGTGATACAAAATCGATTTAACAGACTTTTGGAACTTCAATATCAAATCATGCTAGAAAATGCGCAACGCTATAAAGGCCGCGCTTTGGAAGTAATTGCGGAGGGGATATCCAAAACAGATCCGCAGATGATGAGCGGACGAACAAAAACAAACAAACTTGTCAATTTTAGCGGATCGTGTCAAATCGGAGACACGGTAACTATTATCGTTACGGACGCGCTGACTTTTCACTTGACAGGAAAAATGATCAATTAGACTTGGGGGATTTATGTCCAATTTAACACCGATGATGCAGCAATATTTAAATATTCATGAACAGGTACCGGATGCGATTCTATTTTTTCGATTGGGTGATTTTTATGAAATGTTTTTTGATGACGCCATTACTGCATCCAAAGCATTGGATATCGTCTTAACAGGAAAAGATTGTGGACTGGATGAGCGCGCACCGATGTGCGGCGTCCCATATCACGCAGCCGATAATTATGTGGCAAAGCTGGTTGAAAAAGGTTACAAGGTTGCAATCTGCGAGCAGATAAGCGACCCGAAAGAATCGAAAGGAATCGTCGATCGCGAGATTATACGTATAATTACTTCCGGTACTGTTACAGAAGGGAAAAATATAAAAGAAAACGACAATAATTATTTGATGTCGGTTTATTACAATAAATTGGAGTATGGGGTTGTCTATTCCGATATCTCAACAGGGGAAACTTCAGCGGTTTATCTGTCCGGCGATCGGGCAGATGCTGATTTTTATGATTTATTGTCTAAAATTATGCCGGCCGAAATTTTGGTAAACACAACCTTATATCAAACACCGTCTGTCAAATCTCAGTCCGAATTAATTAGCAAAATATCTTTTACTCCGTTATCATCCAAATATTTCAATTTGGATGATTGCATCCAGCAAATAACCAGACAGCTGAGAATCTATTCTTTGAATGCATCCGGACTGGAAAAAAACGAACCTCAGATTAAAGCATGCGGAGCGCTGTTTCGGTATCTGGAAGAAACACAAAAAAATTCATTAGCACATATCAACAAAGTCAATGTGGTCCATGGCAATCAATATATGCATTTGGATTTTTCGACAAAACGTAACCTCGAGATCACGGAAACAATGCGCTCTCAGGAGAAGAAAGGAAGTCTGCTTTGGGTATTGGATCAAACGGTTACAGCTGTCGGTGCACGAACGCTGAAGCATTGGCTGAATGAACCATTGATTGATCTTTCGGCAATCAAAAGCCGCCATGACACATTGAGCGAATTGACCGGGGATATCATGTTGACGGAAGATATGATGTCAATCTTAAAACAAACTGCAGATATTCAGCGCCTTTGTTCCAAGATCAGCTATATGACAGTAAACGGAAAAGATCTTCTTGCACTGAAAGAAACTCTTTTTCTAATCCCAAAAATTAAGTTGATCTTAAAAGACTGCAGATCTGAAATATTAGAGGATATCTATAATAGTCTGAATGATTTGTCGGAATTGAGCGAATTAATCGGCTCTGCGATCAATGTTGATTGTGGGGTCGCGGTCAAGGATGGGAATCTGATTGCAAATGGGTTTCATCCACAAGTTGACGAACTGAAAAATTTAAGAGACAATGCACGCAGCGTTTTGGCAGAGCTTGAAAAAAAAGAAAAAGAAAAAAGCGGAATCAAGAATTTAAAAATCAAATATAATAAAGTGTTTGGATATTACATTGAAGTAAGCAACAGTAATATCGGTATGGTACCTGACTATTTTATCCGAAAACAGACATTGGTAAACGCCGAGAGATATTATACACAGGAATTAAAAGAGATAGAAAACAAATTACTCAATGCAAACGAAGAACTAATTGATTTGGAATATCGTCTTTTTGCTGAAATTGTTGAAAAAACAGCGGAACGAATCCCTGATTTGCAAAAAAACGCACAATTGATCGGAACGTTGGATGTTCTTTGCTCCCTTGGATATGTCAGCTACAAAAATAGATATACACGTCCTTATCTTAATACAAAAGGAATTCTGCATATCACAGGAGGCAAACATCCCGTGATCGAACAGATGATCGGAAGTGAGAACTTCATCCCCAATGACACCTTGTTGGATATGGAACAAAACAGAATGTCAATTATCACCGGTCCAAACATGGCAGGGAAATCGACTTATATTAGACAGGTCGCCATCATATCATTGATGTGTCAAATCGGATGTTTTGTTCCTTGTGAAGAAGCTGATCTGTGTATTGTAGATCGTATTTTTACACGAGTAGGAGCAAGTGATGATCTGGCAAGCGGACAAAGTACATTTATGGTCGAAATGAGCGAAGTATCAAATATTTTGAAGTATGCCACAAAAAACAGTATTGTTATTTTAGATGAAGTCGGACGCGGTACCAGCACGTTGGACGGACTCAGTATCGCATGGGCTGTCGCAGAATTCCTGCACGACAATGAACGAATCGGATGCAAAACATTGTTTGCCACACACTATCACGAACTGACTGAACTGGAAAATGGAAACGGCATCGTAAATTATTCGATTGATGTTAAGCAGTCTGCTGACGGAATTTTGTTTTTGCATAAAATAAAGCGTGGAAGCTGTGATAAAAGTTATGGCATTGATGTGGCAAAACTGGCAGGGCTTCCGAATCCCGTGATCGAACGGGCAGAAGAGTTGTTGCAACTGTTGGAAGAAAATGAAAGCAACACAAACAAAAAAAGAACGCCAAAGCCGCGAGTATCTCCATCCCGACAAAATAACACAGAGAATCTGCTGAATTTCAAAGCACTTACAGCTGCAGACGAAATCAAAAACTTGCCGATCAATGATATGACACCGATTGAGGTTATGAATTTTATCGCTAAAATAAAAAGTGATCTGGGTGAATAATGTGAATCATATTGAGTTGCTAACCAAAGAATTGGTGGATAAAATAGCTGCGGGAGAAGTTGTCGTAAATGGAGCGTCGGTACTGAAGGAACTCATAGAAAATTCTATCGATGCAAACAGTAAAATGATTTCCATTATAACAAAAAATGGGGGGAAATCACTCATTAAAGTTGTGGATAACGGAGACGGTATCTACAAAGAAGACATCCAGAAAGCTTTTTTGCGTAACGCAACCAGTAAGATAACGAGTTCTTTGGATTCCATCGGTACTTTGGGGTTTCGGGGGGAAGCACTCGCCAGCATTTCATTTGCAGCAGATATTTCGGTTATTACAAAAACGGCAGATCAACAAACAGGGATAATGGCGCATGTGCTCCAAAATAAAATTATTTCTCAAAATGAAATATCATGCAATAAAGGAACAGTTATTGAAGTTCGCGATTTATTCCGTACGATACCTGCCAGATTTAAGTACTTAAAAAAAGATCAATTAGAAACAATAGAGATAATTGACGTTGCAACGAAGATTGCCCTTGCGCACCCTGAAACAAGCATAAAATTAGAATGTGACGGCAAAGAAATATTTTATACAAGTGGAAACGCAGACATTCTTTCTTGCATGAATTCTGTATTGGGAAGCGAATCAACCGCGGAAATGATTTGTGTCGACATTGATGATGCACCTTTGTTTGTGCACGGATATACTTCGTCATCCAATTTTATTACGGAAAAAAGGTTTCAACACATCGTTCTGAACGGAAGGTATATCCATTCAGGACAAATTAATAGGGCGATCGACCAAACTTATAAAGAATATTACGGCAAAAGCGGAGCAAGCTTTTTACTTTATATTCAGATTCCATATCATATGGTGGATGTAAATGTACATCCGGCAAAACTGGAAGTGAAGCTGTTGAATGAGTCATTGATTCTGATGTTGATTAAACAGGGAATCCGTGATGCATTAAAAAAAGAATTTTTATTGAAAGAACCTTCGCAAAACAAAGTAATTTATACCGAGGTTTCCGAATCAGAGCCCGTTATAATGGAGGAAATCGCTGATTATATTCCGAAAAAAATGGTATCGACACAAGCTCAGGCATTTTCGGACGCATCGTTCGCAGATAAGGATAACGAATTGAATTCGGCAAATGCGGATCAACTGGAAACCGACGAACCACCATTTATTCATAGGGAACAGGTTTCACACGGAAAAAGTAGCAGCGTTAATAAGGAACTGATTGCCACTTTAGTGAATATGCCTTACATCGGAAATGCTTTTGGATTGTATGCCATGTTTGAAATGGGTGATAATTTATATGCTGTTGATACACATGCCGCACACGAACGGGTCTTATATGAGAAATACCTGAAATCTTATCAGCAAAAAGCAGTTGCAACTCAACCGCTTATGATGCCGATCATTATACCACTTCCATCAAAACAAATCTATATTTTGTCTCAATACAATGAGGAAGTCGCTGATATTGGATTTGAAATTGATGAATTCGATACAGGAAATATTGCTATCAGGTCTATTCCTTATTATTTTGCGAAATATGATGTACGCCCAATTGTAACGGAAATTGCAGATGAAATAGTATCATGGCAAACAAATGACGATTTTTCAAAACGCAGTGAACATCTGATTCAAATCGCATGCCATAATGCGGTTCGGGGAAGTTCCGATATTAGCGAAAATGAAGTTAGAGCGCTCCTGAAGGATTTGTATGAAACGGAAATGCCTTATACCTGCCCACACGGAAGGCCGATTATAGGAAAAATCAATCAAAAATATTTTATGAAAATGTTCGAGAGGATATAAAATCAGATGAATTTATTCATCGCTTTGGCCGGTCCAACCGGGAGCGGAAAAACATCACTTTCGATCGAATTGGCAAAATACTATTCTGCTGAAATCGTTTCGGCCGATGCTTATCAGATTTATCGGCACATGGATATCGGAACGGCAAAAATTTCGAAAGAGGATCGAAGTACCATTCCTCATTATATGATAGATGAATTCAATCCGGAAGAAAATGTTTCCGTTTCCGAATATACGAAAAGAGCGAATCGTTATATTGACACTATTTTGAAGGATAATAAAATTCCTCTTCTTGTCGGAGGAAGCGGTCTGTATATGGACAGTATCATATATCGATCCTATACATACTCTTCCGATGCAGTTGATCAGTCATATCGGAATATGCTGATCGCAGAATATGCAGAAAAAGGGACCGAGTGGTTGTACCTTCAACTAAATACGGTAGATCCTGAATATGCAATGATCACACATCCGAATAATGTAAAACGAGTGCTGAGAGCATTGGAGTATTATCATGCTACCGGGCAGAAAAAAAGCAGCATAGAACAGAAAAAAGAGTATCGATATCCACCTACTATATATTTTGCTATCCGATGGGATACATCAATTTTATATGAACGCATCAACAAACGCGTTGATACGATGATTGATAACGGACTGATCGAGGAAGTGATTCGACTGATCGAAAGCGGATGCAAGGAACAATGTAACTCCATGCAGGCAATCGGATATAAAGAACTGATTCCTGTGATTGAGGGGAAAATATCGCCGGAAGCAGCAATAGAAAAGATCAAACAAAACAGCAGAAACTATGCAAAAAGACAAATGACTTGGTTTCGGAGAAACCCGGATATTATATGGATTGATGGAATGAAATATCCATCCGAGCAGGATATGCTGAAATTTGTGAAAGGGTATATTGATGAAATTAGATACAGAAACAATGCAACAGATTTTGGCATGTGAAAATAAACTGTCCGAACGTTTTGCACAATTAAACGAAGTCGCACAATTCAATCAATTAAAGGTATTGAATGCTATGCAGAAAAACCGTTTGGCAGAACAGCATTTCAGCATGTCAACCGGATATGGTTACAATGATGCGGGGAGGGAAGTATGCGAAAAAATCTTCGCTGATGTTTTCGGCGGAGAATGTGCTCTGGTTCGCCCTCAAATCGCTTCAGGTACCCATGCCATATCACTTTGTCTTTTCGGTGTGTTGAGACCCGGTGATGAAATTCTTTCCGTGACGGGACGTCCATATGACACGATTCAAACGATCATCGGATTGAACGGAGAAAATCACGAAGTCGGTACACTTAAAGAATTCAGAGTATCCTATCGTCAGGTAAAACTGAAATTCAACGGCGATATCGACATTGAGAAGTCATTAAAAAGCATACGAGAGAACACTAAAGTTGTCTATATGCAACGCTCAACAGGGTATGCAAAAAGGAATGCGCTTACGATTAAGAAACTGGAAGATGCAATCAATCGGATACGTGAGAAAAAACCGGATGTAGTTATTATTATTGACAATTGCTACGGAGAATTTATTGAAAAAAAAGAGCCGCTCCAGGTTGGTGCGGACTTAATTGCAGGATCATTAATCAAAAATCCATGCGGAGGTCTGGCTCACACCGGAGGATATGTCATCGGGAAAAGAGAATTTGTCAGAATGGCTGCCGCAAGGCTCTCTGCACCTGGAATTGAGTTTGAAGTAGGTGCGAATTTGGGGGTCATACGCTCTTATCTTCAAGGGCTTTTTATTGCACCTACTGTTACTGCAGGAGCACTGAAGGGTGCAATATTAACCGCACAATTGTTTGAAGATATGGGATATGAAGTATTTCCGCGACCGATGGATGAGCGTAGCGATATTGTACAGGCTATTGTACTTGGCTCGAAAGAAAAAATTTTGGCATATTGCAAAGGGATTCAATCGGCATCACCTGTCGATTCTTACGTCTCTCCTGAACCGTGGAATATGCCGGGTTATGACAGTGAAGTGATTATGGCGGCAGGTAATTTTATTCAGGGCTCTTCCATTGAATTGAGCGCTGATGCACCCATGAAAGAACCATATATTGTTTATCAGCAAGGCGGATTAACTTATGAGCATATAAAAATTGGTATTATGAATGCTCTGCATGAATTGCAATTATACACTAAATAATAATTTAATGCATAATATTTCGTGCAATTTAAAATGCCGATCTAAAGATCGGCATTATTTTTTTACATTTTTCGTATAACTCCGATTACGCGCCCCAATACTTGCACGTTTTTGGAATAAATCGGCGCCATCATAGGATTCTCAGGCTGAAGACGAATTCTGTTTTCTTCTTTATAAAATGTTTTGACAGTAGCCTCGTCTTCTATCAATGCGACGATAATATCTCCGTTTCTGGCTGTATTCTGTTGCTTGACAATGACATAATCTCCATCCAAAATTCCTGCATTAATCATACTGTTTCCGGTAACGGAAAGAATAAAGCAATCAGAATTATTTGTAAATGAGACGGGAAGAGGAAAAGTATCTTCATAATTTTCTATAGCGAGAATCGGTTCACCGGCTGTTACTTTCCCGATAATCGGAACATCAACGATTTCCTGTCTGATCAAAAAAGGATTCGCATTTACAACTTCCATTGCGCGTGGCTTTAAAGGATCCCGCTTGAGATATCCTTTTTTCTCCAGATTATTTAGTTGATGGTGCACGGAAGAAGTGGATGACAGTCCGACAGACGTACAAATTTCCCGAACCGAAGGCGGATATCCTCTTTTATTCAGTTCATCTTTAATAAATTCCAAAATTTCTATCTGAACTCCGGATAAATCTTCGTACATCACAGCCCTCCGACATCATAATTTATTTTAGTATAAACGATTTAACAGCGATTGTCAAATATTTGTTCTAATTTATTGACAGTTTTAAATAAATATAGTACACTTGTTCTAAACATATGTTCGAATATGAGGTAATGATATGAAAATAGGGAATATTACTCTGAAAATAAACAATAAAAAAAGAGCATACCCCATTCTTATCAGCATGACGGTTCTGTTTTTACTGATCTGCTTTATGATCTTTCCGCTCACCAAGGTCAGTGGAACGGAAGAAATAAAATATTTGCAATATACGGTAAAAAGCGACGATACCATTTGGTCTATTGCTCAAAATTATTTGCCGTCAAATACCGATTTGCGCCAGTTTTCTTACGAAATCACAAAAATAAACAAGAAACAAAACCAATATATTTATGTCGGCGAGATATTAAAAATACCTGTAGAATAATCGTTACTCTTTTCTTAATTTTGTAACTTTAGCGGCAATTTTTCTGCGATCCTCATCAATTGCGGCATAATGTTTTTTGGTTGTATTGACATCCTTATGTCCGAGAACATCTGCCACCAAATAAATATCACCTGTCTCTCTGTAAAGATTGGTTCCGAACGTGCTGCGCAATTTGTGCGGAGAGATATTTTTCAACGGTACAACATACTTTGTATATTTTTTTAGCATCTTCTCAACTGCACTTACCGTCATTCTTCTTTTCTGTAAAGAAAGGAAGGTAGCGTCCTGTGAATATTCATCGATCGGAATCAACGCATATCGATCTGTTTGCAGATAGTCAATCAGAAGGTTTTTTACTTCTTCCGGTAAAAATAAAATTGTTTGCGTACCACCTTTCCGGATAACACGAAAGCTATTGTTCTGCATATCAAAATCCGAGATATTCAATCCCACGCATTCACTGATTCGAATCCCGGTTCCCAATAACAAAGCAATCATACTTAAATCTCGTCTATGATTTTTATCATAATATCTTTTCTGTCCGCTTGTCAATTGTTCCCCGTTTTCGATACTGTTTAGAAGATCGACTATTTCGTTCGGTTCCAATCGAACAATAGGCTTTTCATGAAGCTTCGGCAAGTCTACCAGCACTGCAGGATTGGTAGAGATCATTTCTTTTTTGTAATAATACTTATAAAACGAACGCAATGCCGATAATTTTCGCATTTTTCCTTGTGCAGAATTCGAATAATGAATCATCGTCTGTTCATCGGTGTAATGGGGAAGCTCATAGTCATTTAAGTATTCCGAAAATTTTTCTATATCAACCGCACGGATTTGATCCATATCTTCGACAACAAAATCCTTAATGCCTGAACGCTCTTCAAAGAGTGCATGGTTCTTGTTTAGATAATAAAAAAAAGTGCGCAAATCAAACGCATAAGCAATTCGGGTTTTGATTTGCGTTAAGTCGGAAATTCCTCGAAAAAAATCTCTTGTGAATTCAGGAAGCTGATCCTGCAGATTTTTAAGTTTGTTGTTCAGTTTCTGTTGATCGTATTTTTCAGACTGCATCACTGCACCTACTTTACAATAAAGTTGTCTTTAACGGAATATTGCTTTACATTTTTATGATAACATAATTACTCTTCAAAATCAATCGAAATTTTATTTAACAATTCCCTGCTTGGACTGACGAGTTCCGTGTCTTGATCTAATTTTCTTCCAAGATATTTTTCTATTTGCAAACTGTCCATCTTACAATATTTCTTTAAGAATGTTTTACACGTTTTTCTTAACGATTCGGTCGTTGTGCCTTTTTGATACATGCCAGACGATGATAGATATTTTACAACAATCTGGTGTACTGTCCGTTTACTGATCGACTTTTTCTCATCCGATTCAAACAAGTATAAGTATTGGTCTGTCTTTAAAAAATCGCTTAAAATTGATTTGAGCGCGTCATTATAATAAACATATCTGATACAGTCGGAATCTTCCCGTATTCCCATGCAGTTCTGTGATAAATTAACATCCGTTGTCTCAATTGCTGTAAGTTCTGAAACTTTTAAGCCGCATATTAATATCAGACCGATCAGTAACTTATCTCGTTTAGCATTTTTTCCTTTAATTGATGCAATAAGCTCGTTGCATTCTTCAATATTGGGTATGTAATCAAGAGCCTTATGAACTTTAACCGACTCGATAGAACCGGCGGGATTGCGCATAAGAATTCGCTCCCGAGTTAGGTATTTGAAATATCCTCTTAATACAGAAATTTTTCTGTTTAATGCGTGCGAACCGTTTCCGTATTCATTTTGAATATAATTTATATACGCATACAAATCAGCTTCCGTTATTTCTGTCAAAAATTTATTTTCATTCGAATCCAATTCCAGATCGCTCAAATGGAATCTTTTTTTCAGGAATCCATTAAAGGAAGCTAAATCGGCAGCATACCCTTTGATTGTTTCATACGATACAGTGTGCTGTATGCTTTTCAAATATAAATCTACAGTATCCATCAATTAATGCATTAAATATATATTTAATGCATACTCCGTTCTGTTTAATTTGTATAAAATAAGGGAAATAAAATATTATATTCTCGATCTATTCGAATACTTATTCACATGCATTGATAAAATGTGGATAAGTATGTGATAATATGTATAAACTTTAGGAAAAACCTCTGAGTCACGACTCAGAGGTAATAATATCTTCAATGCAATCCAAAAACAGGTTGATTTTATCCGTATCATCTACTTTAAGCATATGATCCTTATTTTTTATTAAAGACAGCACATGTTCTGCTTTTTGCGAAATTGTCTGAACTGCCGTTTCCTTTGAGGGAATTTTTGCAGATGCTTCAGCTGTATAAGAAACAGCAGAAAAATCATAAGTAGATTTAAATTTTCCGACCTCAACCGAGTAACCGATTTGATTTAAGTCGTGTCGTAAGGTTGCGATTGAATCTGTTTCTCCATGTGTCAGGATGATTTTTTCCGGTTTTTTAGTAAATGCATTAACCCAGTTAATCAATCCGTCATGATCGGCATGCCCAGAATAATAATCAAGCGATTCGATACGCGCTTTCACTGCAATTCGTTCACCGAACAATTTGATGTTTTTTGCTCCGTCCAAAATCAGCCGACCCAAGCTGCCTTCTGCTTGATAGCCCACAAACAATACCGTACAATTTTCCTTAAATATATTATGTTTTAAATGATGGCGTATTCGCCCGGCTTCGCACATGCCACTGGCTGAAATAATAATTTTGACACTCTTGTCGAAATTAATTGCCTTTGATTCATCAGCAGTCAATGAATACACCAGATTTTCAAATACCAGCGGATCATCGCCTTTGTCCACCAGTTCCTGAGTATCATGATCCAGCATATAATAATATTTTTTGAATATTTCAGTTGCTTTTATTGCCAGAGGGCTGTCTAAAATTACTTTGATATCATTAAATTTGCCAAGCATCTGATTTTCTTTATAATAATTCAGATCATAAAGAATTTCCTGTGTACGCCCGATTGCAAAAGAAGGAATCACTAAAGTTCCACCCTTTTCCGCCGTTTCCATAATAATTTTTAGGAACTTATCGCTCCTTTTATCTTTATGCTCGTGGTTCCGATTGCCATAGGTAGACTCCATCACCAGATAATCCGTCTGATCAATCACAGTCGGATCCTTCAACAAAGGTTGATCCAAATTACCGAGGTCACCGGAAAAAACAATTTTTTTACTCTCACCTTTTTCATTGACCCACAATTCCAAAATCCCACTTCCCAACATATGCCCTGCATCACGGATACAAAATGATATTGTTTCATTCAGCTTTATGGTATCGTTGTATCTTACAGGAGAAAAGTATTTCATGGAATCCGTAGCATTCTGCATAGTATACAAAGGCTCTACTTCCGACATCCCTTTTCTTCTGTTTTTACGGGTGTCATATTCTGCTTCCATTTCCTGTATATGAGCACTGTCTTCCAGCATAATTTCACAAAGATCCCTGCTTGCTTTAGTGCAAAATACTTTTCCTGTAAAACCGTCTTTCACCAATTTTGGAATACGTCCGCTATGATCCATGTGTGCATGCGTCAGTATCAAATACTTTAAAGACTTCACGTCAAGATCAAACGGTTCTTCATTTAATTTGCTTAATTCGGAAGATCCCTGGAACATGCCGCAGTCAATCATCACTTTGGTATCGGCAGCTTCCAGTAAATAACAAGAACCGGTAACGGTTTCGGCTGCGCCTAAAAAAGTAAGTTTCATACTATTCTCCTTTATAATCTGATTGTTTCCAATGTAGTCATAGCGTCTTCAATGAGTTTTTCGATATCCAGTTTTGATTCCTGAGCAATTACTTTTTCAAGCGTTGGTTTGATTTGAGGATGCTTTGGCAGAAAGATCGTACAACAGTCTTCAAATGGCTGAATGGATATTTCATAAGTGTCAATATGCAAAGCATGCCGAACAATTTCATTTTTATCCATGCCGATGAGCGGGCGCAAAACAGGCAGCGCTACGGAATCGTTGGTACATGTTATGCTTTCGATTGTCTGAGATGCCACCTGTCCGAGACTTTCCCCGGTGATTAAAGCTTGCAATCCACGTGCTTCGGAAAGCCTTTCCGCGCAACGAAACATAAATCGTCTCAGAATTACTGTAAGATAGCTTTCATCGCACTTCAAAAGAATTTCTTCCTGAATTTTTGTTAACGAAATACTGTGCAATTGAATTCCTTGATTATACTCTTTGAGTTTCTGTGCGATCTCAATTACTTTTTCTTTTGCTTCAAGGCTGGTATATGGATAGGAATGAAAATGACAAGCTTCAATTTTCATTCCTCTGCGTGCAATCATAAATCCGGCCACAGGGCTGTCGATTCCGCCCGAAAGCAACAAACATCCTCTGCCGCTGACTCCGATCGGCATACCGGCTTCGCATGGAATATTTTCGTAATAGATATACGCTTTTTTCCTAATTTCAATATTCAAAGTAATATCGGGATGATGCACATCGACAGTAATATCATCGGTATGGATCAAGACAAAGGCGCCAACTGATTTTGCAATTTCCGGAGAAGTAAAAGGAAAACTTTTATCACTCCTTCTTGCTTCGGTTTTGAAAGTGACATGGTGTTTCTCTTTCATAATTTGCAAAGCTGTCTCTTTGATTGTTTCCATATTCGGGTCAACTTCAAAAGCTCTGGTAAGCGAAACAATACCAAAAACTTTTTTTAAACGATCCAATACTGCAATCTCATCTGATTCTTCGATATTTTCTACTACAATGCGACCCTGAATCTGATTACAGACTACTTGATCAAAATCGCGAAGCGCATTTTTGATATTTTTTGTGAGCGCATTGATAAAGTAAGAACGGTTTTGTTTTTTCAATGCTATTTCACCGTATTTTACCATAATCAACTTTTTCATATACTTCCCTTCTTTAAACGAGAAAGTTTGCTCACAGCAACGGATAACCTCTGTATCATAAAATCTATTTGTTCTGCTGTATTGTATTCCGAAAGGCTGATGCGGATCGTACCGTCAATCTGTTTTTGACTCAATCCAATTTCTTTCAGAACAGATTTTTTATTTTTTTTATGAGAAGAACAGGCTGAAGACGTAGACAGAAAAATATCATCTTCCTCCATCATATGCAATAACACTTCCCCTTTCAATCCTTCAAAAGAAACATTCAGAATATGTGGGGCATATTCTGAATCTTTGATTTTAGTGTTAATTACTTCTTCTCCAAACTCACAACAAACAGCATCATATAAATAACGTTGTAGTTGCTGCAGCTTGGCAAAACACGGCTCATCCGATAAAAGTTCGCAGGCTTTTCCCATTGCACCAATCAAGGGCGCATTTATGGTCCCGCTTCTATAATTATCCTGTTGTCCCCCACCCAATATCTGAGGGACAATAGAAAGATTCTTTTTTAAAATCAAAGCCCCTATCCCTTTAGGCCCGTGAAATTTATGTGCACTGATACTGATCATGTCAACATCTGAAAAATCATCATGGATTTTTCCGTATCCCTGAACAGCATCAATATGAATGAATGCAGACGGGTTTATCAGCCTGATTTTTTTGATAATTTCTGAGATTGGTTGCACGGCACCAAATTCGTTATTTACCCAAATTAAGCTGATCAATTTGGTATTTGGACGAATCTTGCCCAACAAACTCTCCTGATCGATTTTCCCAAACCTGTCTACTGATATATATTCTGACATAACCCCTTTATTCTCATAATAACGAAATACTTCGCTAACACATGGATGCTCGATCGTAGTAGTAATGATATGTAATTTTTTGGGATCTTCGAATTTTTCCAAAGTCCCTTTGATCGCTAAATTTGTTGATTCAGTCGCCCCTGATGTAAAAACGACTCTTCGTCCGCTCAGTCCGAGCACACGCTGTACTTGTTTTTCGGCATATTCGACAAGTTTTTTAGCCTCAAATGCCTTTTTATGCAGCGAAGATGGATTCGCATATTGATCCAACATCGTCGTGTACAGGTAATCTGCAACTTCCTTGCTAGGTCTCGTCGTAGCAGCATTGTCAAAATAGCATTCCATATCAGGAAAGATACTCCTTATCAACATATTTACTTGTAAAAGCTCGCATGGTTGCAGTATAAAGCATATTGAATGAGAGAATATCACCAATCTTATAATTTGTATCGCAGTCGGTTATATCGAGCAAGAGATGGTCGCTGCTCGCGCCTAAAACATGGATATCGGAATCATGAGGAATAATATCCAAATCAATATCCTGCCTTCCGACGGAACATATAGCACGCCTGCGAATCCCTTTGTCTTCGAAAGACGGCTTTGTATTTAAAGCGGCATAACCCTGTGTTCCGATCGGTACAGACGGTTTTTCTTTGATTTCTACAATCTCGCAGCTCAACACAAAACAATCGTGTTGCATTCCTTCGATATAAGTACGACGAGACATGTCTCGTCCGAAATAAAATGTATCTCCGATTCTAAGGTGATTGACTGTTTCCGGAAACATTTTATCATAAATCAGAGTATAACTGGTACTGTTTCCGCCTGAAATATATTTGAGAGAATGATCAAATCGATGATAAATCATTTCTCCGATACGACCGAGTTGGCTCAGATTTTCCATAGTAGGCATCACTCCGCCATAACATGAGAGATTTGTTCCGATCCCGTAAAGATTGATATTCGGCAACCTCAAAACCTGCTCAATCGTCTGATACAATTCATCCAGATCGAAATATCCTTCCCTTAAATCTCCTAAATCCCACATAATTAAAACATTATGAATCTTATTATGTTTTAAGGCAAAGTTGTTTAATTCATTAATCACTTGAAATTCACTATTTAGCGAAACGTCAGCGAATTTTATTACATCTTCGCAAATCGAAAGCGCAGGTATACGCAATAACCATTTTTCGCAATTTAAATCATGAATACCGGCCAGGTTCTCTATTCTGGAATCTGCAAGCATATTGATGCCCGATTCAATCAATGCGTTGCAGATCGGTTCCGATGCACAGTGCATTTTTGTAACAGCAGCTACATCAACACCGAACTGTTTACAATTTCTTTGAATAATATAGGAATTCTGCTTGATTTTGTTTAAGTTGATAGTAACCTTTGCGCGCATCTTTCTCACTGCCTTAAAATATTAGTTTTTGAAAGAATGAACCGGAGCCGGAATTCTTCCGCCTCTGTTTATAAAATCTTCACTTGAAAAACGATTCACCGACATGATCGGAGCCATTCCGAGCAGTCCCCCGAATTCAACCGAATCACCGACGGATTTTCCGTAAACAGGAATCACGCGCACTGCTGTTGTCTTATTGTTGATGACTCCGATTGATGCTTCATCAGCAATAATTGCACTGATTGTACTGTCAGGCGTGTCTCCCGGAATTGCGATCATATCAAGCCCCACCGAACATACACTGGTCATAGCTTCCAATTTATCGAATGTCAGTGCTCCGCATGTCACCGCATCAATCATCCCGGAATCTTCACTGACGGGAATAAAAGCACCGCTTAGACCTCCTACATGGGAAGATGCCATAATACCGCCTTTTTTTACAGCGTCCGTCAGTAATGCCAATGCTGCCGTAGTACCATGCGCTCCGCAACGTTCCAATCCCATTTCTTCGAGTATCAAAGCCACGCTGTCACCGATTTCCGGAGTGGGAGCCAAGGAAAGATCCAAAATACCAAACGGAACACCCAATCGTCTGGATGCCTCATTCCCTACCAATTGCCCTGCACGGGTTATTTTAAAAGCAGTTTTTTTGATTACTTCGCTGATCTCATCAATCCTGTGTCCTTTTAGCTTTTCGATTGCTGCTTTCACGGTTCCCGGACCGCTCACGCCGACATTGACTACTGCTTCTCCCTCACCAACTCCATGGAACGCTCCTGCCATAAAAGGATTATCTTCAACTGCATTCGCAAAAACTACCAATTTTGCACAGCCGATTGAGCTGTTTTCTCTCGTTTCATAAGCAGTTTTTTTGATGATATTTCCCATTGTTTTTACGGCGTCCAAATTTATCCCGGATTTTGTGCTTCCCACATTTACGCTGCAACAAACTCGCTCTGTGACTTTCAACGCTTCCGGTATGGACTGCAAAAACAATTCTTCTTTTTTTGTAATCCCCTTTTGGACAAGAGCCGAATACCCTCCAAGGAAATTAACTCCGACTTCTTTTGCTGCATTATCCAATGCAACCGCAAGATGAACGAACTCTTCTTCCGAAGAGCACGCGGCCAACGAAATCGGTGTAACCGAAATTCGTTTATTAATAATCGGGATACCGTATTCGCTTGCAATTTCTTCTCCTGTTTTCACAAGATTTTTCGCAAGGTTTGTAATTTTATCGTAAATACTATTTGCTGTTTTTCGATTATCGTCCGAAAAACAATCCAACAAAGAGATCCCCATTGTTATGGTTCGAATATCCAGCTTCTCTTTTTCCAGCATACGGATTGTTTCAAAAACATCATTATACATTGCCATGAATCATAGCTCCTTAAATATTATGCATCACATCGAAAATATCTGTTTTCTGAACCTGCACGGATAGGCCCTCTTCCTGAAGCGGCTTCATCGCGTTCACTATGCTCGAAATATGCACATTTTCAGGGCCTGAAACAAGCATCATCATTGTAAAATATTCCTGCATGACGGTTTGACTGATATCCTCGATATTTACATTCATTTCAAAAAGTATTTTTGATACTTTATAGATAATGCCTGTTTTATCAATCCCGATCACAGTAATAACAGCCTTCATAAATCCTCCTGAACTCATGCGGAATACTGGGTATTCTGCAAAAAATAATCTATAATAAGTACATTAAATTATTCTATCATACTTTACATTATGGATAAACCTTTTTCCCGTTATTATACAATCTTGCAGGAGTTTCCCATGGAATTAAAAGATCGCATTTTACCCATTCAAAAATGTAACATCAAATATTTTTGCGATGACATATCTCTCAGAGGAATCGGATACGTTTTGGTTGACGAATCTCCGCTCCATGATTTGCCACTATTATGTGAATATGCAGTTGATCACATCATTATGAAAGAGAATCCATGCAAAATCATGCTGGGATTTAAGCGGCAATTTAATATAAAAAAAAGACTGGGCAATTTAACAATCCAATATATTCATAACATGATCATCATGCAAAAAAAATTAAATCCCCAAATCCCTTCCTATGACTCCGGTCTCAAATTCAAAAAAATACAACAGTCCAATGTCGTGCAATATATTGCACTATATCAGGAAATATTTTGGGATGTTCCGAATGCTTCCTTTTATTCTGAGAATCATATATGCGAGCTGATGTCTCGCAACAACTACGAAATCTGTTTTTTGTATTGGAATAATACATTGATCGGGTTTTGTGAATACCAACTTTATAAAAACAAAGCCATAATAGAAGCGATCGGAATTCTCAGTGAATACAGAAGAAAAGGATATGCAAAAAAAATTTTACACAATTTATATTATGTTCTTTTTGCAGAAAATATCGAAATTATAGAACTGACTGCATCAACGGGTAATATTGCTGCCTTATCGTTATATAAAAAAGAAGGGTTCCGTAAATGCAAAACCCTCTCTTATTGGTACGAAGTGATTCTCCCTTAATTCCCTGTTGCGCCGTTGGAACGAATAATTCCGGAAAATCCATCCGTATATTTTACGGTACCGTCTGCAAATATCCAATAACAGTCAACATCTCCTACCGATTGAATCAATTGAAGCCCTTGATCATAAGGAAGAATAAACAAAGCTGTAGACAATGCATCAGCCAAAGCCGAATCCGAAGTAAGGATCGTAACCGAACGATATCTCGTGGCTGGCATAAGCGTGGTTGCGTCAATGATATGGCAATATTTTACGCCGTCAACGATGTAATAACGTTCGTAATCACCGCTTGTTACCAACGATTTGTTATTGGTGTATACTGTGTCGAAAACGGCGTTTGTATTATCGGGATCCTGAATTCCGATACCCCATGTGGCTTTTGATGAATCGGCAGGAGATCCGATTATTTTTATATTTCCGCCGACACTTAATATCCCCGAGGTAAATCCGGCGTTTACCGCATCTTCGGCCACGCGCTCCGTTGCAAACCCTTTTGCGATTGCACCTACATCCAATGACATATCGGGATCGGAGAGATAAACAGTATTGTTCTCATCATCGATAATCAGATCATTGATATCGGTATGCCTCGCCGCTTCCAGCAGAAGTGACATCGGAGGAACTGACGTTCCGGCTTCCCGATAATCATGCCAAATAGATAACACTGCCCCCATGGCGATATTGACACTGCCTTCAGTCAGTGTATACATTTCTTTCCCGTATTGAAGTAAATCAATAATTTTTTGATCAACTGTTACCGCCGCAATTCCTGCGTTGTCATTAATTGTTTTAATATTATTGATTCCGTCATAATCATCATAAATAGTATAAAGCTCATGATATGAATTTAATTCGTCATAAATCAAATTTGCCTGTTCTTTGAATGTTTTTTCGTTTTTAGCATACCCGATGATTTGAGTATAGGTATCAAATGCGCCTGTAAAATCAGCCTGATATTTATCATATCCGCCCGTCAGTCCGCAACTGCTTAATGAAAACAAAAAAAGAATGCAGAAAAATATTGACAGAATTTTTTTCATAATAACCGCCTGTAATTATTTGATATCCAACCGTCTCAACGCCGGCATAACAATTTTAAGCAATGTGCCGGTAAGCAAACCGGCAATCAATCCGCCGATTAACAAAATCGGCAAATAGTAAAGAACCAGTTGTGTCTGTAAAATAAGGGAGGCCATCGCAATCTGACCGATATTGTTTGATATCCCGCCCATGATACTCAGCATCGTGTAAGAACATTTTTCCCGAAACAAAACGTTGAGCAGAATCATAACAGCAAGTGCGCACAATCCGCCTGTCAAGCTGAGAACTCCTGCAGTAAAGCCTTTTGTCAGCAGCACAAAAAGTGATTTTAGTGTCGCAATCGTAATTGCAGGAAATTTTCCGATAAAAAAAAGACAATACATCGTTACAATATTGGACAATCCCAATTTTATTCCCGGTGGAAGAGCGGCAATTGGAGGAATCAGATTTTCCAGCAAATTCAATACAATTGCCAGAGCCAACATCATACCCATATAGGAAATAAATTTTGCTTTGTTCTTTCGCATAGCTTAGCCTCACCTGACAATTGCATCCGGCTGCGTATCATCACTCTCTCCGGAAGAAATAAGTTTCAATACCACTTTATTCGGAAGGCATACCGCGCTTTCTCCGCTCTTATTCAAAAATCCCGCCGCAACGCATAATTGATCGGGACAATCCGAATGAATAAACCCTATGCTTCCGTCCTTGATTTCAAAAACAATCTCAGGATCCTGTTCCAAAGAAAAAGTAGTGTTTTGTGCGGTGGAGAGATCAATACGCATGATTTCTTCATTATTATGACTGATTACGGCAATCAGATCAGAAGAAGATTGAGCCCTCGAATTAAAGAACCATATTCCGATCCCTGCTATCAAAATGAATAATATAATAAAAAAATCGTTTTTTTTAAAGAATTTCATCTGTTCCGTTTCTGTTCCAATAAATTTTAATTTGCACCTGATCAATTTTCCATTTCTAAATTTCGGATACGATCGTTATTATATACAATCCAATCTTGGATGTAAAGGTATTCATATTCAAACTGATGCGGTTTGAATCATATTTATTTGAATTGTTTTTTGCTTGAATAGTGATATAATGATAAAGTTCGGAGGAAAAAATGGAGAAAAAAGGAATCTTTACCTGGTTTGGCTTTATTTTAAAATTCCAAGACAAACTCCAATTGATCAAAGAAGCAGGATTTGATACGATTTGCACATGGTTCGGAAACGAATTTTCTGAAACGGACGGCAATTACTTGGATCATCCTGAAATCGCAGATCGGTTCGGATTAAAAATTGAGCATGCTCATATTCCCTACTATGGAGCAAATTCGATCTGGTATGACAATTTAGACGGAGAATCTTTATTTCGGCAATATATAGATGATATGAAGAATGCATCTTTGAGCGGAATTGACACATTGGTGGTTCATCCTTTTGAAAAAATAAAACCTGATACGAACAAAGATCATTTGTGCTTGGAACGATTCAGAAAACTCGGAGATTATGCTTCAAAATATGATGTAAAACTCGCAGTTGAAAACCTTGCGGATAATGAAGTATTAAAAAGAATTTTGAATTATGCAGACAATCCATTCATCGGCCTGTGCTTTGATTCCGGTCACAACAACATCGTGGCACACAACGATTTTTCTCTGCTGTCGGATTATCGGGACAAAATTTACGCGCTCCATTTGCACGATAACGACGGACAGGAAGACCTTCATCGCCTGCCGTTCGAAGGGAATCTGGATTGGGAACAATTTATCTCGGCTATTGATGACAGCGAATATGCAAAATCATTCATGCTCGAATCAAGCAACCCGTTTATTTATTCTACGGATGATGAATTTTCTTACAATTTCGAGGAAAAAAATCAATTTGATAAAGCGCTTTTTTACCTGTCATCTGCAGCAAGAGCATGTAAATCAGCTATGAATTTCTCTCAGCGGGACTGAATCGAATCGGTTCCGTTTTTTTATATTCCAAAGCCAGTTGCAGCATTTCCGAAGCATGAGTTAATGTGGTTTCCGTCACGTGAACGCCTCCGAGCATTCTTGCCAACTCAAACGTTCTTCCTTCGTAATCAAGTTTTTTAAATGAAGTATAAGTCTCATTGCCAATCACGCTTTTTTCGATTAAAAAATGAGTGTCTGCCATTGAAGCAATCTGCGACAGGTGTGTGATACACAAGATTTGGTGAGATCGGCTCAATTCAGACATTTTTTCTGCAACAATCTGCGCGGTTCGACCGCTGATTCCCGTGTCAATCTCATCGAAGATCAATGTATCGGTATGATCAGCATCAGCCATAATGCTTTTGATCGCAAGCATAATCCGAGAAACTTCTCCTCCGGAAGCAATTTTGGATAGCGGCTTTTTTTCCTGTCCGATATTGGTTGATATCAAAAATTGCACTCCATCAATTCCATTCGGTGAGAGTCGATTGTATTTTCTCGTATCTTCGAACGAGATCAGAAATTGTGCATTTGGCATCGCAAGTTCATTCAAGTTATTCATCAAGCGCTTTGTAAGGCGATCTGCGGCATTTTTTCTTCCTTTCGATAATTCTATTGCAGAATCCAAATAAGATGCCACATTGTTATCATACCTCTTCCGAGCAGCAGCAAGTTGTTCTTCCCCATTTTCAATCAGAGACAAAAAAGAATGATATTCATCGGCTTGCTCTAATATTTCTTCGATTGTCTGCCCGTATTTCCTTTTTAAATGGTCGATTTTATTGAGACGAGTCTCAAGATTGTCCAGTTCGGAAGGATTAAATTCAATGGAATCCTTATAATCACGCAGGGAATATACAATTTCCTGTACGGAAATTAAGGCATCATTTAATGCTTGAGAATCGGTTTTTAAAGAACCGTCTATTTCCGATATGGCTTCCAGTTTATTGTTGGCTTCTGTCAGACGATCGCAAATATTTCGCTCCGACCCGTATAAAAGAGAATAAACCGAAGTTGTCAATTCAAAAAGTTTTTCACTGTTGGACAGAATTTTTTTTCGTTCTTCCAGTTTTTCATCTTCACCGACAACCAAATTTAACGAATTGATTTCTTTTAAATGTTCTCTTACTTCATCTTCTTTTGCCCTTGCATCTTTTTCTTTTTCGATCAGCATATGCAGTTCACGTTCTGCACGTTTCATTTCTTCATACCGAACTGAAGTTTCATGCTTCATCGTTTGAATTGATTCTCCGGCATAAGCATCAAGAAAATCGATATGAGTTTCCTGATTCAAAAGTTTTTGATGCTCATGCTGCCCGTGAATATCAACGAGATAAGCACTGATTGATTTCAAAGTCAATACATTAATCAAGACGTCGTTTACGCGGCAGACATTTCTGCCGTTTGCATAAATTTCTCTCGTCAGTAAAACAGTGTGATCCTCGGACGTGATCCCAAATTCATCAAAAATCTGCTGTACTGCAGCATCGTCCACATCATATGAAAACAAAGCCTGTACGGTTATTCTATCCGCACCGGTTCTGATTGCATCCGTGTTGGCTCGATAACCGAGCGCAAGTGAGAGTGCTCCTACAATGATTGATTTCCCTGCCCCGGTTTCTCCGGTGAGTACGTTGAGCCCTTCAGAAAAATCGATGGACAATTGATCGATGATCGCATAGTTTTTGATGTTTAGTGTTAACAACATAGTTCGGATCTATCCTCATATCAATACAGATTTTACAGTTCATCCAAAGAATGGTGCTTAATCATGTTTCTGAAATAGTTCACTAAATTTGCTGCATGGTCTTCTGTTCTGGTTAAAATAAAAATCGTATCGTCTCCGGCAACACAACCGAGAATTTCCGTATATTTTAATGAGTCAATTGCGACTGCTGCCGCACTGGCCATTCCTGTGATTGTATGAATACAAACAAAATTACCCGCATAATCGATCGTCAGCACGGCCTCTCCGAAAATATTGACGATTCTTGCGTCTAAAGTAACACTGTCCGAATTGTACGGTGCATATTTATATTTGCCGTCATCGGTCAATACCTTGATCAATTTCAATTCACGAATATCTCTTGATACAGTGGCTTGTGTTACATTGATTCCGCTTTCCCGCAACAATTCCGTCAAATCTTCTTGTGTTTCGACGATATTATTCTCCAATATATGCAGTATTTTCGAGTGGCGGTCAACTTTCATTCCTTTTCTCCTCGCAGCAGATTTTCCTGAATAAGTTTTTCAAATAATAAACTGTAAAAATTATATTGCTTTGTTCGCACAAACTGAACGATTTGATCGCCTTTTTCAACCGTCAAATGATTTTCGTTCGTTTCAATCTGCATTCCATCAATATATACAACAGAATCTTCTGAGTTGAAATCAACCGAAATTGTTTCCCTACTGTCAACGATAACACTTCGGTTATTCAGAGAGTGAGGTGAAAGCGGCTGTATGATGGAAATGTCGCAACTGGGTTTCACAATTGGTCCGCCAAGCGAGAATGCATAAGCGGTCGATCCTGTCGGTGCGGCAATTAATACTCCGTCACCGATATAGGTTGAAAGAAATGTCTGATCGATTGTAACCCTGAAAGAACCAACTCCGCTCCCTTGTCTGTGACGGAACATCACTTCATTCAGTGCATATCCATAATTTATTTCTTTTCCTTTCAGGCAAACTGTTGATCTGTTGTCCACGACATAATCACCGTCAAGAATCCGATCCATACAATCACGATATGTAACCGGAGATAAATCCGCCAAAAAACCGATTCTTCCGATATTAATACCTATAAAAGGAATATTATATTTTGCATACTCAAAAATAGCATGCAGCATCGTCCCATCTCCGCCTATCACCAAAATCAAATCACAATCTTTGATTGACTCGCAATCCAGCAATTCGGGAATCCCGAATGATAGACCCGTGATCTTTTCACTTGAGTAACAAACACAGGATTTTCCGTGTAGATACACGATTACTTCTTTTGTCAAACGATACTGCTCATCTTTTTTTTCATTCGCGATGATTGCAATTTTTTTCATGAAAGTTCCTCATGCGCTTGCTTCACCGTTTCAACAATCAAACGATTGTAATCATTTGGTATTTGGGTATCGGCAAGTTTAAAATGCGCAAGAAATTCAATGTTTCCTTTTGATCCTTTGACCGGAGAATAAGTTAGATTTTGAAGAAAGTAACTTTTCCCCCACATATCGGATATCACGCGCTGCAATATATCGATATGCATTTTGGGATCGCTGATAATTCCCTTTTTCCCGACATTATCCTTTTCGGATTCAAACTGAGGTTTAATCAAGGATATATAGTCAGAATCCATTGTAATAAACTTTTTCAGATTATCGGCGAGTTTAGTGATCGAGATGAAAGAAACGTCCATTACCGCAATTTGCGCAGGTATTATAGAATCAGCGGACATATAACGGAAATTTGTTTTTTCAAACAAATGGACTCTAGGGTCTTGCCGCAAGGAGTAAGCAATCTGTCCATAGCCAACATCGATTGCATAAACTTCCCTCGCCCCGTGTTGCAACAAGCAATCGGTAAATCCGCCACTCGAAGCTCCGATATCGATTGCGATCTTATTGTTTGGATCAATCAGAAAAAAATCAAGTGCTTTTTCCAACTTAAGACCGCCCCTGCTTACATAAGGACAATCATTCCCTTTTATTTCGATGCGGTCAGATTGTGATACCGGAGTGCCTGGTTTATCTGCCTTCTGACCGTTCAGATAAACCAATCCGGCCATTGTCAGCGATTTTGCTTTTTCTCTGCTTTCGGTCAATCCTCTTTCATATATGGCTGTATCCAACCTTTTTTTATTGTTCATCGAATTACCATGACTCGTTTACTCTTTCGTATCAGATGTACTTGACTGATCGGCAGATTCTTCATGGGATGACAATGAAACATCCATCAGCTTCCTGCTCCCGATTTTTTTTATTACAATCAATGCGATCACACCACCCAAAACGCATATAATACTGACGATCTGCGCCGCACGTAATCCCATAAAATACAGACTGTCCGTACGAAGCCCTTCGACAAAGAATCTTCCGATCGAATAAAGAATAAAGTACCAACATGTTGTTTGTCCGTCAAATTTCTTCTTTTTATCGATCAGAAGGATTAACAAAAGAAAAACCAAAATATCCCATATTGATTCATAGAGAAACGTAGGATGTACATGAATATATCCTTTTCCCGCTTCATAAACCGTAATTGCCCACGGAAGCGTCGTTTCCCGACCATAGGCTTCCATGTTAAAATAATTTCCCCATCTGCCGATTGCCTGACCCAGTATCAATGACGGAGTCAGAATATCCATCATCTTAAGCATCGGGATCTTCCTGATTCTGCAGACGATATACAATCCGATAATTCCGCCGATAATTCCACCGTGAATCGCCAATCCGCCGTTCCATATTGCTATAATCTGATCGGGATACATTCCGTAATAATCCCAATTGAATGCAACATAATACAACCTTGCACCGATGACCGCAAGAGGAATAATTGCAATAAATATATCGTAAATGTAATCCGAATTCAGCCCTGCCTTTTTAGTGCGGTATTTTGCAAGAATCAACCCGATGATAAACGCAGAACACATCAATAGTGCGTACCAACGGATATCATGTCCAAAAATTGTGAAAGCAATCGGATCAGGCGTTCCTAACATAATTTTCCTCCAGAATATTATTATTATAACATTTATTGTGCATATTTATAACAACTTTCGGCAAGTTCATAAAAGCAAAGCCATGTCTATCGAGACATGGCTTTTGCTTTTATTTTAATTTAATGAGTTTTACAAGCTGTCCGTTTTTAACTCCGGCAGCATTTCCTTCCTCGGTATCGACATGCATCTCCAATGCATGAGTATCACCGGAACGAACCAAGACATCTTTAAATATCAATCCGCGAGGACCGTCAACTTCCACATTGACAATTTCACCGTTTTCAACATTAAAGTCTTTCGCTTCCTGTACATTCATATGTATATGTCTTGCAGCTACGATGGCACCTTGTTTCAGTTCGATTGTTCCTTTCGGACCAATAACAGAGACGCTGGGTGACTCACTAAGTTTTCCGGATTCTCTGATCACAATCGGGATTCCGAGTTTGTAGCAATCGGATGCCAATACCTCAACTTGGCTCGCCGTTCTTGCGGGGCCAAGTACTCTTACCCCTGAAATAGAACCTTTCGGGCCTTTGATTTCAACCAGTTCGTCACTTGCAAACTGATGCGGTTGGGAGAGATCTTTAATCGGGGTCAGCTGATAGCCTTCGCCGAATAATACATCGATGTCTTCCTTGGTCAGATGACAATGTCTGTTAGACATTGCAATGGGGAGTTCTGTTCTCATGTTTGTCCTTCTTTCGTAACATTTGCTAATGCCCTAATCTTAGCACAACACTCAAAAAAAGGAAAGAGTTACAACTCTTTCCTTCATTGTAAACATTTTCTTCTTATGATATCATACTGTTTCATATTAACAGCAGGGTCAGTTTTTATAATCAAACGCTCATCGGGATGCGGTGCCGTTTCTCTTTCATTACCTTCGTCATCTTTGATTTCGGTTATTTTCACCTTAACTTCTTGCTGTTTCGGACTCATCACTTCAACCCATTCGCCCAATCCAAACTTATTTCGCTGGCGGATCTCCGTATATCCGTTTTCGTCCGTATCGCTGGCAATTTCGGCTATAAAATCATAAGTTCTGGTATAACTGCCGTAATCATAATTCTGCGCCGAAGCATCAATTCCGTTAAAGAAAGCCGTCGTGTATTGCCTATGACTGACTTTTCGCACTTCTTCATACAAATCGCCCCAACTATATTCGCCACCGGACAAAGCCCGTTCAATTGCGATCCGGTAGGCATTTGTGATGGTCGCCACATAATAGCTGCTTTTCATTCTTCCTTCAATTTTAAAACAGTCAACCCCAATATCAATTAAGTCCTTTACATGTTCAATCAAACACAAGTCTTTAGAATTAAACAAAAATGTTTCTTTTCCGTTATCAATAATATCGTATTGTTGGCCCGGGCGATTTTTTTCGACCAATGAGTACTTCCAACGACACGGCTGCGCGCAATCGCCTCTGTTTGCATCACGATTCGCCATATAATGGCTGAGCAGACATCTTCCCGAATAAGAAATGCACATTGCACCATGAACAAACACTTCAATTTGCATGCCTTGCGGTTTATTTTTGCATATTTCTTTTATTTCTTCAAACGACAATTCTCTTGCCAACACAACGCGGTCGATTCCGTTTCTGCGCCAAAATTTTAAACTCTCATAATTTGTCGTGTTGGCCTGAGTGCTGAGCGTCAGAAAAAAATCCGGCGATTCATTTTTTACCAGTTCGATCAATCCCGGATCCGAAATAATCAACCCGTCGACTCCGAATTGTCGAAGACGGCGGGTATATTCAATAATTTCAGGGAAATCGCTGTTATGGACAGCAATGTTCATCGTTACGTGAACCATGGCTCCATGTTCATGTGCAAACGCGATGCCTTTCTGCATATCATGGTCTGAAAAATTTCCGGCATTGGACCTCATCCCGAAATTTTTTCCACCCAAATATACTGCATCGGCACCATACACAATGGCATATTTCAGTTTCTGCAAGTCACCTGCGGGGGACAATAATTTTACCATGCTTAATTAATATGCATAACCCACTGATACGGATTTGCAACAACTCCAGTCTGAATAGAAGTTAACGAATCATATAATTCCTGAGAAATTTTTCCGATTTCGTTGTTGTTAATCACCATTTTTTTATCTTTATAAGTCAAAACCCCGATCGGTGAAATCACTGCGGCCGTACCTGACGCAAACGCTTCATTCAGTTTGTTTGAATCATAAGCATTCTCAATTTCTTCGATGGATAGGAGTCTTTCCGAAACTTTATACCCTTTATCTTTTGCGATTCGGATAATCGAATCACGCGTGATTCCCGGAAGAATCGTTCCGACCAAAGGAGTTGTAATGATTTCGTTGTCGATGACAAAAAAAGCGTTGGAAGTTCCGATTTCTTCAATATATTTTTTGTCTTTTCCATCCAGAAACAATACCTGAGAATATCCTGCTTTTTTGGCCATTTCATATGGTTTCAGGCTGACTGCGTAATTCCCTCCGCATTTTGCTTCTCCCGTACCGCCCTGCATTGCTCTCGCATACTGATCTTCAACATGAATGCTGGTCGGCTTCAATCCTTCCGCATAATAAGATCCGACAGGAGAAAGAATAATCATAAACAGATATTCACTCGATACTTTGACTCCGAGAGACTCCTCTGTGGCGATCATAAAGGGACGAATATACAATGAGGTGCCGACTTCCGTCGGAATCCATTCGCTGTCCAGAACAAGCAATTTTTTTAATGCGTCGAGAACAAACTCAGGATCAATCATCGGCATACACATACGATCATTGGATCGGTTCATTCGATGAAGATTATCCATCGGTCGAAACAGAGAAATTTGCCCTTTCTTGTTTTTATACGCCTTCAGACCTTCAAACGTTTCCTGACCGTAATGAAAGATCAATGCGCTCGGACTCAGGCTGATCGGTTCATACGCCTTAATTTGTGCCTGATACCATCCCTGCCCTTCCTTGTATTTCATAATCAGCATGTGATCGGTGAAATACTTGCCGAATCCCAACTGATTGAAATCTGGCTTGTTTTTTGGGTGCGTTGTTTTAATGATTTCCAGTTCCATTTTTTATATTCTCCTTGCAGACATGAATTAATTGGAAGTTGTTATATAAGAATAATAATTGAAATTATTATAGTTATCCCAAGTGTCGGGAATCGGAACAGAATATTGCCTGATTTGTGATCGAAATTGATTCAGCATTGTTTTGCTGTCATCACTTACCAGATAGGTTGTATCATAATCAACCATATCATAAGCGATCCCGCATCGCGTCGTATTTTGAACGAAATTATCGTTGATAAAACTGTCGATCAGATACAGTGCGGCCTTCTTATAATCTTTTTTTACGCTGCCTAAAAGATGTTGGGAATTATCGGATGCATACAGATCGGAATCAATCAGATAAACATTGTCATATTCCGACACTGCGTTGCTGACTCCCAGTGCAGAAGCTCCGCAATTGGCATAAATAATGTCCGCGCCTCTTGCAATCTGACTTTCCGCCAATTGATAACCATTTGTCACATTGTTGTAAGAATTTGTGTAATTTGACAAAACAGTAATGTTTGGATTCACTGTTTTTGCCCCTGCGTAATATCCGACCTCATAATTGACCAAATCATCCGAATAGCCGCCGACATATCCGATTATTCCCGTTTTTGAAGTTGATGCAGCCAGAGCTCCGGCTAAAAATGACGATTCTTCTGTTTTGAAATCAATGCTCATTGACAATGACGCAGAATCGTTATTCCCGATTAATGCGATATTCACATTCGGGTAATCATTCTTTTGCGAAAGTAATTCGGAATTAACAATATAGGAAGAACCAATAATCAAATCAAAATCGGAATTATAACATGTTTTAACCTGCTTCTTGACATTATCATTATCTTTTGCAGAGTAAATCGTGTAATCAAAATCGTAATATGATTTAATTTCTTCGAAAGCTGCAATCACATCTGTATTATCCGTATTTGATCTGCCGCTGGGATCCATTATATATGCAATTTTGATTTTGTCGCTTGTTTGAGTTGTGCTTCCGCATCCCTGAACCACGATCATCGAAAAAAGCAGGAGAAACGCCATGAGTTTACTGATTGATTTTGACATGAAAATTATTCCTTACTATTCTTTTATTCATTACTCTTGCGCAGGAAGTTGCGGAGGAACAAACGAATTGAATGCCGCGCGGGTAGCCGGGACAGAAAATGCGTTGTTCTTTAGTTGCGTGACCCATGCATTCAAAGTTGACTCAGTATTCGAATTAATTGTTGAATGGTTTAAAACTTCATAAGACAAACATTCGTCACTGTAAGCAAATTTTTTGATCTGACCTTTATATAAACCATTGAAATAATCCGACACAACTAAATATACTGCTTGATCAATTTTTTTATCTACAACAAAAACAATTGATTTTGAACCGTTTTTCAGTTTGTCTTTGTAATTATAATCTGCAATAATCACAGGGATTCCATAATCCTGAGCCGCTTGATACAATCCTTCGTTTTCATTGAGCGTATAAATTGCCTGTACGCCGTTTTGTATCATTTGGCTGACTTGGTCATGCACACTCTGCATATCATCCGATTCCTTAATATATGTTACATCCACCGTAGTGTTCGGATTGATTGTTTTTACACCGGCACGAAATCCCGACTCATATTCGATATAGGTATTAAATTCATTCGTGCCCACAAAAGCAACATGATCCGTTGCGATTGATGCGGCGGCAATTCCTGACAGAAAACCTTCTTCGGATTGATCAAAACGAATACTGTAAATATTATTGGAATCCTGATAACCATCCAGATTCAAATCCCCGTTACATTCCACAAAAACAAAATTCAAAGAAGCATAATTTTTAGCATATGCGACCGCCTCCGACTCCATGTCCGGATTTGAGATTACAATGAGATCAGGAGTCAGTTCAACAGCTGCTTTCAATACACTATCGTAATCGGATGCAGACTTTGCAGTCTCTACAACTAAATTAAAACCGTATTCGGAAGCTGCTTTTTTCAATCCGTTATACGTCAATTGGTTATAATAACCGTCTTTCAATCCTGATTCATCCGTAACCAAAACCACTGTTTTGCCGCTTTTATTCTGGCAGGAACATATTCCGAATAAGATAAACAAGCTGATTAACAGAATAAGAGTTTTTTTCATAAAGTCCCCTATTCGTTTAATGTCTTGATATAGTGTTCACATTCAAACGCTGCGATTGCTCCATCTGCCGCCGCCGTAATAACTTGTTTCAAACGCTTGGAACGGATATCTCCCGCCGCAAACAATCCGGGAAGTGAAGTGTACATATTCTCGTCCGTAACAATAAAACCATTTTCATCCAATCGAATAGTTTCATTCAAAAAATCGAGACTCGGTGTATAACCGGCAAAGATAAACAAACCATCCACTTCAAAAGGATTTATTTCCCCGGTTTTTGTATCTTTTAACAATAAACTTCTGAGCTTTGTGTCTCCCTGAATTTCTTCTATCGTTTTATTCAGCTGAAACGAAATCTTGGGGTTATTTTTCAGTTTATCAACCAACAGCTTTGTCGCACGAAATTCCTCTCGGCGATGAATTACCGTTACCTTTGATGCAAATTTAGTCAAATAATCCGCTTCTTTTATGGCAGTATCACCCCCGCCGATCACAGCAACGTGCATATTTTTGAAAAAACCGGCATCGCAGGTTGCGCAGTAAGATACTCCACGACCTCTGAATTCCACTTCGCCTTTCGTTCCAAGCAATTTCGGATTGGTTCCCGATGCTATGATGATAGCATTTGCTTCATAACTTTTGCCGGAAAGACTTTTCAAACGGAAAACATTCTGTTCTTTTGTTAATGTATCAATTTCATCATATATAAATTCACATCCGGCATCCTGTGCCTGTTCAAACATGCGGAATGTAATAGATTCTCCTGTTGCGTCTTTTTCGCTGCCGGGATAATTTTCAACTTCGGTAGTGGTCGTTATCAATCCACCGGTCAGCCCTTTTTCGATAACGGCTGTTTTCAGCAATGCTCTGGCAGCATACAATCCTGCACTCAACCCTGCCGGACCCCCTCCGATAATGATCACATCAAACATAACAGTTCTCCTTTTCTGCATCATTGTCAAACCGACTATTGCCGATTATCAAATATTATAAACGCATTCGTCAACAAATAAAAGTCCCTGACCGGGATTCTTACATCAGATTCAGAAAATTATTTTGTCTCAGCGCCTCATATAATACAACTGCCACAGAGTTTGATAAATTTAAACATCGTGCATTTGAAATTGCTCTCATAGGAATCCTCAAACTGAACTCTTTTAATTTCTCATGAATCTCTTCTGTTACGCCTGAAGTTTCGCTGCCGAAGATCAGACAATCTCCGTCTTGATATGATTCCTGCGTATACGGTTTCACTGCGTGTGTTGTCATTAGGAACATTCTTTTCTCTGAATTGCTTATAAAAAATTCATTAAAGTTTTCGTATTCATGAATACTGACAAAATCCCAATAATCCAATCCTGCACGTTTCAATGAGCGATCTGTAATCTGAAATCCGTAAGGCCTGATTAAATGGAGTTCGGACTCCGTAACCGCGCAGGTACGGGCTATATTTCCGGTATTCTGAGGAATTTGAGGCTGAAACAATACAATATGAAACATAAATTTTTCTCTTTCGATAATTCGATAAAACGTACGGCTGCCCCGAAAGGCAGCCGTCTGTGTGATAATCAGTTATCCGATCTGGTTTATTTGTGCATAATGGTTGCCTGCGCCGCGGCCAGACGCGCAATCGGAACGCGATAAGGGGAACAAGATACATAATCCAAACCGACGCTGTCGAAGAAGATAATCGAATCAGGATCTCCGCCGTGTTCTCCGCATACGCCGCATTTCAAATCGCTGCGTGTGCTCTTGCCTTCGGCAACGGACATCTTAACCAATCGTCCCACACCCACCTGATCGACTGTCTGGAACGGGTCGTTCTCTAAAATATGCTTATCGAGATATTCGTTGATAAATTTCCCCGCATCATCACGAGAGAAACCAAGAGTCATCTGTGTCAAATCGTTGGTGCCGAATGAGAAAAACTCAGCAGTTTTTGCCATTTCGGCGCTGGTCAATGCTGCTCTCGGAATTTCAATCATCGTACCCACCAGATAATGCAAATCAGCTTTTTCTGTTTCAATGATTTCTTTTGCAGTATCTTTGATGATTGTGACAACATAATCCAGTTCTTTTATATTGCCTGCGAGCGGTACCATAATTTCGGGATGTACATCAATTCCGTTCTTCTTCGCTTCGATAGCGGCAAGAATGATCGCCTTTGTCTGCATAACGGCAATTTCCGGATAAGTTACGGAAAGCCTGCATCCGCGATGTCCCAGCATCGGATTGAATTCATGCAAGTCACTGATACGCTGTTTCAATTTATCAACAGTAATCCCTAATTGAGCTGCAATTTCGATAATATCTTTTTCTTCCGTCGGAAGGAATTCATGCAACGGCGGGTCAAGCAGACGGATGGTCACTTCTTTGCCGTTCATCGCGGTGAACATCTGCAAAAAGTCGTCTTTCTGCATCGGCATAATCTTATCAAGAGCCTGAACACGCTGCTCCACAGTATCGGCACAAATCATTTTTCTGACTTCAAGAATACGGCTCGACTCGAAAAACATATGTTCGGTACGGCACAAGCCAATTCCTTCAGCACCGAAATGAAGAGCAGTTTGAGCATCTTTCGGTGTATCGGCGTTGGTGCGAATTTCCATTCGTCTTGTTTCATCCGCCCAATCCATGATTGTTTTGAAGTAACCGCCTAGATTGGCTTCCACCATCTTGATAAAACCATCATAGACGTTTCCGGTAGAACCGTTTAACGAAATACTGTCTCCTTCAGAATATCGTTTTCCATCGACTTCAAAATATTTTTCTTTTTCATATACTTTGATTTTTTCGCACCCTGCGATGCAGCATTTCCCCATTCCGCGTGCAACAACGGCAGCGTGAGAAGTCATTCCTCCTCTGGCAGTAAGAATGCCTTTTGCCATATGCATTCCTTCAATATCTTCCGGCGAGGTTTCTTTTCTTACAAGAATCACATCTTCACCGTTTTTTGCGTGAGCAACGGCGTCATCTGCAGTAAAATATATTTTACCGACAGCTGCTCCGGGAGATGCCGGCAACCCGGTCGCAATCGGGGTGGTTGCTTTCAGCACCGCTTCATCGAATGTCGGATAAAGAAGCTGATTGATCGAAAGCGGTTCAATTCTCAGCAGAGCCGTTTCCTTATCAATAATTTTTTCTTCAACTAAATCCACAGCAACCTTCAATGCCGCATGCGCCGTACGTTTGCCATTTCTGGTCTGAAGAAAATACAACTTGCCTTCTTCAATTGTAAATTCGATATCTTGCATGTCTTTATAATGATTTTCGAGAATTTCCGCACTTTTAATGAATTGATCATAAATTTGCGGCATATCGGTTTTCAGTCGATTGATCGGTTCGGGAGTTCTGATACCCGCAACAACATCTTCCCCCTGTGCATTGATCAGGTATTCACCATAGATTGCTTTTTCTCCGGTAGCTGGATTTCTTGTAAATGCAACCCCTGTTCCGGAAGTATTGCCCATATTGCCATAAACCATAGACTGAATATTGACTGCGGTACCCATATCATGAGGAATATTATTCAGTTTTCTGTATGTAATTGCTCTGTTGTTGTTCCATGATTTGAAGATTGCTTCCACAGCGATCATCAACTGCACTTTCGGATCATCCGGGAATTCGTAACCTTTGTTCTCTTTGAAAATCTGCTTATATTTGACAACCAGATTTTTCAAATCCTCCGCTGTAAGCTCAGTGTCGTATTTGTAGCCTTTTGTTTCTTTTATTGTTTCAAGTTCATGTTCGAAAAGTTCTTTGTCTATTCCGATCGCAACATCGGAAAACATCATAATGAAACGGCGGTAACTGTCATATGCAAATCGGGGATTTCCTGTTTTTTTTGCTATTGCTTCCACCGTAACAGCATTCAACCCAAGATTCAGAATGGTGTCCATCATTCCGGGCATTGATATTTTTGCACCGGAACGTACCGAAACCAACAGCGGATTTGTGTCTCCGCCAAAGACTTTTTCCGTCTTGGCTTCCAGTTTTTGAAGATAATCAAAGATCTGATTTTTGATATCATCGCTGATTTTTTCGCCATCGTTGTAATATTCAATACAAGCTTCGGTCGTGACGGTGATACCTTGAGGAACGGGAAGACCGATATTGGTCATTTCTGCGAGGCCTGCTCCTTTGCCGCCGAGCAAAGCCTTTTGGGACGCATTTCCTTCCTCAAAAGAATAGACGTATTTCTTACTCATTAAGAACCTCCTGCAAAATAAAAGATAAAAAATACCTTCAATCTTTAACATTATATTACAACGTTACGAATAATTCAACGTGTATTGTCCGGCGGGAGATTATTTTATTATCCGATGTACATTAAATTGTTTTTATTTTAATGGTTATTCCTGATTCCCTCTTGAAAAATCAGTTGACAAATATTACAGGATCAAATACTATGATATCAATTCATTTAAAGGGGTGGATTCCAATTAAAATATATGATTGGCTGAAAAATGAAACCGCTAATATCTCGTCGAAATTAATCAGTATCAATTTTGATGAAATGTCCGATCTTCATTTGGTCAGTTTCGGATTGAAAAATCAGGTTTATGATCTGATCGAAATTCTAAGAAATGCTTTGTATCCGCATATTTACGAAACAAACGATACCGATATTCGCTTTTTGGAAACGGTCGTCAGCAAAAAAGTATGTGATGGCGTATTGCTTCTAAATTCGATATTGGAACAAGTATTCTTCGGCATGAACGAAAACAATGCGCAGGACATCAAAGCAGGCGGAAAACTCGCGCGGGAGCAGGCAGATCAGATTTGTATGGAATTTTTCTGCAAATTACCGGACATCAGAGCACTGCTTTCAACAGACATACACGCAGCTTATCGCGGAGACCCTGCAGCAACGGGGTTTGATGACGTCATTCTCAGTTATCCCTGCATCGAAGCAATTACAAATTATAGAATCGCGCACGAACTCTGGCTGAAAAAAGTGCCGCTCATTCCCCGTATCATTACGGAATATGCACATGCTCATACAGGCATCGACATTCATCCCGGTGCTAAAATCGGGAATCATTTTTTCATTGATCACGGAACCGGTGTTGTGATCGGCGAAACCTGTGTCATCGGGAATAACGTAAAATTGTATCAGGGCGTCACGCTGGGTGCCAAATCTTTTGAAACGGACGACAAAGGCAATCTGCTCAATATTAAACGTCATCCGAATATTGAAGATAATGTCATCATCTATTCCGGAGCAACAATCCTCGGAGGAGACACAACAGTCGGACATGACAGTATTATCGGCGGCAACGTATGGCTGACGAAATCCGTCCCGCCTTATTCCAAAGTATACAATTCGACACCCTTCCCTATTATCAAAGCAGATGACGAAAATTTTTAGATTGCATTTCCTTACAAATCAAATAAAAAAGAACTGCCTGATTGATGATAAATCGGCAGTTTTTTTCTTTATGAGCTCGACAGCAATCACGTTTGAATAACATATGTTAATCAAAACCACTTATTTTTTGCAAAATAGATCACTTCGGCAATAACCAACAGCAGCGATAACCCAATCACAAGAGGGTATCCGTAACTCCATCCGAACTCCGGCATTTTCAAATTCATTCCGTACCAACCGACAACAACAGTCAAGGGCATAAAAATAGCGGTAATGACGGTAAAAAGTTTCATGATGCTGTTTAAATTGATATCCATTTGTGTTTGGTATGCTTCTCTGATCTGAGTTACATAATCACGCAAATGAAGCACATCGGCGTATAATCGCTTTGATTTATCGGAAATTCGCTTAATGTAACGCTTGTTGACAATATTCTGTGTCTCATTTTGATATAAGTCATCCATAATGTCCGCAAGCTGCTGATAATATTTCTTCAGCAGCATCAGTTTTTTGCGATAAGTAAAAATATCCTTGACATAATCTTGCTTCCTGGAATTGATCAGATCTTCTTCTATTAACGTAATTTGCTTTTCCATATTCTCAAAAACAATTGCGTCATCGGAAATTAAACGGTCGAAAAACAAATACAATATCTTCTCCGTACTTTCTTCCGCCAACGTTCCCTGATTGATTTCTCTAATCAATTGATCCACAATTTTATGCTTTTTGCAGATGAAAACCAAAACATTTTTTTTTGAGAAAATATAGATATGAGAAAACGATTCTTTTGCATTCACCTCATGCGGTATTTGCAGCGAAATCAAAAAACCTTCGTGTTCCCAACTGACCGAGTTCAGCATTCCGTAATGAAGAATACCCTGTACGTATTCATCGGGAATAGTAAATAATTCTGCATTTTTCCGAAAATAATCATAGTCGAAAAAACAGACAATGGGTTGAGAGCTATTGTTTTTTATTTGAAAAATTTCCTCTTCTGTCAACAAACGATTTTCAATCGCTTTTAACATAAAACGCCCCCCAAATCTATTTTTTCATTTCCCTGCTGCCTGGTTTCTCCACGGGAAGTTTATTTTCTTTGCACAAAGGGCAATCATCGGGCCGGTAGGTATCGATATGAAGTTTCACACAACTGTAAACGGGCAGCGGGAAATCGCAATCGTCCGCTCTTCGATCCGCAATACAGGCCACTCCGACAATCTCTGCGCCCATATCGGTTAATATTTGTGCGGTTTCCATCGTGCTTTTCCCTGTTGTCACCACATCCTCGGTAATCAATATTCTGTCCCCGGGCTTCACACTGAACCCCCTGCGCAATTCCATTTTCCCATCTTTTCGTTCCGTAAAAATACTTTCTTTCCAAAGCTGTCTGCCAATTTCATATGAGACAATAACTCCGCCCATTGCTGGGCCGCATACTTTGTCAATTTTCAATTCCCGCACTTGTTCAACTGCAACCGACAGGACTTCGGCCGCTTTGTCGGGAAAGCGAAGGAGCTTGGCGCATTGAACATACGCGTTCGAGTGCAATCCTGAAGAGAGCAGAAAATGTCCGTTCAACAACGCATTCGTTTCCTGCAAAATTTCAATTACTCTATTTTTATTCATAATGGATAACCTCACTAGATGATTTTTTTCAGTTGAGCGATATTTTCAACTGCATTCTTTTTGCAATATTGATCCAATCCGTCAATAATTTTCAGAGGAGACAGCATATCATGAAACATTCCGGAACCAACCTGAACGACACTGGCGCCCGCCATGATAAATTCCAAAGCATCTTCCCATGTCAGAATCCCTCCGATTCCGCACACGGGAATACCGACACGATGCGCAACCTGATGCACCATGCGCAAAGCAATTGGCTTGATTGCGCTGCCGCTGAGCCCTGCATACAGATTATCAAAGACCGCTTCTTTTTTATTGATATCAATTGCCATTGCCTGAAAAGTATTCACCAGAGAAACAGCGTCTGCACCCGCAGCCTCAGCCGCCATCGCAGCGTCGGATATATTTTCTGCATTGGGAGAAAGTTTCACCATTAAAGGATGAATGGTAACCTGTTTGATTTTTTGGGTGATATATTCCACATCCGCCGCACGGATGCCAAATGCCATACCACCTTTTTTGACGTTCGGGCATGATATGTTCAATTCAAGAATATCAATTTCGGTTTGATTCAGCATTTCTGCGGCAAGTACGTATTCATCTTCGCATCCACCGCCTAAATTTACGATGACAGCCGAACCATATGATTTCATTCGTTCATATTCCCGCTCGATAAATTGCTGAACTCCCGGATTCTGCAATCCGATACTGTTCATCACTCCGGATGCAGTTTCCCAAATTCTGATCCCGGTATTCCCTTTTTTCGAGTCGAGCGTCAAACCTTTCGAACAAATACCGCCTAATTTCCCCACATCGTAAAATCGGCTGTATTCTTCACCGAACCCAAATGTTCCGCTTGCCGCAATGATTGGATTTTTCATTGAAATTCCGAGGAATTCAGTTTCCAGTCTATTCATAAAAAACCTCTTCGGAAATAAATACCGGCCCATCTTTGCATACTCTTTGCATTCCGGATTTCGTTTCGACGGCACAACCCAAGCAAGCTCCGACTGCACATGCCATCCGACTTTCCAATGAAACCTGCAATCGTATCGAGTTTTTGGAAACTCTGTCATGCAATGCTTTCATCATCGGTTCCGGACCGCATGTAATCATCTCCTTGGTCAGATCAAGTCGAACCTCATCAGTGACTTTGCCGCCGATATTAATTTTGATCAAGTCGGCGATGTTCTGAAATTTACCAGCATAAAAGCTGCTTTGCTGAAATCCGAGATAAACAATCGTTCTGCGATGAGGGTAAATTTTATTGAAGCACTTAACGGCATAATACAACGGAGCAATTCCGATTCCCCCACCCACAAAAATCATGTCGCTGTCAAAGAATTGAAAACCGTTTCCAAACGGACCCGTAAGATCAATCTGCATTCCTGCTTTCATATCGGCTATACATGAAGTTCCGCGCCCTTTACGCTGATAAAGAAAAGTAATTTGATTTTCATGAATGTCATTGATGCTGATTGGTCTAGGCAAAAACGGATCCATTGTGCTGCTCGCTTTGAGCATATAGAACTGCCCGGCATCTCCCGTATATCTGCCCGAGATATCCAACTGGAAAATACCGGGACTGATTTCTTCATTTTTAATAATCAAAGCCACTTTCCGATATCCTCCTTCATCGCCAGAACCGCTTTTCTGGATTCTTCCTCAAAACCAACTTCCAATCCTTTCTTCACATGCGCAGCGATGATCCCTCTGGAAGAATTCACAACTCCGCAAATCCCTTCCGAAAAAAGCTGTGCCAAATCTTTTCCCGTTCCGCCCTGAGCCCCGTAACCCGGGATCAGGAAAAAAGTATTCGGCATAAGCGGTTTGATTCGCTTGATTTCATCCGGATATGTTAATCCGATAACCGCGCCAATCGAGGAAAATCCGCTGTCGTCAACGAACTGAGCGCCCCATTTCGCTACGTTTTTTGCCATTAGCTGATAGACATATTCATGATTCACTTCGATATTCTGTATATCCACACCGGAGGGATTGGATGTTTTGACCAAAACAAACGCACCTTTCGCCCCCGTTTGAAAATAAGAATAAAAAGGAGAAATCGCATCCTCTCCCATATAGGCATTTAAAGTAACATAATCTGCTTCAAATTCACCGCTGAAGTGTGCCTCCGCGTATTTTTCGGCAGTAGCCGCAATGTCTCCTCGTTTGATATCTGCAATTGAAATTTTTTCTTTCGAAGCGAGATATTTCAATGTTCTGGAATATGCCGACAATCCTTCCAATCCCAGAGATTCATAATAGGCAATTTGCACTTTAAAGCAAGCCACTTCATCGCAGACTGCATCAATAATCAGCTTGTTGAACTCGAATACCTTTTCGGACAGCGAAACATCCTTGCTCATGATATAATCCGGAATATATTTCAAATCCGTATCCAACCCCACACAAACCCCCTTGTGCTTGTTTGATTCACGAAGTAACTTCTCTGCTATCATATTTGATCTTACCGCCTATCATTGTTAATAATACCTTCCCTAGTATTTCTTTTCCGGCAAACGGAGTGTTGTTTGATTTTGAAACAAAGTTTTCGGGAAGAATTGTCTGTTTTTTGTCAGGATCAATGAAAACCAGGTCGGCATCGTATCCTTCCTTCAACCGTCCTTTTCTCAATCCGAGCAAAGATGCAGGTTTACCGGAAATCATCTCTGACAGTCTGTTAAGCGAAAGGTTATTTTCATGAAAAATACTCCAGTACATGCCGAATGCAACTTCGATATTGTCGATTCCGGGAGCGCCGTTTTCTTTGTCTTGCTTGGAATGCGGTGCGTGATCAGTCGCCAATACATCAATCACGCCCTGCCTGATTCCCGCAATCAGAGCAAGAACATCTTTTTCGGCAGCAAACGGAGGATTGACCTTATAATCCAAACCGTAACCGAATAAATGATGAGGCGTAACTTCACACGTAAATTTCATTCCATTTTTTTTGGCCTCTCCGATAATACCAAGACTTTTCTCTGTACTGATATGGCATATATGCAAATTTCCACCGATTTCAGTCAGCAATCGTAAATCCCGTTCAATAATTTCTTCTTCAGGCTGACAATGGGTACAAAGCACAAAATCATTCGTTGACGAAGATTTCAGAGCTTCCCGCATAAATTGTTCGTTCTCAATAGTATTCCCGTCATTCGAAAAAATCGGCGTCACATCCCTCATCAAATCATGTGCCGACAATACTTTATCGTGCAGATCCAAACCTAACGCACCAATCTGAATGTAATTCAGCAGTTCCAAAGAATTTGCCTTTTCCTGATTTGCAGCAATCCTGTCTGCCCGATCCATGACAGGCATCGTGTTTGCCATCCCGCATACAGTACCATACCCGCCTTTGAGTGCTGCATGAAATCCGGTAAGGAAATCTTCCTTATACTCATATCCCGGCGTTCTGAAATGAGAATGCATGTCAACAAATGCCGGCATTACGATCATTCCGGTTGCATCAATCACGGAAGAACACTCTTTCCGAATATCTCCGATCTTACGGATTATGCCGTCTTCGAGCAAAATATCATTCTGCTCGGATCTGACTTGATCAACCAAATGAGCATTTTTTACGATGAGTTTCATATCATTATCCTAATCGTTTGCTAAAGACTTGTCAAGCCGTCGCAATATTCGCATTGAAATATCTTTTTTTCACGATCAAACAATGTGAATTTTATTTGATCGGTTTGTTCGGTTTTTGTGATACATCTGGGATTTTTACATTCCAAAATGCCGTAAACTTCCTCGGGCAATGCCACCTGGATTTTCTTGACTCGGATTCCGTCCTCCACATAATTGACCGTGGCTCCGGGATCAACCAATCCCAATACATCAAAATCCAATTCCAAATCGGTTTCGATCTTAATCAAATCCTTTTTCCCCATTTTTTTGCTTGGCACATTGCGCAGCAGCACCACGACATCATCCAGTTGATCCAGACCAAGCTGAGAGAACAACTTATACCCCTGACCCGGTTCGATATGATCGATTACGATTCCTTTTTTCAGTTTCGAAACATTGATCATTTCAATCCTCCTCTTCTTCCGCAACGCCGAGCAAGTGCATAATCAGTGACATTCGGATATACATCCCTAATTTTGCCTGATCAAAATAAATACATCTCGGATCATCATCCACTTCGGTGGATATTTCGTTCACCCTCGGCAGCGGATGCATCACAATCATGTCTTTTTTTGCTTTTTTCATTTTTTCCTGATCAAGGATGAAATAGTCTTTCAATCTGAGATATTCCTCTTCGCTCACGAAACGTTCCCTCTGAACGCGGGACATATACAAAATATCCAATTCTCCGATGGATTGATCCAGACTGTTTGTCTCTTTGTATTCGATTTTTCCGTCCAGTTCTTTTGTAATATTCTCCGGCATCCTGAGTTCTTCCGGAGAGATAAAGATAAAGCGCATATTCGCATACCTGCTCAGCGCTTTAATCAGAGAATGAATTGTCCTTCCGAATTTTAAATCTCCGCAAACCCCAACGACATGATTGTCAAGAGAATGTTTGTAATGGCGGATGGTGAATAAATCTGTCAATGTTTGTGTGGGATGCTGATGTCCTCCGTCTCCGGCATTGATAACAGGCACAGCGCTCGCTTTGCTCATCAGGTGCGCAGCTCCCTCTTTCGGACTGCGGCACACAATCAGATCCACATAATTGGAAATTGTTCTGGTAGTGTCGGAAAGCGTTTCTCCTTTGGCAGTGCTTGAAGTATTTGGGTCGGAAAACCCAAGAACATTTCCGCCCAACCGATACATTGCAGCATCAAAAGAAAATTTAGTCCTTGTCGACGGTTCAAAAAAAAGACTTGCCATCAGCTTTCCTTTGCATACTTCCGAAAATTTCGAAGGGTTTGCAACAATGCTGTCTGCAAGTCTGAATAATTGATTGAGTTCTTCGACGGTAAAGTCGGTGGGGACGATCAGATGTCTCCCTTTCAACATAAAACTTACCTCGTATTATTTTTTCTATGAGATTATATCGTATTGAATCACTGTTGTCAAGCACCCTTTAAAATCAAATGTAATTTTACGAAGTATTTTTCAATAAAATTTCGGTATCGGAAATATTGCCGAATAAAGAAGTATTAATAACTATTTTTGGATATGTCACGGTTTGAGTCGGCAACAACTGATCCAACTCTTGCGTTGATAATCCAAAATAATTCTGAAACATCACACGAAAATAAGCCGGACGACGGCGGATAAAATCATCTGCTTCATTCATTTCGTCGATATGATGGCTCAATGAAATATCCCAGCGGGCAAGCTGATCCGGCATTTCAGCGGCGATCAAACCATATGTCTGATCAAATTTCGCCAAAATCACATCCGAATTAAAGATCGTCGGCCAATACTTTGCCGTTCGTTCAATAAAGCGCTGTCTGAAATAATTCGATTTCATCAGGTTGTAAATCAATGAAGAATCAAAATATTTATTGACCCCGTGCCCCTCGGGATCACTGATCAATTCCAGATTGTTTTGCGAAGGCACATACAATGCATAATCCAAATCATAAAGCATCCACCGCCATTTTGCTCCGTCCTTCCGTTCCCGCCACCAGCGAAAGTTTACCGTATCATAATTGCTGTAATAAATATGGCAAAGGTAAGTGTCGATCATATTGTCGACATCCATCATGTTTTCCAATGTCGCCCAGTTGGCGGCATCGTTCAAATCGCTGTTTTCTATAAAGCTGAGCAATTTGTTATATTCGGCATAATCTCCCTGTTCCACACCATAACCGAAACTGATAATGTCGCAGTTATCCCCGTCAACTCCGGGATAATGAGTCGTAATATAATCGGCATTTTCCTTGTCCCGTATATTGTAGATACCCCAATACTGACCATTGATATATAAAACAGCAGGGCGATAAGACATATAATCCAGATCCATCTCGGTTGCGGCAAGCGTCTGCAGCATGCCGTCTTTGCATTTTAAATCATCCCAATCATTTCCGCTGGTACGAAGCAAAAAAGAATAATAGGTAGTAACCCCATTTTCCTCGTCAGGAAATAAATTGTATTCCAACGAACCGTCTCCGACATATTCTTTGAAAAAAACACCGAAAGATTTTTGCGTTTCCAGCGCGCTCATGTTGCCCGATTTATTAATCAGAGCATCCTCAGTAAAACCGCTTCCGTCGGTCTCAAGGAGTTCGATATTGGCATCGACTCTCCGTTCATCGCTCAAATCATTGTTATAGATGCCGCCGTTAAACAATTTATTGTTATCTGTAGTCAGAAACACAGCAGGCAAACCATGATCGTCTTCATTCAGTAAAAAAGTTTCGGTTGTTACATCCGAAGTAAGATTTCCGGCCTTATATGAGATCGCACGAACAGATGTATTGGAAGAGATCGAAATCGTTCCGGTGTATAAGTTTGATGTCAGAGACGGAGCGCTTCCGTCCAAGGTATAGTATATTGCCACATCTTTTTCCGGACAGCTCATCGTCAGATTCACGGTATCCGTATAATATCCCGATTTTTTTGAAAAAGTAACTCCGGAGCTGACCCCGCTGTATTTTACGGAATTGTTTACCGATCCGGGAGTAGGAGCATCAAAATAATATTTCCCCGAATCATTCACCCCTCCGATTCCTACCGATACATCCCCCTTCATAAAGCCGAAAGACAACGTATCCATGATAACATTGTCTTTCGAAAGCACAATTGTCTGATTGTATTTGCTTAAACTGAAATTTGTATGGTAATTGCCGTCCGAATCAACTTTGTCTTTCGATGACGCAAATACGATCATGCTCTCTCCCGGCTGAATCACGGCATTCTCATCAAAACTCCACTTATGTGTGTCATTCAGCGTATCGCTTAATGAATACCCCGCAAGTGAAATCGCGTGATCTGTCTGATTGTACAGCTCAATCCAATCCTCATTGTCTCCGTCTGCGTCATAAAGCGTTGTTCCGTTGGCACTCATTACTTCACTGATGAAAACCTGCGCTCCCTTCACCGTTTCAGACTCGGTAACCGTTTGCATTCCGGTTGTATTATTATCGAATCCCGGAGTCGGAGAACTGTAGTACAGCCAATTGTCGGAGTGGTCTTGAGTACGCCCATACGAAGTATTATCCGGCAAAGTAGGAATATCAATCTTATCCAGTAACTCCGTTTCGGAATTATATAAATAAAGTGTTTCATTGGCACTCAGTTTAAAGTTGGTGTGGATGTATCCCCCGCCCGACTTGTTTTTTCCGGACGCGAAAATAACCAAATATTCTCCCGGTTGCATCGTATAATCGGGCAAAACAAATTTTGATGTTTTTTCGGAATCATCCGAAAGAAAATATCCGCCGATATCAACCGCTTGGTCGGATGTATTATACAACTCGATGAAATCGGAAAAATCTCCGTCTTCATCATAAATCGACGTTTGTTCCCCTGCACTGATTTCATTAATGATAATGCTTTCTTCCGAAGAGGAAGATGCCCCGATAGATGCCATTGACTTGTAAGATACGGAATGATTTTCATATCCGGGCGTCATGACATTGTAATAAGCATATTTGTTTTCATCATTCAACCCGTAGGAAATATCATCCGTCAACTCGGGAACATAGACTTTAGCAACAATATTCTTCCCGTCTGAAAGCGTCACAACCCCGGAAGAATTGGACAACTTAAAATTAGCGTGCAATTCTCCGTTTGCCTCATTATCTTCACCGGATGCGTATATTAAAAGGTACGCTCCGGGCTGAATATCAACATCGGGGAAAGCCCACTGCGTCGGATTACTCAAATCATCACTCAGATAGTACCCGTTTAAATGGATCGGCTCTGAAGTCTGATTGCAGATTTCGATAAAATCATAGTTCTGCTGTTCGGCACCGAGTGCAAGTGAAGTGTTGGATGTGCACACTTCATTGATCACCAAACTGTTATTGATGATATCGGATTTTGAGTACAACAAAACCATCGCAATTGCGATAACCGAGAAGACACAAACGGCAATAATGATTTTGGCTTTATTGAATTTCATTGGCACTCCGCATCAGGTATTTGACTACACAGCATAGTCTCCGTTATATTTTACAAAGGACATATTCAGTATCTCTTCATTTTCACGCAAAGCACGGATTGTGCCTTCATCCGGGATCAGTGGAATTTCGGCAGTCAGTTCCGTGTACTGGTCATTGACTGTCAATGACTTGACGATAATCTTTGGAAAATGATTTTTAACGGCGTCCACGTGCGCATCCGCAATCATGCGAATGACTAAAATGCATGGTTCCGCATTCAATCTTTTATTCGTAAGATACATCATCCCTATCATCACAAGAGCGATAAATGCCGTTCCGGCGATCGCAATCAAATAGAATCCCGCACCGCAGGTGATTCCGATCGCAATTGCCCAAAACATATAAGAAATATCTTTCGAATTTTTTACCGCGGTTCTGAATCGCACAATGCTGAGAGCACCCACCATACCCAAAGAAAGTGTTAAGTTATAGCTGATCGGCAGAATAACCAAACTTGTAACGAGAGCAGTCAAAATTAATGACCCGGCATATTCATAAGAAAAAATTGCCCCTTTATAGGTCAGTTTGTAGATAGCAATCATAAACACAGACAGCAATGCGACGATCAGTAAAGTGACCAGCAGCAGTTCAACGGTAATATCGGAATTGGAAGAGATGTATTGATCATAAACACTTTTTTTAAGAATATCCTGCAAACCCATTATTGCACCTCCCAATCATTCAGTGATATAAACTGCTTGCATAATGCAAATTTGGAAACCGACATTTGTATTCCGCTGCCCGGCGACAGCAAATCGGAAATAACCGAAGGAAGAAAAGCATCATATTTTACTTCCAAAATCATCCGATTGCTTCCCAGTGCAGGAATCATCGGCAAATTTCTGCTAAAAAAGTCAGTGTTCAGCAATGCGGTTTTCAGATTGATGTCAAAAGTCACCCGAACATTTCCGGGATTAAATACATAAGCTTCCCTGTCATAATCTGTTATGACATTCGCTTTTAAAAGATTCTTATGATTTGTCAGAGCAAACTCGCGAACCAATGGATCGTCATTTTCAGAAAAGATGTCTGTATCCGATTCCAAAAAAGAATCTGCCTCATGTTTGGTCAATTCAGCAGATTGTTTACAACTGACATCATTCATTTTTATTTTTTTTTCCAACCGAATCAGTGATTCGTCAGAGTCATACATTCTGATCCGATATTTTTTTCGTTCCGCCAACCCCGATAGTTTTGTTATGAAGTCCGTATTTTTCATATCGTCAAAATACACACTCCTGATATGATAGCGATTGTCTCGTCCGCCATGATAATCAGGTTTCAGAATGGCAGCCATACGGCTTCTGAGCACATGATATTCGCTCATATCCAGCAGATACTTCAATTCGTGTCTGTAATTCATTTTCACTTCATTCATTTTTTTTATTATTTTATTATATATGAATTACAAAAAATTTACAATCTTACTTTTCAGCAAATAAAAAACTGCGAAAAAATTCCGCAGTTCCGTTTGCTTTATTTTACGGCATCAATTCCTGATTGTATCGCTTTGATATTCCCGGGTATGAATTTTTCTTTCTTACCTGTCATCGTCTTCTTCATTACTTTTTCGATCGTCTCAAGGCTCACAATCGGATGTTTGCCCAAAAACGCCCCAAGCATTACCATATTCGCCGATTTATCGGAACCGATATGATTTGCATCAATATGATAAATATTGATATCACTGCGTTCGACGGGAATGTCTACCAAAGAAGAATTCAGAAACAGATCTCCGCCGGGCTCGACAAGAGGCACAAATTTATCCAGACTGGGATTATTCATGATAATGACACTGTTCGCCTTTGTGATAATCGGAGAACTGATCGGCTTATCCGAAACACACACATGGCAATTTGCCGTTCCTCCCCGCATTTCGGGTCCGTAAGACGGAAGCCAACTTACCTCTTTATCTTCGTACATCCCTGCATAGGTCAGCAATTGACCGATCAGCATAACTCCCTGCCCGCCAAAACCGGCCATAATTATTTTTTCGTTCATTTGTTTTCCTCCCAGTCTCTGAAGTTACCGAGAGGGAAATACGGCATCATATTGTCTCTGAGCCATTGCAATGCTTCCGAAGGTGTTTTGCCCCAATTTGTCGGGCAGGTAGACAACACTTCAACCATGGAAAAACCTTTCCCTTCAATCTGAGTTTGGAACGCTTTTTTAATCGCTTTCTTGGCTTTTCTGATATTGGCAGGAGTATCAACGCTGACGCGTTCGATGAATTTTGCTCCGTCGATGGTTGCAAGCATTTCACTCATTCTGATCGGTTTGCCGGCAAGCTCCTCTTTTCTTCCGTCCTGACAGGTTGTGGCTTTCTGTCCGATCAGAGTCGTCGGCGCCATTTGGCCTCCCGTCATTCCGTATATGGCATTGTTTACAAATATCGTTGTGATCTTCTCGCCGCGATGTGCGACCTGCACAATTTCAGCCGTACCGATTGATGCAAGATCCCCGTCTCCCTGATAGGTAAACACCACGTGATCCGGCATCGCACGCTTGATTCCCGTTGCTACAGCGGGTGCTCTTCCGTGTGCGGCTTCATGCATGTCGCAATTGAAATAATTATAAGCCAAAACACCGCAACCCACCGGAGCCACACCGATCGTGTCTCCCAATACGCCAAGCTCCACCAAACATTCCGCGATCAGTTTGTGTATAATTCCATGCGTGCAGCCCGGGCAGTAGTGAAACTGTGTATCCGTCAAACCTCTGGATTTTTCATATACGACTGTCATCAGTTTTCACCTCGGATAATTTTTTCTATTTCCGCTTTAATCGCATCGGGTTCAGGAATCATTCCTCCGACTCTGCCGTAAAAAAAGGTCTTCCATCGTCCGTTGGCCGCAATTTTCACATCGTCGATCATTTGCCCCAAACTCATTTCGACACAAAGGATTCCCTTGCAATCCGGATTGATTGCATCAAAAGCAGCGTCGGGAAACGGCCATAAAGTGATGGGACGGATCAATCCGACTTTCATCCCCTGTTTTTCGCATTCTTCAATCGCTGTCTTCACGATGCGGGATGTTGTTCCGTATGCAACACAGACAACATCGCAGTCCTCGACTCCGACCGATTCGTAACGAACTTCGTCCTTTTTGATCTGCTCGTAAATTTCATTCAAATGCAGATTATGATTTTCTAAAATCTGAGGATCCAGATAAAGTGAATTGATAATATTCGGTTTTCTTTTTTCTTTTGTTCCTGTTGTAGCCCAATCTTTTGGAGGAAGGACTTTGTTTGTTTCCACATCTTTGAATTCGACCGGTTCCATCATCTGTCCGATCATTCCGTCTCCGAGCATCATGACCGGAACGCGGTAATATTCGCTGATATCGAATGCCTGTTGCATGATATCAACCGCTTCCTGCAAATTTGCCGGAGCGTATACGATAACGCGGTAATCTCCGTCTCCTCCGCCTCTTGTTGCCTGAAAATAATCGGACTGTGCAGGCTGAATTCCGCCCAGACCGGGGCCCCCTCTGACCATATTCACGATAACACACGGAAGCATTGATCCGCATATATAAGAAATACCTTCCTGTTTCAACGCAATTCCGGGACTTGAGGATGAAGTCATCGCCCTTGCTCCGCAACCCGCAGCACCATATACCATGCTGATTGCAGCAATTTCACTTTCTGCCTGCACAAAAACGCCGTCTACTTCAGGCAGTCTTTTTGACATATATTCCGGCAATTCATTCTGCGGAGTGATCGGATAACCGAAAAAATATCGGCAGCCGCCTTTGATTGCAGCTTCCGCTACCGCTTCATTGCCTTTCATCAGTACTTTTGCCATAATTAACTTCCATTCTGCCGCTGACTGCAGCCAATTCAATTAGTCTCTTTCCACTGTTATAATGGAATCGGGGCACATCACTGCACAATTTCCGCAACCGGTACAACTGCCCGGTTCCGCTGCATATGCAGGATGATATCCTTTTGCATTGATTCTATCTTTACTGATACTGATTACTTTCTGAGGACATACTTCAATGCAGAGTTCGCATCCTTTGCAGTTATCCTCATCGAATCTGACGATTCCTTTTGCCACCGTGTTCACCTCGATTCGCTCTCACATCCATTCGGGACGCATATACAATTCGTCCAAAATAAATACTTTGTCTATTTTACTATGAATATTCTGAATTTTCAAGTAGTTTGGAACAACATTGAATACTACGGGAAGCCCTGTTTTAGCCGATACTTCCATGCAAAGATCGTACCCTTTCATAATATCCGCTTCCGTGGTTTCCCTTATCATATGCGTATTGTTAATCAAACCGCTTATCCTGAGTCTGCTTTGATTTTCAATGTCGCGCAAATATGCGATTACCTGATCCGAAGTGGCAGTCATTGGTCTGTTCGCGTTCACGACAAGCAGCATTTCATAGCCGACAGACTTGATTTTTTCGGAAAATCTGGACAATACACGCGCACCTTCCCCGTCTCCGCCCACATCAAAAATAGAATCATAAGATTGATCCTCGATATATTTGTTAATTTCTCCCGGAAGTGCGGGCATATCCAAAGACTGCTGCTTGTTTCCGAGGCTGGAACCAAGCACTTCGATCCCATTTTTTTCCAAAAGAAGTGCTTTTTCTCTGCTGCGAAAATAAGGATTTACGATATCCAAATCAATCAGTGCTACTTTTTCCCCTTGTTCTTTGCTTTGTTTCATTGCATAATTAACTGCAAATTCGGTCTTTCCGCTGCCGTAATGTCCTGTAATGATTAACATAATTCACCTCTGATTCCTAAATTATAACATGTCAACAGTTAAAAAAAAACACATGAAAAATTTCCCTCATATATACCGAAATTTCTCATAATTATTTTCACTCAATAATTTTGTGCCGTCGATTTCTTGACAAATGAGTGCAATTCATGGATAATGTAACAGAATAGTAACAAAATCATCAAAAGCGAGGAGATAATGAAAAAAAAGAAAAGACTGATTTTATCTGTCTCATTATTATTCGCCGTTTCACTGATTTCGTTTATATTGCTGAAACCGTCCGGCGAAGAAGTATACGCCAAAGATTTCTTAAACAAATTATACAATGTGTCCGATTATCAGATTACGTCTTATCTGACCAATGCAAAATCGGAAGATAATGATTCCGTAACCATTACGAACAATGATTTCACGGAAGAAGGCTATAATCAGGCAGTTTCCGAACGCATTACCGAGTATTATGAAGAATATGCTTACGAAAACAAATGTACGATTGCAGTCAATTACATCAACACAAAAGAAGAAAAATACAATGTCAACGAAGGATTATGGTATTTCACCTTTGATGCACAAATTGTAATTACTTACAGTGAAACCAACGAACAAAAAACAGTCTCCCAGTTGGGAACCATCACCATTCTCTCAAAAGACGGCACTTATAAAGTGCAATCTATCGATATTGAGAATATGGACGATATTCAGTCATAGCAATAATCGAAACGAAAACACAAAAATGGCATTTCTTCAGAAATGCCATTTTTCTTTTAATTGTTTTCTATTCTTTTAAAGTTTTCTACTCGGAAACTTTCTTTTTCAACCATAAGGTCAATCTCATACCCAAGGCCGTGGGATGGCATTGCTTCGTAAAAATTCATGGAATCGTCGCAATATTTATTTGCGAAATATCCAATGACCCCACCATGTGACGTCAAGAGAATTTTCTCCGAGTTCTCATCCAAAGCATGATTGAACAAAATTCGAAATCCTTTTTCGACACGGTCATGAAACTGCGCCGTGCTCTCTCCATGGGGGATCACATAGTTCCCTGTTACGTCATTAATCCATGCAACATAATCAGGATCGTGCATCAAATCATCATGTTTTCTTAGCTCGAATTCTCCGAAATTACATTCTTTTAATTCAGGAATAATACCATAATTCACATTCCCTGCGATCAGTTCCAAAGTTTCGACCGCACGGGAAAGCCCGCTTGTATAATAAGAATCCGCAGAATGGTACAGCTTTTCTTTTACAAACCGATCAATTTCCGATTTGCCCGCATCAGTGAGCGGCAAATCGCTGAATCCGGAATAAATCATCCGATCCACCGCTTCCGTTTTGCCGTGACGAATCAATTGCATATTTAATTTCACTTGATTTTATCTCCCAGTCCGCAAAACACCCGATATACCTCATCGGATTCTCTTGCAAGAATCTGCATGATCTTACCTACCTGATCACGATAAAGGCGCAGATCTTTGCCCAATGGGACGATCCCGCAGCTGATATCATCGCAAATGATAATCTTATCTTTGAAAAACAGTAAATTTTTCTGTATATATTCAATCGGGTTATCTCCGCGCTGAACCGCACCCAAGACAAATAAATGCAGGCAATTGATAACCGGATAATCATAGCACATCCCTGTTTTTTCGCTGCATTGAAACATTTTTTCTTTCGAATATCCGAATTTTTCCCCAACAAACCCGCTTTTCCCCTGATAAGCGCCTCCGAAGACCAAAATCATAACTTACCTCTCTGACTTAAAATATATTGCCGATAACCGCGATGACAAAATAGGAAATAAATTCGCTCATTACGATTGTTGCACCGGCAACATCTCCGTTTATTCCGCCGATACTGCGGTTAATCCACAAATCCATCATGAACACGAGCAACAATGAAAATACTGTGCCGAATAAATATGGCATAGAAATCCATCCGATTGCACCGATCAATATCGCAATTGATATAATCATGATCCATAAATGGTAATTCTTTTCTCCGTCTTTGAAATAAAACATCAAGCCTTTATTCTGCAAAGGTTTGAACGAAAAAATAACCAAAGCGGCAAGATTTCTCGATATCATCGGAATCAACAAAAAAAGTACGGGAAAGAGCGATTGATACAAAAGCGTTTTTATTGAAACAAATCCCATTAAGATCAAGAAAACAACCGAAATTACACTGAATGCTCCTACCCGACTGTCCTTCAGTATCTCGATTTTTCCTTCCCGATCCCTGGAAGAAAGAAACGCATCTGCAATATCCATGAAACCATCCAAGTGTACAAATCCGCTGATTGCAAACATCGAAAACAAAATCAAAAAAGCGGAGATATCTGCCGAAAGCTTAAGATAAAAGCATAAATAATAGATCCCAAACACAAATATCCCACAGAAAAACCCGGCTATCGGCAAATAGCAAAGTGCATCCGGGCCTTTTTTCTCTTCCCAGGTTACCATCGGCACCGGTAATTTGGTAAACATTCCCATACAGGTTAAAAATGATCGAACCATTTCTTAAATATCCTTATATTCCAAATGTCTGTCGTAGTGATAATATGCATCATAAATCGGTGTGAAATCAAAATTTTCCGTATTTTTCCAGAACTTCATATTCGAATAGGCACATTCGATCACAACATCACTTTCCCGCGCAATTTGGGCATGTACATTCCCCAAAATGCGTTTATAAAATTCTGTTTCAAAACCATATTGAATCGCATCGGAAAAAATGTAATCGGAAACAATAATTAAATCCTTCACACATTTTGCCAAAGTTCTTATATGCAGAAATATATCCTCACTCTTAATATCATTCACCACGTCATTGTCACTGAAAATAATATTCTGAACGTAAGCCGTGATACTGTCAAGCAGCACTACATCGTTTGCATTTACCTGATCGATCATATCCAGCAGACAATAACCTTCTTCTATGGTTCGAAATCCCCAGTCTTCTCTGTCGTAGATATGCCGGGTTATTCTTTTTTTGTCCTCTTCGTCTCCGGGAACCATCGTTGCCAGATAACACAAATTTGAAGAGTCATCCTGCTCGGAAAGATATTTTGCCGCACATTGCGCGAGCATGCTTTTCCCCCCTTTGACTCCACCCAAGATAAAAATAATCATTCAGTTTCCCCTTCGGCCAAGACTAAAAAAAGCATTTCAGAGAAATGCTGCTTCATCAAAATCAAAGCACCGTCCATTCTCCGTGAATTGGTGTTTTCATCAGGCAGTTCTTCCGGCTCGGATTCATCGTTTGCCATCCTCTTCCCGGAATTCTCCAGTGATTCCATCGATGATCGATGGGATGACGCACTCATCCATACGGCGGCGGGACCGCACAGGCTTTTAACCTGTTTCTCTATTATTGCAACGCAACCTGAATCTTGTTTTCAGTATAGTACATAATCCAAAGTAAGTCAAGAAAGCAGTTTTTTAATATTTTCCACCATGCCTGTCATATAATGCTTTCAGAATATTTTCCGGCTTCACACCCCGATCCGACATCATGACCAACAGATGATAGAATAAATCCGAGGTTTCGTACGTAATTTCTTCTTTAGAATCATTTTTGGCCGCGATAATCGTTTCCGCACTCTCTTCTCCGACTTTTTTCAGGATCTTGTCAATCCCTTTTTCAAACAGATAATTGGTATATGAACCTTCCACGGGATTTGCTTTTCGATCTTCAATGACTTCGAACAAATCAAATAAGATGGTGCTGTCAAAAAAAGTATCTTTATCACCATTTTCTATTTCATGATGAAAGCAGCTTTCCGCTCCGGTATGACATGTGGGACCTTTCGGATCGGCTTTTATCAAGATTGCATCATCGTCGCAATCCGAAGTAATTTCCATCACTTGCAAAAAATTCCCCGATGTTTCACCCTTATTCCAAAGTTCTTTTCTTGAACGGGAATAAAACCATACCGTACCGCTTTCCAATGTTTTTACAAATGATTCCCGATTCATATACCCGAGCATCAGCACTTTCCCGGTTTTGTAATTTTGCACAATTGCAGGAATCAATCCGTTTTGATCAAATTTCAGTTCAGTCATTTTTCCCAATACTCTTCCCTCTCCGTCAGACTCGTCTGATCGGCAGTTTATTCTGATATAAATAATCTTTCAAGTCTTTGATTTTAATTTCATCATAATGGAATACACTGGCTGCGAGAGCCGCATCTGCACCGCATTCCAACACATCGAGAAAATGTTCGATGGTTCCGGCTCCTCCGGAAGCGATGATCGGGATTGTCAGCACACTGTTCAGTTTACGAATCAATTCCAAATCAAATCCATCTTTAATCCCGTCGCTGTCTATCGAATTGATACAGATTTCCCCTGCTCCCAACTCTTCCGCTTTTATTGCCCATTCAATCGCATCAATTCCGGTATTTTTTCTTCCCCCGTTGATGTATACTTCCCAGCTGTTCTGACTGCGTTTTGCATCCACACTGATGACAACACACTGCCGCCCGAACCGTTTCGCCGCATCCGAAATCAACTGCGGATTCTGCACGGCCGCAGAGTTCACAGATACCTTGTCAGCACCGGCCAGCAATACTTTTCTGAAATCTTCGGCAGTACGAATCCCTCCCCCGATAGTAAACGGGATATTAATATTTTCCGCGATATCGCTGACAGTATTAATAAAGATATCCCGATTCTCGTTGGATGCGGTAATATCGTAAAAAACGAGCTCATCCGCGCCTTCTTCGCTGTAACGTTTTCCGAGCCTGACAGGGTCGTCCACATCTTTAATATTCTGAAATTTCTTTCCTTTTACCACTCTGCCTTTATCAACATCCAGACAGGGTACAATTCGTTTTGCGAGCATATTATGCCTCACTGATCAATTCTTTCAATGTAATTTTATTTTCATACAATGCTTTTCCTATGATTGCTCCGTACACACCGATTTCTTGTAAGATTCGGATGTCGTCAGTTGTGCCAACTCCGCCCGAAGCAACAATACGGTGTTTCGTCACCTTCATCAACCTTCTGTATAGATCATAAGAAGGACCCGACATCATCCCGTCTTTTGCAATATCCGTCACGATGATCGATGCGATATTCATCGACTCTTTTTCTTTCAAAAAATCGAAGATATTGATATTACTTGCAGCAGTCCATCCTTTTATCAGAATTTCATCATTTCTTACATCTAAGGAAAGAGACACACGATTCGGAAACAGTTCACTCAGCTTAATTAAAAAATCAGGTTCTGTAACCGCAGCCGTGCCAACAATCACTCGCTTGACTCCGATGGATAGGTATTGCTCCGCCGCTTTGATATTTCTGATTCCGCCTCCAACCTGCACATTGAGCGAAACAGTTTCCACAATCTTTTTTATGATCGTGATATTCTCGACGCTGCCCGATTTCGCGGCATTCAGATCGACCACATGCAGCTCCGTGGCTCCCTGAGAAAGAAAATACTCTGCCATTTTGCAGGGGTCACTGTTGTATACCGTTTTCTCTTCATAATTTCCTTGCGTTAATCGGACGCACTGTCCGTCTAAGATGTCAATAGCGGGATATAAGATCATTGAATCAGCTCCAAATAATTTTTCAGCAACTTTTCTCCGGTTGCAGCGCTTTTTTCAGGATGAAACTGAGTGGCAAATATATTTCCTTTTTGAACAATGGCAGCAACTTTTCCGCCATATTCCGTGTATGCCACCAAATTTTCTTCTGCAGGAGTAGCGTAATAGGAATGCACGAAGTATACGTATTCGCCCTCCTGAATATTGTTTACAATCGGGCTGTCTTTCTGCACAATTTTCAGTTCATTCCAGCCCATATGCGGAATTTTAAGCGGTTTCTGAAACGGTATGACTTCCCCTTTCAAATAACCCAATCCCTCATGAAGTCCCATTTCATAGCTTCGTTCGAAAAGTAATTGCATTCCAACACATATTCCTAGCATATAACGGTTATCGGATGCCCATCGATCCACAAAATCCCTCAGTCCAGATTTGTTCAGCATATCAATACTGTCGCCGAAAGCCCCGACGCCGGGAAGTATGAGCGCATCGCTTCGTTCCAGTTCTTCTTTTTTTCCGCTGATCACGCAATCATATCCGATTTTTTTCACGGCAGTCTGCACATTCTTCAGATTGCCGACTCCGTAATCGATAATTCCGATCATCATTATAAAAGACCTTTCGTGGAGGGAATTCCCGTTCCCGTAATCTGAACCGCATCCGCAAGAGCTTTTGCAAGCGCTTTGAAAATCGCTTCACAGATGTGATGATTGTTCTTACCCTCCAGCACGTGTACGTGCAGTGTTATCTTCGCATTATCGGAGAATGCCCGTAAAAACTCTTCCACCGTTTCCGTTTCCAGATCCCCGATCGTTTCAGACGTGAATTCCGCTTGATAATTCAGATATGAGCGTCCGCTGATATCTACACAAACGCGCACCAATGCTTCATCCATAGGTACGTAGAAAAATGAAAACCGCTTGATACCCAGTTTGTCTCCCAGCGCTTCATTGAACGTCTGACCCAGAACAATCCCAAGATCTTCCATGGAATGATGGGTGTCCACTTCAATATCGCCATCGAGTTTCACACTTAAATCAAACCCGCTGTGTTTTTTAAACAAATCCATCATGTGATCAAGGAAACCGATTCCCGTAGCAACAGTACCTTTCCCGATGCCATCCAGATCCAGTGATACAAAGACATTTGTCTCATTTGTTGTTCGTTGTTTTTCGCTCTTTCTCACGATAAAACCTCCGACAGCACTTGCATGAGTGCCTGATTTTCCTGTTCTGTTCCGACGCTGATGCGAATCGCGTTCGGCATTTCGCTGCCCATATAGCGCAGACTGATTTTCTTTGCTTCGGCGGCATCTCTGATCTGTCCGATCAGATCGGTCGTAATCAAAACAAAATTTGCTGATGTCGGGTAAACTCTGATTTTTCCGTCAAATTGATGTAACGCATGAAGCAGAACATCTCTCTGTTGTTTTATTGCTTTGATTTGCTGTTTAACAATTGAGTAGTTTTTCAGCAATAACTCTGCTGCTTTTTGAGAGTAGGTGTTTAGATTATAGGGAATCTTAACCATACTCAGATATCCGATTGTTTCTTCGTCCGCAATTGCAAAGCCGACCCTTGCTCCCGCAAGTGCAAATGCTTTGGATAGCGTTCTGAGAATGATCACACGTTTTGAGTAATCAATTAAATTCAGATTTGTTTCTTCCGAAAAATCGATATATGCTTCGTCTATCACTACCATGCCGGAAGTTGAATCAATGATATGCTTGATATCATCCTGATTCCAAAGATATCCTGTCGGATTGTTCGGCGTGCAAATAAAAATCACTTTTGCCCGATAGTCATTTGCGGTTTTTATTAATTGATTGATATCGGGAGCAAATGAATCATCCAGTGGAGGGATTCCGATAAACACTCCTTTAGAAAATTCAGTTACTGTTTGATACATAGAAAAAGTCGGTGTGGGCGCAAGTACTACATCATTGTTTTCCAAAAACAAGTCGGCGATCATTCGGATAATTTCATCCGAACCGACCCCCGCAATCACTTCTTCCGGTTTTCTTCCGATGTAGCTCGCATAGGTTTCTCTGAGCTGCGTATTGTCACTTTCCGGATATCGGTTAAATGAGATCGCTTCCAGCAATTCCATATGATCCTGCATCGGAAGCGTTCCGATCAGATTGACGGGGTTTTCATTGGCGTTCAGTATCACATCATATTCCTGAGGCGATACTTTGTATGGAACATAACCCCGAAACATTGCCCGTATCAGTTCATTCATGCCTCAAACCTCTTTCTGATGGAATTTGCGTGAGCGGTCAGTCCTTCCGTTTCGGCAAACGCAATCACTTTGTCTTTCACTGCAGTCAATGCGTCGCGGTCATAGCACACGACACTGGTACGTTTCATGAAATCATATGTGGAAAGCGGAGAATAAAATTTCGCTTTCCCGGATGTTGGAATCGTATGATTGCTTCCGGCAAAATAATCCCCGATCGGTTCCGGTGTGAATTCTCCAAGGAATACAGTGCCGGCGTTTTCGACCAACGGCAAATAATCTTTGGGATTTTGCACAAGCAATTCCAAATGTTCGGGCGCGATTTCATTTGATATTTCAAAACAATGCTGCAGACTGTCCGTTACAAGTATGATTCCATACTGTGCGATCGATACCTCTGCGATTGCTTTTTTTGACAGAGAAAACAACTGCTTTTCTACTTCGACTTTTACTTGTTTGGCAAGCCGAAGGCTATCCGTCACCAAAATGCTCGCTGCCGCTTCATCATGTTCTGCCTGTGAGAGCAGATCGGCAGCCGCATAAACAGGATTTGCTGTTCGATCGGCAATAATCAATACTTCGCTCGGACCGGCAAGCATATCAATATCAACATCCCCGTAGACCTGTTTTTTAGCGGCAGTCACGTATAAGTTGCCGGGTCCGCAAATTTTCAGTACGGGTTTGACTGTTTCCGTTCCGTACGCCAAAGCTGCAATCGCCTGAGCTCCGCCGGATTTGTATATTTCCGTAATGCCGCATACTTTCGCCGCAGTCAGAATATTGGGATTTACTTTCCCTTCCGTATTCGCGGGTGTAATCATTGCGATTTCTTTGACCCCCGCAACAAAAGCAGGAATGGAATCCATCAGAACAGTAGAAGGATATGGGCTTTTCCCCCCGGGGACATACAGACCGACCCGTTTCAACGGAGTGATTTTCTGACTCAGCTGCCTTCCGCTCTGATCAATGCAAATATCTGCAAAATGCTGTTGGGAGTGATATTCAATAATATTCTTTCGCGCTTCTTCCAAAATCGAAATAAAGTCCTCGCCGCAGGACTTGTAAGCCGACTCGATTTCCTCTTCCGTCACGCGCAGAGAAGTCAGCTCTGCGTGATCAAATTTTTTCGCATATTCAATCAAAGCCGCATCTTTCATGGCTTTAACATCCGATATGATATCAGAAACAGTTTGATTTACCTGATCCAATTTCGCATTGCTGCGGGTACTGATCAGGTTTAACTGTGAAGTCAATTCTTCTTTATTCTTTATCATTATTATTTTCATTTTTTTACCTGTCATCTTTGAAATAATTTGATTAATGTTTCCATCTCATCATGCTTCGTCTTAAGCGCTGCTTTATTGGCAATAAATACAGATGTAATATCGTATATTTCCTCCAAGACAACCAATCCGTTTTCTTTCAGGGTAGAACCGGTCTGTACAATATCCACAATAACATCACTCATATTCAACAGCGGAGCAAGCTCAACCGATCCGTTTAATTTGATGATTTCATAATCAATGCCGATGTTATTAAAAAAATCTTTCGCGCTGTTCACGTATTTTGATGCGGCAACAACCTTTTCCATTTTGCGAAAATCGGTTTCGGGCCTTCCTGCCACGCACATTTTGCACCGACCGATATCGAGTGCAAATAAACGATATACGTCCGGATTATCTTCCACCAGGATATCTTTGCCGACAATGCCGCAATCCGCAACCCCCTGCTCCACATAGACTGCCGTATCACTCGGCTTTACGAGAATCAATTCGTATTGATTAAGCGTATCCGGGATGATTAATTTACGAGTCTCTTCAATATCATCGAAATGAATTCCGTGATCCGCCATCATTGCCAATGCTTCTTTTGCTACCCGGCCTTTTGCCACTGCGATTCTAAGCATCATACCCCTCCGCTCGAAGCACGGATTTAACCTCTTCGATCGTTTGATATTTTTTGTGATGATACTCAATAGAAAATCGATCATCCGTATGATTCAGCGCGACATACAATCCGATCTTTCTGAATTCTTCAGCCGTTTGTATCGAAAGGAAAGAATCATCAGTAGGTGAATTGATTGTGATTTGATGATCTCTTTGTTCCTTGATGTCGGCTACCAGTGCTGCCGTTTCATTCAGATTATGTCCAAAACCGCAAGCATGTTTTCGTAACCCGAACTTACTTGCAAGCAAATCATAGCGTCCCCCGCTGATCAATTCCTCTTTCGCTCCGTCCGCATAAATTTTAAAAATCATGCCGGAATAATACTCCATCGGATTGGAAAAACCAAGATCAAGATAGACATAATTCTGCAAACCGTATTCTCCCAAACACCGGTAGATTTCCTCGATATTCTTGAGCGCATCACGCATACGTTCATTTAAGCACATCATTTTGGCTTCATCAATTACGCTTTCGTAATCTCCGAACAACATACAGATATCCAACACTTTTTGAGAAATCCCGCCATCGATGTTTTTCTTTTGTAAAAAAACATCTAAGTCCATCGTATTTTTCTGAGCAATTAACGAATGGATGGTTTGATGATCCGCTTTTGTCAGATTTTTTACTCCATCAAACAATGCATAGATGAAATCGGAATGTCCGACATCCACCCTGATTCCATGAATACCTAAATTGAGAAGAGATTTTATTGCGACCGCAATCACTTCGCTGTCACACATTGGTGTTGAATCATTAAAAAATTCGACACCCGATTGCATAAACTCGTTCCCTTCATAGTGATCACTTTTGTAACGAACAATTTCAGTATGGTAAAAATACCTCTGAATCTGTCGATTTCCTTTTGCATTGACTTTTTTCAGAATATTAAAAGTCGCATCGGGACGGATTACCATCACGTCGCCGTTGCGATCCAAAAATTTGATATATCGGTTTCCGGGTACCCCTTTGTATTTCTCGTACAGATCAGCACGCACAAACATCGGGATATCAATTTCTTCATATCCGTATTTCAAATAAATCGATTCCATTGATTGTCTCATAGACGAATAAATATTCTTTGCAATGTTTGTTCTCATATTGATACCCTTTTGATTTATCGTTTATTATAGCACAAAGTGGACGTACGCGAAATATGAAACCGTTTAAAAGAAATGAGATTTTTTCATTTTCTTTCTCATTGAATCCGCGTAAACGATACAGCCTAATTATCTAAGCAAAAAATTCTTCTTTCTGTACGATGCATCCATCTCCGTTTCGCTCGGATATCTATTGACCTTTCCGCATTGTATTGTTATAATACTCCTCGGAATCATGCGGATATGGCGGAATTGGCAGACGCACCAGACTTAGGATCTGGCGCCTACGGCGTGGAGGTTCGACTCCTCTTATCCGCACCAATTTGTACTTCACCGATCGGGAATTGACATCCCGATTTTTTATTTCTTTTTTAATAATGATTTCTTATCTTGTATAGTTTGGACGTATAATAAACGGAGAAAACAAATGGTCTTTTATGAATATATTTGGAGGTAATACAATGTTTCAGGATGGTATGATGTCATCGTTCGACGGAACAAAGCTCTATTTCAGAAAGGACATTCCGGAAAATCCAAAGGCGGTTGTAATCATCGTCCACGGTCTTTGCGAACATTTGGGGCGTTATGATTATTTAGCGGAAAAACTCTTGAGGGAACAGATTCTGGTTTATCGATTTAATCACCGCGGACACGCCAATTCCGAAGGGAAACGGGTTTTCTACAATGATTTCAATGAACTGGCAGATGATGTGAATGCTGTCGTTCAATTTGCAAAAGTTGAAAATCCCTCTTTGCCGCTTATCTTGATCGGTCACAGTATGGGAGGGATGGCAGTTGCTCTTTATGGCACAAAATACCCGAATATGGTGGATGGAATTGTCATATCCGGGGGATTGACCAGATACAATAAACATATCATGGGAGATCTTCCTTTGGATATGCCTGCTGACACTTATGTTCCGAACGCATTGGGCGACGGAGTCTGCAGTGATCCCGCCGTCATTGAAGCATATGTTAATGATCCATTGGTGGAAAAACAGATTTCAGTCGGGCTGATCAACTGTTTGTATTACGCAACAGAATGGCTGAAGAAAAACCCACAGGATTTTGTCGATCCGGTATTTCTGATGCACGGTTGTGACGACGGTCTGGTCAGCGAAAAAGACTCGCGCGAATTTTTCTCCGAAATAGCGTCCAAAGACAAATCGCTGAAAATTTATGCACATCTTTTCCATGAAATATTCAATGAACCAATCCGCGACGAAGTTATGTCCGAAGCAATTCTTTGGATTAAAAAACATATCTGAATCAGAGCGATGAATTGTAAGGATTTCAGACATCGTGTTTGAATCCTTTTTTCATATAGAAATGAAAGGATATCTTCATTATGATAAGAAAAATACAGCAATCTGACCGAGCTGAATACCTTGAGATGGCTCAAAAAATGTATGACACCGATACGGTATGCAATCCGGTTCCGTTCGACCATTTTGAAAAAACTTTTCTTGAACTGCAGCATTCCGATTGCTATGCTTCCTGCTATGTATATGAAGAAGAAAATAAGCATTTATCAGGATATACATTGCTTTCCAAAACTTATTCCCAGGAAGCAGGGGGAATCGTACTTTGGATTGAAGAATTGTTTATCAAGGATGAATTCCGCGGACTTGGACACGCAAAAGAACTGATCGAATTTATTCTTCATTCGGCACACGGAGACAGCACAATCAGACGAATCCGACTGGAAGTCACGGAGTCCAATCATAAAGCCATTTCATTATATGAAAAATATAATTTCAAGTTTCTTAATTACAAGCAAATGATCCTCGAAGAAAAATAACCGTTTTGAAATATCCAAAATTATTATGATGAACGAAAGGATGGACGTCACTTGAAAAAATTCAACTCATGGCTTGCGGTCAATACTACAAAAGCTGTCGGGAATATGTACTGTGCCTACTTGTTCATGGCAGTTGCGCTCATTTCTCTCCCTGCAATATTGGCAATATCATCGAATTGATTGATTGGCTGACACAAAGCATGCTCCAATTAGTGCTGATGTCTGTTTTGATGGTCGGACAAAATCTTATGAATGCAGCATCCGAAAGGCGTGTTGAAGAAACACACTGCATTGTGAAAAAATCTCATGATGAACAAATGGAAGAAATTCAACAAATTAGAACTTTGCTCAAAACATCACAGCAAGAATGGGACGAATTGAAGAGCATTATTTCCCAATTATATGTCGTACTCGATAAAATCAGTCACGAAAATGCATAAATTGAGAATTTGCAAATCATTTACGATTTTACTAATTTTTTCCAATCAAGCTTCGATAATATATATGAGATTATTTACTACAATTACGTAAAGTTATGCAAATTTTTAACATTTGATTTTTGGAGGGAACGTGATGGTAAATTCCAATTTTGATACCGACAACGAGGTTTTGAAGGCGTTCGAACTGATTGCGCCTTATTTTGATATTATTATGGATAACGAGGCAAATCTTGCGCTCGCAAACAGAACTCATTATATCGCAAACCATACTTGTCCTGCATTAAGAATGAAAGCGGGTGCAGGAGATCCTATTCCGGAAGGAGGCTCTGCTTGGGAAGCAATTCACACAGGACAAATTTGTATAAAGGACGTTTCTGCAGAAGTGTTCGGGGTTCCGTTCAAATCATACAGCATTCCCGTCAGAAATGAAGACGGCACAATTGAAGGGGCAGTCAGTGTAGGGAAAAGCCTGCAAAAACGTTCTGAAGTCTTAGATTGTGCCCAGGGGCTCTCTTCCAGTCTGATTCAAATCACAAGTGCGGTTAACGAATTGTCGGATACCGTTCAGAACGTGGTAAAAACAAATACGGAAAACATAGAATTTGTGAATAATACCGACCAAAAAGCAAAAGAAACAAATGAAATATTGAATATTGTACGAAAAGTATCCAGACAGACGCATCTGTTGGGGATCAATGCCTCCATAGAAGCTGCCAAAGCAGGTCAATACGGCAAAAGCTTTGAAGTTGTAGCCAACGAAATCAGAAGTCTTTCGGAATCGGTCAGCAATTCCATGAATCGCATGGAAGATGTTTTGGGTGGAATCAGCGCCGCAATTTCAGAAATGAAAAAAAGGATCGAGCAATCAAACGACGCAATCTCTTCACAGGCATCTACACTGGAAGAAATTGCCGCTTCCATTGAATCGTTGAATAGCACTGCCAGAGAATTGAATAACTTATCGGAAAAACTTTAAAACCATAATTGCCAATATTTCCAACAGAAAAAGCACACAATTTAGTGTGCTTTTTCTGTTATTACAAGGGACATTAGAGGGATTAAAGAGTTTTTGTTGCACCTTTTGTCACAAAACCATCAATTTCAGATGACCCGTAACCCAATTGTGCGAGTACTTCTTTGGTATGTTCGCCGAGTAACGGCGCGTTTCTGTGATCGGCAGCATCGGAATTACCGAATTTAACAGGAGTTGCAACCGTAAGGTCTTCTTCCCCATCTCTGCCTTTATACATATAGATAAAATTATTCGCCAGTGCCTGTTCGTCAGTGTGGACATCTTTGACATGATTGATTCTGTCATGCGCGATGTCAGCTTCTGTCAGAATTTTATCCCATGTAACGGAATCTTTCTGAATGAAAGCAGCATCAATAATTTTCGTAAATTCTTCCGAATTTTCTCTGACGGCCGCTTCCGTATTGAATCTCGGATCATTAATTAAGTCTTCCCGACCGATCAGTTTGCACATAACAGGAAAATATCGGTCATATACGATGACGGAAATCATCAACCATATTCCATCCGCGCATTTTACTGTATTTCGAAGCGGACTGTCCGGTTTGAATCGGCTTTTCGGTAATTTATCACCGTGATAAGTAGACTGAACCAAACAAGCGGTTGCCCAAATTCCCATGCCGTAAAGGCTGGTCATCACTTTTTCACCTTTACCTGTCTTGGCCTGCTGGTACAGACAGGAAGCAACAGAACCGGCAAAAGTACTTGCAATGGCAAGATCTCCGAGACCGAACGGGGGTGTCAGTGGATATTCACCGTTTTCGCAAAAATCGATCATCGCTCCGCTTCGCGCCCAATAGGCTACCGTATCAAAACCGGGATTGTCAACTAACGGGCCTTGCATGCCGAAACCGCTTAAATGCCCCCAAATAATATGGGGATGTTTTGCAGCCATCGTTTCATAATCGAGTCCCATTTTAAGCAGTGCTTTGAAACGATAGTTTGAGATAAAAATATTTGATTCCGAAAGAAGTTTATCCATAATCATCTTACCCTCTTCGGTTTTGAGGTTTAGAGGAAGGGAACGCTTATTTGCATTGATGAGTTCCCAATGCGGATTTTGCCCTTCATCGGCTCTCATCCCCAATGTTTTGCTCGTCGATCTGGACGGGTCACCATCCAACGGTTCAATTTTAATAACATCTGCACCCCAGTCAGCCAATACTTTTCCTGCAGCGGGGCCTGCACCGTAAGCAGTGAAGTCAACAACTCTGACTCCTTTCAACGGTTGATTCATCATTAGATTTGTCCTCCTGATTAATAGTTATTTTGGTTCTTTCTCTTCTATCGATTGAATGAGTGCCGGAATAATTTTAAACAAATCCCCTACAATGCTGTAATGCGCAACCTTGTGAATCGGTGCATTCGGATCTTTGTTGATTGCAACAATCGTCTGAGATTCGCTCATTCCTGCAAGATGCTGGATCGCTCCGGAAATACCGCATGCAATATAAAGTTTCGGTCTCACTGTCGTTCCGGTTTGTCCGATTTGAGCGTCGGGCGAAATCCAGCCCGAATCAACCGGAGCACGGGAGGAGCCGACCACACCGCCAAGCTTATCCGCAAGGCTTTGCAGTAATTCAAAACCTTCCGGATTTTTCACTCCCCTTCCTCCGGCAACAATGATATCGGCTTCGCTCAAAGGAGGTCTTTCCCTCTTTTGCAAAACCACATCCGTCACCTTTGCGATAATATCGGCATCGGAAATTTCAGGTTGAATTTTTTCGACTTTGCAAACCGTATCGGTATGCACTGCTTTTTCCATAACCCCGGGACGTACGGTTGCCATCTGCGGTCGATTTTCTTTGCATACAATTGTTGCCATCAGATTCCCGCCGAATGCAGGTCTTGTCATCAGAGCCATCCGTTCTTCACCGATATCAAGTCCCGTACAGTCGGCCGTCAATCCGGTGCCGACTCTGGCTGCGAGTCTGGGAGCCAGATCGCGCCCGATCGCAGTCGCGCCGACAATCACAATCTCGGGTTTTCGTTCCGCTATCAAATCGGCCAAAACTTTGGTATAAGCATCGGTTGTATAAGTTTTCAGTTTTGCATGTTTACAATAGATGATTTTATCCGCCCCGTATCCGCACAGATCGTTCAGACTTTCGTCCATATCATCTCCCAAAACAATTACCGTCACATCATCTTTTAATTTCCCGGCAAGCTTCTTTGCTTCTCCGAGCATTTCTATGCTGATTGGTTGAATCTGACCCGAGCGTTGTTCGGCAATTACAAATATGCCTCTCCACTCATCGGGATTAATTCCTCTGTTTACTTTAGACATTATCCGTCTCCTCCTTTTCTACAGCAGTTTTAGCTCGTGGAGTTTTGTCACAAGCTGATCGGCAATTTCTTTATTGGAACCGGATAATGTTTCGCCCTTAAACTCGCGAACCGGAACAAAGCTTTTGAACACGTTGGTCGGAGAATTTTTTACACCGACCTGTGTCAAATCAACATCAACTTCCTCATTTGTCCAAACTTTTATCAGGGAATCATCCGACATCACCTGGTAAATCAATCTCGGTCGTGGGTATCTCGGTACATTCAGTTCTTTGATTGCGGTCAATACGACCGGCGTTGCGGATTCGATCATATAATAACCATCTTCCACCATGCGTTTGACTCTAACTTTATTTCCTTCAATCTTCAGCTCGGAAACGTATGTAATCTGCGGGAGACCCAGGAATTCCGCAATTTCGGGACCTACCTGCGCCGTATCTCCATCAATTGCCTGCCTGCCGCAAAAAACAATATCCACATCTCCGATTTTTTTGATAGCCGTAGACAATATCGTGGCAGTTGCCCATGTATCCGAGCCGCCGAACAATCTGTCGCTCAGCAGAATCCCTTCGTCTGCACCCATTGCAAGTGCCTCTTTGATTGCTTCTTTTGCTTGAAGAGGACCCATTGAAAGAACGATAACAGACACATCTCCGTATTGCTCTTTGATCCGAAGTGCTTCTTCAATCGCGTTTTTATCATCGGGGTTTATGATGCTCGGAACGCCTTCCCGAATCAATGTGCCTGTTTCATTATTGATTCTCACTTCATTGGTGTCGGGCACCTGTTTCATGCATACAACGATTTTCATTGGTTTCACCTTCTTGTTACTTCTTTCTCGGAATGATATTCGCAGCGATCACCACTTTCATAATTTCCGAAGACCCTTCGTAAATTTCCGTGATTTTTACATCGCGATACATTCTTTCGAGCGGATAATCGTTCATGTACCCGAACCCGCCGTGTATCTGCAAAGCGGTATTGACAACCTCTCTCGCATATTGCGTACAGTATAACTTTGCCATCGCAGCTTCTTTCCCAAAAGGAATCCCCTGCTGTTCCATCCACGCTGCACGGTAGATCAACAATCGTGACATATCGAGCTTTGATGCCATTTCCGCAAGATACCATTGAACGCCCTGATTTGCGTTGATGGGTTTACCGAATTGGATTCGTTCCCCCGAATATTTCAGTGCCATTTCATATGCTGCCGTTGCAACGCCAAGAGCCTGCGCTCCCGTCCCGATTCTTGCCAGATCCAATGTCCCAAGCGCATAATGGAGCATTTTCCCAATCCCTTTTTCGCCGTTCATCACCTGTGATTTATGTACCCTGACATCTTCCAGAATTACTTCTGCAGTCGGCAATGCCCGAATTCCCATTTTGCTTTCGATCTTACCGATGCTCAAACCCGGAGTCCCGTCATCAATAATAAATCCGGTATACCCTTTTTCGCCGGCGTTTGTATCGGCATTGGCAACGATGATATGCGATTGAGCAATACTCCCTGCCGTTATGAATGTTTTTGCACCGTTCAGGATGTAATAGTCACCGTCTTTGATAGCCTGCGTTTTCACATTTCGGGCATCGGAACCGGCATCCGGCTCGGTCAGACAAAACGATCCGATATAACCATCTTCTATTGATGTTCGGATATATTTTTCTTTCTGCTCTTCCGTACCGAATTTCTCAACAAAAGAAGGAAATCCGTGTGCCAACAGTGCGTAGATTGCACCATGTGTGAGACTTGCCTTCGACAGTTCTTCAATTACTATCATTTCGGCAATCGCATCATGTCCTGCCCCTCCGTATTTCCGATCATGATTCACTTCTGTCAGACCGCATTTCGCCATCTGTTTCCAAGTATTCATCGGAAATTCGTGAGTGCGGTCAATTTCGGCTGCTTCCGGTTCGCAAAAATCTTTCGCGAAATCCGCAGCAACTTTACGAACCATTTCCTGCTCAGGCGTCAATTTGAAATCCATAGTTACAACTCGTTTCTGTAAATTTATTTATTCTGGAATACCGGCGGTCTTTTTTCAAAGAAAGCCTTGACTCCTTCTTTTGCATCTTCGGTTTCGACAAGAATCCCGGCAACTTCCGCTTCATACTTCAGTCCGTCGATCAAAGACATTTCGATTCCTTTATTTACCATATACTTGCAATATTTGACTGCTTGAGGCGCGTTTTTGATGATTTGTTTCATCATTGCTTCTGCTTCGTTCATCAGTTCCGCATGTTCAACAACTTTGTTAACCAATCCGATGGATTTCGCTTCTTCCGCGTAAACTTTTCTCGCTGTAAAGAGAATTTCTTTTGCGATCCCCGTTCCGACCAATCTGGGCAAACGTTGAGTTCCGCCGTAGCAGGGAGCCACGCCAAGATCAACTTCCGGCAACCCAAATACCGCTTTGCTGCTTGCAATCCGAATGTCACAGGCCAAAGCAAGTTCAGTTCCTCCGCCCATTGCGTAACCATTTACAGCAGCTATAATCGGCTTTCCGAGCGCTTCAAACTTATTGAACAGAAGATGTGCTTCGGAAGACATCGCAACCGTTTCTTCCCCTTTTGCATCCACGTTGATTTCGGAAATGTCGCTGCCTGCAATAAATGCTCTTCCGCAACCGGTCAGTATGACACCCAAAATCGAATCATCTTTTTCAATTGCATCAATTGCATGCTCCAACTCATGTTTTGTGTTCATGCGCAACGCATTTAATACTTTAGGTCTGTTGATTGTAATGAAAGCAATATTATCTCTCACCTCATAAAGTATGTCCTGGTAATCCATGTTTGTTCTTCCTTTCGAACCGTATTTTTTAGTAATCTTAGCATAAGTTACGAATTAAAACAATGATTATTTAAATGTATTTAATATTTTAATTTTATCCAATGGTTCATAATAAAAAAAATAATAAATGCTGTTTTGTTTTTCCTACAAAAATGGTATAGTTAAAGAATTCGAAAGGGGTAATACTTATGGGAAAAAAAGAAATACATATTATGAAAAACGGCCCTTATCTTATAAAAGGCGGCATTCCGTTAGTAGAAAAAATCATTCGCAACGACGGGCATGAAAATTATTACGAAGATGGACGAGTGTTCACGGTAGATGAAGAGTATGCACTTTGCAGCTGCGGAAAATCATCCACAAAACCTTTCTGTGATGGTTCGCACGCTTCCGTTCATCACAGAGGAACTGAATCGGCAAGCAGAAAAAAATACCTTGACCAAGCCGTTGAATACGATGGACCGGGATTGATTTTAACAGACCAGGAAAATTTATGTGCTTATGCACGTTTTTGTCACAAAAAGCACGGAGACGTTTGGAACCTCACAATGGAATCAGATGATGAAACATACAAACAAGAAGCAATCGATGCAGCCAAAATGTGTCCGTCAGGCAGATTGATTGCATGGGACAAAGAAACAAAGCAACCGATTCTTCCCGATGACGATCCTGAAATTACGATTATCCAGGATCCCGAGAAGAAATGCAGCGGACCTATTTGGGTAAAAGGCAATGTACCGCTGATTTCTTCCGACGGTACCGAATATGAACGAAGATATCAAATGACATTATGTCGCTGTGGTGAGTCGGATAACAAGCCTTTTTGCGATGCAACGCATGTCAGCATTCGGTTTGATGACGACTACGAAAAACAAAAATAAACTCTCTTCCGTTCATCTTGCATTTTATAGACCGCTGTGCTAAAATACTTAAGATTCCTTGCGCCCGTAGCTCAGTCGGATAGAGCATGCGGCTTCGAACCGCAGTGTCGGGGGTTCAAGTCCCTCCGGGCGCGCCAATAAGAAAATAATAAAAGGGTTCTGACCATCACGGTTTGAATCCTTTCTTTTTTGTGTGGTATATTCAGTTCGGATTAATTATGAATGTGTCATTTTCCAATTTCATTTGACACCATTGAAGAAATGATCCTCGGGGGTTTTTTATTAACGAAATAAGAAGTGAAGAAGTGTTGATACGTATAGAAAAAACAAAAGTTATTTCTGAAAAAAATATTGAAGTTATCAATTTGTTATATATACAAAAACACGATTATTTTTCACTGCGCCAATGCAGACCGTCTCAAAAATAAACAATGGCTAGATTGCCCTAAGAAGTCAAATAAAGCAGGGCAGAAAATCAATCGGTCAAAAATTTTCACATAAGAGGTTGCTGATTATTTAGCATGAAGCCGATACAAAAAAGACAGAATTTTTAATCCTTCTGTAAAACCGTTAAGATAATTCCGACAGAGGAAAATTTGATAAGCAAGAATATTGCTCCTAAACACGATGCGAAATTAAGTGAAAAATCCAATTAATAAAACCGCGGATGAACATCATTCGCGGGAATCGACCATATTTCAGAAAATCCATGCATGGCAATTGCAGCATTGTGCAACTCATAAAAATACTAATCAAACCTTAAATTATCCAAACAAAAAAAGCATCCGTTTCCCGTTTTAACAGATGCTTTAAAATTTTATATTTATTAATCAAAAACTCATTTGGGTGTAACATAATCCAAAGGATTGACATACGATCCGTTAATTAAAATAGAAAAATGCAAATGCGGTCCGGTAGAATCTCCCGTACTGCCAACCAGTCCGATTACCTGTCCCTGCGTAACGACATCTCCTACGCTGACGATAATACTGTTCTGATGACAAAACATCATAGAATATTTATTTCCGTTGGGGTCAGACCCACACTCCAGTATTACGGTATTACCAAAGCTGTATTTGTACCCTGCGAAAATTACTTTTCCGCTCAAAGGAGCAATAATTTGCGTGTTGTAAGAAGCCGGAATATCCACTCCGTAATGAAATGCCGTCAATCCGGTAATCGGATGAATGCGATAACCGTAATAATCCGATATATACGTGCGTCCGGGCAGAGGCCACGATATCTTTGAAAAATTATTTCCATATGACCCGGTGTCACTTGCAGCAATGATTCTTCGCAACTCCGCGGCATCGTTCTCTTGCTGATCGGCCAACGCAGTCCAGTAAGTTACATTTTGTTCATATTCGCTTAATTTATTATCTTTCGCACTTTTTTGCGACTCCAGTGAATTCTGTTCACTGTTTAAATTATCGATAATGCCTGCCAGATTCGCATTTTGTGCGGCAATTTCATTTGTTTTCTGCTGTATGGTATCTTCTGTCTGCTGCAATTTATCCGCAATCTGATTATCATATGCAATCACGGAAGAGATCATTTCTGCTTTGCTGATAAAGTCGGAAAAACTTGTCGCACCGAACAATACATCCAAATATCCCGTATCTCCATACATATACATGACGGAAAGACGTTCTTCCAATAGTTTCTGATAATAGGCTTTATCGGCAATCGCTTGGTCCAATTGCTCCTGAGATGCCGCCAAATCAGCTTCAACCTGTATTTTTTGCGCAGTGTAGCTGTCAATCTGATCGGTAGTCTGTTGAATTTGGTTGTCCAGATCAGAAATCTCGTCCAACAAAACATTTGCCAACTGCTTATATGCATCTGCATTGTCTTTGGAGTTTTCAATCTGCTGTAAAAGATCATCCAGTTTTTCCTGATTCGATTGTCCCAACACATTCGGCAAGGCGACGCCGGTGATAAAAATCACTGCGATGAAAGCAGCCACAAACGTCCTCTTGGCGAATTTCTTTTTCTTAACCTTCATCCTTACACCTTAAACATTCAAAAATTTACGTAAAGAGAACATACTACCGACAAATCCCAATACAATCCCGTAAGCGACAAAATACAATGTGATCTGCATCATCACGAGAGCAGGCGGCGCAATGCTGCTTCCAAGCGGCAGAATCGTCATGGAAGACTGGATCATGCCAAAAAGAAAATAATAAAGATTCCGAATAATCAAAATTGAGATCACCGCTCCGGTCAGTCCCAAAGCAGAGCCTTCGATGATAAACGGGAATCGAATGTACCAATCAGTCGCCCCTACATATTTCATGATTGATATATCAGAGCGGCGCGAAAATACCGTTAATTTAATGGTATTGTAAATGATAAATACCGCAATCAGACTTAAGATACTGAAAACGACCCAACTGATCGTTGTGGTGAAATGATTGAACTTCAGCAATTTATCCACCGTTTGTTTCCCATACACGGCATCTCTCACACCGTCAAGTGTTTTTGCATATTCGTACACGGATTCGATTTGCTCCGGATTATCGAGTTTCACAATATAGGAATCCGGAAGCGGACTGTTTTCATCCGTATAGCCATCAAGCAAATAGGAGTAATTGCTTAAACTTTCTTTGAAACTTACTAAAGCCTGAGCTTTTGACTCGTACTCGACACTTTGCACATTGTCAAAAGCCAACAATGAATTATAAATATTGCTTTTTTGCAGATCGGATATATCGCTCTGTAAATAAACGCTCAATTCAAGGCTGTCCTCAATCTGATTGATTACGTAATTGATGTTAATCACAACCAGAAGAATAACACCGACAATTACAAGAGCAGAAACAACGGAAAGAATGGAAGCCAAACTCATTACCGTGTTTCTTTTGATATTATGATAAGCATCTCTGAAGAAGACTTTTAATGCAGACATTAACGATAATAACCTCCCACTCTGTCACTGATTACATGACCTTTATCCAAAACAACCACACGTTTTTTCATTCGGTCAACCATTGTAATATCATGCGTTGCAATTACAACAGTAGTTCCTGCGGTATTAATATCCGCAAGCAGATTCATAATACCGGCACTGGTTACCGGATCAAGATTTCCGGTCGGTTCATCGCAAATCAATATTTTCGGATTATTGATAATCGATCTCGCTATTGCCACGCGCTGCTGTTCCCCTCCGGACAATGCGGAAGGATATTTGCGGGATTTATCGCGAAGTCCAACCATATTCAATATCTTAGGTGTGACACGCTGAATTATTTTCTCGTCAGTCTGAACTGCCTCCATGGCAAACGCGATATTTTCATAAATGGTTTTGGTCTCCAGCAAACGGAAATCTTGAAACACTACACCAACATCGCGTCTGTAATAGGGCAAATCCTTGTTCTTCAATCGAGTGATATCCTTACCCGAAACAATCACTTTACCCTCGCTCGGCGTAATTTCACGCAAAAGCAATTTGAGAATCGTGGATTTGCCTGCACCGCTCTTACCTACAATAAATACAAATTCACCGGCCTGAATGTCAATATTGATATGATGCAGAGCATACGCATCTTCACTGTCATATTTTTTGGATACATTATTTAATGAAATCATTTCTTATCCGCAAACTTTCTGTTATATAGAAAATTATACCATATTGAAGCCCCGCAAACAATCGTTTGAACGGATTTGTAAGTTTCGAAATTCAGTGTTCATAAGTAATGAAAAAGTCGTCTTGCAAATTTTGGCAACTTATGGTTTTTACTATAAATACACTTGAATTCTTACTCGCTTCCGATTATATTTTATTGTTGGAAAAACATATCAAACATGATATGATTAACAGAAAGTTCATCATTTTGACTGCGGAGAGAGATATGGAAAAAATAACGGCAAAAGATTTCATTAAAATACCCAACTTAATGTCGATGTTCCGCATATTATTGATTCCCGTTTTTCTGTATTTTGCATTTTCGGTCGGATTTGAAGAAGGAAAACTTTATATCTTTTCTGTTTTGCTGCTTTCATGGCTGACCGATATTTTGGACGGCTTTATAGCCAGAAAATACAATATGATTTCCGAATTGGGGAAAATATTGGATCCCATGGCAGATAAACTGACGCAATTGGCAATTCTGTTCGCGTTATGGCTCAGTAAGTTGGTTCCTGCTTTTGTGTTCATTATCATTTTTATTAAAGAATTTCTGCTCTCGATCGGTGCTCTTTATCTGAAAAAATTCATCAAAACGAATATCATCCCGTCAAATTACTGGGGAAAGGCGGCAACAGGATGTTTCTATATCAGCGTTGCCTTGCTGATACTGAAAGATTATGTCGGAATGATAGGAATGTATGGTATTTATCTGACACTCATACTGATGATCATCGCTTTTATCAGTTACTGGAGGATCTTATTGCAGATCATGCGAAAAGAAAAGGAAGTCTGAGGCAACTCTTTCAGGGTTGTCTTTTTCCTTCTAAGTGAACTTTAATAAATGCATTGTAAACTGAGATTATTGAATGCATGAGGAGAGTTTTATGGCAATCAAAATCCTTGCCGACAGCACCTGTGATTTATCCCCTGAATTAATAAAACGTTATGATATTACTCTGATTCCATTAACCATTATAAAAAACGGAAAAGATTACCATGATGGGGTTGATATCGTCCCGCAGGATATCTTTGACAGCGTAGAAAGCGGAAATGGCGTATGCAAAACATCCGCGGTCAATGTTCACGAATATCAGGATATATTCGGCAAATACTCCGAAAAATACGATGCGGTTTTGCACATTAATATCAGCAATTTTTTTTCCAGTTGTTATCAAAATGCCTGCCTTGCAGCTCAGGATTTCCCGAATGTTTATGTTGTGGACTCTTTCAATCTGTCAACCGGAAGCGGACACATTGTGTTGGATGCGGCAAAGATGGCGGAAAACGGCGTTACGATTGAAGAAATATTGTCAACACTGAATAAAACAGCTCCGAAAGTCGAAGCGAGCTTCGTCATAGACACGCTGAAATACCTTCATATGGGAGGACGGTGTTCTTCCCTTGCGGCGCTCGGAGCCAACATGCTGAAGTTGAAACCATGCATTGAAGTTATCGAAGGGAAAATGACTGTCGGGAAAAAATACCGGGGGACATTTGAAAGTGTTGTGGAAAATTATGTAACAGATCGACTCAAAGATCGCAGCGATATGAAAACGGATAAAATTTTCATCACGCATACGCCGTGCACCAAGGATGCATTGCGCATAGCGGAAGAAACAATCCGAAAATATGCGGACTTTGATGAAATCATATATACCAACGCAGGATGCACAATCAGCAACCACTGCGGACCGAGCACTCTTGGAATTTTGTTTGAAAGAAAATAGAACATTTTAAGCCGATTAAAACAATCGGCTTTTTTCTTTCAATTCACTTCTTTTTGTATATTGCCAATGTACTTCTTTGCAAGCTCCTGAGCCTGATTTCCGTAAAGAATCAGATGAATAGTCTCTCCGCCCTTCCTGTTTACTGTCTTTGACACGATCCCTATTTCCCTGCCACGTTCCGTCGGAACCCGAACCATTCGTCCTTCTTTGTTTTTGGATAGACGCAAATAGTCATTTTTCAGCATCCAATTGCTGATCTCATAAGCCGGAATTATTTTCCCGCCATATGCTTCGGAAAGTATGACACTCAATTCTGTCGCCGTTTTGGGATTATCCGTATCCCGCGAATCGGACAAAGAACAAGCCGCATCGTTTCTATCCCTTGACAAAAGGAATTCTTTCAAATAAGAATAACAATTGATGATCTGCGAACGGGAACAGGTGTCTTTGCCGACGGGTTGTTTTGTAATCGGGTCAATTCCTTTCATCAACATATCCAAAAAAGTAATCGCATATTCTCTTTTCTTCAGTTCACTGTTCATAAATATTAATCTCTCCCCTATCATTCATTTCTATGTCAGAATACTTCGACGTAAGCTTCGCATTTCCTTTCATTTAAAAAGCAGATCAATCGTCTCGGTTGAGCAAACTGCTGCACAAGCTGAAAATCTTATGGTATAATGGATGCAATTACTCGAGGTTAAAATGAAGAAAGATAGAAAGAAAAAACTCAAAAAAATATTGCGCACTATCCTCGATTACTTTATGGTGACAGTTGGTTGCGGGTTGATGGCAATTTCATTCAACATGTTTTGTGTGCCGCATCAGATTGCTCCGGGAGGGTTTTCGGGATTGGCTGCCGTAGGCAACTACATTTTCGGGGTTCCGATCGGTCTGACCACATTTGTCATGTGCGTTCCCCTTTTTATCATATTGTTTAAAGATATGGGGCTCAAGTCTTTTATCAAGTCATTGTTCGGGACAGGTATGTTTTCACTCATTGTCGATTTGACTTCGGGGCTCCCTTCCTTTGTGGATGATATTTTCCTCGCTTCGGTTTTCGGCGGTATTATTCTGGGATTGGGACTCGGAATCGTCTTTAAATTCCGCGGAACCACAGGAGGAACGGATTTACTGGCCATGCTGCTTTATCGGAAATTCAGCAGCATCACTATCGGAACATGGCTATTGCTGATTGATTTTTGTGTCGTCGCGATCGCAGGTCTCGTTTTGGGGAAAGTCGAAATCGCATTGTACTCAATCATCACGATTTATGCAAGCATGAAAATGATTGACCTGATGCAGGATGGAGTCAATTATCTGAAAGCATTCTATATATTCTCCTCTGAACCGGATACAATCAAAGATGTGATATTCGAGAAATTAAACCGCGGTGTTACCTATATCAAAGCGATGGGCGGTTATACAAATCAAAACAAAGACATTCTCCTTTGCGTGGTAAAGCGCAACCAAATTACGGAATTGAAAGAAATTATCAAAGAGACGGATCCTGATGCATTTGTCATATTGGCCGATGTCTATGAAGTGATGGGAGAAGGTTTTGAGAAATAATTTGCGATCAAACAAATTACCTTAAGTATCTATTGGTTTTTATGAAAATTAACTTATTATTCTAAATATTATCCTATGTTTTGTTTATTATTATAATAATTTCCGATTTACTTTTGCTCAAAAAAATAATATAATAGATCGATACGTTGAACAGAAGGAGGTAACACATGAAAGAGTTTAAACGGGTTCTGATTGCAAACAGGGGCGAAATTGCAATTCGCATTACGCGCGCGGTTCAGGAATTGGGCATGAAGGCGATCGGAATTTACTGTGAAGAAGATAAATTATCTTTATTCAGATCAAAAGCAGACGAGGCTTATTTGATCAAAGCGATCAATGCACCTACAGACGCTTATTTAAATATTGAGGCAATTATCGATACGGCACTGGCCCGCAATATTGACGCAATTCATCCGGGATACGGTTTTTTGGCGGAAAATCCTGTTTTTGCGCGTGTTTGCAATGAAGCGGGAATTAAGTTTATCGGACCGACTCCTGAAGTTATTGATTTGCTCGGCAACAAGGTCAATGCAAAACGTGCGGCGGCGGAAGCAGGAGTACCTGTTATTGACGGTGCGAAAATCACTACCATTCGGGAAGCAATGACCGTTTCGGAACAAATCGGTTACCCCGTCATGATCAAAGCAGCTGCAGGCGGCGGCGGTCGGGGAATGCGGGTATGCGAACGCGCGGATGACATGCCGGAATTGTACGAAGCCGCAGTGCGCGAAGCACTCAAAGCATTCGGCGACGGCGAAGTTTTCATCGAAAAATACATCGCGAATCCGCGTCATGTTGAAGTACAGATTCTTGGGGACGAGCACGGGCATCTCGTGCATCTGTACGAAAGAGATTGTTCCATTCAGCGACGTCATCAAAAAATCATTGAATTCAGCCCATGTCAATCGATTACCGAAAACACGCGTCAGGAAATCTGTGCAGATGCTCTGAAAATAGCGCGTCATGTCGGATATACAAACGCCGGCACTGTCGAATTTCTGCTTGATCAAAAAGATAACCATTACTTCATCGAAGTCAATCCGCGTATTCAGGTGGAACATACCGTGACAGAACTGGTATGCGGAATTGACATTGTGCAATCTCAGATACTGATAGCAGAAGGCAAACCGCTTTCCGACCCGGAGATCGGGATCAATTCTCAGGAAGACATTACATTCCGAGGGGCAGCAATCGAATGCCGCATAACGACGGAAAATGTCATGAATAACTTCTTGCCGGATACCGGCAAGATTGACGTATATAAAACAGGTTCCGGTCCGGGTGTCCGTCTTGACGGAGGAAACGGCTCGACAGGCGCAGTCATCTCTCCCTATTTCGACAGCTTGCTGGTAAAAACCACAACTTATGACAGAAATTTCGATAAAGCAAGAAGAAAAATGATCCGTGTCATGAAGGAGCATGTGATCGAAGGGGTCAAAACAAACAAAGATTTCCTGATCAATGTATTGGAACATGAATCATTCAAACACGGCAAATGCGACACCACTTTTATCGATAAGCACCCGGAACTGTTCAATCTGAAACTGTTCGACGACAGAGAATTCAAACTATTAAAATTTGTTGCGGAAAAGACGATCTCCAACGGAATCAATGCCAAGCCCGTTTTCGAACCGGTGAATATCGTTCCCGAACGCAAAGAAGAAACCCCGCGAGGGACAAAACAGATTTTGGATCAAAAAGGTCCCGCTGGCGTAATCGAATATATCAAAAATTCCAAGGAACTGCTTTTCATGGATACCACGCTCAGAGATGCACATCAGTCTTTGTCTGCGACAAGAATGAGAACCATCGATATGGCGCGTATCGCGGAAGCAATCAGTCAATACGAATCTTCTCTTTTTGCTTTGGAAATGTGGGGCGGTGCAACATTCGATACTGCGTACCGTTTTCTGAAAGAATCCCCGTGGACACGTTTGAAAGTTCTCCGAGAAAAGGTTCCGAATCTGTTGTTCCAAATGCTGCTGCGATCCTCCAATGCAGTCGGATACACAAATTATCCGGATAACCTGATCCGAGAATTTATCAAATGCAGCGCCGACAACGGAATTGATGTATTTCGTATCTTTGATTCGCTCAACTGGCTGGAACAGATTAAAGTTTCGTGCGAAGAAGTTCTGAAGCAAGGCAAAATCGCAGAAGTCGCCATTTGTTATACAGGCGATATTTTGGATAAGCATAAAACAAAATATACTCTTGATTATTATCTGAAAAAAGCAAAAGAGATTGAATCAATGGGCGCTCACATTCTCTGCATCAAAGATATGAGCGGACTTCTCAAGCCTGCTGCCGCAGGGATTCTGATCAAAGCGCTGAAAGAAGAGATTAAAATCCCGGTACATCTGCATACACACGATACGTCCGGAAATGCCGTCGCCAGTGTTTTGAATGCGTCAATAGCCGGTGTCGATATCGTAGATGCCGCACTCTCCTCCATGAGCGGACTAACAAGCCAACCATCTTTGAATGCGATTGTTGCGGCGCTGGAATTCAACGAACGCGAAAGTTCGCTTGATATGGACAACCTGCAGAAGCTGAGCAATTACTTTGAACGGGTGCGTCCGATTTACGAACGTTTTGAATCGGGCTTGAAATCAAACACAACACTGGTATATAAATATGAAGTTCCCGGAGGACAATATTCCAACCTCAAAGCACAGGTTGACAGCTTTGGCATGGGGCATCGCTATGATGAAGTATTGGAAAAATACAAAGAAGCCAATGAAATATTCGGTGATATTGTAAAGGTTACACCCTCCAGCAAGATCGTAGGCGATATGGCTATTTTCATGCTGCAGAACAACCTGAACAAAGATAATATCTATGAAAAAGGTCAGACGCTTGCTTTCCCTGAATCGGTCATTGAATTCTATAAAGGGCTGATCGGACAACCGGAAGGCGGATTCGACGAAAGAATGCGTCAGATTGTCCTGAAAGGTGCAGATTATATTACGGTTCGACCCGGTCTGCTTTTGCCCGACGTTGATTTTGACGGAATCAAAACGTATTACAAAGAAAAATATGATATCGAACTTACCGACAATGCGGTCACATCGGCGGCACTGTATCCGAAAGTCTATGAAGAATATATTCAGTTCCTGCGGGAATACGGTGACTTCATTAAAATGCCGAGCGATGTTTTCTTCTACGGACTCAATGAAGGAGAATCGTTCGATATGTTGGGCGGCATCGGCAACTCCAAGAATATCAAATTGGTTTCCGTCGGAAAAGTTGATCAGGATGGCTTCCGTCCGATCACTTTTGAAGTGGACGGTTTCCGAAGAGAAATCTATATCGAAGACGAACAAACCGTTCAGGCACATTACCGCAAGCAGGTCAAACTGGCAAGTGACAACGATCCTATGCAAATCGGGTCTCCGATTCCCGGAAACATCGTAAAAATCATGGCAAAAAAAGGAGACGCGGTCAAAAAAGGACAGGCGGTCGCCGTCGTGGAAGCCATGAAAATGGAAACCGAAATCCTGTCAAAAACAGACGGAACGGTGAAAGAGGTTTATATCGAATGTGCGCAGAGTGTAAAGGCACAGGAATTGCTGTTCGAGCTTGAATAATTAAGAATAAAAAACAGTGAATCGTTATAACGATTCACTGTTTTTTATTAAACGATTGTTTTGTTTGATTTATTTCCAAAAGTTTAACAGTCAAATAATCGATAGTATTTTCTGTTAGACAGATAACCAATCAAGCCAAAAAGCAATGAAATAAACAATATTATTGAGTAATGATTAATTAAAACAGACATATCGATTGATCCTTGTGAAAAAACAGTAATAATTTCAAATATTGTTCTGCTGGAAAAAAACATACACATGAAATAATAAACCAAAAGAATCATATACGAAATTGTTGTAGTTTTAAGCAGAAAGATGAGAGCATAATAAATCATTACAAAAAAACAGCATTGTATTAAACATTGCAGGCAACTTATGAGCATGAAAGGAAACCACAAAGATAATGCCACATGTAAAAGTACCACATGCAATGCATACCATGAAAATAACAACAAGATGTCTTGAAGTTTAGATTTTCTTTTAGGAAGATACACATACAGTATTTCAAGCCCTTCTCCGTCAATATATTCTTTGAAACTCAAAAAAATCCACCATAACGAAAATATTGGGATCAGCATTTGTATTGATTCTTGCGGTTCAACGGTCTCAATACCATAGACTTGCACATTGGAATAAATCATAAATGGAACAAGCACAAATATAATGAATATGGGTATTAAATATGGAATTTTTTTTCTTTTCATTGAAAGATATAGTAAACGCAGCCGCATTATGAAATAAACCCTTTCACAAGACACATATATCCATCTTCAATCGATGGATTTACAAGCATACCGGGTTGTTGTTCTAAAGATAAAACCCTTAACATTTCTTGGTTGTCAGCATAATATCTTTTTTCTATAAAGTAATTTCCACATAAATTTTGTTCTTTGATAATCGGCACATGAAATACTTTATTACTGGCAAAATTCCTTATGGAATTGCTATCACCCGATGCGATAATTTTACCTTCATTCATAATTATTATTTGGTCGCAGATTGCCTCAATGTCTTCCACAATATGGGTAGATAATATTACAATACGATTCTGTTTTATTTCAGAAAGCAGATTTTTAAAGCGTACTCGTTCCTCAGGATCAAGTCCCGCAGTCGGTTCATCGACTATGATTACTTTTGTATCTCCCAACAGAGCCTGCGCAATACCAAGTCTTCTAAGCATTCCACCGGAAAGAGCTCCGACTTTATCATTCCTATGTTCAGTTAAATTTACTTGTGAAATACAAGACTCGATCTCCTCCTTTTGAAGATTTGGTTTAATTCTTTTTAGCGTCGCTATATATTCCATCATTTCGTATACAGTCAACTCTTTAAATAAACCAAATTTTTGAGGAAGATATCCGATATCCTTCAGGTATGCATCGTTATTTTTAATATTTTCATTATTATAAATCACTTCTCCTTCTTGAACTTTATACAAACCTAACATAGTACGCATTAATGTTGTTTTTCCAGCACCGTTTGGTCCCAGTAGTCCATATATTCCATTGTTAAAATCTACGGAAACATGATCCAATGCCCGCTTTTTTTTGAAGTTTTTAGTAAGATTTTTAATTTGAATCATTATTTTTCCTCCTCAGATGAATCTATTGAAGATTATATAGGAAATCAATGCTATTCGTGTTAAGCTCATTATTTGTTAAATATGCATATACACTCTGGAGTACATATACCTCTCCCAACTCCTGAACTTTGTAAGAAAATAATCTCGAAAATGCATCATTCGCAGTTATGTTCAGCATCATGGACTCCTCGCCGTAACTCCCATTTTCTATCGAAGGTTTCAAAGTTTCCATTTGTGGCATAGTAGGAGTATAATTGTTCAAAAACGAAGTCCCATCATATAGATAATTTAGAAAGATACTTTCAAGATTATATTTATTTTCATCATATGGTATCAACGAATCTATATACGCAAGACAAAGCACTTTAGGCGTTAAAATGAGATTCGCGGAAACAAGAATATGATCCTCAAAAACCACAAAATTTTCATTGTTACTTCCTGAACCGGATGTTATGGTTTGCGGCATCAAAATCAATTTCTCCCCTTCAAAAGATAGATCCGATGTTTCACCTACCAATGATTTCATGCTTTGCCACTCTTGCTCCAAATCTGACAGCTCGGATGTGTCATATGAATCAACAGCAAAATTTCCAACAGTTATCCCAGCAACTTCTTGATTTTGAATTAACCCTCCAAAGATAGATACTGTAGAAGCATTCCCTTGAAAGTGATTGCTATCAGATTCGGTCAAATTAGAAACAATATTGATTTTTGAATTAATATGAACGTCAAAAAATTTCATATTAAAATCGGTATTGACGAAAATATTGTTCGACTGAGATTCCCACAACTGCAAATGACCTGCCATAGGATAATATGGAAAATAGCCGGGCAAAGATATTCCCTGGTAGTTGCTGAAATACTTATTTCCAGAGCCTTCATATGTAATATGCACAGTTTCAGATGGCTCCGGTAAGGATTGATCAATCGTGAAATAATTACCTTGTTGTGTAAAGGCTAACGGCTCCCCTGAGGATGTGGTCAACCCGGTGATTTTGTAGCCTCGATATAAAGTAAATGCATATTGGTCTAAATTGCCGGATGTATCAATTGTCATCAAGACATCTGCATACAATTCGTTAGAAATGTCTAGGTTAATCACATACGATGTGATTTCGAAATCTGCATCAATCGCATAACTGTCCGTTGCGCTGCCATTTTCTTCCGTTTCGTATCTATCTTCAATAAAATTGACGCTTGATGGTCCCAGATCTTTTCGCACAATACTTGAAGGTTGTATATATAAAATAATTAAACTAATCATGGCCGCCGATAAAAATGCTGTAGTTACCAAAAGTTTTTTCTTGTTCTTTCCCCATTGGCTCCACAAAATGCCGATTAAAACAATTATTATTTCAGCAACTGAACTGCTCCATCGTGATATTTCTATTGGTAAACCATAAAGTAAATCTGTCGCAGACTGAGGGTCGGGTGCAATCATACTGATTAAATACCATAATGGATATATATTTATATCCCAAATCTGATAGAATGTAAATGTTAAATTTTCAAAAAATGGACTCATAAGAAAGATGATTGCAATCATAATACCATATGAAGCAATTCGTTTAAATTTAAGAGCAAAATAAACACCGACTAGGCAAGCGAACAAACTTACCAATAAAATGTTTAGTATCGTCGTAAGAAAAATATGCATTAAGTATGGAGGATACCCAACGTTTCGAACATAATAAACAATAATATTGTATAGCACTATATTAAACCAATATAGTGCTATCGGAATTAACAAAGCAGTCACTTGCGATAGAACGATCTTTATCCTCGCATTCTCCAAACTGTTTAAAGTTTCCTGTAAATTAATATCTTGTGCTTTTTTTACATATTCATATGATATAAACATGAAAGCAATAAGTGCCATGATTCCGACATTGTTACTGTAACGCAAAAAATCAAACGTACCTGCATTTTTCACGAGTAACCAACTTAAATAACTGTTTGTTATTATTAATATCATTAAATAAGAAAGTGCTAAATATATCGTTCTGTAAAATAATTTAAAATGAAAGTTGATTAATCTTTTCAATACACACTCCTTTTTCGTGAAAGTATGCATGTGGTGGTTATTGGATATCTACCACATGCATACTGATTTAATTAATTATAAATTGCAGCATTGGCCCAACATCCTGTAGTACCTATCCCAACAGGATTTAATTCAACACGCCATAACCCCAAATCAGTTTTGTAGATTCGGGGTATTGTAACTGATGAACCTTGAGAAATTGTTACAGAATTTACATTCGTCCAAATAGCGCCGGTACTATACCATGTATACATATATACTTTATGAGCTGAACCTACAGTATTGTAACCATAATTGTATGCTGAAGTTCCCGAAACGCTGCTACTTGTTACACTCGATTCATCAGATGCTAAAGTGACTGCGGCACTCGCTGCACTTACACTTGAAACAACAAATAATCCTAAAAGTAAAACTAGAGTACAGGCAGATAAAATTTTTCTTTTCATTTTATTCTCCAATCATTTTTTTAGTCTGCATATTAATCATATATATGCAGATATCTGTGTAAATGACTTATTTTGTGCGCTAGTAATAAAAATCAGGTATAAGGTTATATATTTACTCAGGAATGATTACTTTTATGCATCATTCCTTATCTATTAAAATAAAAAAGCAGCAAAAGCTGCGGTTTGACAATGATTTCCCTGATATTCATAACCAGCACCGCCCTAAATCATTTAACAATATTGAGTGTATACTAAATGAATCGTAAAATCAATACACTTTTATTTATTTTATGCCACGCGAGTTAAAAACATAGACCAACATTTTACTGTGCTACAAACTCTTACATAAAACTCTTTAATTATTCACGCTGTTGTTATCGTGATTCCACTGCATACAAATGATAAATATATTTTTAAGATTTCTTTGCGTAGCATCCTTTATAGACATCTTTTGCGATCCGCGTATATTTGATAATAAATTCAGTCTTCGCTTCTGTATAAGCATCCCGATTATGTTCGTATTGTTTCCAAAGCATCAGTTTCAGATTTTCATATTCTTTCGCGACTTCAAAGTGATCATTTAGATAATCTCTGAAATATAATTCATCATGGTCTCCGAATTTCCTGAGATGAAGATGAAACACTTTTTCCGCAAATCCTTCCGGAGTGTAGCCTTTGTTGAACGAAATACGGTTCGCTGTTTCCGACATACACACATATCCGTTTGCAATCAGTGCGGTTTTACATTGTTCAAAACTGCAGCCTTCTTTCAATTCCACCAAAATATCCACCGTCGGTTTTGCTGCGATTCCGTTGACTGCCGTACTTCCGATATGCTCGATTCGGGCGATATCAGACAAGGGCAAGCAGGCAGAAATCCGTTTGTGTTCTTCCCGATACCACCCTTTCCAACATTCATTGTGCGGAGTCAAAATGATCGGAAACAATTCCCATAGCTCTTTCAATGAAAGTTCCGACAATTGCTTTTTCATCTTGTTCTACCTCTATGATTGAAGCTCGTGCATCACTTCGTTCAATTCACCTAAAACATATGATATATCGTCATCGCTGATTTCATAATGCGGGATCAATCTGATTTTCTTTCCATCAACCGCAGTGGTCAGAACGCCTTTTTCTTTCAGTTTCCCTGTCAGAATGTCTGCACTTACGTCGGATGCATCGATATCAAAAATTACAATATTGGTGTGTACACGCGACAAATCCACCGACAGTCCTTGAATCTTCGCAATACCTTCGGCGAGCTGTTTCGCATGAGAGTGGTCTTCCCCCAAACGTTTTGTCATTTCCTTCAATGAAATCAAACCGCATGCCGCCAACACCCCAACCTGACGCATGCCGCCTCCGAAGCGTTTTCTGACGGCTCTCGCCTTGCTCATCTGTTCTTCGCTCCCTGCTATCAGAGAGCCCACGGGGGATGCAAGCCCTTTCGAAAGACAGAACATGACGGTATCGGCATATTTTGCAATTTCCGATACCGGAGCACCAAGATACTCCGCAGCATGAAAGATGCGGGCTCCGTCAAGATGAATATTCAATCCGTATTCATCGGCAACATTCCGTATCTCCGACATATGAGAAAGCGGTACAACCATCCCGCCTTCCATGTTATGCGTATTTTCAACACAGATCAATTTCGTTTCAGGATAATGCACATTCCCTTTTTCACGGATCGCATGCACAAGTTCCTCCAGCTGGTAACAGCCGTCCGTTCCTTTCAGCGTTCTGCATTGCACGCCCGATAACGCTGCGGTACCCGCCGCTTCGTATTTGAAAATATGATGATTTTCCTGCAGAATGATTTCATTTCCGTGATCCGTCTGAATGTTGACGCAAATCTGATTTCCCATCGTGCCGCTCGGAACAAACAACGCTTTTTCTTTCCCCATCAGTTCTGCGGCGTAACGTTCCAGTTCATTTACGGTTGGGTCATCCCCAAACACATCATCCCCTACTTCGGCGTTCATCATTGCCAAACGCATTTCTTTGGTCGGCTTGGTAACGGTATCGCTTCTCAGATCAATCTTCATATATTACTTCCTCCGTCGCGAGAATCTTCATTTTAATATCGGTATTTGGATTCGTCATCCATATGGTTGGCAATTCTTCGCATATCGGAGCTCATCGACTCGATATGAAGAAAATACAGTTCCAGTTTGTTTTTAAGAAATACCAAAAACAAAATCCCTGATAAAAGCAGCAGAAAACCAAAAATCGGAAGGATTTCATTGAAAAAACTGCTGATATTCGACAACGTACTCATTGGCAATCCTCCTCCGTTTGTTGTTAATCATAGCTTATCAAACAGGAAAAGAAAAGATATTATTCATTTGCAATCGCAGAAATCTCTTCGATGCGTCCTTTTTCCCACTTCCCTTTTCGATAAATTATCCAACAAATGGCATCGACAATCGCATTGCTGAAACTCATGGAAATCCATACCGACACTTCATTGAGAGAAGTATATCTCCCCAAGAGCCACAGAATCGGGAGCCGAATCACCCATAAGCGAATCATCGACATCAACATCATCGTGCGTGATTGCCCCGAGCCCTGAAAAACACCCATGAAGACCATAAATGCTGCCATAAAAACATTGGAATAGCCGAGATAAATCAGGTACGTCTTTGCCTGATCGAATATCAAACCCTCTTTGCCGGCAAAGAACCCAACGGTTCTGTCTGCCGTTGCCACCATCAGTAAACCGCCCAAAACCATAATCCCGCATCCGATCAGCATACTGATATTCACTGCTTGTTTTGCTCTTTTTATTTTTTTTGCGCCGAGATTCTGCCCGATAATCACAGCAAGTCCGCTGCCTATCCCCATAATCGGAAGCGTCACAACGTTGAGAATCCTGTTGCCGATTGCAAATGCCGTCATCGTGGCATCCCCGAATCCGATAATAAAATAATTCAGAACCAGAAACCCCATGTTTGAGACTGTTTCTCCGATTACTGCGGGAAGTCCGACGGAAAGCAGCTGTTTCATCATCGGTTTATGAAAACGGATATCATGAAAACGAAGTCTGATCCCGGATTCTGTATTCGAAAGAGTAATCAGTTCAGGAACACAAACGCACAATCTGGCCAATATGGTCGCGACTGCCGCTCCGCGGATGCCCATTCCAAAAACAAACATAAAAATCGGGTCAAAAATAATATTCAGAATCACCGAAATCACTGTATATACCATCGGTGTGAAGGTGTCACCCTGCCCCTGTCTGACTGCATTGTAACAATTCATGATAAATATAAACGGGATCTCCCAAATGATGACCATGAAATAATCAATTCCGTATTGATACATTTCTCCGCTCAATCCCAGAAGAACCGCCAACCCGGGTCCGAACAAATAGTTGATCAGAATCAACCCTCCGCTCAGAATAAGCGAAAGAATCACAAGCTGAGATGCACACAATTTCGCTTTGTCTCCCCTGCCGGCACCCGTATACTGTGCAATCAGAGACATGGCCGCAACCGAAAAAGAAATTGCCACGTCCATATTGTTATAAATAATCGGGAACAAAAAAGAAACCGCCCCAACAGCAAGCGGATCGATCAATGTAATAAACATGGTGTCGGTCAGATTGTAAATTGTTTGTATCAGATTATTGAGCATCAGCGGTGCGCTGATGCTCAAGATAACTGTTGAGAGTTTTCCCGTCAAAATAAAATCTCTTTTATCAAGAGATCTCATTTTTTGATTCATATGCTGTTCCCTTCATTGCTAAAAAATATCTTTTAATTTCACAAAAATATCAATTCCGCTTGTCCATGTTCCGATGGCACTTCCGATATTGGCGAGTGTGACAACGAGCAATACTTTTGTCAGCTTGTTTTTCCATAATCCCTTCAGCGAAGAAAGATCTTCGGAAAGCCGATTGAAATCCTCCACTTTCGGTTTTCTGATTGCCGCTTCCGTGAGTCCGGCAAACCAACCGGCTGCCAACACAGGATTGATCGCAGTAAACGGTGCCGCGACAAATGCAGTCAGAATGGAAAGAATGTGCCCTCCGGCAAGCAGTGTGCCGATTGCAGAAAACGTCCCGCAATATAAAATCAACCGTCTGATCTGATCCCATCCTGCCGATGCGGAATCAAACACAAAAGTGAGCACAATCATGCCGATAATCAGAATCGGGATTGCCCACCCGACAATTTTCAACGCACTTGATGCCGGCGGAATGATATCATACTCTTTTACGTCAAAATCCTGCTTGATATATTCCTTGATACCCGGAGTATGAGCAGCTCCCACGACGGCTACGATCACGCTGCCCGGAGCCTGTTTTATTTTTTGTGACAAATAAATATCCCGCTCATCCACCAGATAGGTTTTCAGAGAAGGAAATGATTTACCCAATTCGCTCAGTGCAGACTCCAACATATCCTGTGTTTTCAAATTTTCGAGATCGGCATCCGTCAATTCGGTATCATCAAAAAAACTGAATGTCACATTGAAAATCAGCTTCATTTTATCCCAAAACTTCAGCTTTCTCCATATGCGCATGAATGTTGTGCGAATACTTCTGTCAACCGGTATAATTCTCGCTCCTACTTCTTTGGCGGCCGCCATACTGTTGATCATTTCCTGCCCGGGTTGCACTCCAAACTGCTCGGCAATCCGTTTCTGATAGGAAGACAAAATCACATTCACAAGAAGAAAAGCAGATTTTTTCTGCTTTATGACGGTGATAATATCCTGATCGTTCCATTGATCGCGATTATTGATGTTATTGATACGCTCGCGATCCAATTCGATACAAACCGAATCGGGACGGATTTCCCGAATCAGTTCATATGCTTCGTCGGCACTTTCTTTGGATACATGAGCCGTCCCCAAAAGATAAATGGTTTTTGTGCCAACGTTCAATTCCGTTACGTTTTCGTTCAATCGCATCTCCCTAACTGCATCCGGTCGTTGTCCCGCATTCTTTGCAAACCTTGCATGTTCCGTTGCGATACATTTGAGTCGAGGAACAGTTCGGACAGACTTCACCGTAGATTCTTTCTTCCGAAGCGAACTTCGGCGTCTGTGTATCATTATCTCTCTGTACGGTTTTTTTGTCAATCGCATTTTTGCTTTCGATCTCATCTTCACAGACAGGTTTAAACTCTTCGGGTTTCACCTGGCACCTGGAAAAATCACCGAGCTCGATATCAATAATCTTACTCAGCAGATCCGCGATAGACGTTGCATTTTTGATATATGGATGTCTGCTCACAAATCCGCTCGGCTCGAACTGCTGTCCGCGCAGAAGCCGCGCGATTTCTTTTGAAGGCACATTATACTGCAGCATGTTGGAAATAGTTTTCGATAATGCCGCAAGCAGTCCTTTCACAACCGTTCCCTCTTTATCCGTTGACACAAACAATTCCGCCATATTTCCGTTCGGATAAAATCCGATGGTGACATAAAGTTCGATATCCCCTATTTTGGCGGAATGAGTACGACTCATTCTCATACCGGACGGTCGGAGACGTTCCGGAACGCTGTTGCGGCAGTTCTCCGCAAATTTAAGTAAATCAGCATAGTTCAGCTGACTCAGATCACCTTCATTGGCGCCCTCTTCCGCACCGACATTTAATGGCTGACTTACTTTGCACCCATCCCGATAAATAGAAATTGCCTTAACCCCGGACGTATAGGAAAGCAGATAAATATCCGAAATATCTTCTTGGGTGGCATAGGAAGGCAGATTGACTGTTTTTGAAACGGAACCGCTAATCATTGGCGTAATGGCCGCGACCATAAGCACATGTCCTTCCGGCGAAATTTCATTGGCAGTGGCAAAAATACTCCTGTGTTCGTTCTTAATGCAGGGAGCATCAATCAGCGAATAATGAACAAAATAACCGCTCTGGTCTTTTTCCAGCAAATAATCGCGTACTTCCTGTATCTCCTGCGCGGAATAATCCAGATTTTTCAGTGATTCCTCGATAATCGGGTTGATGATTTCAAGCGTGCCGCCGCCGGAAAGTTTCTTGTATACCACATGCGAATAGAACGGTTCCACGGAAGTCGCCCCGCAGTCCATCGCAAACGATATGGTTCCGGTCGGAGCGATTACGCTGACCTGAGCATTTCTCACTCCGTTCTGTTCTGCCGACACAAGCGCATTCATCCATATTTTCTGACAGTAATCCGCAATATTCTGAAGTCCCATGTATCCAAGCAATGTTTCATTGAGAACAAACGGCTGATAATCCAACTGTTCAAACGGGTCTTTGAGAGCGAGTGCGCAGCGGGCATGATTCCTGAGCACCTTGTTGAGCGATTCTTTGTTGAAATCATACTTTTCAAACGTTCCGACTTCCTTTGCCATCAGGGATGAAATGTAGTACGAATATCCCGTCATCAGCGAGGACAGTCCTGCGACAATGTTACGGGCTTCATCCGTATCATACCCGTAACCGATCACCATCAGCAATGAGGCGACATTCGCAAGACCGAGTCCTGTGGTGCGGAACATATGCGTTTTTCGTGCAATATCTTTTGTCGGAAACTGTCCCCAATGAACACTTGCTTCCAAAACAAGCTGAACCAGACCGACGACATGAAGATACGAATCAATATCGAACATCTTCGTTTGTGTGTCGTAAAAATTATATACATTGATCGATGCCAGATTGCAGGATGTATCATCCAAAAAAGCATACTCGCTGCAGGGATTTGTCGCGTTAATTCGGTTATATTTTTCGCCGTATTTTCCGTCTTCTCCGGAAGGACAGGTATGCCACCCGTTGAAGATATCATCAAACTGCACTGCAGGGTCTGCGCAATTCCAAGCAGATTTCACAATCAAATCCCACAGATAGCGAACCGAAACTTCTTTATTTACATTCGAATCCCTTCGTCCGTTCAGTTCGATTTTCACATCGGGATCCTGTTTGAGATGCATAACTTTTTGCATAAAATCGTGACTGACGCGCACGGAATTGTTACCGTTTTGTCCGCTTACCGTATTGTACGCCTCACCATCCATCGAGATGTCATATCCCATTTTCCCGAGTGCCCGCACTTTTTCTTCTTCTCTTGATTTCCATGTGATAAAATTTTCTATTTCCGGATGATCAATGTCGAGAATCAGCATTTTAGCAGCTCTTCTGGTTGTACCGCCCGATTTGATTGCGCCTGCATTTCTGTCAAGCCCTTTCAGAAAGCTCATGACTCCGGAGGAAACGCCTCCGCTGGAAAGTTTTTCGTTTTCCGCACGCAGAGGCGAAAAATTTGTTCCGACACCGGAACCGCCTTTAAACAATTTCGTTTCTGTAACATACTGTTCACTGATCGAATGATCGCCGATGAGCGTATCCTGAATGGAAAGAATAAAACAGGCGGATGCCTGCGTTCTGGTATAACGATCCGCACTTTTTACAACACGTTTTTTGTCAAGATCATAATAAAACAACTCATCATCGTCACCCGCAATTCCGTAGCTGCGTTTAATTCCCGTATTGAACCACTGCGGAGAATTCGGTGCCCACATCTGCGAAAGCATGGCATATACCATCTCGTCATAAAAAATCTGCCATTGCCCGTCGTTTTTGATGAGTCCCTCATCTTTCAGAGAATCTGCCCAAAATCCGACCATTCTGTCGGCAAGCTGACGCATACTGGTTTCGTGACCCTCCGGCGTGTCAAGACCCGCCTTGCGGAAGTATTTTGAGGCGATAATATTGCAGGCATTTTTGGAATAATGTTCCGGGAATTCCAGATTCTGCATATCCACAATCGCTTCACCGGTTGCATGATCGATAATTTTTGCATCGATTGTTTTGTAATTAAATAAATCATATACTGTTTTTTCTGGATGAATGTCCAGTTCTTTTGTAAAATTTCGCTGAATCAGTTCCGAAATATCTTTTATCATACCATACCTCAATATCTTGTGTTGTATTATTCTTTTTTTGTCTGCATATAGTATATCAAATATCTGCCCGAATGCAATATAAAAATGTCCGGAGTTGTAAAATATTTATTTTCTGATATATATATTCAATATTATTATTTTTCTGTACAGTGCTTTGTAAAACATGACCGGGATGGTAAAATAAATCAAATACTTTTTTGGAATATCCGAACATGTATTAGCGCCAGAACCGTTGCGGGGTCGTTCATGCGCAACGGTTGACGAGGGCAAGGTGATCGAACATTCGGCGGATGCCTTGCGGTTTGTAGAGACCCGTCAGATATCGGTAAATTCCGCGGGCAATCGCGGCGACAAATTCGATATTGCTTTACGACAAACACTCTTCTGATTTCCTTCGGAAGGCTGTTTAGTTTTGTGTAAACGTAAAGGAGTATGTTTATGTGCGGTATCGTAGGTTACATTGGAGAAAAAAATGCATCCGATGTACTCATCGGCGGACTCGAAAAACTGGAATACAGAGGATATGACTCTTCCGGAATTGCAGTCTGCCAAAACAACACTATTTCAGTCAAGAAATTTCAGGGGCGCCTGAGTGTTCTGGAGTCCTATCTTCAAAGCAATCCCGTTGAAGGGTGTTGCGGCATCGGGCACACACGATGGGCAACGCACGGAGCCCCATCTGACAAAAACTCGCATCCACACAGCAGTGACGATGGCTTGATTTCGCTGGTTCATAACGGAATCATAGAGAATTATCAGGAACTGAAGTCCATGCTCTCGGAGAAAGGATATCAATTTCGTTCCGATACGGACACCGAAGTAGTCGCTCATCTGATCAGAGATTGTTATCACGGCAGTTTTTTGAATGCCGTAACCGACGCGGTCGGACAGCTGAAAGGAGCTTATGCCCTTGCTATTGTCTGCGCAGCAGAACCGGATCGTTTGATTGCGGTCAGGAAGGACAGCCCCCTGATTATCGGACTCGGGCAAAATGAAAATTTTATTGCTTCCGACATTCCTGCAATTTTGGAATATACCAGAGATGTTTATCTGATTGACAACGGCACCGTTGCCGTCCTGTCATCGCAGAATGTTCAGCTTTTTGATGAACAGCAACAACCCATCCACAAAGATATTTTTCATGTTACATGGGATGCGGATGCCGCAACCAAAGCAGGATATCCCCATTTTATGCTTAAAGAAATTTTCGAACAGCCGAACGCAATCGAAAACACCCTGAGGGGTCGAATCAATTCCGACCAAAAAGAAATCACTCTGGACAAATTCAATCTGAGCAAACAGGATTTTGACAAAATCGACAAAATATGGATCGTTGCATGCGGAACGGCTTATTATGCTGGTTGCATCGGAAAATACCTGATTGAAAAATACGCCCGTAAACCGGTGGAAATGCAGATTGCATCGGAATTCCGCTATGCCAATCCGATCATCGGCAACCGAACCCTGTTCATCGCCATCAGCCAATCGGGCGAAACAGCAGATACACTTGCGTGCATGAGACTTGCAAAAGAAAAAGGAGCCCGTATTCTCGCGGTTTCGAATGTCGTCGGCAGCAGTGTAACAAGAGAAGCCGATGATGTGCTGTATACTTGGGCAGGTCCCGAAATTGCAGTTGCTTCCACGAAGGCATACTCCACTCAGGTAATCTGTATGATGCTTGCAGCTTTAAAAATGGGGCAATTATCAGGAGAATTGGCGGATGATGGCGCCGACCGCATCTTTCAAACCTTACCGCAGTTGGCTCAACATGCTTCTTCGGCATTGGAAATGTCTGGTTTCGTATCGGAGCTGTCAAAAAAAATTACCGGACTGAGCAGCATTTTTTACATCGGCAGAGGATTGGATTATTATCTCGCGCTCGAAGGTGCTCTTAAAATGAAGGAAATTTCTTATGTACACGCAGAAGCATATCCGGCCGGAGAATTGAAACACGGTCCGATTGCGCTGCTGGAAAAAGGTTCCGTGGTCGTCGCACTTTGCACCCAATCAGGGGAATATCTGGAAAAAATTATCAGCAATATAGAAGAAATCAAAGCGAGAGGCGCTTTTGTTGTTGCCATCGCACAGAAAAAATGTAAAAAAGTGCAATATGTTGCGGATGATATTATCTGGATTGATGACATTGAAGACGATGCGGCGATCATCCCGGCAGTTATCATTCTTCAGCTGTTGGCATACTTCACTTCGATCAATAAAGGATGCGATGTGGATAAACCCCGTAATCTTGCAAAATCCGTTACCGTGGAATAATCGAAAAACGTTATTGCAATGCGCTGACTTCTTCACAGTCGGCGCATTCTTTTTTTGCTCTTTCTTGTATATATAGTATTATTTTCAAATAAAATTGACTTTTTTGTCTCTTGTGTCTATAATGAGTACAAACAGAATGATATCTGCTTTAAACGGTATTTTTCTGTATCATCAGCCTCCGGGTCTGAATCCCGATAGAGCTTGTTGCATTATAATTATTTTGATCCTCGATCGAAGCTTCGGGGATTCTTGCCCAAAGGAACAAAACAAATAAATATCAATTGACCAGGTACGGTTTCACGATTAATTTGTGTCAACCGTAAATATGTTGAAATGGGGTATGTGCGATGTCAACTTTTTATGCAATTGTTTTGATTGCGGTCGGTTTGGCTACATTATTTGCAGGTGTTCGCTTTTATCGTTTTTGGGTTACCTTAAACGGTACGGTTTTCGGTTTTCTTCTCAGCACTTGGATCACCCAGGAAATCAGCGGAAGTTCATGGGTCAGCTTGGTTGTCTCTATCATTACAGCCGTAGTTTTGGCAATTCTGTCTTATCGCTTTTACAAAATCGGATTTGTGGTTTCGGGCGCACTGGTCGGTGCATTGGTTGCAGTAATTTTATCGGGATATATCAGACCAACCAATGACCTGGTCGTTCTGATCTCCATGGGAGTCGGTGCAATTCTCTTTGCCGTGCTGGCAATGAAATTGATAAAACCGTTTGTTATCGTCGCATCGTCGCTTTCCGGAGCGTTGACGTTTATGATGGGATTAGGTTATTTGATCGGGGGAAACATCACAGCCAGTATTCTGGACGTGGATTTGATCAAACCTGACAACATGTCCTACCCTTGGTACTATCTGGTAATTATCCTGATCATGGCTCTGATTGGAATTATCTTTCAGACAAAAAAATACGCAGGAATGGATATGAATCAGATCACTGAATTTTGAGCAAGTTACTTGCCAAAAAATTGATACCGAGGATTCAATAATTTTATTTTAGTAAATATAATTTTTTTGATATTTTTTTTGTGATCTTTTGTTATAATACAAAAAGATCACTTTTTTATGGAGAACAATCTATGGCTAACTATACTATGGGAATCGATATCGGTTCCACAACATCAAAATGTGTCATTCTGTCTGACGGCAACGAAATTGTTTCCGCATCAATCATTCTGGGAGGAACAGGAACGAGCGGACAAAAAACTGCAGTAAATGAGGCTCTTGCAAATGCATCGCTTTCCATTGATGCGATCACCTATACTGTATCCACCGGCTATGGACGCAAATCACTTGCGTTTGCGAATGAAGATATCAGCGAACTCAGCTGTCACACAAAAGGAGTGCATTTCCTTTATCCTGATGTCCGCACCGTTATTGACATCGGAGGGCAGGATGCAAAAGTGATACGGATAGGGAAAACCGGAAAGATGACCAATTTCGTCATGAACGACAAATGCGCCGCAGGAACGGGCAGATTTCTCGACGTCATGGCAAATATTCTTGCCCTGAATATAACCGATCTTGAATCCTACGCCGCACAGTCGAAAGCTCCGGTTTCCATTTCAAATACCTGCACTGTATTTGCGGAATCGGAAGTCATTTCACAGCTTGCGGCCAATGCAAAATTAAGCGATGTGATCGCCGGCATCTGCAATTCGGTTGCAGGCCGCGTCTCCTCTTTGGCAAAACGGATCGGAATTGAGGAACAGGTTTTTTTCAGCGGAGGAGTCGCGTTAAACAACGGCGTTCGCTTGGCTTTGGAAAAAGAACTGAATACAAAGGTTCTCACCTCCCCTCTCTCTCAAATGATGGGCGCACTCGGAGCAGCACTTTATGCATATGAAAAAACGGACAAAATTTAAACTGAAAAAAGGAGTAATTATATGAGTGAGACAAAACCAATCCCTCCCAAAGATCCCACCGCCGCCAAATATCTTCTGAGAGAATTGACGGCTAAACATTATGCCGATGCATGGGAAGCAAAAAACCGAGGTGAGAAAATAGGCTGGTGCGCCAGTAACTTCCCTCAGGAAATTTACACCACACTTGGGTTAAAAGTCGTATACCCTGAAAATCATGCTGCAGCAGTTTCGGCAAAAGGCGGCGGAGTCAGAATGTGCGAGCAATCCGAAAGCGAGGGTTATTCCAATGATATTTGTGCGTATGCCCGCATCAACATGGCTTATACGAAAGATACGGACATCCCGGAACTGAATATGCCGCAACCCGACTATATGCTTTGTTGTAATAATATTTGCAACTGTATGATCAAGTGGTACGAAAATATCAGCAAAGAACTCAATATCCCGTTGATCATGTTGGATATCCCTTACAACCCGGAATATGATCCCCCGAAAGAACAGATCGAATATATCAAGGCTCAGTTTTATGATGCGATTCGTCAGCTCGAAGCATTGACGGGTAAGAAATGGGATGAGGATATTTTTAAACAGGTTATGGAAAACTCCAATCGAACCGGGCGTGCCTGGCTGAAAGCGACAGGATTCTGCAATGTGGAGCCTTCCCCGCTGAACGGGTTTGATCTGTTTAATCATATGGCGGTTGCATGCTGTGCCAGAGGTACCGTGGAAGGTGCGGAAGCCTTTGAAAAACTTGCGCAGGAATATGAAGAAATGGTCAAAAACGGCGAAAGCACCTATAAAGTAGAACAAAAATACCGCATTATGTATGAAGGAATCGCGTGCTGGCCTTATCTGCGGCACAAACTCGAAGCACTGATGCATTACGGCATGAATATGGTGGGCACCGTTTATGCGGCAGCATTCGGTATCAATTACGATGACGAAGACGGTTTGATGGCCGCCTACAGCAACGTGCCGAATTGTATCAATTTCGAACGTGCATTGCAGTTGCGTGTGGATGCAGCAACAAAAGCGCACTGCGAAGGCGCACTGATTCACACGAATCGTTCCTGCAAACTGTGGAGCGGCATTATGTACGAGTTGGACAGACAGTTGCAAAAAGCTGCCGACATGCCGAGCGTAACATTTGACGGAGATCAGTCCGATCCGAGAAACTTCAGCGAAGCCCAGTTTGATACCCGCGTGCAGGGTCTGTATGAAATCATGAGTGAAAACAAGGAGAGCAAATAATGAGTAAGATAGAAGAACAGCTGAGCCGATTTCATCGCATTGCCAACTCTCCGAGAGAACAGATGGATCGATATCTTTCCGAAGGGAAAAAAATCATCGGATGGACACCTGTTTACGCACCCACGGAACTCGTCAATGCATTGGGCATGATTCCGTTCGGTTGCTGGGGAGCGGATATACAGATCAATGAAGCAAAAAAGTATTATCCGGCTTTTTATTGCGGCATCGTACAAACAGTTTTGGAACTCGGTATTTCCGGTGCATACCAAGGGATGAGCGCGATGATGGTGCCCGCTCTTTGTGACTCGCTGAAATGCCAGGGGCAGAACTGGAAATATGCGGTTCCGGATATTCCGATGATCCCTGTGATTCATCCTCAAAACAGAAAACCGGAATACGGCGAAAAATTTATGGTTGAGAAATACAAAAAGGTAGCCGCAGAGCTTGAGAAAATTGCAGGCAAAAAGCTGGATGATGCTTCCCTGAAATCAGCGAATGAACTGACGAATCGGCACAATGCGGCAATGCGGCAGTTCAGCGATTTGATCATCGATTATCCACTCACGATCAATGTCATCGCACGCAAAGACGTATTCAAATCTGCATTTTTCACAGAAATTTCAGAACATACACAAATGGTGGAACAATTCATCGATACGCTTTCACAAATGCCGAAAGAACAATCAAACAATAAAAAAGTGATTGTCTCCGGCATCATTGCCGATAACGAAACACTGTTGAATATTTTTGACGAAATGCATCTTCAAATTGTCGGAGATGACATTGCCGCAGAAATGAGGCAGTACCGCACGGATATTCCTGCCGATTCCGATCCGATGCAGGCTCTCGCAAAGCAGTTTTGCAACAGAGACAATTGTTCCGTATTACTGGATTCCACGAAGCATCGCGTCGATTTTCTTTTGGATCTGGCAAATGAGAAGCATGCCAACGGGCTGATTATGGTAATGACAAAATTTTGTGATCCTGAAGAATTCGATTTTGTTCCCATCAAAAAAGGATTCGAGGCTGCAGAGATTCCGATATTGCAACTGGAAGTGGATCGACAAATGGCTCAATTCGAACAGATCAAAACCGCCATTCAAACTTTCTCGGAAATGCTTCAATAGAAGCATTTCTTTATTGTTGCACAGCAAACAAAAAATCGGTTTTGTTCGAAAATGATTTTGTATTTCCCTTTGCTGTGGTACAATAATGTGAGTTTATTTTTTCTATGGAGGTGCTGATATGATTCAGATTTTTCGAACAGATAACTATCAAATCAACAAGCTGACCGAAATCGTACCGGACAGCTGGATTCATTTGGTTGCACCTACCGAGGAAGAAATTGTTATGGTTTCGGAGAAATTGAACCTTGAGCCTGATTTTCTTCGGGCTGCATTGGATGAAGAAGAACGTTCCAGACTGGAAATCGAAGATGGCAATGTATTGATTCTTGTCGACACACCTGTCGTGGAGATAGACGGCGAAACTTATGTGTATTCTACCCTGCCGTTGGCTGTCATTCTGACCAAAGACAACATTATTACCGTATCATTGAAAGACATTACACTATTAAAATATTTTTACGACTTGCGGGTACTCGGATTTTCCACGAAAAAAAGAAACCGTTTTATCTTGCAGATTCTTTACCGAAACGCAACATTGTATCTGTCTTACCTGAAACAAGTGGACAAAGCCAGCAACAAAGTGCAGATGGAACTGCACAAATCCATGAAAAACAAAGAACTGATCCAAATGCTTCAGCTCGAAAAAAGTCTGGTTTATTTTTCGACTTCATTGAAAGGCAATGAAATTGTCATGGAAAAGCTGTTGAGGCAGCAGTTTATCAAAGCATATCCGGATGATGAAGATCTGTTGGAAGATGTCATTATCGAAAACAAACAGGCCATCGAAATGTGCCAAATTTATATGGATATCTTAAGCGGCACGATGGATGCCTTTGCATCGGTCATATCGAACAATCTGAATATTGTCATGAAATTGCTTACTTCCATTACCATCATTCTGACGATTCCGACCATTATCGCCAGTTTGTGGGGAATGAATGTCCCCGTCCCCTTCCAAACGAACAGCTACGGTTTTTGGATTGTTTTGGGTATCGCAATCGGCATGTCGGTCATCGGGGCAGTTTACATGTTTCGGAAAAAAATGATGTAACGGAGACAGTCTCTTTCTGTAAGCGCTATAAAGTTTAAGTCACTATTTGTCTTTAAGAATAATTTTTCATTCTCGGAAACAAAAAGGTATTTATGAATAACGGTAGTTGGGAAAAAATTTATGCTGAACAAGGGAGAGTGCAATTCGAAGTCTTAGACAGTGTAGTTGATGCAAGTACGCTGTTCCTAAACAATGGATATCAATACATATTGGATCTCGGCTGCGGAGCCGGAAGACATACTTATTATTTGGCGGATAAAGGGTTTCGTGTTCATGCCTGTGATATTTCGCAAACAGGGTTAGATATGACAATGGAACTGCTGTCATCAGCAGGGTTAAATCGCGTTGAATATAGTATTCAGGATATGTATCACCTTGAATTTAGGGACAATACATTTGATGGTATCCTCTGTATTTGGGTTCAAGGACATGGATACAGAGAAGAGATGATTCACGGAATCAATGAATTACACAGAGTCTTAAGCCCCGGCGGAATGGTTGTAACGGATTTTGTAACGACAGATGATGAAACTTATGGACTCGGCGAGGAAATTTCGCCAAATACATTTGTGGGTGGCAGACCGGGTGAAGAAGATATCGTCCATTATTACACAACCAAGAAAGAATTGAGGACCTTGTTCAGTAGATTCAATGAAGTCCGCTTGACAGACAAAATATATGCATTTACCGACGAATCAGGCAAACAGCACCAAATAAATGCGGTTATCGTTGAAGCGCGGAAATAAACATGATTGAATTTGGATAACTCTTATTTTTAAGCGCTTGAAGCAAAAGGTTGACAGCACAAAGATTCATCGAACAAAAAAGCTCGGATTTTTATCCGAGCTTCAGACTGTCGAAAAAGTCCGCAAATATGCGGATTTTTTTGAATGGGGATGGTAAAATAGAAGAGGGTGACAAAGATGCTGAAACGAGAACAGGAACAAAGAGAACAGGTAGAAATCTTCTGCAT
>JBGMEA010000024.1:0-61159 GCA_041447245.1 Anaerofustis sp.
AGGACCCTTTTAAGGGTCGTTAGAGTGTCGTAAGCGGTTGGCGAATCAGTGGCGCTTTGAGGCGCCGCTGGTACCAGACCCTTATAGGGTCTAAGCAAGACCGCCCGTTTTACGGGCGGCTGCTATTTAACGATCAATCACAAACATATAAACAATGAACAACCCATGTAGGGAAGGCATATCATGCCTTCCGCACCAATCTGCGCATCGAAAAAATAACCAACCCTTTCGGATATCACGAAACGAATAGCACGGAACGCGTCATACGCGTTCCCTACATCATGTATTTTGAAACCACAATGACAATCAAATCAAACCACCGCATTCCGCTCCCAAAGGCTCGGGGTTGGCATCAAGCGTGATGCGACCGAGCAAGGGCATGACCCGCACGGTTTTGGTATAAAAATTCCGAGCAGATTTTTCTTCTGCCAACTTTCACGGTCTGCCGTTCCATTATCTGCCGATGGAATTTTTGTCAAAACCGTAAGGCTGACATGCCGCGAGGCGGATCAGCGTAAAGCTTTTGCCGCGCTTTGAAGGGCTTTCCAACCTACGTGGAGAACTGATATCATGTGTCCCTTCATGAGCGTAGCCTGCGGAGCGAATTCCCTTATAAGCGCGTTGTTGCCGGCAATCCGGCATTTTATTTAACGATCAATCGCAAAGATATAAACAATGAACAACCCATGTAGGGAAGGCATATCATGCGATCCGCAAACCATACCACACCAACAACGATGAAATACATAATGGCAGAAACACATAAAAGGAACGCGTATTACGCGTTCCTTGCATTCGTACGGAGATGCTATGCGTAATGGCGTTTGCTGTACTCATACAGCTCGCGCGCAACGAGTTCGTTTACGTGCTCGTTCACAGGCATGTATGCCGCAATCAGCCCGCCGTCCATGGCAAACGTGTCAATGTACCAATGGACATGATCGAGAATCGCCTGATCGGATACCCCTTCACGGAAGGTGATGTTTTCGTCCAGAGCAATCTGGATCGGCAACTCTTTGCCATATTTCCCGCGCAATGCGATAAGATCGTTCATGCGCTGCGCTTCCCACATGTCCGCACCCAGCTTCACCATCTGAGGAACCAGCGTCTCCACTTTCCCGCAGGAATGGAAATTGATGTATTTGCCGTTTTTGTGGGCGAAATCGACGATGCGCTGATATGGTTTGTAAAGATATTTCTGGTACATGTCGGGCGATATGAACGTGCTGATCTGCGTTCCCCAGTCGTCGCTGTTGATGAACGCGTCAAACGGCGCCCACTCGCGGATCACCTTGTCCATCAGCGCGATTTTGTAGTCTGCCATGCGCTCGAAGAACCGCGTCGCGGACTCTTCTTCTTCCATGAGAAAACAGAACACTTCCTCCGCTGTCGCCAGAGAGAGCAGACGCTCGAACAACCCGTCCTGCATCAGGTAAAAATTCATGACATTCGGATCGGCTGCCGCCAGCGCGTCTTCTTTGCCCGCGGTAAAATCCATGCTGTCGAAATCGGGAAAAATCAGCTTCTCTTCCCATTCCGACGGGCTTTGCATAATGAAGGTGTTCGGGGTGACCATCTGTCCGCCCGCGGTCGGAACAAAGGTCCAGTCCACGCCGAACCAGTCTTTTCCGCTGTCGAAAAAGAACGGTCGGTCGTTGTCGTGCGGGCAGAGCACCAACCCTTTTTCCTGATTGGTGTTCGGCACCCATTTCGGTTTTTTGCGGTCAAACACCGCTTTGAGGTTTTCTTTCGGAGAGATCGGATAGTCCAGTTCAACTTTGGGCATCGGCTGCGGCATCGTCGGCAGGGCTTCCGTTGTTTTGTTGTCTGTCATACATGACTCCTTTCTTTCCCGGTATATGAAAATTTTACGGTCACAACACCATCGGCAGTAGGCAGAATGAAAATTCAGCTGCCTTTACAGATCCATGGCGGCATTGCTGCCTGTCAAAGTCGCGCTCAGAAGCGTTCCCTGAGAGGTGGTGCAGTCGCCGAGCAGCACGACTTTTTCCGCCAGTCCCGCAAATTTAGCGGCTTCGGCGGTTTTCGGTTTCACGCCGAGCGACACCACAAGCGTGTCAAACGGCACATCCTGACGGCATTCGGCACATTCGAGCGTAACGGAGTGTTCCGCCGCCGAAATCAGTTTGTGCTGCGTGAGAATTGTGACGTTTTCTTTTTTGAGCAGTTGGAGAATCGCCGTCATCGGCACGGGGTTGCTCGCGATCATTTCCGCTTCGCTCACCATTTCCACGAGCGTGACTTCTTTTCCTTCGCGCGCAAGCACCAGCGCGTTTTCACAGCCCGCAAGTCCGCCTCCCGCAATGACGACTTTGTTTCCGACCGAGACCTTTCCCGATTCGACATCGCCGACCCAGACGACGTGTTTGCCGTCAAGACCGGGAATCGGCGGGAGATTCGGTTCGGCACCGATTGCCACAAACACCGCGTCGGGATGTTCCGCTTGGATGAGCGCTTCCGTCGCTTCGGTGTTTTTGCGGATGATAATGCGGCTGTCCGCTTCGGTCGTGCGGATCGCCCAGTCGAGATAATCCTTCAGATCGGCTTTGAATTCGGGACGCACCGCCAGATGCAGCGTGCCGCCGAGTTGATTCGTTTTTTCGAAAAGCACCACGTCGTGCCCCCGATCCGCCGCTGTGCGGGCAGCTTCCATTCCCGCGGGACCGCCGCCGACGATCACCACTTTTTTCTTCGTTACGGGAAGTCCGAGCGCAATATCCGTTTCCACTTCCCTGCCCGCTCTGGGGTTGACTGCACAGGCGACACGTTTGCCGCGCATGCCGTGCGTGCGGTTGAGACACACCACGCATCGGATGCAGGGACGGATGTCCTCTTCCTGACCGAGGCGCGCTTTTTCGGGCGCAAACGGATCGGCGATCACCGTTCGGATCATGGCGCACATATCGGCTTCGCCGTTTTCCAGAATCTGTTCCGCCAAGTTAAGATCAATCGAACCGACCGTCGTGATCGGCACTTTGATGCCCGCTTTTTTGAGCGAAGCCGCGTAATGCACATTGTATCCGCGTTTGAAATAAGAAGGCTGGGTGGATACAGGCACCAGATCATCCACGAGCAGCATGCCCGCCGACACATGCAGAAGGTCGATTTTATCCTCAATGACTTTCACAAACTCGATGGTTTCGGGCAGTTCCACGCCCCCGGGCACCAGCTCTTCGGCACTGATGCGGAATTCGATGGCGAGTTTGTTTTTCGTTTTTCTGCGGATTTCATCGACGAGCTCGCACGCAAACCGTGCGCGGTTTTCGATGCTTCCGCCGTATTTATCCGTGCGGTGGTTAAACAATGGCGAGAAGAAATTGCTGATGAGAATTCCGTGACCGCCGTGCAGCAGCACCATGTCCATCCCGCAGAAAGCGGCTCGTTCCGCCGCATCGGAGAACGCGGCAATCCATCCGTCGATGTCCGCCTGACTCATCAGATCGATGGCGGACTGTCCCGGAGGAGCAAAGGCAAAGGCGCCGAGTTCGACGGAGGCTTTCGCTCCGTATCGGTGCATTTCTTCGGCAAAGGTCGTCAGTCCGACAAGCACATTATCGGAACCCATATTCACGCAAAATCCGCTCCCCATGCCGTTCAGCGGTGTCACTCCGGAAATGCCGAGCGTGACGATGCCGGCTCCCCCTTTTGCGAGTTCTCTGCTCCATGCGAGCAGTTCGGGAGAAATTGTGCCGTCGTTGTTTGCCAGACGGGGCGCGGCAGGCGCGGTTTCGATGCGGTTTTTCACGAGCATCGGACCAATCTGAATCGGCTCGAATACTTTTTCATACGATTTTTTCATCCATGTTCTCCTTACGGTTTATCTGTTCGTGATTGAATCTCTTGTTTTAAGCGTCCCTTTATGGTACATTGTATATTATAACAGATGATTCGATTGTTTCATCCATGTAAATGCAGTTTGAAAAAGAAATCGGAATCAATCGCAACGAGGAAGGAGAGTAACCGATGAAAGAGTTTTCCCGTGTCATGCAACCCCTGAAGATCGGACCGCTGACAAGCCGCAACCGCATTGAAGTCGCGCCCGCAGAACCGTTTCTGCCCGGCATCGACGGATACGTTACCGATCAGTTCATCGCATATACCGCCGCCATGGCGAGAGGAGGAGCCGGCATTGTGACCATCGGGGACAGCCCGATCAACGAAGCATATGCTTCCCACTCGAAATATGTCATCAATCTTTCGGACAATTATGTGGAACACGGACTGTTTTCCCTCACCGACGCGATCCACCGATACGGCGCGCTTGCTTCGATCGAGCTGAACCTGCGTGATGAGGAACGTCTCCCCGCGGATTACACCAAAGAAGAAGTGCATCAGCTGATCCGAGATTTTGCGGATGCCGCACGACGATGCAAAAATTCAGGGTTTGATATGGTGATGGTGCACGGCGGACACGGACATGTTGTGGCAAATTTCTACTCCCCGAAAATGAACAAGCGTACCGACGAGTACGGCGCGGATACGTTCGAAAGCCGCAGCCGGTTCGCAAATGAACTCATCGACGCGGTGCGCGAAGCAATCGGCACGGATATGGCAATCGAATACCGCATCAGCGGAGACGAACTGGTGCCCGACGGAGTGCATGTGGAGGAGGCATTGCGATTCGCAAAATCGATCCAGCACAAGATCGACATGATTCACGTGTCGGTCGGCAGCCTTTACGAATTTTCCACCATTGCCTATATGATTCAGCCCGCCTATTTCCCGCATGCGACAAACGTGCGTTTTGCGGAACGTTTCAAACAGGAACTCGATATCCCCGTCGTGACGGTGGGTTCTTTCAATATGTCGCTTGCGGAAGAAGCCGTCGCTAACGGACAGGCTGATATGGTCGCCATGATCCGCACATTCATTGCGGATCCCGACTGCGTGAAGAAAGCCAAAGACGGCATCGCGGACGAAATCCGTCCATGCATCCGCTGCTGCATCTGCACGGGAGGCTCCGATCCGCATGCCTCCCCAAAGCCGATCCGCTGCTCGGTCAATCCTCTGGTGGGCAGAGAAAACACGATTCCGTGCGTCCCGAAAACCGATTTGCCCAAACGGGTTGTCATCGTCGGCGGGGGCTGCGCGGGGCTCGAAGCGGCAAGATGGCTTGCCTACCGCGGACATCAGCCGATCCTGCTGGAACAGCGCGACACGCTCGGAGGCAGTCTGATCGATGCTTCCGCAAATCCGATCAAATCAGACGTAAAAGCATATTGCGAATGGGCAGTGCATACCGTACTGAAAGATAAGCGCATCGACGTCCGTACCTCCACAAAAGCGACAAGAGAACTGTTGAATGAACTGCGTCCGGATGCGCTGTTCATCGCTGCGGGGAGCTCACAGATCATACCCAATATCCCCGGTATTGAGGGGGACAACGTCATGCTCGCCGTGGATACGGACAAGGGCATCCGCAAACCCGATAAACGGGTCGTGCTCGTCGGCGCAGGCATGACGGGAACGGAAACAGCCGTGACGCTCGCCAACGAAGGGCACGAAGTCACAATCATCGATATGCGCACCCTCGCTCAAATCGATGCGAACGCAAACACGGGCGGACTGAATGTCGGCACGATTCGCGCGATGTCCGCAAAGGCGGGTATCAAGGTGATGGAAGGAGTGCGGTTGGTCGAAATAACGAAAGACGGCGCCGTCATTGAAGACAAGAACGGAGCCAGGCAGACTCTTGCCTGTGATTCTGTCGTCCTCTCTCTCGGCGTGAAGGCAGACACTGCAACAATCCGAGAACTGGAAGGACTGGTTGACAACACCGTCATCATCGGAGACTGCTCAAAACCAGGAAACATCACATCTGCCGTACGCGAAGGATTCTATGCCGCATTGAATCTGTAGTTAAAATCAAAAGACCCGAAACGGATGACTCGTTTCGGGTTTCTTTTATTGTTGCAGCGCTTCGCATTTTTGGGAAGTCTGACGCCGAAAGTAGCGGATGCTCAGAACGCCGACAGGAATAAAGTACGCACACCAGAACTCAAGCATCGCCGTTCCGATCCAGTCCGCGCCGCTCATTCCCGCAGAGAAAATACCCAGCATCGGCATCACAAAACAACCTGCCGCAAACACGCCATGCACCATCAGCAGCACACTGAGCCATCGATCTCCGCGGTCGGCTTTGAGAATGGTCATTCCCGCAAAAAACGTGGAACAAGCCATCAGACAATAACCCAACAGATCGAGATTAAACATCAGCCCGAACGAATTGTAATCCAGAATCTGCATTGCCTGCGCGGAGAGGGTGTCGTTCGCGACGGTGCTCAATTGAATGAAATACACCATCGTGTTGCACAGGGCATACATCCCGCCGAAGATTACGGCGCACATTGCAGCAACCGATGACCCGTCGCGGCGGAAACGGTAAAATCCCGCGTTCATCATGACAAGCCCCCATGCGATGAAAATACTCGCAAGATAACAGACCGTAAGGGAGTTGCAGAGCATCGCGGCAGAAAAAGCCAGCACACCGACAAGGTTCAATGCGGCGCCAGCCGCGGCGATTGTTTTATCCGTATTCATTTCCAGATTCCTCCGAAAAGTTGTGTTGTCATCTCGTCCAGATACCGATCCCGCTGTTCTTTGTCGTTCAAGTCCACGCCGAACGCCTGACGAAGAACATCCCTGCGCAGAAAGGAAACCTGCAGGAGCGAGGTCAGCCAGAATGCAAGGCGGAACGTATCCGTCGGCTCGGCATCTTCTGAAACGCAGGACGCAAAGCCCGCAATGGTGCCGGACGTGTTGTCCTTCAAATCAGGCTCGGCGAGATCGCCGAGAATCGAGATGCGGGAGATTTCCCTGTGATCCATCAGAAAATCCATCACCTGCTTTGCCGTCTGCTTCAGTCGGGAAAGAGGGTCGGACGCATCCTCAATCTGCGGTCGAAACGAGCGGATGACCCCCGAGATAATCTGCTGCACACAGAATTCGATGAGGATTTCCTTCGAAGCAAAATAATGATGAATCAGCCCCACGCTCACTTCGGATCGGGCTGCGATTTTGCGGATGGTCACTTGGCTTGCGTCACCGTTTTCTTCGCCGATGAGCGCGATTGTCGCCGAAACGATGGCTTGTTTTGTCCGTTCGGATTTATCCATACAGTCCTCCGCTTAATAATTGAACAACGTTCAATTATCATAACAGAAGCCTTTTCTTCTGTCAACGAACCCTTACAAAAAAAAGTTCATAATTTTTCAAGGACTTCTCCGCAACCCGTCGAAAGACCAATCAGACGTGCTGCGTGCGGACGAATCTGTGCTATAATACATACAGAGGACATGCGATGAACATCCGATTGGAAAAAGAACAAAGAGAGTATGAATTTCTGAGCGAATACGCACAAAAATCGGCGGACTCCAAGGGACGGGAACGACGCGAAGAGCCCTGCGAAATCCGTACCTGCTACGAGCGGGATCGCGACCGCATTCTGCACAGTAAATCCTTCCGTAGGCTCAAGCACAAAACACAGGTATTCATTTCCCCCGAGGGAGATCATTACCGCACGCGCCTGACCCATACGCTGGAAGTGGCGCAGATCGCGCGCACCATTGCCACTGCGCTCCGATTGAACGAATATCTCACGGAAGCCATCGCGCTGGGACACGATCTGGGACATACCCCATTCGGACATTCGGGAGAAGACGTGCTCAACGAAATCTGCCCGTTCCCGTTTGAACACAACCGTCAGAGTCTGCGCGTCGTGGAAGAACTCGAAGGCGGCAAAGGGCTGAACCTGACGTGGGAAGTGCGCGACGGCATCTGCAACCACTGTTCGGGCTTCCATCCGTCCACACTGGAGGGCGAAGTGGTGTATCTGTCGGATAAAATCGCCTACATCAACCACGACATCGATGATGCGATTCGCGCAAAAATTCTCACGCTTGACGAACTGCCCGCCGATTCCATCGCGATTTTGGGACAAACCCACTCCAAACGGATCAACACCATGATCGTGGATATCATCAAAAACAGCATCGGCAGGGATAAAATCATCCGCAGCAAAGAAATCGAAGACGCCACGCTGAAACTGCGCGCTTATCTGTTTGAGCATATTTATATCGACTCTCTTGCGAAAGAAGAAGAGAATAAAGCAAAAGATATGCTGCGCAGACTGTACGACTATTTTGTCGCACACAAAGATGCCATGCCCCCCGAATTCGTCGAGCGGGCACTGAGGGAAGGCACAGAACGCAGTGTGTGCGATTACATTGCAGGAATGACGGACAATTATGCCGTGAAGAAATATAAGGAACTGTTCATCCCCGCATCGTGGCAGATCTGATCAATCCGAACCATCCCGAACAATCTTTCGCGAAGACGTTTGGGGCATTTCATCGTTATAGTTATTAAGAGTAGATTTCATCGTTTCAGGTTGACAAAATTCGGGACGATGAGACATTCCAACCGAAAGGAGACTGCGCTGTGCCGGGACGCTTTTCTCAGGATTTCATCAGCAAAGTGCTGGATGCAACGAATATTTTAGATATTGTGTCCAAACAGACGCGTCTGACCAAAAAAGGCGGACGCTATTTTGGCGTGTGTCCGTTCCACAGCGAAAAAACCCCTTCCTTTTCGGTAAACCCCGATAAAAATCTGTATTACTGTTTCGGGTGCGGAGCGGGCGGAAACGTCATCGGTTTCGTGATGGAAGTCTATAAATACTCGTTTCCCGAAGCCATCGAATATCTTGCAGGGCTTGCCAACATCCCGATCGAATATGAAAGCGGGGGGATCAGCAACGACTCCTACCAAAAGAAAAAACGCATGATGCAGATTAACCGCGATGCGGCAAAGTTTTTCTATGGCATGTTGCTTAAAAATCCCCGCGCGATGGAGTATGTGAAAAAACGAGGACTCTCCGATGAAACGATGCAGACATTCGGCATCGGCTGGGCACCTGGCAATAACACCTTATATGCTTATCTGAAACAAAAAGGCTACTCCGATGCGGAACTGCTCGAAACCAGTCTTGTGCGGGAACACAACGGACGGCATTATGATTATTTCAAAAACCGTGTCATGTTTCCGATCATGGATATCTCGGATAACATCGTTGCGTTCGGCGGACGTGTGTTGGACAATACCCAGCCGAAATATCTGAATTCACCGGAAACGCCCGTCTTTTACAAGCATAACATGCTGTACAATCTCAACCGCGCGAAAAAGGAATTGCCGCAAGAGCCGCTGGTCATTGCGGAAGGCTACATGGATGTGATCTCCCTGTGGGATAAGGGCATCAAAAATGTCTGCGCGACACTCGGGACAGCGCTCGGCGAAGCACATGCAAAACTCATTCAGCGCTACACGGATAATGTGGTGCTCTGCTACGACGGAGATGCACCCGGACGTTCCGCCGCCGTGCGTGGCTCCGATATCCTCTTGAAGGCGGGCTTGGAACCGAAAGTGCTGCTGCTCGAAGGAAACGAAGACCCCGACAGCTACGTGCGCAAATTCGGAGCGGACACGTTTCGTGAGAAAGTAAAACAGTGTGCTTACGCGACGGATTTCAAAATCAACGAATTGAGAAGCAAATACGACACGGATGATATCGTGCAGCGTGCGCGGTTTCTGAAGGAAGCGTGTGCAGCGGTTGCGGAAACAAACGACGAAATCAAATGGGATTATTATGTCAAGATGCTTGCAGGGATGACAGACACCGACCCCGGTGTCATCAAAAATCAATTATTCAAACACACGGATTTGGCTCCTGTGCAATCCGCCCCAAAAGAGGAGCAGGAACAGGGGAAAACCAGATCGAGCGGCATTGATCTTGCCCAAAAACGGCTGTTGAATTATATCCTGTCCGATTATGACGCATACCGGGCATTTCGGGCTTTCGGCGGCACTGCATCTGTTTTCATGAATGAATCCTACCGCGGCATCTATACCGAAATCGAGCGCGCATACACAGATGAAAATATAGTTGACATCACACAGAGTTTGCTATATAATAATAAAATTGCCCAGGTAATAGCCACGATCAATGCAGAAGATGATCCGATCGACGAAACAGAAGTAAAAGAGTATATTATCGCGCTTCAGGCACGCGAAATCGAAGAGGAGTGCAAGCGCATAAAAAGAAGGATTTCGGATATCGGACAATCGAACAGCAATGATGCGGAACTGTTGCTGAAGGAATACAACTATTTGAAACGGAAGCTGTTGGAACTGAAATCCGGAGGTGATTTGGATGATTAATGCTTTACCGATTCAAGACTTGCTCGCTACAAACGATGATTTGGCGCTCAAAATCGAGCAGATGAAGAAAAAGGCAAAAGAAAACGGGAAACTGACGTTTGACGAATATTCCGCAGCCATTGGGGATTTGGATCTGACCGACGAAGAAAGCGATACTGTGCTCGAATATCTGAGCAAAGAAGCCATCGTACGATTGGAACCCGAGGAAACGGAAGATTTAAACAAATTATCCGATGATGATCTGATCGAAATAGAGATTGAAGATGACGAAGATTTTTCCGAAGATACCTTTGTCAAAGATGATATCACCGATTTTGAAGGAATCAACATCAACGACCCCGTCCGCATGTATCTCAAAGAGATCGGCAAAGTCGATCTGCTGAGTGCGGAAGAGGAAGTGGCTCTTGCGGAGCGCATCGAACACGGAGATGCGGAAGCCCGCAGAATTTTAACCAATGCAAATCTGCGTCTTGTGGTCAGCATCGCGAAACGATATGTCGGTCGCGGTATGGCGTTTCTGGATCTGATTCAGGAAGGCAATCTGGGGCTGCTCAAAGCCGTCGAAAAATTCGACAGCTCGAAAGGCTTCAAATTCAGCACCTATGCCACATGGTGGATCAGACAGGCGATTACGCGCGCCATTGCCGACCAGGCAAGAACGATTCGTATCCCTGTGCATATGGTGGAAACCATCAACAAAATCATGCGCACGACCCGCGTCTTGGTGCAGGAACTGGGACGTGACCCGTCCACTGCGGAAATCGCGGAAAAAATGGGCATGAGCGAAGAACGCGTGATCGAGATTCTGAAGATCGCGCAGGATCCGGTCTCCCTCGAAACCCCGATCGGGGAAGAGGAAGACAGCCATCTGGGAGATTTCATCCCGGACGAAGACGCGCTCGCGCCGGAGGAAATGGCATCCTACATGCTGCTGCGCGAACAGCTCTTTGAAGTGCTGGACACGCTGACCGACCGCGAATCGAAAGTGCTGATCCTGCGATTCGGACTGGAAGACGGACGCCCGCGCACGCTGGAAGAAGTCGGGGAAATTTTCAAGGTAACGAGAGAACGCATCCGACAGATCGAAGCCAAAGCGCTGAGAAAACTCCGCCATCCGACGAGAAGCAAAAAACTCAAAGATTTTCTTTAAACACAAAACCCCCGCAGAAGTGCGGGGGTTCGTTTTTTTACGTCTTTAAATATGTTGAATATAAGGAATCGTTCGTAGAATCAGGAACGCATGGTATGCGCTCCCTACAGAATCGTCCGAAATTTTCACATCTCCCTCAGCCGATTCAGCCGCTCGATCACCGATTCCTCGTGTTCGTCGTCCGTCATCTCGGGATCTTTCAGATCGAAATATTTCGCGCACGGAAACACCTCACACCTGCCGCAGTGCGCCAGTTGCTTTTCGCTCACGCAGCACTCGTAAATCGGGCAGATCTGCGCACCGACATACCCCGCCCAATAGACCTTTCCTCCGATCTCGGGACACCCCCGACACTCCTCGGGATACTGCGGACATTCTTCGCACAGCGTGCCGCAAACACTGATGATTCGATTCATATGTTCTCCTTTGGGGAAAAATAACCGCAAACTCTTTACATAAAATATCTGCTGTTTTCTGCAGCACTCTGGAGCGCGTTCTTCATGACGCTTTCGACCCTGTTCAGGCAATTCTGTTTGGTCGTATATCCTTCGGGCACACCGATGATTTCTCCATTTTTGGCTGTGAGGAGAAAACGAAATTTCCCTGCTTTGTTTTTGCGTATTTCGAATTTTGGATTCATCGGAACCCCACCGCCGTCAGCCGTCAGATCTTCGATTTTCGTGACCGACGCATTGGTTTTCACGCGCGCAATCCCATCATCGCATATGTTTTTGAAAGTGTAGATTTCCGATTTGAGAACCACTTCCCCATTTCAGCTTTCAGAACAAAGCTTCAACCGCCATTTGTTTGTTTTGCAGCAAATTACCCCATCATATTTCTTTCAATATTTTGATTATTTTCATGATAAACAAACAATCAGGCTCTGTCAAGGCATCGGCGGGAGGCATTCATTAAAATCAGATAAGAATCCTGTTTCCTTCACAGTACAGCATCAAAAGCCGTTGACTTTTCTTTAGAAACATTATATAATAAATATACCATTATGGTACTCGCCGTATCCTAATGGTGATAATGATCCGATCATACATCTGCCATAGTATGATTGTAAACTCTTCTATCCAAAAAAACCTGAAATAATCAGGTTTTTTTGGTTGAGCAGTTTTCATTCCCACGGAATAATTTCCAAATCAGGCCATCGCATCCGCCATTCTTCGCATTTCCTAAGATAAATCTCTTCAGTAATCTGTTTTTTATTCGGGCAAATTCTGCGATCGAACAGATCCTTCAAACCAAACGGAGCACATACAAAAAACTCCGACCCGTTCAAACGCACACCCACTGCCGATGCCGTTGTCGGCCACGTCGCAATAGATTCTTCGCAGGATCGGTATGCGGAAATTTCATAGCCGAATCGTTGTTGATACCATATATGCACACGTGCCTGATTTTTCACATCGATCGGAACCCGAAGCTGCGGAAATTTCTCCCGAATCATCCGAATCACCCTCTCTTCCGCCTGAGCGGAAATATCTGTTTCATCAAAATAAACCAAATCGATATCGGAAATACCATACATCGGATCATAGCTGCTCTGCGCATTCCAAACGGTTTGACAAATGCAGCCGGCTCCGATATAGGAATGGGCAATCCCCAACTCCGATACCCCTCTGATCACAGAATAGAGGACCTCGTTGCCACGCAGTATTTCCTGCAATTTTGCGGTCGAACAGTTCCATTTTTTTGTATTTTCCATTCAATCTCCTTTTGCTTGCATTTCGAGGCAGTATTCATTCGATAAAAAAAGACATGACCGTTTCAGGGAACATGTCTTACTGCTTTCTTAAAATCGATATCGACATATCTGTCCAGGGTGCGAATCGGCAACCGTGAAATTCAACACATTGCCCTTATTCCACACCCACTTTGCTTTCGGAGATAAACTCAACCCCTGCCCACTGTCCGTTTTCGCGGACGTTTTCGATTCCGCTTTTGCAGGCCTGTTTCGTTTTATATCCCTCGGAAACACCGATACCCTCGCCATTTTTTGCTTTCAGCCTAAAACGGTATTCTCCCGCCTTGTCGATGAATATCTCATATTTTGGATGCATCAATGGGGTAATCGCCTCAAGCGTCTGATCTTCGGTTTTAGCTGACATGGCATTGGCTCTGACACTTTCAATTCCATTCTGACAGGCGCACTTGGTTGTATACAATTCCGAAACCAAAATGATTTCTCCGTTGTCCGCCTGCAATACAAAATGAAAACCTGCTGCCGTTCGTTTCAGAATAAATTTTCCCATCGGATATCTCCTCTCTTCTTTTTTGAAAATTATAACATAAATATTATAAATAGTCAATATGATTCAAGAAGTTTTTTGAATTATTTCGTTTATTATCTACATTTCATTTTGTTTTGCAACAATAGTTGGATAAAACAACTATTATTATCTTAAACCTGAAGAACCGAAAAATCAATGATTCCAAACGCAATCAAACAAAAAAAGACGAGATTCCCGTCTTTCTTTGTTTGACCTCAAGTTACTGCTTACTGCGCGACTCTTTCCGCAAAATATCACTAAAAATATAATACAGCAACAAGCCCCGCCAAAAGGATTGCCAAAACCGTCCGTTCAAACCAGATAGCCAGCAATTTCGGAAAACTGATCTTCAGATCAGTTGCGTAAAGACACGGAATATATCCCGCAAAAAATATGATTTCCGCAACTGATACGACCGCGATGACAAAACGTACGGCAGGATCAGCCGAAATCACGAGCGTATTCGGCACAAACATTTCGGCAAGTGCCACCGAACTGATTTTTGCGACCGTCATCGGATCAGGCAATCCAAGTAAATGCAGCAACCATGTAAACGGGTAAAAAATATATCCGACGTAGTCAAAAACAGGAGTTTTTTTCACTAACAGAAACGCTAATGTTCCGATAGAACACCCGGTCGGAGCAAGCACCATCAGCATGCGAATGCCACCTTTGAGATTTTGCCACAAATTGGGAAACAAGGCTTTGGGAGAAGATGCTGCTTCCAGCCCTTCGCTGACTGCCTGTTTAAAAATCGGCATCTCTTTTTTTCGCACTTCCACTTTCCCAACTCCGTCGAGATAAGTATCGGGCATCTTTGAGAACGGTGGGATACGCACGGTAATGGCAGTGACAAAGAAAGTAATAGCCAACGTTGTCCAAAAATAAAAGTTCCAGATGTCCATAAATCCTGCAGTCTTGGCCACAACAATCATAAACGTCGCCGAGACCGTCGAAAAACTGGTCATAATAATCGCGGTTTCCCGATAGGTGTATTTGGAATCCAGATACAAACGGTTAGTCAACAGCATCGCAACAGAGAAACTCCCGACAAAGGATGCCACCGCATCAACCGCGGATTTTCCCGGTACCCGAAAAATCGGGCGCATAATCGGACGAACGATTACTCCAATGAATTCCAGTAATCCGTAATCCAGAATGAATGCCAGAAAAATTGCTCCCATCGGAACAACGTACGATGTGGAAATTGTAACATTCTTGAACACTGCGGGCAGCATACCCGGATCAAGCAGCCAAGCCGGACCGATATTGATGCCATAAATATTCAGATATGCCATAATCGCCAGCGGAATTCCGAGTGTACGGAAAATTGCGATAATAAACATCAGCTTGCTTTTTTTATAGCTTTTGCTCGTCCATGCAGTTACTCCGCCGAACAAAACAAACAGCAGCGCCGCGAGAGGTCCGACCCATGGGGTGTACACCTTCAATAATGTAATCAAATGATCAATCGGGATGGAGTTGTATTCGGCGCCTCCGATTGTCACTGTAATCGGAACAAAGAAAAAAAAGACTCCGATCAAACTGAAAAAGATAAAACGAAAGTATACTTTGCCAGGATACTTTATCGGCTGCAATAATTCCTGAGAATTGGTCGTCATAAGCATCTCCTGTCTTGTTTTTTTAGTATCGGAATCAGCAATTTATCTCCGACAATCTCGATACTGTTTCTGAAATAAGAAATTATAATTTCATTAATTGAATCAATATTAAATTATTTTTAATGCAAAGTCAACGTTTTTTTGCTATTTTTTATTAAATATATCATATTTACTATAATTTACTAATGTCTTTTATATAATTTAGTGCAAAACACTATTTTTTTACTATTTTTTTGAACTATATTGAGAAAGTATTCATCGCTTTCCCCCTGCATAAGCTTTGAAAAATCAAATATTCATCGTTTTCTGTATTTGTTTCTTATAAAAAAGCACCGCGAATTGCGGTGCGAAAAAGAAACGATAAGGACTCCGACATGCTAGATTTAAAAACAAAGAATGCATCCGACATCGAACGAACGGCCCCCAATTTTTATTTCCGTCAATCATACTTTTTTCGAGTCCGCCCACACCTTCGCCATTTTCCGATGCAAATCAATCAAGAAAACAGTGTTCTCTGAAAAAGCTGCCCTTCCTTATCGCCGATTTGTGCGATGGGCAAACAGGAACGCTCTGCGTTGCATTGAACTACTTGTCAGCGGATCGGCATTCGAATGATAAAAACACTCCCCCTCGGAACATTTTCTTCGTAATTGATTTCTCCGCCAATGCTCTCGAGATTGGATCGTGCAATATACAATCCCAACCCTTCGCCTTCCCCCTGTGCATCCGTTCCCCGTCGATATGCATCAAATAAATAAGGCACATCCTCTTTCCCGATCCCTTGCCCGTTGTCTTCGATTCGAAGAATTGCCTTGCTGTTTTCCCTGCCGCAGCGCAACCGTACTTCTCCTCCTGCCTGTGTATATTTCAATGAATTCGTCAGCACATTGTATATGGCCTGACTGAGCAAATGCCGATCGGTGTGCAGCATGATCTTTTCATCCGGACAGGAAATATCAAAGCGAATGGATCGTTTCGCAAATTGGAAACGCAAACCGTTTACGATCTGAGCAATCAGCTTATTGAATTCGACCGATTCGTTACGGACTGCACCTTCTGCAGCCCCGGCGTCAATCAGTCCGTTGATATTCGAAATAATTTCTGTCAGGGTTCGGATCTGCTCATTGCAGACTTTCATTTCTTCCTGACTCATTTCCACAATTCCGTCCTCCATCGCTTCAAGGTGTGTTTGAAGAATCGTAAGAGGTGTGCGTGATTGATGAATCAATTCGTCACCGAGTGTCTTTCGCGCTGCCTGCTTCATTCTCAGGCGGGATCGGAGAGAAAGCAGACTTTGCTGAATTACCCGTATCTCTGCCGTCTTTGATAACGTGAGCGCATTTTCTTCTGTTCCGAGATCAATCGTCTGTGCAAACTCTGCCGTATGTGTCAGGTCTTTGCTCATGTTTTTGCTCAGCAATGCACCGCCCAACAGCATAAGCAATGCCACGATTCCGGCAGAAATCAGACCGTTCCGCAGCAATGCGGAACGGAACTGCCAGACGATGGCAGAATTCCGCACGGTGCCGGAGCGAGTAATCAGCAAAGTCCCGATAACCGTATCATGGGAAACGATGTCATATTGCTCGGTTTCCTGTGCGCGATGCGCATACATCCCACGCATTCCGTTCATTCCCATCCCCTCGCTTTCCGATACGGACGCGATCAGATTTTCCTGCGCGTCATATACGGAAATCGAGATAATCGGATCACTCAGATGCGTTTTCAGCTCATTGTTCATCTGCAACACGGAGTATTCCCCGCTCATTGTTTCACTCAGATAATCGATCAGCTGAGAACAATTCGACTCGTAATTTTCGGAAAGATAAGCGCGGAAATAACGCAGCGTCATCAGCCCCATCAGTGCGGTATTGATCAAAACAGCAATAACGGCAACGGAAATCAAAGCAATCCGCAACCGTTTTTTAATCTTCATCTTCGTCCCCTCCGAATAAATATCCCGCGCCGTATTTTGTTTTCAGAATTTTCGGTTCCGACGGGTTGTCCTCCATTTTCTGCCTTATGCGCTTAATGTGGCTGTCAATACTGCGATCATACCCTTCAAAATCCTGTCCGAATGCCTGCGCAATCAAACGTTCCCTGCTCAGCACTTTTCCGATATTGCGAAAAAACACCTCCAGCAGACGAAATTCCGCTGCCGTCAGAGGAATTTCCGTATCACCCCGAAACAACGCCATTCGACCGGGCAACAAACGAAATTCCTTCCATCGCATTGCCTGAGTCTCGTCGCGCCCGTAGATCCGTTTGACAAATACATTCACCCGGGAAACAAGTTCTCTGGGACTGAACGGTTTGATTACATAATCATCCGCACCGGAATCAAACCCTTTCAGGCGGTCGAGTTCATCCTGGCGAGCCGTCAGTACAATGATCGGAATATCCGATACAGCCCGCATTTCCCGCAGAACCTCAAAGCCGCTGATCCCGGGGAGCATGATATCCAAAAGCACGAGTTGGAACTGTTCGTGTCCGAACAGTTCCAATGCTTCAAACCCGTCTTGCGCAACCTGCGTTTCATATCCTTCTTTCTGCAGATATCGCACGACGATATCGCTGATCTCCCTCTGATCCTCTACGACCAAAATTTTGATTCGCACACGACCACCTCGTTTCGCACATATCAGCCTTTTCGGAGCACCTCTTTGCGTTTGAGATATTCCTCTTCCGTGATTTCACCCGAAGCATACTTCAAATTCAATGCCTCGATTGCCGCACTGTTTGAGCGATGCGACACCACTTTGTTTCTGCGTACAATCATGATTACGGCAAAGACAACCGCTGCAACAATCAGCAAAATCCAAAGTCCGAAAAACAATGCTCCGAATTCTCCCAAATGGAAGATACCCGGCATGCCATATGTCATATGGTAAAATCCTCTTGCAAACATCATATCATATTCCTCCTATCCTCGAATAGCCCGTTTCATTTTTTCATATTCTTCTTCGTCGATTTCACCGTTTACAAACCGCATAGTCAATACATCGACAGCTGATTTCCGTCCGGATGTATCATTCGTAATGCGCTCTTTATGATCGGTAAAAAAGTACACCGCTGCGACGATCAGCGCAAGATAAACCAAAAACATTCTATGATCCTCCTTGTGGTTATCTGTGAGCAGTATATCCGAAAATTATGGCAGAAATATGTCAGAAAAAACATTGTTCTGTTTTATAAATCCCGCACATCTGTTGACGTGAGGGCGCTGTTTGAGTACAATAGCAAAAGAGATACAGCACGAACAGGCAGCATGAAAGGAGCCTACGCATGAAACAGCCGAATCGATTTGCCACCTACCAATACAAGGGGATCAAAACCGTCATCATCTATATCATCATCCTGCTTTTGATTCTTGCCGCCGCAACTGCGTGGAATCTTTCCACTGCGGCAACTCCGACCGAATCACAAAAACACTGGACTTTGTTTCTGATCTGTTTTGTATTGTGCGATTTGGTGCTCATGTATATCGGCAGAATACCCCTTTGGGTCATATTCACGCAAGAAGGCATTGCAACCAAGGGATTTTACCGCAGCAAAACAGTTTTCAAGTGGGAAGAAATCCGCGAAGCCGGGATTCTGGTATCCGAGCACGGACATCACTTGCCATTTTTATTTCTGACGTCGGGCAAGCTCACAGATGATCAGCGCCGAGATCTAGGCGTTTTGTCCACAATGAAAAATACCGTCACTTTGCATGCAACCAAAGAGGCACTTACCGAATTGAAACGCCGTTACACTGGAATCATCGGGAACGAATCGGCAGCCGAAAACAAATAGTTCACCGGTCTTACAGTCCAATAACACATTAAGGAAGAAAATCAAAATCATGATATTTACCGTAAGAGAAGCTGTGGAAGGCGATCTGCCCCAGCTTTTGGAATTATACACACAGCTTCACCCGGATGAAACTTATTCGGCAGACGACCACACGGAAGCAGTATGGCAGAAAATACTGTCCAAACCAAGCAATCTTGTATTCATGGGTTGTCTCGGAGATCGCATCGTATCTTCCTGTCATATGGTAATCATAGAAAATCTGACACACGGAAACCGTCCGTATGCAGTCATTGAAAATGTCGTCACCGATATACGTTACCGAAAAAAAGGATACGCTACGCGACTTTTGAATTATGCAAAAGCATCCGCACAAAAAGAGCACTGCTACAAAATGATGCTTATGACTTCTTCGAAAGAAGAAGGAACGCTGAATTTTTATCAGCTGGCAGGTTTCAACGGACACGACAAGACGGGATTTGTCCAGTGGCTGGATTAAAAAATCCCAATGGAGCTGGAACAGACTCATTTTATCGTTATCGTTTTTTGTCTTGCGTAACAGTGAAACACTCCCCTCGCATAAACGGGTAAAACAAACAAGATAGATCAGAATAAAAAAAACAGATAAACAGAAAAAAGCAGACATGGGAAATAACATGTCTGTTTTTTATATGATGAGGAATGAGAACGCAAAGCATTGTTAAACAAGGAGCAGATTTTTTGCAGAAGGAACAGAAGAATTGCTTTATTGCCTCATGCCCGATCAAACCAATCGGCATATATTCAGAGAAATATGATCTCTCAATCAGAAGCATCCTTCTTGCGCCCTTTGCCAACAGAGCCCCGTACAGTTTAAGATTGTACGAGGCTCCGGAATTATCCTTTTTTTCTGTCCGCTTTTGATTCACCGATTCAGCATGTAACTTTTTCATTTTCTGCAATCAGCATCTCTGCAATTCTTGCGAAAAATACTCCGTCAGGCTGCGATGCGTTTCCTCACTGAGTGCATGTTCCATGCGACACGCATCCTCTCTCGCAATCGCTTCGGGCACCCCGATAGAGACCAAAATCCGCACGATGTCATAATATGTGCCGCTGACTTTACGTGCGGCAGCATAACCGCATGGAGTCAGCCGTACTGCACCGTCTTTGCCGATGCAGACATCTCCGGCCTCTTTCAATTTTTTCAATGCTCTGCTCACGCTTGCTTTTGTATAACCCATCTCATGCGCAATATCCACAGCATGCACGTTTTGTTTGCGGGACACCAGTGTCAGAATCGCTTTCAGATAATGTTCCGATGATTCGTTGTATTCCATAAATACCTCCGAGAGAAAACCACTCAGCAGCCGCGATCCATGACACAGATCGGTCGCTTGCATTTACGGCAATTGCGGTCACATGCTCTGTTGAATTGCGGCGCATAACCATATCCATGGAAGTGATGTCCGTCCCGTCTGCGGCCCGCACCCCGTCGGAATGCATCAAACGGGTCACACGCTTCTGCATCATCCATTCCGCTGTTCAGTTTTTCAATCAGCGCAAGCAGCTGTTCCGATTCTTCTTTTGAAAGCGGTGCAAAAATAGCTGCCAGCGAGTCTTCCTCGGCGATGGTTCCGTCCAGCACACTGCGTCCTTCCTCCGTAAGATAAATGCGCATCACGCGCTGATCTTCTCCATCCTGTTCGCGTCTGACATACCCTTTTGTTTCCAGCTTTCCGATAAGTTCGGCTACGGATGACGGACGGATATCGAGCCATTCCGCCAGCTCGCGCTGACTGGCTCCGTCATGTTCCTTCAGCAGTGCGAGTGCGCTGCGCTGTCCTCTGTAAAGGCCCTGAGATTCATGCATGCTGCGATGCATGGCACGAAACATCCTTCTGTTTAATTTCTGCATTGCGCGAAGCAATTCATTGTATTGCATATCTGTCATAACTGATAACCTCCGATTTATATTCATATTGTACGGCACATTGATCACCGCATCTGTTTCCGCCGCACAATACAGATGCGCTTCCGATTGATTCGGATATTTAATAAGGTACCTAACTAAAATCAGTATACTTTCTCTATTAGCGTGTGTCAAGTATTTTTACTTAGGTACCTTATTAATTTTCGATGAGAAAAAACGGCTTCTTTCGAAACCGTCAGTATGCAGATATCCTCATTCATCCGTTGTCTGAATCATAAACGCTTCATCCTAATCTTTTCAATGCATCATTCCCGCTGCCAACCCGGACAGATAAGGAATCAGCCACACGATCCAAACGATCAGACTGAATTTATGAAAATTTGCGCGGGCTTTCTCATTGTTTTTTATCAGCACAACGCTTGCCCATATCGCATGAAAGAGCATCAGCGCAATGGCAAGCGATCCTGTAATTCCATGCAGGTTCAGTTGAAATGCGCTTCCCGCAATCTTTCCCATCAGTGTCGTTCCGATGGTATCAAAAAGCAATCCCGTCCAAAAAACGACGAGATGCCAAGGTTTCAACTCTTTTTGTATTTTTTCGCTCCACACTCCGATTGTATAAAATACAAGCGCGGATGTAATGGCAATAATCGCATAAGGAAGCATTGTTCACCTCGAATTGAAATGATCCCATTATATACTCTGAGAAAATAAAAAACAAGTTAAACATGCTGTAAAACAAAACGAAAAGAGCAATTCTGCATTTGCTTCCATTTATTTATTTACGGATCAATTCATTCAGCCTGCGGTTTTTTTCAAATAGGAACAAAACCGGCATCCCAATAATATACACGCTGAGCAGTTGACTCACCGAAACCTGCAGCACGTACAAAAAATACAGGCTCATTGTATTCGTCATGATTCCGATAATGGCAGAAACAACCAATCCGTTGATGATAACAGACGGAATCCCGACGAAATACCTGTTTCTGATTTTGCTGCCGATCAATCCGCTGAGCAAAGTTGCAAGACTTCCGAAAATAATATCCGCAAAACCGAACGGACTGGAAAGGTTGGTCACAATGCATCCCACAAACAATCCCCACGCCGCCGAAGGCGTAAAGAACACCAACACATTCAGCGCTTCCGAGGGTCTCAGCTGAAGTGCGCCGAATTCCAAAGGTTGAAATAAAAGGCCGATAACGTAATAAAGTGCGGCAATAATTGCGGCTTTTACAAGAAAGATCACCGCAGTACTTGTTTTTTTCTGCATAATAACTCCAAAATAAATTCATTCGGCGAATCAAGTTTACGATTCGCTCTTGGAAAGTAAACGATAATGATATGCCTGCACGGCAGTTTTGCCCAGATGCAGAACCAATCGGTCATTTGACACGGCGCCGATTACGGCTCCGAAACCGGGAACCATCTGCAACAGCTTTGCCAAATCGATATAATCGCAATATTCCTCGCGAAAGCCCGTCCAATCAAACGGTTCATCGGAAAACATTCTGCCTATATGCGCACCGGAGGCGATCCATCGATGAAACAATTCCTTCCTTTTCTCCCGTCTCGAAAAAGCCAGCTGAAAAATCAAAAGCTGAAATAATTGTTCCTGCGGATCATTCCCGTCAAACCCGTAACACGCACCGATTTCAGACAGCAATTTCATTTTGATCGAAAGCAAAATCGGGAAGTCAGCGAGACTCAGTACGCACCCGCCGTATCCTGTCGCAGCTCCGCTGATCATCCCGTTCTTGCGGTATGCATCGATTTTTTCCCGAGCAAGCCGGTCACGTTCGCAGAGCGTATATGCATAACGGGAGGCATCTGTTCCGACCGAAGCGACCGACATCGCAGCTCTCGTCATATTTTTTACTGCATCTGTCATCATCCGATTGGCTGGTTCCGGGATCAGATTTCTGGCGGAACACTGCAGCCTGTGCAACCCTTTCTCCGCTGCAGTCGCATCTTTCAGCATATCTTTTTTCCACAATATCAATGCCTGCCTGCAACGTTCTTCGTAATCGGACATCACCGTCTCCTTTTCCATTGCTACAAATTATATCATATCGGGTGCATCCTTTGCGGAATTTAAGCGCGATCTTTTCTCTCTTGTTACAAAAAAGTGAAAATTTCGAAAATTCCGCTTCCCGCATCTTCGATAATCGAACAGATTTTGGTATAATTAAAAGCTGAAAGCAATGTTGATTGCAAACCGTTTCTCGGACAGTGATTTTTTTGGTGGAGGTGCACATGAGCGACTATGGTCTGGTGTTGAGCTCGGACGGCTCGAAAAGCTCTTTCGAAATCGGAGCTTGGAAAGCATTGAGAGAACTTGATATCGACATCATCGGTGTTTCCGGTTCCTTCGTCGGTGCCCTCAATGCAGCTCTGATAGCACAGGGCGATTTCGAACGTGCCGTGCGTTTTTGGCGAAATGTCGCAACCAAAGATCTGTTCGGAGTCAACAAAATTATCGCTCAGAAATATACCGAAGAATGGTCCAAATCAGATACCAAGACGTTTAAAAAATCATTTTTGAAATATATTCAGTGTCAAACGGAAGAATTGGCTCCGCTCAAAGAAATTCTTGATATCTATATCGACGAAAAAGCCATCCGCCATTCCGGAACGCGCTTAGGCTTCGTTTCCGTTTCCTTGAGCACGTTGGAAGCTGAAATGCTGACGTTGGAGAAAATCCCCAGAGGGAAACTAACCACCTATCTGCTCGCTGCATCCTGCTTCCCTCAGATATCACAGGTAAACCGGGCACAGGATCCGCAGTTTTCCGCGACATATTCTCCTTATAAAATCATTGCCGGCTACGGAATCAATCAAATTCTGTCCACGGATGATCTGTTGATCGTCCCTCCCGATGTTGACAGCGCGGTGACCGTTATCCGCTCCAGCGAAGCAATGGTTCTTGATTTATGCGAATCTGCGGAAAAGATGAAACGCAATATCAAACTCGGTTATATCGATACGCTGAAATTGTTTCAAAAATCTCTCGGAACCATTTATTTCATTCAGGAGCATCACCCTTCCGAGCAGCTTGCGATATTCAAAAAAAACATCGGAAAAACCTTCGGCAACCATTTTGATCTGTTGCTGAAACTTCTGTTGCGCTCCAGCAACATCAGTAAAGACACCGTCGAAATCCGAGCCAAGCAGATGCTGCAGAGTGCGGGGGTCAAATATGATGACCTGTATATTGCACTCATCGAAAACACAGCAAAAATTCTTCTGATCGGGAAAGATGAAAAATATACCTTCGATCGGCTGATCACCTCCATATCGGGCACTATGTCCCAACTCATCAGCGATAACAAAGCCAAACTGGCGGACACGATCTACATCAAGAACTTGATCCGCAACGCTTCGTTCGAAGGGAAAAATATTCCGTCGCCAAATGTGTTTGCACAATATTTCCTGCTTTTGATTTCATGCAAACCGTCGGCATATGAAAAATTCCTTCCTTTCATCAATTCCCTTCACACCAAAACCATACTGGCCATCGCGACGATCTTATATCTGATGTATTGATAAAAACAAAAAACACGTTCCTGCTTATCTCATCTCAAAGAAATGCAAACACGTGTTTTTTTATTCTTTTTTTTTCGTCAAAAAATATGCAGCTCTTCGCTGACGGTTTCTCTCGGAGCAATGTTCAGCGTAAAATCCTCGCCCCGCTTCATTTGATTTTGTTCCGTAATGGAAAGCGCTGTTTTCAGCGCAATGATCGGCGTATTGTTCTCCTGGCTCAAATGTCCGAACATCAATTGTTCCGTGCCGGACTGAATCAGTTCACAGCAAAAAAGCGAAGCAGTTTCGTTTGACAAATGCCCATGATCGCTCAGAATTCTTTTTTTCAGATAATAAGGATAGCTCCCGTTTTTCAGCATATCCACGTCGTGATTGGATTCCAGAAACACCGCTTTGCATCCGATGAGATTCTCACGGATCGAATCACTGATATATCCCAAATCGGTTGCAAGGGCGATCTCGGAATTTCCCTCCGAGAAACGAAACCCTACGGATTCCGCCGCATCGTGCGAGGTGGCAAACGGATGCACTTCTATATCCTGGATCGCAAATGAGATACCGGTTTCGAAGATACGCATGTCTTCTTCTTTCAATTTTCCCAGACGATTGCGCATTGCTTTCATCGTCGCGGCATTTGAATAAACAGGCAGATGGAAACGCCTTGCAATCACCCCTACGCCCCGGATATGATCGTCATGTTCATGCGTTACCAAAATCGCATTCAAATTCGCAGGATCAATCTCCGCTTCTTCCATTAGCTGCTGAATCCGATTGCCGGATAATCCCGCATCAATCAGCAGTCTGGTATCTTCGTGTTCCACATACAGGCAATTGCCCGATGATCCGCTCGATAGGCTGATCAGTTTCATATTACGCTCCCGTCAATCTTCCGTCCGCACAATGTCCGCGCCGAGTTTCTGCAAACGGCCGACTATATTGTCATATCCTCTGTCAATATGTTTCAATTCATATACTTCCGTCATGCCTTCCGCCGCAAGTCCCGCAATGATCATCGCCGCCCCTGCGCGTAAGTCGGTTGCGTTGATTCTGGCTCCCGACAAACCGTTTCCGCCTTTGAATACGGCAATATTTCCGTTCACCATCACATCCGCACCCATCCGTATCAGCTCGTTCACATACTTGAAGCGACTCTCGAAAATACTTTCCGTAATCGTGCTGACTCCTTCCGACAGACACATCAGCACCCCCATCGGCTGCTGGAGATCCGTAGGGAATCCGGGATAAGGCAATGTTTTGATGCTGATCGCCTGCAGCGGACGTTTTCCGACCACACGGATGCTGTCGTCATATTCCGTCACTTCATTGCCCATTTCGATCAGTTTTGCCGTAATCGGCTCCATATGTTTCGGAATCACATTTTTTATCACAACGTCTCCCTGTGTCGCCGCCGCCGCAATCATGTATGTGCCTGCCGTAATCTGATCGGGAATCACGGAATACGTACATCCGTTCAGCCGATCAACGCCGACAATCTTGATCACGTCTGTTCCTGCCCCTTTGATGTTGGCACCCATCAGATTGAGAAAATTGGCAATATCCACCACGTGCGGTTCTTTCGCCGCATTTTCGATCACAGTGGTGCCTTCCGCCATCACCGAAGCAAGCATAATATTGATGGTTGCCCCCACACTGACGACATCCAGATAAATGCTGGCACCCACAAGTTGATCCGCATACACGTGAATGTATCCGTTTTTCAATTCCACACTTGCGCCCAACGCCTCGAATCCTTTGATATGCTGATCGATCGGTCTTGCTCCGATCGCGCATCCGCCGGGCAGCGGAAGCCTCACATCTCTGAATTTGCTCAGAAGTGTTCCCAAAAGGTAATAGGAAGCACGCATTTTCGTGCTTTCTTCCTCCACTTCACTGATATGCTTCGGTGTCACATGGGACGTATCGATTCGGGTATTCCCTTCCGCATCCACTGTTACGTCGGCTCCGAGCTTCCTGAGCATAATCACATAATTTCTGATATCCTGAATATCGGGAAGATTCTCAATCAGACAAGTCTCCCCGCACAGAAGCGTGGCCGGCAAAATTCCGAGCGCGGCGTTTTTGGCGCCGGTGATAGAAACCTCTCCTGTCAAACGGTTTCCGCCTCTGATCAATATTTTATCCATAACGGTATCGCTCCTCGTTTTTCCTGTTTCCCATTATAATATAAACACGGACAATAGCAATTGACTGGATCGAAATTTTACGATTTCGCGATCAGCCGATAAAAATATTGCGGCAATTCGCTTCTGAATTCGATATATTCTCCGCTGGACGGATGCCGAAATCCCAACAAGTATGCGTGAAGCAGCTGACCGTCAAATCCTCTGTCCAATTCGGTATTCCGCCCATACAGCGGATCTCCGATCACAGGATGCCCAATATACTTCATATGCACACGAATCTGGTGCGTTCTTCCTGTCTCCAATCGGACATCCAGGTGTGTGTACTCCTGATATTTTGCAATAACGGAATAATGCGTCACCGCACGTTTGCTGTTTCTTTCCGTCACCGCCATAGCCTTGCGGTTGTGAGGATCTCTCCCGATCGGAGCATCCACCGTCCCTTTTTGATTGGGAAGAACTCCGTGAACCACAGTACTGTAAGCTCTGGTGATGGAATGCTCCGCAAACTGCGCGGCCAGTTTTCTGTGAGCAATGTCGTTCTTTGCGACAACCAGCAATCCCGACGTATCTTTGTCGATCCGATGAACGATTCCCGGGCGTATCACGCCATTAATCGCGGAAAGATGATCCATATGATACATCAATGCATTCACCATTGTTCCGTCCGAAGCACCGGGGGCGGGATGAACCACCATCCCCTGCGCTTTGTCGATGATTGCGATATCCTGATCCTGATATACGATATGTAAAGGGATATCCTGCGCTTCGACACGGAGAATTTCCGTTTCCGGCAACAGTGCCGACACCGCATCTCCCGACTTCAGGCGAAGAGACGGTTTTGTCGGTTTCCCGTCAACCATCACATTTCCCTCTTCGAATATTTCTTTCAGCCTTTCACGGGAAAACTCAGCCACTGCTTCCGACAAAAATTTATCGACCCTCTGCCCTGATTCCTCTTTCCCAATGATCCATTCTCTGCATTCTCTCATCACATAACCCGGTCTACGCGAATTTTTTGACGGTCAGTTTAATGTTCCCTTTTTTTGTCATTCCGCCGACCAAGGCCAAAATCATCCGCCCTTTGGAACGAACCGATACGATATCGCCCTCTTTGAGCATCACGGAAGGTTTCCCGATCGGAACATGATTCACGCGGACTTTCTCCGCTTTGATCAATGCGCTCGCTTCCGAACGGGATAATTTATAAACAGCATGAATCACCGCATCCGCGCGCATGGAAGGGACAATAATGTCCGATGTGACAAAATTTGGTTCAAATGCCACCGCCGATGTCAACGGCACCGACTTTGCCTCGACGGAATAACGGCTGATACGGCTGAGTTCACGCACAATCAGTTCCCCGAGCGGAACCGACACAAAGAGCTGAATCAGCCCGTTTCCGATATTGATGTCTCCCGTCTTTTCCCGTTCAATCCCGAGATTCATCAAAGCGCCCAACACATCCTGATGCGTCAATGCGTCGGAAGGATTCTGTATGTGGATGCAATCAATCGGATATTCAGTACCTTGAGGCTCTTTCCCCTGCGGAGAAATACACATCATTTTGCGTTCGCAATATTCATGACCACCGAAAAAAAAGCACTCGCATCCGGGATATCTCGCAATTTCACGTTCCGTCATCAATTGGACGGACGGCTCATAAAAATCCAAAAAACTCGTCATTCCGTCTGCCGCAGCCATTTCTGCAGCATCCTGAATGCGCGAAGTCAAAAAATCTTTCTGTGCCATATTCCTCCTTTAAAATGAAACAGAGCGGAAAATCTCCGCTCTCATGCTTTGCAGGTTACTATCAAAACTCAAAATCATCGACCATATCATCTTCCATGTCATCTTCGCAAGACTGCTTGAGTACTTCACTGGTTTGAATATCTACATTGATCGGAGCGATCACCAAAACGTTTTCCGAAATTTCTCTCATTTTTCCGCCCAAAGCGTAAGTCGCTCCGCTGGCAAAATCATACAAACGAATGATGTCAGCCTGATTGAGTTTTTCCACATTAACGACAATTGTTTTGCCGCTTTTCAGTTCATTGCAGATTTTTTGCGCATCGGTAATCTTTTCTGGTTCCAACAAGATTACTTGTGCGGTACCGCCGTTCGGGGTGCTGACTTTTATCGGTTCGATGCGATCTTTTGTTTCTGTTTTTTTTGTCTGTTTCGCATGTTTTTCTTCCGTTTTGCCGGATGATTGGACGGGCTCGTTTTGATCCGCGTCATCCCATTCAACCTGAAAACCCAAAACATTCAGAAACTTTTCTATACCGCTCATATCATCCTCCATGAATCAATTGAATAATGCTCTTCCGATTCTGACCATATTTGATCCGCATTCGATCGCGGTTTCATAATCGTTCGTCATTCCCATAGACAAAATTTCTATATCCATATTATCATAATTCTGCGTTTTTTTCATCAGATTATCAAAAATATTTCTCGATTTTTCGAACAGTTTTTGAAGATATTCATTATTTTCAATATCAGGAGCGATTACCATCATCCCTCTGATTCGAACATGTTTCAGTTGTGCAAGCTTCGGCAGAGCTTCTTCCAGTTCCTCCTCGTCAAACCCGTGCTTGGATTCTTCCTTCGCCACATTGACCTGCAACAGCACATTGGCCGTCAATGTTTTCTTTGCCGCCTGTTTTTCTATTTCCTCGGCCAGAGATATGCTGTCCACGGAATGAATCAGACTGACCTTGTCAATAATGTATTTGACCTTGTTTTTCTGCAGCGTACCGATCAGGTGCCAGTTGACGCGCCCTTCGAATACCGGATATTTCTGAAGAAGTTCCTGCACTCTGTTTTCGCCCAACTCTGTCAATCCGCACGCCACAATTTCTTCGAGTTCCTCTATCGAACGAAACTTGCTCACGGCAATCAATCGAACATTCTGATGATACGGAGATCGTTCCTCCGCCTTGCGGATATGTTCCAAAACCTGTTCCACGTTATTGCGAATCATTTGTCTGACTGTCCTCCTGTGTTGTATCGGTTGTAACATTCGTCATGTCCGGTTTTTGTCCATGCACCAATATCTGGGTACCGTTTGCAAGATCGGGATTCTCACCGACACGCAGAAGCGCTTTCCCGCCGGTGTATTTGTATACTGTCACGGGGATTGTTTTTTTGCTTACGCTCGTATCCGATATTATAGTAATATACGTAGATCCGTTCACTGTTACGATACTTGATTTCGGCACGGAGTAAACACGGAACGAGTCCGCAGTCAACGTGCCGGTAAAAATACTTTTATCCGAAAAATACGAAATATTATCCCGAACGGCAAGCATCAGCACCAAGTCGTCTCCTTCCGATACAACATCCACCACATTCCCTGTAATCTCGGTTCCGTCGGAAGCATAGGCCGTCATGCTGGGAAACTGGTTGAGCAAATCGATTCTTCGGAACAGAAAATCATAATACCCGCCCTCTTTATCCATATTGTAAGCCGTCTGCAAATCATTCTTATCGTTGATGATATCGTCTTTGTCTTCCAAAACGGTATCGGAGGGCACCCGAACAGCGATCACAATTCGGTCTGTCGCACAGCTTTTAAGGATATATTGCCCGTCAGCGAGCGTCGTGTTGGGACTGAAATGATCCAGATAAGTAAAATAACCGTCGTATACGTCATCCAGTGCATCCATATTCAGGACATCTTCGTATCCGTCTTTGGAAAAATAGATATAACCGAATACATTGAAATTCAGATTGTCCAATGTCAGCGGAATCGTCGTGGAATTCAGCTGCGCACTCAGGGTATCTTTCATTGCACTCATTACACTCAAATCGGTAAACACATACCTCATCGCGATGTCGAGCACTTCAATCTGGTCTTTCAGCGCATCCTGTTGGCTGATCAGACTGGCTTTTGTCGCATCGTCTCCGTTCGCAACCGCCGCATCGATCTGAGAATCAATCGATGCGATCTGATCGTTCAGTTCGCTGATCACAAGGTAAATTTCCCACTTGGTATCCACTTTCGGATTATCGATCATATATTGCAGTGCCGCAATTTTCTGCTGCAGATATTTATTGGTCGAAATATAGTAGTTGTCGGCAATCACTGCAGAAGCCGCAATATCGGAACCTTCCGTCACCAGATAGTTCAGCGGAGCGGTGCTGTTCAAAAGAATATATTCCTGTTTTTTGAATACATACATTTTTGCGTCTGCTGTAATATTGTATTGTTCCGCATTCAAAAAAGTGGTTGATTCCGGAATCCGCTGGATCACAAGATACACCAATATCAGAATTGCCACGGCGGCAAAAATCAGTTTATTTCTGTTTTTTGGATCAAGCCGAATTTTTGCTTTTTTCCTCATTTGACTGCAGCTCCGAAATGATGTTTTATTTATTGTAACACATCGCCCATTTCAGTTCAACGAATGATGCGCTTTGTGCATTGAACCTGATTTTTTCTAAAAAAGCAGATAATTAGTTTAGAATGATTCTTGTAAAATTAAACGGTTTATGCTAAAATGATTCCATTAATCTGATTCATCGGGCTCTGCCGCAACAATACGGCATCTGCCTCGGCAGATTCAGCCGATTTCATATTTTCAGGAGGTTATCAATATGACAAAAGTTACCATTCAGCCGGGTCCCTGCAAAATGACCACAGTCGTCGAAGCGGAAAAAATCGATCAATCCACTGCGAAAGTCAAAATAACAACCGATTGTAAATTTTATCAGCCGCTTCAGGAAGAGCTCACAGAAGTGGATGCCTATCAAGAGATATTCGGAAAATTCGGGGAAGGAGAAGTCTACACCGTATGCGCAAAATACTGCAAACACCCCACCTGCCCCGTACCGTCCGGCATTCTCAAAGCTGTCGAAGCGGAATGCGGCTTGGCTCTTCCGACCGATGTCACAATGACATTTGAAAAATAAACGAGAAAAAATGCCGATATCCGGCATTTTTTTTTGCGCAGTCGATTTTAATCGTTTAAACGATATCTTCTTAGAAAATCACAATTTCCGCCGTAATCGCAACAACAACGCAAATCTGCACTTGACAAAAATTCTTTTCCACCATCTCTCTTAATCAAGGTATCCATCTCGTAACAGCAATCACACTGACTTTGCATTCCTTCACCGGCTCAATATCCCATTTCCTTGCGTTCTTTGCGCAGCTTGGCTCTCTTCTCACCCGCTTCCCACTCCGCTTTCTCCTCTTCCGTTTCCGGCGTCAGCCTGGGCACCGAAGTTGGGTTTTCATTCTTGTCCAAAGCGACATATACCATATAGGCACGGTTGATCATGCTGCGGCTTCCATTCAGATGTTCCACATAGGCTTCTACACGGATTTCCATTGATGTCTTGCCGACATATGTGACCTGTCCGTTCAATACAATCATTTCATTCACATAAGCGGCTGCTTTAAACTGAAGGTCGTCCACCGATGCCGTCGTCGCGTTCATGTTGGCGTGCCTGCGTGCCACCACGCCGCCCACAATATCGATCCATTGCATCAGCCGTCCGCCGAAAAGCCGTCCGTATCCGTTGATGTCTTCCGCCATTACCATCTGTATCTGTTCTGTTTTCGATTCGCTTACTTTTTTTGCATCCATCCTACTGTCTCCTTTTCATCGTATCGTTCTCATATAGGCACCGCGCGTCATTCCGCTGCGGGTTCCGCCCAAGCGATATTCTTTCGCAATCCGGCAGCATTCCTGCGCACTTTCTGTTGTAAAATGCAGCAGCATAAAATCCAAACCGGCCAATTGATCCAGTTTATCGGCATAATAAATTGCCTCTCCGTTCAGAATTTCGGACATCCCGTCCGCACAAGTTACGCGGAATTTTTTCCCCTTCCGATCCGTCAGTCCGCAGCATTCATTTCGGCATCCGGTCTCGGCACTGACAGGGCAATTCCTTGCAATCATCAGGGGGAAATGGCCGTAAGCGACAATCCCGACCGGGAAAGCACGATCCAACTCCCTGATTTTCTGCAATTGAATTTCGGGAGACAATACACCTTCCCGCACACCGAGAGAGGACATCTCCTTCAACGCGAGACTGTTTGCCAGATTGGCTCCGAATCCCGCCGTAACATGAAATTCCGCATCCAAAGCCAATTTTATTTTCCCGAGAGTATGCCCCATCGCATCGCGTATACCCGATTCGGACGACAACTTCAATTCTTCTCTCAGTTTCGATTCGTCTCCGAAAAAAATACGCGGCAATTCTATCCCGATCCGTTCTTTGGAACTGTCGGGGTTCGCCGAAATAAAGTCACCGATTTCCGATAACGGCAGATACACCCTGTCTGCAAGATCAAACAGCTCCTTACTGTATTGCTTCGCAGAAGCGAGTCTGATATAAAGAAGCGGTGCGCTCTCTTTCTTTCCGTTCCGCCTTTTTTTTGAGGCATCCCTGCAGTCTTTGCACATGCGCACAGGGCGCATAGCCCGCATATCGTCGAGTTTTTCACAAGCTTCCCGCCGTACGGCATTCAGAGAAGATAACGGCAAGAACAATCCGTCTTCCGTCTCCCCTTCCACCGATTCTATGCGATAGGCCGTTCCTCCGAGCTTTTCCAGCTGTGCCTGTATCTGTCCGTTTTCAATTCCCCGTTTCTGCGCCGGTTGGCACACATCGCCGAACACTTCGGCACAATGCCCGTCTTCATCTCTTACACTCAGATAAAACGCTTTCCCCGACTTTGCCGAATATTCCATCCGAATCGGAATATTCCCGAAAGCAGACTCCCGCTTTTCTGTTTGTGTTTCGGGCCGTACACTCAGCTGTTTGTCTTCTTCTGTACGGATTCCGAACATCGAGCTTCCGCGCTTCCCGTCAAAATACCCCTTCGTAAAACCGCTTCTGGAAAATACCGCCGCCAGATTGCTTTCGCTGTATTGTCTGTTCTCCAAAGCCGCACGATATGCCGATGTCACAGCCTGTACATAGGCAGCGTTTTTCATACGCCCTTCTATTTTCAGTGACGTAATCCCGATCTCACGCAGCGCCGAGACTCGGTCAATCAATGAAAGATCTTTCAATGACAATGCATACCGCCGGGGATCTTCCGCATAAAACGGCAGACGGCAAACCTGAGCACAAAGTCCTCTGTTTCCGCTGCGTTCTCCGAGCGCACTGCTGAAATAGCACTGTCCCGATACACTCATACACAATGCGCCGTGCACAAAAACTTCCGTTTCGATATCGCATGTTTCCGTTACGCGACGCAATTCTTCCCGACTCATTTCCCGTGCCAGCACCACACGGGAAAATCCCATCTCTTCCATCATTTTGCAATCACTCACATTGTGCGCACTCATCTGAGTGGAGGCATGCATCGGCAGTTCGGGACAAATTTCCCGAATCAGTTTCACGATCCCCAAATCCTGTACAATCAGCGCGTCCGCGCCCGCTTCACACAAAAAGCAAATCTCATCGGCCGCTTCGCGCAGTTCGCTGTCATACATCAGGGTATTCATCGTAAGATAGACTTTTTTCCCTCGTATATGTGCATAACGAATAGACTGGGCGATTTCATCTCTCGTAAAATTCTCCGCGTTTCTGCGTGCATTCATCGATTTCCCGCCAAAATACACGGCATCCGCACCTGCATCAATCGCTGTTTTCAAGATATCCAGACTCCCTGCGGGAGCCAACAGTTCCGGTTGTTTCATATTCTTTCCTTTGCTTTATTATACCCGCAGGCTCGTCGGAAGCAAACGTTTCCTTCGCAACTTTCTCTGCGCGAAGTTACAAAAAACAATTGTCATAGAACTTATGTTCGCGTTATAATATCAATAGAGGTGATATCGAACACATGAACGAAAAAATAATCTTCCATGCCGATGTCAACAGTGCATTTCTCAGCTGGGAAGCAACTTACCGCAAGGATCGCGGTATTGACAGCGTTGATTTGCGCACGGTTCCGAGCATCGTCGGCGGGGACATCCAAAAGAGACGCGGTATCGTATTGGCAAAATCCGTTCCTGCAAAAAAATACGGCATTCAAACCGGCGAACCCGTCGTTTCGGCAATTCGAAAATGTCCGTTTCTGATTGTCGTGCCGCCGACTTACGGACTGTACGCAAAATGCAGTGCGAATTTTATGGCGTTACTGAAACAATATTCTCCGATTGTCGAACAATATTCTGTCGATGAATGTTTTTTGGATTGCACACAAGCAATAAAATCCGCTTCCGACCCGATTTCTCTCGCAAATGAAATTCGCGAACGAGCAAAAAAAGAATTGGGCTTTACGGTCAACATCGGCATCTCCTCCAACAAATTGCTGGCCAAAATGGCTTCCGAATTCGAAAAGCCGGACAAAACACACACCCTTTTCCCTCACGAAATCGAAGAGAAAATGTGGCCGCTCGATATTGCAGAACTCTTCATGGTCGGACGGAAAACAGCCCAGCAGCTTCGCAGCCTCGGAATTCTGACGATACGCGATCTTGCTCAGGCCGACCTGGAGTTTCTGATCCGTCATTTCAAACGATCTCGGGGATTGATGCTTTATCAGTACGCACGCGGGTTGGATCTTTCTTCCGTTCGAAATATTCCGCTTCAGGCCAAAAGCGTCGGCAACTCCACGACCCTCCCCCATGATGTCTGCACGCGAAAGGACGCTCTTTTGGTCATCCTTTCTCTTTGCGAAATGGTCGGAAAACGCCTGCGCGCAAAATCTCTTCACGGAAATCTGATCTCGGTTTCCTTCAAAAATTTCGCGTTCCGGTATTATTCCGCTCAGCAGAAGATATACACCATGACAAATCAGACACAGCAAATCTACGAAGCCTGTATCCCTTTGTTCGATACCTTATGGAAAGGTGACGCAATCCGCCATCTTGGAGTTTGTGTATCCAATCTTTCCGACAGCGGTATCAGCCAACCTTCTTTTTTCGATCTGCAGGAAACTATCATCCGATCCAGGGTGGACAGCACGATCGATGAAATCCGCACAAAGTTCGGAAACGGCAGTATCATGCGTGCATCTTTTGCACAAAGCAAACATCCCCCTATCTGCGGAGGCCCGCAAAACCGGGATAATTTTCCCATGATGAAAAGCGGATTATAGCAGCGCTCACCCGTTTGCCAAACTTATTCTTTTCGGTAACATAAAAAGAGGAGCAGTTGGCTTCCTCTCAATATAACAATATGCGTAATGCGTGCTGAACAAAACATAGAATCTGGGGAAAGAGCAATCAACCACAAACATATGGCGCAAAATCGGGAAGCGCCTGTTATCTGTCCGTTTTATCGTCCATCTTTATACCCCGGATAAAATTCAGTCGAACTTTCCGTAGATCAGTAATCATTTTCTATCTGCCATTCTCCCAAATAAAGAGCGCCGTAATTTTCGCACTTTTCCAAAAGCAGACGGTTTAAATACTCGATTCTTCTGGATGTGATATAAGAATCAATTTTATATTCTCCGTAATAGCGATATTCATCGTTCAGACAATTCGCCTCATCAAACGATGCATAATTCAGCCGAAACCCGTAAAACCGAACCAGTCGTTCGAAATCCGCAGGATCATTCTTATCCTTGAAATTAACAAAAAATCCGATTTCATACTCTTTGTCAAACGAGACTCCGTTTTTAAACAGTTCCTCGATGTAACTTCGGCTCACAATCTCACACAACTCTTTTTCGTTCGGATACAATTGTTCTTCGAATATCTGCCAGGACGCATCCTTCACGCATTCCAAAACCGTCATTTGATATCCGATCTTCATGACTTTTTGGTTCAGCGATTCAATCAGCGCATCCTTCGACGATTCCTTGGTATACACATAAAAATGGATTTCATTATTCGAAATCTGCGTTTTGTAGCCGACAAAAACAGAATCGAAACTCAAAGAACGCAGCACAAAACCGCGCAGCATCCGCACAAAATATTTCGGGCGCTTATGATAATCCGCAAAACCGACGGAAAAAATCAAAACCAAATCCAAATCCACAATCGGTGCATATTCCGATACGAACAAGTCTACCGTAATGCACTCCTCGTTTCGTTCATACATCTGAACATTGCTGTAATAAAATTCATTGCGCAGAAAATACAAAGCAATGAAAACAGCAAAGGAAATCAGAGAACCGATTACGATTTTATACATCAGAAGATAGCGCGCAAACGGGTGGTTCGCACTGAAAAAATAAAAATGGATAAAATAAAACGCGAGCAGTATAGTCCACGCCACGAATGCAGGCGCAGCGGAACGGCGGAAACCTGTCAGAAAAAAAAGGATAGAATATAAAATCAGACAGCTGAAAAATAATTTATCATACATCGCATCAATGCGAAATACGGAAAATCCGCGATTCATCAAACCGTAGATTCCGATGATTCCGACAACGATCATGATAAAAATACGAATCAACGTTTTCGAAATCGGCTGATTCAGAATGCTGTTCGGCTGAGACCAAAACCACTCATGGATGGCATCTTTTCGATATGTTTTGAAATCAATCTCACTTTTCTTTTCTTTATGTTCCCAATACGATGACAAAAGAGCGCTGATTTTCGCGGAAAGCTGAAGCCTGTGCCCGACCACGATCAATATGATTCCGAATAAAAATCCGGCAATCGCCGATGGCAGGAAATCATGCAAAACAAACAAATGGATCAACTCGTAGACTGCGTAGGAAAACAGCACCGCACCCAGAGACAGGAAACTCGAAACACAAATTCGGATTCCGTTATGAATATCAGTCAGATAAACAATGGTTCCGACGATTGCAGAAACGGAAAGTACGCTCAGCCCCGCAATCTTGGAAACGGAAATATTCAGCAAAAATACTCCCAACACCAAGTTGCTGAAAATGAAGATCATAAAAATAATTACTTTGTTTCGGCTGATTGTATTCATGGTTCCCCGCAATTTATTTAATTTTCACAACAGGAAGATTAATATTATTCAGATAACAAAACATTCTGGTCGCAAAGATCAGCACAACGGAAATGTAGCTGCTCAATTGAATCCCGATGAATGGATACGCAAACCACATAAACACAATCCCGACCAACGCGGCTACCGCGTATACATCTTTATGAAGCACTGCGGGGAGTTCTCCGCTGAGCAAATCTTTCAGGATTCCCCCTCCGATACCCGTCATCAAAGCAACAAACAAATATCCGGCAAATGTATAGGATGATGCAATCGCCTTCATGCCGGCATCAACGGCAAACACACCCAACCCGAGCGCATCCAGTGTAACAACAAATACATTCAATTGGAATTGTTTGCGCAGTAACACAATAGCAGTTGCGGAAATCAGAGCGGTAACAAGCATCGTATTATTGGAAAAAAATAACGGAGTCCCCCTGTCCATTACCACGTCCCGGATAATTCCCCCGCCGGCTGCTGTTGTAATTGCCAATATGTAGACACCGAACAAATCCATATGTTTCTGCATTGCCTGATAAGCGCCCACAGCGGCAAATGTTATGATGCCGGTCATTTCCAAAAGACTCATGATACTCAATGATCCGGTTACCTCGTTTGTCAATATATATTTATTTTATCATACATTCATTTTTGTCAATAGTAATGGCTTTATTTATTTTTCATTTCTGCCGCCACTTTTGATCTTTTTTCAAAAAAAGAAGCTCTCAAAATGAGAGCTTCTTCGAAATTCGAGGATAACGATCCTAGTTCATCGTTACATACATGAAGTATTTGAATCCGAGCGGGGAAGAATAGAATCCTTCTACTTTATCGCTGAGCATATAAATGTCAACATAATAGTAGATCGGTGCAATTGCATTTGCATTCATCAGGATATCTTCCGCTTCATGCATCATCTGGAAACGTTTGTCTCTGTCTGTTTCCGTCATGATCTGGGAGATCAACGCATCAAAGTCTGCATTGTGGAACTGAGCGTCGTTGTTTCCGCTGTCAGATGTGAACAGGCTGAGGAAGGTATACGGGTCATTGTAGTCGCCCAACCAGCCATCACGGCAAACCTGATAATCGCCTTTCTTTCTCGTTTCAAGGAACGTATTCCATTCCTGTGTCGAGATTGTGCAGTTGATGCCAAGTTCGTCTTTCCACATCTGCTGAAGTGCTTCCGCAATTGCAACGTGGCCTGTTCCGTTATTGGTCAGATATTCGAATGTCGGGAATCCCGCGCCATTCGGATATCCTGCTTCTGCAAGCAGTTCTCGCGCTTTGTCGCAGTTCGCCTGATAATCGGCTGCACTTACAGAATAGTAATCGCCTCCGACCGTACGGAAATCTTTGGTTGTATCCGCATCGGAAAGTCCGCTGCAAACAAATGCACCTGCGGGCAACTGTCCTGCTTTTCCGATCTGTTCTACGATATAATTACGGTCAATAACAAGGGAGAGTGCTTCTCTGACTTTTTCGTTATCGAACGGAGCTACCTGATTATTGAAGGCTACATAATAAGTTCCCAACTGTCCCTGTTTATGGAACTCGGGGTTGGAACTCAAGGAGTCGATTTCATCCTGCGGGACGGAGTCGATCATCTGAAGTTCGCCGGATTGGAATGCTGCCAATTGTGCATTGTCATCATCCATCAAAACGAATTTGATCGATTTCGGTCCGAGGGATTTCACATCATAATAATACTGATTCTGGTCATAGAGCATATAAGAATCGTGGCTCCATTCCTTCAGAACATACGGACCGTTGCAGATATAAGTGCTGGGATCCAATGCCCATCCGTCCGGATTGGCTTCCACAACATCCTGTCTGACAGGCATATATGCCGGGAAAGCAACCAATTCCAGGAAGTACTGACATGGTGCGGTCAAAACAACCTGCAATGTGGTGTTGTCCACAGCCGTCACATCAAGCTTACCGTCTTCATAACCTTTGATCGGTTCGAACATATAAGCATAGTCAGCTGCCGTTGCAGGATCGATTGCTCTGTTCCATGAATAAGCAAAATCCTTTGCCGTTACAGCCTGTCCGTCAGACCATTTGATGTCGTTACGCAGTTTAAACGTATACGTCAAACCGTCACTGCTGACTGTATAAGATTCAGCCTGCCCGGGAACTGTTTTCCCCGTATCATCCAGTTTGTAAAGACCTTCAAATGCATGGATGATGAGAGTTGCGCCATCAACCGATGAGTTGAGCGCAGGATCGATGGTAGCCGGTTCGGGTCCGACGCAAACGTCGAGTTCGTCTACTTTTTTGCCGCTGCAGCCAAAAATAGAGAAAACCATTAAACCGGTCAGCAGGATCACTACTAGTTTTTTCATTTTTTCCTCCTTCTTAATTAAGAAAAATATATAACAATTGCTCTGCAATTATTACCGCCGTTATTCCTGCACATGGTGACAGGCAACAAAATGATCGGAACCATAGTCTTTGAATTCAGGCTCCTGTTGTGCGCATATTTCGCTCGCAAGCGGGCATCTGGTTCTGAATCTGCAGCCGGAAGGCGGATTCAGAGGGCTCGGCACATCACCCTGCAAAACAATTCGTTGCTGCTCTCTGCTCAGATTCGGATCCGCAACGGGAATTGCAGACAACAGTGATTTTGTATACGGGTGCAACGGATGCTGATACAGTTCTTCGCTCGATGCCAATTCCACCAGTTTCCCCAAATACATAACTCCCACACGGTTGCTGATATGCTTAACGATTGACAAATCATGTGCGATAAACAAATAGGTCAGCCCTAGATCGGACTGCAAATCTTCGAACATATTGATGATCTGTGCCTGAATCGAAACGTCCAACGCGGAAATCGGTTCGTCACAGATGATGAATTCCGGATTAACGGCAAGTGCCCGTGCAATTCCGATTCGCTGACGTTGGCCTCCCGAGAACTCATGAGGAAATCTGGTCGCATGTTCGCTGTTCAGCCCCACTTTATCAAGCAGGCTGATGATCATATCTCTTCTTTCTTTTTTTGAAGAAGCCAGTTTATGAATATCGATCGGTTCTCCGACAATATCTCCCACCGTCATGCGGGGATTCAAAGAAGCATAAGGATCCTGAAATACAATCTGCATTTTTCTGCGGTAAGGCAGCATGTTGACGTGGGTAATATCCTCCCCATCATAGATGATTTTTCCTTCGGTCGGTTCATACAGGCGCAGAATCGTTCTTCCGACCGTTGTTTTGCCGCAGCCGCTTTCTCCGACGAGTCCGAGGGTCTCTCCCTTGTTGATGAAAAAAGAAACATCATCCACGGCTTTGACATAATTCATTTTGCGGAAACCTGCTTTTACAGGGAAATATTGCTTTAATGATTCAATCTCTAACAGTTTTTTATCCATCTCTATTTCCCTTCCTGCTCCATTGTCTCTTTCTGAATCAGCCAACAGGCAGCAGAATGCGTCTCACTCACATCGCTCATCGGAGGATACTCGCGCAGACAGATTTTCATACAGTGCGCGCATCTCGGCGCAAAGGCACATCCTTCGGGAGGATTGAGCAAATCTACGGGAGATCCTTCTATCGGGATCAGCCGTTCTTTTCCCGTCGCATTGATTTTCGGGATAGAGTTTAAAAGTCCCATCGTATACGGGTGTTTCGTCTGATAGAAAATTTCATCCGTTTTCCCTCGTTCGACAATTTTTCCCGCATACATGACGATAATATTTTCGCACATTCCTGCGACCACACCCAAATCGTGCGTGATCAGGATAATCGACATACCGATCTTTTCCTTCAGTTCGGAAATCAGTTCCAAAATCTGAGCCTGGATGGTAACGTCCAACGCTGTTGTGGGTTCATCGGCAATCAGAAGTTTCGGTTCGCAGGCCAATGCCATTGCGATCATCACGCGCTGTCTCATTCCGCCGGAGAATTCATGCGGATATTGCTTCATCCTCTTTTCCGGCTCATTCATCCCGACCAATCTCAGCAATTCCAATGCCCGCGCGTTTGCTTCTTCTTTGGATTTATCCGTGTGGCGGAGAATCACTTCCGTCAATTGGTTCCCGATTGTGAAGACAGGGTTCAGCGATGTCATCGGATCCTGAAAAATAAAACTGATCTTATTGCCTCTGATATGCTGCAGCTGATCTTCATTCATCCCGACTATATTTTCCCCGTCAAAGATGATCGACCCGCCGACTACTCTCCCCGGGTTCTCCGTCAATCCGAGTATGGAGTATGCTTCCACGCTTTTTCCGCTCCCGGATTCTCCCACAATGCCTATAATATCGCCGTATTTCAAACTGTACGATATTCCGTCAACGGCTTTCACTTCCCCCTGATGGGTAAAAAAGGAAATTTTCAGATCGTTTATATCCAACAGTTTCGTTTTGTCATATTCAATCGGTTCTTTTTGGTTCCTCGGATTCTTGTTTGGTTTCTTTGGATTTATGATACTCATGTTCGCACCTACTTTTTCATTTTCGGATCAAGAGCATCGCGTACTCCGTCGCCAAATAAGTTAAACGCCAAAATAACAATACTGATTGTCACTGCAGGAATCAGCAGCCTGTAAGGATACGTAATAATCCCGCTGATGCCCGCCGCCGCCAAAGAACCCAGACTGGGCATCGGCGCGGAAACCCCGAGTCCGAGGAAACTCAGAAACGATTCCACAAAAATCGATGCGGGAATCTGCAATGTCGTCGTAACAACCAATGTCCCGATGCAGTTCGGAAGCAAGTGTTTCATAATGATTCTGCGATTGCTCGCGCCGAGCGCTTTTGCCGCCGTCACAAATTCCTGTTCTTTGAGCATCAATATCTGACCCCGCACGATACGCGCCATTCCGACCCAATACAACAGAGTAAAGACGATAAAAATACTGATCAATCCCGGGCCGAGCAGGCTCAACCCTCCAAGATTGTGGTTTTGAAACAATGCATTCAGCGGATCTTTCAATGTAACGGAGAGCAAAATAATAATCAAAATATCGGGAACGGTATAAATCAGATCGACAATTCTCATCATGATCATGTCCGTCACTCCGCCTTTATACCCGGAAACCGATCCGTAAATCGAACCGATCAGCAAAATCAAAAACGCGGAAATCAGTCCGACCAACACCGAAATCCTGGTTCCCATCATCACACGGATCATCATATCTCTTCCGAGAGAATCCGTACCGAAAATATGAGGAAACACCGATTCACCCGCATCGATCTTCGTCTGTTCCGTTTGCGAATATTGAAACGGACGCAAATCTTCGCTTCCTCTGATTTGCTGTTCGTAAGAATACGGATAAAATGCCGGCAGCACAAATGCAAAAATAAATACCAACACAATCACAACCAACGAAATCATCGCCAATTTATTTCTTTTCAGACGACGCACCGCGTCTTTCCAATAGGTTACACTTTCCCGCATGAACACAGCTTCTTGTTTTTCTTCCTGCGATGCGGGCAAAAAATCATCCGTCTTCAGCTGAAAACTGAAAGGATTTTTCTTCTTGTTTACGTTTTCCATCAAATCGGTTCCTCTCTATTTCAGCTTGATTCGCGGATCGATAAATTTATAAAGGATATCAACCACCATATTCATTGTTACAATTAAAGTCGCCAAAAAAATGGTGGTTCCCATAATCAGCGTATAATCCCTGTCTGTAATGGAGCTGATAAATTCGCCGCCCAAACCGGGGATCGTAAATATTTTTTCCACAACAAAACTGCCCGTCAGCGTATAGGCAAGCAACGGTCCCAGATAAGTAACAACCGGTAAAATCGCGTTTCGAAGAGCATGCTTGTACAGCACCAGTCTATTCGAAACCCCTTTTGCCTTGGCTGTCCGGATATAATCCTGACTGAGAACGTCCAGCATGCTGGAACGCATCAAACGGGCAATGTAAGACATGGGATAAAATGCCAGAGCAAAGCACGGCAAAATGTAACTGAGCGGGGAATACAATCCATAGGTCGGCAGCCAGCCGAGCTTCATACCGAAGAGATACATCAGCAAAACACATACGACAAAACTTGGCACCGCAATCCCGAGAGTGGAAAAAAAGATCAATACATTGTCAAGCATTTTCCCTCTGTGAAGCGCTGCAACCGAACCGAGAGGAATCCCGACTCCGAGCGCCAACAAAATAGAAATCCCGCCTATTCTGGCGGAAACAGGGAATTTCGAAAAGATAATTTCGCTTACTGTTCTGCCTCTTTGTTTGAGTGACAACCCCATATCGCCGTGCAGCAGATTGATCATATAATTTTTATATTGGATGATCAAAGGCTTATCCAATCCATATTTCGCATTGAGTGCATCAAGTGTTGCCTGCGGGATGCTTTTTTCTGAATTGAACGGCCCACCGGGTATAATGTTCATCAGGAAAAAAGTAATCGTCGCGACAATAAAAATCGTGAGAATCGCCATAGAAATTCTCTTAATTAAATATGATGTCATTTGATTCTCCTGAGCAGCGTTTCCAAAGACAGAATTTCACTGCAGTTCACTGAAATTTTACGCAAGATAAATATGATTCATTATAATTAAAATATTCTGAAAAGTCAACACAATCAATTATTATATTCCAATGCTCTGTTCATCTAAATTTAATAAAAGCTTCATATCTCTTTATTATCATAAGTAAGCGACTCCCGCTTTATCTCCATCGATTGTAAATCATTTAATTATAATAACTTTGATTAATAACATTCAATTTTTAAATTGCTTTTTCACATCTTCGAAATCGGAATTGTACCTCCTGCTTTTCCATACAATTCCGCATTTGTTTTTCATTAAGCCATTTTCCGAAATTCCATCGAACGGGACGCTCCGTTTTTATGCAAAATCAAACGGCATATCCAAACATTCGATATGCCGTTTTCAAACCTGTCCATCGTCAAATTGTTCTCCCGCACAGCGGGTAAGAACACTCTTCAGATTGTTATTCCGTTAGTGGCTCCCGCAAAGTCAGGTTTTCCATTACTTCCGTATCGAATAATTCACGAAACGAAATTCTTTTGGTCGGCGTTTTGTTCTGTCCGACGGAGTAAATCCATGCATCCAGATTTTCCCGTTTGTCCCGTTTGCAGATAATTATGGTTCCCTGCAGATTCTGATATGTTTCCGTAAACTGCCGTTGATGCGCAAGCAGCTGTCTGTCATTGGTAATCAAAAACGCAGGAGGAATATATTCTTTGAAAAAAGACGATGTTTTAATATCGTTCCAATTGCTGCAATTGAACACCGACTCTTTTCTGCTGTAAGGATTCATTAATCCCAACGCATTTTTCCCCTCCAGAGCCGGCACTTTCACATGATTTCCCGCTCCCTTTTCAATGCATTTTTCCAAATAGCCGCTCCAAGATCCGACTTGATATGTTTCACGTTCACTCGGCTTCCAAATGGAATTTGTTTTTTCGAATACAGTAACATCAAAACCGTTTCCGATCAGCGCCTGCTTCATGCTGTACAAGCGTTCTTCAAACTGATATCTGCTCATAACATCCGCCCCCACGGTCATTCAACCGCCTCATCCTTATTTGTTTTTCTTTTCGGAGTTCCCGTTTTTTTTGGGTGTCTGTTCCGATTGATTGGACTCATCTGTATATTTCTTTCCATTTTCCTTTACTTTTGCGGCATCGGACTGCTCCGTACCGTTTTCCTGTTCTTGCCCATCAATTTGCGGCGTATCCGTCACATCGGTCGATTTATCCGTATCATCGGAAAGGGTTTGTGAAGCATCGTCGGATTTGGTTCCCCGGTTTGATTTGATCGCCTTCATAATCTCTTTGACAGGTTTATTCAGCCACTCGTTTACATCCACACTTTCGGGATCCGAAACGCTGTTTTGCAATTTTTCCACAAGGTTCAGTTTCCCCGGTGTGGTTCCCAATTCCCTTGCTTCCTGCACACGGATCAAACCGACGGCAACCCCTTCCACTTCTGTTTCTTCGTACTCCTGTTGAAGCTGGGTTTCCACGTTTTGTTTTAATTCATCCACTGCTTCCTGTGCAGAATCTTCATCGTCCGCAGCTGCCGACAGCATGACGGAAGCTGCGCCGTCCCCGTTAAAATATCCCTGAGAATCAATCTGATCCACCGTTTTGCTGACAGCTGTGCCGATCGAACAAAACCGCAGGCGCAGTCCGTCCAAGATATCCTGCGCATCTTCATTCATCGCCTCTGCAGACAAAACCAAGTTATAACGGTTCACTGTATATTCAATCGAAGGATTCACATCCAAACTTACATACAGGTAGGGAGAAAAAAAACTCCATGCCCCGAATCCGAGCAATACCGCGAACAACGCAGCTGCGGAAAACAAAGCCGCTTTCGGCCTTACTTTGCCGGTCGGCAGTTCCAATGTTTCCCCCACATGGCAATTTTTGTCTTTCAGGGGGACAAAAACGCCGTCTTCCGTCAAAACAACCGCTTTCCTTCCTTTTGCCTGTACTACAACAGCTCTCATCGCTGCGGTTCCTTTCCGATAAAATGCAAATACTCGGCCAGATGAGGATAATCGTCGCAAATGATGATACTCGCCGTTATAATATATTTTCGATGACGTTCCAACAATTTTCGGGGTACTTTACTTTTTTCTTGCAAAACTTTAATCGGCAAATAATTCTTTTCTTTCATCACCAAAAGCAATGCAGGTTCCGATAGCATCGCATTTACAGCCTTTGCACAAGCTTTCTTCGTCTTATCCGCTTTCGGAACCGCTTCCGCCAAATCGAAAAAGTCAAACCCAAAACCACGCAATACTTCGCTCAGCGCCTCTATTTCGTATTTCAATGCGCGGTCCTCGTTTACACTCAGCTGTTCTCTGGCACATTCCGGCAGAGAAGTTCCGGCTTCATCCTCCGAATATTCCATCTCAAACGCATCTCCCGGATAAAGCTTTTCCGACTGATACTTGTTTTGTTTTCTGAAATATTCTATGATTCTGCGTTTGATCACCAATGCGGAAAACGAATAAAATTCGCCTTTTTCTTCGTCATATTCTCTCACCGACTGCATAAAAGCAATTAGCGCAACCGACCATATATCGTTTGTTCTTTCAATATATGACCCTGAAGCGGCCGATGCACTCTTCAAAATAAAACGTTTATTCTCAGCAATCAATTCGCCCAGCAGTGTGTCGTCGTACTTTGCTGCAATTATTCGGCTGCCATTTTCGTAATCCAATTGCTGCTCCTTTTTTGTTTCTCTTTATATATTTTCTATTTTTATTTTATCCTTTTCTCCCCTCTTTGTCAAAAATATTTTTCCGCCATTCCCTTATCTGCGGGCAGAAATGACAAAGTACGAAAGAAATCCGATTTAAATGACTTCAGCTTTCTGCTATTTATCCTTTTCTGAAAATAAAAAAGGCTTACGATTCACAATCGCAACCAAACGGAAATCACCTTTTTTCTCTGTGCCCGATCAAGAACATCTCCGTACACCCAATTCCAATTGACGGAATTGGTCTGATTAAGGCGGAAAGTTCTGTTCCGGATCTCAAAATCAGGCATTTTTTAAGCATCTGCATTAAAAGCGCCTGATTTTCTTTTTTCGGAAAACAACCGATTCGCGGATGCCATCCGGCGGCACCTAACCGCCGTTGCAGCAATCATTCCATTATTGTATCACCGCAAACTGTTCCAGCATTTGTTCCAATGTCTGCCTGTTCAGTTGATTGATACCGATCGGTGCGATCGGTACCGACTCTGCAGGAGCAATTTCCTTCTCCATAAATACCACATCTCTCCACTGACCCAGTTTATAACCTGTCTTTCTGAAAATGCCCACCGTCTCAAACCCTTGTGTTTTATGAAACGTTTCGCTGGATTCATTCGGAGTCGTAATCAATGCATATGCCTTACAATATCCTTGCATCTCAAGGATGCGAAACAGCAGTTCATAAAAAGTACTGGCGATATGCATCCGGTGGTATTCTCTGTGGATATAAATGGAAGTTTCAATATCCCACTGATAAGCCACTCTCGGTTTGAACTCCGATGCATAAGCGTAGCCGACAGGCACCCCGTCCGCTTCACAAACCAAATAAGGATAGCGGCTTCCGATTGTTTCGATCCTCGTCGCAAATTCCGTTTCGCTCGGTGGCGTGTATTCGAAAGAAATCGGTGTTTCTTTTACATAATAGGCATAAATTGCGGAAAGGTACGTTGCATCTTCTTTTCGCACGAAGCGAAACGTCAATCGGCTCATCCTGTTTTTTTCCTTCCGAAATGAAATAATTATTATGATAATACTTGCAATGGGAAATGTAAATAAGTCATGCAAAAAATGAGATCGTTCCGATGATGGAAACGATCTCATTAAAAGAAGTTGGGGAGAAACAATCATTTTCAGCGCCCTTCGGCGAACAAAAAACCAGCGTCGCATACGATTCTGCATCGTAACTACGGCAACTGGCTGTCATTTCGAGAAGAATTAGACCCTCTAGCTTTGCGTCGCAAGCTTTCGCTTGGTTTGCCCGTTGTTTGATATTGGTATCATGTTACCATAACGACCCGATCCTGTCAATAGAAATCAGACTTACAGATCGGCAGGATCAAATTGATTGGCTTTATCGTATATTTCCGATATCTCGGTTTGCGCGGAAAGAAATGCGCTGACCACGTCGGGATCAAAATGCGTTCCCGAACCTCCGACAATGATCTCCGCACTTCTCCAATGCGGAAACGCAGGTTTGTACGGACGCTTTGAGCGAAGCGCATCATAGACATCCGCTACGGCTACAATACGCGCAGAAAGCGGAATCTGATCTCTTGACAGTCCGTCCGGATATCCTTTTCCGTCATAATGCTCATGATGATACCGAATGATGCATTCGCTCATATCATACCACGGATTGCCCGGGAATTCGTTTTTGAGTTTATCGATTTTATCCGCACCCAACACAGGATGGCGTTTCACTTCCGAAAACTCCTCCTCGTTCAACTGTCCGCGTTTATTGAGGATCGACTCCGGTATTCCGAGCTTTCCGATATCATGCAGCATACTGGAAATCTGCACGGTCTGCACATACTCCCCGTCGATGTAATCCTGGTATTTTACATTCTTGGCAAGTTCTTTCGCAACCAGTGCCGCAATACTGCTGATCTTGTTCAAATGTTCCCCTGACATCTCGTCTCTGCATTCATACATGTATGCCATGGAATAAATGGTCGCCAGACTGCTTTCATATGAATTCGGATCAAATGTTTTTATTTCCATTTTATTTGACACGTTCCTTTATCCGTTCGTCCCAACATCTCCCCGCTTGCATGATCGGAATAAAAAAAACCGATTGCAACTTTTCAGCGGCAACCGGCTGTCCTGTCTTGATTCAAGAGTTAGACCCTTTGGCTTTGCGTCGTAGATTTTCATCTAGTTTGCTTTTGCGTCATTCAAATTTATTACATTGTAACATACCGGCAAAAAAGTGTCAATCGCTATCACGCAATCTCAAAGATTTAATTTGGATTTAATAATCACTGTTCAGCATCTTCTCTGTTTCTGCCGGACTCCAGCAGCGCGCGAATCCGCGGAATCCCGACAAGATATTTGGTGTTGCAGAAATGACATACCACTTCAATCTCTTCCCCCTCCTCCAAAATCGCAGTCAATTCTTCTTCTCCCAGAGCCAAAAGCATTTTATCAATCCGCTCCTCCGAGCAGCTGCAATGATAGACCGGTTCGATCTGCCCAAGCAATTCATACTCATACTCTCCGAAAACCATTTTTGCGATTCCTTCCGCATCATACCCGTCGAGAATCATGGATGTAACGGAAGGCAACGCGGCAGCTTTGCTTTCCAAAAACGAAATCATTTCTTCGTCGCAGTCCGGCATCAGCTGAATGATATATCCCCCGGCCGCCACCACGCGCAGATCCTTGCGCACAAAAACACCCAATGCCACCATAGAGGGCGTCTGTTCGCTTTTTGCAAAATAATATGCCACATCTTCCGCTATCTCTCCGGAAATCAGTTCCACCTGTCCGACATACGACTGTTTGAGCCCGATGTCTCGGATCACGCTCAGCGTCCCGTTTCCAACGACTCTCGCAACATCCAATTTTCTTTTTTCATTGAAATATACGCCTGTCCGGGAATGGAGTATCTCGCATTTTACCTCGGCTGCGTTGTTTGCCACAGCGGTTATCCGACCGATTTCTCCGTCTCCTTTTACGGTAAGCGTCAGCAAATCTTCCTTATTTTTCATCATGGCGCCCATTAATCCCGCTGCTGTCAATACCCGACCGGCTGCAGCAGCCGCAACCGGAGTCGTTTCGTGGATTGCGTTCATCGTCTGCACCGCTTCGGTGGTAACTGCAATATAAAAACGGACGGGATAATCCCGAAGTGTTCCCATTATCATCTGATCTTTCATATCAACCTCACTGGATTCTCATTATATCAGCACCGGATACTTTAACATATATTTTGGCAAAAAAATGCCGCATCGGACAGAAATTCTGTATAATATGTATCAGACCGACAGGAGGACTCCATGCTGAAATTTTTGAAACGATTCGGAAAGATACTCTTATTCGTCATCCTCGCGGTATTGCTTGTCAATGCGTTCCCCGCCAACGATGCAATCGCCGTCAATTCCTTCATGAAAGATGATGCGACTCCGTTGGTCGCATCGCAGTCCGGCTGCGGAAGCGATTATCCGGCCAACGTCATGGCTGCGTTCAATGCGGCCTCTTCCTACGGCGTCATGTATTTTTCGTTCGGAGTTGTCATGACTGCGGACGAAAAATTGATCGTTGCGGATACGGATGATTTGAACGCCTACACCTCTTCTTCGGGTAAAATTTCCGAAACCAATTACGATCAAATCAGCACGCTGAATTTCGCCTATACTTATCAGGATGCCGATGGAAACTATCCCTATCGCTCACAGGTGCTTCCCTGCGTAACCGTGGATGAATTGTTTCAGAGTTTTCCATATTCCAATTTTGTCATCACGATCAATATGCAGGGGGATGCAGGAAAACGCGCAGCAGTCTTGCTTTGCGAACTGATCAGAGAAAACGATCTTTCCACGCGCGTTACCATCGTCGGAGACGACACCATCACAAATTATGTACGTACCCAGACAAATGTCAACGTGCTGACCGCTCCGATGAATCGGGAACTTTCCGCATATCAGCATTTTCATGCCGTAAGGCTGGATCATCTCTATCTGAATGTGAACTTTCAGCTCGTTCAAATCTCCGCCAATGATGTCAATTATTTCACAAAAAACCTCATCCGTTCTCTGCAGGATCGAAACGTCAGCGTATTCATGAGTGATGTCAATGACGAAAGCACGTACAATCTGGCTAAAAAGATGAGCGTTGACGGCATCATCACCGACAAACCGGAGCTGATCGAGCAATTGATATCCACCGATTCCGAATTGACGGATTCGTCGGGAAGCGATCAAACCGATTCGACGGATACCGGCAATTAAAGAATGCATTGCTGTCATGAAGTTTCAAAGAAAGATCCGAATTCGGGATCTTTCTTTTTTATGGGTCTTCCCGTGCCAAACAAACAGTTTCGTTAAACTCTGCTGATACACAGATAAATAATACGGTGAAATCCGTCAGACAATGCAGAGTGCAAGCGGTACCGCTCTTAATTACATGGCGGAGCAACTCATTCTCCCGTTCATAATTCCAATGAATCTTCTCACAAAAAAACAGCCGATCGGATATTTACAGTTCCCTTTCCGTCCCTGTTGAATCATTCGAACGCATTTCGTTTCCCTTCATCTCTCGCTTTACAAAAAAATTCCGCGATCCGAACGAATCGCGGAATGATAACGGATTGCGCACTTCCGAATTGATTATTCGGTTATTATGATTTCAAATAATCCTCATCCAATGCTCATCGCAGTGTTGTCCGTGTGGCGTCATCCGTGATAACCGTACCTATTCCATGGTCCAATGCATCAATCGCATTGGTCAGCGAACAGATCACTGCCTGACGTTCGGAATTGCCGCGGACAAAGTCAATCGCAGCTTCCACTTTCGGCAGCATACTTCCTTCCGGAAATTGCTTTTGTGAGATATAGGCTTCCGCTTCGCCGACCGTCATCCGCTTCAGATCGATTTGTTCCGGCGTTCCGAAATTCAACGCAACGTAAGGAGCCTGCGTCATGATAAAGAGATAATCCGCTCCGACGAGATGCGCAAGCTTTGCTGCGGCAAGATCCTTGTCGATTACCGCCGAAACTCCTTTATATCCGTGGTCGGTCGCAACGACAGGGATCCCCCCTCCCCCGCATGCAATGATCACCTGTCCGGCTTTCAGCAAAACGTCGAGCGTCACAGTCTCATAAATGCGCACCGGTTTGGGAGAAGGAACCACTCTGCGGTAACCTTCCGGGAATTTATGATAGACATCATCCGAAACTGCGCTCAGTTTCAAATAAGTATCTTCATCATAAAAGCTTCCGATCGGTTTTGTCGGATTCAGAAAAGCCGGATCCTCCGCATCCACAATCACTTGTGTCAGCATGGTGATCACCGGAGTCCGAGAGCCTTTCTCCATGAGGCTCTCATCAATTTTTTGCTGCAGATGATATCCGATGTACCCCTGGCTCATAGCCGTACATTCGGCAAGCGGCATCAGCGGTGTCAATCCCGCTTGATACCCTTTTTCGAATGCCAGATTGATCATCCCCACCTGCGGTCCGTTCCCGTGTGCCACAAGAACTTCATGCCCCCTCACCACCAAAGAGGAAATCATTTCCGCCGCTGTGTCCACATGTTTCTGTTGGGTATCCGGATCGTTTCCGAGCGCATTTCCGCCGAGCGCGGCTACAATACGTGCCATAATTTCTCCCCGTCTATGCTTGTCCGATTACTCGGTTGTGTCGATTTTATCCACTTTGAAAATCAGGATCAAACCGATTGCAAATAAGAGAATCAGCGACAAAATGCCATATTTTGAAGTGCCCATAATAAACGCGCTTGCCGAAAGCAGCAGCGGTCCGAAGAAGTCTGCAAACTTTCCGAAAATATCAAAGAAGCCGAAATACTCGTTTGATTCGGTTTTCGGGATGATTTTGGCGAAATACGAGCGGGACAGAGACTGAATTCCGCCCTGTGCCATTCCGACCAGAAATGCAAGTACCCAGAATTCCCAAGCCCGATCCAATTGATACCCGAAAATACAGGTGAACATGTAAATGAAAATATACACCTTGATCATCTTCAATGCGCCGTATTTCTTTGCGAATTTCCCCGCAAGGATCGCAAACGGGAACGCGACGAACTGTGTGAACAGCAGTGCCGCAATCAGCTGAATGGACTGAATCCCCACTTCCGCGCCGTAGATCGTTGCCATGGAAATGATCGTGTAAACCCCGTCGATATAGCAAAAATATCCGATGATAAAATAAAGCATTTTTTTGTCTTTTTTGATTTTTCCGAACGTAACGCCCAGGCGTTTAAACACATCACGGATTTTGTCATGTCTGTTTTCGACATAATGCGTATGCTGCACATTTCTCAATAGCGGGATACTCATGACGCCCCACCAGACTGCGGTAATCAAAAATGACAGCTTATACGCGACTTCTTCGCTAATGCTGCCCGGCATGAGAGCAATGAATACCACGCCGATGACAAACGGAATACAGCTGCCGATGTACCCCCATGCATATCCGTTCGATGACAGCTGATCCATCCGATCATCCGTTGTCACATCCGTCAGCATGGAATCATAAAACACATTGGCCGCAGAGTATGCCAGACGGGCAACAATAAAGACCGCCGCAAACACCAGCCAGTTCTCTGTCAGAGTGAAGACCACGATACCGACGATCCCGATGATCAGCGAGATCAGCAGCATCTTTTTCTTCATGTCTTTGTAATCCGCAATCGCTCCCAAAAAAGGAGACATTGCTGCAAGGATCAAAACGGAAATCGATGTCGCACTCCCCCACGAACCGGACACGACATTCAAATCAACGCCGCCCTTCGTTGCAAGGATAGCGAAGTAGATCGGAACCGTAGTGGAAATAATCATGGAAAAAGCCGAATTTGCCACATCGTACATGATCCAGCTTTTTTCCGCCTTCGTAAATTTCATAATGTATAATTCCTTTCGTTGTTCGATGATTCATTATATCAAATACGAGGTAGGATTGCATAAAATATATGTAAATTCAATTTACATTTTGTGCGATTTGCATGTTTGAGGGACAATGATTCATCCGGCGGATATCTTTCTTTGCATCCGTTTGATATAATAAAGAAAAGGAGCCTGTAACAGTATGTCGGATATTCACAACCATACGCTTTGTGCCCTCCGAAGTCAGGAGCGGCTCGGAAACGAAGAGCTTCTTCGCATGATCGAAAACCATCAATCGCTCTACCTGTTCGGAGCGATGGGCGGAGATATTTTTTTATACTTTCATTTTCTGCGCGGAGATGCCTGGGCAGAACAAATCAGCGAACGGTTTCATTCCGACCCGGATCGGTTATTCGCTCGTTTCGCGCAAGGATGGAACACTGCTGCAAAAGAAGAAAGAGAGCCCCTGACTGCTTATCTGATGGGCTATGTCAGCCATCATGCATTGGATGCGATCACGCATCCGTTTATCACTTATTTTGCCGGATTCGAACTCCCCGACAAATCGGAAACCAAACGATACCGTTACACCCACAAACGTCTGGAAGTTCTTCTGGATGTCCTCTATGCGGAATATCTTGGACAAACGCCGATTGCCCTTGATTTTCTGAACCAAATCACGGACAGCGAACTTCTGCCCGTCACGAAGCTGATGCAATCGGTTCTCCGCGCGGGAAAATCGGAACTGATCCCTGACAACATGCTAAGGCTTTGTCTGAACGACTGCAAAAAACTGATGCGTCTGTCAGAAAACAGAGCATTGTTCCGACTGCTTCGCCCGACCGATCTGTTCGGCGAAACTTATCATTATACCCGACCGTTCTTTTTCGCGGAAAAGAGCGAACGGAATCTTGATGCGATGAATCTGTCGCACCGATTCTGGTGTCATCCGCACTGTCCTGCCATAAAAATGAACTATTCCTACCCCGAGCTCTTTGCTTACGGATGTAAAAATTCCGTAAAGAATATGATTCGTTATTATGACTATCTCAAAGGAAACCGATGCGACATCAACCGCATTTTTCATCACAGTGATTTCCTGCTCGGAGACATCGGGCAAACCTCTTGCAAAGAGGTTTGCATGAAACCGATCCTTCCAATCTCAAACGCGGTTTCCCATTGAATCCTGCCCGCCAAATACCGAACGTATGCGAACAAGACTCTGCTGCGACCAGACAGCCCCTTGTCTCACTTGCGAAAAAACAAATCATTGCGTGATAGAAAAATAACTGACAGTCCGTTTCTTATCGTTGCCATTGATAACCATGACTGCCTGCGAGACCTCTTTCATCACTTCTCCCGATCGGCATTCCGACGTGCATGCTATCGGAAACCATTGCCTTCGCTTCGGATCATTTTCGTACTTCCATGACGATCGTTCCCGTCGGCAAAACGAATACCCCCTTTGATCCATGGATCAAAGGGGGTATGATTCTGTCTGTTTATGATTCAAACCCGAGCGCAAATGCTTTCTGGTTCAGTTCCACAAACTGCGGTTTTACATTTTCGGCAATAATTGTTTTCCAGTCAATTCCGCCCAGATTCATATTCTTTGCGATACTTCCGAGCATGATAATATTCATCACTTTACCATTGCCAAGCTGTTCCGCCATATCGGAAGCATGAATGACAACCGTCTTTGCTTTCGACTGCAGCGTTTCAATCACCCCGTCCGGATACGTCGCAGCACCGCCCAGCACACTCATCGGGTCGATACGGTAATCATTGACCACAACGGTCCCTTCCTGTTTCAGATATTCCAGATTACGCAGCGCTTCCAGACGTTCAAATGCGATCACGATGTCAGCGCCGCCGATTTCAATCACAGGGCTGTATACTTTTTCTCCGTAACGAATCTGGGAGGAAACGTTTCCCCCTCGTTGACTCATGCCGTGAATTTCACTCATTTTGACATCGTATCCTGCCTGCATCAGCCCGATGGTAAGCAGTTTGCTTGCAAGGATGGTACCTTGTCCGCCGACGCCGACGAGCAGAATGCTTTTACTGTTACTCATGCCTGTACCTCCTTGGTGTTCAGAATTGCCTGTTTTGTGCAAACCTGCGCACAGACTCCGCATCCGACGCATGCGTTTTTGTCGATCTGTGCTTTTTTTGCTTCATCATCAAACGAGATTGCCGGACAGCCTGCTTTCAGACAAAGCTTGCAGCCGATGCATTTGTTTTCGTCCACCGTGAATTTTTCCGTAAAGAGACAATCGAATTCCGCTTTGTCTTCCTTTGAGAATTTTTTCAGTGCGCAAGGATATCGTGTGATGATCACACTCGGTTCATTCAGAGCAAGCGCCCAGTCCAGCGCGTCGTTCACTTCGTTCAAATGGTTCGGATTGATGGTTTTGATGTTGGTGATCCCGAGTGCGCGCACCGTTTTTTCGATGTCGATGAGATTCGCCGGATCTTCCTGCGCGGTGTATCCGGTGCCCGGATTCTGCTGGTGCCCGGTCATTCCCGTGATGCGGTTATCCAAAATAATCGTGATGACTTTCGAATTGTTGTAAGCCACATTCATCAGACTGTTGATGCCCGTATGAAAATAGGTGGAATCGCCGATGATGGCAACTGCGCGCATATCGGAATCGGGATTGCGATCAAACATCTTCTGCGCGCCGTGAGCGGCCGAAATGCTCGCTCCCATGCAGATTGTGGTATCCATTGCATTGTACGGAGCCGCAAAACCCAAGGTGTAGCATCCAATGTCACCCGAGAGCATGAGATTCTTGCGTTTCCCGAGCGCGTAAAACATTCCTCTGTGCGGGCATCCTGCGCAAAGCGCGGGCGCTCTCGGCGGCACGACGGTTTTGTCGTATTTGATGGAATCGAGCGTATTCCCGAAAAAGCTCTTGCGAATGACATCGGGAGTCAATTCTCCGTCGGACGGGAACAGTTCTTTGCCGATCACAGCAATCCCTGCCGCTTTCAGTTCGATTTCCATCACTGGATCGTTTTCTTCCAAGACATAGAGTTTGTCGATCTGGGATGCGAATTTTTTCAGTTCTTCGATCGGCAGAGGATGAGAGAACCCGACTTTGTAATAGGAAGCAGTATTTCCGAATACTTCCTTCACGTATTGGTATGCAATGCCCGAAGCAACGAAACCGATTTTTTTATCATTGTATTCCGCAAAATTAAACTCGCTTTTTTCGGTATATTCTTCCAATTGCTTCGCACGCTGCAGCACTTTGATTTTCAGATTCTTTGCAACGGCGGGAACCGGAATATATTTCATCGGATTGCGTTCGCAACTTTTGAACGGCGGCACCACGCGCTCTTTGAGTTCGACGATCGATTTGGAATGGCAGACTCTGGTCGTCATGCGGATCAGCACCGGAGTGTCGAATGTTTCGCTCACCCGATATGCTTCCATCACCATGTCATAGGCTTCCTGAGAATCGGACGGTTCAAACAGGGGAACGTTTGCATGATAAGCATAACGTCGGTTGTCCTGCTCATTCTGAGACGAGTGCACCCCGGGTTCATCCGCGGTAACCACGACAAGTCCTGCGTTGACTCCCGTATAAGCATTGGTAAAAAACGGGTCTGCCGCAACATTCAGCCCGACGTGTTTCATGGATGCGATTGCCCTCGCTCCTGCATAACTGGCTCCGATAGCGCCCTCCAATGCGACTTTTTCATTCGGTGCCCATTCGGCATAGATATCTTTATGAGCAGAAATATTTTCCAGTATCTCTGTGCTTGGGGTTCCCGGGTACGCCGATGCAAACTGAACGCCCGCATCGTATGCGGCCTGAGCGATTGCTTCGTTTCCGGTCAGTAACTCTTTCATGTATCCTCCTTCTGCGGTTGAATTTATACTCATGTTAAGGAAAAGCAGATATCAAAATATTCCTTGAGAGTGTTTTGAAGCTATTCCGTAATGTGTTAAAATTAATTATAAAATAATTAAAGAATGCCTGCAATAAATTATTTGGATAAATTTATATAAACCGGAGCCTTTTGAAATGAAACTGATTCTACTTACCGTGCTTACTTCCGTAATTTCTTATTTGCTTGGGTGTCTGAATGCGGCTTATTTTTACTCGACAAAGGTGAAAAAAACCGACATTCGGGAGTATGGGAGCGGGAATGCCGGATCTACCAATATTTTAAGGGTGTTCGGCTTAAAGTCTGCGTTGCCCGTTTTTGCCGTGGATGTGCTCAAAGCCGTGGCAGCGCTCCGCGTCACTATATGGATCACGGGCGGCAACCCGATCGCAGTCATACTCAGTGCGATTTTTGTCATCTGCGGTCACAACTGGCCGATTTTTCTTCAGTACCGGGGAGGCAAAGGAGTTGCTTCTTCCCTCGGCATCATGTTCGCGCTCGATTACCGGGTGGCACTGATTCTTTTGGCAGTCGCCGTGGCGACAATGCTGATCTCAAAGATGGTCTCTTTGGGCTCTGTCGTCGGATTGACTTGCGCACCTTTTGTAATGTGGTGGCTGAGCGGAAAACCCGAATATATCATTATCGCGGCGATTCTGGCAGGAATCGGAATTTTTCAGCATCGCACCAATCTTGTCCGCATCGCAAAAGGACAGGAAAGTAAATTCGGGAAAAAACAAACAGATCAGTAAGAAGGCGGAAAAACTTGCAGAACAGTTTTTTTGAAAACCAATTTCAGTCCAACAGAAAAGAGTCCGAACCTTTGGCTCAACGGATGAGACCGGATACACTGGATGAGTTTGTGGGACAGCCTCACATCCTCGGGAAAGGGAAAATGCTGTATCGGATGATCGAGGCCGATAAAATCAGTTCCATTATTCTCTACGGTCCGGCAGGAACAGGAAAGACGACTTTGGCTCACATAATCGCCAACAAGACCCAAAGCGAATTTGTGAGTCTGAATGCCGTAACCAGCGGAGTGAAGGAATTGAAAGAAGTCGTGGACGCCGCCAGGAAGAACCTAGGAATGTACGGCAAACGCACGATACTCTTTCTGGATGAAATACACCGGTTCAACAAAGCGCAGCAGGATGCGCTTCTTCCGTTTGTGGAGGACGGAACGGTTACTCTCATCGGCGCGACCACGGAAAATCCGTATTTTGAAGTAAACGCCGCGCTGATCTCCCGCTCCACGATTTTTGCGTTGCAGCCGCTGAGCACCGAGGAAATCGAGACGGTGATCCGACATGCTCTTGCAGACAAACAAAAGGGATACGGGAATTATCCGATAGACATTTCGCAGGAAGCCGTGCATTATTGGGCCGATACGGCAAACGGAGATGTCCGCATTGCGCTCAATGCGTTGGAACTGGCGTTTCTGACAACGCCGAAAGATAAGGACGGCGTCATTTCCGTTTCTTTGGCGATCGCCGAAGAAACGATTCAGAAGCGCGCTGTAAAATACGACAAGAATGGCGATGCGCACTACGACACCATCAGTGCATTCATCAAGAGCATGCGTGGGAGCGACCCCGATGCGGCGCTGTATTGGCTTGCCAAAATGCTGTATGCCGGAGAAGACCCGAAATTCATCGCAAGACGGATGGTGATCTTTGCGTCGGAAGATGTGTCCAACGCAGATCCGTACGCTTTGACACTGGCGGTTTCCGTGTTCCGCGCGGTGGAGATCATCGGGATGCCGGAATGCAGAATCAATCTGGCGCACGGAGTGACGTACCTTGCCTGCGCGCCAAAAAGCAACGCGTCTTACATGGCGCTGTATGCCGCGACGGACGACGTGCAGAAAAAACCGACCGCGCCCGTGCCGTTTCACCTGAGATCGACGGGGCATAAAGGGTCGAAGAATCTAGGGAACGGAGTCGGATATCTGTATCCGCACAGTTTTGAAAATCATTACGTGGAGCAGCAGTATCTGCCGGATGAATTTCGGAACGCGCATTATTATTTCCCGAGCAATATGGGATGTGAAGCAAAGCTGGACGCGTATCTGAAATCGCTGAAAAAGCAGAAACCTTCCGAATCGGAATGAATTTGTGCATTGCGCTGATAGTGACCGTGTGATATAATAATTCGGCTGAACAAAAACCAAATCAGGGGGTTATCCTATTTATGTCAGGACATTCCAAATGGGCCAATATCAAAAACCGAAAAGGCAAACAGGACGCCTTAAAAGGTAAAATATACACCAAAATGGGCAAACTGATCTCGATCGCCGCACGCGAAGGCGGATCGGATCCCGCTTCGAACGGCAGGCTGAAAGAAGCGATTGCCAAAGCGAAAGCCAACAACATGCCGAATGACAACATCGAACGCGCCATCAAAAAAGGTGCGGGGGAACTCGGCAACAGTGTGTTTGAAAACATCACCTACGAAGGCTACGGCATCGGCGGGGTGGCTGTGATCGTCGAAGCGCTGACGGACAACAAAAACCGTACGGCGGGGGATGTGAGATACATCTTCGACAAAAACGGAGGAAACCTCGGAACGAGCGGATGCGTGTCGTATCTGTTTGAAGAGAAGGGGAAAATCTACCTTTCGACCGAGATTGCGATGGATGAAGAGGCGCTGATGGAACTGGCACTGGATGCCGGAGCTGATGACTTCGAAGCAAGCGAAGACGGGTATGAGATCACGACGGAACCCGACGCGTTCAACGCAGTGCTCGAAGCGATCGAAAACGCGAAACTGAAAACGGAGTCGGCGGAAATCGGGATGATTCCGAAGACGGAAACGGAACTGACCGATCCGGATCAGCTGAAGAAATTCATGAAGATGCTGGATATGTTCGAAGATAACGACGACGTGCAGGATGTGTATCACAACTGTATCTTGCCGGAAGAAGAGGAAGAAGACTGAATTCTCAATCCAACCCATTGAAAAAAAGGAACGCAAGAGATGCGTTCCTTTTTTTATGTATGATACATACCATCGCTATTACCGACATGCCGCAAGGTGCATCAGCGAAAAGCGACAGGGAACGCGTGATACGCGTTCCCTACATGATGATGCAACATTCCAACATTCGGATTTTGTAGTAGTAGGGCACGCATTGTATGCGTGCCTTGCAAAGCGAAGGTCAATATAATATGCAGGTCGCCTGCCGCCGATGCGGTCGATTGCCTATCGATCAATCACAAACATATAAACAATGAACATCGACTATACGAAACGCATCACACGGAACGCGTGATACGCATTCCCTACATCATAAAAATAAATGCCAAATTCAAATCATGCACCTTTCTGCAAGGAACGCATTGTATGCGTGCCTTGCAAAGCGAAGGTCAATATAATATGCAGGTCGCCCGCCGTCGAAGCGGCGACTGCCTATCGATCAATCGCAATCATACAAACAACGAACAACCATTGTAGGGGGTGAATTGTCAAGTGAAGTGCAACATAAAAACCTCAGAAGGAGACTTCCAGTTCAGACATTTACGAGGACGAAGATTAAGCAGATGATTCGCCCATAAAACTTTAGAGATATCAACATTGGACAGGAACAACCCTCTAGGAAAGAATTGACGAATCAATCCGTTTGTATTCTCATTTGTTCCGCGCTGATAAGGTTTATAAGGCT
>JBGMEA010000025.1:0-3645 GCA_041447245.1 Anaerofustis sp.
TTGGTAATGTATTCTCTTTTGAGATTGATTGTATGGACTCTTTTAAAAAGCCCAGCAAACCCGGCCAATCATATATCGGCTTACCATTTTTGTCAAAACCCTGCTTCGTGAGAAACACGCTGTTCGAGGGCACCGTAAGATCGCCTTTGTCCGGAAGAGCTTCATAAATCTCTTGAATTTTTTGGAGACGCTCATCGACCGTCAGTTGCGCATTCCGACCGATCTCATTGATCTGATCGAAAAATGTTGCCTTTGCTTTTTCAGCCTCTGACAATCCGACTTGCTCTTCCGCCTTTATTCTACCAGTTTCTTCTTCCCCCTTCAACAACTCCGCAGAATCCTGTTGTGTTTGGGTTTCCGCTTCGATTGTTTGGTTGGGAATCTCAGCATCCCCCTGCAACGTCTTATTACTCGCTGTCTCATCAATCTCAATTCCCGCCTCTTTTGCCTTCCCCTTCGCCTCTTCGATTTTAGTCGAAAAAGAGTTCTTCAGTTCATCGGTCTTTGCCAATATCTCCGATATCGCGTTCTCTCTGCTCCCCATGTTCTTCTTCGACTGCTTCTTGTATGCTGCAATCTGCGCATCCGTCACATGCAGGTTCGGGTCTGCCTTCACCGTCTCGGCATAGGCGTTTGTAACCGCGTCTCCGACCTTGCGCAAATCACTGTCGGACAGCTTCTTTAAATTCGCTTCGTTGAGCAGCCCGCCTTCCCCCGCAACTTTCGAGACTGCGCGATTCACCCCCATGCTGCCAAGCTGCATGCCTCCCGCGATTGCCGCACTCTCCAATGCTTTCTTGATCGTTTCGGCACTCGTTGCATGCGTCAGGATATCGCCGAGCGTATTTGATTCTCCCAACGTCGCATTGCGCAGTATCGGATCGATTGCTTCCTGCAGGAAGGTCTGCGCCGCAGCTTCCCCCATATTCTTTGATAGCGCAGCAATCGTTTTGACGGTGTTCGGATTCTTGATCACTTTGCTCACTGCCCTGTTGATGCCTTCTTTCACTTTTGTTATTGCGCCATTCTGTCCCGCAGTGTTCCCCTCTTTCATTCCGAGCCCTTCAAAGAACATCCCGTACGCCAGATTTGCCGCGCTGTTCAGAAGGCTGTAAGCGGAGGCTTCTTCATCGCTTTTCCCTTCCCCCTTTGCCTGTCGGTAGGAACTCCCGCCTGCGGCGGTTGCATTCGGCACATTCCGTGCCGCGCGGTAGAGGATTTTCCCCACTTTCCCGAGCTGGGTTGCTGCGGATTTTCCGCAATGAAGGCAACAAAAAAAGCCCCCGTAGGGGCTAAGATAGAATTAGTCGTTACAAGTTATCGATTGCTTCTTGAAAAGAATCAATCAAATATTCAAAAAAAGAATCATATGCAACTATCACTCCGTCTTCATCATACGCTGACCACGTAACAACTTGACTAGTATCGGCATTAACGCATTCCACCCATTCATCCGAATCTTCAACCACAATCAGATTTTCTGGGAGCCCTTGTTTTCTGTAGCTCAGAGTTTCTTCAACAAAAGAAAGAATATGTGATTTTGATACACCAATAATTCTTACACCTGCAATTCCCCCTCCTCCGAAAGATTTTAGAAACCACAGATATTGTTCCGGGATTTTGAGACCCAACCGTTTCTGAGCTTCCTCAATCACTCTATCATCCGATATACTTCCGTTAATAATTGATTCATCCGCATACTCATGAAACAGTTTAACAATTTCATTTTGATATGCAATATCAGTTTTCACTATTGTTACCTCCTGCATATTTCTCGTATTCTGCTGCCCGCCATTTCCAATATTGTTTTTTGAAATTTCTATATTGTTTGTATAATACTGGGTCATTTCGAAAACTTTGTTTATTACCAACCAATCTATGTAATTGTTTGTTATATTGACTATGTGTTGTCTCGATCATTTCGAGCATTGGACCAACTTCTTTTTGAATCAAATGATGCAAGTTAATGTATTTACCATCGGGTCCAATCGGGCTATTGCCTTTTTTCATCAATTCCAAGTTACTTACTCCCACAACAGGATCTACGTAAGAAAAGTCAATATCACTTCTTTGAATAACTTTTCGGCTCACATCCCGAACCTCGCCATCTACTTTCACGGTACCCTCATAATACACTTTGGAATAATGATTGGGTTTTACTTGGTAGCCTTCGACAGCAGCGATTTCTGATTGTTTCTCGTATTGTTCGATTGTTTGTACTATCTTATCATTTTCATCAATATCATTCAAGTTCTCCGAGTTGACAACATTTTGTTGATGATCATCATAAGTGACCTCCCCATCCCCCTGCAACGCATTGCTTTCCGAAAGAGAATCCCCCGTCATCCCCATCTCCTCCTGCAGTCTCATCACCGAACTGATCCGATTCTCCGCCGTCTTTGTCTTGAGCGCTTCATGCACATAGCCTTTCACCTGTGCATCCGTAAAACCGAACTTCTTCAGATATTCCGCATACTTTGATACCATCTCCCCGTATGCCGCCTTCACTTGCGCACCGCTCATGTTCTTGAGCTGTTCGTAGGTGTACGTCGTCACCTGCGTGCTCCGATTCTGAGTCTTGCCTTTCGTCTCAATGCTCAGCAACCCCTTCTCCCTCATCTGCGCCACCACATCCTGCATCGGGGTTGCGCTGTCTTTATTGATGGCAATGCTCCCGTCGGCATTCACCTGCGTCTGTCCTTGAGTGAAGCTCACGTCCTGATTCGTCAGCAGCGTTAAGTCCTGCGCAAGTCGGATGGATCGGTCGGACACTCCCATGCTCTCCCCGTTCTGTCTCACATTCCCCATCATGGTGTTCAGCCTTGCGGTTGTATTGACATCAATGGCAATGTCCGAGCCCCCTCCTATAATTCCCCCTGTCCAGAAACCGATCATGGCGGCATACAGATCATCCGCCGTCAGTCCGATCGGGTTGCTCGCGAAGGTGTATGCTTCCCCGTCAAAGGAGATATTCTCGACGATCGGGTTCACCAGCTGCTCCGTCAGCTCTTCCACGAACTCTCCCGTTCCGTTGGAGAGGAAGGCGGTGACGGCGGAGCTCGCCGTTTCGTTTTTGAGCACCTTTCCGATGGCTCCGCTGAACGTCTCCTTGAACTCCTTGGTCAGATTGAATCCTTTTGTTTCCTTTCCAAAAATCCCGAATGCCTTTTCGGTTGCAGTGGAGACGGCGGCATTGAATTCCGCAATGAACCCAACAAAAAAAGCCCCCGAAGGGGCTGAAAAACAAATCTTATTCCTGCTTTGCTTCCCGTTCACGCTGACGGAACTTTCGGTATTCCTCTCCCCACAAGACCACAAACTCTCTGAGTTCTTCTGTCTCGATTCGACACCAATTTCCTTTCCCATCGTCAGCGAGCATGTCATAAATCTCGCAATAATCCTTGCGCACATCCACCTCGCACATATTGCCACAGATTTCTTCATAGTCACTTTTCCCGCTCATGACATCATCCAACACATCCAATACGTACTGAACATCACGACCTTGGATATCAGAGAAAAGAAAATCTGATACCAACTCTATTTTAGGATCAATTTCGATAATTAAGAATTTCTTTCCACTTCTTAATTTTTTTTCATTAAACTCATAATCATATTTCATTTTATATATACCTCTTATTGATA
>JBGMEA010000026.1:0-294935 GCA_041447245.1 Anaerofustis sp.
ATATGCATGCTCTCTCTTGTATGCTAAGATGGTGGTAGCTCATGGCACTCTCTCCTTTTTAAGATTGGTTTTCTCACCTTTATCTTACTGGAGTTTTCTGCTTTGAGCTATCTTTTATGTTGCACTTCACTTGACAATTCACCGGGATCGCATACTATGCGATCCACCGTGTCAACATGATCTTTTGTAGAAAGCAAATCCCGAGAAACAAAAAAACCGCCCAAATCAGGCGGTTCGAAACATCTTGATTAGTATCTGTTTCTTTGCTGTTTTCTTGCTCTTCTGCAATCCGGGCATCTTCTCGGTTCATTTTCAAAACCTTTTTCTTTGTAGAAAGCTTGTTCGCCTTCCGTAAAGATGAATTCCGCGCCGCAATCTTGGCATGTAAGTGTTTTGTCGGCCATATTCCTACCTCCTGAATTTTTACGGTTTTTTTAAATTGTCCTTAGTAAAAATTAAGGAGATTAAAAACCCGTGGCATATTGGCTTTCGCCTTTTTGATTATAGCATAAAGAAATATGAAACGCAACCTGAATTTTTTAAAATTTCGGATTAACGGATAAAGATTCGATCTTCCGAATTTTTATCCCTTTTCGGCTATTTTTCGAGCTTGTAAAATCCGATTTTTCGCTTCGTTTTATCCAGCGTTTTCTGCGCCAGATAAGATGCATATTCACTGCTTTTTGCAAGGGTTTCGTTCAGATATGCCTTGTCCGCCAAAATCCGCTCAAATTCAGACTGAATGGGCACCAGGCAATCCGCCACGGCTTCCCCCACCGCGCTTTTCAGCTCCGCATAACCGGTCAGTCCCGCAAACTCACGTTCCGCCTGCGGAATCGTCATGTTGTTGATGCAGGAATAGATTTCCAGCAGATTCGAAACGCCGGGTTTGTTTTCCCGATCAAAACGAATCTCGGATTCGGAATCCGTTACGGCACGCTTGAATTTCGATACAATCACATCTTTTTTATCTTTCATCAGGATGTACGCGTTCGCATTATCATCCGATTTGCTCATCTTTTTGGTCGGTTCCGTCAGACTCATCACCTTGGAACCGGAATCCCCCAGATACACCTCCGGCACTTTGAATGTCGGGGTATACTGCTGATTGAAACGCTGCGCAATGTCGCGGGCCAGTTCGAGATGCTGTTTCTGATCCACTCCCACAGGCACCAGATCGGTCTGATACAACAGAATATCCGCAGCCATCAAAACCGGGTAGTCATACAGCCCCACACGGATATTATCTCCCTGCTTCGCAGACTTGTCCTTAAATTGTGTCATACGCGATAATTCGCCCATATAGGAATAGCAGTTCAGAATCCAGCACAGCTCCGCATGTGCAGGCACGTGCGACTGGATATACAGCAGAGAACGGCTCGGATCAATCCCCGCTGCCAACGTCATGGCCGTACACTCCAATGTTCGCTTGCGCAGCAGCGCCGGTTCCTGAAGCACGGTAATCGCGTGCATATCCACTATGCAATAAATGCAGTTATATTCGTCCTGCAGCTTCGCCCAGTTTCTGATCGCTCCCAAATAATTGCCGAGTGTAAATTCACCCGACGGCTGGATTCCGCTGAATATCGTTTTTTTACCTTGCTCAAACATGATCCTTCTACCTCTTGTCAAAACTTATATGTCCTAGTTTATCAGCAAACCGATCGGATTTCAATGAGAAAACATGACCGAAACGAAATAGATTGTAAACTTAAATATTAATTATTGGTTTACAATCATCTAACACTCCTGTATAATCGATGCAGACAAAGGAGTATCTGCATGAAAAAGATTGCCATCACCGACTTGATTCACTGTGCGCTGATTATCGCGCTTCTGTGCATTTCCGCGTTTATCCGCATTCCGTTTCCCCTTGTTCCGCTCTCTCTTCAGACCATGATTGTGCTGCTTTCGGGACTTGTGTTCGGGCCAAAAAAAGCAGCGCTGTCGGTAGCTGTTTATATTTTGATGGGACTGTTCGGACTGCCTGTGTTCACCTCCGGCGGGGGATTCGCATATGTCTTTAAACTGACTTTCGGCTATCTCCTCGGAATGATTCCCGCAGCATACGCAGCAGGTGCCATCGCTTCCGGCTCACGGAACTTTACTCGGAACCTGCTGGCCTGCGCAGCAGGAACTCTGCTGATCTATCTGATCGGCGTCCCTTATTTTTATGCGGTCGCAAATCATGTCATGGGACTGAACAAAACATTTGCCTCTGTGTTGTATTCGGGATTTCTCATCACCCTGCCCGGAGACATCCTCAAAGCCGCGGCAGCTTCTTTTGCCGCATTGAAAATCCCGAGTCAGACAAAAAAATAAGAGCGCGATGCTCTTATTTTTTCGGTTTTATTTCACTCCGGTGGTATCCGTGCCGTTTTCCAAATTAATCTGCACGATCGCATCGATATTGTCGATCGTCACAAACCAGCTGTCCGTACTGAACTGACTTGCCGGTATTTTCACCACATCGGAATCGGTTCGCACTTCGTCAGGCTGCATGTCATCCAGCACATTCGAATAGTCGATCCCTTCGCTGAGCGCATAGTATTGCAACGCATTGAAATCAAAGTCCGCCTCGCTGCCTGACACCTGCTTATATACCGTACCGCTGTTTTCATATTTCATCATGCTGACATAAGGGAATTCTTCCCAGTCAATTGTAGTTCCGGAGATATTTTTGATGGTATACAATAATTCGACATACACATAGTCAGAGTCCAACTCATAGCCGGGAATGCTCGTTGTCGTCTGTGCCGACTGAAATGTAACCTCAATCGTTCCGTTGTTCAGGACATCACCGACCTGATTGACCGCTTCGAATTTTTTGGATGAGCCCGTAAAAAAGATTAAATATACTGCTGCTGCGACCAATAAAACACCGACCGAAGAAAAAATGATAATTTTTTTCTTTGTGAAGAATTTTTTTCCGCTTTTTTCCTTCTTTTTGTCCGCCTGTTTCTCACCGTTTTCCCGCGATTGCTTTTTTACTTTTTCGGTCTGAGATTCTTGTCCGTCATTTTTTGCATCGAATGTCATCCGTTACCCCTTATATTGTTTCCATATTTCCCATGAAATGTCTGAGCACTTCAGGGATTGTTACGCTGCCGTCGGCATTCTGATAGTTTTCCACCAAAGCCGCAAATGTCCTGCCTACAGCAAGTGCGGATCCATTGAGTGTATGCACAAATTTGACCTGACCGTCCGTATCACGGAATCGCAGATTGGTTCGTCTGGCCTGGTAATCTTCAAAATTGGAACAGGAACTGATTTCCACATAACGATTGTAGCTTGGCATCCATACTTCGATATCGTACGTTTTTGCGGAGGAAAACCCAATATCCCCGGTCGACAGAACGATAACCCGATATGGGATATTCAAGCGTTTCAGCACCTCTTCCGCGTTTAAAGTCAGACTCTCCAATTCGTTATAGGAATGCTCCGGATGTACCAGTTTCACCAATTCCACCTTATCAAATTGATGATTGCGAATCAATCCGCGCGTATCTCTGCCGGCGCTGCCAGCTTCTGCCCGAAAACACGGTGTGTAAGCGGTCATATATTTTGGCAGATCCCCAACCGAAAGAATTTCTCCGCTGAACAGATTCGTGAGCGGAACTTCCGCCGTCGGGATCATAAAGTAATCATTGTTTTTAATATTAAATGCATCTTCTTCAAACTTCGGAAGCTGACCCGTGCCGGTCATACTCTGGCGGTTGACCATCAGCGGAGGCAGAACCTCCGTATATCCATGTTCGGAAGTATGCAGTGACAGCATGAAATTGATCAATGCGCGTTCCAAACGTGCCCCGTTCCCGACAAACATCGAAAATCGGGCACCGGCAATCTTCACTGCACGTTCAAAATCCAAAATTCCGCGATCAGTGCCGATATCCCAATGCGCTTTCGGCTCAAAATCAAATTTACGAACCTCACCGACACGACGGATCTCGACATTGTCGGCTTCACTTTTTCCTACGGGAATCGTTTCATTCGGAATATTCGGGATACCGAGCAGCATTTGACTGATCTGCGTTTCCAGGGCAGACAGTTCTTCATCATATTCTTTGATTTTATCCGAAAGTTCTTTCATTTCAGCCATCAAGTCCGAAGTATCCAACCCCTGTTTTTTCATTTGAGGAATCTGCTTCGAATCTGCATTTTGCTTTGCTTTCAGCTGTTCGGATGAACTGATCAGAGAACGCCTTTTTTCATCTGCTTCCAATAAGGGAGCAATCGATATCTCTCCCCTTCTGCTAAGCAGCTCCTGAACTTTTTCCGGTTCTTTTCTGATTCTTTTGATATCAAGCATAACTGATCTGTCCTCCGTAACGTTTCACACTTCCCAGTATTATAATTCTTTTTATATGGTATGACAAGTCAATTTCTCCTTTTTATCAGCCATTCTCAAGCAAATCCGACAAAAAGCCCCAGACTTCGTCGATTGATTCTCTGTGTTCTGTCGAGAAGGCAAATACCGCGTCATCCTCTGTCAATTCCAAAGCATTGAAAATAGCACGATCTGTTTTAATCCGTTCGGAAGATTTGACCTTATCCGTTTTGGTTAAAATAAAAACAGGATCTATCCCTATCTTTCTGATTTGCGCAATCATGTTTCGATCCGAATCAGTCGGAGGATGGCGATGATCCAACAAAAAGAAGACGACAAAATCCGTCTTTCTTTTTGTCAGGTAATCACGCAAAATTTCTTCGAATTGCTGTTTGATCGATTTCGATGCTTTTGCATATCCATATCCCGGCATATCGACAAAATAAAACATATGATTGATCAGATAAAAATTCGCCGTGCGTGTTTTACCCGGTTGAGAACTGGTTCGGGCAAGATTGGTTCTTCCTGTCATTGCATTGATAAAACTGGATTTCCCCACATTGGATTTTCCCACAAGAACAACCTCAAACAATCCGTCACATGGGAAACGGGAAAGCGCAACCTCGCTCATTACATATTCGGCACTTTGTGCTTTCACTGCGGATTCTCCTCAAAAATATAACGGTAAACATCGTGCATCGTTTCGGCAAATTCGATCGTAATCTGTTTCAAAATCTTTTCGGGGATTTCTTTGAGATCTTCTTTATTTTCGGCAGGGATAATCACCCTTGTAATCTCGGAACGATTTGCAGCCAACAATTTTTCCCGCAATCCTCCGATCGGCAGAACATTTCCGATCAGCGTAATTTCGCCGGTCATTGCCGTCTTCTGAGGCACAGCTCTCTTCGTAAGTGCAGAGATCAGAGCGGTTGTCATGGTGATGCCTGCAGAAGGTCCGTCTTTCGGCACTGCCCCTTCGGGTACGTGGATGTGAAGATCAATTTTATCCCATATGACATCCTGTGCCCGATAAAATTCGGCATTCGTGCGGATATGGCCTATTGCCGTTTTGGCAGACTCTTTCATCACGTCTCCGAGTTGACCGGTCAGTTCCAGTTTGCCGCTTCCCTGCGCGACCGCAACTTCGATCTGCAGCATATCTCCGCCTACACTGGTCCACGCCAACCCATTGACAACACCGATTACAGACTCTTCTTTTGCAATATCATAGGTATGGACTTTTTTCCCGAGAAAATCATATAACTTATCTTTTGACACTTCAAGTTTTTTATTGCCGTCAACAATCAGATTTTTGGCTGCTTTTCTGCACAACGCGGAAATAGAACGTTCCAACTGCCGAACGCCTGATTCTCGGGTATAATTGTAGATGATTTCGTAAAGAACCTCGTCGGTCAATTCCAGATTTTCCGATGTAATTCCGTTTAGTTTCATCTGTTTTTCGATGAGATGCTGTTTGGCAATTTCAAGCTTCTCGCTCGGCATGTATCCCGGGAGTTCAATGACTTCCATTCGGTCAAGCAGAGGATCCGGAATTGTGGAAAGCACATTTGCAGTCGTAATGAACATGACATCCGAAAGATCAAACGGAATCTCAATGTAGGTGTCGGTAAAGGTTGCATTTTGCTCCGGATCGAGTGCCTCCAGCAATGCGGAAGCCGGATCTCCTTTGATATCCTTGGTCAGCTTATCGATTTCATCAAGGAGAAAGACAGGATTTTTACTTTGCACCTGTCTGAGACCCGCAATAATTCTGCCTGGCATCGCACCGACATACGTTTTTCGATGTCCTCTGATTTCCGCTTCGTCATGCATCCCGCCGAGAGAGATGCGAACAAACTTTCTCCCTGTTGCGTTGGCAATTGATTTGGCTATGGATGTTTTGCCAACTCCCGGAGGGCCTACAAGGCAAAGGATCGGGCTTTTCAGAGAATGCGTCAGTTTAATGACTGCAAGATATTCCAGAATTCTTTCTTTTACTTTTTCAAGCCCGAAGTGATCCGCATCCAAAATTTCGGATGCCTGCTTGATATCAAAATCATCAATATCCGCTTTTTCCCAAGGAAGATCCAGAACGTAATCCAAATAAGACTGAATGACCGAAGCTTCCTGAGAACCCATGGGCGTCATTTCGAAACGATCCATTTCTTTGAGCAGGCGTTTTTTATATTCCTCCTGCAGAGGGAGTGCTTCCAGTTTGGAACGATACTCATCCAATGTCTCATCTTCATCATCTTCATTCAATTCTTTGTTGATAAGTTGTTTCTTCTCTCTCAGATAGCGGGCTTTTTGATCGTTGGAAAGAGTAAGAACGAGCTCTTTTTCCAACTCCAATTCCATATCCGCAATATTTGTCAGACGCACCAATGTTTCAATCGCAGCTTTCAGTCTTGAGTCTGTACTGAAATGTTCCATGAGTGCATAATATTCATCATTGGACAAAGGTAAATTTGAAGTAATCATATCAATTACTTTATCCGGATGTTGCTCTTCCAACTGCTTTTCGTAATAATCATCGTACCTTCCGATAAGGTTCAGATACCCGATATATTTGTCAATCAGCAATTGTGTCAAAATCTTGTCTTCTTCCGCAATTTTTGTCATATCATACTCAAACGGGGACACGACTGCAACCGAGACCGATTCCTGTTCTTCGTAGTCCCAAATTATTCCGCGGTTAATTCCTTTGACACTGATGCGCACTGAGTTTTGTCCGATTTTTACGATATCCTTGATATCTCCGATACAACAGATTTTCTTCAGGATGGTTTGCTTCGGATCATTTTGCGGGTCAAAACCGTTAACAAAACAAATCAGATGCGATGTTTTGGCAGCATATTCCACAGCCATTAAGGAGTCCTGATCATCCAGATCGATGACGGTACTGATTTCCGGACCGATCAGATAGCCATCAATATTCAGAATCGGTAAAAGATATTCTTTATCGTCATACAACGGAACATTCTTATCAGCAGATTCCATGTTTGTTTCCTTTTTTCTTCTAAACATTCCTTACCTCGGTTAAGTTGCAGCGCATTTATGCGATGCTTCAAGCGCTTATACCGTCTCAAAAATCTGTTTACGGGATAATACACCAATTTTATTATATCATAAAAAAAGCAGGAACAAACAGCATTGCCGTATGTCCTGCGATTAATTGCCTGTCAAATCCGAACAAATTATTTGATTTCGATTTTCCCGCCGGCTTCTTCGACTTTCGTTTTGATGATTTCGGCTTCTTCTTTGGAAATCGCTTCTTTCAAAGTGCTGGGGGCATTATCGACCATATCTTTCGCTTCTTTTAAAGCAAGTCCCGTTACTTCTCTGACTGCCTTGACAACTTTCAGTTTTTCGGGGCCGGCTTCTGTAAGAACAACATTGAATTCCGTTTGTTCTTCTTCTGCGGGAGCAGCAGCTCCGGCTACAGCAGCACCTGCTGCGGGAGCAGCAGCGCTCACTCCGAATTCTTCTTCCAATGCTTTCACCAGTTCACTCAATTCGAGAACGGTCATCGCTTTTACTTCGTCTATAATCGCTTGAAATTTTTCCGACATTATAAAATCCTCCGTATTATTTGATTTATTTAAGCTGATTTCTGATCTTTGATTGCATTAAGCGCATAAGCAAATTTTGCAATCGGTGCGTTCAGGCTGCCCAGCATTTTTGCCAGGAGCACTTCTTTGGACGGCAGCTGAGAAATCTTCTGAATCGATTCCACATCCGTCACTTTTTTGTCAATCACACCACCGATAAAATCGAGTGTCTGCAATTTGTTGTCTTTTGCGAAATCGGCAATCAACTTCGCAGGAGCAACCGCGTCCGCATTGCTGAATGCAATTGCGGTTGTGCCTTCAAAACAATCGACAAGTTCATCATATCCGCATTCTTTTGCTGCAAAACGAAGGAATGTGTTTTTATAAATTTTATATTCCACACCCATTTCGCGGGCTTTGACACGAAGAGCTGTGACATTGGCTACATTGATTCCTTTGTAATTCACGATTACAAAGGACTGAGCTTCCTTCATTTTCCCCGCGATTTCGGATACGATTTGTTTTTTCTGTTCCAGTATTGCACCTGATGACATCGTTTTCCCTCCTTTATCTTAGATTCTGAATGGTAAGAGCATAAAAAAGCTCTTTACCGCATCAGGATAAAGAGCAAAATAATCTGCTTGCTATTTAACCTCGGCAGGATATTTAAGTTTGCACACCTGCTTTCTGCGGTTTATTTCATTGGTATTGAGTATATCACAAAGATTAAAGCTTTGCAACCGACAATTTCACACCGGGACTCATGGTGCTTGCCAAAGTGACACTTTTGAAATATTGACCTTTCGCAGCTGCCGGTTTCGCTTTTTTAATTGCTTCCACCAACGCATTGACATTTTCCAACAATGCAGCTTCCGTGAAGCTTGCTTTTCCGACCGGGCAATGAATGATGTTTGTCTTATCCAGCCTGTATTCGACTTTGCCGGCTTTCACTTCATTGACAGCTTTTGCGACATCCATCGTGACCGATCCTGTTTTCGGGTTCGGCATCAGGCCTCTTGGGCCGAGCACTTTACCGAGACGTCCGACAAGACCCATCATATCGGGAGTGGCAACGACTGCGTCAAAATCCATCCAGCCTTCTTTCTGGATTTTTTCGACCATATCTTCCGCTCCGACAAAATCCGCTCCGGCCGCTTCCGCATCTTTTGCTTTTTCGCCTTTGGCAAATACAAGCACCCGCACAGTTTTTCCCGTACCGTTCGGAAGCACGATCGCACCGCGAACCTGTTGATCCGCATGTCTGGAATCGACGCCGAGTCGGACGTGCAGTTCGATGGTTTCATCAAATTTTGCCGTAGCCAATTTTTTTACGAGAGCCGCACCTTCGTCAAATTCATAAAATTTGCCTTTTTCGATCTGCTCTTTTTTCCCGGTATAATTCTTTGTTTTGTTCATGATTTTCCTTCCGTGGTGTTACGCCTCCCACAATATCGGCGAATAAATTATTCTGCGATCGTTACGCCCATACTTCTGGCGGTACCTTCCACCATGCTCATGGCTGCTTCGATGCTTGCCGCATTGATGTCCGGCATTTTAATCGTAGCGATCTCTTTTACCTGTTCTTTTGTGATTTTCCCTACTTTTTGCACATTCGGTTTTCCGGATCCGCTTTCAATACCGATTGATTTTTTGATCAACACAGCCACCGGCGGAGTTTTGGTCACGAACGTAAACGTGTTATCCTGATAGACTGTGATAACGACAGGGACAATCAAGCCAGCCTGTTTTTCCGTTCTTGCATTATATTCTTTGCAGAACTGCATGATATTGACGCCGTGCTGTCCGAGCGCCGGGCCGACTGGGGGTGCGGGAGTCGCTTTCCCTGCCGGTATCTGCAGCTTGATCAGACCGATCACTTTCTTTGCCATTGTTATTTCCTCCTGTTACATTCCTAATAACTATAACTTCTTGACCTGAACAAAATCCAGCTCGACAGGTGTTTCTCTTCCGAACATGGAGATATTCACTTTCAGTTTTCGTTTTTCCATATTAATTTCTTCGATCAAACCGTCAAATCCTTCAAACGGACCGCTGATCACTTTGATCTCATCACCGACCTTCAGATCAATGACAGGCAGTTTTTCTCGTATTCCGAGATTCGTCAGTTCATCGTCGGTCAGAGGGACAGGTTTTGATGCAGGTCCCACAAAACCGGTTACTCCACGCGTATTACGTACGACATACCATGATTCATCCGTCATAAACATTTTCACCAGCACATAACCGGGGAAAATTTTCTTCGCGACCGATTTTCGTACACCGCCTTTGGTTTCTTCCACTTCATGCATGGGCACCACCACTTCCAGAATGATGTCTTCCATGTTACGGCTTTGTACGGTTGCTTCAATATTTGCTTTTACTTTATTTTCATAACCCGAATAGGTGTGCGCAACATACCATTTTGCACCGTTCGTATCACTCATTCTTTCACGTCCTTAACCCAAATTGTAGATCAGATTTGTCAGATATGAAAAAACCGTATCGAAAAAATAGATCACGACAGTAAAAACAGCAATGATCAAAATAACGATACCCGTGCTTTTCATTAATTCCTTGCCTGTGGGCCACGTTACTTTTTTCAGTTCGTTATAAGCACCTACAAAGTAATTAACCAAGCCTTTGACCCATCTGATCAGAAAAAACTGTTTTTTTGCAGCCGGTTTTGCAGACGATTTCTGTACGGACTTCGCTTTCGGTTTCGTCTTGGAAGACGCATTCGGGGTTTGTTTTGCCATTAGGTAACCTCCCTGCCGCAAAGCGGTTATTTTGTTTCTTTATGCAGTGTATGTGTCTTACAGAACTTGCAATATTTTTTCAGTTCCATTCTTTCTTTGGGTCGGTCTTTGTTTTTCATTGTGTCATAGTTTCTCTGTTTGCATTCTGTGCATGCCAACGTTACTTTTACTCTCATTTTTTCACACCCTTATATTATAAATTTTGGATCTGTATGCTCACGAAAAAAAGGCTTTTCCGCCTTGCAGAATTATTATAGCACGACCTGCAGAAAATGCAAGTCTTTTCTCGGTTTTTATTGATTAATGCATCCATTTGTTTTAAGATACACACATGCAAGAAAATTGAACGGAGTATTTATGAATCCGAACAAACCTCAGACCGGCTTTTCAAAATCGCTGTATTGTTTTGTTCCGCTGCTGATTTATATCGGTATCAGCTATGTGATCGCTGCCATTTATGAAATGTTTCTGGCCGTCACATTGATGGCCGGTAACCCGAATCTGTCTGTCGACGAACTGAAAAACAGCGTTATCAACGAAGCAACGGCACAAAATTCAAAGCTGATGATTGCAATATCCGTTGTTGTTCTGATTGTAATGGGAATTCTTTTTCTTAAAAAGGAATTCCGTTCATTTGATCAAAATTATCAGAATCGTATCCGTCCGCTTGAATATTTGGGTACTATCGGATTAAGTATCGGAGTTTTCATCGCGGTCACAATCATCATTCAAATCTTATATTCCATATTCGGAAATACGGCGCTGTTCTCCAGTTACACCGATACCATGGAGTTGCTGCTGCAGGATAAATTTTGGATCAATCTGTTGTCGGTCGGGATATTGGCTCCGATCAGTGAAGAGTTACTGTTCCGCGGACTTATTTTTAATCGTATGCGCTATTATATGCATGAAAATTATGCCATTGTCTTCTCTTCTCTGGTATTTGCATTGATGCATGCTCCGACGGTCATTCAAATTATCTATGCTTTTTTGCTCGGATGCGTGTTATCCTATGCTTATTCAAAGTTCGAGAATATTCTCGTGCCGATTCTGATCCATATGGTTTTCAATCTTTCCAATTTCCCGTTTATGACAAATGCGCTGAAAAACTTCCCGTCAACCGTTGCGCAATCGCTGCTTTACTACGGATTGGGCGTGGTATTATGCGCAGTCGGATTGCGCATGCTGATCAAAAAACGAAAGCCTGCCACAAAATTATAACAGGGCTATTTCCACGTTCAGAAACGGCAGAATCAAAAATTTGCCGTTTTTTGCTTTCATCAAGCAGTTTGCGATACTTGTATACTTGCAAATCCAACCGTTTCCCTTTATAATATAAAGTTACAAACAACTAATTCCAAATGCATATTTTGTGAGAAAGGGCGACTGTATGATGGCGACAATTGATGATGTAAAACAACTGGTATCCGAATATAATCCGACAGCCGACCTGGCGTTGCTGCAGTCTGCCTATGAGTTTGCGGAAGAAGCGCATTCCAGCCAAACCAGGCTGAGCGGTGAAGCATACATTACACATCCCGTTGAAATCGCATTTATCCTTGCCGGATTGAAGATGGATTTGCCGACGATCATAGCCGGAATTCTTCATGATGTCGTCGAGGATACTAAATATACCTATAAAGACATTCAGGATCGATTCGGCAAAGAAGTTGCCGATCTGGTTGACGGCGTAACAAAAATCACCAAATTGGAATACTCCAATAAAGAAGATCAACAGGCGGAGTCCTTCCGCAAAATGTTTATCGCGATGGCAAACGACATTCGTGTAATCATTATCAAACTTGCCGACAGACTCCACAATATGAGAACCTTGTCCGCGATGAGCAAAGAAAAACAGATTTCGAAATCCACCGAGACGCTTGATATTTATGCGCCGATTGCGCATCGTCTCGGTATTTTTAAAATCAAATGGGAATTCGAAGATTTGGCTCTGCGGTATCTGGAACCGGAACAATATTATCAGCTGGTTGAAAAAGTCGCTCAGAAACGGCAGGAACGGGAAGCATATATCGGCAACGTCATCGATGTACTCAGCCAAAAACTGGACAAAGAATCCATTAAATATTCCATTGAAGGCAGACCGAAACATTTTTACAGCATTTACAGAAAAATGCTGAACGGCAAAAATTTCAGTGAAATTTACGATCTGATCGCAATTCGAGTGCTTGTAGACAGTGTCAATGACTGCTACGCGGTGCTTGGTTGGGTGCATACTTTATGGAAACCGATCCCGGGCAGAATCAAAGATTATATCGCCATGCCAAAACCGAACATGTATCAGTCGCTGCATACCACCGTCATCGGGCCCGGAGGATCCCCCGTCGAAATTCAGATCCGCACAAAAGAAATGCATCAGATTGCAGAATACGGGATTGCTGCTCATTGGAAATATAAAGAGGGAAAACAAGGCACCGATGAGTTGGGAGAACGACTTCGCTGGCTTTGGGAGCTCAAAGAACTGGATCAGGAAGTGCAGGACTCTGACGAGTTCATGGACGCAGTCAAAAAAGATCTTTATACCGACGAAGTATTCGTGTTTACCCCGAAGGGGAAAGTGATTGAACTTCCGACGGGAGCAACACCGATCGACTTTGCATATCGCATCCATTCCGATATCGGCAACAAATGTGTCGGGGCAAAAGTAAACGGAAAGATTATCCCGCTCAACGCAAAACTGAAAACAGGCGATATTGTCGAAGTCATTACGAATCCGGCTTCCAAAGGACCCAGCAGAGATTGGCTGAAAGTCGTCGTAAGCACACATGCAAAAAACAAAATCCGCAGTCATTTCCGAAAAGCAGACAAAGAAGAGAACGTTCAGAAGGGCAAAGACATTCTGGAACGCGAAGTCAAACACGCGAAACTGAATCTGAACGATATCGTCAAAAACGAATATGCTGACTTTATATTCAAACGGTTTAATATCACAAGTTGGGATGACCTATATTCCTCCATCGGCTACGGAGGAATCAGAGCTGGATATGTCATTCAACGCGTCAAAGAAAATTACAAGCAGGATTTCCCCGAAGAAGAGGTTTCAATTCCGATTATCTCGGCACCGAAGCATGGGGACAAAGGACAAGCGGTAAACGTGCAGGGGCACAATGATCTCGCAGTGAAATTTGCAAAATGCTGTATGCCGGTACCCGGCGACAACATCATGGGATATATCACCAGAGGCAGAGGAATTTCCGTCCATCGAGCTGACTGCATCAATATCAAAAATACAAATGATACGGATCGCCTGATTGAAGTAAATTGGGTATCGGAAAGCCCGATCAGCGAAAAATTTTCTGCAGAAATCATCATCAAGGCATCGGATCGCAAAGGATTGCTGAGCGATATCAGCACGACGATCAGCAACGAAGGCATCAGTATCACAGGGATGACGGTCAAGACTCAAAAAGACGGATCGGCGTTCATGAATATGGATGTCATCATCCAAAACACAAAGCAGGTCGACAAACTGCTCGGAAAAATCTCCGTAATCAGCGGAGTAACCAGTGTTTATCGTATCTGATTCAATCAATTCCGGTATGGACTGCGGAGGGATGGAATGAAAGAAGCATTTCTGATTGTGGACATGAGCAATGATTTTGTGGACGATAAGGGTTCGCTCACTGCAGGCAAACCAGCACAGGCAATCGTGCCCGCAATAATCGACACACTTGAAAAAATGAATGCAAATCATGACCTGATTGTATTCTGCATGGATGATCACAAAGAAAACGACGAACATTTTCTGCTTTGGACGCCACACAACGTCAGCGGCACATGGGGGGCGCAGCTTTACGGAGAAATCGGAAGCTGGTATGAAGCCCACAAAAAGCAGCCGAATGTTCTTTTTTTGAAGAAAAGCGAGTATGACGCCTTTTACGAAACAGACCTGTGTCGGATACTGAAAAGCCATGGCATCGACACCGTGAGGGTTGCGGGTGTCTGCACGGACATCTGCGTATTCAACACGGTGTATGGCGCATACAAATGCGGGTTGAAAACCATCGTGTCGGGAAACGAGTGCGCAACATTCACGTCCAATCACGACGTGTTTCTCAATCAGATGAATCTGATTTATAAGACGGAGATTATCGTAGATATTCCTCCGATCGGATAAACCTCTGCGATGTTAGCTATCGAAGGATTCTATCTGTTTGATATTGCTCACTTGCTTTTTTGAACATACATAAGAAAACCCACCTCAAATAAGGTGGGGCATTTAATCTGGCAGTCTATATGTAATACTATTCGTCGGCATGTACATACCCACATTGTGGACATACATTTTCATGCACAGAATATCCAGAATATTTACACTTTGGACAAACCGTGTAGCGCAACCTATCAGAAGCGATTTTTAACTGTCGTTGAATTTCTGGGTATGTTTCTTTGACAAAATTTAAATATTCATCGCTTACAATTTCTCCGTGTATACCGCGATTTGCAATTTTACTAACCTGACCAATCAAATCACATGTCGTTCCGTTGATTAACTCGGCGCGGTTTAGTATTTCTGCCATCTTCATTATAGATATTTTGTTTTCATAACCCAATTTTTCACACAATTCCCGTAATGCCATTTCTGTTCCGAGACGTGCTTTGAATAAATACAATGTTTTTTCGTTATTGTACATTTGATCATCACTCATTGAGATCTCTGTGTTTGGAGTTGTTTTTTGCAATTCACTAACCATCTGAAGAAGTTCTTCAATCTTCTGTTCTGAGGGTAACGATCCATTTGTAAAACTAAAATTATTCGCAATTGAATTATTTAGTTGAATTTGTGTAAGCTGAGTTTGAAGATTTTGCAAAGATACCTTGACTTCCTCCTTTGCTTTTTCAACTTCCTTCTTCAATTTTACACCTAATAGTTCAACTTCAGAAAACAAAGGGAGAATGAGAAGGACGATCCATATAATAAAAATAAGATTTCGAACATTTAAACTGTTTAAGTCATAAATATCCTTTCGATTAAAAAAAACATATATCGAACTACCAATAAAAAGGCTAATATACCACCATTTACTCTTGATTTTATCTAATAATTTTTCATGCCATTTCGAATTATTCACCCTATTCACCTCAAAAATAGTATACCACATTCATTTATTTCGGTCACAATAAAAGTTGTTTTTGTATACAAAGCACAAAGTTAGATTAAGCGTTTCAGATCAACATAAAAGAGTATCGCATCACGCGATACTCTTTTTAATCGACTGGAAAGACTACCACAAGAAACATCTTGAATTGCTCGCTTGCATAGACCGCATGCGGTTTTTTCGCCGGCATGACGATCGATTCCCCTTCATTTAACATATAGGACGTCCCGTCGATTGTGATTTTTCCTTCCCCGTCCAAACAAGTGACCATTGCGTCCCCACCTGATTCGTGCGAACTGATTTCTTCACCTTTATCAAACGCAAACAAGGTCAAGCTGATCGCACCATTCTGTGCGAGCGTTTTACTGACCACCTGCCCTTTCTGATAGGAAACCTGATTACCGAGATTCAGAACAGTTTCAGCATCAATATTTTTTAACATAATGATCATCTCCTTCCTTACACGAAAATCCTCTTCTTAATTTACAAACGGTATGTATTTCTCATAACCTTCTTTCTTCATCGCTTCAAGCGGAATAAAACGAAGCGCCGCGCTGTTGATGCAGTATCGCAGCCCTCCCCGATCTCGCGGTCCGTCCGTAAAAACATGCCCGAGATGGCTGTCTCCCGATTTGCTGCGCACTTCCGTGCGGTTCATACCGTGAGAACGGTCATTTTTTTCTTGGACAAGCGAACCGTCGATGGGTTTTGAAAAGCTCGGCCACCCGCAGCCCGATTCGAACTTATCGCTTGAAACAAAAAGCGGCTCACCCGTTGTGATATCCACATAGATTCCTTTTTCGTAATGATCAAAATATTCGTTTTGAAACGGCATTTCCGTTGCACTGTGCTGCGTCACTTCGTATTGCAACGGAGTGAGGGTTTGCTTGAGTTCCTCGTCCCCGGGCTTGCTGTATTTTTCCCCCGAAGGCGGCGCAGGAATCTTCGAAAAATCGACGTGGCAATATCCGCCGGGATTTTTTTCAAGATATTTCTGATGATATTCTTCCGCTTCGTAATAATGAATGAGCGGTATGACTTCCGTCACAATCGGTTTTTTGTATTGTTTCTGAATTTCGTCAACAACGGCACGGATAATCGGAAGATCATCCGCATCAGTATAATAAATACCCGTGCGGTATTGTCTGCCGATATCGTTTCCTTGTCGGTTCAACACGGTAGGGTCAATGATATCAAAGAAATAACGCAACAGCTGATCCAGACCGACTCTTGACGGATCGTAACGGACATGTACGGTTTCTGCATGTTCGGTTTGTTTCAGATCATGATAGGTCGGATGTTCTGTTTTTCCGTTCGCATAACCAACACTTGTTTCCGCCACGCCGTAAATGCGGGCAAAATATGCCTCTGTCCCCCAAAAGCAACCACCCGCCAACCAGATATCTTTGAGCTTGTCCGAATCAAACGACAGGTTAAGATTCGGGTTGTCCGGTAAATTCATGGTTCGCATAAATTCTTTCCTCCTTAACAGATCGCAGAATCAATATAACTATTTTATCATAACTGAAATATAATCTGCCATGTATTTCAATCTATTGTTTTTAATCTCAAATAAGTTTAATATGAATCATATAAACCATTCAAACAGGAGGATTCGTATGAGAGCATATCCGAAACAGTATATTAACGGAGAGTGGGTGGAAGGCACGGGAAGTAAGATGATGACCGACGTCAATCCCTTTACGAATGAAACCATCTACACATACCGCAGCGCCAGTGAAGCGGATGTGAACAGTGCTTTTGAAGCCGCAAAATCTGCACAGAAAGCATGGGAAAAAACTTCTCCGGCAGAAAAGCAGGGGTATTTGGAAAAATTGGCAAAAGTGATCGAAGAAATGCATGATGATGTGTATTTCTGGATCAGAGAAGAAGGCGGATCGGTGAAGCCGAAATGCGACTTCGAATTTTTTACCAGCATCGCCATCGCAAAAGAAGCACTTGGATTCCCGCTGATGATGGACGGAAAAATCATGCCGTCCAATATTCCGGGGAAAGAAAACTATATCATCCGCAAGCCGAAAGGGGTCATCGGGGTGATCACGCCCTGGAATGTTCCTCTCGTGTTGGCCATGAGATCCGTCATTCCCGCGATTGCTACGGGCAACGCCGTCGTGATGAAACCCGCATCCGACACCCCCGGAGCAGCGTTCCTGATTGCGGAATTTTTTGAAAAAGCGGGATTCCCGAAAGGATTGTTTAATGTGGTGGCGGGAGCCGGATCGGAAATCGGAGATGCGTTTGTTTCCCACCCAATACCGAAATTGATTTCATTCACCGGATCAACCGCAGTCGGGCATCGAATCGGAGAACTTGCCGGCAAGAATCTGAAAGACGTTTCCCTGGAACTCGGAGGCAACAATGCCATGATCGTGTTAGATGATGCCGACATCGTGCAAGCCGCAAAAGCGGCAGTGTTCGGCGCATTCTTCCATCAGGGACAGGTGTGCATGGCATTGAACCGCATTGTTGTCGATCAGAGTATTTACGATGAATTTGTCAACACATTTACGGACATGGTCAAACATATCAAGGTCGGAAATCCTGCAGAAGAAGACACCTTTATCGGCCCGATTATCAATCAGACACAGGTAAAGAGCATCGAGCATTTTATTGACGACACAATCAAAGCGGGCGCAACCGTTGCTTTACAGGGAAAAACCGAGGGCAATCTGATCTATCCGTGGATATTCACGGATGTCACCAATGATATGCCCGCAGCAAAATACGAAGTATTCGGTCCGGTGATCTGCATCATCAAGGCGAAGGATCAGGAGGATGCGCTGCACATTGCGAATGATACGGAATATGGTTTAAGCGGTTCGGTCTTTACAAAAGATCTGTACCGCGGCATGCAGGTAGCGAGACAAGTTGAATCGGGCATGTGCCACGTCAATGACCAATCGATCAACGATGAACCGCAGATTATGTTCGGCGGCGAAAAATTCTCAGGACTCGGACGATTCAATGCACAGTGGGTAGTGGACAAATTCACCACGGCACAATGGGTCAGTGTGCAGGTGGAATACAGAGCGTTCTAAACAACTATCAACCCTTTATTCGGGCATCTACAGGAAGGATGCCCGTTTTTTTAATCCGCTAATTTGAATAAAAACAAAATACTTCTTGAATTTTGCAGATTATACTTGAGTTTTATTCTTTGACAGTTTATAATCAATTCAATTCTACGATTGAAGGACAAGAAATGAAACCATCGGATAATCAACTGAAGGAAGCATTCGAAACGCTCGGATTTTTTGAATACAAATCGCTGAAAAGCAAAGAGATTCCATTTTCGCATGATGTATATTTGCAATGCGAACGAAATACCTGCGGGCAATTCGGAAAAAATCATGCATGTCCATCAGAAACAAGCAGCGAATCTGAACGGAAAAATCGCATATTGAGTTTCGATGATGCTTACATTATCAGTATCAAAGTGCCGTTCCGAAGCAAGGAAGATATCGAAAACAGCGGAAGCATTCTTAAAGAGAAACTGAATCTTTTGCGAAAAAATTTTCCCGATCAATCGGTTGCGGTGCTGGGAGTCGGGCCATGCACGTTGTGTGAAAGCTGCACGGCACCGCAAGGAGGTCCTTGCAGATTTCCGGACAAAACGCAGTATTCTATGGAAGGATGCGGAATAGACGTCGTTAAACTCTCAAAGCAAAAAGAAATGACGTACAATGCAGGGACAGGCAATATGGTTTTCTTTGCTACTGTCCTCTATTAACACATCGAAAGGAACAGGCTCATGGATGATTTAAAAAAACGGTTGAAACAGACTTTAGAAGAGCTCGGTTTCTCGGAATATAAACTGATCAGCACATCGGTGATTCCGTTTGACCACGAAGTTTATAAACAATGCGAAAAAAACACCTGCGGATATTTCGGAAAAAATCACGGATGTCCGCCGAACGGAAGCGAAGACGAACGAAAACAGCGTGTGCTGAAGTATGACGAAGCATTTCTGGTCGGATATACAATGGACTATAACTTCGATGATATCGAAGATCTGGAAGATTTGCAAGACAACAGTTTTGCGCTGAACGAAGTATATGACAAACTTCGCAAACAATTTAAAAAGGAAGATGTTGTCGTCATGGCAGTCGGTCCATGCACCATCTGTAAAACCTGTACTGCCGCAGACGGAGCTCCCTGCAGATTCCCCGACAAAACACAATATTCCATGGAAGGTAGCGGAATTGATGTCGTCAAGCTCTCCATGCAGGAGCAAATGCAATATTACGCCGGCCCGGGAAAAGTTGTTTACTTTGCTTTGGTTTTGTTTCATGAATAAACTAAAAAAGCGGACGGTCTGTCCGTTTTTTTATATGGTCTGATCATATTGTTTGACTTTGATTTCCGTCAGGCTGTTCATTTCCCACCCGATTCGATCCGAATATTGTTTTGCCGCACGGATATATTCACGGATTTTTGTTTGATCCATCTTTAATAAACTCAAATGCACAATATGGCAGGACTCATAAATCTCATCATTGGAGAGCATAATTTTCCGATCCTTTTTTGCCATGATCAATGAAACCATCGTCGAAACAAAAATTGTGCTGTACCCGATCAAAATCCGCTTGTCGATATGAAGTTTCAAATAGTCCGCCTGCTCAATGTAATGGCGGATATTCGAATTGATCAATAATTCGGACAACAAATTCATTTTCCCCAACTCATGATAAAATTTTGTATAAGGATTGTCAGAAAGAAATACTGAAATAAAACAATTCAAATGAATCGTATCCCTCAAAATCAAGTCATTGACACTGTGGAACAATATCTCCCGAATTTCAAGAAACAGATTATCGATAAACTCCTGTCCGATCTGTTTTGCAATATCGATTTTGTTTGGAAAATGGTATTGCAGATTTCCTCTTGAAATACCAGAAGCTTCCGCAATTTCCCTTGTCGTTGTGGATTCATACCCTTTTTGACAAAAAAGATTACAGGCTTCATGTATGATTTTTGCACGCGTAGCGAAACTTTTTTGATATGTAGCCATGAATTCTCCCGGATATTTTGTAAGTTCATTATATCATAAAAAATTAATTTTTGTTTTGTAAAAGCGTGGAAAATCCTGTCTCAGAACATGATATAATTTTACATTTCATTCACAGAAAGTGAATGAACCTATCTATTAAATCCCGTTGTTCTTTCCTGTTTGAGTCTCTGCTATTGATATATTATATGATTAGTGATATATTCAATAATATAGGCAGACAGGTTCGCCGATCCACCTATAAAAATGAATCGTTGCGCGTGTACCGCAAAGAAAGGAGTGAGCAAATGTCAGTCGTTAAAGTGATTGAAATTGTGGCAGAATCCGATCACAGTTGGGAGGCAGCAGCACAGGAAGCAGTCAGAGAGGCATCGCTGAGCGTACAGGATATTCGGAACGTTGAAATCAGTAATTTTCAGGCGACCGTCGAAAACGGAAGAATTGCCTGTTACAGAGTGGACGCCAAGGTGTCTTTCACAGTTCACGATCATGAACCGCGAGGGACACAGCGAAGCAAAGTCGGTGCGGATCATCAATTTATTTTAAAGTAGTACAAACTTTCATTCTCTTACACCAAAAAACCCGCAAATGCGGGTTTTTTCGCTTTGGCAATTTATTTCAGGCTGTCCGTCTGAGTCTTACGCAATCGGACTAAATCATTATTGATTTTTATTTGAGTCAGAATTTTTTCGGCCAATCGGTTAAGTTCACTTCCCGCAGAATAGTCTGCATAGGCAATATGATTCACTCGATCCTGTTCCAACAGATCTTTTACTTTCTGTTTATCCGTATAAACGGCGATGGACTGTCCTCCATTTACTTTGACAAGTTTCATACAAGGCACATCCGTCAGTCCGTCTCCGATATAAATCATGTTGCGAAATGGGATGCGTCTTTCCTCTTCAGGTGTATACCGATTGAGTGCATCATCATTCGAAATATCCAAAACCCCTTTATTGATCCGAAATAAAAACTGAGTTTTACCCGTGTAATTAACCGACAATAACGGCCAGTCTGCAACTCCGTTGGCATCGTAATGAAATTCACAGGCGTACACCTCTCTGAAGGCACCGATAATCGAAGTTCCTTCAATAAACTCTTTTAGTCCTGAAGATATAATATAATGCTCGACGTTCAGTTCCAATGTCTCGGCAAACTGATCGATTATCGAGAACCACTCCGTTACTCCGTCAAAAAATTCAATCGATTCCCCCAACTTTGTGAAATCAGAACGTCGGAACGGCATATCGTTTGCTTTTGCCTTTTTGATCATCAAATACATATAGGCAAGGATTCGATCCATTTTCTGGTTTTCTGCGAGTGCGGTTGCCTCCTGCCAAAATGCATCATTGGACATGCCAAGATTCGGGATAAAACTGTATTCCTGCATGTCTTTCGTACATAAGGTTTTATCAAAATCATACATGATTGCGACAACCGGTTTCAGATGATTCATTTCCGCGTTCTTCTCCGAATTTTTGTGATTATTCCAATATTATTATAATCTTCTCAGAGAACAATGCAAACAGAATGAGATCGAATAACCGAAGTTCAACCCGAATGGTTCTTTTTCCAGTACATTGATCCGTCATCCGTGCGTTCGAGCACTTCTGCCATGATCAATTCTCTGCGCAACAGGAAATAATCGCCGAACACATGCCAACGATCAACGATTTCATTCACTTCTTTTTCACTGTAATTTCTATTGATTTCGAACTTCGAACCGAGATAACGAAGTACTTCGACACGCTTGCCTTTTTTGGCCGGCAACAATTTGATTCTTTTCTCCTGATCCAAAAACGGTTCGATTGATTGATAGTCCATGATTATTTTCTCCATTAATATTTAGTAATTTAGTAGTTTAGTAATTTTATTTTACTACTCTTCCCCACTTCTGTCAAACAAAAAAAAGAACCACATGATTCTGCACAAAACAGAAAGAGTAAGCATCACACGTTTTACAGAATGAGCCTACTCTTTGGTTGAGGAGTACCGCAATGGCGTACATCCTCCTTTCATTGACTGCTCCTAACCCGACCATCTGACACAATATCCAGATATTACCGTCATTGCCTCGGATACTTCGGCTTATCCTGCTACGCATTCATTTTCCTTTATTCGAAGAATTTGTTTGTTTGGCAAGATGGACTGCTCTGCAATGAGTGATTGCAATTTTCGGCAATCTTTCTTCATTGAGGGCTGCCGTTTTTCGGAGCGCTCACTTACTTGAGTTTCCTCTTTCTTTGAGTAATGCAATAATAATACAATATCAAGCCATTGTCAAGTGATTTACTGCAATATTTTGAAAAAAATATATTTTATTCTAAATATATTGAGTAGGCAAAAATTCCGACTTTATTTTTCAATCAAACTTCGAAACCGAAAAAAAGCCTGGCTACAATTTCTTTATGCGGATAATTTGTTTTTCTCACGGTATTCATGAAGGAGTCCCGATCATAGATCAAATCTTTTTTTTCGATTTCGATTTCATCGCCATCGATCGTCAGTATTGTGTAAAAAGTATGATCATCACTTCTGCAGCCGCTGCTGCCTACATCCAAAAGCAATTTGTGATCCACTTGAATTGTAAAACTCCGGTGTTCGTGTCCGAAACATATCATATCATCGGCAGAATTTTTGATATGATCGGCAATTTTTCCGTCTTTTATGACCGACAGCGCAGCGAATGGATTTGCTTTACCCGGATGTTCATTTTGCAAAAAGTGTTCAAAACAGATTGTTTTATTATTTGTTTCAATCCGATAAGACAACGAGCATTCTCTGAGAAACTGTTTCTGATCCTCCGACAACATTGCCGATACCCAACGATGATGTTCTTGTTCCTCTTTGTGCATATCTTCATCTATGATCCCTCCGCAAAGACTGTAAAGCTCGTGGTTCCCCATCAGCATTCTGACCGGGCGTGAGCGGATATCCTCCAAGCAACCGCTTGGCTCGGGACCGAGCCCAAGCACGTCACCCAAGCAGATCATCTCATCAAAATCATAATGTTCCATATCTGCAAGGATTGCACTCAAAGCCTGTCGGTTGGAATGAATATCGGAAAAAACGGCAATAGTTTTCATAAGAAGCACACTTTCTGCAATATTGTTTTATTATATCAAAAACTCCCAAAGAGATTCAACCGAAGCGACTCAAACAAAAAACAAGCAACCTTTACAAAAAAAGAAGAATCCGTTATACTGAACTATATTCTGCCGAAAGGATTCATTTGATGATCACGAAAGAAACAATCGAAAAAAAATTGTCTCAGTATCCGATTTTCGAATATGCGTTTTTAGACACGGAAGAACTGAATTTTTATCCGAATGTCCGCACGATCTGCAGTACAGAATGCCCCCGATACGGGAAATCATGGTCTTGCCCTCCTGCCGTCGGGACATTGGAAGAATGCAAAGAACGATGCCTGAACTATAAAAACGGATTGATTTTCAGCACGATATCGGAAGTAAATGATTTGCTCGATATGGGTGAAACACTTTCCAAGAGAAAGGAACACATTGAAATTGTAAATGCAATAAAAAATGATATTTTCTCGGAAGAAAACGTTTTGATTCTGACCGCAGAATCCTGTGATATTTGCGAAGAATGTGCTTACCCGAATGAACCCTGCAGACATCCTGAACAAATGTATCCCTGCATTGAAAGCCAGACTATTATCGTGACGGAAATCTGCGAAAATCATCATTTGTCATTTTACAGCGGATACAATACGATCACTTGGTTTTGTCTGATTCTCTTTTGACCGAATGAGCGCTCCTTTAAACCGGCAAGCCGATTTTCTGTAACAACGCAGTCAAGCTGTCGCCTATTGCAACATAAGGGAACTTCAAAAAATCATCGTATAAAGTGACTCCCGTTGTAACTGCGCCAAAATTGACTCCCGCATTTCGTGCAGTCTCGGCATCAATCACCGTGTCTCCGATATACAAAACATTTTCTTTGTCTGCCGACAAATGATCCATCGCCAGCAGTAATCCTTCCGGATCCGGTTTTGCATAAGAAACGTCATCAAAACCGATAATCTCATCGACAAGCCCCGGCGCGTCATATTTCAGAAATACTTCATCAATCCGACGATGCAATTTGCTTGTTACAATTGCCGTTTTATGTCCCTCTTTCTTCAGACAGGATAATATCCGAATGGTATCATCAAACAATACAGTATCTTTTGTCATGATCCGATCAGCCGATTCTTTAAAGGAAGTCACAAACTGCGCACTCAAACAGTTATCGCAGCTGCCCGACAAAACCGTAAATGTATTCTCCAAGGTCATTCCTACCGTTTTTCTGATTGCAAGATCAGAACAGGCGTTAAATCCCAACTGTTCCAAAGCATAATTGGCACATTGCACGATTGCACGTGATCCGTCTGCCAAAGTGAAATCAAAATCAAAAACAAACGTATGATATGACATTTCTTCACCCCTTCATTTATCATTAAGCCATATAAGCTGTTCCGCTTCGTATTGATATAGAATATACTCCCTACATTCCCATCTTAACAGTATTTTTCTCGCGCATATAATTTTTTTTGTATATTATATTATGTGAAAAATAAAAAAAGCTTTTACGCAAAAGCTTCCACGTTAAATAAAAATGGTGCTGAAGAGAGGAATCGAACCTCCGACCTATTGATTACGAATCAATTGCTCTACCGACTGAGCCACTTCAGCACACTGAAAAACAGCATGATTACTATATCATAAATCATCCGAGGAATCAAGAATTTCTTTCCCAATTAAGCGAATTGCGTTCGAAAACAGCAATATTGTTCTGCAATCTGTTTTATGTTATCATAACTGCAAAGTAACAGAGGAGAAACTATGGACATCCTGACAGTCACAATCCGTTTATTTTTATCCGCTCTGATCGGCGGAATTATCGGTTATGAACGGGGATATACGAAACAACCGGCGGGGTTGCGAACCCATATGCTGATTTGTATCGGAGCTTGTATTGCGATGCTGACAAATGAATATATTTATACGATTTACGGATCAACCGATATCACACGCATGGGCGCTCAGGTAATCTCGGGAATCGGTTTTTTGGGAGCCGGAACGATTATCTTGGTCGGCAAACAAAAAGTGAAGGGACTGACTACTGCCGCGGGGTTATGGGCATCCGCCTGTATCGGCCTGGCAATCGGAATCGGATTTTATACGGGAGCAGTAATCGGCGGGGTGTTGATCTTTCTGATTATCGCGGCATTACATAATATGGATATCGCTATGAAACGCAAATCTTCTGTCATGCAGCTGTATATTCAAATGGAAGATATCTCGACGATACGGGATTTAAAAACCTATTTCGAAACGCACAAAATTCACATAGAAGAACTTGATCTGCGCAGATCCGCACAGCAAGACGGCAGTTTCATTGAAACGGATGTGACGATCAAACTGCCGGAACGGGGAGATCATCTTCCTTATCTGCTTGATATCATTGCAATGAACGGAGTAATTTATGCGCAGGAATCGTAATTGAGTTGTCTCCCGAAGATTGCTGTAATTCAAACAAAACAAATTTCTCACAAAAAAAAGCATCGCGATTCTGCGATGCTTTTGCATTCAATCATCAAATTCTTTTGAAAATTTATAATTCACGCGGATCAATTTTCCGCCGATTTGTTTTCGTTCATTCTTTTCTTTTATCAGCAACATACCAACTGCTGCTACCGTCAGTACCGAAATGGCTACGGTCGTATACAGCATTGTCTTTTTCGTATCAAACATGAGTATCCACCTCCGTTCAGTTAGTTTGATTATACACCTGAACTAGCTTCAAAACAATAGAAATCAATGCAATTCACGCCTAACCGATGAGATGTTCCTGCTCTTTGCGAAGTTTGAATACGGGTGAGTTTTCATCGAAGGAAAGGCAATCATAAGTGACGAGCTGACCTTTTTTGACATCTTTCATCACTTTTGTGTTTTTGTTGATGATGCCGATCGGCACACATGATTCTTTTTTTGCGATCTCATACCGTTCAAAACTTCCGTATACACAATATCCGCCGATTCCGTCGAGCAATTCACCTGCTTTGAGGTCCCGTTTCGCTATGGTGATGGTTTCCGAATACGGCGTTCCGTCCAAAGCGACGATCGTCGGTTCATGATACAATACTGCGCGTGCAGCTGTGATAGGTGTTTCCAGGCTGCACAGGTGAAACGGGCGATAAAGGCAATAGTGAGGACCTTTTCCGATTTTCAGATATTGTATTTCATGATGAATCTGAGGAAGATCCGTCGTTACAATCACAAACACGCCCGGAGCAAGACCGTCAACATATTCCACAACACCGAATGAATTGAGAATGCCTCCGTTTTCCTTTACATCCAAAATTTCGCAGACGTTATCAATCGTAACTTTTGCACCGTGAGCTCCCCTGATATCGGGAAGAAAACCCGTGGCATTCGACATACAGGTCATTTCTACCATAGTTTTGGTGCCGTCTTTGAACGAAGCAAGCATTTTCGGTGCAATTCCGCGCTCGATTGCTTCCCGGTAAACGGTATCGGGATTGCATGCCAAGTCAACAGCATTATTTTTCCCCTTGCCGATCACAAGTACTTCGAGTCCGATCGCATCCGCAAAATCGTACAACTCTTTCACGGCACCCGGCTCGTCCCCCGCAGATCCCGTATATATTACTCCGGCTTTGTCGGCATATTTTTTCAGAACATGACCAACCGTTACATCCGTTTCCACATTAAGCATGATGATGTGTTTTCCGTTTTCAATCGCGCCCATGGCGATCAACGCACCTGAGTCGGTATTGCCGGTAGCGTCAACCACAACATCAACGAACCCGCATTGATTGATGATATCGAAATCTTCGCAAGCTACATATTTTCCGCGGCTGAGCGCATCTTCCGCCTGTTGAGGCGTATTTGCCACAGCAACATCGCTTTCATGAATTCCCGCAAGCGTATAGGTTTCGATCGCTTTTTTCAGTGTATGATCAGAAACAACAGCTGTTCGCATCCCTTTCATTTTTGCGATCTGGCTGACAAGCCCTTTTCCCATTTGTCCAGCACCAACTATTCCGATGCGGATTTGTTTCCCCTCCCCTTCCAATTTCCTTAATTTGTCGTTTAAATTAATCATATAACCTCAGTGTCGGTCGCCTTTTGTGTGATTATGAACGACCCGAAGAACGGTTCCTTGTGGAACGTTCTTATTTTATACCAATTCAAATCCGATTGCAATGTATCCCCGGAAAGAACACGAGCGATGCATTCTCGCAAGATAAATTTACATTCGCACAGCCATCTGATATAATGTTTAGCGGAAAAGCGAGGTTTTATGAAAGAAATCCTTTTTAACGAAATACTGCCGAATGTAAGCAAACCAGTCCGATATTCGGGCGGTGAATATAATATTGCGAGAATGAAAGACAATGCCATCAACTTTGCGTTTGCATTTCCCGACACCTATGAGGTCGGAATGTCACATCTTGGAATGAAGATTTTGTATGGACTGCTGAACAGTCTGGACGGCGTAAATTGCGAACGGGTATTTGCTCCTTGGCCCGATATGGCGGAACAACTCAAACAGCATGAACTTCCTCTTTATACGTTGGAATCTTACAAACCGTTGAGTGAGCATGATTTTGTAGGTTTCTCACTGCAATACGAAATGTGCCTGACCAATGTTCTTTACATGCTTGATTTGGGTCGGATTCCGCTGAGAGCGGCGGAGCGGACAGATGCGGATCCGATTGTCATAGCCGGAGGTCCCTGTTGCGTGAATCCTGAGCCGTTTTGCGAAATATTCGACCTGATCGTGATAGGCGAAGCGGAAGAGGTGCTGCCGGAATTGATGGAATGTTATCGCAACCAACAAACAAAAGAGGCTTTTTTACGCGCCGCAGCACAATTGGATGGCATTTATATCCCGTCATTTTACAATGTGGAATACGACAGTCGCGGTCGTGTTCTGTCCCGCACCGCAATAAAAGGGGCAAAAGAGAAAATCAAGCGTCTGTATATCCGCGACGTTGATCAATCCTATTATCCAGAAACTGTAATTGTACCTTACACCGAACCGGTGCATGACCGCGTCATGCAGGAAGTAATGCGTGGATGCCCGCGCGGATGCCGATTCTGCCAAGCAGGATTTATTTATCGTCCGGTGCGGCAAAAACACGTCGAAACAGTAAACCGTCAGGTAAAAAAACTAATCGATTCCACAGGATACGAAGAAGTGTCATTTGCATCTTTGAGTACCACGGACTATAAGGGCTGCACCGATGTCATTCGCTATGTAACGGAAGAATATGCCGAAGAAAAAATTTCTATTTCCCTTCCATCCATGCGCATCGACAAATTCAGTGTCGGTCTTGCAAAAGAAATACAGAAAGTCAAGCTTGGCGCCTTGACCTTCGCTCCGGAGGCTGGAAGTCAGCGAATGCGTGATATCATCAACAAAAATCTGACCGAAGAGGAAATTATGACGACGCTGGAAGAAGCATTTCGGCTCGGATTTACTAAAATAAAACTATACTTTATGCTGGGGTTGCCTTATGAAACCGAAGAAGACGTGGCAGCAATCTCGGAGTTGGTTGATAAAATCATGGTTATGTATTTCGGATTGAAACTTCCGACAAAGTTTCCGACAATTTCGGTGAGCGTTGCCTGTTTCGTGCCAAAGCCATTCACCCCTTTCCAGTTTTTCGGGCAGGATGCAATCGAAACATTCAACGAAAAACAACGAATTCTTTTGAAAACAATGAACCGAAAGGTAAAATTCAATTACCACCATGCCTCGCTTGCTATCCTTGAAAGCGCTTTCGCGCGTGGTGGTCGCGAGCTGAATCAGGTTCTGTTTCAGGCCTACGCAAACGGCTGTTACTTTGATTCCTGGCCGGAATTTTATAAGCCGGATGCATGGGAACAGGCTTTTTCCGCGCACGGATACGACTGCAAGGAATTGGCACAGCGAACATTTGATTATGATGATATTTTACCCTGGGATTTTATCGATATCGGTGTAAGGAAAGAATTCTTTGTGCAGGAGGCCGAAAATGCAAAACATGCTTCGTGCACACCGAATTGTTACGAGCAATGTTCCGATTGCGGTATCAGCAGAGAAAACGGAAGGTGCAACTTTGAAATATAGAATCTGTTATCAAAAAAATGACGCTCTCATTTTTATTTCTCATCTGGATCTGCAAAAAACATTTCAGCGATCATTCCGACGGGCAGGAATCCGCTTGGCTTATTCGGAAGGATTCAGCCCTCATCCGAAAATGACGTATTCCCCGCCGCTTTCGCTATTTGTCAGTTCCGCACAGGAGTATCTGGACGTCGAACTGCACTCCGAATTTTGCGAAGAAGAAATTTTTAAACGGCTTTCCGCCAGTCTGCCTGAATCACTTGTTTTAAACAGCGTTCATATTCTGCGCGCGGATGAATCGGCACTTTCCGAATTGGTTGGTTGGGGAGAATACCGCATCGTGATGAGTATCCCGAATCCGGCGGCATCAATCTGCGACGACATTCATTTTTTTTATGACGATAATGAACAGATTTTCGCAAAGAAAAAGAACAAAAAGAAACAATGGATTGAAAAAGACATCAAGCCGGGCATTGGTTCTCTCCGATGCAAAAACAACGGAGACGAACTGGAACTGATCTGTGTGCTCTCTTTGGAAAATGACAACTTGCTGAATCCGAACTTAATGATTCAGACATTCATCGATCGAATTCCAACCCTGACTGATGCTCGAATCAAATCAATCCGTAAAATCAAGGTGAGCACAAGGGACGAAAAATAAAAAACAGATAGCCGAAGCATCATTCTTATGATATAATAAATCGGATATGCAATCATTTTCCAACGACAAAAACGTTTGACATTTAAAACGAACATGATACAAATGCAACAACTGCAAGGAGAGTAATTTATGATTTCTGCCAGTGATTTTAAAAAAGGCATCACATTCGAAATGGACGGCGACGTATTCGTGATCGTCGATTTTCAACATGTAAAACCAGGCAAAGGCAGCGCATTCGTCAGAGCAAAAATCCGAAATATCAAAACAGGAGCGCTTGTGGAGCGCACGTTCAATCCGACCGACAAATTTCCGAAAGCTCATATCGAAACAAAAGAAATGCAGTATCTTTACAACGACGGAACACTATACTATTTTATGGATCCCGAAACATTCGATCAGATTCCTCTCGGACTTGACAAAGTAGAAGATGCAATTCAATACATAAAGGAAAATATGACAGCTACCATAAAATTTCATAAAGGAGAAGCATTCAGCGTTGATCCGCCGAATTTTGTGGAACTGTTGATCACCGAATGTGATCCGGGGGTAAAAGGAGACACTGCAACAGGAGCGACGAAACCCGCCACGGTGGAAACCGGCGCAGTGGTAACCGTACCTCTGTTTGTAAATTTGGGAGATACCATCCGTATCGATACAAGAACGGGTGAATACATGTCCCGCGTATAAACCGTTTTCAATCAAAGAAAGCCGGGGGGCTTTCTTTTTTATTTCCCTGCATTCCATAAATTTCATTGTCTGAATATATTTTAAAATACGCATACAGCATTTGTAATTGCAATGTGCACTCAAAATTATTTTAAGTTTTTTACTTGCAAAATAGAACGCGTTTTCATATAATATAAAAAAGTCATTGCACTAAAATTATCTTCATTTCTTTTTTCATTTTTTTTGCAGTCAGCTATTGAAGTCATTCAATGATATATAATATTAAGCTCCTATCAGGGATCATATTTGAGGAGTAAAGCAAAATGGGAAGCGGTCAGCACAGAATTAACATATTGATTGGAGCAACGGTGGACGTTATCCTCCAAGAAGATCGTAATACAGGAAAACTGACACGAGGGCATGTTAAAAGCATTCTGACAAACTGCAGCTGTCATCAGAACGGGATCAAGGTGATGCTTCAGGAAGATGACAAAATCGGACGGGTGCAAAACATCATTACCTATGAGAACGAGCACTATACCATTACTCCGGACACTTATCTGAACTATTATTGATTGATTGGATCAATTCATGAAAAGAACAGTGAAATCACTGTTCTTTTATGTTAAGATAAGAAAAAATGAGTAACCGGGAGATCAACATGGAACCTATCGCCAGCTTCACCATTGACCACAACAAACTGCAAGAAGGATTATACATCTCTCGAATTGACCATTTCGGAGAGCAACCCATCACTACATTTGACCTTCGAATGAAGCGTCCGAATACTGATGATATTTTGAGCACAACCAGTGCGCACACGATTGAACATCTCGGGGCAACTTACCTGCGTAACAATCCGGAGACAAAAAACAGTATTGTTTATTTCGGGCCCATGGGTTGCCGGACAGGATTCTATGCTTTATTGCATGGAGCCTACACAGCGATGCAGGCGGCAGAACTGTTCCGGAATATGTTTGCATTTATGAAAGATTACCAAGGGATCATTCCCGGAGCATCGGCAGTCGAATGCGGAAATTATCGTGATTTAAGCATGGAATCTTGCCGTAAAGATGTCGAACAATACTATCAAATCTTATCCAGTCTGAACGAAGAAAACACCCAATATCCCAAATAAACGAATATGAATAGAAAAATATATACTCAATCCTTGACAAATGTACCAATTCGGAATATACTGACTGTCAGAGGGATTGGGTGTATCAATGGTGGGTTTTAAAACCAAAAACACCGCTGCGTAATAAGCGGTGTTTTTTGATGTATGAATCTGTAAAAGAATCAGTATTCTTTCTTTTGTACAACTTTTTTTGAAACAATATAAGAGAGCGATACAATGATCAGTGTTATAATCGGAGAAAGTTTTATCATTGCTTCGACATCCCATGAATCTATCGAGAATGAAAAAACCTGATTCATCAAGAAAATACCAAAAAACGGTACTGCAAAAAAGAGAATGAGCATCAGTCTGGCCTTCTCCGTACCGAATCGATACAGCAGTGGAATGAAAAGTGAAATCATAATCACGCCGACAAAAAAAGTCATTGCAATTCCAACCAGCATTTCGATATTCCAACTTTGATGCGTCGTTACAATCAATATTTCTTCCATACACAGCGAAATCAAAACGCCCCCAAATGCCAAAAGCAAACCAAGCACGTACTTTTCAAGAACAAATGTTGTCCGCCTGATCGGCATACTTAATGCAAATTGCATCCACTTCGAACTTTCATCGATCGAGAAAGACGTGATAGTGAGCATTGCTGTATACATAATGATCATTCCGGCATAAAAAGAGGAATCCGAATGATTCATGATCCCGATCAGCAAAACAATTCCAAGAAATACAAGAATTGTTTTCCCAAAACGTTTCAAACCAAGAATATCCTTTAGCAATAATCCTTTCATATCGTTTCTCCCTTCGCATAAAATAACATGATTTCATCCAAAGCCGCAGGCTCTATCAGAACTTGATCCGATGCGGTGCATGCATGACGGTCATGCAGCAGGTATTCGGCTCCGAACTGATTCTCTCTTTTAAACAAGACATTGCCCAGACAATCATTCGGCAACCCATTTTTTGAGCATTTCAAAATCCCGTAGTCCGACATGAGCTCATCTTTTTGTCGGGAAAAAATGAGCTTTCCCTGATGAATAAAAGTTACATAGTCCGCTATTTTTTCGATATCTTCCGTAATATGCGTCGAGAAAAAAATACTTCTCGTTTCGTTCTGTATATATTCCAGAAAAATGTCAAGAATTTCATTCCTCACGACCGGATCCAACCCCGCGGTCGGCTCATCCAGAATCAAAAGGCGGGGATAGTGCACAAGCGCCGCCGCAAGTCTGCATTTCATTTTCATTCCCGTGGAGAATTCTTTGATTTGTTTTTTCATCGGCAATTGAAATCGATCGCAATAAGTGTTATATTCCGCACGATCAAAATTCGGATAAATCTGCTGCATAACCAGGGCAATCTCTGCGGCCTCCATCGTATCGGGGAAAAAGCCTTCCGAAAGAACGGTTCCTATTTCATATTTTAAAGAATTGTCTTCGGAATCCTTGCCGAATAAATTGATTGTTCCTTTTTCTTTTTTTAATAAATTGAATATTAATTTAATTGTCGTCGTTTTCCCCGCTCCATTCTCCCCGATGAATCCCATGATGGAACCTTCCGGAACCGCAAAACTGATATCCTGCAGCTCAAAAGAAGGAAACGATTTACATAAATGCTCCACTTCCAAGATATTGTTCATGTTAATCCTCTCCGCTAATAATCTGAATCATTTGGATCAACTCGCCCGTGCCGATTCCACTTTCTTTTGCAGATTTTACAGCTTTATTCAAATAATCTTCAATAATCTTCAGGCGTTCTTCCCGAATCAACTCGAGGTTTCGTTCCGCAACAAAACTCCCCTTTCCGGCGACCGTTTCGATGAATCCATCGCGCTCAAGATCCTCATAAGCACGCTTAGTTGTAATGACGCTGATGCGCAATTCTTTTGCGAGAAAACGAATTGATGGCAACATTTCATGCGCTTGCAATGAACCTGACATAATCAAGCTTTTGATTTGGGAAGCGATCTGATCATAAATCGGTTTGTCGGACGAATTACTGATAATGATATCCATGCGACCTCCAAACGGCATATCGTATATATACAATATATACAGTATACACACAAGAAAAGTTCACTGTCAACAGTTAATTTATTTTTAATTGTCACAACTCTTATCCGATGGAGGATACCGTTGTGTTCAATGCAAAAAGAAGATATAATACGTTATAGTATCAAACAGACAGCAGGGATTTGAATGAAAAAAGTCGTACTGATTACAGGCGGTTCCAGAGGAATCGGAAAAGCAACTGCCGAAGTATTTGCGAAAAACGGCTATTCCGTGGCAATCAATTGTTTTGCCAACAAGGATCGAGCGGAAGAAACCGTTCGATATTTACGCGATAACGGGGGGGAAGCGATTTGCGTTCCTGCCGATGTCGCTTCCGAAGAACAGGTTATGAACATGGTACATAACGTGCGCAAAGCATTCGGTCGAATCGATATTCTCGTCAACAATGCAGGAATCAGCCAGCAAAAACTCTTTACCGACATCACACCTGAGGAATGGAGAAGGATGTTTGCTGTTCATGTTGACGGAACATTCCACTGTTGCAGAGCGGTGCTTCCGGATATGATTTTCCGCAAATCGGGCAAAATCATCAATCTCTCTTCCATTTGGGGGATTGTGGGTGCATCCTGCGAAGTGCATTATTCCGCAGCAAAATCTGCCGTAATCGGATTGACCAAGGCTTTGGCAAAGGAGGTCGGTCCGTCCGGTATCACAGTTAACTGCGTTGCCCCAGGAGTGATTAATACCGATATGAATGCAACTCTAGATGACGATACACTCACATCTCTAAAAGAAGAAACTCCGCTTTGCAGGCTCGGAACTGCAAAGGAAATTGCTGAAATCATCTGTTTTCTGGCCTCCGAAAATGCAGATTTTATCACCGGACAAGTCATCAGTCCCAATGGTGGCTTTGTCATCTGAACAAGATAAACAAGAAATACGGACAGAGGTGAATTATGCCTTACGATGGACTGTGCATGTATGCCATTGCGGCCGAACTGCACACAAAACTGATCGAAACAAAAATACATAAAATCTATCAGCCGGTAAAGGACGAAATCGTCCTTTCTTTTTCGGACAAAAATAAAAGTACGCTCCTATTAAGTGCAAATGCGTCTTTCGCGCGTGCTCATTTGATTGGAGAGAAATATGACAATCCGGATCACCCGCCCTCTTTTTGTATGTTGCTGAGGAAATATCTGCTCGGCGGAATCGTAAAAGACATCAGACAAAAAGATTTTGACCGGATATTGATCCTAGAGATCGAAACACTCGACGAGGCAGGATGCCTGATGCATCTGCATTTGATTGCAGAAATCATGGGACGTCATTCGAACATACTGCTTGTCAATGCAGACACCGGAAAGATTTTGGATGCAATCAAGCATGTAACAAAACTGAAAACCAGCGTACGGGAAGTTATGCCCGGCAAAACTTATACCTTTCCTCCGAACGACCGATTGAACCCGAGCAATTTTGAAATATTCAGCGGCGCAGAGCGAATGATGTTTTTTCGGGATAAGCCATTAAAAAATGCAATTCTGTCCGTATTCAGTGGGATATCTCCGCAACTGTCTTCGAGCCTGCTGATCAAAAACAATTTTCACGAAAATTCGGCTGTCGAAACATTTTCCAAAAAACAGCTGCTGCAGGTAAGTGAGATCATATATACCTTTTTTGATCATATACAAGGTCATCGAAGCTATTTATATTGGGACGGAACCGAAACCCCAAAGGATTTCAGCTATACACGTTATGATCTGTACAACGATCTGAGGATATCCGAGTTGGACAGTATCAGTGAAGCATGCGAGCAGTATTATGCAAAAAAAAGAATAGCGGGACATATCAATGAAAACTATGAACCTGCAATCAAATTGCTTGCTCATCTGATTACGAAAGAGGAACATAAACTCCAGATCCGTAAAGAGGAATTGAACACAGCTCTGGACAGCGAGGCGCTATATCGATTTGGAAATCTGCTCCTGTCAAATCTGCATCTGATGAAAAAAGGAATGGATTCCGTAGCCGTAATCAATTATTTTTCCGACCCGGCAGATGAGATCATGATTCCTCTGAGGATCGACTACACCCCTTCTCAAAACGCACAGATGTATTTCAAAAAATATGCCAAAGCGAAAAGCGCGGCAGAACATTTGCAAAAACTGATTGAAGAAAGCAGCGATCTGCTCTATTATCTTTCTTCGCAGCATTACTATCTGACCAATGCGCAAAATGCTGCAGAAGCGGAAGAAGTCGTGGAAGAACTTATTAAAAGAGAAATTCTGAAAAAGAAAAAAACGTTTCGCAAACAGGAAAAATCAACACCCCTTCATTACCGGACAAAAGACGGATTTGACGTATTTGTAGGCAAAAATGATCGTCAAAACGACCAACTCACATTAAAATCCTCATCCAAAGACGATATCTGGCTGCATACAAAAGACATTCCGGGCAGTCACGTCATTCTAAAAACAAATAAAGGCATTTATTCGGAAGAAAGTCTCAAAGAAGCCGCATCGATTGCCGCATATCACTCCAAAGCATGCGAATCGGAGAACGTTCCTGTCGATTATACTTACGTAAAATATGTCAAAAAGCCGTCCGGTTCCCCGTTGGGCAAAGTAATTTTTACAAACAACAAAACACTGTATGTCTCGCCGTCTGTCCCACAATCCCACAAGATATGAAAAAAACAAGAGATTTCACAAACGGCCGATTTTAGGTTATAATAAACCGATGAAACGATTGGGAAAAATATCACATGAATAAAAAGATCGCTGCATTGCAACCCGGCTCCGTGGCGGAAAAACACGGGATCTCCGTCCATGACGAAATTGTCGCACTGAATGGCAGACAAGAATTTGACATCATCGATTTTCTGACGGAAACCGGAGAAGATCGGTATGAGCTGACCATTCTCCGCAACGGAAAAATAAAGAAAATCAGAATTAAAAATCCCTCTTGGGATCCATCCGGAATCAGCTTTGAAGAAGCGACGGCAGATGAACCGCGAAGGTGCTGCAATCAATGCATTTTTTGTTTTATGGATCAAATGCCCGCCGGGATGCGACAAACATTGTATTTTAAGGACGACGATTATCGTCTCTCTTTTCTTTGCGGAAATTATATTACGTTAACCAATGTTTCCGATTCTGAATTGGATCGGATTATTCAAATGAAACTGTCTCCCATGAATATTTCCGTACACACAACCGATCCTCAGTTGCGTGTTTCCATGATTCGCAATCAATCAGCGGGGAATATTTTTACTCAGCTGCAACGTCTGAGTGACGGAAAAATCGATCTGAATCTTCAACTGGTATTATGCCCGGGGATCAATGACGGCGAAGCACTTCGAAATACTCTGGACAATATTTTGTCACTGTCCACGGTACAAAGTCTCAGTTGTGTGCCGGTCGGGCTGACAAAATACCGGGACGCCCTTTACCAATTAACTTTATTTACTGAGGAGCAGGCTTGCGCAGTAATTGATGTTATTGAAGAATATCGGGGAAAAGCATCGGATGCAACACTTTGTGCGTCCGATGAATTTTTCCTTTTGGCAAAGAGAGAATTTCCGCCTGACGGATATTACGGAGACTATATCCAATATGAAAACGGAGTCGGCATGTGCCGGAGCTTTATAGACGAAATCGATGAAGCACTCAGCGACAACACCCTGCGATTGCCGCGGATAACGGCATCGATTGTAACAGGGGCATTAGCCTATCCCGTTCTCCAAAATATCGCGGAGAAAATTCACAATCGCTTTCCGCAATGTAAACTGAATGTACTTGCCATCAAGAACAATTTTTTCGGCGATACGATTACGGTAGCCGGATTGATTTGCGGCAGTGATATTGTTCATCAGATTAAGCCGAATTCCAGTGCGGAACCGTTGATTATTCCATCAACGATGTTGAAAGAGGACGAGGAAGTCTTTCTGGACAACATGACACTTTCGGAACTTAGAAAACACTTAAACGTGCGTTGCATCGTCTCCGCACACAGCGGAAACGGACTGATCGAAACGCTGCTCAATTGGGAGGACCAGCTATGAATAAACCTTATGTTGCATTGGTGGGAAGACCGAATACAGGGAAATCCACACTCTTCAACAAACTGGCAGGAAAGCGCATTTCCATAGTGGAAAATACACCGGGAGTAACCAGAGACCGGATTATCGCCGAAAGCAATTGGAACGGAAGCTCTTTCTTTCTGATTGACACAGGAGGAATTGAGCCGGAATCATCGGATGTGATTTTATCGCAAATGAGAAGCCAGGCACAAATTGCAATGGAAATGGCGGATGTGATCGTTTTTGTTGTGGATGCAAAAGACGGCATCACTGCCGCTGACAGAGAAATTGCATCAATGATCCGCAAAAACAGCACAAAATGTATATTGGCCGTCAATAAAACGGACAGTTGGGAAAAAGCTGCGCAGGCATACGAATTTTACGATCTGGGACTTAACGACCCCATGCCGATCAGTGCGGAGCATGGACTTGGGATGGGAGATTTGCTGGATGAAATAGTCAGCAGATTTCCGGAAGATCAGAAGAATATCGAACAAAGCGAGAACTGCAAAATTGCAGTAGTCGGCAAACCTAATGCAGGTAAATCAACACTGATCAATACATTGTTGGGAGAAAACCGTCTGATCGTCAGTGATGTCGCGGGGACAACACGCGATTCGATCGATACGGAATTTTCTTATGACGAACACACTTATACATTAATCGATACGGCCGGAATCAAGAGAAAGACAAAATCAGATTTACCTATTGAGTATTATTCGATGCTTCGCGCCGTGCGATCCATTGAACGCAGTGACGTTTGTCTGTTGATGATTGATGCTGTCGCAGGAGTCAGTGAGCAGGACACAAAAATAGCCGGATTGATTCAGGATGCGAATAAAGCAGTCGTTATCATCATGAATAAGTGGGATTTGGTCAAAAAAGAAACCAACACGATGGCCGAGATGGAAAAAGATATCCGTCGCAAACTCCATTTCATAGATTATGCCCCGATTCTTTTCTTGTCGGCCATCGACGGAAAACGGACAGACAAAATCATGCCGACCGTTTTGAAAGTGATTGAACAGTATGAACGAAGAATTCCAACCGGACTTTTGAACGAAGTGATCGGAAATGCGGTCAGTATGAACCCGACACCGTCCAAAGGCGGTCGTCATCTGCGCATTTATTATGTATCTCAGGTTTCGGTCAAACCGCCGAGCGTGGTATTGTTTGTCAACGATGAAACTCTTTCCATGCAAAGCTACACGAGATATTTGGAGGGAAAAATCAGAGAAACGTTTTCGTTTGAAGGAACCCCGATTCGGATCCTGTATCGGAACAAAGAAAAAAAAGGATAGTCCGATTAATCCGGAGGCGAAGCGCACTTTTTCGACAATTCAAAAAACAGCCGGGACGTTTCCGGCTGTTTTTGTTATCCCAAATTCGGGTCTGACGACCATTTATCGGTAAGACATTCCTGACGAAATGCTTTTCGATCATCCCGAAACATCACGGTATCTTCGTCGGGATAATAAGCAAGATCACCCTTTTCGCGGGTGCCCACATCCAATATCGTAAGCAGTTCCGTACCGGTATTGATAAACTGATGGGTATACATCTTTCCCGCAGGTTTCGAGACCATGTGACCTTTTGTTACAGGTGTATATTCATCATTAAAACGAAGCATTCCTTCCCCAGACAGAATCATAAAAAATTCTTCCTGAAGGCTGTGGCTGTGATATTTGCAGCTTTTTGCACCGGGCTTTACGTAGTCAATATTAATATAAAGTTTTTCGCTCCCCAAAAAATCTCCGGCAAACATTGTTTTTAACGCAGTTTCAAATTTGGGATCATCCGAAAAGGATGATGGGATATTGTTCATATGTACCATTCTGTCCATGTTTTCACTTTCCTATTTTTATTCAGGTTTTGCCCATTCTTCTTTGCTTGGTGCGATTAAGACACATCAACGCATTTCTTTTTCTTCGAGCATCGGATCAATCCGCAAAACATACTGAAATATGCAATCCTGATGGATCCGTCTGATAGTTTGAAAAGATTTCTTCATTCATATTCCGCAGATTTTTCTTTGCGACACTACCTGCGTTCCGAAGCAGCACTGATATTCTCTCATTCAGACCATTCACCCATTACCTATATCTTTTCGCTTATTTATCCAGTCAAATTCTGCGCTTGCAACAAATGTACTGTTGCGTGGCACAGGGCATTCTTCATAGGAAAACACTGCCCGCTGCCCGAGTTTTTCGGCTCCGATCTGAAGATGACACATTGCGATCCCCATATCAATCTGATTGAAGCGATCCAACAACAGTGTTTTTACGGGATTTCGCTTTGATCTGGCGATCACCATTTTACCATGGTAATCGGTAAACAGCCATGGCTGACTGTTTACTGCGGAAGGAGCGAGACGAACAAGACCCAATATGCCGCCATGACCTTTTATGTCAGTAAAATCATCAAAATTTTTCCGTTTAAACTCGGATACGGACTCTCGGTGCAACAATTCCTCCGATTCTCCGAACAGCACCATAATCACAAATTGCATTCCGTGCAGAGATAATTCGTTTGGCTTAGCCCGACCCACCCAACAAGTACCGAGTTCCATCGTAGTCAAAGCCAGTACCAGTTGCTGCATAATATACCCCGCATTCAACAGATAATTATCTTTTTCTTCCGAATAAAAACATAACGCATGAGGCGCCTTCACAGGCGATTTAAATGCTTCCGCATCTTTGATTTGAATTTCGAATCGTATATGATAATCCAACGGTTCCACTGTGGCAACGGCAGCCCGTACGCTTTTCATTGTATCATTAGACAAAGGAGTCTGTGAATATTTTCTGATCGATTTTCGCCGATAAATCGCATCATAATATTGTTTCATTCAATGCTCCTTTCGATTTAAGATGTCTCTTGTAAAGTATTATAGCATAAAAGTATTATCTTATTAACCGAAATGCTCACATCGTTTATTTTGGAATAATATTCTTTGTTTCAAAAATTCGGCTCCCTGCGCCATTAAAAAAAGCTTCGCGGCTACGAAACTTTCCATCGTATTTATTTCGAATCCGATCAGGGATCACAGGGTTTTGACAGGTACTTTTCCTCGAATTCCTTCATCGAGATCGGTTTGCTGAATAGGTATCCCTGTCCGAAATCACAGTCATTCTTTTGAAAAAACAGCATCTGCTCTTGCATCTCGATTCCTTCAACAACTACTTTGATGCCAAGATTGTGAGCAAGATAAACGACAGACTGAAAAATTATAGAACTTTTCCCGCTGCGCATCACATCTTTTACAAAATGCCGCTCCAATTTCAGGATATCGATCGGAAGTTTACTCAAATACATCAGAGAAGAATATCCCGTGCCAAAGTCATCCAAAGCGACGGAAATCCCCATGCGTTTCAGATGAATTAAATTTCTTACCGCTTTTTTAAAATCACTCATAACTGCAGTTTCAGTGACTTCGATCTCCAGAAAGCGACACTCAATTCCGGTTTTTTTTGCAACAGACCGTATCCATACGGGAAGATCATCGCGCATCAATGATTTCGATGAAAGATTGACATTGATTCTAAAATCCTTCATCCCCATATTCTGCCACTTTCTGCATGTCATACATGCCTGATGCAAAGTCCATTCTTCAATGGGCAAAATCAAACCGTACGATTCTGCAAACGGGATGAAATCGATAGGAGCAATCATTTTATCATTCGTTCCAACCATACGAATCAGGGCTTCCGCCCCTATGATTTGTCCGCTTTCCAATTCCAAAATAGGCTGATAGAGCTGAAGAAAACGGTCATTTTCCAAAGCGGACATAATCTGACTGTTAAGCATCAGATGGTCTTTGGATCTCTGATGAACGTTCGGAGAATAATACATGTAATTGTTTTGTCCGCTCTCTGCAGCATAGTGCATGGCAATTCCGGCATTACGCAGCAACGTAATATAATCGTTTCCCTGATGAGGAGCAATACTAATGCCGATTGATACCGCAGCATAAAGATCGTTGCCGTCAATCATAAAATGCTTTCCGAGAGCTTCTCTCAATAAATTCAGTGAGTTTTGAAGGCAATCACTTTTTCTCAGCAAGACACAAAATACTTCGGGCGAAACCGTTCCGACGATACCGTTGCACCCAAAAATATCGATTATCAGATTTGCAAACTCAATCAGAAAACGATCTGTGCTCTTCGGACCGATCGCTTCATTGATATACTTCAGATTGCTGATCCAAATATACAGAAAAGGTGCATGCTTCCCTGAAGCGGCGATCATATTTAATTCCTGATCCACCAAATTACGGAACATTGTCTGGCTCGGAAGCCCCGTTAACTGATCATAATAAGCAATTCGATGCAGTTGATTCATCATTCTGCGCTGCTCCGTAATGTTAACCCCTGTCAATAATACACGATCATCCGTTTCAAGCAAAAAATAATTAAGCAGCAAATACCGCGTTTCGCCATCAGATGTTTTGATGCATACTTCAAAATTCTGCATCCTGTCCTGTTTGCCTATCAAGTCCCGAAAAGAGCGGAACATGCTGTCTGCATCAGGTTCATCGATAAACATCCGAATTGCATTTTTCCCGAGCACATCCTGTCTGCAATAACCGCTCAATTTTTCGGCGTAAGGATTAAATTCTTTAATTATGCCATCTGTATCCAAAACCAAAAATAAAGATGGCTCGTTTTGATACATTGTCTCAAAGTTATTGAGCTGCAATTTCATTCGGGCATGCAAATCCATCATTGATGTAATATCAATGTGAAATCCCCGCAGTATTTTTTCTCCATCTTCCTCGAAGAGTTCTGCCCGGCTCATAATCCAAGAATATTGGCTGTCATCCGTTCTGATACGATATATGTTTTCATATAAATGAACCGGATGCTTTATATAGCTGTTTAATGTCTGCAAACATACTTCTCTGTCTTCCGGGTGAATCTGTTCCATCCATTCATCCAAATCCACTATTCGCATGTTGCATTCTTTTCGATGGCAAATCGCATAAAAACGCAATTGCTTTGTTTCCGTATCCATATCCCACAAAGAATTAATACTGTTTAAATAAGAAAAAATATTTTCGATTGTTTTATCTGCATTTACCGCAGGCAATTCCGTTTGATAGCCAAATGTTTTCCCGAACATAGCTCACTCCGTCAAATCTATTGCTTAATTTTATTGTCACATATTTTCCGATAAGAGTCAAGTTGCTTGATGCAACAAATAAATACATTCAATATTTTTAATATATAATTGCGATCAATTAATGTTTTCAACTACTTTTCTTAGAGTTGCCTGTTCAATCTAATCGGCATTTTGTCAGTACAACCGTTTTTGAGTTCCGCATTGAATTTAATAATAGCCTAACTTATTTTGAAATACAACATGTAAACAGCAATATTTTTGCAAATTTATAATGTTGTACAAAACACAACATAATCGTTGTTTATTTGAATTATTATTGAAATATTTTAATAAATTTACAATAAAATCTTGCGAATTTTCAGATTATGATTTATAATGATACCATACACTAGATGATCAAGTATAAACTCATGTAACCTCAGCGATACCTCCAATCGCAGCATAAAACAGTTCGTCACCGCAAAGACGGACTGTTTTATTTTATGGGAACACAATACGACAATCACTGAGATTAAACGTCTTCCGAGTTATGCTTTTACATCCATAGATTAGTCTGTCGGCAGACTACAGATGATGCTTATATCTTTGATAATATTCACTTAATAGCGGTCTGTACCCTGTTTTTTTGAGCAGATCATATGGAATCTGCCGATAATTACTCTTATTGTATCTTCCAGTGGCAATCGTTCGAATTGTTTCCTGATAATACTGATCAATCCGCTTTAAACCGTGGTCAACAGTAATAACCGAGAAAAAATATTTTGACCACGTAAATTCCGTTGCATTCGACTCTAGGCCGTAAAATTTACGATTGAACTTCCGATTCATCAAAGCAATGGCTTTCAATGTTTCAACATGATTGCGTATTCGCCAACGATAGAGAGTCCGAGCCTGTCGCTTGATTTTATTTTTCATTTTTTGGATTGTCGATTCGGAAAGATCGACGGAATCTTTTGTAACACGCAACCCCAAAAACTCATACCCCGCTCCGGGAAGATTGATCGTTGTCTTTTCATAATTGATTTGAAGCCCAAAATCATTCAGTGATTGTTCAATTTCTTTATAAGTTATCGATATATCCTCACTTGAACAGAAGATCAGCATATCATCCGAATATCTGGCATAAGCAGGATAACTCTCACTTATTTTCGCATCAAATGCATGCAAGTATAAATTACTGAGTGTGGGCGCAATCGGAATTCCTGCCATGACTCCGCGATGCTCCCACCGAGCCAGTTTATTTCCTACATACACATTTTCCCTATTCAGCAGAAACTCGATTACCGAATAAATGTACCAATGCTCCCGCAATGCATTGGGCAACCATGACAAATCCGAGGTATCAATGCTGTTAAAATAATCGCGAATATCCAATTTGATACAAGCATACGACTCTAGATTTTTTTTTCGCAATGTGCAAATGACATCGGAAATCCGTTTGCCTTGCTGAAACGAATAACAATTCGGATGAATGTTCAGATCCAGCGTATTAACGGCATAATTCAAATATTTTAAAAGGAGTTGTTCCGGCTCGGGGAAAACAAACACAATACGTTGTTTGGCCGAATTCATTTTATTGAGTCGAATAAGTTTTGGGTACGAAAAGATCGGCATCGGTTTTAGATGCTTATCAATCAATGATAAAATCAAATGGTGATTGATCCGATTTTCCGGTTCAATCCGATCTTCAGACAGATGGATATCCTGACGATGATGATAATAATCGACAAAGCTCGCAATCATCGAATCGTTTTTTAAAAATACAATATCTGTTTGATAGTGATTGTCTTTCAATTGATCGCCCCACAACTTAAAAAACAGCAGACAGGCCAGCTTTGAATCGCTGAAAGCGATACGGGAATGAACGCTGCCGACCCGCCTTCACAGGATTACCATGCAACAACGCTTCTTCCAACCGAAGGCATAGCATGATGCTATCGCCTGTCTGCATTTTATATTTTATCACAATATACAAAATCAGCAACCCAGTTCCTATAGATAAATGAATGTCAAACGAATTATTCTTCCGGGTTGCGGAACTTCGTTTCATCTCTTTACAAATTTATCAAACTGTTCTCTCAGTTCGGCTGTAATTGTACCGGGAATTTGTCCGAATATCTTTTCGTTGACCCCGGCAACAGGCATAATCTCCATAACTGAATTTGTTAAAAATGATTCTTCGGCCTCCATCAGGTTTTCCATTGCATATTGACCAATCCGAACTGGCATTCCGATTTCGGTTGCTAGAGCCAATACTTTTGTTCTTAAAATTCCGTTCAGGATGCCGCAATCATCAGATGGCGTATACAATACCCCGCTTCTGACAAAAAAGAGGTTGGACATACTGCACTCCGCCAAACGGTTTCCTGTATTCAAAAACAGTACTTCATCCCAGCCTTCCCGTTTCGCAGATCTGAACTCCAATATGTTTTCATAATAATTATCCGATTTAATACCAACCAATTTCGAGTATTCATTTCGCTTATATTCCGATAGTTTGATCCGAAAGCCTTTTTGATATTGCGCCTCCGTGTAATGATTTTCTCTGGTTGTGATGATAAGAAGGGCATCTTCCCGTTCACACATCAGATTGATTTTGCCAACTCCGCTGACAATTTTCTGTTTCCCGATCAGATCTTGCAAATACGCCACAATCCGATCATCGGAATACGGAACGTTCATCCCAAGTTTCTGTGAAGATGTCCTGAGGCGGGACAGATGCTCCTCTGCAAAATGAATGATGCCATCATCAAATCTAAGGGTCTCAAAAATACCGGCTCCATACATCAACGCATCAGAAAACGGATTGATGAAAAATTCCGATTCTTCGATTACAGTTCCCTGCACAGATAAATACATGGTCAATTTTCCCTTTCTGCAATCGTATTGGCAATTGAGATACTTTCAATCAGAGCTGCTGCTTTGTGATAGGTTTCCTCATACTCGGATTCATTGTCGGAATCCCATACAATTCCGCCTCCGGCTTGGAAATACGCTTTCCCGCCTTTGCATACAAAAGTACGGATCACGATATTCAGATCCATATCACCGTCAAATCCGATATATCCGATCGATCCTGTATAGACATTTCTGGCACTAGGCTCCAGTTCGTCTATGATATCCATTGCACGTATCTTAGGAGCGCCTGTGATGGATCCACCGGGAAAGGATGCACGAATGAGATCCACGGCGCTTTTTCCTTCTTCCAATTCTCCCGTTACGGTCGAAACAAGATGGTATACTGTCGGGTATGTTTCAATTACAAACAATTCCGGAACTTTTACTGTTCCAGTCTTTGCAACCCTTCCGAAATCATTTCGTTCCAAATCAACGATCATCAGTAATTCCGCATGGTCCTTTTCGCTTTGTTCCAGGATGATTCTATTTTCCCAGTCTTCCTGCGCGCTCTTTCCTCTCGGTGTCGTTCCTTTGATCGGGCGGGTCTGCATCTGCCGATCAGTTAACTTCAGATACCGCTCCGGCGAACTGCTGACAATGGTTCCGTCTCCGAATTCAATAATGGATGCAAAAGGAGCAGGGTTCACTTTTCGAAGCACCTGATACAACACCTGCGGAGACGCGATCAGATCCGCCTCAAAGCGCTGAGTCAGGTTCACCTGATAAATATCCCCTGTCCTGATATACTCGTGAATGGTTTTAAGTGCATCGATATACTGCTCATGAGTGAAGTTTGATCTAATTTCACTTTCCGCCCACTCATTCGGAAGTTCCTCAATCAAATCCGGTGCAGGAGCATCCAAAGCTGTTTGCAGTTTTTCAATCAAAGAATTCATTCGTTGGTTCGGATCGGATACAATTCCGAGCGCAGTGACATACGTCTTTTGTTCAAGATGATCGATTACCACGATTCCGTCATAAAACCCCATAAACAGATCCGGAATATCCACATCGTCCAACACCGTGGAATTCAATTTTTCTAAATGGTGTCCCAAATCGTATCCCAGATAACCGACAGCACCCCCTTCAAACGGAAGGGTCGGTTGCTCTTTGCACTGATGAAATTCCTTCAGCAAAGCATCCAATACGCAGAAAGGATCCCCTTTTATTTCTGTATCTGAAATGATCTGCGAATCCGTATCAATCGCAATGAGCTGAATTTCGTCGTGTTTGCTCTTCAAAACTTTAAACGGATTGGAACCGATAAAGCTGTACCGTCCCAAATTTGCATGATCCATTCCGCTTTCCAGCATGAAACTGAATGGATCATCGCGAAATATCGCATAAATCCGATAGGCATCGACATACAAACCCTCGATCAGTTGATGCATGCTCGACCTCCGTATTTGGAAAAAAAGTTATCCAGAAGTTCCATCCCCATTTCTGTCAGAATCGCTTCCGGATGGAACTGAATTCCCTCTATGGGGTATTGTTTATGGGCTATGCCCATGATTTCTCCGTTTGAAGACTCGCAGGTGATTTCGAAGCAATCGGGTAAACTTGTTTTTTCCAAAATCAGAGAATGATATCTTGTGACGTTCAAAGGATTTTTCAGCCCCCGAAAAACGCCATGGTTATTATGTGTCACGGCATCGATTTTACCATGCATCGGTTTTTGAGCCTTGACTACTTTTGCGCCAAAGGCCTGTCCGATTGTCTGATGCCCCAGACAAATTCCCAAAATCGGAATGATTCCTTTCAGTTTTTTCACTGCATCCAAACTGACTCCAGCTTCATTCGGCGTACAGGGACCCGGAGAAATCACAATTGATTGCGGTCGTTTTTCCACAATCTGCTCTGCCGTGACTTCATTGTTTCTGACTACTTCCACCCGATATCCCAAAGCTTCGATATATTGGACAAGATTGTAAGTAAAAGAGTCATAGTTGTCAATCATGAATATCAATCAATTCCTCCAATATGACAGATGTGTCGCATTTTCTGCTTCAAATTATACTGATTTTCAGAAAATTTGGAAGCATTATTTTCATTTAGGCATCGTATATTCGGAATCCAATAGCATGCGATTGGATCTTATCATTGTAAATGAATCATAAAAAAAGACAAAATGACAAGTCATTTTGTCTTTTTTACAAGATCGGTTTATTTAAACATTTCCTTGCTCATTTTGTCGATTTCCGCACTGACGGAATCGTATACACCCGGGAATACGCTTCCCGGACCACCCATAATCAGACAAGGAATGTAGTACTTCATGCCGCAGCTTTCACATGCGTTGCGCACTTCTTTCGCGATTTCTTCCTGAGTAATGTCGCCTTTGTCCAACACGCCGTTGTCCAGATCTCCCATGAAAGAAATCTGTCCTCCGTATTGTTTCACCAGTTCCGGTACATTGTTCGTGGACGTTGCACCCTGCCAGATGTCAATACCCATTTCGATCATGTATGGAACAAGGTTAGCCGCATAAGAATCACTGTGATGAACAATCAACTGCACGCCGTTTTCTTTGTAAAAACCATAGATTTTCTTGAAAGCAGGTACGATAAATTCTTCAAACATGGCAGGCGCCATGAAGGAAGAACGATAGCTGCCCCAGTCGTCGTGATGGAAAATGCATTCCGGATGATAATTCTCACAGATTTTTTTTGCATATTGGATTTCCCAATCTACATAAAAATCGATCAATTCATGCATCGCTTCCGGTTCTTCGTAAAAATTGATCAATGCATTGTCCATACCTTGCAAATGATGGCACTGCTCAAATACACCGGGAGTAACCATGTAGGTCGCAAAATACTCGTTTCTGTCAATTGCTTCCGCATTTGGCTTATACTTATCCCATTCTTCCTGCGGATAATCCAATTTCGGAGCTTTCACGTAATCTCTCCATTTTGTGATATCTTTGATGACGATATGTTCTTCATCATGCACAGGAAACGGAGCAGGGTTTCCGACAGGATAACGGTATGTGACACCCCAAGCATTTTGCATATCCGGTTCGCCAGGCTGGGTGGGTCTCTTGTTGTTTACCAAATAAGGATTCCCGCCATTAATGAATCCCATAAATTCGTATTGGTTGACAAAACGATCCGGATTTCCGCCTTTAATCGTTTCCAATAAGTTTTGTTTTTTTGTTAACATGATCCTTCCTCCTCTGTTTTTCATATGAAGGACCGCTTATTATCAGCGGTCCTCGACAGTCTTATTTAAACCTTCTCAGATCTTGTTATTTAATGATCGCTTTTGCAAGTACGGCAGCTCCGCCGGCATCCTGCGAATAACCGTCAGCACCGATTTCATCTGCGAATCCCTGCGTAATCGGAGCTCCGCCCACGATCACTTTGAAGCCTGTCAGACCCGATGCTTTGATTGCTTTCACTGTTTCTTCGAGCGACGGCATTGTGGTGGTCAGCAGTGCCGAACATGCCACCAGGTTGCATCCCGGAGTTGCTTTGATGGTTTCGATGAATTTTTCTTTCGGTACATCCACTCCGAGGTCGATCACATCAAATCCGGCCGATTCGATCATGAGCGTGACCAGGTTCTTGCCGATGTCATGCAGGTCTCCCGCCACCGTTCCAATGATGCAGGTACCGAGGGATACCGAACCTTCTCCCGCGAGTAAGGGTTTGAGCACTTCGACACCTTTCTGCATCGCGCGTGCTGCCACCAGCATTTCCGGTACAAAGATTTCTCCGGATGAAAATTTTTCGCCTACCACTCCCATTCCTTCGATCATTGCTGCCAGGATTTCCTGTGCGCCAGCTCCTTCATTCAGAGCTTCCTGCACAAGACCCGGTACGATCTTCGCTTTGCCTGCTTCTACGTTTGCTTTTACTTCTGCTACTTTTGACATTGTGTGTGATTCCTCCCTATATTTTATGATCTTGTCTTATTTCTTCGGCTGTGTGCCGTAGATGTTGTTTCTGTATCCCGCAATGTATTCCATGCAGTAATCATCCATGCCGAGAAGCGCTTCCGTCGCATAGATCATTCCCATCATGTCTCTGTTTAAGGGGTCGAGGATTGCGCTGTCCATTCCGGCATTCATCGCCAGCACCACAAATCCCTGATTCACCAGCTTTCTTGCCGGCAGATTGAAGGAGATGTTGGATACCGCTCCCGTGATGTGGATGGTTGGGTATTCGGATTTAATGGCATGGATGACATCCGTTACCATCTTGATTCCGTCTTCCGAAGTACACAGCATTTCAACGAGCGGGTCGATGTGGAATCTTGACGGATCAATGCCGTACTCTTTGGCTTTTGCCATCAGGTTTGCGAACACTTCCAGTCGTCGCTCCGCCGTCTGTGGAATGCCGTTGTCGTCGTTTAAGAGCGCCGCAACTTCCCATCCCGGGTTTGCCGCAAGTACCGGGAAGGCGAGGTCTGTTTTGTCCCCTTCCATGCTGACGGAGTTGAACAGTCCGGGTTTGTTACAGAACTTCATGCATTCGATGCAGACGTTCACGCTCGGGCTGTCTACCGCAATCGGAAGATCCGTCACTTCCTGTACGAGATCGATGAGCCATTTCATCGTTTCCACTTCGATGTCTTCCGACACCGATGCGCACACGTCGATGAATGTCGCTCCCGCCGCTGTCTGGGCTTTCGCCAGTTCTTTGATCTTTTCTCCGTCGCGTTCTGCGATTGCTTTCGCTACCGACGGGATCGATCCGTTGATTTTTTCTCCAATGATGATCATGTATTGGTTTCCTCCATAATTTTAATCGGTTAAGGATTATGCCAGTCTTTTTCGTACAAATTGAAATGATTAATCAAAACTTATCTAGACAATCTAATCATTTCTCCTACCAAATTAAATTTTATGGATATTTGACAATTTGTCAATATGTTTTAGTAAAATACTTCTGATTGCAAGAATTTACAATATTAAGATAAAAACGATGGAACAAAGCAACCAGCGCAAAAAGTAGGATAAATACAAATGAACTTATTTATTTTTTCTATAATTCAGAGAAATGTATTTGTAAGTTATTATTATTTGCTATTTATAATGAATCACTTATGAGCCAACATATTTAAAACCATTTTTCACTTAACAACAAAAAAGAAATCACCGAAGCGATTTCTTTTTTGGTATGATCTATGGAAGAAATATCGGAATCGAGCCGGAACAGTACAGGGTGCAATTTTGCACAAAGAGAATCGATTGGCGACTGATTCTTCACTGCTCTATTCTTATTCGGAATTCCTTTATATAATATTGGGTAATTGGCGATACCCGATATTATCACAATGATAGTACTATTTGAACATTTCCTTGCTCATTTTAGCAATTTCTTCGCTGACCGCTTCATAGACACCCGGATAGGTACTTCCGGAAAGTCCTCTGATCAAGCAGGGAATGAAGTATTTTGTACCGCAGCTTTCACATGCTCTGCGCACTTCTTTCGCGATTTCTTCACGGGTGATATCTCCTTTATCCAGCACACTGTTGTCCAAATCACCCATAATCGAAATCTGCGAGCCGTATTGTTTGATGATTTCAGCGTTATTGTTCGTTGAAGTCGCACCCTGCCAAATGTCGATGCCCATTTCGATCATGTAGGGAACGAGATTTGCCGCATAAGAGTCACTGTGGTGAACGATCAACTGTACGCCGTGTTCTTTGTAGTAACCGTAGATTTTTTTGTATGCGGGAACAAGGAATTCTTCAAACATTGCCGGAGCCATGAAGGAAGAACGGTAGCTGCCCCAGTCATCGTGATGGAAGATTGCTTCCGGTTTATAAAATTTGCAGATTTTTTCTGCATATTCAAGTTCCCAGTCAACCAGAAAATCAATGATTTCCTGTGTATATTCCGGTTCTTCATACAGGTTGATCAACGCCGCATCTACACCTTGGAAGTTGTGTAACTGTTCAAAGATCCCCGGCGCGATGAAGTATGTGGAGAAAACTTCATTTGTATTGATTGCTTGTGCATTCGGCTGATATTTAAGCCATTCTTCATCCGGATAGTCCAACTTCGGAGCCTTGATGTAATCTCTCCATTTTGTAATATCTTTGCACAAAATAGTATCCGGTTTATGTACAGGGAATGCACCTGGTGTTCCAACCGGGAAGCTGTAAATAACGCCCCATGCATTTGCTCTGTCCGGTTCGCCCATATTCGGTCTCAAATTTCTGACAGAATAAGGATCGCCTCCGTTGATAAATCCGAGATATTCGTATTGATCAACGAATCGATCCGGATTTCCGCCTTTAATCGTTTCCAACAAGTTTTGTTTGATTGTTAACATGATCTATCTCCTCTGTCTTGTCATAAGAACCGCATTTGAGTACGGTTCATTTCAGTCTTTTTTGGATGTTCTCTGTATTATTTAATGATTTCTTTTGCAAGCACGGCAGCTCCGCCGGCATCCTGCGCGTATCCGTCCGCACCGATTTCATCCGCAAATCCCTGCGTAATCGGAGCGCCGCCCACGATCACTTTGAAGCCGGTCAAGCCGGATGCTTTGATTGCTTTGACGGTTTCTTCGAGTGACGGCATTGTTGTTGTCAAGAGTGCCGAGCATGCCACGAGATTCACTCCCGGAGTTGCTTTGATGGTTTCGATGAATTTTTCTTTCGGTACATCAACGCCGAGGTCGATCACATCGAATCCTGCCGATTCGATCATGAGCGTGACCAGATTTTTCCCGATGTCATGCAGGTCTCCCGCTACCGTTCCGATGATGCAGGTACCCAAAGATACCGCGCCTTCTCCTGCGAGAAGCGGTTTTAATACTTCAACACCTTTCTGCATCGCTCTTGCTGCGACCAGCATTTCAGGAACAAAGATTTCTCCGGATGAGAATTTTTCGCCTACCACTCCCATTCCTTCGATCATTGCCGCCAGGATTTCCTGTGCGCCTGCTCCTTCATTGAGTGCTTCCTGCACCAAGCCCGGTACGATCTTCGCTTTGCCTGCTTCTACGTTTGCTTTTACTTCTGCTACTTTTGACATTGTGTTGTGATTCCTCCCTGTATTTTATGATCTTGTCTTATTTCTTCGGCTGTGTGCCGTAGATATTGTTTCTGTATCCCGCGATGTATTCCATGCAGTAATCATCCATGCCGAGCAGTGCTTCCGTCGCATAGATCATTCCCATCATGTCTCTGTTGAGCGGATCAAGAATTGCGCTGTCCATTCCCGCATTCATCGCCAGCACCACAAATCCCTGATTCACCAGCTTTCTTGCCGGCAGGTTGAAGGAGATGTTGGATACCGCTCCCGTGATGTGGATGGTCGGGTATTCGGATTTAATGGCATGGATGACATCCGTTACCATCTTGATTCCGTCTTCCGAGGTGCACAGCATTTCAACGAGCGGGTCGATGTGGAATCTTGACGGGTCAATGCCGTACTCTTTGGCTTTTGCCATTAAGTTTGCGAACACTTCCAGTCTTCGTTCCGCTGTCTGAGGGATGCCGTTGTCGTCGTTCAGAAGCGCAACCACTTCCCATTCAGGGTTCTTTGCAAGCACGGGGAAAGCGAGGTCTGTTTTGTCCCCTTCCATACTGACAGAGTTGAACAGTCCGGGTTTGTTGCAGAACGGCATACATTCGATGCATACCTTCACGCTCGGGCTGTCTACCGCAATCGGAAGGTCCGTCACTTCCTGTACGAGGTCGATGAGCCATTTCATCGTTTCCACTTCGATATCTTCCGACACCGATGCGCACACGTCGATGAATGTTGCTCCCGCTGCTGTCTGGGCTTTCGCCAGTTCTTTGATCTTTTCTCCGTCGCGTTCCGCGATTGCTTTCGCTACCGACGGGATCGATCCGTTGATTTTTTCTCCAATGATGATCATGTGTATTCCTCCATTTTATTACTTTACATCACAAAGGCAGAACAGATTGCTTGCAAGCAATCCTTTTAGAAAGATACCTCTGCCTCTAAATAGTCCATATACAATTCAATTTTAAGGAAATTTTAAAATTTGTCAATATGTTTTAGTAAATTTATTGATGTTACTGTAATTACTGTTTTTACAAATAAATCTTGAATAATTCTGGTTTTGTGGTTTTTTTATTTAAACAATGGAATCCAGACAAGGAAAAAATAAATAATAAAAATAAATATGATATGATAATAGTAATATAAAAAATTTTACTATTAGACTTCCAAACAATATTTAACGACTCTTGGTGGGATAAAATCAACAGATTCATCGTATCAAAAAAGAAATCACCGAAGCGATTTCTTTTTTGGTATGATCTATGGAAGAAATATCGGAATCGAGCCGGAACAGTACAGGGTGCAATCTTGCACAAAGAGAATCGATTGGCGACTGATTCTTCACTGTTCTATTCTTATTCGGAATTCCTTATATAATATTGGGTAATTGGCGATACCCGATATTATCACAATGATAGTACTATTTGAACATTTCCTTGCTCATGTTGTCGATTTCTTCGCTGACCGCTTCATAGACACCCGGATACGTACTTCCGGAAAGTCCTCTGATCAAGCAGGGAATGAAGTATTTTGTGCCGCAGCTTTCACAGGATTTTCTGACAATACTTGCGATTTCTTCACGGGTAATGTCCCCTTTATCCAGTACACTGTTGTCCAAATCACCCATAATCGAAATCTGCGGGCCGTATTGTTTGATGATTTCAGCGTTATTGTTGGTTGAAGTCGCACCCTGCCAAATGTCGATGCCCATTTCGATCATGTAAGGAACGAGATTTGCCGCATAAGAGTCACTGTGGTGAACGATCAATTCCACGCCGTGTTCTTTGTAGTAACCGTAAATTTTCTTGTATGCGGGAACAAGGAATTCATCAAACATTGCCGGAGCCATGAAGGAAGAACGGTAGCTACCCCAGTCATCGTGATGGAAGATTGCTTCCGGTTGATAGAACTTGCATAATTTTTCCGCATATCCGAGTTCCCATTCAACCAGAAAATCAATGATTTCCTGTGTATATTCCGGTTCTTCATACAGGTTGATTAATGCGGCATCCATGCTCTGAAAGTTGTGTAACTGTTCAAAGATCCCCGGCGCGATAAAGTAAGTTGCAAACACTTCATCACGATTGATTTCATCCGCGAAATGTTTATATTTGAGCCATTCTTCATCCGGATAGTCCAACTTCGGAGCTTTGATATAATCTCTCCATTTTGTAATGTCTTTGCAAAGAATTTTTTCCGGTGTATGGACAGGAAAGGGGCCGGGAACTCCTTTAGGAAAACTATAGGTAACACCCCATGCATTCGCTCTGTCTTCAGCGCCTTCTTCCGGACGCAAATTTGTAACAGCATACGGATTTCCTCCGTTGATGAATCCCAGATATTCGTACTGATTGACAAATCGATCCGGATTTCCGCCCTTAATCGTTTCTCTTAAATTTTGTTTGATAGACAGCATGATATTTATAACCTCCTCATTTTTCACTTTTCATAACTTTTCTATTTTGAATGAACACTATTTTACAATCCGTTTTGCAAGCACGGCAGCTCCGCCGGCATCCTGCGCATATCCGTCCGCACCGATTTCATCTGCGAATCCCTGCGTAATCGGAGCGCCGCCCACGATCACTTTGAAGCCTGTCAGACCGCTTGCTTTGATTGCTTTCACCGTTTCCTCGAGTGACGGCATGGTTGTAGTGAGCAGTGCCGAACATGCCACAAGATTGACTCCCGGGTTTGCTTTAATCGTATCGATGAATTTTTCTTTCGGTACATCGACACCGAGGTCGATGACTTCGAATCCCGCGGATTCGATCATGAGAGACACGAGGTTTTTGCCGATGTCATGCAGGTCTCCTGCTACCGTTCCGATGACACATTTGCCGAGAGAGACTGCTCCTTCTCCTGCGAGTAAGGGTTTGAGCACTTCAACACCTTTCTGCATTGCTCTTGCTGCAACCAGCATTTCCGGCACAAAGATTTCTCCGGATGAGAACTTTTCGCCTACCACTCCCATTCCTTCGATCATTGCCGCCAGGATTTCCTGTGCGCCTGCTCCTTCATTGAGTGCTTCCTGCACCAAGCCCGGTACGATCTTCGCTTTTCCTGCTTCGACATTTGCTTTTACTTCTGTGATTTTTGACATTGTGTGTGATTCCTCCCTGTATTTTATGATGTTTTGACTTATTTCTTCGGCTGTGTGCCGCAGATGTTGTTTCTATAAGTCTGACTTCCTGTAACGATGTCTGCGCATCGAATGGTTCAATTGATAACTTGACGTTATCAGGCCTTCGATCGTTTTCCCCATTGCACTCTGCTGTAAACTCCGGCGAGCAATGTGATCAATCTGTTTTTTTCTCAAACAATGCTGTAATACTGTGTATTTCTTCGAATCGGCTTTTAATCAATAGATAAACATCCAATTTTCAACTGAAAGAAAGTGTCTATAAATTTATTTTCGCTTAATTATTGAAATAATAATATTATTAAAAAAGTTATTTCTTTACTATTAAATTCTAAATCTTTTTCGAATTTTGTCAATAGATTTTAGTAAGATATAATATATTACAATAAATAACTAATATTTTTTTTGGGACTATAAAAAATTATCGGCTTTCATTCCAAGTAAAAAAAGGATTGCCGAAATCCTTTCAAATTGTATCTTATTCAACAGAACCAAAGAAACACTCAAAACACGTAAATAATCGATCTTTTTAATGCTGCCCTCAGCTATAAAGCGCTTTTCGGTTCGCTCCTCGCTCACTTTCACACGGTAGCGCAAAAGAGTTATATTCTGCAATTTTAGAGCATATAAAAATCATCTATTTAACAATTCACGGAAAGCATTCTTTTAAGGAAATTATCCTTTGCGACGTACCATAAGTTCCTTTATTTTGTTGGAAATATCTCTTACGCGCTGTGTATTTTCCGATTGAATGTCAATCATATGATCAAGTTCATATTCGATAGATGCCATACAATCGCTGAGTTCTTCATCAACGGCATCGGATAGTTCATTGCGCCCGGGTTCCGCATAACGAAACAGCTCATATAATTGATCCATCTGATCTGATATTACAGAATGAACGGATGCGGGCAAACGATCTGATTTCACCTGAAGCAATTTTACCTGTCTGCAAAGAGCAGCCAAAATATCTTCTGATTGATAATTGTTTTGACTGTTACGACTTCTCATAATATAATTTTTACCTCCGTATAAACCGATTGAAAGAATAAATCCGGCAATCGCCAAGAGCAATTGCAGAATAAAATATACAGATGCCCCGATCGGCAGCAACCACCCGAAAAGAAATCCGATGAGCAGCACAATAAGAAAGTGAGCAATCCCAAATCCGATTACCGGAATTGATGCGACAGGATCATCCCGAAACCTCTTAAAAGTCAAAAGATTAAGAGCCAGAGATTGACCCAAGGAAAATATAACCGCACCCATGGTAATCATATATTTTGAAGAACGATCTGCCGAAAAAAACAGACAGGCAGCGATAATGCCCAAAATAAGAACGGAATAAATCATCATAATCTTTTTTTGATTCATAAACAGTACTCTTTTCCAATTTGAAACTGTGTATCAGATTAATTTTTGATTATATCATATAAAACCACTTGAGTAAACATAGGTGCACTTGCTAAACTGATCATGTTGATTTATAATAATTTTACAGAATAGGATGTATGTATTTGTATGGCAGATATCTTTCACTTTCAATGGGCATCGGGAATTAAGTTGAAAGGTAGAGTATAATGGATAAACTTGTCATCAGATCAAAGAAGAAATACGGAGACAGTTCCGTCGTTTCGGCTCGTCTTCCGAACGAAATTGTTGCAACACTCGATGAAACCGCCAGGAAAAGCGGACGGACAAGAAACGAAATCGTATTGCTCTGTTTGGAGTATGCACTTCAGCAAATTCAAATCGAGCCGGAAGAAGGCGCGGGGAGATAAATTCATGGCATTGATTCATGTGGTAAAATACAACGGAAGTCCTGATGTGTTTGCGTGGAAATATCCAGACTGCAATTTGAGCACATGGACACAGTTGATTGTCAGCGAATCGCAGGAGGCCGTGCTTTACAAAGGAGGTAAAGCGTACGATCTCTTTACAGCGGGTACTTATTCATTGCAGACAGAAAATATACCTTTGCTGAATCGGCTGATCAATATGCCGTACGGAGGTCAAACTCCTTTTACCGCAGAGATCTGGTTCGTAAACAAGGCGGTTAATCTCGATATCAAATGGGGAACCGCCTCTCCGATCCAATTGCACGATCCGAAATACAATATCATTCTTCCTGTACGTTCTTACGGACAATTCGGAATTGCAATAGAAGATTCCGCTAAATTTTTGATGAAATTGGTCGGAACACTTCCTTCCTTTGGGAAAGATCAATTAACAGATTATTTTAAAGGATTCTATTTAACGAATGTGAAAGACACGATTGCCACTTACATCGTGAAAGAACAAATCAGCGTTTTGGAGATCGGTTCTTATTTAAATGAAATTTCAGATTATCTTACAAAACAGACAACACCCATTCTCGGTCAATACGGTATTAAACTGCTTTATTTTAACATTAATGATATCAGTGTGCCGCAGGATGATTCCGCAGTTCAAAAAGTAAAAGATGCATTATCAAGAAAAGCAGAGATGGACATTATCGGATATCATTACGAACAAGAACGTTTTTACGACGAAAGCAACAGAATCGATTCCGCATATGCGCTTAATAAAACTCTGCATAAAGATATCACTTCCACGAAGCCAGCAGACAGAAAAATCAAATGCACCCAATGCGGAGAACTGCTGAATAACGGAGAGAAATATTGTTGGAATTGCGGAGCAAAACAACTTTTCGAATTTCGCAAATGTCCGCAATGCGGCAACACAATAGGTCACAACATGAAATATTGCACAGAGTGCGGCATGCAACTTGCAACGGTATGCCCGGAATGTAACACGCAGATTACAAACAAAGCTGCCAAATATTGCCATAATTGCGGCTGCGGGCTCTGAACATCATATCTCGTAGGAGCGTCCGACGATGGATAAACAGTTTGTTTGTCCTTTTTTAATTTTGTGCAGATAAAAACTATTCCCGTCACAGAGAGATTTCTGATATAATCATGTTGCACAATATCAGGAAGGAACACTACCCATGACACTTCAAACCGCAAACGAAACGGAACCGACTGAAAAAAACAATGATACAGAAGAAATTGCGAAAAAATCAATCCTTAATTTCAATAAAATCAATACGCTCATAAAATCCTCCCAACTGAAAATTTTCTTTGGATTCATGCTTGCCGGCATTTTCGGACTGCTTCTGGATAAAGCACTGACAGCAGCTGGGTCGGCTGCAGTCCGGGACGCGATTTATGCAATCCTCACATTTGCAGGCTTGTTACTCATGTATTCCGGGATTTACCATATCCTGAAAATGAAAAAACTCGCTGCTTATCTGGAACTAATCAAGCCGGAAACTGCTACTGGGATTAAAGAGCTTTCAATAAAACTAAACAAACCGAGTGATCACATTCGAAAAGATTTGCAGATGTTCCTGTCGAAAAATTATTTATACGGAACATTTGACCTGAATTGCGAAAATATCACTTTGATCAAAACCGAAACTATTCAAACGGGAACAGATACAGAATGAACAAATTGGATATCAACAGAAAAAAGATTAAATCCGGTCGAATCGCAGCGTATATTGCATTACCGATCGGGATTGCTGCGATCATGCTGTTCTGCGGAGTTTTTGTTGCAGGACTGCTCAGCACGGATCAATATGATTTGTCAACAATCATGGCACTATTGTTTGTCGCATTGATCATTGCTGCCGGAATATTATTAACGAAATTCGGATTCGAAATGCTGTTAATGATCCACAATATATCTTATTACCAATCATACGCCAAGCCAAACGAAGAAGTGACTTTTTTATATTACGCGCGTTTGCTGAATCTGAGAGAAAAAAAAATCGAACGGGAACTGACTCGTTTGCTGAAAAGACATTATCTGAATGGATACATTTCGGAGGATTCTCATTCAGTCGTTCTGCTTGGAAGCAGACTTGATGATCCTGCACATTCCGATCTGCCCGAAGATTCGGTTTGTCCAAACTGCGGAGCCAGAAATCATGCCATGTCTTCAAAACACGCAGTCTGTGATTATTGCGGAAGTCGCATTCCGATCAAAAAATAGCCATATAAAAATTTTTTCACGAAAGGATTTCGTCATGAAAGAGTTCACAAATACAAACGCCAAACGATTTACCTCTAACCGTTTATTTTCAATTGTTTTTCTGTTGTTTGGAGGCGGGATGGCATATTTCTCGAAAACTCTTTGGGCATCGAGTACAATTTCAGGAGTCGTGGGGCTGTGTTCGGCTGTTGTATTCGTCATCATAGCCATGGTAATTACATTGAATCTATCTCATGCAAACCGTGTCGCAAAGATCCTGAATGGGCACAGCAGCATGTCTGTGGATGAATTTGCCAAAGAAGCACAAACGGATACATACCTTGCATTAAAAATGCTCAATGCCGCTTTTAACGGGCAATACGTTGTGGGATATGTCGATTCCGATGGGGAAATGATTATTCTGAAGAATTGCTCGGCATTCAATGCAAAACGATATCGGGAATATCTGACAAACGGGAAATAAATTTGAACGTGCAAAGTGTTTGGAGGTTCTGATGAATTCATCGGCATGCAATAAAAAACAATGGCGGAAAAGTTTGCTGAAATTTCTGATCAGCGGCAGCATTGCGGCTTTATTGATTGCATTTGCCATTTTCTCCTTTCAGAATAATGTGCTTTTCGGGTTGTTTTTAGCCGCTTTTTCTGGATTTCCCCTTATGATTGCCCTGGGTTGCTTATTTAATCTAACTGATTCTAAAAAAATATTTGATATTTTATGCGATATGGATGAAATGGGTTTTCCCGATTTTGCAAAGAAGCTGAATTCCGAAAAAGAATCCTCTGCGGAGATTCTGAATCGGATGATCGAATGCAATTATCTGATTGCATATCTAAACGATACAAATATTGTCGTGACAAACAAATCCCGTCGGTTTGATCCGCAGGCATACCTTGCATACAAAGAGAAACTCACAAAAGAAAGCAACCTCAAGCAAGAACGAAAAAAAGAAGATCAGAAAGATCGCTATCTAGAGAAAATGATGAGAAAAGGGAAAGCCGTCCGATGTCCGGATTGCGGAACCGTCTATCCGAAAAATAAGCTCTGTCCTAACTGCGAAAGTCAAACCGATCAAACAGATTAAAGCACCGCAATGCGGTGCTTTAATTATAGGCGGTGCGTTATCGATAACAGTATTGCCCGTTTTGTTCGGTTGCAAAAAAGTCAGCATACGACAATCGAAACAACTTTGATCGATAAGGCGCGATATCGATTTTGTTTTTAATCAAATATTGCCAGATCCCGCTGTAATCAATGTTTCCCTGCAGAAGGATGCTCTGAATTCTGCCGTCTTTTAAAACGATCCGTTCGTAAACAGACATAGATTCTCTCACCAGCGTTTCATCTCCGACTTCACAATACATTCCAAGAGATAATGTAGGCAGTCCGTAAAAATTCATCGTATTCTTGAGTGCATAGGTGTCGGTATACGCTTCATCTTTTCCTAGCATTGCACAAGCAGCGACTCTCCCCTGCTTTACGGCGTTCGGCCAGATGCCCGAAAGGCCGGTCACGTCTCCTGCGGCATAGATGTCCGGTAAAACCGTTTGCATCCGATTGTCCACATTGACGCTTCCCCGTTCAGACAGAATATCTGCGGGCAAATACGCCGTATTCGCTTTCACTCCGACCGCAACAATCACCGCATCGCAAGGCAATTTCATTCCGTTCTCCAGAAGAATCGAATGAATTTCTCCGTTTGAATCGGTTTCGGTATTCGTTGCTTTTTCCCCGAGCAAAAATTTGCAACCATGCTCCTCGAACAGCCTCTGATATGCTTCGGCAGCAGTATTATCCAATTGCAGAGGCAAAATATGATCCGCCATCTCCAACACCGTTACGTTTATTCCGTTCTGAAGCAGTCCATAAGCGGCATCCATTCCGACCAATCCGGAACCGATAACAATCACATTTGCTCCAGTCGCGACATTTTTCACGATTGACTGCGCATCAGAAAGATTGCGCAGTCCGAAAACATTTTTTGCAATGCGTAGTTCTCCGATGGGAGGAATCACACTTTCCGCCCCCGTCGCGATCAGGAGTTTGTCATAGTGCAGTTGTTCCCCGCTGCGCAAAGCGATACGATGGCTATCCGGATCAATCTGTCCAACCGGCTCTCCGGAAATCCATGTTATCCGATTTGACAGGAAAAAGTCATCGGGAACAAAATTAAGTGTTTCCTCGTTTCGCTCATGGGAAAGGTACTGACCGAGCATACACCTCGAATGAACCGAGGTATCTTCGGATATCAGCGTAATATCAGCATCTCGATCCAGTTTTCGGATTGTTTTGGCTGCGGCGATTCCGGCAGCGCCTGCACCGATTATAATATGTTTCATGGCTCAAACCTCCTCCACATGAATTGCTTTTTTTGGGCAGGATTTCACACAGCTCGGATCATAATCCGAGTCTTTGCAAAAGTCACATTTTATGATTTTACTGTGGCTGACACGATCCGGCTTGATCGTTCCGTACGGGCAGTTCATAACGCACATAAAGCAGGCTGCACATTTTTTTTCATCATACAAAACCAGTCCGGTCACTTCATCTTTGGTAAGTGCGGCACTCATGCAGGAAGCCACACATTCCGGCTCCTCACAGTGTCTGCAGAAAATCGGTTTATAGATACCGCTTTCCAAAGCGATGATATGATTTCTGGTTTCATTTTTCGGGTCGGTCAGATCGAGATCATAGACAGTACCTGCATCCGAACGATGGGATTGCATGCAAGCTACCGAACAATTCTTGCAACCGTCACAAAGTTCCGCTTCAATGATGATTCGTTTCATTTGTCTGCCCCCTTTCTACAGACCGAGCGCTGCGCGTTTTTCCGAAATGATACGATCCAGTATCTCCGCAGTTTCAACCGCATCGGGATTGATAATCACCTGCCCGCCTGTCAGCTGTTTCATATCTTCCGTCAAAACTTTCACCGCAATATTGCTCCCCGTAATAAAAGGCGGCAGCCCGAGATGCAGAGGCAAACCCAGAGCCAAACCGAACGCCCCGTCGGCAAGCGCCTGTTCTTCCAACCATTGAGCCGCGGAAAGCGCAAGCGGAAGCTGCGGCAGATCAATGCCCATTGCTTCTGCTATTTCGGTTGCAACGATTTCCAGACGTCCGATAGCAAGACAAGGTCCGAAATTCAATACGGGAGGAATTCCCAATTTTTCGCAGACCGCACGCAATTTCGGTCCCGCCAGCTGAGCCGCTTCCGGAGTCATCAGATTACAGTTTTCGATCCCGCCGGAAGAACATCCCGCAGTCAATACGATAATATCCCTCTTAATCAGTTCCTTTGTCAATTCAACGGTAAGCACATCATAGCCACCCGCGGTCAGATTGGAACATCCGACCACACCGACAATGCCTTTGATGTCGCCGGAAGCAATCAGATCAATCAGCGGTTTCCATGATCCTCCCAGGAATTCTTTCAAAGAATTCTCACTTACGCCCGTAAGCGAATGATCGTTTCCGTGTTCCGGCATGAGACGCAAAGATACTCCGGGGCGCCTCGTTTGATAAGAATCGATAGCTTCCTGAATAATTTCTTCGCTGATCTGCGCGCGATTCGCAAAATCGAACTGTTTCAGTTCGGCGTTGGCTTTCTTTGCAACACTGTCCAGGCATATCTGTTTAATGCTCAGTTCGTCGCAGATGGGTTCGATGCCGGGCAGTGTACAGTTGAATTCCGAAAGCACCATATCAATCGCTCCCGTAGCAAGAATTGCCTCGCTCGCATAGTTATTGCCTGCGTGTCCGTCGAAAATGTCCGTATAATACGCCCCTCTAAGCTGCAGATCCTGACCGACGCAGGTGCATCCGACCAATCGAAACCCTTTCGCCCCGGCAGCCTTGGCACGTTCAACGACTTCCGGTGATGCCAAGCGTTCCTGAAGATCGACAAAAATCGTATGCTGGTGGCCGGTAATCATGATATTGATATAGTCCGGATCAATCACCCGTAATCCGACCGGAGCCATTCGGATTTGAGGATCTCCAAGCAAAACGTCATTCAGCAGGTTCGTCAGGGTCAACCCGTAAAATCCGGTTGAAATTCCCAAGCGGAGACAATCAAGCAGCATATCAACCGGATCGGAGTTTAGGTTCGTAGACGATTTTACAGCTCCGCGGCATACATCGGATTTCCCTCCCCCGGGGAGAATTCCGAGTTGCTGCCAACGTTCATAACGAGGAGCATACGCCATTTTTTTCACCAATTCCGGTTCTTCGTAGTCCGGTTTGTATAAATCACTTAAAACCGCATTTGCAATCTTCAGTGCCTTTTCATGATCATCCTTACCTTCGATCCCGAATAAATCACACATACGCTTGAGTGATTTCAGTCCTTTGAGCGTGCCTTTTTCCTCAGCGGTATGCTTCAGATTCAGCGCCGTATTTTCGACCACATGCAGGTAACAGGCGGCACCGGCGGAGACAGCCCGAAGAAAGTTTCTGACGACAATCGTATCGGCACTTGCGCCGCAAATACCACGGGGAGCGTCCGGTGTGATGCGGCAGGGTCCGTTTGCACACAGTCTGCAGCATACGCCCTGCAAACCGAAATTACATTTCGTTTCCTGAGATTCCACTCTGTGATGCGACGTTTCCATCGGCAATGAGCGGATGAATTCTTCCATCGGTTTGTCAGCACTCTGACAAATGTTGCAACCATAACATTGATTCATTAATCTATCCTCCTGATATACTGGACTATTTTAGTCCAATTTAAGTTATATTTTTAAAGTACACTCATGCGTACTTTATTACACCAACAATTGCGACAATTTTGTTGCACTCATTTCTTCTATCACGACCTTTTGGAGCCGACAAAATTCTTTATGCACTTTACAGGGACGATCACAAGTATTACGGGAACACAAGGCTTCCGGTTGCATACATTCTGCAATCATCAGATCTTTGTCTACTGCTTTGCAAATGTCATAAAGAGACAGTTCACCGATATCCATATGCATTTGGTATCCCCCGTCCGTTCCGCGATGGCTGACAATAATTCCCGCTTTTGCAAGTTTTCGGCAAATTTTATAGGCAAACTGCACGGGGATATGTTCTTCTCTGCTGATGTCTGCGGCACTCGCGATTTGGTGATGAGACAATGCGCGCAAAATCCGTACTGCATAGTCACATTCTTTCGTAATGAGCATTTTGAATTACCTCACGTGCCCAGTCTAGCATAGTGGAGTATTTATGTCAAGTATCATCCGGAAATCATTTTTATTTGTTACAAACAAAAAAAACAGACGCATCGGACAGTACGTCTGTTTTGGAAATAATAGGATTGCATTTATATATTCATTGACTGCTCCTCTAGAAGTTGCCTGTGAGATTTTTTGTAATATGCATAATACATAACACCTGCAAGCAATGTCGATACCACATCTGCAGCAGGCTGAGCCCAAGCAACACCATCCAACCCGAACAAAGCATTTGCTATGATGATAATCGGGAAAAAGGCAAATCCCTGTCTGGAAACGGATAGAATCAAAGCAGGAATTGACTTGCCCATCGATTGAAAGGAACCCATAAAAATGAACATAAATCCAACAACGGGTCCGATTGAGACCTGCGCTCTGAGAAAATATTTGCCATATTCAACCACATCCGCATTGTTAATGAACAGTTGAATCAACGGGCCGGCAAATGCGATAAATACTGCAGTGACGACCGCACCGATTCCAACCCCCAAAAATCCACCGAATTTCACGGCATCATTCATTCTCTTATAATTTCTTGCTGCGTAATTATATCCAACCAACGGCTGAATCCCCATACCAACACCCAATTGCAGCATAATCAGCAGGGAAAACAAACGGTTTGAGACCCCCATTGCAGAAACGGCAATATCCCCATAAGATGCCACATAATTATTCAGGACAACCATAGACACACTCATCAATACATTATTGAGCGATGCAGGAATGCCGATAAAAAACACTTCTTTTGATATGTCTTTCTTAAAAGCAAAATATTTTGGATGAATAGACAGCAACGTTCCTTTTTTCGTCAAATAATAGACATAATAAATGACGGAACAAACATTTCCGATAATCGTAGCAATGGCAGCGCCTGCAACCCCCATTTTCAAAGTCAAAATCATGATCGGGTCAAGAACAATATTGATCACAGTCCCGATCATCATTCCCATCATGGCTTCTTTTGCAGCACCTTCCGCTCTGACGATATTACCGAAAGCAGCTTGTATTACAATAAATACCGCGCCGTAAGCGATATAAATCAGATATTGTTGCGCGAAAGCCCAAGTCTGTTCGCTGGCTCCGATCATACCTACTATTTCCGGCATGAATGCCAAATAGACCACTGTTGAGATCAATCCGATACCGATACAGCAGTAAAAGCAAAAAGAAGAAACACTTTTGATTTTTTCTTTCTGCTGCATACCAAGCAATCTGGAAATAAGCGACGCACCGCCGATTCCGAAAATATTGCCGAATGCCATCAGCAACATAAAGATAGGGGATGCCAACGATACAGCCGCAACCTGCATCGGATCCCCGGTTTGCCCGACAAAAAAAGTATCCACCATATTATAGATAATAGTAACAATCATTCCGAGCATTGTCGGAATAACCAATTTAGCGACAGCCTTCGGGATTGGCATGTCTCTGAAAAGTTCGTCTTTCATTTTACCTCCTGACAATCGACAGCACGTGCGGTAACAATTCCGGACAAGTAATGCCTCTGCGAAAAGTACCAAATCGGAACTATTGATTTGAATTCTCAGTCTTCCAAAATATTTCGAATGATCCGATTCAGCATTCGATCCAAGGCATCCACATCTTCATCCTCAAAATCCCGCAACAAAATCTGATCGGTTTGTTTGATCTTTAAATGAATCTCGCGCATCAAGCGAATACCCTTCTCGCTGACGAACAAACATTTGCAGCGACGGTCATCGGCATGCGTATGAGAATATAGCAGATCCTTTGCTTCCATTCGTTTCACAAGACCCGTAACAGTCGGATTCTCAAGTTTTAATGCGTATTCGATATCACGTTGAGTAATTCCGTGCGTATTGTTTTCATTAAGAATCGACAGAATATCGAATTGAGATAATGTGAGATCATACGGAGCAAGAATTTTGTTCAGACGTTTTTCGAATGAGTGATGGATCAACTTAAAATACAAACCGAATTTTCGTTCATTCATTTTTGGTCACCTTACGTGTAATTATATAGGTAGCTATCTAATTTTGTCAACAGTATACTTGAATCGATAAAGTATTTTTCTTTGTTTTCCATACCAAAATCAGGTGCGTAAGCCGCACCTGATTTCTGTTGAAATTAGATGTATTTCAAGCAGTTATTCAAATCGATTGGAGAGGTTTGCAAAGAAATCATGCAATCCCTTTTTTATTTTTTTCGTTAATTTGCTGTCTTTCACAGCGACATCTCTGGATTGCGCAGCGGCTGCCGCCTCTTCAATTTGATATTCCTGAGAATCTATTCGCAGATCCGATTCCGGTTTCTTTTCATATAAGCCGTTTGATAGCATAATCCTGGCCTTTACATTATCAGTCAGCATCAAATGCAAATGTCTGTTGATCCTCACTTTTAGTTCGGGATCAAAAATCGGACATGCAACCTCGACGCGGCGTGTCGTGTTGCGCGTCATCATATCGGCAGAAGAAATGTAAATCTGCTGAGTATCTCCCTTCCCGAAGCTGTATATTCTGGAATGTTCCAGAAATCTTCCGACAATACTCGTGATTCTAATGTTTTCGGTAAAGCCGGGAACTCCAGGAAGGATACAGCAAATACCCCTGATGATCAGGTCAATCGATACACCCGCGCAGGAAGCTTCCGAAAGAGCGATTATGATATCCTTGTCGGTGAGTGAATTCAATTTCATCACAATTCGACCCTGATTCGCTTTTTGAATTTCATTATGGATCATTTCCATTACCTTAGGCTTTAACGAAAAGGGAGAAACCAAAAGCCACCTGTAATCGTAATCCAACTTTCCGATTGACAGATTGCGGAAAAAAGCAGCAGCATCTTCTCCGATTTGCCGGTCGGCAGTAATCAGTGACAAATCACTGTAGAGCTCCGCTGTTTTTTCGTTATAATTCCCGGTTGCAATCTGTGTAATATAACGGACAGAATTACGTTCTTTATAAGTGATCTGGCATACCTTTGAATGTACTTTATATTCATCAAATCCATAAGTCAATCGGCATCCCGCCTCCTCCAAACGTTCCGACCAGTCAATATTGTTTTGTTCGTCAAAACGGGCTCGCAGTTCTATCATTACATCCACATCCTTGCCATTTTCGGCAGCGGCACAGAGATATTCCACCAAACGTGCTTTTTGCGCCAAACGATAGATCGTTATTTTAATCGAAACGACATTGGGATCCACGGCAGCCTGTCTGATAAGCGCAAGAAAAAAATCCATACTCTCATAAGGATACGAAAACAATCTGTCATTTCGTTTGATCAGACGGAACATATTATCCGAATCCTGAATCGAAGCGGTTTGAATCGGCTTAAATTCGGGATAATATAACAGTTTGCGCAAGGATGGAGACATCTGCGACTGCAAAGAAAAGACATAGCTCATTTTCATTGGGGATTTCGTAACAAACACCTGATTTTTTTTGATAAAAAACCGATCCAACAGCAAAGATTCCAAAGGACCGCAAACTTTATGCCCCAGTTCCAAACGAACGATTGATAAGTGTTTTCGTTTGGAGAGCAATTTTTTCATTGCAGAACGGAAATCCTGAGTTTCGTCAAAAATATCATCATCTGCCGTAATATCGGCGTTACGGGTAATACAGAAATATGTTTTGTCAATCACATGATACATATCGAAAATCGACTCAACGCAGTCCAAAATAATCTGTTCGGTCGGGATGTACCGAATACTGCTGCCCGGCATGATTACCACTTCGGGCAATGTTTTCGGGATGGGTATAAAACCGAGCAAACGATTTTTATCACTTTGCAGATAGGAAACAATATAGGTGGATTTACTCTGCAGATGCGGAAACGGATGGTGAGAATCTACAATCTGAGGAGAAAGCAATTCAGCAATGTTCTCTTTATAATACTTCTTGACAAATTTATTTTCCTGTTCGTCCAGTTCGGACAAATTCACGGCTTTAATTCCATAATGGTTTAATTCGGCATTAACCTGTTTATATACTTTGTCTTTTTGCGAATACAAAGGTGCAACGGATTTGTAAATCAAGGCTAATTGTTCACTCGGAGACAATCCCGTTTTATTATCCAACGCCAATTCGTCCACCTGCGACAAATCATAAAGGCTCCCGACGCGAATCATAAAAAACTCATCGAGATTACTGGTAAAAATCGAAACAAATTTTAACCGTTCCATCAATGGAACAGTTGTATCCTGAGCTTCCTCCAATACCCGCTCATTAAAACGAAGCCAGGACAATTCTCTGTTTTGCATGTATTGATAGTGTATTTTATTGCTGATATCGGAATAATCCGTCATAGTCATTTCTCCTGCAAATGTAGGATATTGCTGATCAGATAACCTTCCCGTACGCCAAATTCGCTCACACGGATTTCGTTGCAACCGAAATAATTGGCAATCGTCTGCAAAACAATCATCCCCGGCAGAATCGTATGCGAACGCTCCGGTACAATCTGTACCAGTTTCAGGATAGATTCTCTTGATTCTTTTTCAAAGAATTTCAGCATTCTTTTTATATTTTTTATAGATACGGTGAGATTGTTGCGATCAAAATCAAAATAATCGTTGTTCAGCTTGCATGCAGCACGAATCGTACCGCCCACACCGCATATCAAAGGCCCTGTCTGCTGACGAAGATACGGTTCTCTCATTTCTTTAATATATGAGAGTACCGTATCTCGAATTGCTTTTGCTTCATTTTTCCTCGGGAAATTGCCGGATACATTTCGCGTAAACATGTTCAGTGATCCAAACGGATACGATACCGCTTCCAACACGCGCGAATGCTCGAGATATGCAATCTCCGTACTTCCTCCGCCGATGTCAATGAGCAACCCGTCGGAAAAATCAGCATGAAAAGTGGCTCCGATGTAATCATAGAGCGCTTCGTCTTGTCCGCTGATCACCTCGATCTTCAGACCGCTGCCTTTTTCTATTTCATCTTTTGCATTCCTCGTATTTTCAATATTGCGCAGTGACGCAGTAGCGAACGCATGAACATTGCGAATGCGCAAAGACTTCAATATCTGCTTGAATTCATCCAGAACAATGACCGTTTTTTCGATTCCTTTGCGGGTAAGCATGTTGGATTCATCCACATAACCAGCCAAACCCACAAATTCCTTCTTATTGAACATCAGAGTAATTTTATTTTCTCTGCTGACCTGATAAACCGACATACGCATCGTATTGGAACCGATATCGATAACCGCATGCATCATCGATCAAACACCTCACTTTAATGATTATATCGTGAGCACAGAATGTGTGCATCTCCAGAATGTAAAACTTATATATAATTACTGTAAAATAGAAAACGCATTTCAATGATATACGTTTCCCCCAAGTTTTTATACTATTTTAGCATAAAAGCAGTCCTTCGGGGTAGCGATGTTTCATTTCTCAGTTTCTTTTCTTTACTGAATGTTGTGTAATAGTTTCAATAATCCTGTTCAATTAGATTATTGAAATGAATACATTATTAAAATTTCAATTTATCTTATTTTTTTTCTCTCCTCTTTTTTTATTTCATTTCTGCTAAAATCCCTCCTGTTTACGCCAAAAATCGAGCAAGGCGATTCTTTTTTAAGATGTAAACGTATGCATGTTTTTTTTCATCCGTTTTTTTTCGTATTGCTTTATCCGCTGAAGTAATGTATAATAGCCCAAACTTGAGGAAGAAGCGGATGTCTTTAAACATCCGCCAACAGCGGAGGTACTATATGGAGTTGAAAAACAGTTATATTTTTTTATCGAAGGAACCAGCCAGTCAGCAATCGGAACAAAAATTATCCGACATGATGATGAAGTTTTTTCCAACCCTCATTTTACAAAATGAAGCAAATCTTTCCGTGTACAAAGGATTCTTAAACGATGCGCATATCACGGTATCAATCAGACAATCTCCAATCGGAGATTATTGCGATGTAAGCGCACTGCATCATTATCAGAATGAGTCAGTAAAATGTCTGGAGGAAATCAACCGCACCATTATGAGCGAAAAAAACGAATTCCGTCAGAAATATATTCCTGTAATCTCATTCGATTCCGTTTCTGAATACTATTGTAATCGTATTCATCCGAAATTGAATGAGTTGGATCGGCGTTTGCGGCAGCTCATGTTCCATATCTACACATCTCATTTCGGAGCCGACTATATTCAGTCGGACTCATTCGATGAATTGCTGCAAAAAATGCGTCTGAATGCAGATCCGGAACAAAATGCTGCAGAAAAACATTCCATTGAAACAATCCGATATGCGATCAAAACATTGCGTAAGTTCAACACAAAAACATCTCACTGTAATTTCTTCTATGAAAAGAAATTTATACAATGCAGCGATCTGATCGGCGAAATGATACAAACTGTAGACAAGGCGATTGACTGGATTGATCTTAATAGTGAAAAAGAGCACACTGAAAACTATTATGACACATTGAAATCCTACACAGATCATGTCCAAAATCTGACGCAAGAAATTCAGGCAATCGGAAATGATTTATTTGAAATTGATCAAATTTCCTGACAATCGGCTATCGGTTATCAAAAAACGGCATACAAAAGTATGTCGTTTTTTAAATTAATACATTTACTTGATTTTATAAAATTGAAAGGCTAAACTGGAAGCAAAGACACAAAAGGAGTACGTTATGAAGATTGTGTTATTGGTGCTCTATGCGATCGCAGTTGTTGTACATCTTTATTTTTGTTTCATCGAAAAAGAATCTGCGCGAAAAATAACAAAACTATTCTTAATGCCTTTGCTCCTCGTTATTTACTGCACAATGACGCATAATATTTTGCCCGGCATCATAATTGCATTGTGTGCCGGTTTCCTGGGAGACTATTTTCTGCTTAAAATTGAGGTAACTTCTTATTTTATGCTCGGTCTTGGCTTTTTCTTCATCGGGCACATCAGTTATATTATTTCAATCCTGCAGTATGTTGAGTGGAATATCCTGCGGGCTACAGCCATCCTCGTTGTTGCAGTACTGCTGCTGACATTTCTTTATCTGTATCTGATCAGAAAAATGCCAAAAAAACTGCAGACACCGGGACTGTTTTATCTTGCCGTATTATTGTGTCTGCTGGGTAGTTCCTGTTTGGCATTATGGCAACAGATAACATTGGAATCTATCTTATTGGGCATCGGTGCACTATCGTTTTGTATCTCTGATTTTCTGCTTGCAGAATCGACATTCCTGAAGAAAATCAAAAAAGAAAATTTTTATATCATGCTGACTTACATTACTGCCCAAACGCTGATCGTGACTTCATTCATGCTCCTGTAACCTATCGGTTGTTCGATGCGCAAGATCAAAAACCGTAACGGAAGTCAAATATTCGAAAACGGAATCGTCCAACCGCTCCCAAACTATATCATTCAAAAATGAACGATATGTTGAATTGGAACTATCGGCCGAAAATCCATTTTCGGCAAAACTTCCTTCCAAAAGAGCAAGGACACGATAAGCAGAAAGCTGTTCCGGTGGCTGCGATAGTCTGTATCCACCCATTGAACCGCTGGCGCTGTCCAAAATTCCGGCAAGTTTCAAAGGCTTCGCAATGCTTTCAAGATAATTGGATGACACATTCATTCGTCTTGCCAGCTCCGAAAGCGGAACATACTCTTTGCCGTCAAACAGAGAAAGCTCAATCAACATCCGCAATCCATAACGGCCATGCGTCGAAATCTTCATTTCATCTGCTCCATTCTAATGACATAAGCATCGCGCAACGATGCAAGCGTAATTGCATCCATGGATTGATAAACCCGATTACACAGTCCGATCCACAAACTGCGGCTTGCGCACGTTTCATCGATCGCATTGGCGCAGGAATCGGCATTCTCAACGCAAGACACAGGCACAAGACTCGTTTCCAAAGCGCGATAAAGGTCACCCACTGTAATCTGTTCCTGAGATTTTGCGAGATAAAACCCGCCATTGACCCCTCTTCGGGAAGCAAGAAATCCTTTTTTGCGCAATTGAAAAAAGAGCTGCTCCAAATAAGACGCGCTGATGTGCGTCTCTTCCGATACAGTCTGGATGCTGACGGACGGTTCATCTTTTACAGCGATGCAAAGCAACGCCTCCAAAGCATATTTTGTTTTTGTGGAAACTTTCATATGTGACCTCGTGCCTTTATCATATCGCATCATGCGAAAAAAATCAATGCCTTACAATTCCTATTGACTTAGTAATCTTTTATGCTATAATGTATTCATGAACCTCCCGGAAAGGCGAAAAACATGAAAAAATTTATTTATGCGGATAATGCGGCAACCACAGCATTGGCACCCGATGTACTTGAAAAGATGATGCCTTATCTGACAGAATATTACGGGAACGCATCCAGCATTTACACTTTAGGGCAGCAAAGCAAAGAAGCAATCGAAAATGCGCGCAAACAAATCGCCGATATTTTTCATGCGGAGAAAAACGAAATTTATTTCACGGCATCCGGAACGGAAGCCGACAACTGGGCGATTAAGGGCGCTGCAAGAGCGAATAAAAAGAAGGGCAATCATATCATTTCCACACAAATCGAGCATCACGCGGTATTGCACTCCCTGCAGTCATTGGAACGGGAAGGCTATGAAGTTACCTACCTGCCGGTTGATGAAGACGGTCTGATTTCGATTGAACAACTTCAGGACGCGATCAAAGAAACGACGATTCTGATTACAGTCATGTATGCAAACAACGAAATCGGAACCATCGAACCGATCTCAGAAATCGGAATGATTGCACGGGAAAAAGGAATATTATTTCATACCGACGCTGTCCAGGCAGCCGGGCATGAAGGCATTGATGTACACGCATTAAATGTTGATTTGATGTCCGTCTCGGCACATAAATTTAACGGACCCAAGGGCGTCGGTGCGCTTTATATCAGAAAAGGAACAAAAGTCGAAACTTTTCTTGACGGAGGGGCGCAGGAAAATAATCGAAGGGCGGGCACAGAGAACGTAGCAGGAATCGTCGGAATGGCCGCCGCATTGGAGCGGACAACTGCCGGAAGGGAAACAAACAGTCTGTATATTCAACAACTCAGAGATCGCCTGACGGAAGGACTGCTTTCGATCCCTTATACCCGACTGAACGGCTCCAAAACAAGGCGACTAAATAACAACGTCAATGTCTCCTTCCAATTCGTGGAAGGAGAATCCATTTTACTCATGCTCAATGCAAATGGCATCTGCGCCTCCAGCGGAAGTGCCTGCACATCGGGCTCGCTTGATCCATCCCATGTGCTGCTGGCAATCGGACTGCCGCATGAAATCGCTCATGGGAGCACAAGATATACCCTGAGCGAACAGAACACACAGGAAGAAGTGGATTATATGATTGAGAAAACAAGAGAGGTCATACAAAAACTGCGCGATATGTCGCCGCTATATGAAGAATTCAAACTAAACGAAAAGGAAGGCAGTCTCTCATGATGTACAGTGAAAAAGTAATGGATCATTTCAACAACCCGCGCAATGTCGGGGAGTTGAAAGACGCCAATGGCGTCGGGCAGGTTGGGAATCCCAAGTGCGGCGATATTATGAAAATGTATTTAAAAATTGAAGATGATGTCATTAAAGATGTCAAATTCAAAACATTCGGATGCGGAGCAGCGGTTGCAACAAGCTCAATGGCAACGGAACTGATCAAAGGAAAGACAGTGGCAGAAGCATTGAAAGTTACAAACAAAGCCGTTGCAGAAGCGTTGGACGGGCTTCCGCCGGTCAAGATGCATTGCTCGGTTTTGGCGGAAGATGCAATCCGTTCCGCTATCTCGGATTATTACAAACGTAAGGGAATTGATCCGCTTCCGATCGTCGGTTGCATCGGTGATTGTGATGCATGCCATGCCGAGCATGGGGACGAACTGTAATAGCAACAAAAAAAACTCTGCGCCCCATTTTATCCCGGGGGTACAGAGTTTTTCTATGTGATCCTTTCGCAAAGACGTGCAATTACAGCGAATCAAATATATTGCCGCCGATAAATTCCCTGAGAATTGAATTGGAATAAATCGCGGATTCATCCTCAATCGCCAAGAAAAATGACAGAAAATCGATCATCCTCCTTGCCTCGGCATAATACAGGCTATCCTGTTTGACTCTCTGCAATGCAGGTTCTGCATATTTTTTTAACACGGACATTTCATAAAATAAAGAAGAATTAAATACGAAATCCGCTTCGTCCGAAAAAGGATAAATATTTTTTTCTTCTCCCCTTTTGACAGATTGCCACATCGAGATGGTTTTGAGTGCGTCATTTCCCCGCTGTTTGCTGTCCCTCACAATACGGCGAATCAGACGAACATCCGAGGTCGGGATTCTGTTGTTGGGGTCGATATTCAGGTGAGTCAGATCATTGATGTAAATTTTATATTTGTTTTTTCTGGGAATATGCCACGTCAATTTATCGTTTAACCCATGAATTCCTTCGATGATAATCGGATTGCCCGGAGCAACTTTTAACTTTTGTCCTTTTTCCATGCGTTTACCCTGGACAAAATCAAAAATGGGTACTTCAACTTCCCTGCCTTCCATCAAATCAATCAGGTTTTCGTTGAACAATTCAATATCGATGGCATCAATGCTTTCAAAATCATATTCTCCGTTTTCGTCTTTCGGAGTATGCTCCCGATCCAGGAAATAATTATCCAGACTGATGGCAATGGGGTTAAGTTCTCTTGCTATCAAATGAGTCCGAAGACGTTTCGATGTCGTCGTTTTCCCCGAAGAAGAAGGACCGGCAATCAGTACGATTCGTTTTTCTTCTTTTTTTCGGGCGATTTCATATGCCATGTTCGAAATCAGATCTTCGTGACGGGCCTCTGCGACCGTAATCAGATTGGTGATACTCTTATTTTCGATTTTTCTATTCAGTGAGACCACATCGGAAACATCGAGTCTGGCGCACCATTCTTCATATTTTTGGAATTCCTGATGAAGATTGTGCTGATGTTCGAATTTTCGTACAACAGCAGGATTATGGCGGTCAGGAGCCATAATCACGCATCCGGGGTCGTTCTTTATCAGATCAAACAAATAGACATCTTTCGAATTCAACAGCATTTTGGAGTAATAATATCCATAAAAATCGTCCATTTCGTACAAGGTAATTTCACGGGCATGCACATAAACCATCAGATCGGGATTGGTCGCGCTGCTGATTTTGTGATGACGCATAAACAAGTATGCCTCACGCCAGGGTATTTTCAGTTTTTTCAGGGGAATATCACGTTCAATAATTGCAGCCATTTCTTTCCTGATGGAGTCAATCATTTCCTGTGTCATCGGCTCTCTGTTTTTAAATTCGCAATAAATGCCGCCGCCCAAAGAATAGCTGATGGAAATTTCTTTCTCGGGGAAAACCGTATGCGCCGCTTTGGAAAAAATCAATAAGAGCGTGCTGAAATAAATCCGCATTCCGACTTCGTCGGTTATATCAATCAGTCGAACGGAATCCTCCTGTTTTATGCCAAATTCAAGGCTTTTAATTATATTGTTTACATATGCTCCGCAGATCAGATGAGATCGACCCGAATAAGGAATTAAATCGATAATTTTAGAATCTTCGGGGACTTCTGTTTTTCTGCCGTCCAATCGGATGGGTATCACTTGCTGATATTCTCCTTCTGTTCTGTTTCCAAATATTTTTCTACGGCCTCAAGATAATGCACTAAATAACGTTTATGACGGAATATTTCCAATGATTCGTCAAATGCACTCAGCGGAATAGATTTGCGCGCTCCGTCTTTCGCCGCATTCCAATATTCCTGCACCACTCCGAATCCAAGCAGGAAAAAACGATCCAATTCCGTGAAGTTGACCAAAATAAACGCGAGCCCGCCCTGCTTTGCAAATTGTTCCATAAATCGAATTTGATGTTCATGGATATTTGCAATCGGAAGGCTCGCCTTCCTTGTTTCTTTCGCATCAAAGCAGATCGGAATTCCCTGCACATTTCCCATATAATCCACGGTACTCTTTTCATCGAAGTAAGCAAGCGTAATTACACCCTTTTCACTGTTCAGCTCCACGGGTTTAATTGAAGTAGGCAGCTTTTGAATAACGGCCAAATCGTCATCAAAATACTGCCTGTTCGTTCGATTGATCAATTCTTCGAGGTTGCTTCCTCTGAGCCCTCTGGTGGAGAAATATCCCATTCGTTTCCTTTACTGCCGCAATTCAGGCAGCAGATCATATCCTGTTGCTTGAATTGAGCACATTTTTCATTTTATGAGCAACAATCTGTTTGATTGCTTCCCGCGCAGGTTTCAAATAGACTCTTGGATCGAATACTTCCGGCTGTTCAAACATTACTTTTCTGATTTGTCCGGTCATGGCAAGGCGCAAATCAGTATCGATATTGATTTTAGCGACACCCATTGTTGCAGCTTTTGCCAACATTTCTTCCGGTACGCCCTGCGCTCCGGGGATGTTTGCCCCATACTGGTTGCAGATGGCAACCAAATCCTTCGGCACGCTCGATGCGCCGTGCAGGACAATCGGGAATCCCGGTATCAGCTTTGTGATCTTTTCCAATCGTTCGAAATCAAGCTTCGGATCCCCTTTGAATTTATATGCCCCGTGGCTGGTGCCGATTGCGATGGCAAGAGAATCCACTCCCGTCCGTTCTACAAATTCCGCAGCCTGATCCGGATTGGTGAACAGTGCGTCTTTTTCATCCACGCTGACATTGTCTTCTACTCCGGCCAGTTTCCCGAGTTCCGCTTCGACCGCAACGCCCTTGGCATGTGCATACTCCACCACACGTTTGGTTTGCGCAATGTTTTCCTCAAACGGAAGTTTGCTGGCGTCGATCATGACGGACGAAAAACCGTCATCCACACAGGATTTGCAAATTTCAAAATCTTCGCCATGATCGAGATGCAACACCACATCCAAACCGGTATCCAAAACGGCAGCCTCTACCAGTTTCATCAGATATGCCGGTTTTGCGTATTTTCTCGCACCCGCGGATACCTGCAGAATCAGCGGAGAACGCTGTTCCAAAGCGGCATCCATGATCCCTTGGATGATTTCCATATTGTTGACATTGAACGCGCCGATCGCGTATTTATCGCGATAAGCATTGAGCATCATTTCTTTGCTCGATATGATAGCCATATTTCCCTCCGATATTATTGGTTATTTGATAACTGTTTGATTTCTTTTTCCAATTCTTTCTGAAGCAACAGAAGCTGAATGGTATTGTCGGTCTCCCGCATTTCCGTAAATATCTTATAGTATTTGCGCACCAAGGCTTTTCTTCCGTAACTGCTCAGACGATTCATCAATTCGATAATCCGATTGACTGTTTGCGATTTCTGGCGGAACAGACGCTGCGCTTCCGTGATTTCGTCTCTGATTTTTCCCATTTCACTGTCGATTTCCGTGATCGATTCTGCGGCGGAAACAAGCCTTTGCTTGATGGATTGCGGCATGGCGTCCTTGTATTTGTAATTCAGCGAATGTTCAATGGTAGACCAAAAATCCATCGCCAATGTTCGAATCTGTATTTCGCACAAAATCGGCTCAGGTCCGTTTACCGTATTCACTTCATATTCCACAATAAGGTGAATGCTTTTATATCCGCTCTGTTTTGGATTGGACAGATAATCTTTAATCGTGACGATTTTCATATCAGTACGAAGTTTGATCAGTCCATAAATCAGATTGATATCTTCTTCGAATTGAGTAACAATGCGCACCCCCGCAATGTCTTTAATCATCAGATCAAGCTGATCCAACGGATAACCGTTTTTCTTCGCCTTTTCCAAAATACTGTCGGGATTTTTGACTCTGGCCGTCACATTCTGGATGGGAGAATATTCTCCGATTGCGATATATTGAGTTTTCAACGAAGTGAATTTCAGATACAACTCGTCAACTGCCTGTTGATAAGGAATCAGAAATCTGTTCCAGTTGATATTGTATTCTTCGGTATTCATCATTTCAATATCCCATTGTCCGTCTTTAAAGAAATTTGCGCACCTGAGCATCGCACCCATAGGAAAAATGTTTCCCCTGCTGGCTGCCTCTGCGTGTCATTTCATCCCTGATCATATCCTGCAAAACCCAATGGCTTCTTCCCCAATTCGCAAAAATACTGGCATCCTGCGGGACACGTGCAACCAAACGCTGTACGGAAATATCAGGGGACAAATATTCCAAAAAATCCGCCGTCCTGGATATATATTCCTCTATGGGAATCGGAACGAATGTTCCGTCTGCATACCACTCTGCAAGACGCGTGTTTTTTTCAACATACAAACTGTGAAGTTTCACGCTGTCAGTCTGCAGAACACTGAGTATTTTAGCCGCTTCTATTATATCATCCCGCGTATCCCAAGGCAATGTCGTGATCAAATGTGTACAGATTTCAAAATGATATTGTCGGATAAGCAACACCGAATCGATGTATTCGGCCAATCCGTGACCTCTGCCCAAAATACGCAATGTTGCGGGATTGACGCTCTGCAGTCCCAACTCAATGCACACATCCAGACCGAAATTTATCGAAACCTCCTTGAGAATATCCAAATAGGCTCCGGCAATACAATCCGGACGAGTGGAAACAGTCAGACGAACGATTCGATCATCCGATGCAGCTGCCTCATACAGATAGGATTTCAATTCCGCAGGCGGAAGGTAGGTATTGGTAAAATTCTGAAAATACACTTCGAAAAGATTTGCCCCATAGTTCGGGCCGATATAATCTATGTTTCCGATAATTTGCTCTTTCGGAGCCAAATCGGCAGACAACGCTTCATGCCCTGCTGCAGAATCCCCGCAGAAAACACAGCCGCCTGTCGAAAGGCTTCCATCCCTGACAGGACAGGAGACGGGCAGATTAACAGGTATTTTATATACCTTCTGCCCGTATTTTTGCTTCATATAATCGGAATATTTATAATAAAATTCCGTATCGTTCAAACCGTCTGATAGTTGCATTCATTTTCATCGATGAAGTCTGCATCGGCAGAATCCAGTGTAATGAATATCTCCAATTCTGTTTTTTCGCATACCGCGTTCAGTTTTGCCAATAAATTTTTCAGTGCAATATTATCCTCGAGGCGCGCTGTGGATATGATATTATCGATAAATATTCTGTTTACATCATAATTTTCCGCAGCAATTCCACAAATAAAGCCAAAGAATTGATCCGCATTTTCGATCATAAATTCTCTGGCATTGATAAAGCGTATTTGGTTGTCGATGTTACGGCGGTGTTTGTCTTCGTTGTCGATGTACACAATCAGGCCGTTTGTGTTTTTTAATTCGCTGTTTGCACTGTCAATCAATTTCTGAGTTTTTCCGCAGCCGATCGGCCCGCAAATTAAATTCACCATGGTAATCACCTCGTATTTTTATTTGCGAATTCCGGTGAACCCCATCGGAATTCGCCACGAATATTGTAACTATCCGTATTAATTCATATTATAAGTGCTTTACTTTCAATATGCAATCGCTTTACGAGAATTTAAATGAGATTATAACATTGTCGGTCAATGCCCGCTACTCCCGGATCAGCAGTTCCTGAATTTTTCCTGCCCGAACAAGCCGCTCCAAATCAGTATAACCGCCGACAAATGTATCATTGATAAAAATCAAGGGGGCAGTCATATGCCCTGTCTTTTCAATCGCTTCATCCATTTCGGGGGTCCCGAACGCTGTTTTGATTTCTTCGAATTCGAGTCCGAGATTTTCCAACAAACGCTTGGCCTGTGCACAGTACATGCATCGATTAACGGTATAAACAATGATTTTATTTTTCATTTGAAACCATACTCCTTTATTTTAATTGGAATGATTCCATGATAATCTCTTTCGAGGTTTTATGCAAGTACAATTCACATATCATTTATAGGCAGTCGCCGAAAGTCAGCTCTCCGAATTGAATTTGTTTCACTTCTTTGTACCATACGCGGAATGTGCTATGATATTCAAGGAATCAGCATACTATAGACATATTAGGAGGCAGTATGGACAAAACATTTTATATAAAAAAGCGTGATGATTTTTTCGCAAAACTACCGAACAAATCTTTGGCCGTTATCAACAGCGGCATGATACAGTATACTTCGCTTGACGGAGAATATCCGTTTGAAGTCGACCGAAACTTTTATTATTTTACAGGCATTGCAATGCCCGATATGAAACTGCTGCTGGCAAAAACGGAAAACAGACCGATGGCAACCCTCTGCATTCCAAGGGTAGATCAAACAAAAGAAAAGTGGATCGGAAAATTCTTCACTCCCGACGACTGCCGTTCCGCCAGCGGAATCGATTTCGTTATTTTTACGGATGAGCTCGATGAATTCATTTTCGGAATGGTTAATTCTAACAGAATCGACAAGTGTTTTCTTTACACGGACAACATTAAAACCGGACGTCCTCAGACACTGAACAATCTGACATTCCGTTCGATTACGGAAAAATACCCTTTAATCGAAATCAAGGATATCAGCACACTTACCATGCCGATGCGTACGATCAAGACACCGGAAGAAGTCGATATGATCAAACAAGCTGCCACAATTACAAATGCGGCAGTAGCGGAAGCAGTCAAAAACATCAAACCGAGTATTTACGAATACGAAGTGCAGGCATGTTTCGAATATGTCGTCAAGCGCCGGGGAGGAAAACCTTCCTTCAATACGATTGCAGCTTCCGGCAGCAACTCCGTCACACTTCATTATACCGCGAACAATCAGCAGATGCAGGACGGCGAACTGATTCTTATGGATTGCGGAGCTTCTCTCGGATGGTACTGTGCCGATGTTACACGCACCTTCCCAGTCAACGGAAAATTCACGGAACGTCAGTTGCAAATTTACAACATCGTACTGGCCGCAAACAAATACATTATCAGTCAGGTGAAACCGGGACTGACCACGGTAAAACTGAACGAACTGCTGATCGAGTTCTACCAAAAGGAGCTCAAAGCAATCGGACTGATCGCGGAAGACAATGAAGTTTCGCAATATTATTACCATGGGGTTTCCCATTCGCTCGGGCTGGATACACATGATGTCTTCGATAAAAATATTCCGATAGAAGCAGGAATGGTCATCACGGTGGAACCGGGGCTTTACATCGAAAAATACGGCTTCGGGATCCGAATCGAAGATGATGTTTTGGTTACGGCAAAAGGCTGTGAAGTGCTGACCGCAGACATCATCAAAGAAGCATCCGAGATCGAAGAAGCGATGAACGTGTGGGAGGTAAAATAACCATGTCAAACAAAGAGATCGAAAAACAGCTCGGTTACGAAAAAATCAGTGCTTGGACAGATAAAAAAAAGATTGAATCATTATCAGAAGATTATCGGGCTTATCTGGATGATTCCAAAACGGAGCGGGAATGCGTCGAGACAACGATCGCCCTGGCGAAACAATCCGGATTTTCCGATCTCTCGGAAAAAATAAAATCGGGCGAACGTCTGAAAACAAACGATAAAGTCTATTACAATCATCAGAATAAATGTGTGGTATTGTTTGTGATGGGCAGCAGTCCGCTGAACAAAGGACTGAATATCACGGCAGCGCACATCGACTCTCCGCGATTGGATCTGAAAGCGGTTCCGCTTTATGAAGAAAGTAATCTTGCGCTTTTGAAAACACACTACTACGGAGGAATCAAAAAATACCAATGGACGGCGGTTCCTCTTTCAATGCACGGAATTATTTATACAAAAGAAGGTACGCGGATTAAAATTGATATCGGCGAAAAAGATACCGATCCTGTCTTTTTTGTTTCCGACCTATTGGTTCACCTGTCGGCAGATCAGCTTGACAAAAAAACTTCTGCGGCAATTACCGGCGAACAGCTGAATGTAATCGCAGGAAGTATCCCTCTTGACGACGAAGACGTTTCAAAAAAGGTTAAATTTCAGGTTTTGAAACTTCTTAATGAACAATATGGTATTGCAGAAGAAGATTTTCTGAGCGCAGAAATCGAAATCGTTCCTGCCGGGAAATCCCGGGATGTCGGATTTGACAGGGGATTGATCGGTGCTTACGGACATGACGACAAAGTCTGCGCTTATCCGGCGCTCCGTGCGCTGTTGGATACGGATTCGCCCCAACGAACCTGTGCATGTATTCTGGCAGACAAAGAAGAGATCGGAAGCGTTGGCTCGACAGGCCTGGCAGGTAAATTTTTTGAAAATATCGCTTCCGAAGTCTATGAACTATTCACCGGGAACTACAGTGAACTCGATGTAAAACGGATGCTGGCTCAATCCTATGTGCTGTCCATGGACGTGACATGCGCTTATGACCCAAATTTTCCGGAGGCTTTTGACAAGAGCAATACGGCTATTATCGGAAGCGGAACGGTCATGAAAAAATATTCCGGAGCAAAGGGAAAAGCAGGGACAAACGATGCACACAGTGAATATCTGATTAAACTCCGAATGCTCTTTCATGAACACAACATCGTATTCCAAACGGGAGAACTCGGAAAAGTCGATCAGGGAGGAGGAGGAACCGTCGCGTATATGCTGGCAAATTACGGAGCAATGACCGTTGATTTTGCAGTCCCGGTTCTTTCCATGCATGCACCTTATGAGCTGATCAGTAAAGCCGATTTGTATCAATGCTGTGAAGGTGCAAAGGCATTTTATCAGATTGGGCAGTAACTTGATTTGATGCTGTTTTATTGATATCATCGAAAAACAGACATGAGCAATCAATTCATGTCTGTTTTCTTTATAACCGAAAATCCGATGTCGAAAGGAGATGGGCAGGATGGGCTCACAAGCGCATCTTTGAAGGAGAAAATCGAATTGTGAAACGAATCCGTAAACCTAAAGACCAGTGAACAATCGGATGCAGATAATAAGCGATCTCAACAGATCAACAATATCAACCTTGAGGGGTTGCATCCATATTATGCTCTTTTCTCTTCGATTGTTTTTGTTTCCCGGCCATTTTCCGTTCCAAATGCCGTCCGATCAAACGGGCTCCCCAACTGAATCCAAAAACCAGAATCAGCAATGTGGCAGTCGAAAGGTCGGCCAGCTGCATTGCATTCGGTTCGACTCCTTCCGTTTTCAATGCCCATATCCGTACGGCCAAAGTATCAGCCGGACGGAAAGGGTTTAGCGGAGAGTTGATATCAAACGGATTCCAATTATGGAAATTCACATCAGAACTCATGCCCGATGTAAACAAGAGAGCGGCGGCTTCTCCGAATCCCCTGCCCGCGGAAATGATAATGCCCGTAATGATACGTGGAGTGATGCTGGGCAGCATCATTTTCCAAATGGTCTGCCAATGGGTTGCACCGAGACTGTAACTTCCTTCACGATAGATCGATGGTACATTCTGAAGTGCGTCTTTTGTCACAGTCGCCATCTGAGGAATATTGAGAATCGAAATAGTCAATGCCCCTGCCATCAGATTCCAATGTGCACCTGTCATTACAAGAAATACCAGATAGCCAAACATCCCCACAACAATGGAAGGCAATGAAGACAACGTTTCGATACAAACGCGCAAGAAACGCGTCAACGCATTTTCTTTTGCATATTCGGAAATGTAGATCCCGGCGGCAATCCCTATGGGCACAGAAATCAGAAGAGAAATCAATACCAAATAGATTGTGTTGAACAGCTGAACCCCGATGCCTTCCCGTCGAAATCCCATGTAGCGTGGGTTGAATGCCACAACCCCTTTATACAAAATATAAACAGTAAAAGCAGCAAGCAAAAGAAGGAAAAAACCTGCGACAAAATAAAGGATTACGGTCGCCGTTGTATCGGCAAATTTGGAAAGATGGTGTGATCGTTTCACGATGTATGATTCCTCCTTTTACCGATCAATCGAATGAGAATGATAAAGACAAAAGAGATCAGCAATAACAGCAGAGCCAAACTCCACAACGCATCATTCCACTCGGAACCGGTTGTGGTATTACCCATATCGGATGCAATGACAGAGGTGATATTCGTGGTTGCAGACAAAAGACTTTTTGGGAAAACCTGCATTTTGCCGATTACCATAGAGACGGCCAATGCTTCTCCGAACGCTCTGGCAAGTCCCAATACGATGCCGGTCAATATCCCCGGCATGGCCGATGGAAGAATAATTTTCGTAATCATCTGCCACCGTGTGGAACCGAGCGCATAGGATGCGTCTTTATATTCCGCAGCGACGCTGCCGATCGCATCGACGGACATGCTGGTGATAGTGGGAAATATCATCACAGCCAACACAATCGATCCGGCAAGGACGCTGAATCCATAAGGCAAATTAAATATTTTTGCTATAAACGGCACCAATACCGAGAGCCCTACCCACCCATAAACAACGGACGGTATTCCGACAAAAATTTCTATCACAGGCTGAAGAATTCTTTTCCCGAGATTCGGAGAAATCTCCGTCATAAATAATGCGGCGGCAATACTGAAGGGAGTAGCAATCAGCAAAGCAAATGCACTGATCAGAATCGACCCGACAATAAAAATGGCAGCGCCCACGCTTCCGCCCTCCCCTACCTGAGCGGGATTCCAATCGGAAGAGAAAAGAAATTCAAATATACTGTGTTTATGCACAGTGAACGTTGCAACTCCTTTATAAAAAAGAAATGCTCCGATGGCAAGCGTGAGGAAAATGATAAATACTCCGAACAGGGTAACAATGCCGCGCCCCAAATATTCTTTTTTGAATTTACTATTAGCGTTCAATTCAGAAATCCTTTCATCAGCAAATTACTGAATATCCACAAAAAAACTGCTTTCAATAGGAAAGCAACAGACCGTTCAGCGGCAGCTGTCGGTCCATCGCTTTCTGTTGCTATTGACATTTATCGTTGCTTAACGAGTTTTTGGCGGGATATTATCTTTTTACTTTCATTTTGCTGATCAGTCCGTATCCTTTATCTAGAACGGTCTGAGAGAATGCATCGCTTGTGATATAGTCGATCAGAGCCTGACAATTATCGTTTGCATCTCCATATGTATACATATGTTCATATCCCCAAACATTGTAATCTCCCTTGTAGATATTGTCATAAGTCGGAGCAACTCCGTCGATGGAGAGTGTTTTTACCGTTGAATCCATTGTGTAAGAGAATGCAAGATATGCAATGGAACCTGAAGTCTGGGCAACCGTCTGTTTCAACGTGCCGGAATTATCTTCCGTCAAGGCGATTCCTGTTTTTTCATCGCTTCCGTTAAGCGCATATTTTTTAAAGAGTGCTCGTGTTCCTGAAGAGGCCGGACGGTTGATGATGACGATTTCCTGATCTGATCCTCCAACATCTTTCCAGTTGGTGATCTTGCCTGTAAAGATATCAATCAGCTGCTGCTGCGTTAAATTACTGACTGTAACACCATTGTTTACGACTGCGGCTACACCGACAACGCATACCTGATGATCCACGAGAGCAGATGCTTTGCTGGAATCCAGCTTGTCTTCCGCAAAGATATCCGAATTTCCGATATCGACGGTTTTGTCGTATACATTTTGAAGACCCGTACCGGAACCGCCGGCATTCACCGTAATGGACAAATCAGAATTGCTTTCTTTCAAATCATCTGCTGCGGCCTGAACAAGCGGCTGCAAAGCCGAAGAACCTGAAATTGTAATGGAACCCGAAAGTCCGCTCGGAATTTTGGATGAATTGCTGCATCCGGCGACAATACCGCCGACCAAAGCAACCGCAACCAGAATGGATAGCACTTTTTTCATGTTTTACTCCTTGTGTTTCATAATTTTTTTAATCGTTCTTTAACTATAGCTTTTTTTAAAAATATCAAAATCATGTTTCGATCTAGAAACTGTAAATAATAGGTAAATCATGATCCACCATTTTTAATCCCTTTTCACTAGAGGGATCAGAAATGCGATCATCCCCTTGTTTCGAACAAAATCAATTGCACAGAGCATAATTAAATGTGATAAAAAAATCGCGCGGACAGCAGTCATTACATCTTTTCTTTACATCAACTTTAAATCTGCTGCGCACTCTCGAAAAGAGTACGCAAGGGAACGGTTTGTTCATTGCGACGATGGAATTAAACATATGTTCTATGATATAATGATACAAATCGGAAGGTGCACGATGGAACAAATCAGCGGAACAATCGTCCATATCATATATACAAATCCGACAAATCGTTACACAGTGCTGGATATCGATGTGAGCGGAACACTGATATCGGCAACGGGGATCGTGATTTCGGCTGCGGAAGGCGAACGAATCACCGCAAACGGAGAATGGTATACTCATCCGAACTACGGAGAACAATTCAGAATCAACGACATTGTGATTGATGTTCCCGATGATTTGGAGAGTATCCGCAATTATTTATCGAGCGGGCTGCTCAGCGGCATCGGAGAGAAAAAGGCCGATGATCTGATTTCGTATTTCGGGCTGTCGGTATTGGACGTCATATCGGAAAATCCTTATCGTCTGACAGAGGTAAAAGGGATAGGGGAAAAGACAGCAAGAAATATTCACGAAGCTTACGAGCAGCAGTTTGCGGAGCGTAATGCGATTATGGCGCTTTCCAAATACGGAATTACGGTTCATGCCGCATTGCGCCTATATGACAAGTATGGCGGGAATGCAGTTAAGCTGATTGAAAAAAATCCGTACAAGCTGATCGGAGACTTCAGCGGCATCGGATTTATCAAAGCGGATACCATTGCAAAAAATGTCGGAATCGAGTACGATTCGCCTACAAGGATCGCTGCAGGACTGCGCTATTGCATGACACTTTCCATCCAGCGGGGTTATACCTATCTGCCTGAAGAAATTCTGATTCGGGAAACATCAAAACTGCTGGGATTGCAGGATGAGCAGGTTGAAGACGAAATTCTTTCTACTGCATCGAGCGGACGCATTGTCCTCGATGACACCTATGGGCAACGACGCTGTTATCTGCCGTTTTTGTATGAATGCGAGGTATCTGTCGCCGAGAAGATCAAAGAAATGGCGGACAACCCGTCTACCGACCCAATGAGCGACTGCGAAAAACTGGTTGAAGATTACGAGCGTTACATGTCTGTCACGTTGGACGAAATACAAAAAAAAGCAGTCCAATGCGCGGTCAATAACAAAATCACTCTGATTACGGGCGGTCCGGGCACCGGGAAAACAACAATTATTAAGGCGATCATCCATATATTATCCTTAAAAGGCAAACAGTTCGCGCTCGCAGCCCCAACGGGAAGAGCATCAAAACGAATGAGTGAAGCTTGCGGCTGTGAGTCAAAAACGATTCATCGGCTGTTGGAATACGGCTATAATATATACGGCGACGGAGCTGATTCTCTTGATGAGCAAAGTATGCTGTTTCAACGGAATGCAGACAACCCGCTGGAATACGACACAGTGATTATCGACGAAATGAGCATGGTTGATTTGCCGCTGGCCTATCATCTGCTTGATGCATTACCAACTGATACGTCATTGATCCTTGTCGGAGACGCCGATCAGTTGCCGTCTGTCGGACCCGGCAATATTCTTTCCGATCTCATCGGCAGCGGAATACTGACTGTAGTAAAACTGAAAACAGTTTTCCGTCAGGCACAGGAAAGTCTGATTATAACCAATGCACACAGAATTAATCGGGGAGAATTACCGATTATTCCCGATAATCAGGAAGAGTTTCTTCTGCTTGAAGCAATTACTCAGCAAAAAATTGCCGCAAAGATGATGGAGCTTTTGCGAACCGATCGTTACGGGGTACAAACAATGATGAAAGCAGATCAGATTCAGATGATTGCTCCATTCCGAAACGGAGATGCAGGGGTCAATCAAATGAATATTCAGATACAGAATTATCTGAATCCGCAAGCCCCAAACAAAGAAGAGTTCTCAACGCATGGCGGGACTCTGCGTGAGGGAGACAAAGTCATGCAAACAAAAAACAATTACTCCATTGCGTGGAAGCACTCTGTGACACATGCATCCGGTGAAGGCATTTATAACGGAGATATGGGATATATCCACAGGATCGATAAAAAAGCAAGACAAATCACAGTTTTGTTTGAAAAAGAAAAACTCGTTGCTTATACGTTTGCCGAAGCGGAAAGTCTCTCACTGGCATATGCCGTAACGATCCATAAAAGCCAGGGCAGCGAATTCGAAGCAGTTTTGATTCCGATATGCAGCGGTAACAGAGAATTTTTAACCAGAAATCTGATCTATACTGCAGTGACAAGAGCAAAAAAGAAAGTGATTCTCGTCGGAGAAAAGTATGTCCTTCAAAATATGATCAAAAATGAACGGACTCAACGGCGCTTTTCGGCACTCGGAGAAAGGCTGTCGGGAAAATGAAGACCGGACTCAACTTACGCAAAATTCTGCATGATACTGTTTTTCCTGAAAATCCGATCTGCCCCGTTTGCAAAAGGATCTTATTTTTCGGACAGGATGTTGTCTGTAAAAACTGTAAAAAGGAACTTACAACAGTTCGTTTCGATGTCTGCGAAAAATGTTCCGCTCCGCTCGATGAACTTGGGAATTGTCCGAGATGCACCCAGCATGAATTTTCGTTTCAAGCGGGAATCTGCCTGTGGGAGTACGATGAAACCAGCAAGCAAATCATTTATGATTTCAAGTACGGAAACAACCCTGATGCCGCCAAAGCCTGCGGATATCTGTTGGCGGAAAAACTTTGCACGACCACTTGGATCGGAGAAATTGACGCAGCCGTTCCGGTACCGATAAACAACGAAACACGAAATACAAGAGGCTATAACCAAACTCAGTATATAGCGGATGCAATCGGAGAAATTTGTGATATAATAATATATAATCAAATACTGGTAAAAAAAGAGGGCATGAAAGATCAGACTGCCTTATCATCGGAAGAACGGTTTCAAAATACCAAGAATGCATTTTTTATCAATGATGCGACTCCTGTTATCGGAAAATCAATCCTCATTATCGATGATGTTATTACCACGGGAGCAACGATTCATTCCATATCCAATGTATTAATTGATGCAGGCGCAAACAAAGTCTATTTTGCTGCAATTGCCTCTGCAGTCCATTAATAAATAACAGCAAAGCGAGGGAAAGTGATGAAATTAGTAATCAATTCCAAGAATCTCGGCGTGAAAAATTTTATTAAGAAAGAAGTGGAAGAACGCTTCGAAAAACTCGATAAGTATTTTACAGACGATTCAACCGCAAATGTAATGTTTTCTGAAGAAGGAACATCAAAAAAAGTTGAAATTACGGTGAAAGTCAAAAATAATGTTTTACGCAGCGAAGTTTCGGACATCGATTTTCGAACAGCAGCGGACAAAGCAATCGACCGGATCGAAAAGCAGCTGCTGAAATACAAAGACAAGCTCAAAAAACGGAACAATGATTCGATTCGCTATGAAAATATCGGCGAAGCAACGAATGTCCCCATCATAAACATAGTAAAGAACAAGAAATTCCAGCTTGTCCCCATGACCAGGGAAGAAGCTTGTTTCCAACTTGAGCTGTTGGAACATACGTTTTTCGTTTTTCAGAATTCGGAGACAAAAAAAATCAACGTCGTATATAAGCGAAATGACGGAGATTACGGATTGATTGAGCCTGAAATATAAAAAAAGAAAAAAAAATATCAATAACAACTTACACATATGATAAAATTGGTTCGAACAGTCAGATGCAGCATCCCTGCATCTGACCGCTGTTATGAAATCCGTTTTAGGAAGACGGCTTTCACGATCGCAAAATATAATCCTGTTGTGATAGGATTGATAATGAGGAAGGTATTGACATGTTTCTGGTTACTGTGGCTGTTTTGTCCGTTATTATCGGATTAATTCGCAAAGGTTCATTGGCTAATATTATTCAATCTGATATGAAGGCATCATTTCTGTTTATTCTCTCACTTCTGCTGTTCATTGCCGTTCAGGTGGGCGACAGTACCGGAATTGCATTTATTACAAGCTGGATGTACTTCATCCGCCTTGCAGCTTACTGCCTGCTCCTTCTCGGAATTATATTAAACCTCAATGTTTGGATGTTCATCCTGTTACTGGGAGCGGTAATGAATTTTGTAGTGATTTTTATCAACGGAGGCAAACTGCCTGTCGCGGAATCCGCATTGCAGATTGCAGGAATCGCAACCTCTACGATACAGGATTCCTCCATCTATGCGCTGACTACCGCAGCAACCAACTTCCCATTTTTAGGAGGAATTATTCCGATTCCGCTGCCAAGTATTTTTGCGCAGGTCATATCCCCCGGGATAGCAATTATGGCGGTCGGACTGTTTGGAGTGATTCAAAATATTCTTTTGGGTATTGTCTACGAATACGATGACGAGGAAGAAAATGACGATGCAAACGAAGAAGAGAATGAAGAAAGAAAACTGAGCAGAAAAGAAAAGAAAGCACTGAAAAATAAAGAAACGGAAGAAGACTTCTTCTATGATGACGAAGATGATGATGACCAAACCGACGATGACTTCGGAAAAGATTATACGATGGGTAATATCAACATCAGCGATCTCAATGAAGAAGATGATGACGATGTAGACGAAAGCATCTTCACAACACAACTGCCTGACGTCGGAGACGAAGAAGATGAACCGAAGAATGACGAAAAAACGGCGGAAGAAATCTTGGACGAAATCCTGAACCGCAGCGATGATGGATCTGCAGAGCAGGAGAATTCGGGTATTGAGGAAGAAAATCTGCCCGCAGAGGATTCGGAACCGGTTGATGAGGCAGAAGAACAAGAGGAACTAGCACAAGAATCCGAACCGGAACCGGAAGAAGAAACAGTATTTGATTCAGCGCAGGAAGAGCCCGCAGAGGCAGATGAAGAAGAAGTCCCGGAACAGGAATCGGCGCAAATCGATCCCGACGCGATACGATATGCGGATGCGGAAAATTCTGATCTGATGCCGACAAATAATGCAATTTTGGAAGCAAATGAACTGATCGAACAAACGCCATCCAATATTGAACAAAAGACAGAAACCGTTGCGGATGACATCGACACGGACAGCCCGTTTGTGATTGTGAACGGACGCATTGTAGAAAATCCGTATTATAAATTCAAAAAAGGAGCCAAAAAAGAAGCTTCGGAAGGAACTGCACAAATCGACTCCGGTGTGTATGTTGTCCGAAGCAGAAATCCCAGTTTGGGCGGGAAACCGAATTTTGTTCCGCCGAATAAACGCATTACCGAAACGAAACCCCAGGATCAACCGCAGGCGTCAAAAGAAACAGAAGAAAAACAAACTCAGGCTGACAGCGGTTATGAAAAAGTAGAAATGAAAATCGGTGATGTCCAGATAAAATTCTGGAAAAAGGACAATGACGAAAATAAATAAAAACAAATATTGTGTCACTTCACTGTTTTTAAAACGTAAAGAAACAATAAATTCAATCGGGCTGTTTGACAATGGCCCGATTTTGTTTTATTATGAAGTTCAAAATTGTGATCGGCGCATATTACGATATTTACAAGTAAGCTTTCAATATTGGGAATCGCCTTTTGCATTGAATATCTATAAACGGGAGTAAGACTCATGTTTGCGATATTGGCAGCTAAAATATTCTTCGTGGCAATTTGTGCCGGATTTATCGGATCTCTTTTGGGGCTTGGCGGCGGAATTATTCTGACACCGGTTTTGACATTGGTATTTGGATTGGATATCCAATACGCAATCGGTGCAAGCATCGTATCTGTTATCGCGACCTCCAGCGGAGCGGCTGTTGCTTATATCAGAGATAAAATAACAAATATCCGAATCGGCATGTTTCTCGAAGTTGCAACGACACTCGGAGCGATCTCAGGAGCCTATTTGAGCGGAATACTTGACCCGAAATATTTATATCTGTTATTTGGTTTGCTGTTATTGTATTCCGCATTGATGATGCTGAAAAAATCAAAATGCGAACTTCCGCAGCATGTCAGAACGCACCCGCTTGCAAAAAAGTTAAAACTGAATAGTTCTTATTACGATAAAGCGCTCCAAAAGGAAATATCCTATGAAGTAGACGGTGTCTACGGCGGATTCGGCATGATGTACGCTGCCGGAATTGTTTCAGGCTTGCTCGGAATCGGAAGCGGAAGCTTTAAAGTAACCGCGATGGATTTATTTATGAAGCTTCCGATCAAAGTTTCAAGCGCAACGAGTAATTTTATGATCGGTGTTACAGCCGCCGCGAGTGCGGGAGTTTATTTCCTGAGAGGAGATATTGACCCGAAAATCGCAGCACCTGTCGCTCTCGGGGTACTGTTGGGAGCAACTATCGGAACACGTGTGATGCAACGGATGAAGAATCGCACGATCCGGTGGATTTTCATTCCGGTACTGACCTTTATTTCGGTTGAAATGATCGTGAAAGGAATCCTTTTGTGATGAATGAACGCAAAAAACCTCAACCTCCTGAAAAACAGCAATCCGACGATGGTATCGAACGAGCAGAACTGATTATTGCAAAGTCGCTCAAAATCGGAGTATTGCTGAGTTCATTCATTATTGGCATCGGATTGATCCTTTTTCTGATAACCGGGCAAAGCGGCTATCCGCAGGGTGCCTATCCCACTGATTTTTCGGCCATCCTGCAGGGTTTGATTGCAATGAAATCCTATGCAATTATTCTGACGGGATTATTTTTGTTAATCCTTACACCCGTATTCCGCGTCGGAATATCAATTCTTATCTTTCTCAAAGAAAAAGACCGTTTGTATGTTTTCATCACAACGTTAGTCTTTACCATTTTGATTATCAGTTTTCTTTTGGGGAAGATTGAATAGATTTTCGCTTTTATTTTCCTGCATAGAGACAATAACATATTATGGATTGTAAGAAAATTCATAAAATGATATACTAAACTATATTTATATCGCCATTGGAGGATGATATGTCCAACGAAATAAAACACGAAAAGAAAAAATCCAATTGGCTGCAAACGGCACTGATCGGGATTGTCGCTTTCCTTTTCGGGATATTGGTTACTTTTTTTAAGAGTACGGCTTCTGCGATCATCTTTATCACGATCGGAATCATGCTGCTGATTATCGGAATTACAGATGCAGTTGCTGCACTGAAATACAAGGATGATGATGACGATTGGAAAACTCCGATGATCGTCGGGTTTGCAAGTATCCTTATCAGTCTGCTGTTTGTCATAACTTATTGGATGAGAATCGCACTGTCGGCTCATGCAATGGTCATCATTGTCGGCGTATGGGGGATTGCACGATGCATCGTTCTGTTGGTTGGAATTATCCGAGGCAGAGTCAAACGGAAAGGAAGCATTACTTCCGCAATGATTACAGGAGTCGGCGGCCTGCTGCTGATCGTCGCTTACCCGTTTATTCTTTCCGCTTCCCAAATGATTGGATATGTATTGATCGGAATCGGAATTGTACTAACCTTCATCGGATTTTATCAACGTGCGGACAAGCGGGAAAAAAAGGAAAAAGAAGAACGTGACAAATTAGCATTGAAAAAGGCAACGGAACTTGCAAAACAAGCGGAAAACCCGTCCGAAAAAGCAGACGAGGAAAAAAACGCAGACAATATTAAATAAAAACTCAAAGCAGAAGTTATAAAATCCCGAGAAACTAATCTCGGGATTTTATTGTTTTGTACTTCGCAATATTTATGATTCGCAAATGCGCAATTCGATCGGGCAATGGTCACTGCCCAAGACATCGGAGTGAATAATATGATCCTTGATGCATTGCTTCAGTTGATCCGAAACAATGAAATAGTCAATTCTCCAACCTGCATTATTCGCTCTGGCATGATTCATATAGGACCACCATGTATAGGCTCCCGTACGATCCGGGTAAAGGTATCGGAATGTATCAGTAAAACCGTTTTGCAAAAGCGTTGTCATTTTATTGCGCTCCTCATCGGTAAAACCGGCATTCCTGCGATTCGGACCGGGATTCTTGAGATCGATTTCGCGATGCGCCACATTCAGATCTCCGCAGAGGATAATCGGCTTTGATTGCTCGAGTTCTTTCAAGTAAAGCAGAAAGTCGTCTTCCCAAGCCATTCGGTAGTCAAGACGAGCCAGTTCGCGTTGAGAATTGGGCGTATAGACATTTACAAGATAAAACTGTTCAAACTCCGCTGCAATCACCCGACCTTCCTTGTCATGATGATCGATTCCGATGTCGTATCGAATGGAAATCGGTTCCTGTTTTGAAAAAACAGCCGTTCCGGAATAGCCTTTTTTGTCGGCGCTGTTCCAAAACTGATGGTACCCTTGGATAGGGACATCCGCCTGCCCTTCCTGCATTTTCGTTTCCTGAAGGCAAAACACGTCCGCTTGAGATGCATTAAAAAAATCCATGAATCCTTTATTCAGCACGGCACGAAATCCATTTACATTCCAGGATATCAGCTTCATATTATTTCCCTTTATTCTTGAGATTTAAGTACATATCCGTAAGCACTGCCTCCACCATGCGCGAAGGCAGCAGCTTTTTTAATAAAGCAAGCATCTGATAATCGAACCCTACCACTTTTCGGATCGGCAATCGTTTTTTACGTGCCAGTTTCAGGGCAACTTTTGCCGCCGAAATCGGCTCTTTCCCATTTTGCTCATCCTTCTCCATTTTCCCGACCGCATGCCGACATGTTTCTTCGTAAACCGAATCTTCGCATACATAAGTGTTTCTTGCTGCAGTAAACCCCGTTTTTGTATCTCCGGGCTCTATCAAAGCGGCTCTGATGCCGAACGGTTTGCATTCCATTCGGAGTGCTTCAACATACGCTTCCAATGCATATTTACTGGATGAATAATGTGATTGAAACGGGATGGAAATAAATCCGGCAACCGAGCTCATCACCAGAATCAGGGACTGATTTTGCCTGCGCAAATGCGGCAGCAACTGACGATTAACCCTCAAAACGCCGAAATAATTTGTTTCCATCTGCTGCTTTGCCAAGTCCAACGGGACATCTTCCACCGAACCGCCGATTCCAAACCCCGCACAGTGGATCACGATTCCAATCTGACCCGCTTCGGAAATGATGCGGTTTACAGTATTCATGACCGAAATATCGTCCGTTACATCCATTTTTCGCATATGAATCATCCCGGTTTGAAAAACAACATCGGTTTCTTCGCAATTCCGGGAAACTCCCCAAATATGATAACCGCTTGAGGCAAACAGTTCCGCACAGGATTTACCCAAACCGGAACTGGCTCCCGTTATCAAAACGTTGGTACCGTAAGGAACTTTCATTTCAGTTCCGTTCATTTCATTTTGTAGCATTCCAAACCTTCCGCATTGATCTTCAGTGTTTCCACCTGCCAATTCATATCCTTTTCTCTCAGAGACTGCTTAATCTTCTTCGGCACTTCATCCATATCCGTGATCGCCATGATTGTCGGTCCCGCACCGCTGAGATAAGTTCCGATAGCACCGCACTGACTGCAGATTGCTGCAATCTCATGATAGCCTTTGATCAGCGGAATGCGATAAGGCTGATGAATACGATCATCCAAAGCATCCCGAAGCAAACTGTTGTTTCCTGACTGCAATGCGCTGATCAGCATCCCGACTCGGCTTAAATTAAACACCACATCTTCTTTCCGATAATTTTCGGGAAGCACTTCCCTTGCCTTTTGGGTAGACAGTTTGAAATCCGGAATCAATGCCACAAACCGATATTTTTTACTGACCGACAGGCTGATACAGTTGAATTGTTCGCTTTTCTGGTAAGAGAGGGTCATTCCTCCGAAAATATTCGGAGCCACATTATCGCTATGACCTTCAAATTTTGCCGCAAGTTCAAAAATATCGCTTTTATTCGGCGTAATTCCTGCGAACATATACGCCGCAGCAATTCCCGCACTGATACAGGATGCACTGCTGCCCAATCCCCGGGATAAGGGAATTGCGGTTTTGATATCGAGTTTTACCCCCTTGACAGATGTCCCGAGCACATCGCAGGCCTCATAAAGACTTTTGATAATCAGATTGGATTTGTTTCGGATGGTATCCGCATGATTATTAATAATAACCGCATCTTCGTATTCCGAAAATACCATACTGTTCGATATGGACAGACAGACACCAAGGCAATCAAAACCCGCTCCCATATTCGCGCTGGTTGCCGGAGAAATAATTTTATATTGTTCCATCTCCCTACTTTACCTCGTTATAATATCATATATTTTTTCTCTCATCTGATCGCTGTCGATTACGCTTTCCGCCTTAGCCGGACGCCGCTCAATTTGATCTACGGCTTTCGGCAAAGGTAACCCGGTATACCTGCTCAACGCATACATATATTCAATGTCATCGGAATACGGATGTTCGTCAATTGCGGCATACACATCTTTTGAAAATTTAAACGGACTCGCCGTTGCAAGAATGACAGTATAGGTCTCATCTCCGCTCTTCTTCCGATAATCCCGATATACTTTACGTCCGGTTGCTGTATGAGTGTCGATCAAATAATGGTCATGCTCATAGCTTTCTTTGATTTCGTCGCGTATTTCCTGTTCGGTTGCGTAACCGCCGCAAAACAGAGAAAAATCTTTTTGTGCGGTATCAATGGAATACACACCGCTTTCTTTCAGCTGTTTCATTTTTTCGGACAAAAGTTTAGTATCTTTGGAACACAACTCGTAAATAAAGCGTTCCAAATTGCTCGAAATCAGAATATCCATAGACGGAGAAATCGTCTTCCTGAATACTCTGTTTTTATCATAAATTCCCGTTTCGAAAAAATCAGTAAGTACGTTATTCTCATTGGAAGAGCAAATCAGCTTATGTACGGGAAGCCCTGTTTTGTAAGCATAATATCCAGCTAGTATGTTCCCGAAATTTCCTGTCGGGACAACGAAATTAACGGGGTCACCCGGTTTGATCTTGTTTTTTTCGATTAATTTGGCATAAGAATAGTAATAATAGACAATCTGAGGAATTAAGCGCCCAATATTGATGGAATTGGCGGAAGAAAGCATTACTCCGCTATGATCGAGCTTTTCGGCAAAAATATTGTCATTGAAAATCTCTTTTACATTTGTCTGCGCATCATCGAAATTGCCATGCAACGCGAACGAGAATACATTATTTCCTTCCTGCGTGAGCATCTGCAGCAGCTGAAGTTTCGACACCCCGCCGTATGGATAAAATACAACAACATCAATTCCTTCCGCATCCCGGAACCCTTCCAACGCCGCCTTGCCTGTATCCCCAGACGTAGCTGTCAATATAACGATTTTTCTTGTTTCGCCCAAATTTTCTTTGGCGCATTTCATAAAATGAGGAAGAACGGAAAGTGCTGCATCCTTGAATGCAATTGTACGTCCCGTGTACAATTCCAAATAACCGTATTGTTCGAATGTATTGAGCGAAAAAATTTCTTTTGTTTCAAAATTATCCGTATTATATGCATGCAAAACACATTCATCGATCTGTGACTCGGAAAAATCACTGAAGAATTTCATAAAAACAGATTTTGCAATTGCTGCATAGTCTTTTCCTATAAAATCATGAAAATCGAAACGAATGGAGTCCACTGCATCCGTAACAAATAAACCGCCTTCTTCGCTTAACCCTTTCAAAATGCATTCCGAAGATGTAAATTGTTTTGTTTTGTCTCTGGTACTATGATAAAAAACCTGCATTTTTCCCTTCCTGCTTGATATTTCATATATTATACTATAAAATTACTAATAAAAAAACAGCAACTTTTCCACGGATGCACATTCATATGAAGTGTCATGCCGTGCAAACACGCAAAAGACAGCATAGCAGCATTTTTTGCTGGCGCGCATCATTTTTACGGCTAAGGGGTGGAATCAAATGAAACCTTTCCATTTAAAAATGCCGTCCGAAATTATTTTCGGGGAAGGCAAAATCGAAGAATTGCCGGAGGCAATATCAAAATTCGGCAACCAGGCGCTCATCATTACCGGAGAGCATTCTCTTTTCAAATCAGGAAATGCCGACCGCATTTTTGATATGCTGAATAACAGACAAATCAAAGTCACTCATCAAAAAATAAGCGGAGAACCAACCGTAGAGCTGATTGATTATTTATGTGATCTGTATGCGGATGGCAATGCCGATGTGATTGTAGGAATCGGCGGGGGCAGCGTTTTGGATACTGCCAAAGCAATCAGTGTCATGTTAACGGAAGAAGGCAGTGTATCGGAATATATTGAATCAATCGGGAATCGAACGCTGAGCGGAAAGAACATTCCGCTGATCTGCGTACCGACAACCGCAGGCACAGGAAGCGAAGCTACCAATAATGCTGTGATTGCGGAATACAGCCCACGAACATTCAAGCGGTCTCTGCGAAACGATGCGATGATTCCAGATATTGCAATCATCGACCCCGAGCTGACGCTTCACTCAACATTTCCGGTAACGGCAAACAGCGGAATTGATACATTCTGTCAACTGTTGGAAGCATATACATCGACAAAATCGAACGCCTTTACCGATGCCATCACACTTCAGGGATTTCGATTGATTTCACAAAATCTGGTGCCGGTTTGCACTTCGTCTGCTGAGGACATCAAAGTACGCAGCAAAGTTTCTTATGCAGCGTTACTTTCCGGCATAGGCATTATGAATTCCTCCGTTACGGTCATTCACGGATTTGCTTCAGCAATCGGCGGACGATATCCGATCCCGCACGGAGCGATTTGCGGAGCAATGCTTCTTGGATGTACGCTCACGAACATGCGAAAAGCTCAAAAATATGCATTAAACGACGATACAACAGTACGATTTGCAAAACTAGGTTCGATTCTATCCGGCATCGAATATGATTATGACAAACACGATGTATTGTTGCGTGCAGTAACGGAAGAAATAAAAACAATCGGATCAAAAATAAAATTGCAAAGTCTCTCTCAGCTCGGAGTCAGAAAAGATGACTTTTACAATATCGTATCAGATACTCGTCTTAACGGAAATCCCATTCCATTGACAGAGACCGATTTAATGGAAATCTTGGAAATGTGTTATTAAGAAGCACAACTTACGGAATAAAAATACCTCAAAAGCCAAATGCTTTTTGAGGTATTTTTTAATGAGTCGGTAAATTTAACGGAATTCTGGCACTGAACTCCGATCCTTCATTCAATTTACTCACTACATGAATTTTCCCGTGGTGTCCGAGTGCAATAATTTTGGCCATTGCCAAACCCAATCCATATCCGCCGGTCGATTTCGTTCGGGATTCATCGGCGCGGTAAAAGCGATCAAAGATATTGGGCAGATCTTCCTTTGATATGCCGATTCCTCTGTCTTTAACCGAAAACACAAAACTGTCATCTTCTGTTTTGAGCGAAATGACAAGATATTTTCGTTCAAGAGAGTATTTTACGGCATTATCGATCAATATACGGAAAAGCTGTTTCATCCTCATCTCATCGACTTTTGCAAACACTTGATTGCGAATATCCAATTTTACTTCAAAATCGGAATGGACAAGCATGGTTTCCTTAATGGTATCTTTACACAATTTGCTGATATCGCACAAATCCATTTCAAAGCTGATGGTATCATTATCGCTCCGAGCCAAAAATAATAACTTTTCCACCAAATCATTCATATTGGATGCCTCATTAATAATAGCATCAATCGATTCATCCAATATATCGGGGTCGCTTTTCCCCCAACGCTTCAGCATGGAACCATATCCGGAAATCACGGCAATCGGCGTACGCAATTCATGCGATACATCAGAAACGAAGCGCTTCTGTTTGTTGTATGAAACTTGAATACGATCCATCATTTTATTGATGGTCTGCACCAGCTCTTTGAGTTCGTAGCGGGCGTCCTTCTCATCAATGCGCAAATTCAAATTTTCTCCGTTGATCTGCGTTGCAACTTTGGTCACTTCGGCAATCGGGCGCAGCATCTGCTCGGTTCTGGAAAAACCGATTATGATGAAAATCAGCAATCCTGCAGTCAGCGTCAGCGCCAACAATTTTATGATAAAAATGTATTCGTTCATGAACGTATTGAGCGAATAATAAATAACAATGTCCAGTCCGCCGTCAATCGAATCGTCTTGGTACTGGTCTGCATAATAACCCAAATACAGTTTCGAAAACTGCGGAAATAAGGAAGTAAAAACATTTCTGTCTGCCGTTTCATAAAAATCGATTGCGGATTGTGCATAAGAAGTTGCAACGATCAGACGTTTCTGATCATCAAACACAAGAATTTCGGCTACATTCTGTTCGCTTCCCAATGACGCAAGAAAAAAGCGAAACTCGTTGGGATCCAATGTCCCGTCCGTTTCGATTTTATGTACAATGCTTTGCGCGATGTCCGGTGTATAGGAAGAAAATTTTGAATAAGAATAAAAAGCATATCCTGTGACAAAAACAATCATAACGATCAGGCAGATCATTAGGTAGATTGAAATATACGTCGAAGAGATGCGCTTACGCAAAGAATACCGATAATCGTCAACGAAATGAGCTACTTTTTTCATGCAATCCGCCGCCTGCCTGCTATTCGTCTTTAAACTGATATCCGATGCCTCTTACCGTTTTGATATAGTTCGTACCGAATTCTTCGTCAATCTTGCTCCGCAGATATCGAATGTAAACATCGGTTACATTCGTCTCCGCTTCATACTCATACCCCCACACATTCTCTACTATCTGCTCTCTGGACAGCACAAGATTTTTATTGGTCATCAGGTACGCCAAAAGTTCAAATTCCTTCTTTGTCAGAGAAATCGGAGTGTCATCAAAATGCACTTCATATTTATTGCGATCCAATGTGAGCCGTCCCGCTTTGATAACGGGCATTTCGGAAGCTTTGGTTTGCTTTTTCAATGCAACTCTCATTCGGGCAAGCAATTCTTCAATAGCGAACGGCTTTGTCATATAATCATCCGCACCGACATCCAAACCTGTTACCTTGTCCGAAACATCGTCTTTTGCCGTAAGCATTATGATCGGAGTTCCGATTCCCTCCGCACGCAATCGTCTGCAGATCTCAATTCCGCTTAAACTCGGCAGCATCAGATCCAAAATGATCATGTCATAATTACCGCTCTGCGCCATTTTATATCCTTCCCTGCCATCCACAGCCGAATCGGTTGCATATCCTTCATGTTTCAATTCCAATTGAAGAAATCTGGATATTTTCTGCTCATCTTCTATAATTAATACTTTTTTCATGACTCCTCCATTATCCTATCGTGATCTCGTGATATCCGCCTTCATCCAATTCATGATCGGAATCAATCGGCAAGGACGGCTTTGCCTTTTCTCTTCTGTCCTCTTTAACAACAGTTTTGATTTTGCTTTTATCTTTTCGGGATACGGTTTCAAATCGAATGTCCATATGAAACAACATGATAAAAATCAAAAAAGTGCCGATAATCCAAGACGGCACATCAAAAATCACCAAAAAAAGAATCGGAAAAATCGCCGGAAAAGAAAGCATTTGTTTGTTTTTGTCATAAACAGTAAGCTTATCTCCGCGTTCTCCCGTCAGAATGGCGACAAAACTATCCGCAATGACATCAATGGGATTATTGCGCATTTCCTTTAAGCGTTCATATGCTGCTTGCTCATCATCTTCGCATTCCCGGAGAATCTTCTCGCATTTTCTATAGCTGAACGAGGTTTTTTCCGATAATTCAGCCACTTTTTTCGAATTTATTTTCATTTTTCCACCTATATTATTATAGTATATTTATAATCAATTAACACAAAATTGATAAAATATTAGAAAAAAATTAGTTTTTCTTGTATTGTCTGAACCCTTTCATATATAATGATTCAGTGTTACAATGTTGATACAGGAGGTGCGAATGTTTTCCAGATCGAAGCCAGAATTGATTTATATCGCCAACTCCGGTGTCTGTGTGCAATTCAAGGACAAGAAAGTCATGATCGACGGGGTGCACATCAAAACGCCGAATCCATATTTTCCGACACACGAAAAGACGATAGAAAAAATGCTTTTGAATAAAGAACCTTTTCATAATATCGATTTGATGCTGTTCACCCATCATCATACGGATCATTTCGATGCAAATGCAACCAATGAAATTTTAAAACGGAATAAACACATTCAATTGGTGGCGCCAGAAACCGTTTTAAATATGCTTTCGGCATCCGAAAATTATAACCCATTGCTTGCCAGCCAAATTCGCGCAGTGTCTATCCCAAAACATAAATCCATGCAAATGAATCTTCACGACATTCCTTTTGAAATCACGCATCTGATTCATGACGGGGAAACCTATCAGGGAGTAGAAAATTATGCATATATGTTTGAGATCAAAAACAAAGTTTATTTGCATGTCGGTGATGCGCAGGCAGCCATGAGCAATTTTGAGCCTACCAATATTTTCGATAAACATGTAGATGTGCTGATCGTTCCGTTTCCATTCATAGGATTGAGTGCAGGAAGAAAAATCATTAAACAAATCGGACCTCAGCGTGTGATTGTAGTTCACTTGCCAAACAAAAAACAGGATACTATGAACTGGCTGCATAATACAATGAAGGTATACAAAAAGTATCATGACGAATTACCCCCCACCGAGTTTCTGACGAAACCGGGGCAAATCATTACATTGTAATAAACAAAAAATGCCCATTGTTATTTCGATCGGCATTTTTTATTTTTATCTGATATTTTCAATATTAGGCATCAATCCACTCTGAAATTACTTGATATTTACATTGGATTAGTTTAGAATTAAAACGTGGTTATAAATCAATAATTTATTCCATTCTTTAGGAGGGAAAAATGAAAAAACTACTCACTGTATTGCTTGCTGTTGCCCTCGTATTTTCGTTTGCGGGATGCAAAAGCAGCTCAAAAGGTTATGAACTTGCCCTTGTGACGGACATCGGAACAATTGATGACCAATCATTTAACCAAGGCGCTTGGGAAGGCCTGAAAGCGTATGCGGAAGATAATAAAATCAGCTACAAATATTATCAGCCTACAGAAAAGTCTACCGCCGCTTATCTTGATGCAATCACACTGGCTGTTGACGGAGGAGCAAAGGTTGTTGTTTGCCCCGGATATTTGTTTGAAAATGCTGTTTGGGAAGCTCAAACGATGTATCCGAAGGTAAACTTTGTATTGCTCGACGGCTCGCCGCACAATGTCACCGACTACACCACAATGGCAACGTTGGACGGCAGCGCTCCGGACTATACGGTTGCGGACAACACTTATTCCATTTTCTATAAAGAACAGCAAGCCGGATTCCTTGCAGGTTATGCAGCTGTAAAAGACGGCTATACGAAACTCGGTTTTATGGGCGGAATTGCAGTGCCTGCAGTGATCCGTTACGGATATGGTTTTGTTCAGGGTGCAGAATATGCAGCGGAAGAAATGGGTGTAACCGGTATTGAAATCAAATACAACTACACCGGAACGTTCAGTGCTTCGCCTGAAATTCAAGCAACTGCAGCAAGCTGGTTCACATCCGGCACGCAAGTCATCTTTGCATGCGGCGGCGGAATCGGAAACTCCATTATGGCAGCTGCGGAAGCAAACAACGGAAAAGTAATCGGTGTTGACGTTGACCAATCCAGCCAGTCAAAAAGCGTTATCACTTCGGCCATGAAGGGCTTAACCGCTTCTGTATATGCAGCTTTGAAAGACTACTACAACGATCAATTCCCGGGCGGACAATCAGTCAGTCTCGGTGCGGATGTTGACGGCGTAGGGCTTCCGATGAGCTCTTCCAAATTCACGACATTTACACAAGCAGACTATGATAAAATATTTGACGCTTTGGCCAACAATACAAACGGGATTGCCTCATCGATTCTTGATGATAAGAGCGCGGCCAGCGCTACGGCACTTCCTGTCAAAAATGTTAAAGTAATCCTTGTAAACTAGTTTTACAAAAAGCATGAGAGCTGAGGCTTTGACCTCAGCTCTTTTTCATTTTTCTATCATATAAAAAAGTAAAAAGTGCCCCAAAACTGAGACACTTTCCAGACAGTAAAGTGGTTAGAATAGGATTATGCATTCATAAGGAGACCACTTTAACATATTGTATCACAGCAACTATCTGCAGTCAAACAGATCATTGCATCCATGCCAAGATTCCAATTAAAATTTAAGATCATCGATTTTTTCGACATACTCCGTACTGCACATGCCTTGTTCGAACGTAAACATGTTCGCCATCATCGAATTGGCACAATCAATCGCAAAGAATGTAAACGGACATCCGCTGCCTTCACCCAAGCGCATGTTCATATAAAACATCGGTTTCAATCCCATTTCCATTTTAATGATTTGATAACCGATCTCTTCGGTTACGTGAGATTCAATCATGTATTGTTTTGTCCTGTTATTGAGCAGAAATGCAACAAAAGCAGCAACAGAACTGATATACCCGTCTATCACGGCCGGAACACGATAATATGCAGATCCAATGAATACGCCGACCAATCCGGCAATATCAAGCCCACCAACCTTTGCAAGTGCATCAATCGGGTCATTTTTATCGGGTTTGTTGATCTTCATTGCACGTTCCAACAAATCGATTTTACTTTGATAAGCTTCGTCTGTCAGTCCGGCACCTCTGCCTACCGCATGAGACGGCATGGTTCCAGTCAATGCACAGATCAGAGCAGTCGAACTGGAAGTATTTCCGATGCCCATTTCCCCGGTTCCGATCACCTGATATCCCTGATCCACCGCATCTTTAACGGCTTCTATTCCAACCATAATAGCCTGCAATGCTTCTTCATAGGACATTGCAGGACCTTCGGAAAAATCCGCCGTACCGCGTCGGATTTTTTTGTTGATGACATTCGGGTCATGAATGTCCCCGTCTACGCCGATGTCGTAGACAATCAAGTCAGAACCGGACACACGGGAAAACACCCCGACGCCCGTCACATATTTGGAAAAACATTCCGTCATGGAAACCGTTACTTCTTTCGGCGCAGACGACACTCCCTTTGCAGTGATTCCATTATCCGCACTCATCATAATGATACATTTCTTCTTCATATCATTTTTTGTCTTTCCGGTAATGGACGCCAGTTGGAGTGCGATTTCCTCCACACGTCCGAGACTCATCGGGATTTTCAACAAAGATGCATTATATTCGGCAGCGACATTTTTTGCATCGATATCGACATCCCGAATTCCGTCCAGATATTGTTTGATTTGTTCTTTCAAATTCATTTTTATACCTCTTTCTTTGAATAAAAAAAGCTTACGGATAACAATCCATAAGCTTTACCATGACTTATCGTTCTATCAGCAGGCAGGTCTCCTGACTCAGCATCATCGAAAACAGTGCGCCTTCCCTATTCGGTGGCTTCTGCACTTTTCTTCGCTTCACAGTGGCGGGTCCGTCCGGGATTCACACCCGATTCCCTATTCTCCTTTTGCAAGGCACCTAAAAATATATTGATTGATATAATCATACAAAAAACCGTTTCATTTGTCAAGCCCAAAAATCACCCGGTTGAATACCGGGTGATCATTGTTAAATTCGTTTGAAGGATACGATTCCGTCGATTGCGTCAACCGTTACGGTATCACCGGGAGAAATCAGTCCCTTCAACATTTCTTCGCTCATATTGTCTTCAATCTCTTTTTGTATTGTTCGTTTCAGCGGTCGAGCACCATACTGAAGGTTGGTTCCCGTTTTCGCAATATGCTCTTTGAGCGCATCGGTAAATGTCAGATGAATATCCAAAGCCGATGCACGTTTTGCAAACTGTCCAAGCAATACGTCAATAATCTGCGCAATATGTTTGTCTTCCAGTTTGTGGAATACAATGATTTCATCGAGACGATTCAGGAACTCCGGTTTAAAAGTTCTGCGAAGTTCGTCCATGACGGTGTCTCTCATTTTGTCATATTCCGAATCAGGCGTTTCGCCGCTGCCCGTGAATCCGAGTGTGCTGTGTTTTTTGATTAAACTTGCACCGACATTCGAAGTCATGATCACAATCGTATTTTTAAAATCAACTGTTCTGCCCTGTCCGTCCGTGATACGACCGTCATCCAATATCTGAAGCAATATATTGAAAATATCGGGATGCGCTTTTTCAATCTCATCGAACAGAATAACACTGTATGGTTTTCTGCGGACTTTTTCTGTCAGCTGTCCGCCTTCATCGTACCCGACATATCCCGGAGGAGCTCCGATCAGTCTGGCTACCGTATGTTTTTCCATATATTCGGACATATCAAAACGGATAATCGCATCTTCCTGTCCGAATACTGCTTCGGCAAGTGCTTTACACAATTCAGTTTTGCCGACACCTGTCGGCCCCAAGAAGATGAAGGAACCGATAGGACGATTTGGATCTTTAAGTCCCACTCTGGAGCGCCTGACGGCTTTGGAAACGGCAGTAACCGCTTCGTCCTGACCGATGACTCTTGCGTGCAGAATTTCTTCCAACTTCAACAGTTTTTCACTTTCTTCCTGTTTCAGTTTTTGCACAGGGATATTGGTCCAACTCGCCAGAATCATCGCAATTTCATTTTCCGTTACTTTCGTGGATTGAGCCCCATCGTTTTTCTTGGTCCATTCCGATTTGATTTCCGCCAGTTTTTCTCTTGTTTCTTTTTGTTTGTCACGAACTTCCGCCGCTTTTTCGTAATCCTGCATTTTGATCAGTTCGACTTTTTCTTTTTCCAGATTGTCAACTTCTTTTTCCAGATCATTGACCTCCTGAGGGGCAGTCAACATACCCATCCGAACTTTTGATGCTGCTTCGTCCATCAGATCGATTGCTTTGTCCGGAAGGTATCGATCGGAAAGATATCGATCGGAAAGCTCAACGGCAGCAATGATCGCATCATCCGTGATTTCCAGTTTATGGTGCGCTTCATACCGATCTCTGAGTCCCATCAAAATCTGAATTGCTTCTTCTTTGGTCGGTTCTTCTACTTTGACCGGTTGGAATCGACGTTCCAGCGCCGCGTCTTTTTCTATATGTTTTCTGTATTCGTCAAGCGTCGTTGCTCCGATAGCCTGAATTTCGCCGCGCGCCAAAGACGGTTTCAATATATTGGCCGCATCCATTGCCCCTTCAGCGGCGCCCGCGCCGATGATTGTATGCAGTTCATCGATAAAAAGAATGACATCTTTACGCTGTTTGATTTCATCAACCGTATCTTTCAGTCGTTCTTCAAACTCTCCGCGATATTTTGTTCCGGCAATCATACCCGACAAATCCAGCGAAATTACTTTCTTATGCTTAATGGTTTCCGGTACATTCCCTTCGATAATGCGTTGCGCAAGACCTTCGGCTATTGCGGTTTTCCCGACTCCTGGTTCTCCGATCAAAACAGGATTGTTTTTGGTTCGTCTGGAAAGAATCTGAATTACCCGTTCAATTTCCTTGTCTCTTCCGACAACCGGATCCAGATTATTTTCCTTTGCCAACTGAGTCAGGTCTTTCCCAAATTTATCGAGCATTTTCCCCTTTCCTTCAGCAGGTTTGGGGTCACTGTTTTTTTCGGACTGAATTTCTTCCGGCATCGGATTTTTGCTTAATATATTTGCAATCATACTTTTCGCATATTCATATGTCAGTCCATACTTATTCAGCACTTTGGCGGCAACACCGTCTCCTTCTTTCAGGATACCCAGCAACAGATGTTCCGGACCGATGTATTTCTGCGACATCAAATTCGCTTCCAATACTGCAAACTCGGCAACACTCTTCATACGGACACTGTACGGAAGACGATAATCACCGTCAATCGGAGTATAGCGGTTGACGACTTCGACAATTTCTTCTTTTACATTATCGTATGTTACGCCCAGTGCGGACAAAGCCATTGCTGCAATATTTTCGCCGTGGAGCAGGATCGCCAGCAGCAAGTGCTCCGTTCCTATAAAATTATGACCAAGCTCCTTCGCTTCGGTCTGCGTCAGGTTAAACATAATATCCTGCGCTTTCGGGGTATATCTTTCAAATCCGGCCATGGTATGATCCTCCTTAATTCGGATTGTTGAGTACATCATGAATATATTCCGATCGGAATATATCCCGTGTTTTTTCGTCGGAATCGATTTGGTACATCAGGGTCAGCGTTGCAGGCTGAATGTTGATCATGAGATGATTCAGAGTTTCCGCAGGAACGCGATCAATCACATTCAGATCAATGCCCATACGTACGATTGACAGCAGTTTCATCGCTTCCTGAGTCGATATCATATGCGCATTGGCAAGAATTCCATATGCCCTGTAAACTTTATCTTTGATTTCGTCTTCACTGTCAATCAATAATTCATTGCGTTCCATTCGTTCCATTTTAATAATTTCTTTTGTCACGGCATGAAGATTTTGTATGATTTCGTCTTCACTGAGTCCCAAAGAATTCTGATTGGAGATTTGGAACAAATCTCCCAACGCGGCACTTCCCTCTCCGTAAATGCCACGGATCGTCAGTCCATATTTGCTTGCCATAGATGCCACAATGTTTAATTGAGACTTAAGAACAAGCGCCGGGATATGGATCATCACTCCGGCACGCATTGCAGTTCCGACGTTGGTCGGACAGCTTGTCAGATAGCCATACTTATCGCTGAATGCGTAATCGATTTTTACCTGAAGAATTTCATCGATTTTATCTGCTAAAACATATCCGTCATGCAGGGCAAATCCCTGCAAAATGCATTGAATCCGCAAATGATCTTCTTCATTGATCATAACGGAAATCGTTTCGTCATTGCTGATCAAAACACCGGAGTGAGGATGTTTGCCCAAGTCAGGACTGATCAGATGCCGCTCCACAAGAGACATTCTTTGTACTTCCGTAATGTCTCTCATATCGATATAATGAAACCGATACTCTTCCAAAGCGGGATTGAGCATTGCTTCCCTTACATTCTTGCTGATCTGTTCTGCCGATTCATCGCTCATATTGCCGGGGAACGGGATCCCCATTACATTGCGGGCCAGACGGATTCTGGTGGATATGGCAATATCATTCGCAAATTGTTTTTTTTCCGACATATCATTCTCCCGTCTCAGACTTCTGTTTTGTTTCTTCAGCGTCTTTCAGCAATCTTATAATATCACGATATTCCGCGGCCAATTCATAATTTTCATTTCCGATTGCTTCCTCCAGATTTTTCTGGAGCTCCGAAATTTCGCGTTTTACTTTTAATTCTTTTCCGCCTGTTTTTGCAATTTTTCCGGTATGTACAGTTCTTCCGTGAATCCTTTTAAGTAATGGTTCAATCTGTTCACCGAACGCCGAATAACACGCATCGCAGCCCAGTTTGGCACTTTTTTTAAATTCGTCCAAACTTCGGCCGCACACAGGACATCGGAGCGACTCTCCTGCTTCTTCCTGTGGCTGAGGTGTTTTTTCAATATTCATAAACCCGCTCAAAAACTTGGCAAAGTCAGCCTGATACAGGTTGAACGCTTCTTTGCTGGCACAATCTTCGCACAAGTGCAGTTCCGTTTTTTCTCCGTTGACAATTTTCGTCAGCTGCACGGTAGCTTCTTTTTCGTTGCAATTTTGACAAAGCATATTCAGTCCTCCAACCGATTGATAATTCTGTAAACTTCGCCCCTGTTGATGTTCAGCAGTTCCGAAATTTTACGAATCGAAAATCCGGTATTCTTTCTGATTAGAATGACAAGAGATTCGCGCAGTTCCGCGTTTTCTCTTGCGTCGATTTCATTGAGCAGGATACGATTGGTCTGAAGAAAGCGTTCGATCAACCGATGGGCAATCTGTTGCATATTGGCAAAACAGTCGTCATAATAAAAATTTTCTCCGATGCTGGAAAACGTATATCGTGCGACCGCATCGGGATTCATATTAAAGGACTGCACAAACGCCAACACGGATGGCGGACGGGATTTCTCATCGGCATAATACCGATAAGAAGAGTATCCATATTCGGACGGCTTCCCGCACAATCCTTCCAAAACAGGATTGTAATGAATATAACCGATAACCGAAACAATATCTGTGCTGCAAAGAATGGGGGTGCTTTTGAATCGATCCTGAAAAACGTGACCGCTGCGTGAATACTTTTTGTTAAAATACGCAGCATACGCCATATTAATTTTCTTCATCGATTCCGATAGCCCGGCGTCTTTCGGTCGAATCAGCAAGTTTGCTCTGTTGTCCAAAATACAATATGCATAAAAATCATATGCGTTATTTGTACTTTTTTCAAACAAGATATCGACCATGGCTTGCTTGTCCTGATCATCGATAAATATATCTTCATTGTTGTTTCCGTTAATCAGCACATGGTACAGATCAAGCGGAGAAAAACATCGCTGAATTCGCGGAGACATTGCCATACCCTCCTATGAAATGAGTATATCACAGAGACGAAGATTTGACAATAGGAACCGACCCGTTTGTCAACGATTAACTATTTTTTAATAAATATGCAATTAAGTATCAAAAAAATACAGTTTATGTTACAATACTAAACGGAAAAAAAGCATCATTCGGAGGTTATCATGGCAAGTTTAGTCATTATCGGCGCGCAATGGGGAGATGAAGGGAAAGGGAAAATCACCGATTATCTGACCGATAAAGCAGATGTGGTGGTACGTTATCAGGGAGGCAATAATGCGGGGCATACCGTCATTGCCAAAGGGGTAACTTATAAACTCCATTTGATTCCATCCGGGGTTGTACAAAATAAACCTTCGATTATCGGGACGGGAGTAGCGCTCGACCCGATTTGGCTGACTGAAGAAATGGGCACACTCAAAACGCAGGGACTGAGTTTTGAGCATTTATTGATCGATAAACGCACTCATCTGATTATGCCGTATCACAAGCTGATGGATGCTTTAAATGAAAAAGCACTGGGGGACAAAGAAATTGGGACGACCAAGCGCGGTGTCGGCCCCTGCTATACAGACAAAACAAAACGCATCGGAATTCGGGTTTGTGATTTACTGAACCCCGCCGTATTTTCGGAAAAACTGAAATTAAATTTAGAAAAAGTCAATTTGGAACTGAAAGAACTTTATGAAACGCCACCTCTGGCATTTCAGGAAATTTATGATGAATATCAAAAGGCTGCAGAACTGATCCGTCCTTATGTCACAGATGGCTCAGTAGTCATTAATCAATATATCAAAAGCGGGAAAAAAGTGCTGTTTGAAGGAGCACAAGGTACTTTGCTCGACATCGATTACGGGACTTATCCGTTTGTCACTTCCTCCCACCCAACTTCCGCAGGAGTCTGCATCGGTGCAGGAGTCGGGCCGACAACGATCAACGAAGTGGTGGGAATTGCAAAAGCTTACACCACGCGTGTCGGGAAAGGACCTTTCCCAACCGAACAGATCAATGAAACGGGTGACTTTTTAAGAGAAAAAGGCTTTGAATTCGGCACTACGACAGGCAGACCACGCAGATGCGGATGGCTTGACATGGTGATTTTGAAATATTCCGCAAGGATCAACGGCCTGACCAGTATTGCGCTTACAAAACTGGATACATTGACGGGACTGAAAACGATCAAAATATGCACGGGGTATCGTTATCATGATGAAATCATCGAGGATTTCCCGCCCGAATTGGACGTTCTGGAAGAATGTGAACCGATCTATGAAGAATTTGAGGGGTGGGATGATGACATCACCGAAGCGAAATCCTTCGAAGATCTGTGCGCACCCGCAAAACAATACGTCCGCCGCATCGAAGAACTGTGCGGCGTCGCAATCGGCATGATTTCCGTCGGACCGGACAGAGATCAAACGATTGTAACGACAACCTATTTTTCATGAATCAATCCGGCACGTTATACATTGTAGCAACGCCGATCGGGAATCTGGATGATATCTCTTACCGTGCGATCAAAGTTCTTGAGTCCGTCGATTTTATTCTTTGCGAAGACACGCGCCGTTCGATCAAATTGCTCAATCACTACAACATCAAAAAACAATTGATCAGTTATCACAAATTCAATGAAACGGCATCTGTCGAACATATCATCTCCCGCCTGAGATCGGGTGACAGCGGCGCATTGATTTCCGATGCGGGAACCCCGCTGATTTCCGACCCGGGGAATATTTTAACGGAAAGCCTAATAGAACAAAACATTCCGTTTCTTGTCATTCCGGGTGCCAATGCATTGCTTCCCGCACTGATCTATTCCGGATTCAAGACGGATCAGTTTATGTTTTATGGGTTTTTGTCCAAAAAGAAAAACCTGAGAAAATCGGAGCTGTCACAGCTGTCCAAACAAACAATTCCCGTAATCCTATATGTCGCACCGCATGATCTGAAAGCAGTATTGAACGATATTTACAATGAAATGCCGCAACGCAGATTGTCTTTATCAAAAGAAATCAGCAAAGTATATGAACAGACCGTGCGCGGAAACGCAGAAGAATTGCTGTCGCTTCTCCCGGAGGAAATCAAAGGAGAATACGTGCTCGTACTTGACGGAAATCCCGATACAATCCTTTCCGAAACTCTAACCTACAGTGATGATGATTTAAAATTGATGTATCAGAAATTGCTGTCTGAAGGACAAGAACCGAACGAAGCGCTGAAAATCATCGCAAAGCAGTCAGGGAATACCAAGCGAGATCTTTATGAGAAATTAAGGAAATAAAACAAAAGCATTCCTTTTCGGGAATGCTCTTATTTTTGGAGCGAGAACTAGGCAAAATTGTTCGGCTCCTTATATTTGTATTTGTTTGGGTTTCTTGATTATTTATTATACTTCGCCTGCGGCGCATAGTGTGTATGCAGCAGCTTGTGCGAAACATGTCCGTTGGGTTCTCCGAGGAAGTCTTTATACAGTTTCTGAACACTCGGATTTTCGTGAGACTTTCTCCATTTCGCAACGTTCTTATCTCGATTATAGAGCACTTTGGCACGTTCCGTGCGAACGTCGATCTCACTCTTCACGGTTGAAGAAACAATCGGCTGTCCGCCTCCGTTGACACATCCTCCGGGGCATGCCATCATTTCCACAAAGTGGTAATCCGCTTCACCGGAAGCGATCCGATCCATCACTTTTTTGATGTTCGCGCCTCCCGACACCACGGCGGCTTTCAGCGTCAGATCTCCTGCTTTGACGGAGAATTCTTTCACCCCTTCAATCCCGCGGACTTCCGGATAGTCCACTTTTTCGCTTTCTTTTCCGGTAATCAGTTCCAACGCCGTTCTGAGGGCTGCTTCCATCACACCGCCGGTTGCTCCGAATATCACCGCGGCACCGGTGCTCTCTCCGTAGAATTCATCAAAATCACTCTCACCGAGACGGTTAAATTCGATTCCTGCCTGCTTGATCATGTCCGCAAATTCTCTGGTCGTTACAACGACGTCGACATCCTGCAACCCGTCTACACTGAGCTGTTCACGAATGTTTTCGCTCTTCTTCGCAGTACAGGGCATCACACTGATGACTTTGATCTTCTTGGGGTCAATGCCGTTGATCTGCGCATAATGAGATTTGAGAAGTGCTCCGTTCATGTTCTGCGGTGACTTGCACGTTGACAGATGATCGAGCTGATCCGGATAGAATTTTTCACAATAATTGATCCATCCCGGAGAGCAGCTTGTGATCAGCGGAAGCGATCCGTTGTTTTTAATACGGTTGATCAATTCCGTTCCTTCTTCGAGAATCGTGACGTCGGCAGCGAAGTTCACATCAAATACTTTATCGAATCCCAGACGTTTTGCAGCTGAAACCATCTTTCCTGTCGTATCACATCCGATCGGATTGCCGAACGATTCCCCGATTGCGGCTCTCACTGCGGGCGCGATGATGGCAACGGCGTGAATGTCGGGATCATTGATGTAATCCCAAGCTTCGTCGATGCTCGGTTTTTCGCTGAGCGCGCCTACCGGGCAGTTGATGATGCATTGACCGCATTTGATGCAGTTGACATCATCAAGCGGCATATCGAATACGGGCTGGGCTTTTGCACTGAACCCACGTCCGACTGCACCGAGCGCGCCGACACCCTGCACCTGGTTGCAGACTGCGATGCAGCGTTTGCAGTAGATACATTTGCTTTCGTCTCTGACAATGCAGGTGCCGATTTCTTCGATTCCGCTTGCGGAATGAGCTCCTTCAAAACGGATGTCTTTCACTCCCATATCTTTGGCAAGCGACTGCAGTTCGCAGTTCTCGCTGCGGACACAGCTCGTGCATTCGCGTTTATGGTCGGACAAAATCAGTTCCAGATTTGCTTTTCTTGTTTTTCTGACCAACGGCGAATTGGTATATACTTCAATGCCCTCCGCAACAGGATACACACAGCTTGCCTGAAGTGCTCTTGCACCTTTGATTTCCACCAGACACATTCTGCATGCGCCGATTTCGTTGATATCTTTCAAGAAACATAATGTCGGAATATTGATATTGAGCTGCTTTGCCGCTTCCAGTACGGTTGTACCCTCAGGCACAGACACGGCTATATTGTCGATCTTTAAATTAATCATGTTTTCCACCTTGCAGTGCCTCCTACTTCTTTTCTACCGCACCGAAACGGCAGGTGCTCTGGCATACGCCGCATTTGATGCATTTTTCCTGGTCGATCACAAACGGTTTTTTCACTTCTCCGCTGATGGCTCCCACCGGACATTTTTTCGAGCATGCGCTGCATCCGATACATGTTTCGGGATTGATTTCATACGAAAGCAGATTTTTGCATACGCCGGCGGGACATTTCTTGTCCACGATATGTGCGATATATTCGTCTTTGAAATACTTCAATGTGGAGAGTACCGGATTCGGAGCGGTTTGTCCGAGTCCGCAGAGTGCTCCGGCTTTGAGCGTTTCCGCCAGTTCTTCGAGTTTGGTAATGTCTTCCATTTCCCCCTTGCCCTCGCAGATCCGTTCCAAAATTTCGAGCATACGCTTCGTTCCGATGCGGCAGGTCGGACATTTTCCGCAGGACTCGTCAACGATAAAGTCCATAAAGAAGCGGGCAACGTCAACCATGCAGTTGTCTTCGTCCATGACGATGAGTCCCCCCGAACCCATCATGGAGCCGATTGACATCAGCGAATCGTAATCGATGGCGATATCAAGGTGTTCCGGAGGAATGCATCCTCCGCTCGGGCCGCCTGTCTGAGCCGCTTTGAATTTCTTGTTATTCGGAATTCCTCCGCCGATATCAAAGATGATTTCTCGGAGCGTTGTTCCCATCGGGACTTCCAAAAGACCTGTATTGTTGATTTTTCCTCCGACAGCAAACACTTTCGTTCCTTTGGATTTTTCTGTACCGATCGATGCAAACCACTTTGCACCGTGCAGAATAATCTGCGGAATGTTGGCATACGTTTCCACGTTGTTGAGCACGGTCGGCTTTCTGAATATCCCTGAATTGGCAGGAAACGGCGGGCGGGGACGCGGTTCGCCGCGCAGCCCTTCAATGGAATTCATCAGAGCTGTTTCTTCGCCGCAAACGAATGCTCCAGCGCCGAGGCGGATGCTTAAACGGAAGCTGAAATCCGTGTCGAAAATGTGATCTCCCAAAAGCCCGTATTCTGTTGCCTGATCAATGGCGATCTGAAGACGTTTGACCGCAATCGGATATTCGGCACGAACATAAACGTATCCTTCGTCCGCTCCGATCGCATAGGCTGCGATCGCCATCGCTTCGATGACCGCATGCGGATCGCCTTCCAAAACGGAACGATCCATAAATGCACCCGGATCCCCTTCGTCCGCATTGCAGGCAACATATTTTTTGTCACCGACCGCATTTTTTGCGAACTGCCATTTGAGCCCTGTCGGGAATCCTCCGCCGCCTCTTCCGCGCAGTCCCGATTCTTTGATTTCATCGACCACCTGCTGCGGCGTCATTTCTTCCAATGCTTTCTGTAATGCTAGATATCCGTCGAATGCGATGTACTCATCAATCGCTTCCGGGTTGATATTTCCGCAGTTTCGCAGTGCGATACGATGTTGTTTTTTATAGAAATCCGTTTCCGTAAAGGATTGTTTTTTGATTTCGTCATCACCGGTTTTAAACAGGATACGATCAACGACGCGTCCTTTGACCAAATGTTCTTCCACGATGTCTTTCGCGTCTTCCGGCTTGACGTGGGAATAAAACACTTCATCCGGGTAAACGACGACGATCGGTCCCGCCGCGCAAAGACCGAAGCATCCGGTCTGAATGACGCTGACCTCTTTATCGAGTCCGATCAGTTTGAGTTCTTTTTTCAATTCTTCGATCAATACGTTGGATTTGTTTGAGTGACAGCCTGTGCCGCCGCAAACCATGATCTGTGAACGAATATATGACATTTTCGGCTGCCTCCCTATTCTTCTGTCTTCTTCGGATTGACCAAGATGTTGTCAATCACGGTTATGGTGTATTCTTTGACGACTTTGCCGCCGAGAATATGTTCGTCGATGACGCGTTCGATTTTTTCAGGCGTCATATTGATATATGTGGTACGTTCGCCGTTGGGATCTATCACTTCGATGATCGGTTCCACACGACAAAGTCCGATGCAGCCAGCCTGGCTGACCGTAACATTGCCAATATGTTTCGATTCCAAAACTTCCATTACTTTGTTTATAATGGAACGTGCCCCGGCAGCAATGCCGCAGGTAGCCATACCGACGACAATGCGATAGCCTTCTTTTCCGACGCGCATATCAATTTTTTCAAGGGTCTTTTTTCTGATTTCCTGAAGTTCCTGTATGCTCTTTTTCATCTTATTCTCCTGTATTGTTTTCGAACTCGCTTTTCAGATATCCTCTGATCCAATTCATCACATCGGGTGTGCTAAGCAGAATTTCATTGCCGAGGACTTCTCTGATCTGTCTTGTGTCCAACTCGACCGCAATCTGGTCATTGTTTTTGAGTACAAAAATCAAATCGCACTGTTCCAGCGATGCAATCATCGCCACCAGGCTGTCTTGCATATTTCCCATCGGCGGAGTATCAATGTCAGACAAACCAAATTCGGCCATCAGCATAGTACCGCATCCCAGTTTGGATAAGATACGGACACCGCCGCCTGTTTGCTCTGCGGCCTGCGTCAGAAGCGGAATTCCCATTCCGACATTCCGCTCGGTACGCGTTGTGGTATACGGATCTTTAACTCTTGCAAGAAATGCATGATCCATTCCCCGCCCGTTATCGGTTATTTTGACACGCATTCTGTCTTTGCCGTCATCTTTTTCGATTACGATGCGGATCAGATCAGCTCCCGATGAGAGTGAGTTATAGAAGATATCCAGTAAATAAAGCGAGAGTTCTTTCATCGGTATTTTTCTAAAATTTTAGGAATATCGTCCGGAACCAAACCACCGTATACATCATCATTGATCATCATAACCGGAGCAAGCCCGCAGCATCCGAGACAACGGGTTGCTTCCAATGTGAACTTATAATCTTCGGTTGTAGTTCCCACCGGGATATTCAGTTCCCGCGATAATCGATCGAGAATCCCCTGCGAGTTTTTCACATAGCAGGCGGTACCCAAGCACACGCCGATTTTAAACTCTCCTTTTTTCTTAAGTGTAAACTGAGAATAAAAAGTTGCTACCCCGTATACTTCCGACACGCTTACGCCAAGTTCTTCGGCGATTACGTTTTGAATTTCAAATGGAAGATATCCGTAGATTTCCTGCGTTTTCTGCAGAATTGGCATCATGCAACCGGGTTGGTCTTTGTACTCAGCAACGATTTTTTTTACGGCATCAAAATCCGTAATCAATCCTTCTGTCGTCATTCTGTCCTCCTAATAAATGTAGTTTCATTTGTGACCGTTTTTCACATAGTCAAGAAAACAAGACACGGTTTTTTCTTCCAATGGAAGAGAGAAAACGCGTTCTCTGATATCCTGCAACATATGCGCATCAGATGATTGCAGGTACTGATATTGCATCAGATGATTCTTTTGAAGAAAGGGATCCGGATCGGTATTAGTCGAAATTTCCACTGTCTGAATAGGGAGATGAAGAGGGATAAAACCCAGTGAAGAGAGGATACTGAAATGTTTTTTGTCTATGTGCGCAAACACAGTTGCGCCTCCGGAATCAGCTACTTCTCCGATGATCTGTTCCACCGATAGAGAAACGCTGTTGATGAGTAATTTTTCCGCCTTCCCGATCACTTCATCTTCTTCGTCAAAAAAGAGTTGACGTCCGAAAAACTGTTCGTCGTTCGGGATATCAGGCAGAAGCCGATAAAGATCATTGGCGTAAGAGATGCAACTTTCAATATCTGGAAAATACGCGAGGATGTGCACTTCCTCTTTGGAGTTGATTTCAATTCCAGGTATCAGTACTATTTGATTTGCATCTGCATTCGTTTTCAGTGCAGGCAGATTACCTGCACTGTTGTGATCGGTTACAGATATCATGTCCAAGCCTTTAATGGCTGCCATGCCTATTATATTTGCAGGTGTCATATCGTCATCGGCGCATGGAGACAATGCCGAATGAATATGGTAATCACCGAAATATCTGTTCATTATTGCATTCCGTTTCGGATCAGAAGCCTGATTGCCTCAAAAGAAGTGCATTTTGCAGAGATCAAAATGACGTCGTTTTCATTCGCTTTCTGAATGGTTTCTTCATCGGGCATTTCATTTTCTGCAATGATAATACAACTCAAATCCAACAACGATGCAACCGCCACGATATTCAGATGGCTCATAATCGTTACCCAACATTCTCCGGGTTTGGCATGTCCCATTACCCAACTGAGCAAATCGGAAACGTAACATCCTTTAATCTGCTTATCGGTCTGAATGGGATTGATGAGTTGGAATTCATCGATTTGTATCAATTCACTTACGTTCACTTCAACCTCACATATTCCGATCATTTATCATTCTTATCGGAATTCCTGTTTGCTTTCTCTGCACTCATAATCGGAATCACTTTTTGAGAGACATTCAACATATCTTTCGATAACTTTGTAATTGCGTCTTTAAGCATAAAAATACAATCCATCTCGCTCGCCTGCCCCGTAACAATATCTTCAGCCAAAGCCTTACATCCGGGGGCTCCACAGGAGCCGCAATCAAATCCGGGCAGCCGATCATAGATATCTTCTATCGCAATCAGTTTTTTCAAAGCTTCCGATCTGTCATCATCAATCGGTTTTCTTTCTTTCGGAAGAATCGCCTCCCTCGTAAGCAATCCTTCATCATATATCTGTTCAACCTGATTCTGAGTAACTGCACCCTGCAGATTCTCCTGCTTCAGTTCTTCTACTTTTAAAGATATTCTTTTTTTTGCCACAAAAGGATTTTCCACCGTCAGACATCCGCCGACGCAACCTTCGATGCAAGCTAAAAGTTCCAAATATTTCACATCTGGGAATCGACCCCGCTCAATTTCTTCCAATACTTTCATAACATTGGGGATACCGTTTACATGCAGAGTCTGTTTTTTATCGAGAAAGGCTGTCTCTCCACCGCTCAGTGCCCAGTTCAGTCCGCTGTATGATTTGACACTTTCACTGATGTCCCTATCTTGTTTCTGGCGCTTGATTTCCAAAATGATGTCGTTTACGGAAATTGCACCGTTGATTTTCAATTTCGGGTTTTGTTCATTGAAAATTTCGGTCGCTTTTGCAGCGCAAGGGGTGATGAAAAAAATGCCGACATCTTCATTGCGATACCCTTTTCGAATCATATCTCTGCGTATTTTTTCCGCAGTCACATAAATCGGAGCCTTTAACGGGACAATATTCGGCACCAACAAGGGAAATTTTTCTTGTATCAGTCGGACAACCGTCGGACAAGCCGAAGAAATCAACAGCTTATCAGGATTCTTTTTCAATTCATACTGCAATGCCTTGCCTACGATCTCAGCTCCATACGCGGCTTCATAAACATCATCGAATCCCACCTTTTTGATTTCGGACAAGATTTGCCCAATCTGCATGGAAGATTCCAATTGCCCCATCATGGTTGGAGGAACGATTGCTATCTTTACTTGGTATTGCTGTATACTCTCGATTTTGTCGGTAAGTGCTGACTTTGCATGATGCGGGCATACCCGAATACATTCTCCGCAGTCAATGCACTGCTCCTGAAGAATAACTGCTTTCCCATTTCTGACGCGGATCGCCTTCGTGGGACAATTATGCAGACAGGTTGTGCAGCCTTTACATTTATCGACATCCAATGTAACCGAATGTTTTTTATTCACAGATACAACTCCTATATGGAAAAAGCCATTGAAATTTTGGTGCCTTTGCCTTTTTTGGAATGAATCATAAAGCTATCTGCATTCAATTTCATGTTCGGAAGACCCATCCCTGCCCCAAACCCCATTTCACGTACTTCCTGAGGTGCAGTTGAAAATCCTTCCGTCATTGCAAGCTGAACATTTTCGATCCCAGGGCCTTCATCCTCAGCAATGATCTTGACCAAATCAGGATCAATTGTCATGCTGATTTTTCCGCCGAACGAATGAATAATGATATTCATTTCCGCTTCATAAGTCGCCACTGCAATCTTTCTGATAATGCCCTGATCAATTCCCAATTGCTGCAGTGTGTTTTTAATATTGCGCGACGCTTTGCCCGCATTAGAAAAATCGCCTGATGCGATATCAAAACTGATATCATATGAATCTTTCATGGCATACTACCTCTGAAATCACTGCTCTTGTTTTGCCTTGACTCCATTGCAATACAGAATGCCGCATGCCTCAAACATTGTTTTTGAGGTAAACAGCAAAACAATATTTTCCTGCTTCGCTTCTGTAATAATTTCAGTGTCCGGCATTTTCCCTCTCACATACAGAATGCATTTGATTCCGGTCATTTCTGCTGTACGCAACGTATGTATATTTGTCAGACCAGTCAGCATCAAACAATTGTCGGGAGAGTACCGCAAGACATCACTCATCAAATCCGCTCCGAACGCATGAGTAATGTCCTCATCGTTTCCGGATAATGGGGTAAGGATCATTGCATCGATAATTCTTGCAATATCGCTAATTTTCATCAATATGCCTCTATAATTGATTTAAAATCCACGATTCGAAACAGTCCGTCTGTTTTTCGCTGTTCTTACCAGATTTTGAGCTTTTTGTTACTGTCAAGGTCATACTAACATACTTTTTGTATGAAATAAACAGGAAAAACTGCCGATATTTATTTTTTTTAATTTTATATTCAATGTTAAACGTTCTCTTTTTCTTTAATTTTGAATACGTCGAAAATCGGATGGAAAACGTTTAAATTTACCGAAAAACACATTTATTGCTGTCTTTATTCAAATGTAAACGTTTTATACTATTGTAGTTTCTCTTATTCAACAGCCTTCTTTTTTTTCTGAAAAAAACTGAAAAATAGATTTATTCAAATTTATCAAAATAAATTCATTTGATAGGATTTTCTTCATTTCATTTCTTTCCTTTCTGCAAAGAATGTCAAACTACTTGATTTTTTCGATGCGATAAGATATAATAATTTTCGTCGCTGATGTGGCTCAACGGTAGAGCAGCTGATTTGTAATCAGCAGGTTGTAGGTTCGATTCCTATCATCAGCTCCATTTTTGAATAAATCTAGACTATATTGCTAACAAATATAGTCTTTTTTATTCTCCGAGTTTATCTGCTCACCCGAGAAGAATTCAAATGAATAAAGAGATGAATTTTTTATGTATATCAGGTAAATTGTTAATTCATTATTATAATCAACAAGCAAAGAATCAAAGTCATGCTATAATAGCCGTATAAACGAATTGGAGGACAATTATGGGTGAATTAAAGGACGACTTGAACAAAGTATTCGATGATCTGAAAGAAAAGGCTGCCGAATTGAAAGACAAAGCTGAGGATACAGCCGGAGATTTGAAAGATAAGGCTGAGGCAAAGGCCGCAGAATTAAAAGAAAAAGCAGGAGAAAAAGCGTCGGAGATCAAAGACAAAGCTGACGACATTACAGACGATATGAAAGACAAAGCATCTGCCAAAGCCGATGAGCTGAAGGATAAAGCAAGCGATGCATTCGATTCATTAAAAGAAACAGCATCTGAAATCAAAGACAAATTCGGAAATAAGATTGAAGATATTTTCGATAAAGATAAGAAAAGCGATAACACAAACGAATAAAATCAAATACTTTATTCTCAAATTACTGATCATTTGCGTGACATTGTTACGGAAGTCCCTTTTATTTTCAGTATAATGAAATCAAAAAAGAGGTACTGACTATGTTTAACGGCTTGTTTGGATCAAAAGGATATAAAAATATTTCCGCTGATGAGGCGAAAGAACGTTTGAATGAAAATAAGAATGCCGTATTGATTGATGTACGTTCCAAAGACGAACATAAGCAAGGACATATCCCCGGAAGCAAAAATATTCCATTGGATCAAATTGATCAGATTGAAAAAATCGTAAAGGATAAGGACAAAGAACTTATTGTTTATTGTCTGAGCGGAGCGCGCGCGTCCAGTGCATGCGGAGCTTTATGCCAAATGGGATACACCAATGTTTCCAATATGGGAGGAATCCGAAACTGGCCTTACGAAATCAAACGAGGATAATCGTGAGAAATAAGACAGGATTTTGCATCCTGTCTTATTTTTTTATTCCGCATAATCGCTCAGACAATTCGCAAACGAACCGCAGCCAAGGCTGAACAAAAAAAGAAATGCCCACCAAAAGACAGGCACTTAAGGAATTGCATTTCATTTATGAACCCTTATTTATGAAATCGGAATAATTTCCGAATCAATCTATCATTAAGAAAACTTGCCGAAATGAATTCTTTCTGTCATGAACCGATTGTTCGGTTCTTTTTTTTCGTTTTTATAACCGATTGCGACCAGATTTACCGGCAAATAATTCATCGGCATATGCAACAGATTCCTTACTTGCTCCGCTTTGTCCAAACTCGGCGCGATTCCGAGCCAACAGGTACCATAATCCATTTCTTCAGCTTTTAAAAGTATATTTTGCGTTGCGGCAGAACAATCAACAAAATTATAAAACGGATCGTCATTGATCGATAAATCGCCGCAAACAATAATTCCCTGCCCCGCACTCTCCAACGGCTTCCAGTTCGGTGCGAATAAAACCATATCCTCGATTATTTTTTTATCGTCAAAAATGACGAACTGCCATGCCTGACGATTTTTGCCCGAAGGAGCATTCATGCCCGATTTTACGATTTCGATCAAGTCTTCCCGAGGAATGATTTCTCCGGTAAAATTTCGGATACTTCTTCTGGTATATATTTCGTTCATCATAATCTCCTTTGCATCGATTATATCACGAGGAATGATTTTTTCATAAAATCAATGAATATTTCCGAATCAATTTGAATTTATATGATTCCTGCATTACAATGGAGATAACGATTTTATCATCCGGAGTATTCTATGACTGTCCGTGTTGTACCATCTATAATCAGCGGCATTGTTTCCATCCCGCCCGAAACGAATCAATTGATCCAAATGATCGAGAAAGAGTTGCCCGGGGAACAGGCTCTTTTCATCGAAGGCATCGCCATGAATGATGAGATTTCAAACTATCTCTCAAAACTGCAGGAAGCCGGAAAATCGACCGACTTATCGCGCGATCCTTATTCCGCTCAGCAATACACACTCGCGATTCGAGGGAATCTTCCAAGGATCAAACTAAGTATAGCGGCTGATTTTTCACTCGCTGCTCCATGGATATGCATGGCCGCGTTGGGTTGCAATCTGACGGTTTCCAATTTATGTAAGGACAGCAGAACCGATGACGCTTATCTGCTGTCCTTACTGGAAGAAATGGGCGTGTGTCTGAGAAGAAAAGTGATCGGTATGGAATTTCGATCAAACGGCCTGAGCGCCATCAGAGCAGATTTAAGCGGCTATGATAATCTGTTGCCATATATTTGCGCGCTCTCTGCTGTCGCCAACGGAATCAGCTGCATCACATTCCGACGAAATCAGCAAGAGCAGGACGAGTTATTTCATTATTGCCATGAAATGCTCGAAAGTATTGGATGCGATGTAGCTATCACCGATGACTCGCTGATGATCCGAGGAAAACAAAGAATCGATGGAGGCATTATTGACACACACGACGACGGAAGGATTGCCTTGGCAGCAATCGCTCTTTCGGCAGCATCTGCGGGAGATATGATTATTTCCCATCCGCAAAGCATTGACCGCATCTATCCTTCATTTTGGACAGAGTACCAACGATGCGGAGGAAATGTTCTATGAGACAACATGCCAGAAAACTTACGGCACTTCTGCTTTTTATTGCCATCATAGCAGCGTGCGGAATTCTGATCGGCGTTTCCGTCAAATCAAAACTGGAGGGAAACGCAATTTCGATTGAAACCGCCAAAATCGAGATATATCAGTTAAAATCTTCCACAGGGAAACGAAACAGTTCTCCGTATATCAGCATATCTCTTACAAAGAAAAATGATTTAAATACCTTTTCCGATGCCTTTCTCAGCATGACAAAATTGGAAGATTCCACGATGATCCCAGCGACACAGAGCAATTGCGACATCACAATCAAGTACACAAAAGGTTCGGAGAACAATCTTTATACCGACACTTACGAGTTATGGTATGACCATGATTCGAGCGACATGATGATATTGCAGAAAGGCAATTCATTCTATCAGATATCACAGGAGGAAAGTTCTGTGCTGCGGAACATGATCGAAAATAAACAATAACCCGTTGGTATACAGCGGGTTATTTAATATCTGAGTAATTCGGAGTGCAACACAACCACTTCTGCGTCTGTTTCATTTTCTGCAAACTCAATGAGATGAGACATCAAAGATTCGGCAGTTCTCGAATCTGAAGCAACAAAGCTGATACCGAGGAATGCAATTTGATGCACATCAGAAATTTCCACTTCTGACACAGATACGGAAAAGCGATTTTTTAATTTAGAACTCAGACTCCGAATCTCACTGCGACGTTCTTTCAGAGAATGAGACCAAGGAATCCGAATTTTCAATTTTACTACACCGACATCCATTGTACTTTACCTATATAAAATTCAATCGTCAGCAACATTCATCACTTTGGAAAGCGGAACCCCGCTTTCTCTTATGATCGCAAAAGACCGTTCACAGCTGCCGACTTTCTCGACAGTGTGTGCGTCGCTGCCTATCCCAAACATTATATTCAGATCCATAACCGAGTTCACTTCCTGAGCATTCAATTTTCCACGATTATTGTTGATTTCAAGGATCGTGCCGGTTTCGACGCATTTTTCTGCTACTTTTCTCAGATCAAACGGATAATTGCTCATCGGATGAGTAATCATATAAATCGGATATCGTTCGAGCATCCCGATAACCGCCTGCGTGCAGCACCGAACGGAATATTTCCCGAGAAATTTCAGCTTGCAGCGATATGCCAAAAATGCCGGCAACGAAATCTTCAGCCAGGAAGACAGATTCTTCATTTTGCACATCACATGAAATCCCGCGTTAACCACATCAAACAAATCCATATCTTGCTCAATATCAATTTCCCCATCGGAAGACACGATATTGGCTTCGACTCCGAATAAAATCCTGATCTGCGGATATTTTACACGGAGTTTTTCGATCTGCCTGCGCATATCTAGATAAAGCGTGCGATTGATTTTTTTTGCATAATAATGTGCATAGCCATGTTCAGTGATATGAATTTCGTTGAGCCCTTTTGAAATTGCAGCGCATACCATTTCTTCGATCGTGGCATTGCCATGGGAATAACAGGTGTGCGTATGAATATCTTTTGTCAATCTCATAAATTCCTGCTCTCTAACTCGTCAAAAGATTGATTTCTGCTAACAATACATCAACAATTTCTTCAGACGGAACAGTAGCCACAATTTCCCCTTTTTTGAAAAGAACGCCGTTTCCGTCACCGCATGCAATTCCCAAATCAGCTTCCCTTGCCTCTCCCGGACCGTTGACGCCACAGCCCATTACGGCAACGACCAAAGGTGTTTTGATATCCGATGTATGTTCTTTGATCTGCGTAACAATGGAGAGCAGATCAGTTTTGCATCTGCCGCACGTCGGACAGGAGATGATGCGGATCCCTTCGTTTCTCAGATCGCATGCAGTCAGTATTTCTTTGGCGGCAATCACTTCCTGTACGGGATCTCCCGTCAATGACACACGGATCGTGTCACCGATTCCATCCAAGAGCAATGCACCGATGCCGACACTGGAACGAACCACACCGCTCAGCTGTGCTCCGGCTTCCGTCACCCCCAAATGCAACGGATAATCATACAGCTCAGCGAAACGCTTGTTGGCTTGATAAGTAGTAACAACATCACTGGACTTGATCGAAATCACAAGATTATCATAACCGAATTCGTTGAACTGTCCGATACTGGAACGTGCGCTTTCTATGATTGCATCAATGGTTGGGTGTCCGTATTTTGCAAGAATTTCTTTTTCCAAAGAACCGGCATTGACTCCGATGCGCACCGGGATTCCGTATTCTTTGAGACAGGCGACTACTTCTCTGACTCTATCTTTGCCGCCGATATTGCCCGGATTGATGCGAAGTTTGCTTACACCGCTTTGCACGGCTCTGATCGCGAGCCGATAGTCAAAATGAATATCAGCGACAAGAGGAATATGGATATGAGAAATTACCTCGGGAAGTTTGTCCGCGCAGGCATCATTCGGCACGGTTGCCCGAATAATTTCACAACCCGATTCTTCCAAACGGAGAATCTGCTCAATGGCCTGTTTTGTTTCGGTCAGAGGAATGTTGATCATGGACTGAATCGCTATGGGGTTTCCTCCGCCGATTGAAAGCGAACCGATCCGCACTTGTTTTGTTGGTTTCATTTTATCAATACCTGACTTTATTTATAAATACGTAATGATATCGCGGTAAGCAATAAAAATGGCAAACGCGATCAGCAGAACAAATCCTATAAAATGGACCCGTCCTTCCATTTCTTTGTTGACCGGAGAACCTTTTATCATCTCGATAACAATAAACAGGATGCGACTGCCGTCAAGCGCGGGAATGGGGAACAGATTAAACAATCCCAAACTGATCGAAATGGATGCCGCAATATTCAGTACGTAGACAAGCCCCTGCGGCAAATATTGACCGATCACGACGGTTGCACCGATAGGCCCGCTGAATGCCTCCAAACCAAATTGTCCTTTGAATAATCCGACGAACACACCGATAATCAGCTTCATATATGTCCAAAACATTTCAAACGAACCCAAAAATGACTTCCATAAATTCGCATGATAAGTCGGTGCAATCCCAATCATGTAATCCTGTCTGTCATCACTGTAATAAGGAGTCAACAAGAAAGCCGATTCTGTGCCATCCTGATGACGGACGGTAACCGTTACTTGATTGTCGCCATTTTGCTGGATTGCCTTCGTGACATCTGTCCATTCTTTGATTTCTGTGTTCTCGATCCTGAGAATCGTATCTCCCTCGACAATACCGGAATCTCTTGCCGGAGAACTGTCCGTAAACGAAGCTATCGTCGTTGTAGGAAACCCTATCATCAGATAAAGGATAAAAAACAGAATGATTGCGACAACGAAATTCATCAAAGAACCCGCTGCCAAAATCAGAATTTTTTTTAGCGGGTGCGCACTGTTGAAGCTGCCAGGCTCCATATCCTCCGCATCTTCGCCTTTCATCCGGCAAAATCCTCCGATTGGGAAAAGGCGCAATGTAAATTTCGTTATTTTTGTTTGTTTCTGAAACAGTTTCGGTCCCATTCCCACTGCGAATTCTTCCACCGTCACACCGCTTTTTACAGCAGTGACAAAATGTCCGAACTCATGAGAAACGATCAATATTCCGAAGATCAATAATGAGACAATAATAGTGACAGCCATACCAAATCCTATCTATCTGCACCGAGAAGTGCGATTAAAACAATTGATTGATTATATATATTGTTGCGATCGCAAACAGAGTACTGTCGACGCGATCCAGAAAACCACCATGTCCGGGAAGAACGTTGCTGTAATCTTTTATCCCAAATTGGCGTTTCACCATCGATGCGGATAAATCACCAAACTGCGCCATGACTCCAATGGCAACACCCGAAACGAGAAGCATAATCCATGAAAGATGAACGGTGTGAATCACACCCGACACCCAGATTGAGCCGCCCCCCACAAGAACAGCCCCAAAGAAGCCGGCAATGCTTCCCTCCACTGATTTCTTTGGACTGATATCAGGACAGAGTTTATGGCGTCCGAACTTAATGCCGACAAAATATGCAAGCGTATCACAGGCAATACACGCGAGAACCGTCATCACAAACAAAAATACGCCGTTTGAGGAAAACAATATTTTTATGGAAAGTGTTAGAATATAGCTGATATAAAACCAACCCCATACCAGAAAAATCGTCCCTTGCGTGTCATGTTTGGAGCTGAGGATATCTTTCATAAACAGCAACAAAATCCCCGCAATCATCAAAAGTTCCACATAATCCGGGAACCAGACTGCAGAGAAAATCATGACAGTACCGAGAGAGAGCATCAGAATAAGATTCGACGTAAAATGATCCCTGGATACCGTAGAGATATATTCGTACAAACAGGCGAAGTGGACAATCAGTACGGTTGCAAACAATGCCCACTCACCCAACCATACCATCAGCAGAAGGGCGCAGAAGGCGCAGATCCCGGTGATTATTCTCTGCTTCATTTAATTCCTCCGTATCTTCTGTCTCTTCCCTGAAAGTAGAGAATTGCATCATCAAACTCTTTTTCTCCAAAATCAGGCCACAACACATCGGTAAAATACAATTCGGAATATGCGGATTGCCACGTCAGAAAATTCGACAATCTGGTTTCTCCGCCTGAACGGATAATCAGATCGGGATCAGGATCGGCTGCAGTATACAGATAGCCTGAAAACAATGTTTCATTGATATCTTCGACTGAGAGTTCCCCCATCTGGACACATTTGCAGATTTCCTTGGTTGCAGACACAATATCAGCCCGCCCGCCATAATTCAACGCAATATTCACTTTCAGTCCACTGTTGTCTTTCATTTCGGCAACCGAATACTCAATCGCGCGTTTGGACTTTTCAGGCAATCTGCTGAGGTCGCCTATAAAATGAAGAACCACATTATTTTTTTTCATTTCGGGAGTTTCTTTTAAAAGAAACTCTACGATAAGATTCATCAAGGTATCCACTTCGTCAACCGGGCGTTTCCAATTCTCTGTTGAAAATGCGTACATAGTGAGCACTTTGATTCCAATCTGCGAACAATAGGAAATAGCAGTCTTCACCGCCTTCATCGCATGACGATGTCCCAATGTCCGGATCATACTGCGGCGTTGTGCCCATCTTCCGTTCCCGTCCATGATCACACCGATATGTTTCGGCATATTCGTAATATCTATCGATTGATTCATCTTTTCTTCCGATACTTTATTTTGAATATTCGGACTCGCATCCGCATCATACCAAGCATTATATCATAAAAGCAGGAGGGGTTGAAACATAATCGCGGAGATTCCTTTCAAACAAAAAACCGCATCTCTGAGATGCGGTTTCGTAATATTAAACCGTCATGATTTCGGTTTCTTTGTCTTTCGTGATCGAATCGGCTTTCTTGATACAGTCATCCAACAGTTTCTGAATCGTTTTTTCGCCGTCTTTGACATCATCCTCGGTAATCTCTTTTGCTTTTTCGGATTTTTTCATCTCTTCTACGGCACTTCTTCTGATATTGCGAAGCGCAACTTTACATTCTTCGGCTGTTTTATGCACCACTTTCACAAGATCTTTTCGTCGTTCTTCCGTAAGTTGAGGAATAACAAGACGAATGACCTTGCCATCATTTGCAGGATTCAGTCCCAGATCGGACGCCATAATCGCCTTTTCGATTGCTTTCAGAAGGGTCGCATCCCAAGGCTGCACCAATAAAATCCTTGGTTCCGGAGATGAGATGGCAGCAACCTGAGAAAGCGGAGTGGCTGCGCCGTAATAATCGACAGAAATTTTATCCAACATATGCGGATTGGCTCTGCCCGCTTTTAACGTTGACAGATCATTGACAAACGCATCCAGCGTTTTCTGCATCTTTTCCTTTGATACATTTTCAACATCTTTAACCATGTTACAGTTCCTCCCGTTTATTGAATGATCGTTCCGATTTTTTCTCCGCAGACAGCTTTTACAATATTCTCAGCCGGTGTCAACGGGAAAATCAGCAAAGGTATTTGATTGTCCATACAAAGCGACGCCGCAGTGGAGTCAATGACCTTCAGTCCTTTGTCAAGAATATCCATGTAAGTCAATTCATCGTATTTAACGGCATTTGCATTTGTGCTCGGATCACTGTCATAAACCCCATCCACATTTTTTGCGGAAAGAATAATTTCAGCTTCAATTTCCGCTGCCCGTAACGATGCTGTAGTATCAGTGGAAAAAAAGGGACTTCCGGTTCCTGCCGCGAAAATTACGACTCTGCCCTTTTCCAAATGGCGGATCGCACGCCTTCGGATATACGGTTCGCAAATCTGCTGCATGGAGATAGCGGACTGAACACGCACATCCAACCCTTCGCGTTCGATTGCATCCTGCAAAGCAAGAGCATTCATAACTGTTGCGAGCATTCCCATATAATCAGCTGTTGCGCGATCCATCCCGACACCGGTTCTTCCCCTCCAAAAATTACCGCCGCCGACGACGATGGCAATCTGAACGTCCATGTCGGAAACGACTCTCAACTGTCTGCATACTTCGTTAACTGTCTCATTGTCTATGCCGAATCCTTGACTGCCTGCAAGTGCTTCTCCGCTCATTTTCAGCAGAATTCTTTTATATTTTGCTTTCATTTAGTTCTCCCGCCATACTGGTCATTCGAAAAAAGGCACAAAACTGTGCCTTCTTTTTTAAGAATTGGAAATCTGCTTTGCAATTTCTTCCGCAAAATTTTCCGATTTTTTTTCAAGTCCTTCACCCATCTGATAGCGTGTGAATCTTCTGATTACGATATTTTCTCCGATGGTTGCAATTTTATCTTTCAGCAGATCCGAAATTGTCAAATCCGGATTTTTCACAAACGGCTGTTCCATCAGACAAACTTCTCGGTACATTTTCGAAATGCGGCCTTCCACCATCTTCTGAGCAATGTTTTCCGGTTTTCCTTCATTCATCGCCTGGTGCATCAGAATTTGCTTTTCATTTTCAATTACATCGGCGGGAACTTCTTCTTTCGTCAGATAAGAAGGATTCGCTGCGGCAATATGCATTGCGATGTCTTTCACAAAAGCCTGAAAATCACTGTTTTGCGCAACAAAGTCCGTTTCGCAGTTTACTTCCACAAGCACACCGATTTTTCCGCCCATATGAATGTACGATCCGACTACACCTTCCGCCGCCACTCTTCCAGATTTTTTGTTGGCAGCCGCAAGACCTTTTTCACGAAGGTAAGTCATCGCCTTTTCCATATCGCCTTCCGTCTCGGTAAGCGCTTTTTTGCAGTCCATCATACCGGCACCGCATTTTTCTCTGAGCTGTTTTACCAGATCGGCAGAAATATTACTCATAATATGTTAACCCTCTATTCTCTTATTCTTGTACGACCGCTTCTTCCTGAACGGCTTCGATCACATCATCCGGAGACTGTTCAGCAACGGGTTCTTCGGCAACACTGAAGGATTCTCCCTGTTTTCCTTCCAAGATGGCATTTGCCATGGTTTGTGAAAGAAGAGCAACCGCTCTGATTGCATCGTCATTACCGGGGATGATATAATCCACATCATCCGGATCACAGTTCGTATCAACAATCCCGACAACCGGAATGTTCAATTTTTTTGCTTCCAAGACTGCGATGTGTTCTTTTTTGGGATCTACGATAAACACGGCACCGGGCAGTCGTTCCATTGTTTTGATGCCGCCCAAAAATTTTTCGAGTTTTTCGCGTTCGTTTTTCAGGTTGATGACTTCTTTTTTCGGAAGCACTTCAAAAGTGCCGTCCGTTTCCATTTCTTCCAATTTATGAAGTCTGTCGATTCTCTGCTTGATTGTTTTGAAATTCGTCAATGTACCGCCGAGCCAACGCTGCGTGACAAAGTGAGAATCACATCGTCTGGCTTCTGCTTCCACCGCTTCCTGCGCCTGTTTTTTCGTACCGATGAACAGAATGCTTTTGCCTTCTTCGGCGATACTGCGCATAAATTCGCAAGCTTCTTCCACCATTACGACCGTTTTTTGCAAGTCAATGATGTAAATGCCGTTACGTTCCGTATAAATATACGGTTTCATTTTCGGATTCCATCTTCTTGTCTGGTGTCCGAACTGAACGCCGGCTTCCAGAAGTTGTTTCATAGTAATATAACTCATTGTTCCTCCTTGGTTTACCCCTCCGCGTTCCGTTTTTTGTGCGACAAACAATGTATATGCAACCAAGCCGCTGCGGATCCGCGTGTGTATTTGTTTATTTCATGCCAAGATATTTTAGCATAAATATGCTTAAGAATCAAATGTTTTTTTATTTCTGCTGACTCTTCGTTTCATCTGCAAGGTAAGGATTGATAATCCGAATAAAAGTGCCTTTCATTCCCAGAGATCTCGTTTGAATGACCCCTGCACTTTCCAGTTTTCGCAATGCATTGGAGATTACAGAACGTGTAATATTGGCTTCGTCTGCTATCGTACTTGCAATCACAAGCCCTTCATTGCCTTCCATCCCGGCAATGATGCGGTCGATAGCCTCCTGCTCGGAATAAGAAAGAGAAGAATAGGCCATTTTCACAGATGTTTTCTGCATCAGTCGTTGTTTGTATTTCTCCTCTTCAAATTTCATCAGCTCCATAGCAATGATGGCTGCGGCGTATTCGCAAACGATCAGCTCGTCTTCCGAAAACTGATCCTCGTACTTAGCCAACACAAAGCTGCCCAGATGTTTTCCTGAACCGATGATCGGTACAATCGTCAGATAACGGTTTTTGAAAATACAATTTCCTTTTTCTCCGTAAATGCACTGCGGAACTTCCGTAAACAAATTTGACACAGTATCCTGATAAGTCATCAGTTCATTGTTAAAATCCTGCGGGAATGCTTTTTCTTCCAAAGCAAGATCATTGATATCGCAATCGTATCTGCTGCTCGTGGAATAAGAAAGGATTTTGCCTTCGTTGTCCGAGACATAAGTATTTGCCGAAAGCACCTCACTGAGTTGTTTGGTCAGTTTGTCGAATGAAATGGTTTCAACGGCCGACTGTTTCAGAATTTCATTCAGTCTTCTGATTTGATCCAGTAATTCTCTCATATCCCCTCCGCTAAATAATATATTTTCCGGTGTCCTTCATAAAATCTTCTTCTTCGTTCTTAAAAATATTTTTCACATATTCTTTTGTAATGACGAATTCCTCCTGATCGTAATCAGGTGCGTAAAACGAAATTTCTTCCAATAGCTTCTCGATAACGGTGTAAAGTCTGCGTGCTCCGATATTCTCGGATGTTTCGTTTTCCAAATACGCCATTTTTGCGAGAAATTCCAGCGCATCCGTCTCAAATTTCAATTCAACCTCTTCTGTTTTGATCAGCTCATGATATTGTTTGATGATGGCATTCTGCGGTTGTGTAAGAATATTCAGAAAGTCAGCCTCAGTCAGACTGTCGAGTTTCACTTTGATCGGAAATCGCCCCTGCAACTCGGGGATCAAATCAGAGACTTTGCTCATATGAAAAGCGCCTGCGCCGATAAAAAGAATATAATCGGTTTTGATCGGCCCGTACTTTGTATTGACAGTACATCCTTCAACGATTGGCAGAATATCTCTCTGGACACCTTCTCTTGAAACGTCGGGACCCGAACTTTTGTAATTGTTTCCGACAATTTTATCAATCTCGTCAAGAAATACAATACCATCCTGTTCAGCAGAGCGCAGTCCTTCTTCAACGATAGCGTCCATATCCAACAAACGCTGAGACTCCTCATTATTAAAAATAGCTCTGGCCTGCGCCACGGTTGTTTTGCGTTTCTTTTTTTTCTTCGGCATGAGTGAACCCAGCATATTGCTCACATTCATGCTGATTTCTTCCCCGCTGCCTTCTCCGCCGATCACGCCGATCGGAATACTTTGGGAATCTTCCACGGTGATCTCAATCAACAATTCTTCCAATTCTCCGTTGATCAGCTGCCTTTTATATTGTTCGCGTTTTCCGACAGATTCTTCTGCAGGTTCCTCAATTACGGAAGCAGCAGAATGATCCGAGGTCTCGGAAGTGGCTCCGTATATCATTTCATACGGAGTTTTTCCGTTTTCCTTCTTTTTGATCGGAACAATATAATCAAGCAAACGCTCATTGACCAGATCATCGACCCGCTCTGATACTTTTTCTATCTCCCTTTGTTTGACAAGCCGAATCGATGTATTGACAAGATCCCGGATCATGGATTCCACGTCGCGTCCGACGTATCCGACTTCCGTAAATTTGGTTGCCTCAACTTTGATAAAAGGCGCGTCCACCAATTTAGCAAGACGACGGGCTATTTCGGTTTTGCCGACACCGGTCGGCCCCATCATAATAATATTTTTTGGAGTGATTTCATCACGCATTTCTTCGGGAAGAAGCCTTCGGCGATAACGGTTGCGCAATGCGATCGCCACACACTTCTTCGCTTCCGGCTGTCCGATGATATATTTGTCCAATTCCTTGACGATTTGGGACGGAGTCATTTCTTTCATATCAATACCTTTCTGAACTGTAAGTTTACAACGTAATTACTTTAATATGGTCATTGGTATAGACACAGATTTCCGAAGCAATCAGCAGCGAATTTTTTACGATTTCTTCGCTGTTCATATCGCTGAATCGAACGAGTGCCCGAGCTGCTGAAAGTGCATACATGCTTCCTGACCCGATTGCTGCCACTCCATCCTCCGGCTCGATCACTTCTCCTCCTCCGGAAATAATAAACAGGTTTTCAGCATCGCATGCAATCAACAGCGCATCCAATTTGCGTAAAGCATGATCGCTTCGCCATTCTTTGGCTAATTCAATTGCCGCCCGAGGCAAATTACCGGAATACTGTTCTATTTTTGCTTCAAATTTTTCGGAAAGCTCAAACGCGTCTGCAACGCTGCCTGCAAATCCAACTGCGACTTTCCCTCCATAAATGGTTCGGACTTTTTCCGCAGTATGCTTCATTACCGTCGTTTCTCCCAACGTGACCTGACCGTCTCCCCCGATTGCGGTTTTCCCATCTTTTCTTACCGCCAATATGGTTGTTGCACGAAACATCGCATTACCTCATGATTGAATGATTTTTCTTAATTATAACACAACGCAAAACTACTGCGTATGAATTTTCTTAATTTTCATGATACTTCGAATATTATATTTTTTTTCGCAGATACAGCAAAACTGAAAAAACGAAATAATGAATTTTATCTTTTTTTCTTATTGACATTATAAAAGAATATGGTAAAATATTTTTAGCACTCAACATGAATGAGTGCTAACAAGGTAAATTTTTGATATTTATTATAAGGAGGTTTGGTTCATGAACTTAAAACCGCTCGGAGACAGAGTTGTCTTAAAGGTGAAAGAATCAGATGAAAAAACGAAAAGCGGGATTTACATGCCCGATACGTCGAAAGAAAAACCGCTTCAGGCTACGGTTGTGGCTGTCGGATCAGGCGAAATTGTAGATGGCAAGAAAATCCCGCTCGAACTGAAAGTGGGAGACATTGTCGTTTACGGCAAATTTTCCGGGACTGAAATCAAAATCGATGAAGAAGATTACCTTATCGTGAAACAAAGCGATATTCTGGCAGTAATCGAATAAGGAGGAAACAAACAATGGCTAAAGATATCAAGTATGGACCGGAAGCCAGAGCGGCTTTGGAAATCGGCGTCAACAAACTTGCCGATACCGTCAAAGTTACGCTTGGACCGAGAGGCAGAAATGTCGTATTGTCCAAACAGTTCGGTTCACCGATCATCACAAATGACGGGGTTACCATCGCAAAAGAAATCGAACTGGAAGACATTTTCGAAAATATGGGAGCAGCGTTGGTTAAAGAAGTTGCGACAAAGACCAACGATGTCGCAGGTGACGGAACGACCACCGCAACCATTCTTGCTCAGGCAATCGTTCGTGAAGGGCTGAAAAACGTCACGGCGGGAGCCAACCCGATTATTTTGAAAAAAGGGATTGAAAAAGCTACCGAAGTTGTTGTGGAAGAATTAAAAAAATCCAGCAAACTCGTGGAAGATAAAACATCCATCGCTCAGGTAGCATCTATTTCCGCCAATGATGAAGCAATCGGCAAATTAATTTCCGATGCTATGGACAAAGTCGGCAAAGACGGTGTCATCACTGTCGAAGAAGGTAAATCCATGGAAGTGGAACTCGACTTCACGGAAGGGATGCAGTTCGACAGAGGATATCTGTCTGCTTATTTTGTAACCGATACGGAAAAAATGGAAGCCGTTTATGAAGATGCTTACGTATTGATTACCGATAAGAAAATTTCCAATATTCAGGACATCCTTCCGATTCTCGAACAACTTGTACAGCAGGGCGGCAGACTTCTGATCATTGCAGAAGACATTGAGGGCGAAGCTCTTTCCACTCTCGTGCTCAACAAACTCAGAGGCGTCTTCCAATGTGTTGCGGTCAAAGCTCCCGGATTTGGGGACAGAAGACGCGCCATGCTCGAAGATATTGCGCTCCTCACCGGGGGAACAGTCATCAGCGACCAACTTGGAATGGATCTGAAAAGTGCCACACTCGAAAAATGCGGACGCACCAGATCTGTGAAAGTAGACAAAGAAAATACGATCATCGTGGAAGGCGCAGGAGACTCCACTCTGATCAATGACCGAAAGAAACAGATCAAAAAAGAAATCGAAGAAACAACTTCGGAATATGACAAAGAAAAATTGCAGGAACGCTTGGCAAAACTTTCCGGAGGAGTTGCGGTAATCAAAGTGGGTGCCGCTACCGAAACGGAAATGAAAGAAAGAAAGTATCGTATTGAAGACGCACTCAACGCTACGCGGGCAGCGGTAGAAGAAGGTGTCGTTGCAGGGGGCGGTTCCGCTTTGATCCAAACTGCGGATGCGATTGAAAAATTGATTTCGACTTTGGACGGAGACGAAAGAACAGGGGCTCAGATTGTCAGACGCGCAATCGAAGAACCGCTCAGACAGATCGCATACAATGCAGGGATTGAAGGAAGTGTCATTGTGGAAAAATTGCTCACCGACAAAAAAGGTCTCGGTTTTGACGCATTGAACTTCAATTACGTCGATATGTTTGAAGCGGGTATCATCGACCCGACGAAAGTGACAAGAAGCGCAATGCAGAATGCTGCGAGCGTTGCTTCCATGTTCCTTACGACCGAAGCAAGCGTTGCGGAAATTCCGAAACCCGAACCGCCGATGCCGGCGGGCGGCGGCGGAATGCCGATGATGTAATCAATTGTTTAAAACTGCCGCAACTTGCGGCAGTTTTTTATTGTCGTGTTCTGTCGGAGAAAACTGAGATCGATCGCTTTGTGTTCGGAAAAACTGTGATATAATGGATGCAGAAAAATCGGGGGAACAAGATGAATCTGGAAGAACTGAAAAATCAATTGCACGACAAACAAAAAGTATGCGAATATTTCCAAAGTGTACCAAATCAGAAGATAAGAAGGTTGACCTATTTCGATGAAGAAGGATTCGGGAGCGGAACCAATATTTATCTTATTTCGAAAAAAACCTGTTCGGAACCTGCTCAGGCACTTTGCAGCGCATGGCTGAACGAATACTTGTGGGAAGAGGATTTGGATTTGTTCGATTATGCGGAACCATGCTGTCGGGAAGCTGCGGATGCCTTTGAAGAAGAATCCGCAAAGTATCGCTACAAGGAAATCTCCGAAGCAGATCTGAAACAATATATCGCATCCCATCTGGAACCGATCATCAAAAAAACCGCTGCATTGCAATCAGCGGAAAAAAGACCCGACAGAGTGGAATTTCTTTCTCAATCGGGAATTTATGTCGATAGAATCTATACCACGGAAAATGCTTATGTGTTCAAACCGAACGAAATATATTCGAAGGGATTGCTTCTGTACCGCGAAAAACAAACCAAAGGCGAAGAATACCGAGAACTGTTTTTCGAAACGGATTTAAAGTATGTTTATTATCTTGATTAATGATCAAGAGGAATCTGATCGGTTGAACAAAAATAATTATTTTGAATTCCGCTTGATGTGTGATATACTGAGACGGTATATAAACATTGTGCAAATAAAAAACTCGGCAAGGATATACGGTATCCTTGCTTTTTTTGGGAAAGAGAGCTATATGAATCAAACAACATTCGCATCATTGCAGATTTCGGATAATATCCTCCGAGCTGTGGAAGAAATGGGTTATTCTGCCATGACACCGATCCAGGCAGAAGCAATTCCTTATATACTTGAGGGAAGAGACGTGATCGGAAAATCGAGCACAGGGACAGGAAAGACAGCAGCATTCGGAATCCCATGTGTTGAAAAACTGACCGATGAACCGGGAAATCGTCCCAAAGTATTGATTATGGCGCCGACGAGAGAACTCGCAGAACAGATCAGCGGAGAGTTGAGAAAATATGCTGTTTATAAGCCAAATATCGCAATTGCTACAGTATACGGCGGGCAGTCGATGGAACTGCAGTTCCGCCAGCTTAAACGATCCAATATTGTCGTAGGAACCCCCGGAAGGATCATGGATCATATGCGCAGAAAAACGCTGCGACTGGATTGTCTGGAAACCATTATTCTTGACGAAGCGGATGAAATGCTCAATATGGGTTTTTACGACGATATCAAATTAATTTTGGGAGAAGCACCGGAACAAAGACAGACGATCCTATTTTCCGCAACCATGCCTCCCGCTATCATGAAACTGACCGAAGAATTTCAAACCGACCCGGTGTTGGTCGAGATCAAAAGCACCCAACAGACGGCGGCAGCCATCACGCAGCGCTATTACATGGTTCCGCAAAACAGAAAAACCGATGCACTCAAATTGATTCTCTCGCTCCACAAACCAAGTCGGGCATTGATTTTTTCAAACACCAAATCTATGGTCGACGAGCTTGTGAATACATTGGAAGATGCAGGATTTGCATGCATCGGACTGCACGGAGATATGAAGCAATCCATGCGTAACAAAGTCATGCAGGATTTCAAAACCGGGAAAATTCAATTGCTTATCGCTACGGATGTTGCGGCAAGAGGGATTGATGTTACGGACATCGATGCAGTGTATAATTATGATCTTCCGCAGGAATCGGAATATTATGTACATCGTATCGGAAGAACCGGCAGAGCAGGCAAAGACGGTGCGGCATATACGCTGATCGCAAACAGAATTCAGCTGAGAAAACTTCAGGACATCCAATACCGAACGAAAGCGAACATTCTTGAAGAATATTTACCGACAGCAAAAGAAATCAGGGAAGCGAACATCCGCTTATTCCGTGAAAGACTGCTGAAGGCTTCCGCAAAAACTGATAATGAAGCTTGCGCCAATATTATTGAGACTCTTTTGAATGATGGTTTGTCTTACGAACAAATCTCATCAGCTCTGCTGCATATGCTTTTAAAGAAAGACAAAACCATTCTCCCCTCGGTCGATGACATTATCGTGACGAGAAAGAATGACCAACCAAGGACAAACTCACGCAGAGGCGAATATTACGATTCGTCCGATCGGCAAAAAACGGTTCGCCTAAAATTTGATATCGGTAAACAGGAAGGAATCAATCCCAATCATATTGTTGGAACCGTTACGGAGTTAACAGGACTTTCTTCCAAATCGATCGGTAAAATCGACATGTTCCGCGACTTCACCGTTTTTGAGATGTCTGATGATGATGCAGCAGTGACGCTGGAACGAATTCAAAGCATTAAAATTAAAGGGAAACGCACAACACTGAGCGTACTGAGTTCATCATCAAAATCGGACAACGCAAACAAACGCCGATATCAAAGCCCGGGAAACAGACGTGATGCCCGCCAGAACCAGCATCAATCCGGCAAACACCAGAAACACAAACGATCTTAACATTAAAGAAGCTGTCGATCAGCAAAATCGATGGCTTCTTTTTATTTGGGTTCAGCAAAAAATTGTCATTCACACTCCTGTCCGAAGAAAATTGTTATAGATGAGCAAACAGTATGATCGAAAAAGCGTACACATCCAAAGAAACGTATATTGCGGCGGCGTACCGAAAGATATGATCGACAGATATCTTTCCCCACTTTCCGAACAATCCCGCAATCGGAAGCAATAACGGCAGGAAATAGCGTCCCTGCACCCCCTCGATCAAATTCGAAGCCACCGGCGTCCATTGAATATATAAGGCACTGAAAATGAGTCCGATGACAAACAATATAATCAGAACAACCCCTATTTTATCTGAATTTTTTTTGAATACCGCTTCTTCCGAAATGACTGTTGCAGCAAGCACGGAAAAAGCAACAAGCAGATACTTCCATGACAGGACGACATCATACAGACATAATGCCTGACCGAACAATCCGAAAAAATAATAGGGGAAACCCTGAATCGCAGTCCGAAGCAACACGGTTAAAAAGCGGAACGGATGCACTGATATCCAAACAATCTGGGATGTGACATCCACACCACTGCGAAATTCCGTAATATACGATGCCGCATGAACGACCCAGCAAAAACCAACCAATGCGGACAATCCGATGATGATTGGGAGCACGATGTATTTTTTCATGGAGCCGAACCGTTCGGAAGGGATTAAAAACACCAGAAAACATAGCGGAAAGTATACGGTTTTACAGCAGGCAATCCCCACGGATAATGCACCAATCAGCAATATATCGCGAAACCGCAACGACTTATCCTCTGTATGTTTCAGCTCAAACAGCGAGGAGACGAATATCATCGTCAGAGTGATTGTCATCGTATCGGCCGAAAGTGATACTGCCTGCTGAAGCATGATCGGAATCATGCAAATCAGTAAAAGCGAATATTTTTTATTCGGTATTTTCGCAAGAGAAAAAGAAAGACCCCAAAGGAAAAAGGCAAAGTTTGCCAGCCTGCCGAAATAAGCGATCAGCAGTGTCGGCAGATGAAGCAACCGAGCGACAGCAATGCCGATCGCCTGCGGCAGATACGAAATAAAACTGTATAAAGCGGCATTCGGAAATTGCACAAAAGTCAAATCATCAGCCGTGTGCAGACTGATTTTCGAGAATAATTCCGAATAAGAAACCGACCCATCCGACGAATCAAACAGTGCTGTCGTATCTGAGGGAAGATACCTGCCCGCGATCCCCTGTTCATTTACGTCGGAAATCAAATATCCTTCGGAAATCTCGTATGCCCGATAGAAATGAACATTCTCATCCGGAACACATCCGATCGGAATCAGCAGCAGCATGATCAGCCCCATCGGCAACACGATAAGCAGAAACAGTTTCCGAACGGAAAAATTTTTTTTAACCGCACGATTGATCAGAATAAAAAAAACTGCAAGAGCAATGCTGCCAATCACACAGACAGCGACAAAAAAAGAACGGCCGATATTCATATCGGATGCATTCGCATACCGTTGCAGTGCAATAAAATTGACTGCGGCACAAACTGCAAACAATAAAAACATCCTACCATTCGTTTTAGAAAAAAAAGCCGTCTTTCTTTTCATCTTGGGTTCTCCCGGATCAGCGGCGTTGCATACTAAAGAATTGCATTGACATATGCCTCACTGTCAAATTCTGCGATATCTTCAAGCCCTTCTCCCGTGCCCACATACCAAATCGGCGTATCCGTTTCGGCAGCAATGCCCAGCAGTACGCCTCCTTTTGAAGAGCCGTCTGTCTTCGTGAGAATGATTCCGTCCGGTTTTGCAACTTCAGAAAAGCTCCTCAATTGATTGATCGAATTCTGCCCCGACATGGCATCCAATACCAGCAAAGTATATAAATTCAGGTTTCCTTTATTTTTTTCACAAACACGATAAATTTTTTCGAGTTCCTGCATCAGATTTTTTTTATTCTGAAGGCGTCCTGCCGTATCACAAAGCACGAGATCATAATCCCGCGCATGCGCTGACTGGATTGCATCAAACACAACACTGGAAGGATCCTGCCCTTCGCTGCTTTTGATGATTGGCACATCCAAGCGTTCTGCCCAGATGCTTAACTGCTCGCTCGCAGCGGCGCGAAACGTATCGGCAGCAGCCAAAAGAATACTCTTCCCCTGTTTACGATAGAGATTGGCAAGCTTTGCGATACTTGTCGTTTTGCCTGCGCCATTCACCCCGCTTACCAGCACCAAAGCAGGCAATTTTATACCGCCAAATACTTCTGATTGCGCAAGAAGCCGAAGCGCACTCTTTCGAACCTCATCTTTTACCGATTCAATCTCTCCCATCTGAGATTTGGAGAGATGCTCTTTCGCGTCATCTATAATCTGTTCTGCCGTCAGAAACGGAACATCGCTCAACACCAGACACTCCACCAATTCTTCGAATAAATCATCGTCAATATTTCCGACGAAGAGTTCTTTGATTCTGTCGGAGAGTGTCTTTTTTGTCTTCGAAAAGCCTTTTCCGATTTTCTCCTGTTTATCCTGCATACACTTCCCCTTTCTCTCCGATTTGACTCATTTTGACGGAAAAGACTTGCGTAATCCCGTCTTTTCCCATGGATGCACCATAAAGAACATCGACAATTTCCATCGTCTTTTTCTTGTGGGTTATAATCACAAATTGATTATTCTTTTTAATGGACATCAAATATTCGCAAAAACGCATCGCATTTGCATCGTCCAATGCCGCATCAATTTCATCAAGTACACAAAAGGGAGACGGTTTGATTTTAAGTATTGCAAAAATCAAAGATACCGCGGTCATTGACTTTTCTCCCCCGGACAGAGCGGCGATGTTTTTGAGCTTGGTTTTCGGAGGCTGAGCAATGATATCAATACCGCTTTCCATAACATCCTCCGGATCGGTAAGAATCAATCTTGCTTCTCCCCCATTGAACAGTTTCATAAAGACGTCATTGAACTCAGTTTGAATCAGCTCAAACTGTTGCATAAACTGATGCACCATACTGACCGAAATATCACGGATAATTTTGATCAGCTCTTCCTTCGCGGAGATCAAATCATCCCGCTGCGTGCACATCGATTCAAAACGTTCTTTCACTTCTTTATATTCATCCAGAGATTCCACATTAATATTTCCAAGCTTGCGGATACGGTCTTTCAAATCGGAAACATATGTCACACTTTGGTTGTAGTCCTTCAATTCCTTTTTAAATTCCAACGCGGAAGCATAAGTAAGCGAATAGTCCTCCATCATCCCGATTTGCAGATGTTCCATCTCCGATTCCACTTTACTGACGGAGACTTCAATTTTACTCAGCTGTTCCGCTACGGCAATCCGCTCTTTGTTGCACGCAATAATTTTATCGTTGACTGCAATATATTGCTCGTTCGCCTTCTTTTTTCTGTCCATTAAACGAGCATATCGTTCGTCCAACTCTTTTCGTGCCCCGTCATAATCACGGTCAATCTCGGTGTAATATTCAATTTGCTGCCGCAACTGAGTAATTTCTTCCTGCAAATGCTCAATCTGCTCTTCTTTCAGACGTTTCTGGTCATGGAGTAATTCCTGTTTCTCATCGATATTTGCAAGCCGCTCCTCCCACTGAGACACAGACTCTTTCGCCCTGACATACTCAATTTCCGCCTGATTTCTAAGATTAGAGACCTCAACCAAGTCTTCCTTATATCCGCCGGAAGAGAGATTGGTCAGTTCGTCTCTCGCAGAAACGAGAGTCAGCTGCAGTTTTGCGCAATCCGATTCTTTCACAAGCAATGTGCTCTTGTCGGATGCGATGCTATTGCCCAATTGTTCCAACTGTTTTTTCGAGTCCGCAATTGATCGAGACAATTTCTCGGCCTGCTGATTTTTCAATTTGATCTGTTCCAGCTTTGCCGCATTTTTTTGTCTCAGATCATCATAGTGAGCCTGATATTCATCGCATTTTTTCTGCAGAGATTCGATCTGGGTCAGGAACACACTTTTCTGCGCCAATTTATCTTCATATTCTTTGCGGAGCTGCTGCAACGCAACTGTTAATTTATCAATCTCTGTTTTTCTTTTTAAAACCCCTTCGTCTTCATCTTTCGTCTTTCCCCCGACCATCGCACCGCCTGGCATCATGACTTCTCCGCCGAGTGTGACCAATTTATGGCGATGATTTGTTTTGTTAGCGATACCGACCGCATGTTCAACGGAATCCACTACAACGGTTCTTCCGAGCAAATTTTCGATAATCTGACGATAGGTTGCATCGCACTTTACCACGTCGCTGGCAACCGAAAGATACCCCGGCATTTGCTTCAACGCCGCATCTTCCGATCTTCCGTTTGATTTGATGATATTGCGCGGAAGAAATGTAACACGCCCCCATCCGTTCTCTTTCAAAAGACGAATGCATTGAGTCGCAGTTTCTTCGTTTTCCACCACAACATATTCCAACGCGCCGCCCAACGCTTTTCCGATCGCTTCCGCATATTTGGCATCCGTAACGATCAGTTCCCCCACGGTTCCATGCACACGAGACTGCAAAGCGGTGTGATTCTGACAATACTGCATCAATCTGCGCACACCGTAACGATATCCCTGCATGCTGTTTTCGTAGCCCTGAAGCAATTTCAGACGAGACTCATCCGTTTGCAGACGGGTAAAAATTTTTGAGACTTCTTCCTTATATCCATCGTATGATTCGAAAGCTCCCGCACGAGTCCTTATACTGGCGTCGAATTCAATTTTAGCACGTTCCAATGCTCCGATCATCTCATCTTTTTGCCCAAGCTCTGCAAGAAGGGTCTGGTGCTCCTGCGAGACGGTTTCAATTCTTTCCGAAATCTGCCCGCTTACCGCTTCACTGTTCGTGATTTTCGCGCGCAGAGAATGACAAACTTGCTGCTGTTCATCCAAAGCACGTTCCAATTGACTGATTTGATTTCTGGTTGACTCTAGCAATCGATCTCCCTGGCGATATTTCTCCGATAACTGATCCGCTGCCTTTTTTTGAATCTCAAAGCCCATGTTTGCCTGTTCGCATGCGATTTTGGCTTCACCGAGCGATGAAAGAATCTCCTCTTTGGTTTTAGAGAGCAGCTCCAATTCTTTTTTCAGCTCACCGATTTCTCTGCTCGTTTCAAAAATATTGGTTTCGCCAATCTCTACCTTACTTTTAGACACAGAAATTTCCGTCTTGGAATTTTCAAAATTCGTCAGCAATGCGTGTATCTGTTCGTTAATTTGATTCAGTTCTTCATCCGAGTCATTTACCTGTGTTTTCAAAGTCTGATATCGCACATCCAAATCTTTGATTTGAATATCCAACTCCTGCAGGCTGGTATTGACCGTGTCTCTGTCGGAGTAATATTTTTCCGCTTGAGCGTTCAATTTATCCATCCGATGGACAAACAGATTAATTTCAATGTCTTTCAGTTCATTTTTATATGCAAGAAATTTTTCTGCTTTTTCCGCCTGTCGTTTCAGTACAGGCACCCGTCCTTCCAGCTCTGCAATGATGTCGGTAATCCGGAACAAATTGTTCTGCGCCCGTTCCAACTTCCGTTCCGCTTCCTGTTTTCGAACTTTATATTTGACGATTCCAGCGGCTTCCTCAATCAGCAGTTTCCGTTCCGTAGGGGAAGAACTGACAATCGACTCGATCTGCCCCTGTCCCACGATCGAATAACCTTCTCTTCCTAAACCGGTATCCATGAATAATTCCTGCACATCCTTCAGACGACAGAGATTTTTATTGAGATAATATTCGCTTTCTCCCGAACGGAACAAGCGTCTTGTTACACTGATTTCTTCATAATCGGTCGAAAACAGACCGCGGCTGTTATCCAAATACAAAACGACTTGTGCGTAACCCAATGCTTTTTTCTCATGAGTACCCGAAAAGATTACGTCTTCCATTTTGGAACCGCGCAATGACTTAACCCGCTGTTCTCCGAGAACCCAACGGATCGCATCCACAATATTGCTTTTCCCGCTTCCGTTCGGGCCGACTATTCCTGTAATCGGTTCATTGAAATTGATTTCCGTTTTTTTCCCGAACGATTTAAACCCATATATTTCGATGCGTTTGAGTATCAACTCTTCACCTCATTCGATTACTTTCCACTTACGCAACACGGATTCCGCCGCATTTTGTTCGGACTGCTTCCTGTTCTGTCCTTTTGCTCCGGGGAAAATCCGATCGTCGATACAAACCCTGGAAGTGAACACTTGAGCATGTTCAGGCCCACTGATTTTGACCAATTCGTAGCTCAGTTCTCCCATATTACGCGATTGGACATATTCCTGCAACATTGTTTTATAGTCGTATTGCAACTGTCCATCCAGTGCATTTTTAATGATGCCATCCAACAAATGCTGCACAAATACATCCGCTTTTTTATAACCGCCATCCAGATACACCGCACCAATCAGCGCTTCCATCGCATCTGCCAAAATATTTTTTTTCTTTCTTCCTCCGCTGATTTCTTCCCCTTTTCCAAGGATCAAAAATTCACTCAGACGAATATTGTCCGAAGCCTTATACAAAGAATCGGAGCAAACAATCAAAGATCGCAGTTTCGATAAAACCCCTTCGTTTTCTTCTTGCAATAGGCGGTAAATATGATTGCTGATACTCAATTGCAACACCGCATCACCCAAAAATTCCAATCTTTGATTACTCGCCGCTTTTTGTTCGTTAACGGCCGAACTGTGAGTCATCGCCGTTCTGAGCAGGTCTTTATCGACGAAACAATAGCCGATCAACTCTTCCAACGTGCTCAATTCCACGTTATCACTTCCTTTGGATCAAATTAAATTAAGGGCTTATTCAGCCCTTAATCGTCAGTTTTTTTCGAAATATTCCACGATATCCTTCACCTGCTTAATGTTCTCCAGGCTTTCTTCACTGACTTCCATATCAAATTCGCTTTCAAATGCCATAATCAGTTCCATAACGTCCAGCGAATCGGCTCCGAGGTCATCCACAAAATAAGACTCCATCGTGATTTTCTCCGGGTCAATTTCCAATTGAGCCGCTATCATCGCTTTGATTTTTTCAAAAACCATAGTTCCTCCTGAATCGTATCAAAAAATAAGTTCATACTATTTATATCACAGAATGAATCTGCTTTACAACATATTTGTTATTTTACCCACAACATTGTTCTGCTGAAATTTGATCGCCTGCCCGATTGCATTCTTAAATGCTTCCGCATCACTGCTTCCGTGCGCTTTGATTACTCCGCCGTTTATCCCCAGCAGAGGAACGCCGCCCACGGTAGAAGGATCCATCGTTTTTTTCAATGCATACAAGTCTTTTTTCAGCAGTCCTGCTGCTAATTTCGTTTTTATTCCGCTCATAAAAATTTTTTTCAGTAATCCAAAAGTATAAAGAAAACTGCCTTCCAGTGTTTTGAGAATGATATTGCCTGTAAATCCGTCACAAACCAAAACATCGGCGCATCCGTTAAGCAATTCTTTCGGTTCCAAATTTCCGATAAAATTGATATCCGTCTCCTTGAGCAGCTGATGTGTTTCTTTATAAAGGGGGGTGCCTTTGATTTCCTCCGCTCCGATATTTGCCAACGCGACACGAGGATTTTCGATTCCCATAACCGCTTGCATATATGCCGAACCCATAATCGCAAACTGAACCAGATATTCCGGCTTGCACTCCGCATTTGCGCCATTGTCAATCAAAAGCACCGGCGTTTCCCCTGGCAAGAGCGTGCATAACGCAGGACGTTGAATTCCTTTGATTCTGCCTGTATACAATAACGCAGCCGACAAAACAGCTCCGGTACTTCCTGCGGAAACAAAGACAGAACCCGGATCTTCTTTCACTTTCAGAGCAGCGACCACAACGGAAGCATCTTTCTTCTTTCTCACGGCATTTGCGGGCTCTTCGTCCATGGAAATATTTTGTTTTGCGTCGATCAGACTGATTTTATCCGATGTGAGGTTCTCTTTTTTTACAATTTCGTCAATAATATCGGTATCCCCTATCAAGGTAAGCGGCGTCGCAAATTCTTTTGCTGCGAGATAAGCTCCCTTGACGATTTCCAGCGGAGCATGGTCTCCACCCATTGCATCGATATAGATCGTCATAATCTACCTCCGATAAAATTCTTGCCGAAAAAAAAAGAAAATGGTTACTATCTCGCAGTCGATCCAGCAACCATTTCGTTTTTATTTATCAGCATCAACTGCTACAACTGTCTTTCCTTTATACGTGCCGCAATTGAGGCAAACTCTGTGCGGTAATTTTACTTCGCCGCATTCCGGACAAACGGATTGTGCCGGCGCTTCGAGTTTAAAATTCGCTCTGCGTTTATCTCTTCTGGATTTCGATTGTTTTCTCTTTGGTACTGCCATAAATAACACCTCCTACTCTTTCCCGGATTTGCTTTGCCAATCTTTCAATGCTGCAAACTGAGAATTACTGTATTGTTCGGTCATGCAATCGCACGTTTGATGGTTCAGGTTGCATCCGCATTTGCTGCAGAGTCCTTTGCACTCTTCACTGCACAATACTCTCAGCGGCATATTGAGTATAATCAGATCTTTCACAAGTAATTGCGTATCCATATCATTTCCGTAAGCTTCCATGATGTCTTCTCTCGCAATCTCGTCGTCCGTATCAAAGTGAACCGCCGTTCTGAATGAATCGAGACATCTCGCACAGACCGCTTCCGCAATATAATCGACAGTGATACGATATTTCAGCATACCGCTTTCATACCATAATGTACCGGTCGATTGAATGGGAGATACAATCCGATACCCATCCTCTGCGAGGAATCCCTCGTATTGCTCATCCAACGCGATGCGCTTGGAATCAGTTTTGATCAGTTCGGCTATATTGATTTTCATTTTCGCCGCACTCCGCTATACTAACATGCCATAATATTATATAAGCTTCTCACTCATTTTGTCAAGTAAATTGCAAAGAAATCCCTTTTTTGAAAAGAGACGAAATCCTATTTCATCAGCTCTTTCGTCAAATCCATCGTATCCATGGCGATCATCAATTCTTCATTCGTGGGAATGACCATGACTTTCACCCTGGAATTCGGAGTCGAAATCATAATTTCTTCTCCTCGCGTCGCATTGGCCTCTTTATCGATTTCAATGCCAAGATAGGTCAGCCCAGAAAGAATTGCTTCCCGTTCCACCCCTGAATTTTCGCCTACACCTGCTGTAAATACAATTGCATCCACACCATTGAGAGCAGCAGCATAAGCGCCGACTGTGCAGATAACTTTGTAATCAAATGCTTCCAATGCGAGCGAAGCACGTTCATTGCCTTCATCCCTTGCTTTTTCCAAATCGCGGAAATCGCTTGAAATTCCGGAAATTCCGAGCACACCGGACTGTTTATTAAGCATTGTGTCAATTTCGTTGATGGTCATATGTTCTTCATCTGCAAGCACTTTTATGACAGCTGGGTCAATCGTTCCGCTTCGGGTACCCATGATCAAACCGTCGAGCGGGGTTAATCCCATGGATGTATCCATGCATTTTCCATTCAATACTGCCGCAACACTGGAACCATTCCCTAAATGACAGGTAATCAGTTTCAGTTGATCCGTGCCGAGCAATTTCGCCGCGCGCTGAGAAACATATTTGTGACTTGTTCCGTGAAACCCGTATTTTCGGATATGATTGTTTTCATAATATTTATAAGGAATCGCATAAATGAAGGCTTTTTTTGGCATTGTCTGATGAAATGCCGTATCGAAGACCGCTACCATTGGGACACCGGGGAGTGCCTCAGCGCAAGCGTTGATTCCGATCAGATTGGCGGGATTATGAAGCGGACCGAGCGGGATGCATTCTTCGATCGCCGCAAGCACTTTCTCATCGATCACAACACTTTCCGCATATTTACTTCCTCCATGGAGCACGCGATGCCCTACTGCATCGATTTCTTTCATGGAAGCAAGTACTCCGCACACCGGATCGACGAGAACCTGAAGAACCATTTTGATGGCATCTTTGTGACTCTGCATCGGCTGCTCAATAATTTTTTTGTCTTTTCCGGTCGGCTTGTGCGTCAGGATTGACCCTTCAATCCCGATTCGTTCGACGAGTCCTTTGGCGAGTACTTCTTCCGTCTTCATATCAAATAATTGATACTTCAGTGAAGAACTGCCACAATTGACTACTAAAATTTTCATGTATAATTTATCCTCCGATTAATAAATCAAAAAAAGCTTTTACCAATGACATTCTATGCGATTGGTAGGGGAAATTCCAGTGATTTTTTCAGCAAAAAGGGTGTAAAGGGTTTCAGATTTCAGTTGCCTTGGAAAGATGGTAGGAAGCTGCCCATGCAGCGCCGAGCAAAACGGCGTGATCTGTGGAAACAGTTGCAATGTTTGTTCCTGTTTGTTTTTGTATTTTATGAATCAAAGATTGCCTGAAATTCGGAACGTTCTGTATGGTGGAACCTTCTATCGACATAAGCGCCGACTTTCCATATCCATGCTGCACACGGATTAATGCTGCTAAATTTGCACAAAGCAATGTCTCCGCACGTTTTACAATGGTTTGTGCAATCGTATAAACAGCCTCTTGATCCCGATTCGTGGGTTTCGCATTCAGGATTGAACTGATTTCTTTTGCTGTTGCATTTTTCAATGCAGACAAATCGTGCGCTGCGGAAATCAATCCTTCCCGGACTGCATGCATGCAGGCGATTTCGGTCAGTTCTCCCAAATATTTTCCTCCGACCATTTTCTCAAACAAATGGTCATTCGGTATTTCGGAATTGAGATCCAACTCCGCATCAAAACTGCCGCCCCGATATCCATCGAAGCAGCCTGACTCCGTGTTTATCAAATCGGTTTTGACAGGATGCGGATATTTTATTTTCTTTACATTTTGAGCCGTCTCGCAATAACAGCTGTTTGTTCCCGTTCCCAAAATCAAGCCGGTAACCGACGTATATTTCTGATGATCATAGTGTATGGTTGCAGATAATAAAGATGCGACGGAATCATTCACGACAACAATAGGAACCCGATTTCCGGAAATCATATGAATTTTATCCGTAAGTTGCTGCCGCAGGCTTTGTCCTCCGACACCGTACACGACAATTTCTTTTGCCATGTCACGTACAATCATATCATGCGTTTCGGTGATCTTTCCGGGAAATGCAAAACTGATTCCGAATGCATCCGCGTTTTCGGAATACGGAGCGATCCGCTGTGCAAATTCAATAAAAAACTCTTCAGCAGAAAGAGGAGCATGACGTCCGATCATATCAAATTTATCAAGTGATTCGATAATGACATTTCTTCTGTCGGAGATTACTACTTTGGCAATCCGCATATGCGTACCGCCGGCATCGATCGCAACAATACGGCGCGGACGATCAAAACAATGCAATTCGGTGATATCGATATATGATGGATAGATTGCCAACCCATTTTCGGGAGTCTCTGCCAACCCGCGTGTTATTTGCGCAATAAATGTCTCTGTCAGAAGATCAACATCAACCTGATCCGGATGCATCTTGTGCTTTTTAAAGAATAATTCAACCGCTCTGCCGTTCATCTGAACCCCACAGGTTTCAACAATAAAAAATACATATACTTACAGTATATACACTCTTTATCGGATAAACCACAAAAAAAATGCAGATGAACAAAAAGATAAGAGTGCGGGTGTCTCCGCACTCTTATCGGATGATATTACATCATCGGATCCATGCTCAATGCCGGATGACCTTTTTCCGTAAGGAATGCGATTAATGCTTCGCCGTCCTGAGCGGTCGTTTCATCACCGATCATATCAGTGAAGTTGTCAATTCCGTACAAGTCATTTGCCGTTTTGTTAAGTTTTTCAGCAACCGTTTCTTTCAGTGCTTTCGGCATCCAAACAATACGTTCGATACCGCCTTCTGCTTTCATGAATTTTTTGGAAGCAATGAAGTGTTTGCCGTGACCCATGAAGCCCGGAGTCTGAACACCGCCGCCTGTCATGGAAGCAAGTTCACCGAAGCTCATTCCGAGCGGGGTGAGTCCTGCGTATTCACGGTTGACAATCACAACACCATTGGAGAACGGTTCAATACCGCAGATACATTCGAAACATCCGCAGCTTGTCATCGGGTCTTCCATGATAGAGTACAGCGTAACTTTCTGCAGAGCACCCTGAGAAAGTCTGGATACAGCATCATTGACATCATCCCAAGCGCCTGTTCGTTCATCGATTACGCCGCCTTTGGTAATGACCTGACACGGACCGGACGGATCCAGTTCTTTGGTCGCTTTTGCATCCAACCAACTGACAGCACCGCAAAGGCCGAGACGTTCCGGTGTTACCACGCAAACGTGAGAAGGAGCAAACGACTGGCAAAGTGTGCAGCTGTAGAAGACATCAACGCTTTCATCCGTCAACGAATTCAAACGTTCATCACGTTTTTCATAGGCCGGAATAGCAACTGTCTGTCTGAGTTCTTTTACTTTTTCGGGATCCGTAACGATCGTAATTTGGCATTTATCAACAACCGTATCGAATTCATCTTTCATTTTCGCATACAGAACTTCTCCGAAGTGTTTAGCACGCATACCAGCTTCAAAGTCTGCTTTGCTGACACGGATACGGATCATATCTCTTTGACCTGTGTGCATCACGCCTTCCATATAGTTGAGGAAATAGTGAATCTTACGTTCGAGAACCGGTTCAAAGTCAGACTGCATGCTCTTTCCTGTGACATCGACCATGATTGCCATAGCCATTTTGCCCGGAACTTCACCGATTTCATCAAAGTCTTTTCCGATTACTTCGATTTTGTGATCTTCGATTTCTCCTGCTTCTTTCATGCGAACAAGTTCAAAGGAATCCATCTTGGAGCCGTCAACTTCGAGATACATATCATTACGTCTGATGATTTCGCCTTCAAAAGCAGCTGCAAAGGATACCGGAATCGGAATTTCAGTAATTTTGATTTTGATGCCGCGCGCTTCCAAGGAAGTAGCAACGAGATCATCATTGTTCGGTTGGTAAATGAGTCGTTTCGGAACATACCAGATGTTTTCCGTTTCGTCAGTCATAACCGGGAAGCCCAAAGCAATCGCGCCGCCGCCGCAGGCAACCGTCATATCGCTGAGCGGTGCAAACGCATTAACGAATGCATTGACACGATCTGAAGTATATCTGAGAAGTTCCGCATAAGAGCCGGGTTTTACTGCACCGAAGATCAGTGCCGCACGGATTGCCACGCTGACAACATGGATGACAGCAGGAAGATCCTGACCGAGCGGTACGATACGAACATCAAAGTTCATATTCACGCCTGCTTCCACGGCCTGATCGATGATTCCGCCGACAAGGAATACCATGATCCCTTTGGACTGATAATCTTTAATCAGTTTCGCAGCAATTTCTTTGGAAGGAGCCGGTCCGATCATAACGGCAACACCAGGGATGTCGCCGGTAACGAGCGGTACGCCCAAGGAACGGATTTCCGCGTCGGAAAGATGTCCGTGATACGGTTCCGCATAAGGAGTTTCTTCCATTACATATTTGATCGCTTCAATGATTTCTGCGGACATCGCCGTAGCGATACCGGAAGTAAATACATGTTCCGTTCTGTTTTCATGGCACATCATTTCTTTGATAGTGTCCAACGTATTTTTGAGTTCCCCCAGTGTTTTGACTTTTACTTCCGTAAAAGCGTAAATCACAGGAAGACCGTAAGCGGTATCGGGCAGCGCAACACTGTGATCCGCACCGAATTTTGCGATGGCTTTATCTACACTGGCTACTGCTAAATCATACATCTGATCCGAGCCGTTGAAGACTCTTTCGAAAAGTGTCATTTTTATCTCACCCCGTATAATTATTCTTTCGTTTCGTATTCTAGATCAATTTTTTCTTTGATGGCTTTGACTTCATCAATCGCGGCCGCACTGAAATCAAACGGTGATTTCCCCTGTCTGTCGGCATCAATCACTTCCTTGTTGTAATGAATGAATCCGAGCAGATCGTCTTTGATATGTTCTCTGATAAAATTTTCGTCATCTTCGTTTCGTACTTTGTTTGCCACGACACGCACGTTTTTCACACCCAAATCCTGTGCAAGCTGTTTGACTTTTTCATAGGTCTGAATGCTGCGCGCGCCCGGCTCAATCACAACGATGAACTGATCCACACTGTCGGCCGTTCCGCGACCGAGATGTTCAATTCCTGCTTCCATATCCATGATGACTACATCCCGGTTTTGGAGGACCAAATGTGAAATCAAACGTTTCAAAAGTACATGTTCCGGACATACGCATCCGCTTCCGCCCGTTTCTACCGTCCCGAGCGTCAGCAATCGGATGCCGTTTGCTTTTTTTGCGTATTTATCAGGTATATCATCGACTTTCGGGTTGATCTTGAAGAATTTTCCGAAGTTTTCTTCGGAGGAACCGGTACGCTCCGCGACAAGCTTTTTCATCTGAGAAATCGGTACGATTTCTTTCAGTTCCCTTTCGGTAAAGCCAAGAGCAAGCCCCAGATTCGCATCCGGGTCGGCATCCACAGCCAACACGCTTCGGCCTTCCTGCGCATACAAGCGAGCCAATATTGCGGAAAATGTTGTTTTCCCGACTCCGCCTTTTCCTGTAATGGCAATTTTCATTCAATATCACCTGACTTTTCTAGTAAATATTTGTTCGGAGATTAAATATTCAGTGCTTTTCTCTTGTCTTCGATGCAATCCATCATTTCCTGCACGAGGCCATCCGGATCCATATTGATTGTATAACCAGCGCCTACAAGTTTTTTCGTTCCGTCTGTAATCAGTTCCATCATTTTATCGGAACCTTTCACCTGAGGTTCAATCCCGAGGAATGTCTGTACGCCGGTACCGATCACGTAGTTTGCAATGGAAACCGCTTTTTCACTCATCCATTCCGGTGCGCATCCGATAATCGGAAGCTGAGGAATATCCACTCCCCATTCTTTTGCGACGCCGGTTACCAGCAGAAGAATTCGGCTGATGTCAACGCAGGATCCCATATGAAGAACCGGGGGAATATCAGCGAGTTCGCAAACGGTTCTTAAGCCGTCTCCACAAAGATCTTTCGCTTCTTTGGACAGCAAGCCTGCTTTTGCAGCAGCCTGTGCGGAACATCCCGTAGCGACGACAATGATGTCGTTTTTGAGCAAAGTTTTTATGATTTCGATGTGTGAGTAGTCTGCACGTACTTTCGGGTTGTTGCATCCTACGATCCCTACCGCACCGCGTAAAACGCCGGATTTAAGGCAATCAACAAGGGGTTTATAGGTTCCGAGTTCTTCCGTATAGGAATTCGTTACCGTATCCAGTTGTTTAATGATCGCTTCGCAGGAATATCCTACGACAGCTTTCTGTTTTGTGGCAGGAATATATACTTTTGTAGCATCTCTGTTCGCATAGTTGTCGATCGCTTCTTTCACGATTTCTTTTGCGATATCAAGCGCTCTGCTTTCATCGAATTCCATATATAAGGAGCCCGGAATTCTCGCTTTCGGAGAAGTCGTGATAAACTTTGTGTGGTAACATTTTGTCAATGCGGACAGTGCCGGGAAAATGCACTGAATATCAACGACAACCGCTTCGACAGCCCCTGTCAGCACGGCATTTTCCTGTTGAAGGAAGTTACCCGCCATTCTGACCCCGTGACGCATGGTCACTTCGTTAGCCGTACAGCATAAGCCGGCAATATTAATGCCTTTTGCACCTTTTTCTTTGGCATATTTAATCATTTCCGGATCTTCGGAAGCGAACACTACCATTTCGGACAGGGCCGGTTCGTGACCGTGAATGATGATATTAACCATATCTTTTTCGAGAACACCGAGGTTTGCTTCGGTTTCTTTCGGCATCGGAGTTCCGAAGAGGATATCCGTGAATTCGGTACCCATCATGGATCCGCCCCAACCATCGGCAAGGCCGCCTCTGACCGCCTGTTTTACAAGCGCTTCGGGATCGGACGTACAACCCATATGCGTCATGTGCATGATCGTTGCGATTTCTCTGTCAATTGCTCTCGGCTGAATGTCGAGATCTTCCCAGAGTTTCTGTCTTTCTTCTGTTGCGCGGCTGAGGAATCTCTGATATCCGAATGGTTTCCCATATTCCATCAGACCGACTTCCGCAACTTCGTGAGCGATATCATAGATATCTCTTCCTTCTGTTTCGATATCCCATTCTTTTGCGAGCTTGATCAGTTTTGCTTCATCGCGAACGATGTAGTTACCGTCTCTGGACGAAATATGCAATGTGTGTGCGATATCACGACCATGGTCGGAGTGCGCTGCACAACCGCCAGCCACCATACGGACATAGTTTCTTCCGGCAATTGCAGCCGCATCTGCACCGCAGATTCCTCTGGGAGCTTTCGGTGTGACTCTGCACGGTCCCATTGAGCAGATTTTGCAGCAAATACCGTCTTCACCGAATTTACACTGTGGTTTTTGAGCCTGTTTTCTGTCTTCCCAAGTTTCGGCAAATCTTTCCTTGGCAAGATTCGAGAGTAATTCAGAAACGGCTTCCATTTCTTCAACGGATGTGAATTGTTTGATTTCCATTGAACCTCCTCCTAGATGTAAGTATTTTTTTAATTCATGCAAAACAAAATCATCATGAAAATGTTTACAACCCCATTCAACAGCATAATGGTGCCGTAACGATAAAATTGTTTGCCAATATTAAACAAAATCATTTGGATGAAATTTTGAAAAATGTTTAACTTGAAAGAATTGAAGAAGTGTTTTGATTAAAGAGTCTGTTGCAAGGTCATTCTATCATTCTTCATTCAAGAATTCAATCATTTTTAAAAATCGCAAATCAAAATTCCAACGGAAGAATCTGCGTGGGACAAAAATACCCCATATTGTTGAATCGGTTTGTTTTTTTTCATTTATCTCAGTCAAAAAACAGAATGAACTGTGAAAAAATCAAAAAACATTCTTCCATTTTGGTAAATTTTCTCCGATAATCGATTTGTTTTTACTCCTGAATTTTATGAAAGAACTACATAAAATTTATCTTTTTTGTATCAATATTTTGTGATCCAATAATTTGATTTCTTTCAGTATCCCGTCGACAACTTTCTGATCTCCCAGAATATCTTCCAGAAAAACGCCATCATTCGATGGAACCATATACACTACGTTATCCATGATTTTTTCTTCGCCCTGCTCGGTCAGAAGATAAGCAATCGATTCACACATGATCTCATACCTCCTTATATGTCTATTATATCCGAAATACACCGATCCTTCAATATTAATTTGAATGATTCTTGTTTATCGAATTCCGAATAGCTGATTTTCATAGATAACGATTCTTCCAGATGCGGCATTAAGCTTGATTCCAATCGTCGAATCGGGTAATATGAATATCACAAATCAAAGCGAAGGCATATCACTGCAATGCCTTTGCACAATATTTTTTAATTATTTCTGAACGGAGTAGTCAAATGAATCAAATCCCTCAATTGCTTGCAAAAGAATTTGCGCTGAATCTGAACAATGTCGAAAACACCATCAGTCTGATAGAAGACGGAAATACGATTCCGTTTATCGCAAGATACCGAAAAGAAGTGACAGGAAATATGAGCGACGAAGTACTTCGGGATTTCGATGAACGGCTGAGTTATCTGAAAAACCTGGAGCAACGCAAAGAGGAAGTGATTCACCTGATTGAGAAACAGGGAAAACTGACCTCCGGACTTGCCGAAAAAATCAACGCTTGCACAATTCTGAAGGATGTGGAAGATCTGTATCTTCCTTTCCGCCCTAAAAAAAGGACAAGGGCAACGATTGCAAAAGAAAAAGGTCTGGAGCCTCTGGCAGAAAAAATAGCCTCACTTGAGTACAGCGACGATCAGATCAGAGATATCGCGAATTCCTACATCGATTCGGAAAAAGAGGTTGAAAGTGTGCAAAACGCTTTGGACGGAGCCTGCGATATCATAGCGGAGCAAATCAGTGAAAATGCCGATTTCAGAAAATATATCCGCAGCGAAACCTATCAGCATGGGGTGATTGTGACATCTCAAATCAAAGATCAGACGGAAGAGCAAAAAGTTTTTGAAATGTATTATGACTATCGGGAACCAATCAAAATGATTGCAGATCACAGGATTCTTGCTATTAACCGGGGAGAATCAAAAAAAATCTTAAAAGTTGCGGTCGAAGCCCCCATCGATTCGATTGTCGGATATTTATCCGCACAGGTTTGCAAAACACATTCTTCCGAGCTATTGAGGACAACAATTCAGGATGCCTATAAACGATTGATCGCACCTTCCGTTGAACGCGAAACCAGAGCCGTGCTTTCGGAACGCGCCGATGACAGCGCCATCACCGTTTTTGCGAAGAACCTGAAGAGTCTGCTGCTCTCTCCTCCGGTGAAAGATAAGGTCATCATGGGCTTTGATCCGGCTTACAGAACCGGATGCAAGATTGCTGTTATCAGCCCTGTCGGCAAACTGCTCGATTTCACTACCGTTTACCCGACAGCTCCGCAAAATCAGACAGAAGCAGCAAAAAAAACGCTGATCGGAATGATTGAAAAGCATCATGTCGATGTTATTTCAATCGGAAACGGCACCGCAAGCAGAGAAAGCGAAGTCTTTGTTGCGGACATGATAAAAGAGTTGAGCAGAAAAGTCGAGTATGTGATCGTCAACGAAGCGGGAGCCAGCGTTTATTCCGCATCCAAACTGGGAACAGAAGAATACCCGGACTTGAATGTTTCCATACGGGGAGCGGTTTCCATTGCGCAGCGCCTCAAAGATCCCCTTGCGGAGCTTGTTAAAATCGATCCGAAACACATCGGAGTCGGACAATATCAGCATGATGTCGATCAGAAGTCATTAACGGAAGCATTGGAGCATGTTGTGGAGAATGCAGTCAATTCCGTGGGAGTGGATATCAACTCCGCGTCGCCTGCACTGTTGTCGCACGTTTCCGGCATCACAAAGAAAACGGCGGTCGCGTTGTTTGAATACGTGAAAGAACACGGCGGAATCAAAAATCGTAAAGAATTGCTTAAAGTCAGCGGCATCGGAGCAAAGGCATTTGAACAATGCGCGGGTTTTTTGCGTGTATCAGGTGGAGACTGCATCCTGGACAATACTTCCGTTCACCCTGAAAGCTATGCGGCGACCTTACGATTGATTGAATCGGCAAACATATCGCTGCAAGATCTGGGCAATGAAAATCAAACACGTGCAAAAGAAACTCTGGAACACTTGAATATCAGACAAATATCGGATAGTTTGGAAATCGGCACCCTCACTTTAAAAGATATTGTGGAAGAACTAAAAAAACCGGGACGCGACCCACGTGATGAACTTGTAAAAGTATCGTTCAAAAGTGATATAATGGAAATGAAAGATCTGCAACCGGGCATGAAACTGACGGGAACAGTAAGAAACATCACTCATTTCGGCGCATTTGTCGATATCGGAGTGCATGAAGATGGTTTGGTTCATATCAGCCAGCTCAGTGATCGGTTCGTCAAAGATCCATTTGAAGTCGTTTCGGTCGGAGATATTGTAAATGTTACGGTTTTGGAAGTCGATCAAAAGAAAAAAAGGATATCTCTCACGATGAAATCCTGACGATATTTCTTTGGAGGTTGAATTATGGATATTTATGCTCATCGCGGAGCCAGTGCCCACGCTCCGGAAAACACCATGGAAGCATACACAATGGCATTCGATCAGTATCATGCTGACGGAATTGAAATTGATGTTCACTACTCCAAAGACGGAGAAATGGTGATTATGCATGATTTTGATTTGTCACGCACCACGAACGGAAGTGGAATGATTTTCACCAAGACGCTTTCCGAACTGAAAGCGCTTTCTGCCAGTACCCACTACACCGGAGAAGGCTCCTATCCGGGGGCGAAAATTCCGACATTGAACGAAGTATTGGAGCTGGTTGCGGAGAAAGGGAAAAAAATCAATATCGAATTGAAAGCGGGAAGCTTTCTGTATCCGAAAATAGAAGAACGGATTATCGAGATGGTTTATGATTATAATCTTCAAAGCAAGACCCTTCTTTCTTCGTTCGATCATATTTCCATGGTAAGAGCAAAAGAAATCGACTCGAAGATCAAGACCGGAATTCTTTCGGATTGCCGTATGTATCAAACGACAGACTATGTATTGAAAACAGGCGCCGATGCCTATAATGGACTGTATGCCGCATTTACCCCGGAAGAAGTGATTTCTCTGAAAGAAGCGGGATTGATGGTCAATTGTTATACTCCAAATGAAGAAAAAGAAATTCAGGCAATGATTCAGCTCGGAATGGATATTATCATTACAAATTATCCGGAACGGGGAATCAAACTGAGAGATCAGCTCACCGGAAAGCACTGAAATGGGCCATAATAAAAGGCCGCTTTGCAGAAAATGCAAAGCGGCCTTTTATTATTTAATATCGTTTAATGTTTCCAGTATCATTGCCATCTCTTCCTGCGTCAGCGTAACACCTTTGCTCATGGATGTATGGTCTTCCGACCATTCCCGAATGTCATATTTTGGGGGTCTCCCATTCCAACTGACCAAATTGATCTCCTTCGTCCAGCCATTGGCATTTTCCGAGAGCACTGCAAGGTGTTGCGTGATTTCAAATGTAATTTTTGCCATTATTCGTAATACTCTTCCGCTACAAATACGGACTTCGGGCTCCCGCAAACAGGACAAACATAATCATCGGGAAGATCTTCAAAAGGAATCTCTCCATCATAGACATAATGGCAAACGGTACAAACATAACGAACCTTCTTTATTCCCTGTTTCTTTGCCCCCATCCCCGCAACCGTTCCTCCGGATTTTAATGTTCGGTAGTCGGTATAAGTCATCGGGGCGTCTGTTGAAGTGACGACAGCTTCCGTCACATCGCAGAGAAACAAATAATGAGTGCCAAGATCCAGCGCTTGTGTCACATTGCAACTCATCACTGCGACAGTATGATCTGCAATATACGGATTGCCGTTTTGATCCAACTTGTACGGGATATTTTCAAATTTATCGCGATCCCGTCCGCTGCTGTAACCAAAATTTGCAACAAATTCCACCGGAGCATAAATTGAAAGCACCGATATGGTAAGACTTTTTTTCTTCAGAATCAACTCGGTTGTAAAATTACTTTTCTGCATTGTCGCAATCATCTGAGCAGGTTCCGATGTCGCCTGTGCTGCGGTATTGATCGTGCAGGCATTCACTTTACCTTCATACTCAACGCCTGCAATAAACAAACCGTATGTCAGTTTAAAAAAAGCTGTTTTATCCATGATAGTATCCCTCCATAGATTATTTTGAAAACACGAATAACCTTTGCATGTTTCCCTTCGCAATGATTATACAACAAAAAAAAGCGGCATCAACGAAAGAAACCGCTGTTTTTTGTATTTTTTTATATATCCCCGATAAAAGAGAAAATCGAATTGTACCTTTATTTTTCTTCCACAAGTGTTTCTTCGGCTTCTGACTCATTTGAATTCATTTCAGCCATTGCCGGAATTTCAAAACTATCGCTCGCAGGGATGGGCATTCTGTTGATGATCACATTCAATGCAAACAATATTGCCGAAATCCCGCCCAATGCCGCAACGGGCTGAAGAACTTGATAAAGATATGACGGAAGTACTGCAGAAAGGGCATATCCATAAGCAACATAGTATGAAATATTGCTGATTGCATAAATCAAGTTACCGACAAACCCGACCAGAGCAAGTACGCCGAATACAATACCCAAAATAAAGAAGGCTTTTGTTTTTTGTTTTTTTTGATTTTTCATCTTATCCTCTTTTCATTTATTGAACATAAGTCATTAAGTTATTTTATCAGCATTCCAAACGATACTCAAGAGAGTTCACCGAATCTTCATAAAAAACACGTACTGATCACATAAAGAAAGCGGCTTTCCCAGCCGCTTTCTTTATGTTGTTTTATGCTATTTTTTTAGAATTTTCTTCAAATCTTCTTCCGGTGTGGAAATCGGAGTCAGCGCGAATTGATCCACAAGGAGGTTCAAAACATTCGGTGAGAGGAATGCGGGGATGGATGGCCCGATGTAAATATTTTTGATACCGAGCGAAAGCAATGTGAGCAAAATAGAAACTGCTTTCTGCTCGTACCAGGAAAGCACAAGCGTCAACGGAAGATCATTTACACCGCATTCGAACGCATTCGCCAAAGCCAATGCGACCTGAATGGCACTGTAGGCATCGTTGCACTGACCCATATCCATAATCCTCGGAAGTCCGCCGATTTCTCCGATATTCAGATCATTGAACCGATATTTACCGCAAGCAAGTGTCAGCACAATCGTATCATCGGGTGTCTGTTTCACAAATTCCGTATAGTAGTTTCTGCCTGGCTTCGCTCCGTCACAACCACCGACCAGGAAGAAATGTTTGATCGCTCCTGCTTTTACGGCATTGATAACCGTATCAGCAACGGAAAGTACCGTATCTTTTCCGAAACCGGTTGTCACAGTCGTTCCGCCATTGATCCCGGTAAATTCTTTATCTTCCTTATATCCTCCCAGTTCAAGGGCTTTTTTGATGACTGGTGTAAAATCTTTCTGTTCTCCGACATGCACCATTCCGGGATAGGCAACAGCATTCGTCGTGAAGATGCGGTCACGATAGCTGTCTTTCACAGGCATGATGCAATTCGTTGTGAACAGTACCGGTGCCGGGATATCTGCAAATTCTTTCTGCTGGTTCTGCCAGGCTGTTCCGAAATTTCCTTTGAGCTGCGGATATGCCTTCAGTTTCGGATAAGCATGTGCAGGAAGCATTTCACCATGGGTATAGATATTGATGCCTTTGTCTTTTGTCTGTTCCAAAAGCAGGTATAAATCAAGCAAATCGTGCCCTGAGATTACGATAAACGGACCTTTTTCCACTTTCAGGGGAACAGTCGTCGGAACCGGCTTGCCATAGGTTTCCGTATTTGCCTGATCCAGCAGCTCCATTACCCTTAGATTGATCTGCCCTGTTTCCATGACTTCGGGAATCAATTGTTCGACCGTCAGATCTTTCGAAATAGTTTGCAGCTGTTTGATGATTCTCGCATCCATATCGGCATCCGTATACCCAAGTGCCATTGCATGAGAAGCATAGGCGGCAACACCCCTGATTCCCAACAGGATCAGCGTTTTCAATGAACGGATATCTTCATTTGAGTTCTCCCAAAGCTGCGCCATGTCATAATCAGGCTTTGCGTTGGGGGACATTGTTTTTGCCGCAAGAACATGGTTGGTTACACTTTTAACATGATCACTGTCAAAATCGACATTTGTGATGGTCGCAAACAATGCATCATAAATCAATTTGACGGTTTCTTTTGAAACATTTGCAGGATCCACAGAATTGGCAAGCCCAATCAAAACGCCCGTCAATTCATCCTGAAAATTGGACGTATCCGCCGGTTTTCCGCATACGCCCTGATTCCCGGTACATCCTTTCCCTCCGGCTGTCTGTTCACATTGATAACAAAACATAGTACTCATTTCTTTTTCTCCTTTAATTTAAGATTCGTCCGTCGGTCGATATTGTCACGACCTGCCACGGAATGATTTTTTTGCTGTTGATCATCGCGTTTTTCACCGCATTCACGATCCCTCCGCAACAAGGAACTTCCATTCTGACAACAGTGATACTGTTGATTTCGTTGTTTTCCAAAATCTGAGTTAATTTGTCCGTGTAATCCGGGGAATCGAGTTTCGGACATCCAACCAATGTGACATGGTTCTTAATAAATCGGTTGTGAAAATCACCGTAAGCAAATGCCGTACAATCGGCGGCAATCAGCAGATCCGCATTTTGCAAGTATGAGGCATTCACAGGTACCAACTTGATCTGAACCGGCCATTGTGTAAGCTGTGAAGACATCTCTGCCATTACGCAATCAGAAACTTGAGCGGGTTGTTCACTTCGCTCAATTGTTTTGGATGTTGATCCCGAGCATCCGCAAGCCAATTTTATCTCTTCTTTTTTCCCCGTGAGATGTTCATCGACTGCCTTTTGATCGTAAGGCAAAGCATCGCGTTCTTCGAATGTAATGGCGCCCGTCGGGCAGACCGGCAAACAGTTGCCCAAACCGTCACAATAGTCATCTCGGATCAGTTCTGCTTTCCCGCTGTTGAGCTGTATCGCACCTTCATGACATGCATTGACGCATAAACCACATCCATTGCATGCATGCTTGTCAATATGAATGATTTTCCGTTTCATGTTGACCTCCGTATTGCTTTTCTGCCATCATTATAGTAAAATGGCAATGCACTTTCTGTTGCTTTTGCAACAAACGGAGAAAAAAATGAAAATTTCGGAATTGTTTAGCGGAATCGATCAGAACGATTACGGCACGATGATCACTTGCCTGGGAGGCGTTGAAAAAAAATACTCCAAAGACAGCTATATCCTTATGGCAGGCGATACGGTCGATTATGTCGGCGTTATTTTATCCGGAAAAGTAAAGATTATCAAAGAAGATTTTTTCGGGACACGAAATATTATCGCGGAATTGGGTGAGGGTGATTTATTCGGAGAGGCATATGCCTGTGCGGGGGTCGGAATCAGCAATGAAACAGTTCAGGCATCTTCAGATTGCAGCATCATGATGATTAAATTCAAAAAGCTGATCACAACCTGCAGCAATACCTGCGCATTTCATTCCGCTCTGATTGCAAATATGCTTAAAATTGTAGCGAAAAAGAACATAGATATGAGCGATAAAATGGAAATTATCTCCAAGCGCACAACCAGAGATAAAATTATGACATACCTGATGAATGAAGCCGAGAAAAATCACAGCGATCAGTTTGAAATCTCTTTTTCGCGAAATGAATTGGCAGATTATCTATGTGTCGAGCGCAGCGCCATGTCGAGAGAGCTTGGAAAAATGCAGAGGGAGGGTCTGATCCACTATCATAAAAACCATTTTTCGTTATTGGAAGCACAATAAAAAAAGTCGAATTTTTTCGACTTTTTTATTTGAATAATTTCATAATCCGTTGAATATCGGTGCATTTGCCGTTATCGTCAAATGCAAAGACGGCTCCGTTTACCTGCACTGCTCCGTCAGCAGTTTCAAATTTACTGTGCCGCTGCGTACGAAACTGTTTAACGATAATATCACGATCCACACCAATCACCCCATCATAAGGGCCTGTCATACCTATATCGGTAATATATCCGCTGCCGCCGGAAAGTATCCGTTCATCTGCGGTCTGAACATGAGTATGAGTACCGAATATCAGATTCGCCCGTCCATCAGCGTAATATCCGAATGCAATTTTCTCACTGGTTGCTTCGGCATGAAAGTCCACGCAAATTAAGTCACAGGCCGGAATGATCGATTCATAGATCCGGTCAAATTCCACAAACGGGTTTTGCAATCCGTTCAGGTAAACGGTACCCGACAAATTAACCACACCGATGCGTCTTCCTCCGACCCGAAAAATCTCATATCCTTTACCCGGACAAGGGTCGGGGTAATTGGCAGGACGCAGTATCCGAGGTGTCTGTTGTATAAAGTTGTAGATTTCGCGTTTATCCCAAATATGATTTCCGCTCGTATAGACATCCACTTCGGAAAGCGCCAATAATTCTTTTGCATTCATTTCTGTCAGACCGCTTCCGCCTGAAGCGTTTTCACAATTCACGATTACAAAATCAGCTGCATACTCTTCCTTCAATAACCCAACCTGTGCCTGCAGAATTTTTCTTCCGGGTCTGCCGAAGACATCGCCCAAAGTCAGTATTCTCACAATTTCCTCCAAAAAAGAAGGCGGATCCGATATCCGCCTTGCAAGTCATCTGATTTATTTTGCGTATTCCACCGCTCTGGTTTCTCTGATGATATTGACCTTGATCTGTCCCGGGTATTCCACATCATTTTCAATCTGCTTCGCAATTTCCCGCGCGACATGAACCATTTTCAAATCATCGATCTCTTCAGGTTTGACCATGATTCTGATCTCGCGCCCAGCCTGAATCGCAAAGCAACGATCCACACCGGCAAACGAAGTAACGATGGATTCCAGTTTTTCAAGCCTTTTCGTATAACTTTCGAGCGTTTCGCGTCTTGCACCCGGTCTGGCCGCCGAAATCGCATCAGCCGCCTGTACAAGCACCGCTTCGACTGTCGTCGGCTCCACATCTCCGTGATGCGCTTCCACCGCATGAATCACTTCTCTCGATTCTTTGTATTTCTTCAACACATCGACACCGATCTGAACATGCGGGCCTTCCACTTCATGGTCGATCCCTTTGCCTATGTCATGCAGAATCCCCGCTCTGCGGGCAATTCTGGAATTGGCTCCGAGTTCGTCAGCCATAATGCCGGCCAAATGGGCAACCTCAATGGAGTGTTTCAATACATTTTGACCATAGCTGGTACGATAATTCAATCGTCCGATCAGTTTTGTCAATTCCGGATGAAGTTTGATGACATTTGTTTCGAATAAAGCTTGTTCACCCATTTCTCTGATCTTTGTATCAACTTCCGCTTCCGCCTTTTTGATCATTTCCTCGATTCGTGCAGGATGAATCCTGCCGTCCACAATCAGGCGTTCCAACGCTATCCTTGCGACTTCCCGTCTGACGGGATCAAATCCTGAAAGAATCACCGCTTCCGGCGTATCGTCGATAATCAGGTCAACCCCGGTAAGTGTTTCGATTGTGCGAATGTTCCGCCCTTCTCTGCCGATGATACGACCTTTCATTTCATCACTGGGCAGGTTGACTACCGATACGGTGCTTTCCGCAACGTGGTCGGCAGCACATCGCTGTATTGCATAGCTGACAATTTCTCGTGCTTTTTTGTCGGATTCTTCTTTTGCTTCCAATTCTTTGTTTTTAATGAGTAATGCTGTTTCACGGGATATTTGTTTTTCCACATCGCTGAGGAGAATTTCTCTCGCTTCTTCGAATGTAAGTTTCGATATTTTTTCCAGTTCGGTTATTTGCTGCTGATGCAGCTTGTCGAGCTTTTCTTCTTTTACTTCAATTTCTTTTAATTTTTTGTTGAATGTTTCTTCTTTATGTTCGACTGATTCGCTTTTTTTATCGATTAATTCTTCTCTTTGAATCAATCTTTTTTCGAGTACCTGTATTTCGCTCCTGCGATCTTTCACTTCTTTATCGAAATCTTTTTTTGAATTATAGATTTCGTCTTTCGCTTCCAACAGTTTTTCTTTTTTAATGTTTTCGCCTTCTTTTAAGGCATCTTCGACTATTTTTGACGCCGTCACTTGCGCGTTCTGAATTTTTCCGTTATTGATGGACTGCCGAATGTATGATCCCGCAATAATCCCGATTCCAAGTGCCGCTGCAATAATAAAATAAGCATATATTGGCATATGTACCTCCTATTCAATTTTCAATAAACAAACATAAAAAAAATATTCACAAATTGAGAAAATGCATTACTATATCAATCAATTAATAATATGGCAAGTAATATTAATTTTAGATAAATTATATCATAAGATTTCCTTTACACAAACGTTTATTGCGAATAATTTACAATTTTTACAAATTTACAGAAAATCAATTTTCAAAAAATCTATTGCAAAAAAACAACTCCTTTTACAGGAGTTGCTTCTTTTTATTCTTCTGAATACTCTTCCTCCGCAGAATAATTTAAAATCGGTTTTTCGATCAGATTTTCTTTTACCGCAGTTTCAATTTCTTTGCATAACTCCGGTCGTTCAATCAACAATTTTTTCGCGTTTTCACGACCTTGTCCAATCTTTTCTCCTTTATAGGAATACCAGGAGCCGGATTTTTCGATTACTCCGACCTTAACTCCCATGTCAATGACATCCCCTTCCCGCGAAATGCCTTTCCCATACATAATATCAAATTCAGCAGTTTTAAACGGGGGAGCAACTTTGTTTTTAACCACTTTTACTTTTGTTCGGTTCCCGACCATATCCATCCCGTTTTTCAGCGTTTCAATACGGCGAACATCCAATCTGACACTCGCATAAAATTTTAATGCTCTTCCGCCCGGAGTCACTTCCGGATTTCCGAACATGACACCTACTTTTTCTCGAAGCTGATTGATAAAAATTGCCGTAGTATTGGATTTATTGATTACACCGGCAAGTTTTCTGAGCGCCTGAGACATCAGTCTGGCTTGCAATCCAACATGAGAATCCCCCATTTCCCCTTCAATTTCGGCACGGGGGACAAGAGCCGCCACAGAGTCTACCACGATTACATCGATAGCATTACTTCGGACAAGCGCTTCCGCAATTTCCAACGCCTGCTCGCCTGTATCCGGCTGCGAAACAATCAATTCATTGATATCAACACCCAATGCCTGCGCATAGACAGGGTCAAGCGCATGCTCCGCATCAATAAACGCCGCAATGCCGCCGTTTTTTTGTGCCTCCGCAACAATATGCAACGCCACGGTTGTTTTCCCGGAAGATTCCGGGCCATAAATTTCCACAATTCTTCCTCGGGGAACTCCTCCGACACCCAGCGCCATATCAAGTGACAATGAGGATGTCGATATCACCTCCATTGTACCAATCGCAGCTTTTTCCCCAAGCTTCATTACCGAGCCTTTGCCGAAATTTTTTTCTATACTTTTCAGTGCAAGATCCAATGCTCTCTGTTTGTCATCCGCCATAAACGTTCTCCTTATTCAAACATTTGTTCTATTATAACTCTATTTTTTTTTCGCGTCAATCGGAATTCAAAGATTCGCATAACATTTGAAATGCTTTTAACATGCTTCTTTTTTGCACCATTTCTCGATTCCCTATCAAATGATTCTCCGTAACCGCCGAAACTCCTTTTATGTTGACACAGATATAGACCAAACCGATCGGTTTTTCGGGAGTTTCTCCACCCGGTCCTGCAATTCCGGTAATGCCGACACCGATATCCGTTGCAAAACGGGAACGTACGCCGTTTGCCATCTCCCGTGCAGTTTGCTCGCTGACAGCACCGTAATCGGATAATGTCTGATGAGAAACACCCAATATCTTTTCTTTGATTCCGTTGTCATAAGAAATCACTCCGCCGCGATAGGAAGCAGATATTCCCGGATTCTTGGTAAGATATGCGCCGAACAAACCGCCGGTACAAGACTCAGCAGAAGCAATCGTAATTTTTTGCTCCATCAGATATCTTGCTGCGGTCACCCATATTTCTTCGTTGCGTTCGCTGTAAAGACTGTTCCCCAAAATTCTTCTGAATTGATCAACATATTGTGCTTCGATCTGATGTGCCTGTTTCCAGCTCTCCGCTTTTGCAATGGCTTTCACCATCACACCGCTTTGTGTCAAATAAGTATTATAACGGAAAGCCGCCGTTTCCTCGATTTGAGACCGAAGCTCCGATTCCATCTGAGATTCCCCAAAGCCGCATGTCATATAATAATGTTCCGCAAATGTCTTTTTTGTTCGTTCCAGCAATCTTTCCCGTGTATAGTTGAAAAACATCGGTTCCAACTCTCTCGGAGGGCCGGGAAGCATAATAATGACTTTTCCTTCGATTTCCCAGTAAATGCCCGGAGCGGTTCCGTTGTCATTTTTCAACGCTTCGCTTCCCAGCGGGAGCATGCACTGGGACAGATTGTTATCCGTCATGCTGTAGCCGCGGCTTTTGAACAATTCTTCCATTTGCTGTTTGGCAATCGGATCGAGCACCATTGAAGTTTCCAACGATACGGCAATGGTTTCTTTGGTCAGATCATCCTTGGTCGGTCCCATACCTCCGCTGGTGATAACAATATCGGCAATTGCAAACGCATTCAAAAAACTTTCGCTCAGTACTTTTGCATCGTCTGCAATCACATGCTGATATAAAATTTCAATCCCAATCTCATCCAATGATTTGGAAAGATACGCCCCGTTGGTATTGACAACTTCCCCTGTCAAAACTTCATCGCCGACGGCAAGAATTACCGCTTTTGTCATAATATAATGCCTCTTTTTATTTTTTAATGTAATACTTCTCTGTTTTTATAAAGATAATTAAACCCGGAGAAAATAGTAAGCATCACGGAAATATAAAACAGGATGTCAATCAAAAGGCTGAAGTATCCCCCTAAAGCAGGCAGCCAATTCCCGATGGACAGTTCAAAATGCATACAAGAAACAGCTATCAGCTGAAAAATAGTTTTAAGCTTTCCGAAAACATCGGCCGCCAAAACTTTGTTTTTGGAGGCAGCAACGCATCGGAACGAAGTAACGATCAATTCTCTTGCAACGATAACAACCACCGCCCATGACGGAATCCTTCCCATCCCCATAAAAATGATCAATGCCGTCAGCACAAGCAGCTTATCCGCAAGCGGATCCAAGAATTTCCCAAAATCCGTTACCATATCATATTTTCTTGCGATATATCCATCAACCGTATCGGTTATCGACGCAAGAATAAAAATGATACCGGCCACAATCATACACCACGGGCGGTTCCAATACAAAAATCCTATGTAAAGCGGAATCATGAGAATGCGCACAATTGTAATCCTGTTAGCAATATTCATTAGAATTCGTATCTCCTGTCAATTCTGTTTTGTATATCTGCCGATCAGATCATATTCCATACTGTCTTCCACTGTAACGGGATAGAATTCCCCGATTTCCAACGGGCTATCACTGTAAACATAGATAACCCCGTCAATTTCAGGCGCATCAATTCGCGTGCGCCCGCAATAGACACCTTCTTCCGCTTCCTCTTCGATGACCGTCTCCATCGTGCACCCCCGGTATTGTTCGAGAATGGAGTCGGACACTGCTTCCTGAATTGCCATTAATTCGTCATAACGGCATTGCTTTTCCGTTTCGGATATCTGCCCGCTCATTTCTGCGGCAGGAGTTCCTTCTTCTTTCGAATACCGGAAAATACCGACCCGATCCAATCTCGCGCTCCGAAGAAAATCTGCCAATTCCGACACATCCTCTTTCGTTTCCTGCGGAAAGCCGACAATAAAAGTCGAACGGATAACAATATCCGGAATTCTGATCCTCAAACGATCAATCAAATGATTGATCGCCGAAGAGTCCGTCAACCTTCCCATACGTTTGAGCACACGGTCACTGATATGTTGAAACGGAATGTCAATGTAATGCAAAATTTTCTTTGCATTTGCCATCACATCAATCAGTGCGTCATCAATTGTTTCGGGATATACATACAGCAGCCTAATCCAGTTCAGCCCGCTGATCCGATCGAGTTTGCCGAGCAATTCGGAAAGCTTGCGTTCTCCGTACAAATCAGTTCCATACTCTCCGGTGTCCTGCGCAATCAGAATCAGTTCTTTTACGCCGCTATCCGCAAGCCGCTGCGCCTCCTGCAGAATATCTTCCATTTTTCTGCTGCGCTGCTTTCCTCTGATTTTCGGAATAATACAATACGTACAGTGCTTGTTACAACCTTCCGCAAGTTTCAGGTATGCATAATACGCAGGAGTTGTCAGTACGCGTCCCGTCTCTTCGATCGGCGCATCGATATCCCCAAGCTGAATTTTTTCCGACCGTTCAAGCGTTTCGGCAATTTCATAAAAATTGCCGGTTCCGACGAACAAATCGACTTCCGGTATCTCGTTTTCAAGTTCCTGCGCATACCGTTGAGCAAGACACCCGGTAACAATAATCCGCAATTCGCTGCGTTCTTTTTTCAGCATCACTGCCTGCATAATCGTTTCGACGGATTCTTCCTTTGCATCATGAATGAACCCGCATGTATTTATAATCACGGCGTCTGCCAACATCGGATCATTGGTTATTTCATATCCTTTTTCGGAAAGCAAATATGCCATATTTTCGCTGTCCACAGTATTTTTCGGGCATCCCAGCGTTACAAACAATATTTTCAGTCCCATAAATTCTCATTTCTTTTTGTTTTGATGTACACTTCAATCTTTTTTGCAGAATTCTGCAAACTCATCTTTTCCGATCAGCACGCGTCTCGGACGGGAACCGTCAGGCCCGGAGATAAAACCGCGTTCTTCCATCTCATCGATGATTCGTCCTGCTCTTGCATAGCCGAGACGAAGCCTTCGCTGAATTGTAGAAGTGGATATCTGACCTTTCTCAAAGGCCACTTCCATTGCTTTCGGCAGCAAGTCATCTTCAAACCCTGATGCATTTTCGCTCCCGGGGGTCATTTCCTTGCCCGATTTGATATCTTCGATCACAGTGTTGTCATATTCTGCCGTCTGTTTCTGTTTGATGGAATCGACAACACGCTCCACTTCTTTTTCGCTGACGTATGCACATTGCGCACGGATCGGCTTGCTCATGCCGGAAGGATAATACAACATATCTCCCCGTCCAAGCAGTTTCTCTGCGCCGCCCATATCGAGAATCGTGCGCGAATCAACCTGACTTGTTACAGCAAATGAAATTCTGGACGGAATGTTTGCTTTGATAAGCCCTGTGATGACATTGACTGAAGGACGTTGCGTCGCAAGGATCAAATGAATCCCGGCTGCTCTTGCCAACTGCGCCAAACGGCAAATTGCGTTTTCCACCTGCTGCGCGGAAACCATCATCAAATCACTCAATTCATCGATTATCAATACGATATGAGGAAATTCCTCCCCGTTTTCCGCCTTCATTTTCTGATTGTATCCATCAATGTCCCGCACTTTCTGTTCTGCAAAAGTTTCATATCTTGCCGTCATTTCTCTGACTGCCCAGTTGAGTGCGCCTGATGCAAGCTTCGGATCCGTTACAACGGGAATCAGCAAATGAGGAATTTCATTATACACGTTCAGCTCAACCATTTTGGGGTCAATTAAAATCATTCTGACTTTTTCGGGGGAAGAATGATACAGAATCGACATAATGATTGCATTGATACATACACTTTTCCCGGAGCCTGTTGCACCGGCGATCAATAAATGCGGCAATTTCGTAATATCCATCACCAACATTTCACCGGAAAGATTTTTGCCGAGAGCTACCGCAAGAGGAGAAGAATTTTCCTTGAATTCTTTGCTCTGTATGATCTGTGCGAGTTTTACAACTGCAATCTCTTTATTCGGCACCTCGATGCCGATAGCAGATTTTCCCGGAATCGGAGCTTCAATTCTGACCCGCTGAGCAGCAAGTGCCATTGCGATATCATCCGAAAGATTTACCACCTTGCTGACACGGATACCCGGCTGAAGCTGAAGTTCATAGCGGGTCACTGTCGGACCCATGCAGATTTCGGCGACTTTCGCATCGATTCCGAACTCTCCCAGTGTTTTTTCCAAATGTGCCGCATTCGATAAAATCTCCTGTTTTTCGGCTCCCGTACTTTTTCCTTTTGCAGTATCCAGTAAGTTGTATGACGGATATGCATAAGTCCCGCTTTTCTTTTTCGGTTCCTCTTTCCCGATAAGGGGATCTTCTGTGACAGGTTTTTTCTCTACAAACAGCGGTTCCTGCTGCTTTTCGGCTTTTGTACCGTCTTCTTTTTGTAAAGCAGAATCCGACAGAGTCTGGACATCACTTTGTGTATGATCGCTGCCGGCAGCCAAAAACGCATCCATAGGGCTTAATTTGGGTTGCACCGATTCTTCCGATTCTTTCTGTTGGTTGTTCTTTCCCGATTTCAAAAAATCATCCATCGGAGACCGACTGAATTTCTCCTGCTTGTTCTGCTTTTTTTTCGGTTCCGTCTGTTTGATATAAAGACTGTTGTCTTTCTGTGTTATTTGCGTAACAGGACGATCCTGCGAGATTGTCTCTTTCGCACTTTGCATCATTTCCACAATTCCTCTGCGGAAAACAAGGATAAACGAAATAATACTGAGCAGAACAACAAATAACCATGCGCCCACTGCTGAGAAAAGGCTGACATATATTTTTGCGAACAATTCGCCTACTGCTCCTCCCGGAGTAATCTCTTTCCAGATCATTTCAAAAAATGATACATTGTTAAGCGGATATTTATCAAGATTATTATAACCAAATCCTGCAATGGTCATCCCGTTAAGCACCAATAAATACAAAAAGACTGCGCCCCGCTGCAGTGTAAAAGGTTTAAAATTCGCAAGCAGGAGAATCCCGTGAATTGAGATCGCAAAAAACAGCAATAAACAGCCCGTATTGCCGAACAGTTTAATCAAAACCGGAGACAGCGTCTTCCCCACAGCACCCGAATCCGTCGAAAAATAAGCATAGAGAAGAAACATGCCTACAAATAAATAAATAAAGCCGAAAATTTCCTGTCTCAATCTCTGTTCTTTTTTTTGCGCAGTCTTATTACGATTCCGCGTTTTTTGATTCGATGTTCCTTTTTTTGTCTGTACCAAAACCGACTCCCGTATATTTATAGTTGATCTGCAATCTGAATCAATTTTTTCAAGCGTTTGTCCAATGTGGATCTGCTGATCGGAGGATCAAATAAAGCAGACAATTCGCTTAATGAGCTTTCCGGATAATCCATACGAAGCTGTGCCGCTTCTATCAAGTATTCAGGAAGAACCGAAAGCCCCTTTGTCCGAATAATTTTTTCGATCGCTTTTTGCTGTATCAATGAAACTTCTATGGTCTTGTTTAAGTTGGCCGTATCACAGTTTACAACGCGCTGAAGCCTGTTCTTCATTTCTTTCTGTGCTATTTTATCTTGCAGCATCAGTACCGTTTCATACGCACCGCACATCGCCAACACATTGCTGACGTCTTCCGCACGTTTGATATATACGACAGACTCGTTTTTTTTCTCCCTGAGAGTAGCTTTCAAATCAAAGCTGTTCAGAAAATCCAAAAGAGCATGTGCATATTCACTGTTCTGCGATCTGAATTCCACAAGATAATTTTTGTAGGGATCAGAGAGATACCCACAGGAAAGAAAAACGCCTCTGAGATATGCATACTGCAGTTGCGGGGATGCAATCAAATTTCGGTCAATACTCCAATTCAGGGTAAACCCCTGCTGGATATCCGCAATATTATAATATCGAAGAATTTCAATACATGCCGAGTAATCCGAAATTTCAGCACTGTATATCCGGGTTTTCCCAAACTGTGTTTTCAGAATTTGCCTGATCTGCGGAGTTACCGAAAAAACTTCCTTGCATAAAGAATAATAACGTCTTGCGACCGATGCAGATTCTGTTTCGAATTTCAAGAGAATCATTCCTCTGCCCCGAAAGACAAAAGAAAGTCCTCCTTGCAGAAAACCGTACAATTCGCTTTCTTTCGTTTCCGGCTCCACAATCAACTTGGAAAGATATAATTTTACGTCAATATTGAAACTCATCTGATTCTCCCAATGCCATTATATAATAAAATACCGGGATAATTAAGAATTTCATGTGAGAATCCGTCAGAATCCTGTCGATTTAATAACGGATATGTTACAATATGGATAAGCAAGAACATGAGAGGGCAGTGATGATCAAACCCAAAGCACTGATAATTTATCTGATTACGGGGATAATCGCAATCGCATTGTTTGCATCTTTCGATGCAGAATTTTATTTCAGCTATACAGACAAGCTCAACCTGAGCGATAAAATGATGCGCGCAGCATTTACCTTCGATACCGAAACGCTGACATATTCCAATCAGGAAGACGGATCAAAAGCAGATTCTTATCAATTGAACGACGAGTCCAGCTATGTCGGAGACTATAAAATGATCCTATATTATTTGGATTATATGGATTATCCGGATAATGATGTATTTGACAGTGAAACGCAAGAAGCGGTACAGCAATATCAGAATAACAAAAAACTGGATCCAACCGGCATTTTGGATGAACAGACAATGAATGCTTTGGACAATGAAACTCCGGAATATAAACTCGGGCAAAAGGGCGACGCCATTCTGAAATATCAGCAGATTCTGAAAGCACTGAACTATTTCCCGGAAGAAACCGAGCTGAATGGAACATTCGGGGAAGAGACGCAGTTGGCCGTAGAACAATATCAAACCAAAAACACGCTGACAGTCACCGGCACTCTGAATGCACAAACCCAAACGTCTTTGAACAAAAACATATCGGAACAGGTTCCCGCAAACTAATATAAAAAGACACACCATGAACCAATTCTCATCATGGTGTGTTTGACTTATCGGACTATTCCAACAAACTGCAATAGGTCAAAACTTATTTGCTTTTACTCCAATCGTTTTTCCGCTGCCGGGCAATACCTTACTGTCGGCATCATATTTTTAGGAACAACAGTAAGTTGATACTTTTCACTCCGTTTTTTCCCGATGCATTCCGTTGTTTTTCGGATTTACAGAACATCTGAACAAATTTTATGCAAGAAGTAGCTTTGTCATTCGCTTTGCAGAAAGCAACAAAAGGATATCTTTTTAAATTCGGACAATTCTCCTCTTTCTTGATTTTCACCTAATATTGATCAACTTGAGACTCTTTGATTGAATTATCGGACATCTTATGAAATATTTGCTTTTTCAGCCGACAAAGATGGTCTTTATCACATATTTCATAGAAGGAGCTATTTTATGAACCTGACTTCAAAAACAATCGCTATCGGAGTGACTGCATGCAGTCCGGCGTCAAAAACAATCGATCTTGTCAGAGACTTGCGCAAAAAAGGAGCCGATGTTCACATCATCATGACCCCCAATTCCGTTCATTTTGTGTCCCCGATCCTTTTGCAGCGAGAATCGGGAAATCCTCTGCAAATAGAGCAATTTGAATTACCCAAAAGTTATGATCCCAACTATCGATCGATTTCAGCCAAAGCCGATCTGATCGTAGTGGCTCCGGCATCCGCCAACACGATCGGGAAAATTGCAAACGGAATCGCAGATAACCTTTTGACAACAACCATCCTGTCTTCAAAAGCGCCTGTCCTGATCGCCATGCATATCAATCCTGTCATGTTTGCAAAAGCAAGTGTTCAGCGAAATATCCGGCAACTGAAAGAAGATGGATTCCTTTTTTCCGAAAACCCCGATGGACAACGCCCGAGTATGTTTCCTTCGATTGAGCTGATTTCCAAAGATGTCGATGTCTTTTTTGCAGAATAAATACAATCAGGGAATGAAGTGCCGTAGCATTTCATTCCCTATTTTTATTCCGCTTTGCTCTATTTCGATTTGATATATTTACCTACTTCTTTATCCATTTTCAGGATATGATTGATCAACCAGTTATTTGTTTTGCTCAAGATATTCAGTACAACAGGGATGCTGGCACCGTTTTTCTGATAATCGGAAACAATACCTGCCACTTCCTTCGTGAATTCATCGTGAATTTTCTTGTGCACCATCAAATTCGGATAATTATATTGCATCATCAGTTTCTCTTCATCTCTGAAATGCGTTTTTGTGTAATCAAGAAGGAAATTCAGCGTTTTCCCCACTTCATCTTTTCCCTTTTTTTGGTTGCATGCGTCTGTCAGTTGATCGACAATCTCAAACAATTTTTTATGCTGCGCATCAACAGATGCATTACCGACACTTAAATCATCGTACCATTTCATGTGCAATCCTCCGTCTTTGTCCGAGTAGTTCTATAATAAGTATCGGAGTGCAAAAGAAAAAAATTAAAAAAAAAAACTCCGGCGATTCGGAGTTTTTCAGTATTTCGCTATTCTTGTTATTGCACATTTTTTACATTGACGGCAGCCTTCTTTTTATCTTTCAATTCACTCTTGTTTTCATCAATCGTCGAGATCACGGAACGCAATTCATCCTGTGTTTTCGAAAGAAGATTTGTAACATATTCAATCGATTTGATACGCAATTTGTTTGCTTCCATTTTCGCGCCGCGCACGATTGCGTCCGCTTCTTCATAAGCATTTTTTGTGATGTTGTTTGTTTCGATCAAATGCTGCTTTTGCGCACGGGCTTCCTCGATTAAACCGTCAGCTTTTCTTTGTGCATTCTGTTTGATCCGCACCTCATCTTCCACAATCCGTTTCGCTTCCTTTAGCTCCACCGGAAGTGCACTTCTGAGTTCATCTACCATATCCAGAAATTCGTCTTTGTCCAGCATAATCTTATTGGTCAAAGGAACATTCGATGCCGTTTCTACCGCCGTTTGAATCTGATCCAAAATCTCATACAGTTTCATAGATTACCTCCGGATATTCTGATATTTCAATAATAATTTTCTATTCACACAAGGTGGTACGATTTCGGCAACATCACCGTGACAGGAAGCGATTTCATTCACCATACTGCTGCTGACATACGAATACTGGTTACTTGTCACAAAAAGCACACTATCCACTTTTCTGTTCAGCAGACGATTGGTGATCGCCATCTGAAATTCATAATCAAAATCAGTAAGTGCCCGCAATCCTCTGATGATAGTATAGGTTTGCAATGACTCACACAAATCCACAAGCAATCCTTCATAATGACCGACAGTAATCCGATCGCGGAATTCTTTTGTGCTTTCTTTTACCATTTCAATACGTTCTTCTACCGAAAAAACATTTTTTTTATGCACGTTTTGCACAATCATAACATGTACTTTGTCAAAAATACGTGTGCTTCGCTCAATGATATCCAAATGTCCGTTCGTAATCGGATCAAAACTTCCGGGATAGATCGCGGTGTTCATTCAACGCTCCTCGCCTGATTCTGATGATCGCCTGAGAAAATAAACGATTGTGGAAGAATACTTCTTTTTTCTGAAAATCTTGAAATCCCCGATTTGATCAGACTGTTCATTTTCCGTTCCCTGTTCCAGAACAACAACCCCATTATCGGTAATTATATCTCTTTTTCTAATAATTTCAAACACTTTTTCGATGATTTGGAGTCGATATGGCGGATCAATATAGATTACATCGTAACTCTGATCGGTATGCTGCAAAAATTTAATCACGTCCGAATGAATCACGCAGAAGCGTTGCGGTGATTTTGTTTTTTCGATATTGCTCCGTATCAGATCAATACTGCTTCGATCCCCTTCTATCATTGTTGCATTCATACAACCCCGGCTGACGGCTTCCACAGCCATTGCGCCGCTGCCGGAAAACAAATCCAGAAATCTTGACCCCGAAAGATACGGTGCCAAAATATTGAACACGTCTTCTTTGATCCGATCTGTCGTTGGTCGGATATCTCTGTTTTTCGGAGAATTAAGTTTCAATCCTCTGAATTCACCTGCAATCACCCTCATGCAATTCTCCTCAATTCAATACAATTTCATCATCAACATTTTTTATTCCTTTTTTCAACCACGTTAAGAATTCTTTATCCCGTTCGGAGGATGATTGTTTTAATACAGACAAAATCCGTTCCGCAGCAAAAAACAATTCTTCGTTTTCCAAAGCCTCATAAATCATATTGTTCGTCTTTCCGCTTTGTTTCAGTCCGAACAGTTCTCCGGCACCGCGTGAGTGCATGTCAGCCTGCGCAATTTCAAACCCATCGTTACTTCTGCTCAATAAATTCAGCCGTTCTATTGCTGCTTCTGACGTACTGTCACTTTGCAGAATACAGTAACTCTGAAGTTCCGAACGTCCCACCCGCCCTCTCAGCTGATGAAGCTGCGCAAGTCCGAACCGCTCGCTGTCCTTGACAACGATCACAGTGGCATTCGGAACATCGACGCCAACCTCGATAACCGTGGTGGCAACGAGCGCCATCACGTCTCCGTAAGCGAAATCATTCATTATGGCATCTTTATCTGTTTCAGGTGTACTGCCTGTCAATGCTCTTAATTTCAGTTTCGGAAACTTCCGCTTCATTTCCCCATACAATTGAGCCACATTTTGCATACTTTCATCTTCTGCCGCAGGGCAGACGAAATAACATTTATGCCCTTCCCGGATTTCTTTTACCATCATTTTATCAATCAAATCAGACTGTGCGGAGTCGCACACCATCGTCTTCACCGATTTTCGTCCGGAAGGCATACTGTCCAAAATGCTTAAATTCAAATCACGATACATGCTCAGCGCCAATGTTCTGGGGATCGGAGTCGCGCTCATCACCAAAACGTGAGGAAATAACCCTTTCGCTTCCAGTTTCGCGCGCTGAGATACCCCAAAGCGATGCTGTTCATCAACAACGATAAGCGCTAAATTGGCATAATGCACATCTTCGGAAAAGACTGCATGCGTACCGAATATAACGTGTGCCGCGCCGTCCTGTATGTTGCTGACAGCATCTCGTCTATCCTTCACCGAAAGAGAAGAATAAAGGAGCACGCTCTCGATGCCGAACGATAACAGCCTATCATGATATTTCTGATAATGCTGCTTTGCCAATATCTCGGTCGGAGCGGCAAAAACAGCCTGGCATCCGCATTTTGCGCATAAATATACGGCAGCCATCGCAACTGCAGTCTTTCCGCTTCCGACATCTCCCTGTAAAAGCCTGTTCATCTGATAACCGCTTTTCAGATCAACTGCAATTTCACCGACCACCCGTTTCTGCGCCGGTGTCAGTTCATATTCCAACGACCGAAGCCAAGATTCCAATGCAGATGATCGCAATATTTTAGCTTTGTTCTCTTTCTTATTCTTCTTCAGCGAATCCACAAGCAGAAAAAATCGCAGGAAACGCACACAACGAAAATAACGCATTGCAGATATAATATCTTCCTTTTTTTGAGGGAAATGGATGTCTCTGCATGCCGAAAACTTATCCGGAATTTCGTAATCGGTATGAATCCAAAACGGAATTTCATCTGTCATACAAACTTGATTCAACGCATCTGTCAGATAGCCGTGAAAAATTTTTTTCGTGATTCCGGATTTCGAGGGAAGACGGTATACGGGAGCAATGCCTTCGCGAAGGTAAATCGGCTGCCCGCTTTTCTCACATTCGGGCGAAGATAAGAAGACAGCGCCGTTCCTTTGAGAAACGGCGCCATATAAAAGATATTCCTGACCGGATGTGAAATGATTCTTACGATAAGGTTGATTGTAAAAAACGGCATCAAAAATCAAATCGTGCTGAACAAATCCAAGGCGGGTAACATTTTTTTGGCGGTTCACATATTGCGTGACCGATTTGCCGGTAAAAACAGCTTTGGTCAATATTTTTTTCCCGACGAGCTGTTCCGTAACGTCGGTATATGTGCCTCTGTCCTCATAGGAAGACGGAAAATATTCCAATAAATCACGGACAGTTGTGATCCCGATTTGAGAAAGTGCAAGCACTTTCTGCGGACCGACGCCCTTTATGACACTGATCGGATCCTGTTCTAACATTTGATTATTCCGCACTGATAATATAATAATATAATGGCTGATTACCTTCGAAAAGTTCTACATCCACTTTGGGATATTTCCCTTGAATGACTTGTTGCATACGCTCGGCGTCATCGCGAGATACCTCTTCTCCATAATAAAGCGTCAATAATTCGGTACTGTCCGATATCATTTTTTCTACGAGTTTTTCTACTGCCTTTTCAACATTTTTTTCGCTGACTTCAATTTCCCCGCCCAAAATCCCGATGACATCATTTTTTTTGATATCAATCCCATTCATATTGCTGTCACGAACCGCAAATGTTACCTGCCCGGTCTGAACCGTTTCCATTGCGCTTGTCATCTCTTCCATATTTTCTTCCGGCATGGAAGCCGGATTGAAATTCATCAGCGCACTGATTGCCTCCGGAATCGTCTTCGTCGGGAGGACATGGATATCTTTATCGCTGATCTTCTTTGCCTGCTCAGCTGCAAGTATAATATTTTTATTGTTTGGAAATAAAATATAATGTTTGCCGTTGGTGTTTGAAATTACATCCAGAAAATCCTGAGTGGAAGGGTTCATTGTTTGTCCCCCCTCAATAATATAAGTAACACCGAGATCCTTCAAAATATTGCCGAGCCCTGCACCGGAAGAAACGCTGATCAGAATATAATCCGCTTCCTCCGGAGAGTATTGCGGCTGTTTTGGTAATTTGCTTTCCTCCTTCTGAAAAATCTCGCTGTGCTGCTCCCGCATATTTTCAATCTTAATTTTGGTCAAATCTCCGATTCCCGCAGCAAATTTCATCGCCGTCCATGGTTCATTTGTATGAACATGCACTTTTACAATATTCTCATCCTGCACGACAACCAACGAGTCACCTAGCTTTATCAGTCGGTCAATCAGCATTTTTTCGTATTCCTGCTTATCATGAGTTTTAATCAGGAACTCCGTACAGTAGGTATAAGTGATTTCACTGTTGATATTCATTCCGAACTCCGAGCTTTCTACAATATCGACATTTTCCTTCAATGCGACCGGAGCTCCGCTTAATGCGGCCAAAAAGCCTTCAAATATAAATAAAAGCCCCTGACCACCGGCATCAACCACTCCGGCATCTTTCAAAACCTGCAGAAGATTCGGCGTGTTTTTCAACGATTCGTAACCGCGTTCAATCACTGATGACAGAAAGCTTTCGATATCCTTATATTCCGAAACATGCGCAACAGCAAATTCCGCCATTTCCCGAGCGACAGTCAATATCGTACCTTCCGTCGGTTTCATGACTGCCTTATATGCCATATCTGAGGCCGACTGCAAAGCGTCGGCAACACCCGCCGCATCCAAAACAGTCTTGCCCTTGCAACTTTTCGATATTCCCCGAAAAAGCTGGGAAAGAATCACTCCGGAATTCCCACGGGCGCCCATCAATGCACCGTTGGAACATAAAATAGCTGTTTCGGATATATTGGATGAAGGTGTGCGCTCCATTTCTCTCACTGCGTATTGTATGGTAAGCGCCATATTTGTACCGGTATCCCCATCAGGCACCGGAAAAACATTCAGGTTATTGACGGACTGTTTTCGGTTTTCCAGATTGGCATAACCGCTTGCAATTGCGCTCCGGAACAAATTGCTGTCTAGCTCTGATATCATTTTGTTTCACCTCTTACACTCGAACGCTTTGCACAAAAACGTTAATCTTCTTCACTTTCAGTCCTGTTTGTTTTTCCACATTATATTTTACGGTATCAATCAGATTTTCGGCCACTGCCATAATCTTTACGCCGAATTCGACAATGACATATAAATCGATAATCAGCTTCTTTTCTACCGTAAAGCTCACTTTCACACCCTTGCCCAAGTTTTCCTTCCGAAGCAGTTCGATGATGTCATCTGCTCCGCTTTTCTTTGACATACCCACCACTCCGAAACACTCCATAGCGGACATCGCCGCAATTTGTTTGATCGAATCGATTGAGGTAATGTTTTCCCCTTCAGAATGATTGTTGATAATATTCATGGAATAACCTCCTTTTGGGAAACGTGTTATTACATAAAAATTATATCATAACAATATCTTTGCAGCGAATAAATTTCTTGAAATTATGCAATTTCATCGAAAATAAGAATCACATATTCATAAAAATGCGGTTGCATTTCCCAAAACATGTGTGATATAATAATGTGCAATGTTTCTCGCCGATATCGGCAGTTGCTTTATTTATCCGCTTTCGGATATGCGAATCATTTTTGTGATTGGATTTCCGAAATTGAAAATAAGTTCACAAAGCAGGAGGAATTCAGATGGCAAGAGAGTGTTATGTTTGTGCAAAAGGCACCATATCCGGGAATACTGTGAGCCATTCCAATATCCATACGAAAAGAACGTGGAAACCCAATCTGAAAAAAGTCAGAATTGTAGAAGACGGCTCAGTAAAAACCGTCACCGTTTGCACGAGATGTTTGCGTTCGGACAAAATCACCAGAGCATAGTCCGACAGATAACAGTGAATCCATTCAGCATGTAAAAGGAGCAGTATGCACTGCTTTTTTTATATGCTTTCGGAAAGGAATTATTTCTGATTCCTTTTCTGATTGCGAAATCACTGTTGATTTAATAATATTAATAAAGTCACCCATTATATTTTTTTTTATTGATGACAAAAACATATTTCTATTATATAATGAAGTATCTTCAATGTTTTTTGGTCGAGGAGGAATTATGGATTCGATTGATAAAAAAATTATTGACATCATGTGCAATAACGGACGAATCACAATGAAAGAACTTGCGGGGGAACTGAAGCTTTCGGCGCCGGCCGTTGCCGAAAGAGTAAAAAGGTTGGAACAAAACGGTGTTATTACAGGATATAAGGCAGTAATCGACAGGAAAAAATTAGGGCAGGTTATCACGGTATTTATCAATCTCGACATTCCTGCCAGCAAATATGATGAATTTAAGGAATTCGCGGACAGTGCCCCGGAAATCAGCGAATTTTATTATGTAACAGGGCAGTATTCACTCATTGTAAAAGCCTTCGTTGCCAGCACGGAACACCTTGCAAAACTGCTTGAAAAGACCCAAATATTCGGAATTACGGAAACATTTGTCGTGATGTATTCCAACATTAAAAAAGAGTTGTTTTAAAAACTGCGAAAAGCAGTTTTTTTATTCCGTTTTTTTCTTTCTTTTCAAATAGTATATTGAAGCATTGAGATATGACCCCAGAAGCAAGATCAAACTGGTCCAATATAACCAGCCCAACAGAATAAAAATTCCGCCTAGGCTTCCGAACAGCAATCCGTAATTGCTGAAATTATTGACATAATAACCAAACAATGATGATCCGAGTATCCAAAGGAAAGCCGCAACATAACCGCCCCAATATACATCTCGGATACGAAGTTTTAAATTGGGGGCTGCTGCGTAGATGCTGCAAAAAACCATTCCGATCAAAAAAAATGTAACCAAATAACGCATGACCAAAAGGATCTGTATGAAGTTCAAGGCAAACAGGTCATTAAACAATGCATTGACTGAATTCATGATCACCCGGCCAAACACGACTGCAGCAAGCGTGACAAGGAACATGACACCCAGCAGCACGGCAAACAGGAATGACAATACCCAAAATTCAAGCACCGGTCGATTTTCGATTGTATGATAGGCTTTATTTGTCACCTTCATCAACCCTCTTGTTCCGATTGAAATAAAATAAATGGTCGGAATCAGAGTAACCAGCGAAAAATTGGCTGAAGACGCAATTTCATCCAGAATTTTCTGAATGGTGGAAAATGCCTGTTGCGGCAAGATATAGCTCAGGTAAGAATAAATATCGTCTACCGGAAGTGTCAGTTTCCCTGCAAGAGTTATCGTAAACATAATCAGAGGAATGATTGCCAGAATCATCGAATAAGCCAGTTGCGATGCACTGGCATATATTTCATCGGAAAAAATTACTTTTACCATCCGCTTGCCGAGTTCTTTCATGTCCTCACGCTTCATTCCGAATGTTCCTTCCTTAATGACGGTTGCATTATCATTATAGCCTCAATGACACATAATTGGCAAAGGATTCCGCTATTTTCTGTATCTTCATCCAATCATTTTCGAATACAAATATCGTCATAACGCTGATCTCAATTTCTGATTTACTGTTGATACGACTCTGTTTTGGTATATAATATAAAAAAGAATATAAAAATATGGGATGAACCGATATGGCAGGGAAACCGACAGTCAAAAAGAAAAAACAGACCAAACGAGCTTTAAATGTATGGGCTTTGTTACTGATTGTCATTACCGTGCCTTTTTTGTTTAATTTTGCGTACTTCATGATACAGAAAATCAAACTGGAGATCACAAAAAATAATCTGACTCAGCAAATCAACGAACAAACCGCTCAGCAACAGCAATACGAAGAGGAGCTGAACCGCGTCGGAACCGCTGAATATTACGAATATCTTGCAAGAAAATATCTTGGATACATTTATCCGGACGAAAACATATTAATCGTAACAAACCAAGAGGATACCGGAAACTGAAATGAAATTATTTGACACTCATGCGCACCTCACAGACGATGCATTTGATAATGACAGAGAACAACTCATTGATTCGATCAAAACGCAGAACATGTTGGTATTGAACTGCGGTTATGATCAACCTTCCTGCGAAAATGCCGTTGAGCTTGCTGCTCAATATCCTTTTTTTTATGCGGCGGTTGGAATGCATCCTCATGACGCCGACAGCTATAATGATCAATTTGAACAGGATCTGCGCCGATGGTTGCAACAGGAAAAAACAGTTGCGCTCGGAGAAATCGGATTGGACTATCATTATGATTATTCACCGAGAGAGACTCAACGTGAACTATTCATCCGCCAATTAAAGTTGGCAGCAGAAATGGGAAAACCTGTTATGATCCATTCAAGAGAAGCATCGCAGGATACTTATGATATTCTCGAAAAACATATGGATAAAAATTGTTCGGGAGTCATGCACTCCTTTTCTCAAAGCACCGAAATGATGCATCGCTATCTTGATTTAGGCATGATGTTCTCAATATCGGGTATTGTCACATTCAAGAATGCCACTCACGTCAGAGAGACGGTTTCCGCCATTCCGCTTGACCGATTAATGGTTGAAACCGACTGCCCTTACATGACCCCGGTGCCATTCAGAGGAAAACGCAACGAACCGCCGTTTGTGCGTTATGTGGCAGAAACTGTCGCACAACTTAAACAGATCCCGACCGATAAACTGTGCGAAGTGACCTATCGGAACGCACTGAATTTTTTCGACATTCCGGAAAAGTGAATTCATGTGCTACGCGGAACGTGTCACATGTTCCTTTTTTTTGATCGCATAGAATGAATCAAAGCTGTTTCACGCTTATTTCTTCTTTCTACTCACGAACCATTGCTTCGCATATAACATTTTAGGACATACTGCTTTGCCAAAATTTCCAAAAGTGGCAAAAAATACTACGGTTTTCATACAACTTAAATAGTCCCTGTACATTCACGGAAGGCATAGATTTTGAAAAAAAGCTATTTTTACATTTTTGGTGCTGCCTTATTATTCAGTACCATGGAAGTTGCATTAAAATTGGGAGGGACTGCTTTTCAGCCAATGCAACTCACATTTCTTCGATTCTTTATCGGAGGTATTGTTCTGCTTCCTTTTGCATTGCATGACATGAAACAAAAGCGATATCACCTGAAAAAGGCGGATTTGGGGTATCTCCTTCTGCTCGGAATCATCAACATCTGTATCAGTATGCTCTTGTTCCAAATGGGCGTCATGCGCACCAATGCAAATTTGGCAGCTCTCATCATTTCCGCCAATCCTATTTTTACAATGATCTTTGCACAATTCTTTGTCGGAGAACGTTTTACTTTCCAAAAAGCGATCGTGCTGATTTTGAGCATCACCGGACTTTACATCGTTGCAAACCCGTTTGCACTGTCGGGCGGAAATTATAATATCGAAGGAGTTTTATTGACACTTGGAGCAGCGGTGACGTTCGGTCTTTATACTGCTTTAGGGAAAAAACGAATTGATATAATCGGCGGACTCGCTCAAAACAGTTTGAGTTTCCTTTTCGGATCCCTGATTCTTCTGCTGATCATGCTGATAACCGGACAGCCCATCGTTGAAGGAATTACACTGTCCACACTTCCGATTTTGATGTATACAGGAATTTTTGTCACCGCAATCGGATATTTTTTCTATCTCAAAGCAATCGATTTATCCGGACCATGCACTGCGTCTATGACTTTCTTTGTAAAACCGATTTTTGCCCCGTTGGTCGCATTCTTTGTTTTGGGAGAATCGATCAGCATCCGTCTGGTCTTTGGTATTCTGTTTGTTTTGGCAGGATCATTTGTCAACCTGTTCGGCGATAAAATTCGCAAAAAAACCGCAATATAATTTGATCAAGCATGTGCAATTGCCTATATATCAAGACAGCATCGACATCAAAAAAGAACCAATGCAATAACGTTGGTTCTTTTCTTTTTGTTGTCTATTTAATTTTTCAGTTCGTCATAGGCATGTTTGAGCTTATGTAACGCCTCTTCCACCATACTTCGCGGCGAAGCAATATTCAATCGTGCAAAATTTGCTCCGCTTTCACCGAACCATATTCCATTGTCGATTGCGATCCCGGCATCGTGCACAAAGAAGTCGTATATCTCCTGCCCGCGAATCCCGAGTCCCGAACAATCCAACCAAATCAGATAGGTCGCCTCCGGTCGTTGCGGTTTAATCAAAGGCATTTCACTGCGAATGTATGTTTCAAGGAAACAATAATTTCCCCACAAATAATCTATCAGTTCATCCACATAGTCTTCACACCGATCATAAGCTACTTGGTATGCAATCGGTCCGAACAGATTCATCACATTCATCGACTTTTCCATCTCGAATCCAAAAGCATTCAGATAATCCCGGTTTTCGGAAATCACGCAAGCCGTCTGCAGCCCAGCAGTATTAAATGCCTTGCTCGGCGATATCATGGTAATGGTACACTGAGCGAGTTCTTTCGATAAAGAGGCAATCGGAATATGTTTCGCATGATGATAAACCAAATCGGAATGAATTTCATCCGACAAAATTATTGTCTCATGTTTCAGGCACAGTTCGCCCATATGCAGCAACTCACTCTCACTGTAGACACGTCCCACAGGGTTATGCGGATTGCATAAAATAAATATTTCAGCACCGGAGATTTTCTTTTCAAAGTCTTCAAAATCAATTTCCCACCGTTCTTCTGTCTGGTTGTAAACCAAATCATTGCTGATAAATCCGCGCCCATTTTTTTCGATGATATCCCGAAACGGATAATATACCGGCTGTTGAATCATAATTTCATCACCGGGCTTCGTCAGACTCATGATGCAGGCAGCAAGTGCAGGAACCACACCATGACAAAAAACGATATTTTCAGAAGAAATCTGCCAGCCATGCCGTTTCTTCACCCAGCGGGATGCAGGAGCGCCAAAATCGGGACCGACGTGGCTGTAACCGTAAATAGGGTGTTGCGATCTTTCACATACCGCATGCACGATTTCATCCGCACAGGGAAAATCCATGTCTGCTACCCACATAGGAACCAACTGAGGTTGATTCGGAAATACCATGTCCAAGCAGTCCCATTTATAGCTGTTTGTATTTTTCCGCTGAATAATTTGATCGAAATTATATTTCATTATGATACCCCAACTGACTCTTAATATTGTTAAATAGCTTAACTATAATCGCAGATAATTTAAAACTTCATCATCGAAATTCCATCAGCCATCCCGATGATGAAGAGCTTGCAAGCACGTAATCAAAGATTCATTGCCGCATCATATCCGTTTCTTGTCGCCTGAAGAATGAAACCTATTTTATGGCAATCACCCAAACAGCGCGCATTTTCGGCTGCATTCATCAGCGCCAACGCTTCTTCTGTTCTTGAAGAAAGCCCCGTAGACAATATCACCTGATCGGAAGCAACCTGCATCGCATTACCTGCATGATCCACGCACTCAATTCCGAATTCGTTTATCTGCGTACATTTTGTTCCGGTCAATACTTTCACGCCGTATTCTTTCATTTTGACTTTCAATATACTGATTTGCATAAATCCGGCACCAATCAATACATCATTGCGCATTTCCACCAATGTGACATCTTTTCCCTGCATCGCAAAACCGATAGCCGCTTCGCATCCGGTCATCCCTCCGCCGAGTATAACCAATTTATTTCCCGTCACTTGCGCCTTCCCTTTATATATATCTAAAATCGGAATCCCTTTTTCGACTCCGGGAATTGGCGGAACGATCACATCTCCGCCGATGGCAACAAACAATTGATCCGGACATTCTTTTTTCACATATTCAGGGGTCACTTTTGTATTGTATCGAATTTCAACAGCCGAACGCTCGATCTCACGGAGAAGATGCTTTTTAAAAAAAGTCAAATCTTCTTTAAATGGCTCTTTGTCCGCATATCGAAGCAATCCAAACAATTCATCCGATTGTTCGCAAAGCACGACTTGATGCCCTTGTTTGCTCGCAAAAATTGCCGCCTGTATCCCTGCCGGCCCGCCGCCTGCGATCAATATTTTTTGTGGAGTTGCAGGCAATTTTGGCTTTTCATGGTATTTTTCCAATCCGATGATGGGATTGACCGAACACTTCAGTGTTGTATTGTCATATCCGCAGCTGATGCAGGTGTTGCACCTGATACATGGAGTAATCTCATCCGCATGACCGGACTTCGCTTTATTCGGGAACTCCGGATCGGCAATCAGTCCGCGACAGAGCACCACATAATCTATTTTCCCTTCAGCCAAAAACTGCTCGATTTCATCCGGACGGTCAATTGCCCCGACTACTCCGACAGGCATGGATACATGCTTTTTAATTTCTGCCGCCGCTTCCACATTCAGGTTGCGGGGAAGAAACCACGGCGGCATGCTGTAATTTTCCGCCACACTGTCATTCAGAGATCCATGGGTAACATGAATCATATCTGCTTTCCCTTCCAGTGCCTGGGCAAACGCAATGGCATCCTCCAGTTCAGTTCCGCCTTGCACTCCTTCCGAATGGCTGATACGGACTTCAATCGGGAAATCCTTTCCGCAGTATTCGCGAATTTTCTCCACGACCATTACACCGAAGCGGCATCGATTTTCGATACTGCCTCCAAACTCATCCGTCCTTCGATTCCAGACAGGAGAGAGAAATTCATGAATGAGCCAGCCGTGTCCTGCGTGAACAAGACACATTTCAAATCCGTAATATTTGGCATTGTATGCAGCCTGTCCATATGCATCTATAATTTCGGAAATCAAATCCTTGTCCATTTCAAGGACTTCATTTCCGAACATATCTTTTTCAATATAACTGACTCCATAATTGATGCGATTGCGGTCTGTAAAATGAGCACCTGCATGGTCAAATTCAATGGAGGGAATTGCTCCCATCTGTTTCACGGCGGTTGTCAGATCATAAAATCGCGAAAGATTTTTTCGATTAAACATTTTCACCTTATAGCTGTAATCAACACAACCTGTCGGATGAACGATTACATCACCCAATGTCACATTTGCGGCACCGCCTTTTGCAATCATACGGTAATAAGAAATATTATTGTCAGTGAGCAGATCCTCCGCGCCCAAGTCTTTCATGGAAGAAGGAGCATTGAGTATTCTGTTTTTAAAAATGGTATTCCCGACTTTCATCGGCTCAAAAATATGAGGATAATATTGATTCATGAAAAGATCTCCCTTCAGAGGCAAAATATTCGTATTATGCGATCCCTTTTTGTCTCAGTTTTTTTTCAAAATATGCAAACGATTGTTCCAAAACAAGCGTAATAATCCAGAATACAATCATAGATGCGGTATAAACTTCCAGATATTTCAAATTTAACGCGGCTGCAATTTTTGCTCTGGCAAATATTTCAACAACCGTTATCGTGAATACCAGTGTTGTTGCTTTGATCATGATCGAAAACGAATTGCTGACGTTGGGCAAAGCAATCACCATTGCCTGAGGCATCACAATTCTTCTTAATATCTGTCCGGTTTTCATTCCGATGCTTTTTGCTGCCTCTACCTGTCCGTAATCGACTGCCGTTATCGCCGAATAGAAATTCACCGAGAGGTAAGCTCCCACATTGAACGCAAATGTAACAATCGCAGTAATGACAGGCGGAAACGATTGGAACGTATATATCTGTGTACCACCGAAAAGATGATTGATTCCGCTCATCATCAGGGGAATGCCGTAATAAAAAGCATACAATTGGATCAGCAAGGGAGTGCCCCGTCCGATAGAAACATATAAATTACTGAGATGACGCAATACCGGGACGCGGTAAATTTGAATTAAGGCCGTGAAAATTCCGGCAATCACTCCGATAATACAGGAGACAGTACCGATAAAAAACGTAGTGGGGAGCCCACTCAAAATGTCCCAGAAAGACTTAACGGCAAATCCGACGTCATAGATTGCTATCAATGCCGACATTTGAACGCCTCTCTTTCCCAACCGTTGGTTTTGTGCGAATCACCGAGACGGTTTGTTATATAGTTTGTGATAATTTCAAGAGCCTTGGAAACAATCCAGTAAATAATTGCCGCGGAAGTAAGGTTCTCCAACCTGTGCAGTCCGTACGTTGCGCTCATATAATTGCTTGTTCCACCCATCAGATCAACCACTCCGATCAAGCTGGCCATCGACGTGTCTTTCAGCAACATAATCGCATAATTGCAGAACCCAGGCAAAAACACTTTAAATGCCTGAGGAATGATGATTCTTGCATAGGTGCTGAAAGGCGTCATGCCTATGCTTGCGGCAGCTTCAAATTGACCTTTATCTACTGCCGAAAATGAAGACCGCAGAATTTCTGCGAGATAAGCGGCAGAGTTGAATGTCAGAGATAAAATTGCGAAAACAACCTTGCTCCAACCGTTAATATTGATTCCAAACTGCAACAGAATGACAGGAAGCCCGTAGTAAATCAAAAAAATCTGAATCAGCGGAGGCGTTGCCCGCATGCTGAATATATAAAACTGTGCGAATGCCCGCAATGCTTTGTGCTTACTTTCTCGCATTGCCATAATGACTGCCCCCAATGCAAGCCCCAAAAACAGGGGCAATGCAGTGAGAAGCAAAGTCATCGGCAAATAACTGAGTAGTTTTGGGATCACTTCAAAAACAATCTTGATATCATATGAACTGCTCATGCCGATCAACTCCTAATATAATTGTTTGGTAAGCTTATCAATTAGCGGTGCGTGCTGTCACATCTTCTCCGTCATACCATTTTTCAGAGAGCTGGGTCAGAGTTCCGTTTTCTTTTAATTCTTTAATCGCTTCCGTTACAGCTTTATTCAAATCAGTTTCTTCTTTATTCGTAAATGCATAGGCACCAACGGTTGCTACCGGATCAGACATTTTCAGATCCCATCCATCCATCAAACCGGAGAAAATATTAAACGCATCAGCATTTGTCAGATATGCATCGTAAGTTCCGTCCATAACAGCCTGAAAACCATCTGTATAACCATAAATATCCACTAAATCATAGTTCAATTTTTGATTGTTCGATTCCCAATCGACCAAAACACTGTAAAGACCGTTATTCGGAGCAATCGGCGTTAATGTTTTACCGACACAATCTGCGAGCGAATTAATAGTACTGTCTTGTCTGACGGCAAGAATCACATAGTAGTAGCTGAGCGGTTCATCTACCTTTAAAAATGTTTCTTCCCTGTCCGAAGTCGCCATCAATCCGGCTGTGCCGAGTTGATATTTATCTGTCTGCAAGCCGGCAAGCATCGCTGTCTGATCCGTTGCCTCATATTGGAATTCATATTGCGGCAACAGTTCATCGACCGCTTTCATAATATCAACTTCGTAACCCGTAATTTCTCCTTTTTCGTCCACATAGGTGACAGGCATTGCATCGTTGGTTACACCGACTGTGATCGTTTTGACAGAATTCGCATCGGACGAATTTTTTCCGCAGGCAGAAGCGCCGAAAATCAACAATCCAATCAGGAAGAGTGCTACCAATTTCTTTTTCATACCATTTCCTCTTTTCTTTATATTTTATATTTATTTCATATCCGTATTGCGCTGCAGCAATCGGATGAAAAGAAATCGTCAATTAAGGAAGTTCTTTAAAAAATTTTTCGTCCTCTCATTTTCAGGATGTTTGAGTACCTGTGAAGGAGGTCCGTCTTCCACTATGACTCCTTTTTCCATGAAAATTACTCGGTTTGAAACTTCCGAAGCAAACTTCATCTCATGGGTCACCACAAGCATGGTAATACCGGTCTCTGCGACCATACGGATGCTTTTGAGCACCTCACCGACCAGCTCAGGATCCAACGCAGAAGTAGGCTCATCAAACAAAATTACGGAAGGCTGCATTGCGATCGCTCTCGCTATCGCAACGCGCTGCTGCTGTCCGCCAGAAAGCTGAGATGGATAAAACTCTGCCTTATCTGAAAGTCCTACTTTTTCCAATTCCACTATACCCAAACTTTTGGCGTCCGCTTTACTCATCTTTTTTACCGTGATCAATCCTTCAGTAATATTTTCAAGCGCTGTTTTGTTTTTAAACAAGTTGTAACTTTGAAATACCATTGCGCTTTTTCGACGCAGGCTGTGAACCGACTGTTTGCTGATATATCCCGTATCCACTGTAATATCGTCAATCGTAATCCGCCCATCGTCCGGTGTTTCCAAAAAATTAATACATCGGAGTAACGTTGTCTTTCCTGTTCCGCTCGGACCGATAAATGTTATGACATCGCCGTCATTGACCCTCAGGTCAATCCCGTCAAGTACGGTGTGCTCACCGTAAACCTTTTTAATATTGTATAGATTAATCATGATCGAACCTCCCGAAATCAAACGGAGAGAACCGTGCCGAAATAACGCACTTGTTCTCTCCGTTGAGAAACCTGATTGAATTTTGAAAGATTGTGGAAATATTATTAATATGCTTAACAATATTTTTTTGTTTATGGATCGTATGTTATATTAAAATTCTTATTTTGTCAAGCGATAGTTGAAAAAAATTTATATAACTTATTATTTCTGCGAGAAAAAGGTTATATATGAAATATTGACAGAATGAATATTCTATGCCATAATAAATGCAACATATCTATGTTTTAGATGATTAACAATATTTTAGGGGTGTTGCATGGATACAAGCAGGGAAAACGAGAAGTATTTAATTTTTTTGAAATTAATGCATGAGTTGGAACACAGCTTTCAATTTATAGAAAATTATAATTCCGTACCACAAATTTATAACGGCATGTTATTTTATAACGCAGAGACGCACACGCTTCAGGCAATCGGACAAAATCACGGAATGACAATTTCCGAACTTGCCGTATATCAGGACAAAACAAAAAGTGCCTGCTCGCAAATGGTTAAAAACCTGATTGCCAAAGGGCTTGTCATGCAGGCTATGAAACCGACAAACAAAAAAGAACGATATCTTTATCTGACTGAAAAAGGAATGCAGATTTACAACAGTCATGAAGCATTCGACCATAAATGTTTCATGAAAGCTTACGATAAACTGATGCCCATCACAGCAGAAGAAATGGAAATTTACATCTCTATTCAGCAGAAACTGAATCAGTCGTTTGCGGAGGATTTAAGTGTGAACATCGAGAAGTACGAAACATACATGGTTCAGAAAAAAGAAGAAATTTTTTCCTGATAGATTTACATATTTTCCTCTTTCGACTGCGAACCTGGCGAATGGAATCAGACAATAAATCATTCGAGAATATGAGTTTTTATTCCCATTTGCAATTAAGAATTGCAAAGCACCAAGTGAGTCGTTTTGAGGTTCTTATTATCATTACCGTTCCCTTTACATTCCAAACAATTCCATTGATCTTTCGCATTAGCTTTTTGATCTCTACGGTGCTGAATGACATCACTGTGACCTTTAGACTTGTGGAACAAATTGACGATATCACCCTAAGAAAGTCAGTTGAAAAAAATATGATTATCAATGAGCATCCTTTAAGTCAAAGCGAGATAAGCGATAGGCAGAAAACATCTAAAATAACGTCAATGCACTCCGTCGATTTGTCAACAGTAATTAATTTAATTGCTCGATGAAATAAATTGTCCTTTTAAATAAGATAAAAACACCGGAACTCACTTTTATATAGGAGTTTCCGGTGTTATGTTCATTATTCCCATTCGATCGTGGACGGCGGTTTACTCGTAATGTCGTACACCACACGATTGACATGATCGACCTCGTTGACGATACGGTTGGAAATTTTAGCCAAAGTATCCAAATCAATTCTTGCCCAGTCAGCGGTCATCCCATCCACACTCGTTACCGCACGAAGCCCGATGGTATAGTCATAGGTTCGTTCATCCCCCATTACTCCCACTGTGCGATTTCCCGGCAATACTGCGAAATATTGCCAGATTTGATTGCGATAATCACTGTTCATGATTTCATCTCGGAATACCGCATCGGCATTCTGGAGAATTTCCACTTTTTCACGCGTCACTTCACCGATCACCCGAATTCCGAGACCCGGGCCCGGGAACGGCTGACGGCTGACGATTTCTTCATCAATTTGTAATTCGCGTCCGACTTTACGCACTTCGTCTTTGAACAATTCGCGCAGCGGTTCCAGCAAGATGAACGGCAGATCCTCAGGAAGACCGCCGACATTGTGGTGACTTTTGATCACAGCCGCATTCTTGCTTCCGCTTTCAATCACATCGGGGTAAATCGTGCCCTGGAGCAGGTATTTAATACCCTGTAACTTGTGCGATTCTTCTTCAAAGACGCGGATAAATTCTTCTCCGATAATTTTTCGTTTGCGTTCGGGTTCGGTGACCCCCTCCAACTTTCCGAAGAACCGTTCGGATGCATCCACACGGATGAAATTCATATCAAAATGCTTTGTGAAAACACGCTCGACGCTTTCCGCCTCCTCTTTTCTCAGCAGACCGTGATCAACAAAAATGCAGGTCAGATTTTTCCCGATGGCTTTGTGCACCAATACGGCAGCCACCGAAGAATCCACGCCTCCACTGAGTGCACACAACACTTTGGCGTCACCAACCGTTTGTTTGATTTCTTCGATTTTGCGTGCCGCAAAATCTTTCATGGACCAGCTGCCTTTCAATTTACAAACATCAAAAAGGAAGTGATTCAGTATTTGTTCCCCGAATTCGCAATGCGTAACTTCCGGATGAAACTGCACGGCATACAGTCCTTTTTCCGGACATTCCATCGCGGCAATCGGACAATCGGACGTGCTTGCCGTCACTGTGAACCCTGACGGTTCTTTAGCCACTCGATCCGTATGGCTCATCCAGACATTGAACTCAGGTGCTGTATCGTCAAACAGAACACTGTTTTGTTTTGATGCGATGTGTATTCTTCCGTATTCACTGACATCGCAATGTTGAACAGAACCGTCAAACAGTTTTGCAATGAGCTGCATCCCGTAACAGATTCCGAGAACAGGCACGCCGAGATCAAATACATCCGAGGAACAAATCGGCGCATTCGGTGCATAAACGCTGGACGGGCCGCCGGTAAATATAATCCCGCTCGGATTTTTTTTGCGTACTTCTCCCAAAGGAGTGTCGTAAGGCAGCACTTCGCAATAAACATTTGCTTCTCTGACGCGTCTTGCGATCAATTGATTATATTGACCTCCGAAATCGAGAACGATTATCGTTTCTTTTTCCATCATCCGATTAAAACTCCTTTGAATAATTCGGGGATTCTTTCACAATCGTAATATCATGCGGATGACTTTCCGCAAGCGACGCCGCAGTAATTTTTACAAACTGCGTTTTCTCTTTCAATTCCTTGATTGTCGGGCACCCGCAATACCCCATTCCGGAACGAAGACCGCCCACCAGTTGATAAACCACTTCCGGTACGGAACCTTTGAACGCTACTCGTCCTTCCACCCCTTCGGGTACAAGCTTTTTCTGTCCTTCCTGGAAGTATCGATCACTGCTGCCGAATTCCTGCTGCATGGCACCGAGAGAACCCATGCCGCGGTATGCCTTAAATCGTCTGCCCTGATAAATAATTGTTTCACCCGGACTTTCGTCTGTACCTGCCAACAAACTGCCGATCATTACTGTCGATGCGCCTGCTGCGATCGCTTTGGTAATATCTCCGGAATATTTAATTCCTCCGTCGGCAATAATCGGGATATCATACTTATCAGCCATCTCGGCACAGTCCATGATAGCGGTAATCTGAGGCACCCCGATTCCGGCAACGACACGCGTTGTACAAATGGATCCCGGTCCAATTCCAACTTTCACAGCATCCGCACCTGCTTCGATCAAATCCCTGGTACCCTTCGCCGTGGCTACATTTCCCGCAACAATCTGCAAATCGGGATAAGCTTCTTTGATCATGCGTACAGTCTTGATCACATTATCGGAATGCCCATGAGCAGTATCGACAACAATCACATCTACCTTTGCACCGTATAACGCTGCAATTCTATTCATACAGTCAGGACCAACACCGACTGCAGCACCGCAAAGTAAGCGACCTTGTTCATCTTTCGCTGAATTTGGGTATTGGATGGTCTTTTCGATATCCTTAATGGTGATCAACCCTTTGAGATTTCCTTCATTGTCAACAATCGGCAATTTTTCGATCTTATGTTTTTTTAAGATTCCTTCTGCTTGTGCCAATGTTGTGCCTTCGGGTGCAGTGATTAAATTATCTTTCGTCATCGCTTCATAGATCGGTTTGTGCGGATCATTTTCGAAACGCAAATCTCGATTGGTAATGATCCCGACCAGTTTTTTATCGCGCACGATCGGAACACCGGAAATATGATATTTCTCCATCAGTTCCAACGCATCACCGACAACATGCTTTTCAGTTAAAAAGAACGGGTCAACGATCACCCCGTGTTCACTCCGTTTTACTTTATCGACATGTTCTGCTTGTTTTTCGATTGACATATTCTTATGAATGATACCGATCCCACCCTGGCGCGCCATAGCAATTGCCAGTTTGCTTTCCGTGACAGTATCCATTCCGGCACTGACAAGCGGCATATTCAGCTTTATTTTGTTAGTCAGGTACGTTGATACATCTACATCTCTCGGAGTAACGTTACTCTTTTGAGGGATCAGAAGCACATCGTCGAAAGTAAAGCCTTCTTTCACGATTTTGCCCATATTCTCCTCCGAATCATTAATATTATTCATTATCATAACAAATATTGCTTATGTTTGCAAAGAAAAGCGTGTGCAACCAACGAAATTTATCTCTTTTTACAAAGCAAAAAATCGGATGATGAACATCCGATTTTTCGTACAAAATCCCAAAGGATTTATTTGTTTTTTGCAGTCATGATAATTGTCTTTTTCGGGCATTTTTCGACGCACACGCCGCATTCGACACATTTTGCATAGTCGATTGTCGGAAGGTTTGAGCCTTCTTCAATCTTGATTGCATCATGCGGGCAGTTTTTTACACAAAGTCCGCAAGCAATACAGCCGACTTTGCAAACATTCATCACGTCTTTTCCCTTGTCATGCGAGTTACACAAGACATGCACGGTTTTCTCATCCGGAACAAAGCGAATGACGTTTTTCGGGCAAGCTTCCATACAAGCGCCGCAAGCCGTACATTTTTTCGGATCAACTTCCGCGATTCCGCAGTCATTGATGTGAATTGCATCAAATTTACACACGGAAACGCAGGTGCCGTACCCGAGGCATCCGTAAGCGCAGGATTTGTCGCCGCCCATGGCAATCACTGCTTCACGACAATCCTTGACTCCGTAGTATTCAAACTTATGAGTAACATTGTCTCCACAACCTTTACAACTGACCAAAGCGACATTTTTGACACTTGCATCGACTTCCATCCCCATGATCACGCCGATCTTAGCGGCAACATCCGCACCACCGACCGGGCATTGGTTCAGTTTTGCTTTTCCGCTGACAATTGCATCCGCCAGTGCATCACAGCCGGGGAAGCCGCATCCTCCGCAGTTCGCACCCGGAAGGACTTCCCTCACTTCGTCAATTTTAGGATCTTTTTCCACTGCAAATACTTTGGATGCATAAGCCAAACCTCCGCCGAGGACAAGCCCTATGATACCGATCGCAAGTGCAGCAATTAATATCTCATTCATTATTTGTTTTCCTCCTACTCTCTGCCTACAGCGTGATCAATCCTGAGAATCCCAAGAATGCCAAGGACATCAGACCCGCTGAAATCAATGCAATAGGGAACCCTTGGAGGCTTTTCGGAATATTCGAAAGTTCCAGTCTTTCTCTAATACCGGCAAACAACACAATCGCAAGCGTAAACCCAAGCGCTGCGCCTGTACCGTAAACGATAGACTGAATTAAATTATATCCGCTGTCAATATTCAAAATAGCCGCCCCAAGTACGGCGCAATTTGTTGTAATCAACGGAAGATAAACACCGAGTGCCTGATAAAGCGAAGGACTTATTTTTTGGAGCACCATTTCCACTAACTGAACAAGTGCCGCGATCACGAGAATAAATGCAATTGTCTGCAAATATCCGATATTAAGCGGTTCCAGAATCAAATACTGAACACCGTAAGTCACCGCGCTGGAAATTGCCATAACGAATGTAACAGCCATCCCCATACCGATTGCAGTATCAACTTTTTTGGATACCCCCAAGAACGGGCAGATACCGAGGAATTTCACGGTAACATAGTTATTGACTAAAATCGTGCTTAAAAGAATCAATACCAGTTTCATTCGCAGCAGCCCTCCTTAGCTTTACTTTGTCTGTCCTGCAATTTGTTCAATCCACCGATCAGCAGTCCGAGCAGGATAAAGGAACCCGGAGGAAGAATCATAACGAGCATCGGCATATAGCCGCTCCCGAATACCGCTATACCGAAGACAGTTCCGTTACCGAGTATTTCGCGGATCACACCCATAATCGTGATTGCAAGTGTATAGCCGATTCCCATACCCAATCCATCAATCAGAGAAAACAGAACCGGAGATTTATAAGCAAATGCTTCTGCTCTCCCCAAAATAATGCAGTTTACCACGATCAACGGAATGAATACACCGAGCGCACTGAACAGTGACGGAACGAATGCTTCCAAAACCATCTGAACAATCGTAACAAAAGTCGCAATGATGACGATGAAGCAAGGGATTCTGATTTTTGCCGGAATGACTTTTCTCAGCAAAGCAATGATCACATTTGAGCATACAAGAACAAATGTAACCGATACCCCCATCCCTACGCTGTTGACTGCCGATGTCGTGACAGCAAGCGCGGAACACATACCCAACAATAATCTGAAAACAGGATTCTCTGCAATGATCCCGTTTGTGAATGTTTTTAACATTTTCATCGATTAATTACCTCCCTGCAATTCAAGGAATGCCGATCTGGCCATATTTACAGCCTTGGTTACAGCCCTGGAAGTAATGGTTGCTCCGGTAATCGCCTGAATCTGACTGTCATTCGGCGTTCCGAGTTTGATTACAGTCAATTCGCTGCTGATCGATTTACCTTGATACTGATCGATCCAATCCGTCTGCGATTTTGCACCGAGTCCCGCTGTTTCAGTCTGAGTCAATACAGTGACCCCGCCGAGAGTCCCATCCAAATTGATTCCTGTCAGGGCAATAATATCTCCGCTGTAACCTTTGGATGTAGTTTTGAATGTATAGCCGATCAAAGTTCCGTCTTGATAAGCCGCATAAATCTGATTGAGTTCGTCGGTAGTAAGACCGGCACCTTCCGCAACAGAAGCGAGCTGATCATCGGCCATCAATGTAAAGTCCGTTGCTTTCGGCATGACTACCGTTCTGGCTTCTGTCGCTGCCGTTTCTTTGGAACTGGCGATCTGAGGTGCTGTCACCTGATTGGTGTATGCGAGAGCGCCCGCGGCGATTGCACTGATGATCAGCAGAATCACTGCCAATTTAACAATATCACGCATTTTTCTTCACCTTGACCTCTCCGTATTTTTTCGCCTTCACTAGTTTATCGATCAACGGCGTAGCAACGTTCATGAGAAGAATCGAGTAGCAGCATCCTTCCGGATAACCACCGTAGAATCGAATCACACAAATAATAATCCCCATACCGATTGCATAGATGATCTGCCCTTTTGCCGTAGCCGGACAAGTCACATAATCGGTAGCCATAAAGAAGGCCCCCAACATCAGACCACCGGCAAAGAGGTAAGAAAGCACATCGGTTAAAACGCTGCCAGTGAATGTTGATCCGACGGCCAACGTCTGAATCAAAGTAAAGACGGCCACTGTTCCGATGTAAAATACCGGAATATGATAGGTGATTACTTTTCTGAAGATCAAATACAATCCGCCGAGTATCAGTGCCAATGCACTGACTTCCCCGATGCACCCGTAGACATTCGGTCCGCCGAGGAATAACTGCATTGTGCTGGGCAAATACGTTCCGGATGTACCGATCAGACCTTCTTTAATGATTCCGAGAGGTGTCGCGGAAGAAATTGCATCAGCCGGCAAATATGCGCTTCCTGTCATGAGTGTCGGCCAAGAAGCGACCAACAATGCTCTGGCAGCAAGAGCCGGATTGATAAAGTTATGACCGAGTCCGCCGAAAAGCTGTTTCACGATCACGATCGCAAATGCCGATCCGATCACCGCAATCCACCATGGTGCATTGATCGGAAGATTCAGTGCAAGGAGCACACCGGTTACGGCAGCGGACATGTCTTTTATCGTCACATCCTGCTTCATGATTTTCTGAGTCAATAATTCTGCAAGTATGCAGGTTGCGGTACAAATCGCGATAAGTACAATAGCATAATATCCGAAAAACACTGCGCTCAAAACCATAGCGGGCAAGAGAGCGATCAAAACGTCCGTCATGATGGAGCGAGTGGTTTGTTTTCCTCTGATATGAGGGGAGGAAGATACTGTTAATAATTTTTCACTCATATGATACCTCCTATCCGTTTTTTCTGCGTTTTTCTAAAATTTGTCGTTTTGCAACTCTGATTGAGGAAACAAGCGGTCTTCTTGCCGGGCATACAAACGCGCAGCTGCCGCATTCGATGCAATCCATCGCGTTGTATTCTTCACATCGTTCGAAGTCGCCCTTCACTGAAAAACCTCCGATATATTGCGGCATGAGGTGCATCGGACATGCCTGAATGCATTTTCCGCATCGGATACAATTGGAAGGCTCTTCGAAATTCGCATCAGCCGCATTCAGGCAAAGAATGCCGCTGGTGCCTTTATTGGTGGGCACTGCTGTATCGAAAATGGCAAATCCCATCATAGGTCCGCCTAAAATCACTTTTGCGATGTCATCTTTCAAACCGCCGCAGTATTCGATGATTTCATTCACCATCGTCCCGATTCTGAACTTCAGAACCTTCGGAGTATTGATTCCGCTGCCGGTGACTGTCGTCACGCGCTCGATCAGCGGCAACCCTTTTGTGACAGCTTCATAAATTGCGATTGCGGTTCCTGAATTGGAGATGACACATCCCACTTCGGACGGGAGCGCACCGGACGGTACTTCTCTGCCCGTAACGGCCGTAACGAGCTGTTTTTCCGAACCTTGCGGATATTTTGTGTGTAAGGAATAGATTTCGATGGAATCGTCCGCAGCGTTTTTCACCGCTTCGATTGCATCCGCTTTGTTGTCTTCGATTCCGATATACCCTTTTGACTGACCGAGAATCTTCATCATGATTTTCAACCCGCCGATTACTTTTTCCGGCATTTCTCTCATGACAGCATGGTCACTGGTGAGATACGGCTCGCATTCCGCTCCGTTGATAATCAGATAATCGATTTTTTTGTCAGCCGGCGGCGCCAGTTTGACTCTGGTAGGGAATGTCGCACCGCCCATACCGACGATGCCGGCATCGGCTACAATATCCAACAGATCCTGAACAGACAAATCCTCCCAATTGTGCGGTTTCATTGTTTCAGCTGGCGTGTCTTTATAATCGTTTTCAATTACAACACACGTCATTTTCTGCCCGTTTCCCGTCAGCCGCTTTTCAATCGCTTTAACTGTACCGGAAACGCTGGAATGAATGTTCGCCGAAACGAATCCGCCTGCCTGTCCAACCAACTGCCCCATCGCGACCTGCTGCCCGACTTCAACGACGGGATTGCACGGAGCGCCGATATGCATAGACATCGGAAGCACAATCTCCTTCGGAGCAGGCATTGTTTCAATGGGAAGCTTGTCAGTATACTGTTTGTTGTAAGACGGATGGATTCCGCCTTTAAATGTAGCATGCTTAATTTCCATTGCGTTACTCCATTTTTCATATTTATTGTTAACACGCTGCTGCGCGTTAGGACAATCGGTAATAATTGAACGTAAACGATACCATAGGGATGAGCATAGCTTCCGCAGGTTCGCAACATGGAAAGGGAACAAGTCAAGGGGAAAGTATCGGCAATAAAGCTCTTTAAGGAAATCCGATAAGAAAATGCGCCGGGGAGCACATTGTGTACTGCGGCGGTATCAGAGAGGAAAAACTGTCAATAAATGATGTCCCGACCGCAATTAAAAATCTGTTTATTCATCCTTCTCAGTAGATAATAATACGGTAAAAGAAAAAATCAAGAGATTTAATAAGAAAATAGCAGTTTGGAGACTTTTTATCTGATAAAAGTAAGTTAACCGATACAAAAAAAATTCATGAAAGCCTATCTCCCAAAAAGAATAGCAAGGAGACAATTTCGAATACATTATATCACCACATATCGGGAAATGTCAAAAGCAATCGAATGTTTCTTAAGGAAAAACCTTTATTTTAAAGGTTTTTTAAATTTTTATACAACCTGTTCAATATTACTTTAAAATCATCTTGCGATCCGCAGTTGCTTCTTCCGCAATCGTTTCGGATATAAAAAAAAGACACGCTTTTTCCTTTCCAAAAAGCATGTCATTTTCACATATTATCAATTAATAATCGAGCCAATATCAATCCGGGCATATTACGCGCTTCCCGTCACTGAAAAAAAATACATCCATCTACGAATCAATAAATGCGACTGTGTCACAAAACGCGCTGTCCGCTTCCGGAATCGGAAATAATATAAAATCATGCTGCATGCACGGATACTCAAAAAATACAAATCGACTGTCTGCGTCTTTCGCCAATTTTCTCAGTTTTCTGCAGTCTGCAACAAAAATTTCATGTGTTCCGTAGAAAACGGCTATATCTCCCAGACGGTTCAAATCTCCATAAATGGGTGAGAGCATCGGTTGTTTCAAATCTTCTCCGTCCGCATATTGAGCAGCTGACACAAGAAGCTGGTCTGCAGCAAGCATCCAATCAAGCTCTTCGATCTGCTTAATCTGCGGATTGCTCATGCTTAGGTCAAGCCACGGAGAATACAACACGGTCTTAAACGGCATTGGTTGCGCTTCGTTATGCAATTTCTGCAAAAAGCCGAGTGCGAGTCCTCCCCCCGCAGAGTCCCCCATCAGAATGAAGCGATCGGCATGATAATGCGCCGTAAGAAATTGATAGCTTTCTTCCAACATATGATACACATCACGAAATGTGGATTTCGGAGCAAGCGGATAATCGACAAAGCTGACCTTGCACTTCAATTTTGACAAATATTCCGAAATCAGTCTCCAATGAGCCGAATAAGCGGGCTGTGTGTATGCCCCTCCGTGGAGATAAATAATATGCAAATCGGATCGGGACTTTGTGCGATAGGACAAAGTAATCAAACTTCGTTTTCTGATTTTGATTCGTTCCGTATGATAGCGAAACAGAAAACGAAACGGCATATTTCTCAACTTGATTTTTTCAATCCGTTTGATAAACTTATTGTTTTTAACATGCAGAATTTTGAAAACACATTCCACAAATTTTGCCAATTTGCTGGGCATTTAATGCTCCTGTTCTTTTTTAACGGTCCTTGTTTTCCTCTTTTGCGACAAGATCGGTTTCAAAAATTGTCCGGTATAACTTTTTTTGCAGTTTGCAATTTCTTCCGGAGTCCCCTGCGCAATAATACTCCCTCCGCTGTCCCCGCCTTCCGGACCGAGATCAATCAAATAATCCGCACACTTGATCACATCCAGATTATGCTCGATAACGATGATTGTATTTTCGTTGTCCCGAAGTTTGAACAGCACTTGCAGCAATTTATCGACATCAGCAATATGCAATCCCGTAGTCGGTTCATCCAAAATATAAAGTGTTTTTCCTGTCGCGCGTTTGGATAATTCCGTTGCCAGTTTGATGCGCTGAGCCTCCCCGCCCGAGAGGGTTGTGGAGGGTTGCCCGAGTTTAATATATCCGAGCCCCACATCGTACAACGTTTTAATTTTATCATAAATACGCGGATGATTTTCAAAAAAGTCCAATGCTTCATCCACACTCATATTCAGAACATCCGCAATATTCTTACCTTTATATTTAATCTGGAGTGTTTCGCTGTTGTAGCGCTGCCCCTTGCATACTTCGCAAGGGACATAGACATCAGGGAGAAAATGCATTTCAATTTTAATAATTCCGTCCCCTGAGCAACTCTCGCACCTGCCGCCTTTCACATTAAAACTGAAGCGCCCCTTTTTATACCCGCGCATTTTCGCTTCCGGAGTAGCGGCGAACAGATCACGGATCAGATCAAATACGCCGGTATATGTGGCAGGATTCGATCTGGGGGTTCTTCCGATAGGAGACTGATCGATATCGATTACTTTATCGATATATTCGATCCCCTCCACAGATCCGTGTTTGCCTGGTTTGATAACGGAACGATACAGCTCTCTGCTGACCGCTTTGTAAAGTATTTCATTGACCAACGTACTTTTCCCTGAACCGGAAACACCCGTCACGCATGTGAAAAGCCCGATAGGAAACGATGCATCAATATGTTTCAGATTATTCTCATGAGCATCTTTGACCGTAATGCAGGCTCCTGCCCCTTTATTACGGCGGTTCGGAACGGGAATCTGTTTTTCACCCGATAAATATTGTCCGGTGATTGACTCTTTACAGGCAATGATTTCCTCCACCGTACCCTGTGCCACAACTTCTCCTCCGTTGATGCCTGCTCCGGGTCCGATATCAACAATATGATCCGCATGCATCATTGTATCTTCATCATGTTCCACGACAATCAGCGTATTCCCGATATCCGTCAAATGGCGCAGTGTCTTAAGCAGCATCGCATTATCGCGCTGATGCAGCCCAATGCTTGGTTCATCGAGCACATACAAAACTCCGCTCAATTGCGAACCGATTTGCGTCGCCAGACGGATGCGCTGACTTTCACCGCCGGAAAGAGAGCCTGCGCTTCGACTGAGCGTCAGATAATTCAATCCCACATCGTTCAGAAACCCAAGGCGGCTTCTGATTTCTTTCAATATCAGATGAGATACCATTTGTTCCGTTTCATTCAATTTGAGGGATTCGAAGAAAAGCAGCGTGTCTTTGACCGATTTTTCGGTCAAATCAATGATATTGCTATCACCGACTGTAACTGCGAGACTGCGTTCATTCAGTTTTTTCCCGCCGCATGTTTTGCAGGGAATATTTGCCATATATTTTTCGATGCGTTCCCTCATCATTTCGGAAGTGGTTTCCTTATATCTGCGCTGCATATTATTGACAACGCCTTCAAAAATCAAATCCTGTTCTTTATATCCGGTAAAATAACTGTTGAATGCAACATGCACAATTTTGTCGTCACCATAAAGAAGTGCCTGCATAAATTTTTCGGGAGTATCCTTCAGAGGGGTATCAAGGGATACTCCGTAATTTTTAGCCACTTCGCGGATAATAGAATAATAATACCCTTCTTCGTCGTTTCCGTAAAAAGACAATGCCCCCTGATTGAGCGAGAGTGACCGATCCGGAATCAACAAATCAACGTCAATGTGCTGATGGAATCCGATTCCGTTGCAATCCGGGCACATTCCGAACGGAGAGTTGAACGAAAAGTCCCGCGGCTCGGGCTTACTCATGGATATGCCGCAATCCGGACAAGCATAATTCTCACTGAACAGTTTTTCTTCGGTGTCAGTTTTATAAAGGATCAATCCTTCCGTAAGTTTCAAAGCGGTTTCGACAGAATCCGACAATCGGCTTCGAATGGAGGAAGCGTGCTTCAATCGATCCACAACGACACTGATGGTGTGTTTTTTATTTTTGTCCAGTTCGATATTATCGCTCAATTCATACAGTTCACCATCCACATATGCACGGACATAACCATCCTTTGCGAGGTTTTCAAGCAATTTTTTAAACTGCCCTTTCTCTCCCCGCACCACAGGCGCGAGGATCTGAAATTTCTCCCCCTCCGTGCCTTGCATAATTTCGTTCAAAATCATATCAAGACTTTGGCTTTCGACTACTTTCCCGCAAACGGGGCAATGAGGGATTCCGATACGGGCAAACAACAAACGGTAATAGTCGTAAATTTCCGTTACGGTTCCGACTGTGGAACGCGGGTTGCGATTCGTCGTTTTCTGGTCAATGGAAATCGCAGGGGACAGCCCTTCAATGCTCTCCACATCGGGCTTATTCATCTGTCCGAGAAATTGTCTTGCGTAAGAAGAGAGGCTTTCCACGTAGCGTCTCTGCCCCTCCGCATAGATCGTATCAAATGCGAGACTGGATTTCCCCGACCCGCTCAGCCCTGTCAGGACGATAAATTTGTCGCGGGGCAAATCCAAATCTATGTTTTTTAAATTATTTTCTTTTGCACCTTTGATTCTGATAAAGTCAGCCATAAATAACTCCGTTTCCGTTAGTATTGTAGCATAAATCAATCCGTTTCCGATCAATAATTATAAAACAAATTTTCGAATACGCTTTTTAATCATTCCAATTTTTAGAACGTATATTCTATATATTAGCAGATTCAATTCTTTCATTCAAGTCTGAATAAGTAGAATTTCCTACTGTACAGCTATGTAAAATTATGCTATAATGCATTATCGTCTTGTATCTATTCAGTTATGAACGAGAACGGAGGAAACTATGAGAAACAAAAAAACCCTTTTTATGGTGCAGTTTGCACTTTTATTGGCGATCGAAGCACTTGTCTGCTTTACGCCACTCGGCTCCTTACCCGCAATCGGACCGATTGTCGCAACTTTGGCGATGGTACCGGTGGTAATCACAGCAATTCTGCTCGGAACAAAGGCCGGCACGTTAATGGGATTCTTTACAGGATTATTCAGCTTTTTAGTCTGGACATTCACGCCGCCTTCCCCGATTGTAGCGTTCGTTTTCACACCGTTCTATACCCTCGGTGCGATGGGCGGAAACGCATGGAGTCTTGTTATCTGCTTTGTACCGCGTATTTTAACCGGTACAGTGGCAGGGGTATGTTACAATGCCTTCAGAAAAACAAAAATGAAGGATTTTCTTGTCTACGGATTAAGCGGATTTCTCGGAAGCATGACCAACACATTGCTCGTGCTCGGAGGAATTTTTCTGTTTTTCGGGCGGGATTATGCAACGGCAATCGGGATCGGCTACAGTCTGCTGCTCGGGATCATCGGAACAACCATTCTGACCAGCGGCATTCCCGAAGCGGTTATCGCTTGGATCGTCGGCTACGCCGTGTGCAAACCCCTGAAGAAGCTGCAGAAAAGCGAATAATCATCAACACAATTTAGGAGAACCATATGCTGATTGTAATCGATGCGGGAAACACGAGCACGGAAATCGGAATTTTTCAGGAAGATCACTTGTTCGCAAGCTTTAGATACATTACGAAAACCGCCAGAACATCGGACGAAATTGCGGTTTTGTTTCATAATTTTCTGGCGCTGAAAAACCTGACGTTTGCGGATATACATAACGTCATTATCTCCAGCGTAGTTCCCGACATCAATTACGCATTGACCAGCGCGATCATCAAATATTTCGGCATCACCCCTCTGCTGGTCGGCCCCGGGATCAAAACAGGAATCAGAGTCCAAACGGAAAATCCGAAAGAAGTGGGTGCAGACCGCATTGTGGATGCACTGGCGGCTTATGAATTGTACGGCGGGCCGGTGATTGTCATCAATTTCGGTACTGCCACAAGATATGATTACATTACGGAAGACGGCATATTCGGCGTCGCGGTCACGTCTCCGGGCATACAGATCTCGGCAGATGCTCTTTGGACACAAGCCGCAAAACTTCCGAAAATCGAAATCGAAAAACCGAAAAGTATTTTAGCCTCCAATACCATCACCAGTATGCAGGCCGGTTTGGTTTTTGGACAAATCGGACAGGTTGAGTATATCGTAAACCATATGAAAGAAGAAATCGGCAGAGCCGACATCAAGACGGTTGCCTGCGGCGGTTATGCCAAAGTAATTGTCCCGAATACCGCGGTGATCGATATTTACGACCCGATGCTTACTCTCAAAGGACTGAAACTGATGTATGACAAAAACAAACGATAACTTTTTTTCAACTGCGTTAAAGCAAAACGATCTTTGTCTCGCCCCCCTCGCAGGAGTCACGGATATGCCGTTTCGGTCAATCTGTCTGGATTACGGGGTGGGTTTGATGACGACGGAAATGATCAGCGCGAAAGGATTGTATTACAACAACACCGCAACACGCGAACTGATGGCACTTGATCCCGAGGAAACGCAAACAGGTATTCAGCTTTTCGGAAGCGATACAAACGCTCTGTCGGAAGCAGTCAAACGATACTGCAATGAAAGCGCGTTTGCATTTATCGATCTGAACATGGGCTGTCCCGTCAGGAAAGTCGTCTCAAACGGAGACGGAAGCGCCCTGCTTTCCGATGAGAGAAAGATGGCAGAGGTCGCAAAAACGGTTTCGGAAGCATCGACAAAACCGGTCAGCGCAAAAATCAGGATCGGAATCGACGAAAACAGCATTACCACCAGACAATCAGTGAAGATTCTTCAGGAATGCGGAATTCAGGCGATTGCCGTACACGGTCGGACACGTGCGCAAATGTATTCGGGAGAAGCGAATCTGAACGAAATTGCGAATGCTGTCTCGATCAGCATCGTTCCGATCATCGGAAACGGTGATGTACATGATGCCGCATCCTACAAACGGATGAAGGAAACCGACTGTGACGGAGTGATGATCGGCAGAGCTGCAATGGGAAATCCTTTTATCTTTCGCGAGATCAGAGCGGAACTGCAGAGCGGAATGCATCACTTAACCGACAACGGAGAAAAGTTGGAGGTTGCAAAAAAACATTTTGTCATGTTAGTGCAGTTTAAAGGAGAGCACCTTGCCTGCGCGGAGTTCAGGAAACATCTCGCATGGTACACCAAGGGAATGCCGCACAGCGCCAAACTGAGACAGGAAATCAATCGAATCGAATCTTCGGAAAATATGCTAGCCTTTATTGATCGATACCAAAAAGAATTGACAGAAATCAAAGGCGATTGCCAGTAATGGCAATCGCTTTTTTGTGAAATAAAAAACTGCCCGTGAAAGATTCAGCAGACAGTTTAAAACAGATTATAATTGAATGCGTTTTTTGATATACTCTGCAACTTCCGCAATCGGGACACGCACCTGCTGCATACTGTCGCGTTCGCGCACAGTGACGCAATTGTCGGTTTCGGAGTCAAAGTCCACGGTCACGCAGAACGGCGTTCCGATTTCATCATGTCTGCGGTAACGCTTGCCGATGTTGCCTGTTTCGTCATACTCACAGTCGAATTCCTTAATCAACATACCGTAAAGTTCCTGTGCTTTTTCGTTTTGTTTTTTTGTCAAAGGCAGAATCCCGGCTTTGTAAGGCGCAAGGAACGGATGAACATGAAACACATTTCGTTCGCTGCCGTCTTCGAGCGTTTCGCATTCATAACCGTCGCAAAGCACCGCAAGAAACAGTCTGCCAGCTCCGACGGACGGCTCGATGCAATACGGGAAGAATTTCTCATTGGTCACAGGATCGATATATTTCATATCTTTTCCGGAAAACAGCTCATGCTGTTTCAGGTCATAATCCGTTCTGTCCGCGATCCCCCACAATTCCCCCATACCGAACGGGAATTGATATTCGATGTCGGTCGTCGCATTGGAATAGTGAGACAGCTGTTCGGGTGCGTGGTCGCGCAGGCGGATGTTTTCTTTTTTGATACCGATGGTATAAAGGAATTCCGCGCAGTAGCTTCTCCAGTATTGGAACCACTGCATTTCCTCTTCCGGCCTGCAGAAAAACTCCAGTTCCATCTGTTCAAACTCACGGGTACGGAATATAAAATTCCCCGGCGTGATTTCGTTTCGGAACGATTTCCCGATCTGTCCGATGCCGAAAGGCAGACGTTTTCTCGTCGTACGCTGAACATTTTTAAAGTTCACAAAAATCCCCTGGCAGGTTTCGGGACGAAGATATAAGGTATTCACGCTGTCTTCGGTGACCCCCTGAAACGTCTTGAACATCAGGTTGAACTGACGGATCGGCGTGAAATCAATCATGCCGCATTTCGGGCATTTAATACCGTGTTCGGCGATATAACCTTCCATCTGCTCGTTCGTCCAACCGTCCGCATTTCCGTCCACACCCTCGGATGTCATCTTCTCTTCGATGAGTTTGTCGGCGCGAAAACGGCTTTTGCAGTTTTTGCAGTCCATCAAAGGATCGTTGAAATTCGCCAAATGTCCGCTGGCTTCCCACACGCGGGAATTCATCAGTATCGTGGAGTCAATAGCAACATTGTAAGGAGATTCTTTGATAAATTTCTTCATCCATGCTTCTTTTATATTGTTGAGCATCAGCACGCCGACGGGACCGTAATCCCAGGAATTCGCCAGTCCTTCATAGATTTCGGAACCGGGGAATACCAGCCCGCGCATTTTGGTAATGCTGATAATCTCATTGAGTGTTAAACTTCTCGACATAAATGTCCTCCAAATTTATAGTGAATAAAGCAGATCGAAACTTTTTAATTTTCTGGGAAAGCTGTATTTGATATAGTCATTCATGATTTTCAGGAGATAGCGCACCGTCTGTTTGTCGGGTGGCGATACCTGTCTTAGCTTTGTCAGATCAATGTGCAGCATCGCATCCATCAGCTCGGCTTCTTTTGCGGTCAGTTTCGGCATCAGCACCGCAGATTCTTTGCATGTCGGACATACGAGCCCGCCGTCGTTGTAATCAAAAAAGTAGGATGCGCTCTTTTTTCCGCAGGAACAGCACGCATTCATAACCGGAGCGATGCCGGCGATGCCGCACAGCTTGAGCACAAACGCCAACACCGACAGATGAACCAGCTGCAAGTCGGCTTCCTCCATCAGTAAAAGTGTGTAATAAATCAGGCGAAATGCCAGCGGTTCAGCCATTTTATCTTCATACAAAACATCGGTCAGTTCCATGCAGTATCCCGCACCTGCCAGACGTTCGATATCTTTGTTGATGCCGTAAAAACCCTTCAGCACATCGGCAGTACTGACGTACGGCATACCGCCGCCTTCCGTCAGGACAAATTCGCTGAGGCAGAATAATTGGGAAGATGCGATATATTTGCTTTTGGGGCTGAGTGCGCCTTTTGCGACCGCACTGAGTTTCCCGTCATTTTTTGTAAACAGGGTCAGCATTTTGTCATGTTCTCCGTATTTAACGGATTTGATCACGAATGCTTCCTGTTTTTCTTTTTTCATGAAAGATGCCTTTCATTCCGCGCGCCGGCGCGTTTGCAAAATTAGTTTCATTATATCGGATGGAACCCGAGACTGCAACAACAATTTTGTATCATTCGGCAAACCTATTCCAAATATACCACCGTAGCGCCGTCCCCGCCTTCTTTCAGTCCGCCGATCCGATGTTTTTCAACCAAAGGATGCACGGCAAGCACACGATCCACTTCTTTCCGGAGAATGCCGTTTCCTTTTCCGTGAACGATCGTCACGGTTTTCAACCCCGCCAACGAAGCGTCGTCCAAATATTTTTCCACCTCGATGGCAACCTCGGTTGCGGTGATCCCACGAATATCAAGTTTGGATTGGACGCTTTTTGCTTTCATGCCGGAATAACTGTAAGAGGTTTGTTTTTTTGCTTTTTTCGGACGAAGTTTCGACAGCGGAAGTTTTGTCTTGATTGCGCCGACCTGCACCAGCGCCTGCTCTCCGTCGATCGAAAGGATCACTCCTTCGGCTTTCAGATCGGGAATCGACACTTCCTCGTTTCTGGCGAAGGTATGGGATATCTCCGGTTCTTCTTGCTTCATCACGCGATGAGGCGCAATCAGTCGGTTTGCGTCGTCCAACCCCTCTTTGGCGAGCTTATCGATTTTCGCTTTGCGCGTTGCTTTTTCATTTGCATCGGGATGGTACTGCCGTTCGGCTTCGGACATCATCTCTTTCGCTCTGCGTTTCGCGTCGGAAATGATCCGTTTTGCTTCCACCGCCGCATCGGAAAGCAGTTTATCCTTTTCGCTTTCGAATTCCCTGCGTTTGGTTTTCAGTGTAGTATTGATGCTCTCGTTTTCCACAGACATCGCCTGCGCTTCGTCGTAGGCGATGGCGGCGGACGCCAGTTTTCCCTGCAGCTGCCCGATGATTTCGTCAAATTCGGCGCTGCCTCTGCTGAGCACCGTTTCCGCGCGCGAAAGAATCTCTTCGTTCAGTCCGAGTTTGCGCGATATTTCGAACGCATTCGATTTGCCGGGAATGCCGATCTGAAGCCGATAGGTCGGTTTCAGATTCTCGACGTCAAACTCAACGCTTGCATTGATGACACCTTCGGTGACGAGTGCATAATGTTTGATTTCGTTATAGTGCGTCGTCGCAAGAGAAATCGCTCCTGCATCCTTGATGCGAGAGAGAATCGCCCACGCCAAAGCTGCGCCCTCGGAAGGATCGGTTCCCGCACCCAATTCATCCAATAAGACTAAGGATCGCTCATTAATGAGAGAAAGAATATTCACGATATTCGTCATGTGTGATGAAAAAGTACTCAGGCTCTGCGCGATACTCTGTTCATCTCCGATATCCGCAAAAATCTGATCGAATAAACACAGCTGACTGCCTTGCGCCGTGGGAATAAATAATCCGCATTGCGCCATAAGACAGCACAATCCAAGGGTTTTGAGTGTTACGGTTTTCCCTCCCGTATTTGGTCCGGTAATCACCATCTGAGAATAGCCTTCTCCGATTGTGATATCCGATGCCACCACAGCCTCTTTCGGAATAAGCGGATGAAAGGCTTTTCGCAGGTGAATCTGCCGAGTTTCGATTAATTCAGGTTTTGTATGATTGCTGACAATTGCATATTCCGCCTTGGCAAACAGCTCATCCAAAAAGATCAGAATGCGTTCGTTGTTCAACAGATAATCCGCACTTTTCGCGACCTGCTCGGACAATGATTTGAGAATCCGCTCAATTTCTTTTTTCTCCGCGGATTCCAATTCCCTCAATTGGTTGTTCAGATTCACGACCGCCATCGGTTCCACAAACAATGTCAGCCCGCTTGCTGATGCTTCATGAATGATGCCGGGCACCTGTGCTTTGTTCTCGTTTTTTACAGGAACAACATATCGACCGTTTCGAATGGTGACAAGTTCTTCCTGCAGGTATTTTTTGTTCTCTTTCGAATGAATCAGTTTCTGAAGTTTCTCTTTGATGGATGCATTCGCATCTCTGATTTTTCTGCGGATGTCATACAATTCACCCGATGCGTGATCACTGATCTCGTCTTCCGAAACAATTGCCCGGGAAATTTCTTTTTCCAGATGGACAACAGCTTCCAGCTCTGATGCAATTTCTTCCAGTAACGGATAGGAAATATTGGAATACTGTTCGGGAAGGATATGTTTTTTGACCTCTTTGGCAATCCTCAGATCGGATGCAATCCGTATCAACCCACCCTCCCGAACAACGCCCCCTTTTTTAGCATGCAAAACAAGATCGTTCGCTTCCCGATATCCGTAAACCGAAACCCTTCCTTTTGTATAAGAAAGATCGTATGCTTCTTTGATCAGATCCAACATTGTGTTCAGTCGATCTCCCGATTCGATCGGTTCGGTTTTTTTTATCTGTTCCGCGGCGCTTTCCGTCGCAGCATAGGATGCAATCTGTTGCAAAATCCTGTCAAATTCAAGATTTTTTAACAGTCTTTCTTCCATTTCTTCGTTTTATCCTTTTAATTTTTTTCCGTCTGACCTCATTGTACAGGCGAATCAATACACCCAAAACAAGAAGACCTGCGATGATAAATAGAACATAGTCATACCATACCGCTTTCGTGCAGTTTTTCTGAGCAATCAGCGCAACCTGCTTCACAGTCGTTCCCCCGCTTGAAAAGACTGCATACGCCACCGTATCGCCTTTTTGTACGTTAGCGAGGAGCTTCAGCTTTCCGTTTGATTTCAATACAGCGAAAGTATCCACCGGTTCCACCGTCATGGCAATGCCGTCCACCAAAGATTTATCGACACACCCGTTCACGATATCCGCGGAAGCCATGGTTAATTTTCCGCTGCTGAAAAATCCATGATTGGACACTCGATAGGAAAATTTCTGATTATCTGCCGTAATCATAGGAATAACGGTATAATTGTCAAATGCGAAATCGACGACAGCCGAACATCTGTCCCAAAGCAAATCTCCGTTTTTCGGCGGAACATTCATGACAACCCCGATCAAGTTCATTCCGTCGGATTCTCCGTAAAAAAGGAAGCACCTGCCTCCGATATCGGTATATCCTGTTTTCATTCCGCTGATTCTGCTGTCGTAATAAGGGTTATCTCCGCTGTTTTCGGTATAATTCGGCAAACCGCTGAACGTGCTGTACAAAAAAAGATTTGTAGAATACCAATAATGCTTCGCTTTATTGGTCTCGACATACTGATAGTTCGATGCGCAGATCGTTTTAATGGCATCAATTTTAAGTGCCGCCTGCCCCAACAAAACCAAGTCTCGCGGAGTCGTATAATTATCTTCGTCATCATAACCATCGCTGTTGACAAAGTTACTGGATGTCATACCGATGGCATCCGCTTTCGTATTCATTGCCGAAACAAAAGCAGTGTAATCCGTTTTTTCCGATGCAGTGCTGTCATTTAAAATGATAGCACCGGCACTGACTGCAAGTACTTTGGAAGCATCATTCCCCGAAGGCAGCAGCAACGCATACAACAGCTGTTCCACCGTCAGCTTTTCGCCCGCCTCCAAATCTGCAACGCTGCTGTTCGGTTCCACCATATCCAGCATTTCCTGCGTAACGGTAATCTCGTCGGATAAATTCAGATAATCGAGCGCGGTCACCGCTGTCAGCAATTTGGTAATGCTTCCGGGATAATATCTCGTATCGGGATTATTCTGCATAATTACATCACCCGAATTCAATTCGCAGACAATTGTTCCCATATCCGAATAGGAACTGAAATCATAACTTGCGGCATATACTGTGTTTGATGTAAAAAAAACGCTGAATAGAAGCAGTATGGCAAGGAATAACGAGGTCCTTTTTTTCATGATTCCAACCTTGTCACGCTGTAAATTTTATCAAATATCGTCTCATTTCTGCGCAATTGTTCTTCCGAACCGATTGCACAAATGTTATTTTGATCAATTACCTTTTGAGCTAACGGATATAACGCTCTCAATGACTCGGCCGTAACCGAAAGAATTTTTGCTCTGTTCTGCTGCTGCAACTCCCAGTCATCGTTTTTATAGAGATCATGCAGCATCTTCCGCCCTATCGTATACACCGGCTGAGGGGCATCCACATCACTGATCGTACCGATAATCAGTTTGGAAATATCTTTTTCGCTCACAGACAAAGACTGCACTGTCTCGGGTACGTTACGATACACGTCAATGGTTTCCTTCAGTTTGGGATCGCGATAGGACACAAACAGGAAATTACCCGTTTTATCTACACTCATCAAAGCTCCATAAGCGCCGCCGAGAATTCGAATGTTGTCCCAAAGAAATACCGATGTGAGATATTTTTTCAGCACAAGCAGATCAGGAGCGTACTCTTCTCCGAGCATCCTGAAATTACCGCCCAACCCGACATACATCACTTTGGACGGAATGACGATCCCTTCCCTGCTTCCGCCTTCCGCACGCCAATCCATTTCCTCTCTTACCAAAGGGAACTCCGGAAGCGTGGCAAGGAAACGTTTTGTCTGTGCCACAGCTTCTGCCTGATGTTTTGCGTCGCAAGTGAGCAGCACATCCAACCCATTACGGTTAATCAGCTGTTTCATCAGACGGGACATATCCGATAATACCGAAGCATCATCCGACTCCAATTGCTTCTTGATTTTTGTTAAGAACTGATAATAGCGGATTCCGTTCCAGTATTCATTGTATGCACCCCGCGGAGTCGCCATTGCATTCAACCGCCCGATTGCGACCGTATGTGCGGCATTAATCAGTTTGCTTTCGAATTTCGAAATTTCTTCACAAACGGTTTTATACAGCCTTTGGGGCAAATCCAAACGAGTTCTCAGCAACACTTCATTTGCAATCTCATACAGCTTCGGCAGATTTTCCGCCAATGATTTTGCAAAAAAAACGAATCTTTTCTCAAACAAAGTCAAATCAGTCACACTCTGATGCGTATAAAGATTGACATCCGTATCGCCCAGATAGGTTCCGATCATATTGGAAAGAGCCAATTCTCCGTAACACTCCGTTGCATACACCCCAATCACTTTTGTAAGCAATTCGGCCAAGCTGACTTGTTCGGGATCGCTCAAGATCATTTTAAAATTCAGATCAACATACACAATCCCTCTTGTTTTATCGGTATGCGTATAGATAACAGCATTCCCGCAATCTTCCCGATCCAAATTGGGTCGATTCAGTTTTTTCGGAATTTCATCAAGGGAAAGTACAGGCACGGTATTTTTCGCCTCTTCCGAATCGGGCGTGTTCTGCCTTTTTACCAACTCCTGCGTTTGATCGATCAGTTTCTGCAGTTCGTCCCGACTGAGGTTGGCTTTCAGCTCTGCAAGACGGCGTTCGGTTTCGGCATTTTTCTTTGCTTCCAATCCGCGCTCCGGCAGCAGACGTATCGTGCTGGAATGTTTATTCTCCAAAATATACGTACGGATCAACGCCGTGTAATATTCACTGGTCTCGTTGTCTCTCAGATAGTTCAGATACGGTTCATATTGCAGATGCACTCCCGGTTTTGCATCATAAAGCCAACTTTCCATAATATCGATATTATAAATCAGACCTCTCGGGTAAGTTCCGCTGTCGGCTTCCCTCAGCTCAAATTCATAGCCGTTCAATGCGGCTTTGATGATATCGGAGTCAATCCCGTTTTTAATCAGACTTTTTAACGTAGCATCGATCGTATTCACGAATTGTTCATACTGATTGGGATCTGCATTTTTTGCAATGATCGAAAAATACGGTTCCCGCACGCCCGTCACATAATCATAGCTGATTTCATCTGCGATATCCGCTTCGATCAATGCATGCTTCAAAGGGGACGCATCCGAATCAAACAAAATATTCATCAGCACATTAAAACTGTAAGACAGTAAAGAATCCGTTGCTTCCCCGATTTTATAGTTTGCTGTAAAATACGCTTTCCGCTCATCCGAATCTTCTTCGTCGATCGAATATACAATCTCCAAATGTCTCGGTTCGGGAAACGGATCCTGACGATGAGGGAGCGAATCCACTGCTTTTGCATCATAAGAGGACAAATATTCCCGATCAAGCAGTTCCAGATACTGCAACACATCCATATCCCCATATAAATACAGGTATGCGTTCGATGCATGGTAAAACGCATCATAATAATCCATGAATTTACGATAAGTCAGCTCGGGAATCACGTCCGGATCTCCGCCGGACTCAAAGGCATATGCCGTCTGAGGATAAAGCGAAAGCTGAACATGACGCATCATAATCTCTTCCGGGTCGGAAAATGCACCTTTCATTTCATTGTAAACAACGCCGTTGATAACAAGCGGATCTTCTTCTTTTTCTATATGATAATGCCAACCTTCCTGAAGAAACGTATAAGGGTTTTGTCGGATCATCGGATTAAATACCGCATCGCAGTATACATCCGTCAGATTACGAAAATCCGCATCGTTTTTGCTGGCAACGGGATACATTGTCTTATCCGGAAATGTCATGGCATTCAGGAAAGTATTCAACGAAGATTTGACAAGTTCGACAAACGGTTCCTTAAGCGGATATTTCTTCGAACCGCATAATACGCTGTGTTCCATAATATGCGGTGTACCGCAGCTGTCGACCGGTGGCGTACGGAAAGAAACGCTGAATACTTTGTTGTCATCGTCGTTTTTCAGATAAAGCAGTTTGGCTCCCGATTTTTTATGCACAAAATAGAATGCTTCGGATTCCACTTCTTCTATTTTCCATTGATCGATCAGTTTAAAACCGTGATATGAATTCCCGATTGTAAATTCCATTGTTACCGTCCTTTTGCTTCATTCAATACGCAGTCTGCAGCGACCGCATGATATACTTTATTAATTATAGTATAAACACAGACGGATAACAAACAGACAAGGGTCGATTTCGGTTGTTTTTCATCCTTTTCATAGCGAAGTATTCGTAATTATGTTATACTCGGATCAATAAGGAAGGTCTGTTATGGGTTTGAATTTAATCCTTTCCGTCGCACCGACGGTTGTCATTATTTTTATCATCCTGAGATTCGATCATTTTGAGAAAGAGCCGAGGCCTCTGCTCGTTAAATTGTTCGTAGCCGGCATGTTCACTGTTATTCCCGCCGTTATTTTTGAAAATATGGTTCCGTTTTACGAAACGGATATCAGCAGCGTCATAGGAAAATTCTTCTATGCGTTGCTCGGCGTTGCACTGATTGAAGAATCGGTCAAATATTTTGGGGCAAAAATTTTCGGATACTCGCAACCCAGTTTCAATGAAGTCTATGACGGAATCATCTATTGCGTCTTGGTAGCACTCGGTTTTGCCACGGTAGAAAATATTTTGTATGTTTTTCAGTACGGTACGTCCGTCGCATTGGTTCGCGCGCTCACTGCAGTTCCTGCACATGCCATATTCGGCGTTACCATGGGGTACTATATGGCTCTTGCAAAAGCCTCATTCAGGAGAAAAGGGTATTATCATTTCATGAGTCTGTTTATGCCGATTTTGCTTCACGGAATCTATGATACCATTTTGTTTCTGCAGTATGATTTTGCAATGCTTATCTTTATCCCCTATCTGCTGTTTATGTATTTCCGAGCCATCCAATTAATCAAACGCACCCACAAAATACAACCGTTTCGTTAAAATGACATCGATCCAAAACAAAAAGACTGCAATTCGATTGCAGTCTTTGATTTTTTTGCTATTTATTTGTTTGTTACATGGTTGATCGCGTCTTTGACAATCCGAGCTCCTCTGAGCAACTCTTCTTCGGTAATCACCAGAGGGGGCATAAATTTCAGCACTCCGTCGTTTCGACCCGCCCGTTCCATCACCAGTTTGTTGGCAAAACATTCCGCAGTAATTTTTTTTGCCAACGCGCCGTCTCTGACGTCAATCCCTTGCACCAAACCAAGTCCACGCAATTCAAAATCGGGATGATCCGGCAAAATTTCTTTTTCGATAAATTCGGAAAGCAATTTCCCTTTTTTCTGTGTCTGTGCATCAAAATCCATTGATTCCCGATATTCAATGGCAGCCTTTGCACCGACAAATGCAAGCTGAACCCCGCGAAATGTTCCATTGTGTTCCGCCGGTTCCCAGATATCGCAATCAGGACGAATCAGCAGCAGCGCCATCGGAAGACCGTATCCGCTGATTGATTTCGAAAGGATGACCATATCAGGAATAATTCCCGCACGTTCAAAGGAAAAAAATGTGCCTGTTCTGCCGCATCCGACCTGAATATCATCCACAATCAAAAGAATGTCATATCGGTCACAGAGATCGCGCAACCGTTTCAGCCACTCCGTCGGAGCCACACAGACTCCGCCTTCGCATTGGACGGTCTCCAGTATCACCGCCGCGGGTAACTCTACGCCGCTGTGATCATCTTTCAATACTTCTTCCATATATGCGATGGTGTCAAAGGTATTGTAAAAACCGAACGGATATGGAAGGAATGTTACACCGACGCGATTGACTCCGATGCTTTTCGAGAAAGATATGCCGCTCGTTACGGAAGCACTTCCCATTGACATGCCGTGGAACGATCCCGTAAACGCAAAAATTCCGGAGCGCTGCTTCTTTTTCCTAGCCAGCTTCAATGCGGCTTCAGCCGCATTGGTTCCGGTCGGACCGCAGAAAGCAATCTTATGATCCAATCCCCTCGGCTGCAGAATTTTATCCTGAAAAATCTGCAAAAAATCTTTCTTTGCGCCCGCAAACATATCCAAAGAATGAGTAATACCGTCACGTTCGATATATTCCAAAATCTGCTTTTTTAAATAATCATTGTTATGTCCGTAATTCAGAGCGCCCGCACCCGCAAAGAAATCCAGATAAGCATTCCCGTTTTCATCATACAACGTAGACATCTTTGATTTTTCGAACACAACTGGAAAACTTCTGCAATAGGAACGAACCTGGGATTCTCTTTCCTCAAAAATACTCATTGCCACCTCCGTCGGTATTTAAAATCTATTTTAATAAATTGATGTATTTTTCAGCCAATTCGGTATCACCGCCATACGGCTGCGCAACTCCATTGACCACCTGATAATGCTCGCTCCCTTTTCCCGCAATCAAGAGCAGATCATTTTGTTTCAAATTACTGATCGCCTGGCGGATCGCCGCGTCTCTGTCCACGATAATTTCGCTTTCGCAATGAAATTCGTTCAGATAACCCTCTACTTCCTTTGCGATTTCGTTCGGATCTTCATAGGAAGGATCTTCCGTTGAGACATAAACATAATTTGCATATTTGGAACATTCGACAGACATATCGAGTCTGCGCTGCAACGCCTTCCCTCCGGGGCAGCCAAACAACACGATGATGTTTTTCTTTGGATAATATTCCCGAATTGCCTGCAATGCAACAGCAATACTTTCTTTATTATGTGCATAGTCTACAACCACAGTAAAACCATTTTTTTCATAAATACTCATCCGTCCTGGCACGATGGTGTCTTCGATTCCCCGTATGATCTGCTCTTTTGGAATATTTCTCATATACGCAACCGCCGCCGCAGATATTGCGTTACCGATGTTGAATGTCCCCGGTATTTTTATTTGCGTACGCAAAGTATAGGTCGGCGTCACGAGGTCGAAACTGCTCACGAATCCATTTTTCACAACGTTGGCAGCATAAAAATCGGCTGATCTATTTGATACAGAATATGTATAAATTTGTTTTGCATTTTTCGCCGCGTCAAGAACGCGCTTTACATTCGGATCATCCAAGTTGACGACAGCATTTTCGTACTTTTTCACGATTTCAAGTTTACAGCTGAAATAATCTTCAAAATCACAATGTTCATTCGGACTGATGTGATCGTTTGTGATGTTTACGAAAATACCGTAAGAAAAATCAAGTCCGTAAATGCGATCCATTTTATACGCTTGTGAAGATACTTCCATGACGAAATTATCGCATCCGCTGTCTCTCGCTGTTCTGATAATACGATGGCATTCCAGAGACTCGGGCGTTGTGAGGGTTGATTCCTTTGCGTTCACTCCGTCAAAAATATCCACAGTCGTCGCATATGCCACTTTTTCTCCGGCGGCACTCAAAATATTGCGCAGGAAATATACCGTTGTGCTTTTCCCTTTCGTTCCGGTTACAGCATAAATACGGGGGTGATCCTTTTGATAATCGTAGAACCACGCTCCCAAAACGGCAAGCGCTTTTCTGATGTCCGTTACCAGAATAAATCCAATTTCCTCCGAAACCTGCTGATTGCTTTCGGATACATAACAAAAGGCGCCGTGATCCAGCGCTTCCTGTAAATATTCCTTCTTATAATTGAGCCCTTTACATACAAACAAAGTGCCCGGTTTGACTTCTTTCGAATTGTATGAAACATTGCGGATCGGCATATTCGCCAAAATATCCGCACGATTGACCTGTTTGACAAGATTGTGTTTTTGCAATGCTTCCAACGCTGTTGCAAAGCACAGCATTCCATCTGCTTCCATTGTACACTCTTAACCTAAGAATTTCATACCATATCTTATCACTTAGCAAACTGAAAAGCAATACATAGTAAATGAAAGTTGCATCCGTTGCGGCTTACTAAAATATGATTCATTTCGATTCAAAAGAAATCTCAGCGTTTGCCTTTCTTCCTGAATACAATCACTGGTTCAATTCTCGAACAAGCGGAACGACGATCGTATCAAGAGTACCAGATTCAAACGGGTTATGCAGGTGCCCTTCTTTCAGCAATGAGAGATAAGACAGGCTTCCTCCCAATGTGCAAAGGTGCATATAATCTTTCCATGCACTCGTTCTGTCCGTCTGCATACGCTGATAAAATTCCATGGCATGCACGGATGCCAATGCATAATCAATATAATAAAACGGCAGCATAAAGATATGCAGCTGACGGAACCAATACACCCCTTTTTCCATTTCTTCATTTCCGTCATAATCGATATGAGGGAGATACCGCTTTTCGAGTGATCTCCACATTTCTTTTCGTTGTAAGGGAGTCATTCTCGGATTTTCGTACACCTCCTGTTGGAAATGATCCACGCATGCGGCATACGGAATAAACGTCAATGCATCGGAAAGATGCGCATAGCGGTATTTTGCTTCCGAATCACCGAAGAATCTGCTCATATAAGGGTACGCGAAATATTCCATACTCATGGAGTGAATCTCGCAGGCTTCATAGGTCGGCTCCATATAGTGATACAATTCATATCCACGGCTGCAGTAAGCCTGCAGCGCATGCCCCGCTTCATGGGTCAGTACATCGACATCACCGGAAGTTCCGTTGAAATTCGAAAAAATAAACGGAGAAGATTCTTCTGCAATATACGTGCAATACCCACCGGGCGCCTTTCCCGTTTTTGAGGAAAGATCCATCAACCCATGTTCTGTCATAAACGAGAAGAATTCTTTTGTCTCCGAGCTCATATCCGCATACATATCCGAAGCAATACCGACAAGCATCTCCTCGTTCCCGACCGGAACTGCGTTGCCGTCCGAGAACAGATATTGATGATCGTAAAACTTCAGGTGATCGACCCCTATCCGTTTTGCCTGATCCTCTCTGATTTTCGTGCAGATCGGCACAAGGGTTTCCTCCACCTGCCTGCGAAACACCGCCACATCCTCCATCGAATAATCAGTGCGGGTCAGCCTGTTATATCCAAATGCGGTGTATGTATTGTATCCTGCCGCTTTTGCAATCTGCGTTCTGACGGATACCAGCCGATCATACAGAGAATCGAAACTCTCTTCCTTTTCCTTTAAGAAATCGGAAAACTTTTCATACGCGTTTTTTCGAACATTTCGGTCATCGGACTGAAAAAATTTCATAATGGAAGACAAATTGTAAATTTCGCCTTGAAACGGGATCTTTGCACCGGCCAGTAATTTCTGATACTCACTGACCAAGAGATTCTCCTCTTTCATGAGTTCAATCGCTTCCGGGCAAAATGCAGAAACCGCCGATTTCGCGCGATCCAGAATATAGCTTCCCCATGTTTCCGAAATTTCTTTATGATAAGGAGAATCCAACATCGTCTGAAAATATCCGATGATCCGTTCTTCGAACTCCGGCATGGATCGGTCGTAATATTGCTGCTCTGCATCATAAAACGGGTCTGTCGTATCAATACTGTTACGGATGGAAGTGATGATCGAAGCGGAATGTACCCGACGCAGAATGGTATTAAACGAAAGGACGGACGACTTGAATGACTCAAAATCCGGCGCATTTTTCATATCGGTCAAAATTTGATTTGTACGCTCAAACACTTCGTTAAAATCTACCCTTTTATAAGAATATTCCGAAAATTTCATAATACCTCCGATTAGCCTAAAAACTCAAGTTTTGCCAAATCAAATATATGGCAGACAAATCTATCAGGGAAAACAAGGGAAGCAACACACGGAATTTCGTATGCCGTGTTTTATGCCGAAAAGCGAACATCCCGAATAATCCGCCCACACCTCCAAAAACAAACGCACCCGTCAGTAAGGTTTTTTCGCTGATTCTGCGACGGCCCGCAATCGCTTTTTGCTTATCGATCCCCATTAACGCGAACACGATGAGATTCCAGATGCAATAAATAACAATGAGAATAAAAAAGATTTTTTGTGTCATACCGATATTATACTCCGTACGCTACCTCGGACAAAGATCGGAGAAATGAAATAATAAAAAAGACCCGCGTAATTGCGGGTCTGATGAACGTATTATTTTCCTCTGAGCGCATCCAGAATTTCTGTTTTCGAAATCGTTTTGTCATCCTTCATTTTAATGACTTTGGCAGGAGCTCCGGCAACCACGGCATTATCGGGAACATCTTCCGTTACGATACTTCCCGCGGCAACCACCGCGCCTTTTCCGACATGCACCCCTTCCAGCACCACCGCATTCGCACCAACCAACACATCGTCTTCGACGATTACCGGGGTACTGCTCGGCGGTTCCAGAACGCCTGCCAACACGGCGCCGGCACCGATGTGACATCGTTTGCCCACAGTTGCGCGCGCACCCAGGATCGCCCCCATATCAATCATGGTTTCTTCTCCCACAACCGCGCCAAGGTTAATTACCGCGCCCATCATGACCACACTGTTCGCTTCAATGATCGCACCTTCGCGTATGAACGCGCCCGGCTCGATTCTCGCGGGGATTTCTGTGGTGTCCAAAAGAGGAATCGCGGAATTTCTTCTGTCATATTCCATACGATGATGAACGATTTTTTTTTCGTTTTCCTTTAAAAATTCGTTCGCCACGGTATATTCGCAAAATACTAGATAGGATCCGCCCGCACCGTAATATTCCATTTTCCCAAAGTCATCGGAAGAAAACGATCCGTTCACATATAGCTTAACGGGGGTCACTTTCTTGGATTCCTTGACAAACCGCGCCAGTTCATACGGGTTTGTAAAATCGTATTGCTGTTGATCCATTGGCTTCTCCTTTTCTATCCGATCGATGCGATGTCATCCATTGAGTAAAATCCGTTTTCTTTGGTCACAAGAAATTTCATCGCTTTGAGCGCACCCATCGCGAACACTTTTTTGGATAACGCACTGTGGGAGATTGTGATGATCTCGTCTTCTCCTGCGAAGATTACGCTGTGTTCGCCGACAATCGTTCCTCCGCGCACGGCATGCACAGTCAGTTCATTTTGTTTGCGTACGGTCTGATTCCCGTGACGTCCGTAACAAATATCGTAGCCGTGCCCGGCACCTTGCTGCACACTTTCCAAGAGCATCTGCGCCGTTCCGCTCGGAGCATCGGCTTTTTTATTATGATGCGCTTCAATCAGCTCAATGTCAAAATCCTCTGCCAAAAGCCTTGCCGCTTCTTGGACAAGTTTCTTCATCACGCTGATTCCGTAAGAAAAATTCTTGCTTCGAAAGACAGGGATTGCGTCCGAAATTTTATGATAATACGCTTCGGTATTTTCATCAATGCCCGTCGTTGCGGAAACCAACGGGATTTTTTTCTCGTAACAGAATTCTGCAATTGCTTTCGCAACACTTCTGTGAGAAAAGTCAATTACCGCATCGATCTGTTCCTGAATTTCATTTAACTTATTATAAACAGGGTACTTGCTGTTTGAAGACGGCTGTTGATCAAAACCAGCAACCACACTGACCCCATCCATTGTTTCGGCTCCGGAAACAACCGCTTTCCCCATCGCTCCATTACAGCCGCAAACAAGCAGTCTGATCTGTTCCTGTTCCATAGTTCCTCCCGATAGTCTAGGATTCTTTCAGTTCATATCCGTACTGAAGCAGTATTTTTGCAACGCGTTCTTTCTTTGCGCCGCTCAGCGGAACAAGAGGAAGGCGCATCGGTCCGACATTCATACCGACCATATTCATCGCAGTTTTCAGCGGGATCGGATTGCTTTCGCAGAACATCGCGTCAAACAAATCCAGCATTTCAAACTGTTTCTGTCTGCACAAATCAAGATCTCCGGCAAAGTACGCATCCGTGATTTCACAGATCAGTTTCGGCGCAATGTTGGAACAGGTACAAATAACACCCATACCTCCGAGAGCAAGGATCGGCAGAATCTGGTCATCATTCCCGGAATAAACCGTCACGTGTTCGGGTTTTCTGGCAATCAACGAAGCAATCTGGGAGATATTTCCGCTTGCTTCTTTGAACGCTTCGACATGCTTGATTTTGCATAATTCCAAAGCCAAACCGATGTCAATGTTTTTCCCGGTTCGGGAAGGCACGTTGTATACAATAATCGGTTTATCGACCGTCGCGCTGATCGCTTCGTAATTCGCGATAATGCCTTCGTCGCTGGATTTGTTGTAATACGGATTGTTAATAAGAAATCCGTCTGCGCCCGCTTCCGACGCATATTCGCATAAACGGATGATATGAGCCGTGTTGTTCGTTCCTGTGCCCGCGATAAACGGGACACGTTTGTTGACGATTTCGACACCTTTTTTGAACAGTTCTTTTTTCTCTTCGTCCGTAATCGTCGGGGCTTCGCCTGTCGTACCGCTTAAAAGAATCGCATCGACTCCTTCCGCGATCTGCCAGTTGATCAGCTCTTCCAACTTGTCATAGTTAATCCCGTCTTCCGTCATGGGGGTGACCAGTGCGGTGCACACTCCTTTGAACAACATTGTCATTTCCTCCTAATTATGATTCACAATTCGTGATTATGATCCGAATACCCCGTTTTGTATCAGATATTCGGCGATTTGAACTGCATTGGTTGCGGCTCCTTTTCTGATATTATCGGCAACCACCCACAGGTTCAGTCCATTGTCGACTGAAAAATCGCGGCGGATTCTTCCGACATATACAGGATCGGTATCTTCCGCAATCAGAGCCGTCGGATAAATATTTTCGCTGACATTATCCATCAAAACAACAGAAGGTGCCTTCTCGAACATCGTAAAGATATCCGCAAGATCGAACGGTTTCTCCGTTTCGACATTAATGCTTTCACTGTGCCCGTACATTACTGGTACCCGCACGGTGGTAGCTGTGATTCTGAGAGAATCATCCATCAAAATCTTTCTTGTCTCGTTTACCATCTTCAGTTCTTCTTTGGTATAACCGTTATCGGTGAAAACATCGATATGGGGCAGGCAGTTAAATGCAATCGGCTTCGGATAAAACGTAGGAGCTTCCCCTCTCACGCCTTTTTCCAGATCGGCAATTCCCTGTGAGCCCGAGCCGGAAACCGCTTGGTACGTACTGTACACAATTCGCTTGATGCCGTACTTGTCGTAAATCGGCTTTAATGCGACCACCGCCTGAATCGTGGAACAATTCGGATTTGCAATAATGCCGTTGTGCTTCAGCGCTTCCGCTGCATTGACTTCGGGAACCACAAGAGGAACCTGCGGATCCATACGAAATGCGGAAGAATTGTCGATTACCACCACACCTTTGGATGCTGCAATCGGAGAAAATTCCAGACTGGTTCCGCCTCCCGCGGAAAACAGCGCAAAATCGATATCCTTGTCAAAGGATTCCGGGGTCAGTTTCTCGACTGTCCACTCTTTTCCCTGAAATGTTACTTTTTTACCTGCGGATCGCTCGGAAGCCATCGGATATAAATTTGCGACAGGAATTTTGCGTTCTTCCAAAACTTTCAGCATTTTGCTTCCGACCACGCCGGTCGCGCCGACGACGGCTACGTTGTACTGTTTCATCTGTCTGACACCTCAAAATCGTTAAATATAAAGAAAAACCGGTGGAATGCCGGCTCGATAAGAAGAGAAAAACTCTATTATCAAGTAGCACTCCATCTGAAATCCGAAGAATTCAGATGACAGTCTCACCGCTGTTAACGAATGAGCCCGAAAGCCGCAACGACAAAGTTGCCGCAGTCTCGGCGGGTTTTCCTTTCATTCTGCGTCGTCTCCGTTTGCCCGGATCGGCAGAATTACTGATAAAATCCGCACCTCTACTTTATATTTAGTTCATGATAACAGCAATGTCCGCAAATGTAAAGCGCTTTCTTCATATTTTTGAACAAAGATGTCGGGTTATTTCTGTCTTTTCTCTTTCAGAACGATCCGGAATGTTCTATAATGAATCATCTGAAACAGAGGGAACGGTAATGAAAAGATGTGGAATGAACGATATTACGAAGAGGCAAAAACAATCAGACGCGACCTTCATAGGATCCCCGAGGCAGGTCTGAAAGAAGAAAAAACAAGAGCTTATCTGATCGGCATTCTTTCTTCTTTGGGACTGAGCTATCGGGCATACGCTCAGACAGGAATTGCCTGTCTGTTGGACATGAATGCCGCGGATACCGTTGCATTCCGTGCCGACATGGACGGACTTCCCGTAACGGAAGAAACCGATGAGAATTACGCTTCCATACACAGCGGTATGATGCACGCCTGCGGACACGACGGACATATGACCATGTTGATCCTGTTCGCAAAATACGTTACGGAGCAAAACATCCGCCTTCCGCGCAACGTGCTACTCCTTTTCCAACCTGCGGAAGAAGGCCCGGGGGGAGCCTCGATGATGATCAAAGAAGGCGTCTTGGAAGATTATCATGTCAGTCATGTATTTGGCTTTCATCTGACCCCCGACTACCCGTTCGGAACCATCGCCTCGACTCCCGGCGAATTCTTTGCATCCGGGGTAGAGTATTTTATCGATGTGGAAGGTCGCTCGGCGCACGGCGCTCAACCGCAGAAAGCAAAAGACGCGGTACTGATTGCTTCGCAGTTGACGGTCAATCTGCATACCGTTATTTCCCGAAGTCTGAATCCTCTTCAGGATGGAGTGCTCACGGTGGGCACATTCCATGCGGGAGATCAGATCAACGTCACGGCGGGAAGAGCAAAACTGACAGGAATCGTGCGGGCATTCAACGACGAAACAAAGGAATTGATTCTGAGCCGATTGAAGCAAATAAGCAGAGGAATCGCAGATGCTTACGAATGCGAGATCAAAGTTACGATTAAATATATGTATCCGCCGCTGATCAATGACAAAACTCTTTATGAACGAACCAAAGAAATTCTGGGGAACTCTTTTTGTCTGGCGGAGAAAGTGATGCTCGCGGAGGATTTTGCGTATTATACCGAAGAAGTACCTTCTCTTTTTATGTTCCTTGGATTTGCACAAGAGGGGGGCTCTGCGTATCCTCTGCATAATACCAAATTTAATTTTGATGAACGGGTGCTGATCGAAGGTGCCAAGGCTTACCTTGCTCTCGCACAGTCAGAGCGCCTCACTGTCGAATAGCTGAATGTCCGACAAACAAAAAAGTCCCTATTACAGGGACTTTTTATTATACCAAGAATTTGACAACTGAGTAATCGACTTTCTTGAAAATCTCTTCCGCTTTTCGTACGTTTTGCATCACTAATTTGATGTCAACGCCTGCGAGTCTGACGGAAATCGTAGCAAGGAAATTGATAAAATCTTTGCTCTTTTCCGGATCAAGTCTGTCATAACGGTCCATCAGCAGTTCCCTGCGAGCTCCGTATTCGGCAATAATCAGTCTTCTGAAAATCGATTCCGTGATATCGATATGGAAGGTACGGATGATGTCGATCAATTCGCTTCCGATCAAATCGTTTGCGTCCGCATCAACCAACTGATTGATAAAGATTTCTTTGTAGAGTTCTCTGTTTCGTTCGTTGCTGAGCATAATCGTATAAAAAATACGGGTAAAAATGATATGCTTCTGCAGCGGATTCTCGATCAGATTGGAGACCTGGTCATCGATGCATTTTTTGATATTCTGTATAAACTGCGTGAAAATGATTGTCAAAATATCATTTTTCTTGAAGTAATAGTTTACCAAACCGATGGGAACTTTCGCATCGTCCGCGATTTTTTCGATCGTTGCATTTTTGTAACCGTATTCGTAAAACATCTTTTTCGCGGATTGGAAAATTCTTTCCCTGGTCTCAATTCCTTTCTTATAAGTTGCCATTGCTTCACCTACTTCTTTTAATTTTTGTATACGCCATTATAACATAAAGGTTTTTTTCAGACAACAGATTTGAATAAAAAAAACCAATTTTTTGAAAAATATATTGAATATGCTATTTCGATTTAATTGGCGGCCTGTTTTCTCTGCTCAGATCAGATCTATTTGCTTCTTCAGATAGAGTCCCACCACATTGGAGAAGTTCGAAATATTGCGTATGTAGGCAAAATCCTTACCGAATATTTTTTTCTCTGCAGCAAGATCCGGTTCTTCTCCCGCGAACACACCAAGTACAGAAATGCCCAACGCGCGTGCTTTTCTCACCTCGAGCGCCGTATCGGTAATTGCATTATTTCCACTGTACGTCAGAGGGTTTTTGCTGTTTGGGCGGTTGACGTTGACGTCGTTCGGTTTTCCGTCGCTGAGGACAATCAGAATCTTATTGTCTTCTTTCCGTTCAGACAGACCCGCAACCATGGCTTTGACGGCAAGTCCGTCACGGTTATTGGAAGACGTCGTATATTCAAACAAACGCGCATTTTTTTCTCTGCCGTCATCATACTCACGAAATCGCCTCATTACGGTGTAATCCCAAAAACTGCAGAAACTCATCACACGGTGAGGGATGTTCAGATTGCTGAGTGCTTCGCTGATGATGTATCCCTGCATCGCCACTTTTGCCTGCCGGGGGCTTTGTGAGCCGCTCGCATCAATCAGAATATCCACGACAAACTCGAGGCTGTCGTTTTTTACTTCTCTGTCAAACAATTTATTTGCCGAAGCCCGACCCACGCGCCAGAGACGCGACGGAATAATCCTTCCATGATCCGCGGAGGTATAATCAATCTGATTGCGCAGCACCAAGGCTTTTTTGAGAATATCCGTCAGTATAGCAATATTCCGCTTGACCACACGATGATTGTCATAATAAGCCATCTTATTTTTTTCCAGTTGTTTTTCTGCATATTTGTACTGATAATTAATAATTTTTGTACTGTGCAGAATCCCGTCCGTAAAGAACAGAGTGCAGTCGGCATGAATTCCCCTGCAAAGAGCATGATTGATTTTCTCGCATTCCTTCGCCGGCATATAACAGGTACCATAATTCAGTTCTACATAGGTGTACATTTTTCGCAGCGCTTCTTCATCCAGATAAATGACAGATTTCTGCGCCTCGGTTTTCTTCTTTTCTTCCGGTTCCTCTTCCGTAGAGATACTGGTTACCGATGTGGAAATATTGCTCAGATACTGTTCGAATGCATCTTCATACAATTCATCCTTAAGAAAATCTGCCCAATCGCTGTCGTAAAGCTCTTCCAGTGTAACAGAAAGAATATTGTCCAAACCGCCGTGTTGCGCTTCAAATTTTTTGTCGATATAACTGTTGTAGAGTTCGTCAATCGTGCGAATAATTTGGTCTGTGTCCGCTTGATCGCTCAATGCATTGATTTTTTCTACAATCTGACGTACCAACAGCTCTCCGTGCAATGTATCACCGTACAGATATTCTTTGATTAAAGCCAGTTTTACCCTTCCGAACAAATAAGAGCTCAATGTTTCGAAATCATTTTCCGACACGTCTTCAAATGCTTTTCTGCGTATATTTTCCACACCGACCCGTTCTGCAATAATTCTTTTATACACTGCTGCATCTACGCATAACTGAGCGATGATCATCATCATTTTCTCATCGGCGGACATAAAGATTTTTTTCGCGATGTAAAGCGCCAGTGCTTCCCTGTCGAAAAACTTATCAAATGCGCCCTGTTTGATTGCATCATACAGGGCGATGTATTTTGATTTCCGAAATGCTTCGATATCCAGTTTTGTATTCAATTCATAGTTGCCGCTGACCGTCCACATCAGGTTTTTGATCCGATTTTCTAATTCTACCTGATATTCGTCCTGCAGATAAGGATTTTCGGCATGACTGTTCATGATTTTCTCCATCACTCAGAATAAATCGGAGGAAGTCCAATTTGAAGGGATGCGCGTGAGCACGACATCATCAATGATTTCGCGTTCAAAAAAATCAAATGTTTTGTTCGTAATTCCCATCCGTATCGCATCCGACGGATTCAACCCCGCTTTGATTGTTTTCAATGCAGAGAGCAGTCCTCTCAGATCGGTCGGTTTCGTGGAAATTTCTCCGTTCAGTGCCTTGAGCTGCAAATCCAAAAACAGACCGGACAATTGTTCCAGCCCGCTTTGTTTGGCATCCGGAAATGCCGTGTGCATGATCTTCATTAACGTTTCTTCATTCACCGCAGGCATATCGATTACGAGAAAACGAGAGACCAATGCTTCGTTGAGTTCTTTTGTTCCTGCATATCCGTAATTCATCGTCCCCACAAATCGCGTGGCATCATGCAGCACAATTTTATCATAGCCCGGAATATCGATAATCCTTCTGTAATCCAGTGTCGAATGCAGAACGGAGACCGCATCGTTTTTTGCCATATTGATTTCGTCGAAAATTCCGAATCCTCCATTCACGGCGCACTGATAAACCGGACCTTTTCGTAATTTGACTGTGTTGTCTTCAAAGGTATCCGTTCCGATCAGTGATGAACTGTCCGTATTTACGTTAAAAGAAACATTATAGGAAGGGCGATTGAACAGGTAAGAAAGATTATCACACAATACGTTTTTCCCTGTCGCCTTCGGTCCGCTCAGAAGAATATTCTCCCCTTGAAGCAAGGCAGCAATTGCCATTTCCAATATATCTTTTCCATAGAACTCAAACTGAGGGATTGCAACTCTTGCAGTCAGTTCTCCTTCGAGCGGATACTTTTTCCTGAATTTTTTCACGTCATCAACCAGTTTTTCATTTACACCCTGTTTGAGCAAATAATCAAATTTCATGCGTACACCTATCTTACTTTTATTTCTATGCCATTGTGAATCAATGCGGTTGCGAACAATCCGATCATTGCAGCGATAATATCAAAAATATCGAATTCCGTCCCGATCCATTGCTGCAACGCATATTCGCCGATAATCGATCCGATCATCAGCAGAAAAATTATGTAGTACAGCAATCGAGTTTCCTTCTTCGGAATTCGGATCCATCGAATCAATCCCAAGATCAAAAACGGGATCAAAATGCACAGGATAAAATCCGGGAAAATATCGAGAACCTGCTTTACGATAAGCGAATTCCCGAAACTTGTATGCCGCAGAAGAATACCGACACGCCAAAGTATCAGAGATATGACGGATATCGCAAAATAATACTTTGTTTTTTTATCTATTTTCATTTCAAGAGAACTCTTCCTTTATGCTTCTCAGAAATAAATCCGCAATTGCCTGCTTCGGATCTTTTCCGTATTGAATCGTTTCATGAACCGCAGTGCAAATCGGTAACTCGGTATGATAACGTTCTTTCAAAACCATAAGCGCCTCTGCTGTTTCGATCCCTTCCGCAAGGTACGGAAACGGTTCCTTCGTCACAAGCGTCTCCCCAAATTTACGGTTATGGCTGTGAGGTGAAAACACCGTTGCTTCATAATCTCCCAAGTGAGTCAGACCGTAAGCAGAAAGCTCATTTCCGCCCATTGCCTTGATCAATCTCGCAATTTCTCTGGTTCCGCGCGCCATCAATGCACCTTTCAGAGAGGTCAAATGAAGTGCATCCAAAACCCCGGCAGCGATACCGATTACATTTTTTGCAGCAGCGCCGACTTCGCTGCCGATCAGATCACAACCGTAATAAAAGCGGATTAACTCCGAAGAAAAGGAATCTACCAGCATTTTCTTGACTTTTTCATTGTCGGAATCAATCACCATACAATTCGGAATCCCCGCCAAAAAATCCTGCACATGCCCGGGACCGACCCAAACTGCGCTATTAACCCGGGAACCGAGCACTTCGCCCACTACTTGAGTGAGGCGCAAGCCTGTTTTGTTTTCAAGTCCTTTCATACACAGCACAATTGTTTTGCCGTCGATTTCGCAATCCGACAGTTGAACGGAAAACGCGCGAAGATTCTGCGAATTGATCGAGATGATCATTACATCGCAGTACTTTGCCGCAAATGAAAGATCGGCTGAGAGTGTAATCTGTTCACCAATCTCCAAATATTCATTCTTCCTCTGATCAATCAAAGCCTGCATATGTTCGGACTGAGGCCTTCCCCAAAGAACAACCTCATGCCCTACCCGATTCAGGTACCATGCAATAAACGTTCCCCATCTTCCGCACCCCATAACACTGATTTTCATAATTTGCTCCGTTTTCGATGATGGTTCTATCATAGCATATCAATAGGACTTTGCCCATACAAAAACAAAAAAGCAGAAAATTCTGCTTTTTGTCTTGGTTTTTGTGAATCAATCAACTGCCCTCGCTCAATCCTGATCCGGCAATATTTTCATAAAATCGTATTCCAATGTGGCCGCTTTGGACAGTGCCTTGGATACGTCTTCCATAATACGCGAAAATTGCATCTGAGCCTGTATGAATTCATTGACACATGCAATTGCGGAAACGGAAGTATACAGCGTATTGAATCGTTCAATCAGCTCACTTCCCGGCTGTTGTCCAAGCATTTGCATCGTACTGATCTGCACCTGTACGGTAATAAAGTCTTTTGCCATCTGAGCATAAGTCGGATTGGCATCCACTGCGGCAGCCGCTTGTTTGTAGCGCAGGAACTCTTCCGAAGTTTCAATGGATTTCACAAGATTGTTCAGATTGTCGTAAATATTCATTCGGGACCTCTTTCCGCGTTTATTTTTTAAGATACATCAAAATCGGAAGAATCATCGGACGGCGTTTCGTTCGTTCGTAAAGAAACTTTTCCAGTTCATTCTTGATTTCGTTTTTGATGCTGTTGTAATCATAAATACCCTGAGCGTGAGATTCGATGACTCTTGCACAGATTGCCTTTGCATCGTTGAGCAATGCTTCGCTTTCACGCATATATACAAACCCGCGAGATACAATATCGGGACCGCTGATTGTCCCGTCCGAACCCAGCGTCGCAACGACAATGAATAATCCGTCTTCGCTCAGTTTTTTTCGATCTTTCAGTACAATATTACCGACATCCCCGATACCGAGTCCGTCAATCAGTGTAACACCGGAATCGACGGAACCGGTCACTTTTGCATTGTCGCCTTTAATTTCCAGTACATTTCCGTTTTCCATGACGAATACATGGGTAGGATCAAGCCCCATCATTTTCGCTAACTGCGCATGTTTGTAAAGCATTTTATATTCGCCGTGACAAGGCATGAAATTTTTCGGTTTAATCAACGCCTGAATAATTTTCAGTTCCTCCTGACAGGCATGTCCGGAGACGTGCACATCACTGGCGCCCTGATAAACGACATCCGCACCCATTTTCATTAATGAACTGATTACATTGGCAACCGTTTTCTCATTGCCTGGAATCGGAGTCGCAGAAATAATCACATAGTCATCGCTCGTGATTTTCAGCTGACGGTGTTCCCCGCTTGCCATACGCGAAAGCGCGCTCATCGGCTCGCCCTGAGATCCGGTCGTCAACAGCACGATCTGATCCGGAGAATAATTCACGATGTCTTTCAGCTCGATTAAAATATTGTCTTTGAATTTTAGATATTTCAGGTCTTTGGCGACGCCGATAACATTAATCATACTGCGCCCGCTGATGGCTACTTTGCGTTTATAATATTTCGCCGCATCAAACACCTGCTGAATACGATGAATGTTGGTCGCGAATGTCGCAACGACAATCCGTTTTTTTACTCCCGCAAACAAATTATAAAAAGCTTCCCCTACCGTCGATTCGGAAGGAGTATATCCCTTTTTTTCGGCATTGGTGCTGTCAGAAATCAGAAGGTCGATCCCTTCTTTTCCGAGCTGAGCCATGCGATGCAGGTCAATCTGTTGGTTGTCCACAGGAGTCAGATCGATTTTAAAGTCACCCGTGTGGAATATTTTTCCGCCTTTGCATCGGATATACAGTGCGGCGCTGTCCGCAATCGAGTGATTCGTTACGACAAACTCTACACTGAAACCCTTTACCGTAATGACGGATTTGTAATTCACGACATTGATATTGGACTGTTTTTCCAATCCGTGTTCCGCAATTTTATTTTCAAGCAACCCGACCGTAAGCCTTGTTCCATAAATCGGAATACGCCCGAAGCGTTTCACGAAATAAGGAATTGCACCGATGTGGTCTTCGTGTCCGTGAGTCAGGAACAGCCCGCGGATTTTGTCCGCCTTATCTTCAAGATAGCTGAAATCCGGAATCACAAAATCAATACCGAACATATCCCCGTCAGGGAATTTAATTCCGCAATCAATAATAATGATATCGTCTTCGCACTCAATAACGGTAAAATTCTTTCCGATTTCCCCGAGTCCGCCAAGGGGGATGACACGAAATCCAATTTGTTCCTGCGAACGTCTTTTGTTCTGGTTTTGGTCCGGGAGATTTTTTCTTCTTTGAGGATTGGGTTTTGCGGATTTTTGCACCAATGGTTTCGCGGTGTTTTCCGCAAGTTTTGTCTGTGGAATTTCTTTAGCTTTCAAAGTAATACTCGCTCACTCTTTCAAATTCATCTTCGTCTTCCACTTCCTTCAAAACCATTTCCCCATCTTCTTCTTCCAAGCGGAACAGCAGCGCATCTTCGCTGTCATCATTTTCGCATAAAACCAAATACGTTTTTTCCTCAAATTCAAATTGATCGTCGATCATAAACTCGACTTCCTGTCCGTCTTCATTGATCAATAATATCTTATCTTCCATTAAATAATTCTCCTTACTGTTTCAAACTTTGATAATCCAAATAACTCTGCAGAATAATCTGAGCTGCCATTCTGTCAATTACCTGCTTTTTTTTCTTCCAATGAACCTGATCCATGTCCAACGCCCGCTCGGCTTCTTTCGTGGACAGCCGTTCATCCCAAAGTAGGGTTTCAATTCCGACTTCGGCGGATATTGCTTCATATTGTTCCCGTATTGTTTTTGCTTTATTCCCTTCGCTTCCGTCCATATTGATCGGATAGCCGATAATCAAACGAAAAACCTGATGTTTTTTGATCAGTTCCTGAATGGTCCGGATGTCTGCATCCAATCCTTTTGATTGAATGGTATCCACACCCTGTGCGGTATATCCGAGCAGATCGCTCACAGCAACACCGATACGGCTCGTCCCGAGATCCAAACACATGATTCTTCCCTGAAGCAAACAAGTCTCCTTTCCGAAAAGACAATTCATACACAAAATATGAGTATGACAGAATCGTCCACCCAAGTACTGTTTATCCGAATGTATCCGGCTGTGTCGAAAGTTTAAGGCAGTAACAAACGATCAAACAAAATTTCGCCTTTTCGACCGCGCACAAATCCAGATTAGTCTGCGTTATCAAACAAATCTTTTTTTTGCACAAAAAGAAAAACGAACAGTCGGTACCAATGGATCGGATGAACGTCAAACACCTCTCACGCTCCAGCATTGCAATGCGCGGCGTATGTTATTGATTGACTTTTCATAACGTTTATATGAACATCCCTGAGGATGTCAGATACGGATCAAAACGATGCGCAACAAATCATGCGTTGTGCATCAAATAATACGAGACGATTTCTTCCAACAACTCGTCTCGATCCAATTTGCGAATCAGGGAACGTGCGTCTTTATATGACGTAATATAAGTCGGGTCTCCGCTCATAATATATCCGACGATCTGGTTGACGGGATTGTATCCCTTTTCGTCCAATGCATCCTTGACGCTGATCATCGTATTTTTTACCAGAATACTTTTTTCGGATTCCAAACTGAATTTCTGAGTGTCTTGGGATTGATTGTTGTCCATGACCGCCTCCCCCGCCATTGCATTACTTTATGCCAATAACGGAATATTGCAACTATAGTTTACCTGAAAATTTTTCAATTGACAAGCTGTTTTCGTATATTTATTCGAAATGAATACAAACTGCCGCCTCAAAAATGAAATCGACAGTACTTTATCAGCAATTCATCTTAAGTTCTATGATAAAAAAAGTTCTTTCATTTTTTGAGCCGCAACCGCCACCGCTTCCTCAGCTTTTGCGATATCTTTGAGTCCTGCCTGTGCCATGTCCGGTCGGCCTCCTCCTCCGCTTCCGAGCGCCTGCGCCACAGTTTTGACAAGATTTCCGGCATGAAAACCTTCTGCAACGACATCCTTTGTCGCCGAAGCCAGCATAAAGCCTTTCCCGTCGGATACGGAAACAAGGAATACCGCACCGCTTTGCAGTTTGTCTCTGATTTGGTCGGAAAGATTTCTCAGTCCGTCCATATCCAATCCGTCCGATTTTGCGATCACGACATCCACCCCGCCGATCGTCTGTTTTGCCTCGGACAATTCTCCTGCCAGATCTCCGCTGGATTTGCGTTTCAATTCGGCGATTTCTTTTTGAAGTTTGCTGTTGGTTTCCATCAGATCCTTCATGCGAAACACCAGATTTTCCGGTGTGGTCTTCGCGATCTGCGCCGCATCCTCCAATTTTTCCTGCATCTGTCCGACGAGCTCATAAGCTTTTCTTCCGGTTACCGCTTCGATTCGTCTTACGCCGGCAGCAACTCCGCTTTCGGAGAGGATTTTGAACATGCCGGCGAATCCGACATTGCTCAGATGGCAGCCTCCGCACAGTTCCATCGAGTAGTCCCCGACTTTTACTACACGCACGGTCGTACCGTATTTTTCTCCGAATAATGCAGTCGCCCCGAGATTTTTCGCCTCGTTGATATCCGTTTCAAACCAGTCCACATCAGTGCATTCGCCGATCTGTTGATTAACAATCAATTCCACGCGTTTGATTTCATCTTCCGTCATTTTTTCGAAATGAGAGAAATCAAAGCGCAGTTTATCCGCCGTCACTTCGCTGCCTGCCTGATTGACATGATTGCCCAATACAATTTTGAGTGCTTTATGCAGCAGATGCGTTGCCGTATGATTGCGCTGCACGTCCATACGATATGCTTCATCCACATACAGATAAACGGTATCGGAAACGGAGAGTGTCCCTTCGGTTATGCTGAGAACGTGAATAAATTTATCGCCGCTTTTCTGCACATCTTTTACAACTGCACTGAAAGAATCGTTCGACACGGTGCCGATGTCGCCTACCTGTCCGCCGCTTTGCGCGTAGAACGGCGTATTCTGAACGATCATCAAACAATCATTCCCAGCCGATACAGACAATTCGGACACATTATCTTTAATCAGACACAGCACTTCCGACTGATCGGTCAGCTGCTGATATCCCGTAAATTTGGTCGATTGCAGTTTGGATACAATCTGAGTCAGCTCATCTTTCCAACTCTCGATGGATTGCTTGCTGTGTGCTTCCGCAGACTGTTCCTTTTGATGCTTCATAGCGGAATCAAAGCCGTCCGTATCGACGGATAAGCCATTTTCCTCCGCAATCTCCACAGTCAGTTCCAGCGGAAAACCGAACGTATCATATAAACGAAACGCATCGTCTCCTGCGATCACCGTTTCTTTTTTCTCTTTCGTGACATCGATCAGATCTTTGATCATGTCCATACCCTGTGCTATCGTTTCGTTGAATTTGGATTCTTCCACTTCCACGATTTTCAGGATACTGTCATAGTTTTCTTTCAATAGCGGATACGCTTCATAGGAAGTGTCGATGACTTTCTTCGCAACATCCGTCATGAAATGCCCTTCGATACCCAGCAGTTTTCCGTGTCTGACCGCCCTGCGGAACAGTCGGCGCAGCACATAGCCTCTGCCTTCGTTCGAGGGGATCACTCCGTCGGAGAGCATGAACACCACACTGCGGATGTGATCGGTGATCACACGGATGGAAACGTCAGTTTTCGCATCTTCGTGATACGTTACTTTTGCGAGTTTGCAGATATAATCGAGGATATATCGCACGGTATCGACCTCAAACAGATTGTCCACACCCTGCACGGAAACGGCAAGACGTTCCAATCCCATACCCGTATCGATGTTCGGATGTTTGAGACGGTTGTAATTCCCTGCTTCGTCCTTATCAAATTGAGTAAATACAAGATTCCAGATTTCCACATATCGGTCGCAGTCGCAACCGACGTAACAGCCTTCTTTTCCGCAGCCGTATTGTTCTCCGCGGTCAAAATATATTTCGGAACAGGGTCCGCACGGACCGAGACCGATTTCCCAGAAATTATCTTCCTTGCCCATGCGAACAATTTTTTCTCTGGGAATTCCCATCGTCTTTTCCCATATTTCAAACGCTTCGTCATCTTCTTCATATACGGTGACATACAGTCTTTCGGCGGGAATGCCGACCGTTTCCGTCAGAAATTCCCACGCCCAGGCGATTGCTTCTTTTTTGAAGTAGTCACCAAAGGAGAAATTGCCCAACATCTCAAAAAACGTGCCGTGTCTGGCTGTCTTGCCGACATTTTCGATATCCGGCGTACGGATGCATTTCTGGCAAGTCGTCACCCGTTTTCTCGGAGGAGTTTCCTGTCCTGTGAAATACGGCTTGAGCGGGGCCATACCGGAATTGATCAGCAGCAGACTTTTGTCATTATGCGGAATGAGCGAAAAGCTGTCCATACGCAGATGCCCTTTGCTTTCAAAAAATTCCAAAAACATTGATCGTAACTCGTTTAAACCGTATTCTTTCATGATTCCTCCGGATCTGTTGGTTCGTCGGATTTTTTCTTGGAAAAATCCACAGTAATATATTATATAACATTTCGGCGGAATGTCCAACAGAATCGCATGAATTAAAGAATTCTTCGGCATCTTTCACGCGAAGAATTCTTTTTTGCGAGAATGTCCATCCTTGTCGTCAATCAACGGAAACAAGTCACGGGATGAATCATTTTCTTTATTTGTTTTTCGTAATCATGGATTTGCTGCCGTAATAAGTCGCCAGAAAATATCCGCCGTAAACGGCCAGAACAAATACCGCTGTCATCAGCAGGTTTTTGGTCACATTAATATCTCCGATGCTGGCGATTGCGGTATTGGTCACATAAAGTCCCACCACCGAATGCACGCAGGCCAGCAGAAGAGGCATCGCAAAGTAAATGGCAATCTGCTTGAATATCGCACGATTGATCATTGTCTCATCAACCCCGATTTTTCGCAGGATATCATAACGCTGTCTGTTATCAGCTACTTCCGAGAGCTGTTGCAGTGCAAGCACCGCAGCACTTGTCAGCAGAAAGATAATCCCGAGATAGATGCCGATAAAAGAAATGATCGCACTGGATCCTGCATATGAATCCGTCACGACGCTGCGGATATTAATTGCCATCGTGTCCGAATCATCCAATACATTCGTAGCCTGTTCCAGCCTATTTTGCAATTCGGTGCTGCAGTTGAAATTCACGATTTCGCTGTATACCGCCGCATCCGTCACCATCGCATCCGGCACAATCAGCATCAATAATTCACTCCCCATGGAAGTGGAGAGACTTTGTGTCAGCAATTTCGGATACACATTATAAGTATCTCCTTTCAATTCAATCGTGTGATTTTCTTTCAAATAAAGCTGCAGCACATCATCAAGAGTTTTGGATTGCGCCGCATAATCGGAGAACAGTGCCACCGTACTGCCATCGAGAACGATGGGATCCCCGCCGAGCGCTTCCATGATTTTGTTGTAATCTGACTGCGTGACCATCATCATCGGAGCAGAGAATAAAGTGTCCGTGCTTTTCAATTCATTCGGCATGGAATCTTTAACTTTATCCAACACAGCACCGGCAGTAATTCCCGCATCCAAATACTCATGATAATCGTAAGTCCGAGCGGTATAATCGTTCAGATCGATTCCGTCCAGCTTCAGAATGTTTTCTGTGGAAACAGAGGGATCATAATTGGATATCGAAACATCAAACGGAATCGAATTTCGAATGCTGGAGTTCAGCACTGTGTTGATTCCAAGACCCGCACTCAAAATACCGATCGTGCAAAACAACATCAAACAGATGAAGGACATCGACACAAACGCACTGTTCACCCGACTGTTGACCTGACGCAGCACAAACATATTCAATCCTTTGTAATAACGGCGCTTATTTGCCTGCATGACCCGAAGGAAAAATCCGGACAACGATGCAAAAAACAAAAATGTCCCAACAGATCCCATGATAATTTCAATCAACAGTTTTCTGTCAAACTCGACAATCCCGTTTTTGATCACCATCGCATAGGCCGTTCCCAGAAGGGCAATGGAAAGCACAAACAAAATCAGCGTGAACGCGTTGCTTCTGACTTTGGGTTGCTCATTTTGGCGCTCCGCATAGATCAGATCAATCAGTTTATATTTTGAAATCGCAACCGTGCTGAACAGAATTGCAACAAGAAATATGATTCCGAAATACAGAATCGTTTTAAAAAATGCTGCCGATGAGAACACAAACTGATACTTCGTCATATCGGTGTCGAACAGTTTTACGAGTATCAGAGACAGCCACTGGGATGCAAACACGCCGAACAACAATCCAAGGGCTAATGAAAAGATACCGATAATGACCGTTTCCGAAATCAGAATACGGGCAATTTTAGATTTTTCCATGCCGAGCGTCATATACAGACCCAGCTCTTTTTTCCTTCGGCGAATCAGAAAGTTGTTTGCGAACACGATCAAAAAGCCAAGAATACATGACACAAATACCGAAATCGCACCGATCAGACTGGCAAGATTCTGCAGTGCCCGGTTGGCAGACTCTGAAAGAGTGAGCATGGACTGCTGCGCATCAACCGAGTTGAATACATAAAAAATACAGACAGCAAACGCAAGCGTAAAAAAGTACAGGGTATAATTTTTATAGCTGCGTCTGACATTTCTTAACGACAGCTTAAATAACATTGCTTGCGTCACCTCCGAGGAGCGTCACAACATCGATGATCTTACCAAAAAATTCTTTTCTGGGCGATTCGCCTTTAATGATCTGATTAAAAATCTTTCCGTCTTTGATAAACAGAATTCTGCTGCAATAGCTCGCGGCAAACGCGTCATGCGTCACCATCAGGATGGATGCTCCGAATTCATGATTCAGGTTCAGCATGCTTTCGAGCAGAATGCGGGATGCTTTCGAATCGAGCGCTCCGGTCGGTTCATCCGCCAGGATCAACGCAGGATTGGTGATAATCGCGCGCGCAGCCGCGACACGCTGCCGCTGTCCGCCCGAAAGTTGGTAGGGAAATTTCCCCAGAATTTCTGTAATATCAAGCTTTTGCGCAATCTGCATCACGCGCTGTTCCGCTTTTTTATGCGGCACAGCGGATATCGTCAGCGGCAAAATCATGTTTTCATAAGCAGTCATGGTATCCAACAGATTGAAATCCTGAAAGATAAAACCCAGTTCTTCCCGTCTGAATTTTGACAGTGCTCTGCTTTTCATTTTCGTCAGTTCCTCCCCCCGCACGGTGATGTATCCGCTCGACACCTGATCGATGGTCGAAATACAGTTCAAAAGCGTCGTTTTTCCGCTGCCCGATGCCCCCATGATTCCGACAAATTCCCCTTCCTCTACAGAAAACGAGACCTGATCCAATGCTTTGGTGATATTGCCTTTATTTCCGTAATACTTTTCGATATTTGTTACACTCAGTATTTCACTCATGGCAACCTCCATTCTTAATTGGTTTCATTTTACTGTCCGAGTTAAATTCTTACCATCGAATTTTCTTACGGTTTTCTTACAGTTTTGTCACTTAAGCACGTCCGTGACGGAACTTCTCGGAAATATGATCCGAATGGTTGTTCCCTGCCCTGCCTGCGATTCCGCTTCCAGTCCGAGACCCAATTTGTTGCATAGTTTTTTGCAAATATAAAGGCCCATCCCGGTGGATTTTTCGCCCGACCTTCCATTCGTTCCCGTAAAACCTTTATCAAAGATTCTTCCCAGCTCCGACGCAACGATTCCGATGCCGTTATCCATGACAGACAGTACTGTATTATTACTGGTTTTCTGAGCGGAAATAACAAGTGACGGCTGCACGATGCGGGAGTACTTCACCGCATTCCCGATGATCTGATCCAAGATGAAAACGATCCATTTCGCATCACTTAAAACAAAAATATCCAAATCCTGCATAGTAACCGACAGTTTCTTTTGGATCAGCGCTTTGGAATTTTTTCGGATTGCCTCGTTGCATACATTTTGCAGGGACAGCTCTTTGATAAGATAATCCTTATCTACATTATTGCTTCTGGAATAGAACAATACCTGCTGTACATCGTCTTCGATTTTTTCCAATTCATCATTCAGGCTGACCAGCAAAGCATTCTTTTCCGCATTCTGCAGCATCAGTTTCGATGACGCAATCGGAGTTTTGATTTCATGCACCCACAGTTCGATATATTCCCGATAGCTTTCCTGTATCTCACGATAAGAGGCGATTTCATCCAGACAGGCTTTGTCGCTTCCCTGAAGGATATCATACAGGATCATCCCCTCCGTGAAATCCGGTCTGCGGATCATTTCCGTAATGAGATTCTTTTTTTCAAGATTTTCGAAGATCATCAGCAAATCACGATAAAATTCGCTTTTTGCTCGATATTCCACCAACAGCGGAATGAACATACCCAAAACGAACAGAATGCAGATCAACATTACCACATTAAAAAAAGAATCATCCGCCAGTGCGGCAAACGCCATGCTGCCGCAGACCACGATGATTGCTGAGAGCAGATACCATTTTTTTTCTCTGATAAATATCATCGGATTCATTGCATCAGATACCCCATTCCCCGCTTTGTTTCAATTTTTCCGTCTAAACCGATATCGGCAAGTTTTTTTCTCAGGCGGTTAATATTCACGGTAAGCGTATTATCGTCTACGAACAGATCGCTGTTCCAAAGCTGCGTCATCAATTCATCCCTTGTCACAATCCGTCCTCGTTTTTCCGCCAACGCAGTCAGAATTTTCAGTTCGTTTTTTGTTAAATCTATTGTGTTTGTTTCATATTCCAACAAGCTCTTCGATAGATGAATCCGAAAGTCTCCCAACTCGACAATATCGTTCGGCGTTTCTTTATATACCCGTTTCAATACCGACGCGATGCGCAAAAGCAGAATCTGGGTGTTGAACGGTTTGGTCACAAAATCATCCGCGCCGACATGCATCGCCAACATTTCATCCGATTCGCTGTCTCTGCTCGTCACAACGATAATCGGCAGATCGGATTCTTTGCGCAGCATGCGGCTGAGTTCAAATCCATTCGTAATAGGAAGGTTCAGATCCAACAGAATAAGATGCGGTTGAAGCTGCAAAATATCAGAAAGCAGGTGATCGGTAATCGGAGGAGCCACGCAGTCATAATCATTTACTGTCAGAAAAATGTTCAGTTCATCCCTGATTTTCTCATTGTCTTCGACAATACAAATTTTTTTCTTCATTTCCAACCCGTTTTTTTGTTCTATTATAACACAATTGCGAACATTATCTCCGGACAACGCTTACACGGCACAAACAAAAAAGCAGCCCATCCGGGCTGCTTCGGATATCATTTTGCGTGTTTTGCAATCAGTCCGCTCAGGATTGTGCGAGCTTCACCGATCATATACAGCGAACCGGTGAATGCGAAAATCTCGTCTGTTTTGGAAAAGTCAAGGTAATCGCCGATTTCCCCGAAATGTTTGAGCGCATGTGCGGGAATGTTCGGATAATGTTCTTTGATGTATGCCGTCATTTCTTCCGCGGGAATCGCTCTGGCATCATTCGGTGTCAGGGTATAAATCTCTTTTGCGACGGTTGTCAGCAGAGCAAGAGATTCATCGACCTGCTTGTCGTTGAGCATGCCATAGAACAGATTGACTTTTTTGCCTTCGAAATATTTTTTCACGTTCGTGACAAACGAAGTGATTCCTTCAATGTTATGTCCGCCGTCAATGACGATAATTGGGTTTCGGTTCATGATTTCGAAACGCCCCGTGAATACCACTCGTTTCAATCCGGAACGGATCGCCTGCGGTGTAATGTTCCAGCCTTTTTTCTTTAGGATTTCCAAAATATTCAGTACATTGAGCACATTGTATTTCTGATGTTCTCCGAGCAGTCTCAAGTCAAATTCGTCGATGCCGAGCACCGAGTCTTTCTTTAAATATTTCAGATGCTGTCCGTCAATCGAACTGCTCATTAATTCAATATCTTTCGCGTGATTGCGATGCACCACAGCATTCATTTCTTTTGCCGTTTTGTTAATTTCTTCAACGATTTCGTCGCTGTTCAGGCAGTAAACGCTCACTTCGTAATTTTGTTTGATGATACCGGCTTTCTCATGGGCGATTTCCCGAATCGTATTGCCGAGATAAAGCATATGATCAAAGCTGATGCTCACAATTGCCGCAGCTTCCGCAGTCGGAATCACATTGGTGGCATCCAGACGTCCGCCCATCCCGACTTCCAACACAATAATATCGACCTTCTGTGACCAAAAATAGACCAGCGCAATCGCAGTAACCACTTCAAACTCCGTCGGATGGGGATTGCCTGCGTCCACCAGTTTTTCAATAGCGGTCTTCACAGTCTGCGTGGCATCAGCCAAATCCTGTCTGTCGATCGGCGTATTGTTGATCTGAATTCGTTCGGTAAATTCCTCCAAAAAAGGAGAAATATATAGACCTGTTTTATATCCGCAATCCTGCAGGATGTAGGAAAGCATCGTCGAGGTGGAACCTTTTCCGTTCGTTCCGGCGATATGGACAAATTTCAGATCCTTCTGAGGATCGCCGAGATATCCCATTAATCTGGATATGTTTTCGAGTCCGAGTTTCTGTCCGAATTTGTATGTGCCGTGGATATAATCCAATGCTTCCTGATAATTCATAGTACTCCTGTTCTGTGCCGGAAGACTCCGGTTCAAGTGAAATCGTCTTATATTATATCATAATGAAACAAACGTGCAATATCTTCGAATAAAAAGCGTGATGTTTCATTTCAGGTTGATAATCGAACGGATTCAACATATAATATTCAGTAAGATGCTCGGAAAGAATGGATCATACATGAAACAGATTTTGATCGGATGCGAGATATTAAAAAAAGAACTGATACGAATCATCGAACAGGATCACCTGACTATGGATATGATTTGGCTGGATGAAGATTTACATAATCATCCAGAAAAATTAAAGATCGAATTGCAGAAAACAATCGATGGACTGGTCGGCTACGAAGAGGCAATCCTCAGCTTCGGGCTTTGCGGAAACGCATTGCTCGGGATTACAGCCACTACATGCGATCTGATTTATCCGATTGTTGAGGATTGCATTTTTGCAATGCTTAGCGGAAGCTGTAATCTGAAAGCACTGAGGAAAGACTCGATCTTCACGGGAGAATCATGGCTGACGACAAGAAATCCGTTCGCAAAAGAATATCAGCGCACGGTTGATAAATACGGAGAAGATACTGCCAAAATGATTTTCGATATGATGTATGAACATTATAACAATGCCGTGTATATGCAAACAGAAAAAGAAATCGATCCGCAGCTGAGAAAGCAAGCCGAAGAGATGGCGGAAAAACTGAATCTGACACTCCGATACGAACCGGCAAGTACGGAATTGTATCGGCGTCTTTTGCATGTGAAGGAAGACAAAGATATCCGAAGGCTCAAAAAAGGCGATACCATCAAATTTGATGATTTCAATTAAGAAAGGTTAGGAGGTTTCGACATGTACGAGGTTGTCAAAAAACGTTTATTGAACGAGCACGTCACCTTAATGGAGGTGTCCGCCCCATTGATTGCAAAAAAAGCAAAACCGGGACAGTTCATCATGTTTCGCGTTGACGAACAGGGAGAACGCATCCCTCTGACCATTGCGGATACCGATGCACAGAGGGGAACCGTAACCATCATTTTTCAAATTGTCGGACAATCCACAAAGCTGCTCAATCAACTGAACGAAGGAGATTTTATTCTTGATTTCGCCGGACCTCTCGGACTGGCTACACACATTCATGATGCGAAAAATGCCTGTGTCATCGGCGGCGGAGTCGGATGCGCCATTGCTTATCCCCAAGCAAAAGCGTTGTTTGAACAGGGATCGAACGTGGATGTGATCATGGGATTCCGCAGCAAGGAATTCGTCATTTTGGAAGAAGAAATGAAAGCCGTCTCCACCCGTCTGTTTCTGACAACGGATGACGGAACCTATGGGAAGAAAGGTTTTGTTACGGATCAACTCAAAGAACTGATCGAGGCAGGAGCAAACTACGATCTGGTGATTGCCATCGGTCCGATCCCGATGATGAAGTTCGTCAGCGCATTGACCAAAACGTACGGCATCAAAACGATTGTCAGTCTGAATCCGATTATGGTGGATGGAACGGGCATGTGCGGCGCCTGCCGCGTCACAGTGGACGGAGTCACCCGCTTTGCCTGTGTGGAAGGTCCTGATTTCGACGGACACCTGGTAGATTTTGATTCACTCGCAAAACGCAACACCGTCTACCATGACTTTGAAGAAGAACGCAGCCATCACTGCAGATTATTCGGAGGAAACGCTCATGAATAACAGCAAAATAAAGACCCCCATGCCGGAACAGGAACCAAATGTCAGAAACAAGAATTTCAAAGAAGTTACACTCGGTTACACCGAACAAATGGCAGTCGAAGAAGCGGAACGCTGTCTGCATTGCAAGAACCGTCCCTGCGTGGAAGGGTGCCCGGTTAATGTGCAGATTCCGGATTTTATCATGGCAGTAAAAGAAAAAGACTTCGCAAAAGCCGGCGATATCATCGCTCAGACGAATTCCCTGCCTGCAGTCTGCGGCAGAGTCTGCCCGCAGGAAGTGCAGTGTGAAGGAAAATGCGTACGCGGCATCAAGGGAGAACCGGTTGGAATCGGGCGCTTGGAACGCTATGTTGCGGACTGGAATATGGAGCATAACGAAAAGAAACTCACTCCCCCGCAAACAAACGGGAAACGCGTGGCCGTCATCGGTGCAGGTCCGTCCGGGCTTACCTGCGCGGGAGATTTGGCAAAAAAAGGGTATGAAGTAACGATTTTCGAAGCGTTTCACAAGGCAGGCGGGGTTTTGGTATACGGCATTCCCCAGTTCCGTCTGCCAAAAGAAATTGTGCAGAAGGAAATTGACAAACTGATTGCAATGGGCGTCAAAATAGAAACGAACACTATCATCGGAAAAACGTTCACGGTTGACGAAATTTTCGAGATGGGCTATCAAACCGTCTTCATCGGTTCCGGTGCAGGGCTGCCGAGTTTTATGAACATCCCAGGAGAAAACCTGCTCGGGGTATATTCGGCAAACGAGTATCTCACGCGAATCAATCTGATGAAAGCATACGATCCGAGCTATGACACTCCGCTTTTCAAAAGCACAACCGTTGCGGTGGTCGGGGGAGGAAACGTGGCAATGGATGCGGCGCGCTGCGCAAAGCGGATGGGGGCCGACACGGTCTATATTGTCTATCGCAGAAGTGAAGAAGAACTGCCTGCAAGAAAAGAAGAAGTACATCATGCAAAGGAAGAGGGCATTATCTTCAAACTTCTGAACAACCCGGTTGAAATTCTCGGAAATGATCAGGGCTATGTCACTGGAATGAAATGCGTCGAAATGACGCTCGGCGAACCTGACGAATCTGGGAGATGCAGGCCGATCGTCAAAGAAGGTTCCGAATTTATTTTGGATGTCGACACTGTCATTATGTCCATCGGCACATCCCCGAATCCCCTTATCCGCACAACGACGAGCAATCTAGAATGCGCAAAATGGGGCGGCATCATCGCAGATGAAACGACCATGGCAACATCGAGACCCGGCGTGTATGCAGGCGGGGATGCGGTGACGGGTGCCGCAACGGTCATTCTTGCAATGGGTGCCGGCAAACTCGCTGCGGAAGCAATGGATGCCTATATGCAATCCCTGAAATAAAAACACAAAAAGCGATATTCACCGACAGGCGGCAAGAGCATTCAATGCCGCCTGTTTTTCTTTGTGCAATGCGTTTAAAATGGATGATCTCCGATAAATTTTTAATATCGGAGTGTTTCATTATGATTCCAAAACAATTATCAAAAAAACTATCTATGAAAACAATTGGGTCTCACTGCATCGAGACAAAGTAGAATATCCGAACAGTATTCTCGAAGAACATCATGTCATCCATTTTGGCACTCAATCGATCTGTGTAATTCTGCAAAACGAATTCGATGAGATTCTTCTCATCAAATCAAACCTTTATGCCACCCAGTCGGAAGAATGGGAAATTCCGACTGGATACATAGAAAAAAAACGAGACTCCTTCCGAAGCGGTTGAAAGAGAATGCTTGGAAGAATCGGTTATCGTGCCGGTACTCCGCAGTATATTTCCGATTTTTATCCCTGCAATGAAATTTCGAATCAGCTCATTCTTTTGTATCAGGCACTGTGCAGGAACAAATCTGTGATTTCGATAAAAATGAAGTTTCGGAAATCCAATGGGTTTCAAAATCGAAACGCAGAGCAATGATCGCCAACAGCGAAATCCGCTGCGGCGTTTTGCTGATCGGGATGCTTCGATTCCTTTTGTAACCGTAACAAAAAAAAGCCGTCTTTCATAAGACGGCTTTCTGCTTAAACTGAGTATACGGTATCCATCGATTACGCCTGTATGGCTGAAGGCTCCAGCAATGTCGGATCATTGAGATATGCTTTGATTTTTGCAAAAGCCTTTGCGTAATAACTGCCGGAGCAGATCCGTTCGTCCATCACAACACCTAACGGCAGACATCGCGTCAATACCACCCGATCTTTCTTTTTGATCGGCACCTCTCGCTTATTACCGATAGTGATAAACATACTTGTTGTCCCGAATTCGTAGAGATGATGATAGATATGATTCGTACGGATGCTGGCAAGATTCGAGATCGTCAGGCTTGCATGAAACGGGCTGGCGTCAATAATTTTTTTCGGCAGCAATCCCCGTTTGTCCAAAAATTTAAACAAACCGATCACAACACTCAGCAGCCCGGTCATATTCATCAAGGTACGCATCAGCCGATCCATCGAATTGTTTGCTGCCGCTGTGTTTTTATTTTCGGAAACGTATTCTTCCACTTTTTTCTGCACAGTAAAAATATCATCATCCAGATTCAGATAAATTTTGGACATGGTGGAATTATCTTCTCCCGGTTTCAGAACGACAAGCGCAACACTGAACTCATTTCTGTCATAGATGCGTTTATTGACGATAAAGCGGTTCAGCCTCGGGTACTCTTTTGCAGCTTTCAGATAGGCCGCGATCACAAGCGCCATGTGGCTGACGAACCGATCCTGTCTTCGCATGGATTTGATATAGTCTTCCATCGGTTTTACGGGAATATCCAGCGTGATCATATTCATGGCATCATACCGTTTATCCATGATGAACGGGGCAATGGTGTACATCGGATCAGCGTTTTTAACTCGGGTTCCGTCCGCTCGCATAGTTTCCTCTTCTTATCCTAAATATCCGAATGCGATTCGCATCGGTGCTCTCATCCTATCAGCAGGCATCGGTCTTGTCAACTGAATTTTTTATCCGGAAGGCTACCGGGAAATCCGCTCCGTTTGAGAAATTTTTTCGTTAAAGATTTGCTTTCTCAATCTGACAATCATGACAGAAGGATACTCCGCATCCGGCTCGAACGCCGTTTCATAACAGGCATCCATTACAAATCCGGCATGGAATGCGGTGTTCAGAAGATTCTGTATCGAACGGTGATAATACGGCTGCAGCACGGGCTGACCTGCGATTGCTTCGCCCTTATGCATCTTCTCTGATAAATATACCTGTTCGGGGGCTGTAAAACAGGGATGGTGCGTCGAAAGCACAAAACGCCCTTCATCGGACAGAAGCTGATACACCCCTTCAAAAAGCGGCGTGATATCGGATATATCCATCATCGCCATGTTGCAGACGGCTTTATCGTACGGTACGTCTTTTACAAGGCGCCTCATCTCTTGTTTGTCTGTCAGATCGCAAACCCGATAATCGATTTGCAGGCCGATCTCATTGCTGCGTCGTATTGCATGAGAGATCAGCGTTTCACTGAAATCGCACGCTGTAACGCTTGCGCCCAAAACAGTCATACGTCTGGAAAAATTCCCGTTTCCGCACGCAAGATCCAAAATGCGATCCGAATGACGGATTTCCAGCAGTTCTTCTGTTTTCGGGCGAATCACACGCAGATGGAACTCGTTGGCATCATTCCCGATTTTTTTGTCCCAATAATCAGCATTCGACTCCCATGCATATTTCGCTTCATTTTGTCCTTCATTCATTTCTTTCACCGAAAAAAACATTCCCGTTTCGGATGGGAATGTTTCTTTTTTATAAATCTTCTTCTGACAACAATGCGATGCCATGCTCTGAAAGCAATTCCGCCGTGATTCCGTTTCCGTCGATCAGCTTTCCGGAAAACGTTCCGTCATAAATTTTTCCGAATCCGCAGGACGGGCTGCGCGGCTGAAGAATCACTCTCGCCACGCCGCTTTGCAGCAGCAGATCGAGCGTTTTTTGTGCGCCGAGCACATACTGCTCCGTCACATCCGACCCCGACTCTGTCATTACTTTACGCATTCCGGTCTCATCCGCCACGATTTCGCATGCATCTCGGGGGACGGAAAGTCCTCCGAGCACTTCCGGACAAAATGTAATGACTTCCATCTCAGCTACATAGTCTGCCACTTTTTGGCTGTAATTGTTGCCGCCGTTATATTTGCAATTTTCCCCGAGCAAACAGGCAGACACACCGATCAATTGTTTTTCCTTCAAGAGATTGCCTCCGTTTCGGAATGTTATTTGGCAAGCAGCTCTTTCACGATCTCGTTGATCGCCTTCCCGTCTGCTTTCCCTTTCACCTTGGGCATTACTTCACCCATCACCTTGCCCATTTCCTTCATTTCAGTGATATGCAGTTTATCGATCGCTTCTTTCACGATTGAAGTCAATTCCTCTTTTGTCAGTTGTTTTGGGAGATATTTCATCAGGATGTCCAATTCTTTTTTCGTCACATCCACCAAATCATCTCTTCCCCCTTTGACGAATTCCTCCAAGGAATCTTTACGCTGTTTGACCTGTTTCGCGATCACGTCCAACACGCCCTCATCATCGAGTTCTATTTTTTTGTCTTTTTCAATCTGAAGAATTGCCGCGCGCACCATTGTCACCGCGTTTTTGGCAATGGTATCTTTTTCTTTCATCGCAGTCTTCAGGTCATTCATCAATGTTTCTTTCAGAGACATCATAATCCCCTTTCATCGAAAAAAGTCTCTCGAGCTGTTTTGCTACAAGAGACTGATTATCTGGATTCAATCAACAGACCGAACAAAATCAGGCTGTCCGATTATCTTTTATTTTTTTTCTTTCTGGCAGCTTCAGCTTTTTTCTTTCTCTTTACGCTGGGTTTTTCATAGTGTTCTCTTTTGCGGATCTCGGACATAACCCCTGCCAACGCTGTTTTCTTTTTAAAGCGTTTCAGTGCGCTTTCCAAAGTTTCGCCTTCTCTGAGTCTTACTTCTGACATGTTATCTTCCCTCCCCTCTGCCGTGGGAATCAGTTTTGCACAGAATGTGCAACGTATATTATTATATCAAACACAGCGGTGAAGTCAATAATAAATCAAGGTTTTTTATAATCCAAAACATAATCAGCCCGGCGGCCACCCCATACTTCTTCCGCCCAGCAAGTGATAATGAAGATGATTGACCGTCTGTCCTCCGTCCGCGCCGCAGTTGTTGACAATCCGGAATCCGTTTTGCGCAAGCCCGAATTTGATCGCAATCCGGTTCATCACCGTATGCAGATGCGAAATAATGTCGTTGCCCGCAGGAACGTTCAGAATGTTGTCAAAATGCTGAATCGGAATTACAATAATATGCACCGGAGCTTTCGGATCAATGTCTTTGAACGCCATTACCTTCTCGTCTTCATACACGATATCGGCAGGGAGTTCTTTTTTTGCGATTTTGCAAAAAATACAATCTTCCATTTTCCCTCCGTTCCTCCTTTGGAGAAACCGCCGTTTTCACGGCGATAAGTGTGGCTATTATAGCACACTTATCATTCAAAATCAATGATTTTGTCGGCTGTCAGACGTTCCGCGCATCCTCCGATAATACGCACTCGGATCAGTTGATTCGCTTCCGTTTCGTTTTGCACCGCGACTTTCAGGTAATTGCGCGAATATCCCGCTGCATAACCGTTTTCGTCGGTATTCTCCGTCAAAACTTCCTGTATGGTACCGATTTGCTGCTGATACAATTTCCGTTTTTCTGCCTCCACAACCTGCATCAATAACCCGACACGCCGATGTTTTTCAGCTTTGCTGATCTGCTGCTCGTATGAGGCAGCAGGCGTCCCTTTTTTCGGGGAATACGGAAAAACATGGACATGGGCAAAACGGATTTTTCTGACAAACTCGAGAGTCTCCTCAAAAAAAACTTCCGTTTCCCCTGGAAATCCAACGATCACATCGGTCGTAATCATAGCCTCAGGGAAAAAAGACCGTATCTCGCGGACGATCTCGGAATATTCTTCTGTTGTATATTTACGATTCATCCGTTTCAAAATTGCGTCGCTTCCGCTCTGTAGCGACAAATGGAAATGAGGGCAGAAACAAGCGAGATCAGACAGGCGTTTCAAAAAAGATCTGCTCAGCAGCTTCGGCTCCAAAGAGCCCAATCGGAGGCGCCGCAACGGAGTATGCGCATCAATTGCCTCCAAAACATCAATCAAACGATTCCCGTCCCGATCCATGTAAGAAGCCAAATGGATTCCCGTCAGCACGGTTTCCAAATAGCCTGCTTCACAGATTTGATTGACAGATGTTACAATCTGGGCGAGGGGCATGCTTTCGGTTCGATTCCTCGCATACGGAATAATACAATAGGTGCAGTACATCGTGCACCCGTCCTGTATTTTCAATGTGGCGCGCGTTTTCCCTTCAAAATGCGTAATCCCGGTACAGAGACTGTCGGTCGGGGAAAATTCATATTGAGACCGTTGTGTGAGGAGATAGGCTTCGATCAGCGCAGGAATCGCCTCTCGGTTTTGCGTACCGGTTATAATATCGGCAGCAGGCAGTCGATCGGCTTCGCTTTGCGCCAGTTCCGACATGCACCCGGTCACAACGACTACCGCACCGGGATTCTGCTCCCTGCAGTGGCGAATCATCTGACGGGATTTTCGTTCCGACTCGTTAGTGACAGCGCAGGTATTGACAATCACCACATCAGCCGGCTCGTTTTCCGCTGCGGATTGATACCCATATTCCGTTAAATGCTGAAGGATGCTCTGCGAATCATAATGGTTCACTTTGCATCCCAATGTTATAATTTTTACTTTCATTTTTTTCAATTGATACTATTTTTTTTTCTTTTTGAGCGTTGAAGAAAAGCGAATTTCTTCTCCCCTGATGATTCTCATATAATTGATGCGATGCTTTGTCACAATCCATATTGCCGTTATGACGGCAAAAAGCGAAGCAAATGCAATTCCGTATTGCCAACAGGCATATCCCGCAAAAACAAGGCAGACTGCAGCAGTGCCGATAACGATATAGTCCGTCAAAAAGGTGACCGCAACCAGAAGGACAAACAGCACAACCACAAGCCAAAAATTCAAAGCGATGCAGGTGCCCATCAAAGTCGCCAGGCCTTTGCCTCCTCTGAAATTCAGATAAAACGGATACATATGCCCGAGGATCGCAGCCAATGCCGTAAAATAGAGTAATCCGACATCCGCGGAACCGAATATCCATCTGGCAATCATCACACTCAATGTTCCTTTGAGGACATCTACCAATGCGGTATACACCCCGTATTTCCAACCAAGCACGATCGTCGCGTTCGATGTGCCGCAGTTGTTCGACCCATGCTCCCGAATATCTTTATTCAACAGACTTCTCGCGAAATAGTAAGAGGGATGCAGGCAACCAAGTCCGTAGCCGATGACTGCCATGATCAGATAGGGAATCATGTATCGATCCTCATTTCATAAATTGACTCATCAGGAATTTCGCACCGCATCAATGTCCGCAAGCACGCGGCAACGCAGTTCGTCGAGAGACGTGAATTTAATCTCATCCCGAATATGATCGATAAAATCAATACGGATTGTTTTGCCATATAAGTCGAGATCCATGTCCAACAGGTGGGTTTCCACGCGCAGCGGATCCCCCTCGATCGTCGGATTGTTTCCGACATTCGTGATGCTTTTGTAACAATTGCCTTCCACGATTACATTCGTGCGGTATACTCCCCATTTCGGCACGATAATTTCCTCATCGACTTTGATATTGGCGGTAGGAAATCCGAATGATCGACCGAGACGCTTGCCTTGCATGACAGTCCCTTTCAAATAAAACGGACGGGTCAGCATTTTTGCGGCAGATGCCACGTCCCCTTTATATAATTTGTCACGAATCAGCGTGCTGCTGATGACTTCCCCTTCATACAGCACGGGGGGAATGATTTTTGTATCAATACCGAAATCAGAACACTGCGATTGAAGAAATCCGGTATCCCCTTCCTTGTTTCTTCCAAAGCGGAAATTGAAACCCGCAACGGCAAGTTTCACATTGCACTCAGATAAAAAGCATTTGACAAAATCCGCTTTCGAAATATTGCGGATTTCTTCCGTAAATTCGTACAGAAACAGATAGTCTGTCCCCATCTGATCCATCATGGCAATTTTGTCATCCAAACTCATCAGACGGCTCGGTTTTCGACTGTGTGAAATATACCCTGCCGGCTGATTTTTAAACGTGATGATTCCGCGCTTCATACCGGGGATATCTGTATGGGAAATGATCGATTGATGCCCTAGATGCAGCCCGTCAAAATATCCGAGTGCTGCGGCAATCGGCTCCGTGATTTCGGAACCCTGCCTGTAATCATTGATGATAATCATATTACATTCCTTATTTATTCTGCTGCCGCACCATCACTTTGCGGGGCTTGATCGAACGGGATTCCGTCACTGTTCCGATCGCCAGAAACTGATCGCCTGCATAGATTCTTACCGTATCTCCGCTTATGAATTCGGAGGTATCCGTCTGTAAATTATGAGCAAGCAATTCATTCCCGCCAAGAAGAAATCGTTTGCTGTCCTCAATAACATCAACTCTCGGCAGATGGTTGAGCGGGTCATCCGGCAATTTCAACACACCGAACAATGTTCCGTCTTTCGCCATCTTCTGTTCGATCTCCTCAACAGCAAAAGCTTCATCAAGGGAATAGCCTCCGATTTTGGTGCGTGTGAGCGCTGACATCGCCGCATGACAGCCCAGTGCTTCTCCGATATCGTTGCACAACGTGCGTATATACGTTCCTTTTGAACAAAACACACGAATGTCGGCCTCAAACGGAAGACGATCGGAAAGCAGCTCTGCCTCGTAAATATGAATCTCTCTTGCGGAAAGCTCTACCTGTTCCCCTTTTCGTGCGTAATCATATAGATGTTTGCCTTTATGTTTAATAGCGGAATACATCGGAGGGATCTGTTTCTGCCGTCCTTCGAATCGGCTGAGCACAGAGAGCAGATCCGCTCTGCGGATATCAGGTTCTTTGCGTTCCAACACCGTACCGGTCGTGTCCTGTGTATCAGTGCGGATACCGAATCGAACAGTTGCAACATATTCCTTATCGTCCAGCACCAAATACTCAGACAATCTGGATGCACTTCCGACCATCACCAACAGCAACCCCTGTGCCATCGGATCAAGCGTTCCGGTGTGTCCGATTTTATCCGTATGAAGTATTTTTTTCAAGCGGTGACAGATGTCATGGCTGGTGCATCCGACAGGTTTGTTGATCAGCAGAAATCCGTCCATACCATTTCCGCCAGTTGTCTGAAATAACCTGTCAGCTCGGATAATTCGCCATGGAACTCAAACCCTGCAGCCTTTTTATGCCCACCGCCTCCGAACTGTTTACTGATATCGGAAACGTTGATTGCATCTTCTCCGCTGCGCATTGACACTTTATAACCGTTCTCCGTTACCTGTTTAATAAATACAGCCAGCTTGCATTCACTGACATTTCGAATCATATCAATCAATCCGTCTGTGTCCGCATGCAAATAATCGATCGGATCGGAATACAGCAGCTTGCCTATAATCAGTCGGCTGCCGCAGTAAAATTCCACATGATCCAAAACAACCCGCATCAGATCCAGTCGTTTCTTTTCGTATTTTTTCAGTTTGTCAGCATATAAATAAAAATCAGAACATACATCATACAAATTTGCAGCTATACGGTGCGTGCGTGCGGTGGTGTTGGAATAAGTAAAATTACCCGTGTCTTCGACCAAAGCAATGTAAATGGCATGCGCCATCTCACAATCCAACGGGACACCCAAAGATTCGGAAAGCAAATAGATCAGTTCCCCCGTAGCACCCGCTTTAGGATCGATTGCGCTGTAATCACCGAACCCCTCATTTGTCATATGATGATCGATCAAAAGAATCCGCGCGCATCGCGTAAGATTTTCCGCTCCCCAGATATAGGTTTGAGTCGAACTGTCCACCACGAGTGCGGCATCATAAGAATCGGACAGCGGCTGCTCGAAGTATTTGCTTTCTTCCAGCAAAGCTGCACAGCCTTTCTGGTCTTTTTTCATGCAGTAGTGAACTGTTTTTCCAAGTTTTTTCAGCAAAAGCCCCGCACAGATCGCACTGCCTACAGCATCTCCGTCGGGGTTTTTGTGAGCAAAAATCAGAATTGTCTCTGCTTGCGCGAGCATAGCCGCGATTGTTTTCATATCACTGTTCATGTTTGATTTCTCTCAGCAGCTTGTCAATGTGCATCGCGTAATCCGCGGAATCGTCCAACTCAAAAACGAGCTCCGGAGTATACCGCGTAGTAAGTACCGCCGCGATGCTCTTTCTCAAAAATCCCTTTGCCCGCTCCAATACCGCCATCAATTCCCGCTGCTTGTCTTTATCCGCATAGATACTGACATAAACTTTGCAGTATTTCATGTCCGGAGTGGTTCTGACCTGAGTGATACCGATCACGGTTTCCTTCAGGCGCGGATCATTGAGTTCGTATTCAATCAGACGGCTCAGTTCTTCCTTAATGGTTTCATTGATCCTCTCAATACGAAAAGACATCACAATTCTCCTCTTTCCGTTTTCTATTCACGCGGAATTTCTTCCATCTTGTAAAATTCGAGCGTGTCCGTTTCCTTCAGATCGTTGAATTTTTCCAGTACGATTCCGCATTCATAACCGGACGCAACCTCTTTCACGTCATCTTTGATACGCTTAAGCGATGCAATCGTTCCGTCATAAGCGATGATGCCGTCACGCAATACACGCACTTTGTCTTTGCGGGTAATGGTTCCGCTCGTTACATAACTGCCCGCAACCACGTTCGAATTCGGCAGACGGAACAACTGTCTGATTTCTGCGGTCGCAGTGATTACTTCACGGAATTCCGGTTCCAGCATACCCTTCATTGCGTCTTCGATTTCTTCGAGGACGTTATATATGACGGTATAATATCGGATTTCAACGCCTTCTTTCGCGCTTGCGGCTCTTGCATTGTTATCTGCACGGACATTAAATCCGATGACAATCGCGTTGGATGCCGCCGCCAGGCTAACGTCCGTTTCCGTAATCGCGCCGACGCCGTCGTGTATTACATTGACACGAATGCTGTCTTCATTATCATTCAACTTTTCAAGTGACTGTTTGAGTGCTTCGAGAGAACCGGACACGTCGGCTTTGAGTACGACTTTCAGTTCTTTCAGTTCCCCCTGAGAAATCTGATTGAATAATTCATCCAACGTGACAGGAGCGTTCGCTTTCATCGCGCGTCTGCGGTCTCTGTCCTTTCGGGCTTCCGTAATCTTTCTGGCCTCTTTTTCCGTTTCCGCAACGAAAAATTTGTCACCCGCCTCCGGCACTTCGTTTAATCCAAGCAGCTCCGCTGCCATGGACGGCCCTGCCGTTTCGATTCGCATACCCTTGTCGTTCGTCATTGCACGCACTTTTGCATACATCGCCCCGGAGACCACGATATCTCCGTCGTGAAGGATGCCGGATGCCACCAACACGGATGCGGTCACCCCACGCTGTTTGTCGATGCGTGCTTCGATGATAGTTCCCACAGCCGGTTCTTCATAGTTCGCTTTCAAATCTTCCACTTCAGCCACAAGCAAGATTGTGTCAAGCAGATCGTCAATACCCTGCCCTGTTTTTGCGGAAACATTTACGCATATGGTATTCCCGCCCCAATCTTCCGGAACCAGTCCGTATTCGGTCAGTTCCTGTTTGACCTTATCGGGATTTGCCGCAGGTTTGTCGATTTTATTGATCGCAACGATGATCGGCACTTCCGCCGCTTTGGCATGATTGATCGCTTCAACGGTCTGAGGTTTGATTCCGTCATCGGCCGCAATGACAAGCACTGCGATATCAGTAACGGACGCGCCTCTGGAACGCATCGCCGTAAATGCTTCGTGTCCCGGAGTATCGATAAACGTGATTGATTTATCGTGAGTCGTAATGGTGTAAGCTCCGATATGCTGGGTAATGCCGCCTGCTTCCCCGGAGATTACATTGGTGTTTCTGATATAGTCAAGCAAAGATGTTTTCCCGTGATCGACGTGACCCATCACTGTAATGATCGGAGGTCTGGATTTCAGTTTTTCCGGATCTTTAAAATGATTCTGAAGGATCTTTTCGATCAGATCCTCTTCTTCTTCCAGCTTGACACTCACATTCATTTCTTCACAAACAATTGATGCGGTATCAAAATCGATCATCTGATTGATATTTGCCATCGTCCCGTATGAAATCAGAATCTTGATAATTTCCGTCGGGGAGACATTGATTTTTTCGGCGAGATCCGCAACTGTAATCGATTCGGGAATCGTTATGCTGCTGACCGTTGGCTGACGTTCTTCTTTTTCCTGCAGTTTTTTCTTTTTATAACTGCTTTTCGAACCTTTGGTTCGTTTGGTGTTATCCAAACTTCTGGCCGGTTTTTCATCTTTAAAGAAGTTTTCTTTCCCTTTTTGCTTTTGTTCCGACTTGAGCTTGTTTTCTTTTTTCGTCTTTTCTATCTTGGACGATTTTTCGACCGGTTTTTCCACTCCGCTTCCTGTTTTTCTCGGCGGACGCGGAGACTGTCCGTACGGTCGGGACGGTGCGTCTTTGTCCTTATCGCCCCATGGCTGAGAAGGTCTGCCGTCCCGTTGCTGATAAGGCGGTCGGTTTCCTCCGCCCCCACGGGGATTATTCCCTTGATACGGCTGACCGCTGCGATTTCCTCCCTGCCCATACGGTCGATTTGGATCTCTCGGAGGGCGATTATCCTGCCCATACGGTCGGTTTGGGTCTCTCGGCGGACGATTGTCCTGTCCGTAGGGACGGTTTCCGTCTCTTGGAGGGCGGTTGTCCTGCCCGTAGGGACGGTTTGGATCTCTCGGCGGACGGTTATCCTGTCCATAAGAACGATTGTTGTCTCTTGGCGGACGTCCGTCCTGCTGATATGACCGCTGTCTGTTCTCGTCAGTGCCATTATTTTGCCTGTTGTAATAGTTCGAACGCGAACCCTGCCCTTGCTGCTGATTCTGCCCATAACGTCCGTCCCGATTCTGCCCGCCGGGTCTGGAATCATAATTCTGACGATTCCGATCATAATAACCGCCCTGATTCTGATCGGACGGATTCCTCGGGGGTCTCTGGTCGTAACGCTGTCCCGATCTGTCCCCCTGCGCATTTCGCTGCTGAGGTCTTTGCGAACGTTGCTGCGGCTGAGCGCTTCTCGGCTGATCCTCCGCTTTCTTTTTATCCGCATTGCTTCTTGCTACGACTTTATTATCGATAACTTCAAAGTTGTTTCTGAAATACTTCTCCTGTTGTTCGGTCATCACACTCATGTGATTCTTGATGGGGATATTTATTTCCTGCAGCATCGTGGCAAATTCTTTGCTCTGCACGCCAAACTCTTTGGCCAAATCATATACTTTCTTACCTGACATTCAGTTCCCTCCCCTTTATTTTTTGTTTATCAGATAGTTTTTCATTTCGTTGAACGCCTGTTCCAACTGCTGCGGATCGGGCGAAATTTCCAGCGTTGCCGCTATTTTTTTTACATTGCGGACGCTGTTGATACAATCTTCCTTCGTACACAGATATGCGCCGCGCCCGTTTTTTTTGCCGGTCGGATCAAACTCGACGTTACCTTCCGGTGTTCTTACAATACGGAGTAACTGACGTTTATCTGTTTTTGTTTTGCACATGACACATGTGCGCATCGGTGTTTTCTTCATATTCCATTCTCCGGAAAACAGCTTTTACAGTGGCGACTTTTCCTCTGGCAACACGGATTCTTCGGCAGCTTCACCCGGTTCTTCAGCAATTTGCATCGGCATATCGTCAATATCCAAAATCGGCTCCGCCGCTTGTTCCTCTTCGGCAGCTTCCGCAGCAAGGATTGCATCCTCCGCTTCGGCTACCAGTTTCATCTGTTCATACTGTTCCGTGTTTTTGATGTCAATTTTCCATCCGGTCAGTTTCGCGGCCAAACGCACATTCTGCCCGTCTTTTCCGATTGCAAGCGAAAGCTGCGAATCATCCACGACTACCAACGCGGTTCGGCTGTCCGCATCCGCATACACATCCAGCACCGCGGCCGGACTGAGCGCGTTTTTAATATACTGTACAGAATCTTCGCTGAACTCGACGACATCGATGCGTTCCATTCCGATTTCATTGAGGACATTCTGAATGCGCGTTCCTTTATGCCCGACGCATGCGCCAACTGCATCGATATCAGGCTGTTTTGCGTAAACGGCAATCTTCGTTCTGCTGCCGGCTTCCCGTGCGATGGACATAATTTCCACCGTTCCGTCATAGATTTCCGGGATCTCAAATTCAAACAATCTGCGAATGAGCATCGGATGCGAGCGGGACAAAATGACCTGCGGTCCTTTGTTTGTTTTGATGACATCGGAAATATAGACCCGAATCCGCATTCCGGCATAATACTGTTCGCTCGGCACCTGATTGAGGTAATTCATAACCCCCTCGGTTTTTCCGATGTTGATGTAAACATCATTCTTTTCGATACGCTGCACGATCCCTGTAACCAGCTCGTCTTTCTTTTCGAAATACGTGTCAAAAATCAAATTCCGTTCCGCCTCTTTGATACGCTGCAGAATCAATTGCTTTGCATTCTGAGCCGCAACCCTTCCGAAATCTTTCGGATCGATTTCAATTTCGGCCACATCACCCGCCGCATAGGCCGGGTTGATTTCTTTCGCCTGTTCCACACTGATTTCGTCGAGTTCGTCTTCGGGTTGCTCCACAACGTTTTTCAGCGCAAAGACCCGAAGTGCTCCCGTATCACGGTCAATTTCCACTTTGACATTCGATCCGCCTCTGTAATCTTTTTTGTAGGCGGAAATCATCGCGGCTTCCACCGCACAGATCAATTCTTCTTTATCGATCCCTTTTGTTCTTTGTATTTCATCAAGTGCGTCAAGAAAATCTTTCAGATTGTTTTCCGTATTCTTTTTCGCGTTTTTCATACTACCTCCCAATCCGACTAAAATTCGAAATGCAGATTGATCTTCGCGACTTTGTCCGCACTGATTTCAATCTGTTTTCGATCATTTGTAAACAGGAATATTCCATTGTTGTAATCCGTCAGAACGCAGGTGAATTTTTTCAGTCCGTCCACACTTTCATACAGCGACACATCCACTTTCGAACCGCGGAATCGAAGATAATCGCGTTCTTTTTTAAGCGGACGATTCACACCGGGAGAAGAGATTTCCAATGTATAACTCTCTTCGGTCACGTCGGATTCATCCAGGCCGTCGGATATCTTACGGTTCAGCTCCGCAAGCTCGTCCAGAGAGATATTTCCCTCCTGCAGTCCGACATAAAGGCGGACAATCCGTTCGCTCCCCTCTTTCAGATACTCCGCATCCACCAGTTCTGCGTTTGCCGTCTCGATTATCGGTTCGGCAATACGAACCACCTCATCCAACAGTCTGTTTGCCATATTGCTCCTTCGGAATTTTTCCCATAATAAATCGCAATGAGTGGGTACGCCCACTCATTTATGATATCATTTTACCACCCTGAATGAAATAAGTAAACCTTTATTTGCAAGATATTATTTTACGCGGTTTTTCGGCATTCCCCTGTTTGAGATAAAGCAGGTTATGGTACAATGAATGCAAACGATACGGAGTAATCATGAACGTCAATCAACCATACCTCGATGCGATATTTGCGCATTTCCAAACATGCGGATATCAGGTCGAAGGACTCAAAGATATTTCCTATGGAGTTCAGTTTCACATCACAAAGCAGGAAATCCGTGCGCTTATCCGCATTTACCAGAATACTAAAGGCGCTGTGAAACTCGACCTTTCCCAGACAAAAAACGAAGAAGCCGCACAGTGTGCCGCGTCCTTTTCAATTGCATCCGCGGACAAACCGGGCAAACAGGAATCAGAAGTCTTGGATTATTACAAAATGGCTCCCCCGCTCATCGGATCCGATGAAGCCGGAAAGGGAGATTACTTCGGTTTTCTGTGTGTAGCGGCAGTTTATGCGGATAAGATGCAATATCAAAAACTGCGCATGGCAGGTGTTTGCGACTCCAAACATCTGACCGATATTAAAATTGCCGTGCTCGCCGAACAGATCCGAGATATCTGTCCGAATCACAGCGTTGTGACGATTCCGAACGTCCGCTTTAATGAAGAATACCGCAAAGTGCAGAATATCAACGCGGTACTCGGCAGCGCGCACGGGGAAGTGATTCGGGACGTCATCGAAAAAACGGGATGCAAACATGTCCTGACGGATAAATTCGGAAACACCCACTGGGTGGAGGATGCGCTGCGCGGCACAGGAGCGCATCTGGTGCAGGAGCCGAAAGCCGAACAGAACCTGGCAGTGGCTGCCGCAAGCATTCTGGCAAGAAAAGCGTTTGTCGATTCGGTGGAACAGCTCAGAACATCTTATGGATTTGATTTTCCGCTCGGCGCGGGAAGCGTCGTGGACGAATGCGGCAGGCGCTTCGTCGGACGTTTCGGACTGGAGAAGCTGAACGAAGTGGCAAAGATCAGTTTCAAAAACACAGAAAAAATTATGATGATGGTAAGAGGATTATGACAGAGCACAAAGAGGATATTACCACAGTACAGTCACGGATAACGGAACTGAAAAAAACCATCGACAAACATAATCGCCTTTATTACGAACAGGATGCTCCCGAAATTCCGGATACGGATTACGATGCACTCATGCGGGAACTCATTGCGCTGGAAGAAGCATATCCACAATTCGCAACGGATGACTCCCCGTCCAAGCGGGTCGGCGGGAAAGCGCTGGACGCTTTCGTGAAAGTACGTCACGAAACACAGCAGCTGAGCCTCGGCAATGCGTTCAGCGATGAGGAACTGATGGATTTCGATGCGCGCGTCCGCAAAACGGTTGACAATTATGAATATATCTGCGAATACAAATACGACGGGCTGACAGTCGTTTTAAAATATGAAGACGGGATTTTGGTGCAGGGCGCGACACGCGGCGATGGTGTGGTCGGAGAGGATGTTACGGAAAACATCCGTACGATCCGATCCGTTCCGCTGCGACTGTCGGAAGCAATCACGCTGACCGTACGCGGAGAAGTATATATTCCGAAATCGGATTTCGAAGCGCTCAACCGCGAGCGGCAATCGACGGGACAGCCGCTGTTTGCCAACCCGAGAAATGCGGCTGCAGGCTCGATCCGACAGCTCGACAGCAAACTGACAGCGTCGCGTCCGCTCGATATTTTTGTGTTCAATCTGGAAAAAGCCGAAGGAAAAACATTCCGCACCCATTCCGAAACATTGGACTATTTAAAAAGTCTCGGGTTCAAAACCAGCATCTACCGCAAGGCAGAGAATATCGAAAATGCCATCGGAATCATCCACACCATCGAATCGGAACGGGAAACACTGCCGTTTGAAATCGACGGAGCGGTCATCAAGGTAAATGATCTCGCACAGAGGGAAGCGCTCGGACAGACATCGAAAAATCCCCGATGGGCAATTGCCTATAAATTTTCCGCAACCGAAGCAGAAACGACGCTCTATGACATTTCCGTGCAGGTTGGGCGCACGGGGGTACTGACCCCGATTGCGGAACTCGACAGTGTCCCGGTGGCGGGCAGCGTCATCAGCCGCGCAACACTGCACAACGAAGACAACATTACGGACAAAGATATCCGTATAGGAGATCGGGTCATCATCCGCAAAGCCGGCGATGTCATTCCCGAAGTGGTGCGGGTCGTAACGGAAAAGCGAACCGGAGAGGAAACCGTCTTTCATATGCCGCAGATATGTCCCGCCTGCGGACAGCCCGTCAAACGAGTGGAAGGAGAAGCTGCCATCAAGTGCGTCAACCGCTACTGTGAAGCGCAGACACTCCGAAAACTGCAGCATTTCGTGTCCAGAAACGCCATGAACATCGACGGGCTCGGAGACAGCCTGACCGAACGGCTGATGAATGCGGGTCTGATCGAAACCGTATCCGATATTTATACCCTCGGTGAACATAAAGACGAATTGCTTACAATGGAAAATCTCGGAGAAAAAAGCGTCGCCAATCTGCTGGATGCCATCGAAGCATCGAAACTCAGCGATCTTGGGAACCTTATTTTTGCGTTGGGTATTCCTCTTGTGGGGAAAACAGGCGCGAAGCTCCTTGCCAAGCAATACGGTACCATGCAAAATCTAATGCATGCCACGGAAGAATCGCTGCTAACCATCGACGAAGTGGGACCGAAAATGACGAAAGAACTTTTGGATTATTTTGCTTCGGAAGAAAATATCGGATTAGTCAAGAAATTGGAATCGTACGGCGTGAATATGCTAAATCATTCCGAAGAGGCGGCTTCCAACGTCTTCGAAGGGAAAACATTCGTGCTCACGGGAACACTGCCTCATTATACAAGAGAAGAAGCGGGAGCGTTGATCGAGCAGAACGGAGGCAAAGTCAGCGGTTCCGTCAGCAAAAAAACGGACTTCGTGCTGGCGGGCGAAGAGGCGGGCTCGAAACTCGCGAAAGCCGAGGCGCTCGGCGTACAAATTATCGACGAAGCTACCTTCCGCGCGATGTTGTCGCTTGACTGACGCGCGCGGATACAGTACAATAAAGAATCATATCCATCATTCAATGTCACAACCATGGAGGCATGATGAAATTATCAAATCAGGATGTCGCTTATACGGCAGGACTGTCCAAGCTGACTTTTGACGAAGCGCAGCAGGAAGGGCTCGCACAAGACCTTTCGGACATTCTGGAATATGCGGCAAAAATCAATGAACTGGACACCGAATCGGTCAAACCGCTGACGCATGTGCTCGAGAGCGAAAACGTCATGCGCGAAGATATCGTCAAACCTGGGCTGAGTATCGAAGAAGTCTTAAGCAATGCACCGGATGAAGACGGTCGGACGATCAGGGTTCCGAAAATGCTGTAGTGGCAGGTTCGGAAAAGAAGTGAGGATTCACAGAATTATATGAAAAAAATGGAAATCAAAGCCCGCGCGAAGATCAATTTGGGGCTTGATATCACATCCGTTCGCAAGGACGGATACCACAACATCAAAACCGTCATGCAATCGGTCGGGCTGAGCGATGAACTGACATTCCGCAAATCGGACGAAATATCGATTTCGTGCGACGACGAATCTCTGGAGTGCGGACCGGAGAATATCATTTACCGTTGCATCGAAGCAATCCGCGTCCATGCGGACATGCCTGATGCGGGACTGAAAGTCGTGCTGGAAAAGCGGATCCCGATGGGAGCAGGTCTCGGCGGAGGCAGTGCGGACGGCGCGGCCACGCTCGTCGCGTTCAACGAATTGTATGAACTCGGTTATAATGAGGAAACCCTGTGCCGAATCGGGCTGACGGTCGGAGCGGACATCCCATTTCAGATCAGAGGCGGATGCGCGCTGTGCGAAGGGATCGGAGAGATCATCACACCGATCGAAACCGCGCACGAATATCCCTGCGTCATCGTCAAACCAGACATTTCCATCAGCACAAAGGATGCTTATGTCGTGATGGATCAGCAGCCGATCTATGTACGCCCGAACTTTGAAGAAATCATTGAAGGACTGAAGCAGCACAACAGGGAAACCATCCAGCGAGGGTTGGTGAACGTTTTCGAAATATATGCTCAGAATCTGAGCGATGAAATACAGGACATCAAAAATCTGATGTATGAGCAAAATACAGTTGCCACAAGTATGAGCGGCAGCGGTTCCGCCATCTTCGGCATTTTCGAAACCGAAGAGCAGGCACAAAGCGCCTACCAGTTTCTTTCCCGGATATACGACAAAGTATGGCTGACGGAATTTCGGGACGCGTCTTTGGAAACAGAAGATTGAAGATACGCCTGCACCGCATTTTTCCTTCAAGACAATCTCTTTTTGATTTTGTGCATTGCATACTACAATATATCGTTAAAATGAAAAACACGGCATCTGCCGTGTTTTCAATTACTTGTTTACGATTCTTTTGCAACAGTCGTCTGAATGACAGTCGGAATTCCTTTTTCATTTAAACTCATGACTTTGCATTTATTATTAGAGACAAAAATTTCAGAACAACAGTTGCTGCAAAAATATTTGCGTCTACCTATCTTTCCTAGGAACTTGTATCCGCATTTTGGACAATTCATATTGCATCACTCCTATTTCTTGATTATACACCAAAAATGTCGTTTGTAAAGCTTTTTTTTCAGGGTTCATTATACCCCGGAAAACTTTAATGGAACTTAAATCCCGGTCTAATCTGTTTTCTTGTTTTACATTCGCCGTGATTTCTACTATAATAAGTAGACAGAGAAATGGATCGGGAAAACGGAAAGGATAACGGCGATGCGCGTGTTGCTGGTGGAAGACGAAGTCGGCATTTCAAAGCCTCTTTGCAAGATACTCGAAAAAAATAATATCCCGACCGATGCGGTATACGACGGAGTATCGGCTTTGATGCAAGTAGAAAAGAATATCTACGATGTCGTCATTCTCGATATCATGCTGCCGGAAATGGACGGACTTGAAGTGCTGCGGCGGATGCGTCAGAAAAACATAGCAACGCCGGTATTGCTGCTGACTGCAAAAGACAGCATCGATGACAAGATTACAGGCTTTGAAAAAGGTGCGGATGATTACGTTACAAAACCGTTTTCAAGCGCGGAACTCGTTGCACGCGTCAAAGCATTGTCCCGAAGAAGACCCGATCTGCTCAATGAAACAGATCTTTGTTTCGGAGACATTACATTGAATACAAACAATGCCACCGTGAAGATCGGCGAAAAAACAGAAAGTCTGACTGCAAAAGAGTCTCACATATTGGAAATTCTGATCCGCAACGCCGGCAATATTATTTCCAAAGAATATCTGCTCGATGCGGTATGGGGGTTCGACAGCGATGCAATCGAAAACACGGTGGAAATATATATTCATTATTTGCGAAAAAAACTGGAACGCAGCCGAACAGTCAGAATCATTACACAGCGCGGACTCGGTTACATTCTGAAAGAGGATGCCAATGCTGAATAAAACGCGCCTGAAAATGACGCTGACGAATTCGGCAGTGTTGTTTTCGGTGCTTATTTTTATTTCAATTTTCGTATATATCAATGTTACTTACAACACCGTAACCAACACCGACAAAGAATTGATCGATACCGCATACCAGCTGAAACGGTTGATGCCCCTTCTTCAGCAGACCGCAGACAAATCGGATACGGCACAGCTTCAGGAGGAGTATGATATTTTTATCGAGAAGATCCAGAATGATGCCATTTCCTATGTGATCTGGGACGGAAGCGGCAATACCGTCGCAACGGATTATAATTTCAATTTTTCGATTGATCCGCTTTATACCATCAGCCAGGCAATTTTTCAAAAAGAGACCCAGGCGGAAAAGCAGGTTACTCAGACCGACGGAGAATATTATATTCATGCATACTATTACGGGGACATGAATGTCCGCATCTGCACGGCTGTCACAGCGGATGACAACGGAAATATCCGTATTATCCAAACACTCAGCAATATGAACGAAAAAAATAATATGGCGGATCGTTTGCTGCGTACGCTGATTCTGTCGGGATTGATCGGATTCACGCTTTCCTTTGTCAGTGGGTACTTTATCGCGGGTAAGGCTATCATACCCATACAAGAGAATATACAAAGGCAGAAAGAATTTATCGCGGATGCGTCCCATGAGTTGCGCACACCGGTCACAATTATCCGCACCAACCTCGATGTTGTCAAAGCTTCGGAAGACGAGAGTGTCGCTTCCCAACTCAGTTGGATCGACAACGCGTATGATGAAACGGAGCGGATGGAAAAGCTGATTGCCGACTTGCTGTTTCTTGCCAAAGCGGATCTGAACCAACAGGACATGCAGCGCAATGAAATCGAACTCAACCAAACATGCAGAAGTATTGTGGAAAAGCTGATCCCGACAGCAGCGGAAAAATCGATTCACCTGATTTATCTGCCTTACGAACAGCCGCTGAGTATCATGGGGGATGCAAACAAAATCAATCAGATGCTCATCAACATTATCGACAACGCCATTCATTACAGTTATCCCGACGGGATTGTTCAGATATCCACACAAAAAATCAAAAATGATGCATATATTATGGTAAAAGACGCAGGCATCGGGATTCCAAAGGACGAACTGGATCAGATTTTCACGCGCTTTTACAGAACAGACAAGGCGCGCAGCAGACGTGCGGGCGGAACGGGGCTTGGATTGTCCATTGCAAAATGGATAGTTCAGGCACACAAGGGAGATATCACAGCAGAAAGCGAAAAAGCGACAGGCACAACCATCACAATTCGTCTGCCGCTCAAAGAAGGAGATTAGGCAATGAACTTACTCGAGGGACTCAATGACATGCAACAGAAAGCGGTGCAGACCATCAACGGACCGCTTCTGATTTTAGCGGGAGCCGGCAGCGGCAAAACCCGCACCATTATCCACAGGATTGCCTACATTCTCCAGAATACAGGCACGCAGCCCTATCGCATACTCGCGCTGACATTCACGAACAAGGCAGCGGGAGAAATGAAGGAACGAATCCGCGCCTTCGGCATCCCCGACATCGACGAAATGTGGATGGGCACATTCCATTCCATCTGCGCCAGGATCCTGCGCTATGACGCGGACAAAATCGGATTTAACCGCAATTTCACCATCTATGACGAGCAGGATACGAAAGCGCTTGTGACAAAATGCATCGAGGAATTGCAGATCAACACGCGGGATATGACCCCGGCTCTGGTGAAAGACGTGCTCTCCAAGGCTAAGGACAATGCCATTGCGCCGGATGATTTTGCTGCGCTTTATCAGGATAATGTCCGCTACGAAACCATCGCGAAAATCTATAAAATGTACCAGAAAAAGCTTAAAGAAAACAACGCCATGGATTTTGACGATCTGCTTTTCCATACACTCACCTTAATGAGAGAGTGCCCGGAAGTATTGGAGCATTATCAAAACCGATTTGAATATATTCTCATCGACGAATATCAGGATACCAACCATCTGCAGTATGAAATTACGACCATGATCGCGCAGAAAAAGAAAAACATCTGCGTGTGCGGCGACGACGATCAAAGCATTTACGGCTGGAGAGGAGCGGATATCCGCAACATTCTCGATTTCGAAGAGGATTACCCCGATGCGACCGTCATCCGTCTGGAGCAAAATTACCGCAGCACGGATGTGATTCTGAAGGCGGCGAACGAAGTCATTTCCAACAACGAATCACGCAAAGGCAAGAAACTGTGGACAACGAGAACCGGAGGAGAAAAAATCGATCTGATCCAATCTTCCCGCGATCTGGAAGAAGCGGATGTCATTGCCCGGGAAATCGAAAAACTGCATAACAATCAGGTGATGTATGGAGAAATGGCGGTGCTGTACCGCATCAATGCACAGTCCCGTATTCTGGAAGAAAGCCTGCTCCGCAGAGGCATTCCCTATCAGATCATCGGCGGCACGCGTTTCTATGATCGAATGGAAGTCAAAGATATCCTGGCTTATCTCAAGCTGTCGATCAACCGTATGGACGGCATTGCCTTTATACGCGCAATCGGAGCACCGAAACGAGGAATCGGTGCGGCAAGCTTCGAAAAGCTGGAAGAATATGCGCAGTTCAAAAACATTGATCTTGTGCAGGCTTGTCTGGAAGCCGAGCACATTCCGACCCTGTCCGCCTCCGCGAGGCAGAAACTGAGCACCTTCGGCATTTTCATTGATGCGCTTTATGAAACCGCTCAGGAAGAATCGCTGCACGATGCGGTGGAAAAAGTCGTCAAAGAAAGCGGCTACATGCAGATGCTGCAGGACGGAAAACTCGAAAACAAAGAAACCCGCATGGAAAACCTGCACGAATTGATTAACGCGGCGGAAGAATTCGAAGATACCAGTGAAGACGCTTCACTGGAAGCATTCCTCGAAAATGCGGCACTGATCGCAGGAGCGGACATCATGAGCCGCGACGAAGGGCAGGTGCTGCTCATGACGATGCACAACTCGAAAGGGCTCGAATTCCGTGTGGTATTCGTGCCGGGTCTGGAAGAAGGAATTTTCCCGCTGCCGAAAGCGATGGAAAACCCGAACGAGCTCGAAGAAGAACGCAGACTGTGCTATGTCGCCATCACCCGCGCGATGGAAAAGCTTTACCTTTCCTATGCACAGTATCGCAAAGTGTTCGGTTCCGGCGAATACCGATTGCCTTCGCGTTTTCTCAAGGAAATTCCGCAGGATCTGATCCATATCCATACAAGTTCGGGCAATGTTTCGATCCAACAACCGGCTCTTCCCGCACAGACCAGAGCCATCGGCGCAGTGCCGACAAAGCTGAAGGAAGTGACAAAGGCTGCCGTCTCCGACAGCAATTTCAACACGGGCGACAAGATACTGCATCCGTCCTGGGGCGAAGGCACCATTGTCTCAATGGACAATTCAGGAGACGATGCCGTCATCACTGCGGCGTTTGCGGGGCTCGGCATCAAAAAATTCGTGCTGGGCTACGCGAAGATCAAAAAAATCTGATCGCTGCAATCAATCACAATCAAACATACAAAAGCCATCCCAAACGGGATGGCTTATTTTTATGAAGCATTCGAATGATTACGAGCAGTAATGGCTGAGTTTTTCCGCCATGTCCGTCTGTTCCCAAGGCAGGTTCAGATCGTCTCTGCCGAAATGTCCGTATGCCGCCGTCTGACGGTAGATCGGGCGTCTCAAATTCAGGTGCGAAATGATCGCGTCGGGACGCAGGTCGAAGTTTTCCTTGATGATATTCACGATGGACGCATCGTCCAGTTTGCCTGTACCGTAGGTATCCACATAGATACTGAGCGGATTCGCCACACCGATAGCGTAGGACACTTCGATTTCGCATTTTCTCGCGAGTCCCGAAGCGACGATGTTCTTTGCGATATAGCGCGCCATATAGCAAGCGGAACGATCCACTTTTGTGGGGTCTTTGCCTGAGAAGGCTCCGCCGCCGTGGCGGGCGTAACCGCCGTAGGTATCGACGATGATCTTTCTGCCTGTCAAACCCGAGTCTCCGTTCGGTCCGCCGATGACGAAACGTCCCGTCGGGTTGATGTAGTATTTCGTTTGAGAATCGATCATTTCCGCCGGAATCACGGGCAGAATCACTTCACGCATGATGTCGTTTTTCAGTGTTTCGTACTCGACATCCGGGTTATGCTGGGTGGAAATCACGATGGTGTCGATGCGAACGGGTTTATCGTCTTCATACTCGACGGTCACCTGTGTTTTTCCGTCGGGGCGGACATAGGGCAATATTTTATTTTTGCGCACTTCGGTGAGTCTGCGCGCCAGTTTATGGGCATAAATGATGGGATACGGCATGAGTTCTTCCGTTTCGTCGCAGGCAAAGCCGAACATCAGCCCTTGGTCTCCCGCTCCCGTCGCGAAATCTTCCTGTCCCGATTCTTTTGCTTCGTACGATTTGTCCACGCCCATGGCGATATCGGAAGACTGCTCATTGATCGCAGTAATCACCCCGCAGGTGTCTCCGTCAAAGCCAAATTTTGCACGGGTATATCCTATTTCATTGATCGTTTTGCGGACAACCTTTTGGATGTCCACGTAACAATTGGTGGTGATTTCGCCCATCACGAGCACCAGTCCTGTGGTAGTCGCCGTTTCACAGGCAACTCTGGCGTTGGGATCATGTGATAAGATTTCGTCCAGCACAGCGTCGCTGATCTGGTCGCACATTTTATCCGGGTGACCTTCCGTCACCGATTCGGATGTGAAATAATGTTTCAAAAGTCTACCTCCTAAAGTAACACCCCGGAGTCGGATTACTGCAATAAAAAAACCTCCCAATGAGGCTTCGATGCTATCCTCATCATCCAGAATTTCTTCTGTAGGTCTTAGCACCGTGCCGCACGTTTTATACGCGAGGTCGGTTGCCGGGCTTCATCGTGCCTAGTCACTCAGCCGCTCTTAATAAGGGTGTTTATGTAATTGTGCATTTATTGTATCACAAAACGATTTGCGATACAATATCTCTCTGTTTTTCTTATCGGTCGATTGGAGATTTTGTTTAATACCCTTTAAAAAATAGAATTTAATGAAGAAAAATTTAATTTTTGTAATATGCTCAATTAACGAGCATTTTCAAATTTACCGACAATGACATGGTTCACGATTGATACGATACTGTTTATTCATAATATTAATCGGAGATTGCAATGGAATCGCCGAATTCGATGAACAATTCTTTTTTATAAAAGGCTGTCCGATGTAAACCTTTTCTGTTTTTGAAAAATAATTGTAATATTAATGTAAAATTTATGTGGTATGGTATACTTTAACTGAAATATTATTGATAGGATTGTAGCGAAAGTATGTCAACTGGACTGATAATCGTGATCGCACTGGTGTGCGGATCAATTTTTGTAAACGGATGGACCGATGCACCGAATGCAATTGCAACCGTTGTATCTACCCGTGTATTAAACCCCAAACTTGCAATTGTGCTTGGAGCGCTGTTTAATTTGCTGGGGGTTTTTTTAATGGGAACTGCGGTTGCGACAACAACCGCAAATATCGTGACGATCGGAACGGGAACCGACGCCCTTGTGACATTGGGAGCCGCACAGCTGGCCATTGTGCTTTGGGCTGTTTCCGCATGGAAATTCGGAATTCCGACAAGTGAGAGCCACGCATTGATTGCAGGGCTCATGGGAGCAGGCATTTCTTTAAACGGTTGGAGCGCTTTCAACTGGGGCCCATTTCAAAAAGTACTGATCGGGCTTGGAATCTCAACCTTCGTCGGATTTGTATTCGGGTTTTTGGCCACAAAGTTGGTCGAAATCTTGTTCAAGAATGTAAAGCGCCGCAGTGCAAACAAGTTTTTTTCGGTCGGACAGATGATCAGTGCTTCCGCGATGGCCTTCAGCCACGGAGCGCAGGACGGTCAAAAGTTTATGGGTGTCTTCTATCTGGCTTTGGTAATCGGCGGGATATACAGTTATCCCGAAGGCAGTACAATGAATATTCCGGTCTGGATTATGCTGATGTGTTCCCTGATTATGGCATTCGGCACATCCATCGGGGGATACCGCATCATCAAAACGATGGGCATGGAAATGGTTCAGCTGGAAAAATATCAGGGGTTTGCAGCGGAAGTCGTTGCATCGGCAAGTATGATTGCGGCCACGGTTTATGGAATTCCGCTCAGCACGACAAACACGAAAGCGACCGCCATGATGGGGGCGGGTGCGTCAAAAGGAATCGGAGCCGTCAACTGGGGAATCGCAAAAGAAATGATACTGGCGTGGGTTTTAACGTTTCCTGCCTGTATGATACTGGGATATGTATTTGCAACATTATTCAGGATGATATTTTAAAGAGGTAAATAGAAATGGCTAATTTCAGCAGAAAAAGCGTAGATTATTTTGAAATGTTTGCCGAGGGCAGCATGATTTGTCTCGAAGCGGCAAAAAAACTTCAGTCGGCATTTGCCGATGGAACGATTAACGAAACCGAGCTCAAGATGGTGAAAGATGCGGAGCACAAAGGTGACAAGCATGTTCATCAATGTCTGAAGGTAATTGAAGTGGCCTTCATTACGCCGATTGACAGAACGGATATTATCGAGATTTTAAAAGGAATCGAAAATATTACGGACAGCATCGATGACATCGCAAATCATATTCACATTATGTGTGTGAATGAGGCAAACGAATATCTGATCAAGTTTGTAGACTACATTGTCGAGTCCTGCGAAAAATTATGTGAACTGATGAAGGAGCTCAAGAAATTTAAGAAGAGTTTAAAAACGATTCTGGAGTTGATTATTGAAATCAACCGAATCGAAGAAGACGGGGATCGCACATATTTTGACAGCATGAAAGACCTATTCGCGAATGAAAGCGACCCGATCACCATCATTAAAAACAAAGAGTTATATCATTTGATGGAACATTCTCTGGACTGCTGCGAAGACGTGGCAGACATGGTAGAAAAAATATTGGTAGCAAAAACCTGAGAAAAACGGCATTCGGAAACGGAAGTCTTCAGAGCACAGAAAAAGGAACCCCCTAACTCAAGCAGAAAAGCGAGAGTTAGGGGGTTGTTTCTTTATTGAGAAAAACAGTTCGGCTCAGGTTTGGAACAACCATTCTTTCAATGCTAACCCGATTGATGACATGATCCGGAATTTCTTCCGCAGAACGATTTGCAATACAATATCTCTCTGTTTTTCTTATCGGACGGTTGGGGGATTTCGTTAGGTGGGGATTGAGGGTTGATATCAGAACTGATGTATAATTTTGTGTGATATTGTATACGTTCAATTGACGAGTGGAAGAAATTGGAATATAATAAAATTTGGGGAATTTGTCGAAAACTTTTTTTAATATTGCCATGAAGAAAGTAGAAAATATATGCTAAAAAAACAAATTAAGATCTTAAAATTTATCAAGAAAAATAAAACATCGTTAGGCGGAATTTGTAAAAAATTCAATTTGACTATAAATCAAGCAAAAAGCTTAATGCTAGACGATGTGTTCAATGAAAATATCACTTATATCATAGAATTACCAGAAGAAAATACACGTATTCATATTAAAAATCAGGGTTTAATTTTTTTAGAAAATCATAAAACAAAGGAAATAAGATATTTTGTTGGTTTTATAATAGCTATCTTAACGTTTATATTTACAGCAATTACCTTATTGATTTCGCTAAATATTATTAATATATAAGTTTGATATTACAGAACTTTGTTTTTATAAACAAAGCACATCTTAGCAATAATGAGCAGCTCGACAAACAGCGCCTCATAAGTAGCAATTAATGGGAATTAGCTGAACTGCTCGTATTGTGCTATAAAGCAACGTTAGGTTTGAGCAATTAAGCAACGAGTAAATAGTTTTATAAGTAAATAAGCCAGTGAACATTGTTCTCCTTGTAAACACGGAAAACTACTTTATTTTAATATTTGAGGTGAAAACCAAATGACTATTATTAGATTTGGGCATGAAAACTACGATATAAATGAAAATGACATAATTTTAGATAACTGTTCAAATTATGTCATTATTACAAAAGACTTTGGATCTGGTTTAGATTCATTCCACCCTACAATATCTAAAGCAGATTTCAATGATTTAAGAACACATGGCATGATATTTACGAATAATGAGCTGATGCGAACTGCTCGTGAGAACGAAAAACAAAGCACTGTTACTTATTGGAAATTTAGAATGGAATTGATAAATCAATATTACGAATAAATCATATATTTAAATTAATTTATTATTTTAATGTGGAGGAGTAGTTATGAATAAGTTTGAAATTGAGAATGCAATATACCAAGAAATGTCTGAGAAACTAAAAGAAATAGGGAAAATGCCTTTTGATAAATCATTACCATTATTGCGAAGTGAAGCGTGGCGGCTTGCTGATAAATATGATACGGATGGCGGCAATGTTATGAATATCCTTATGACCTACATGAATAAGGAGACGAAAGAGTGAATATACACAGAGGACTTGCCTTTGTAGTATCCAATGATAAGTATCAGTTTTGCAATCAGCTACCTTCATGTAAGAAAGATGGCTCCGATGTGGAGAAAACTTTGAAGGCACTTGGATTTGACACTTTTACTGCACATGATTTTACTCGTACTGATTTATTTGTCTTAATTGGTAAGTTTCTCGTTGAAGCAAATTCATACTCGACAGTACTTCTATACTATTCTGGACATGGTATTCAAATCGATGGCGAAAACTATATTGTTCCAATTGACTGTAACCCAACACCAAATAAGTCAATCCTTATAAACACTGGCTTAGTTCCGATAAAGATTATTGTAGACTACATGAATGAAAACCCGCAGAAATCAAACATAATCATTCTGGATGCTTGCAGAACATCACCGTCATTTACAAAGGATGTTCTAAACGGAGGATTGGCTGAAATAAAATCTGGATGTGGTACATTTATCTCCTTTGCAACAGCACCTAACACAGTTGCAATTGGATCATCTTCACCAGACGAGAATAGTGTATTTACAGCTTGTCTGCTCCAGCACATTGATAAGCCTAATGTCAAAATTGAAGATTTATTTAAGCAAGTTCGTTCAGATGTATTAATTCAAAGCGGGGGAACACAGAATCCTTGGGAAAGCACCTCTCTCACCGATGATTTCTTTTTTAACATAATGTCGGAAGATCAGATAAATGAAGATATTTATCGGGTGATAAGGGATCATAGTTCAGCAGATATTCTAATATATTTATCTGACCATTACCAGCGTCCCATTTCAGAAATCTATAGAATCTATCACCATCAAAAAAGTGAAAAGCCAGGCGGTATCCACTTTAGCGACAAAAACGAATATGAAGCCTATATTTTGCATCAGATACTTGAGTTTGGATTTGAGTTTAAACACTATCGCTGGATGTACGAAAATAAAGCTGTTGTGATGGGAGAGTTCTACCATGACCCATCTAAAATTGCATTGGAGCCTTCAGGGAAAGAAATAAATGTGACATTTTGCTTATGTGAACCAAGTATTGATGCAGATGGTTGCAAAATCCAGGGGATAACTAACTTGCCACTAAACACGAATCTTATGATAGGGTTGAAGAATACTGATTTACAATATTCTGCTCAATCTAGTGCACATGTTCAGCCGGGTGGGAGTTTTTGTAGTGAGCACTTCACACAGAATAAAGACGCATTGCCGCGTGGTGAATACAATGTGACCATTTCGATGCCTATTGCCAGCGTTCAACCAAACGACGTACAATTACTTATTGGTGACAGAGGATGCAATTTGGCTGGAATCTATATCAGTTCATCAATAATAAGCGGAAAGACCGTTGAATTTCAACAAATCATCTCGTTAGGATAATCGTATAAATGTCAAGCGAAAACATTTTATCTTAATCAGGTGCTTAATGTACTGTTCATTATAGAAAGCTGAACTTCTTATTATGTTTATTATGCTCAATAGTCTTATAAGAATTTTTCGAAATATGATTAAAAAAAGCGGAGAATCGTTCTCCGCTTTTTTCTTATAATATATTAAATCAGTCTTCCCTCAGCTCATACTTTTTCTCTGCAAATTCTCTCGGAGATCTTTCAGGGAAATATTGATAAAGATAGGTCAGCATGTTGCCGTTGAGTAATAATCATTCGATTTTTTGTTGCAAATGCAACATATGAAATCAGTTAAGTATAGTATAATGAGCATATCATTGAACATAAAATAAAACTAAAATATTCAGGAGGTAATAAAACATGGTTGAACAGATATTCAAACTTTCTTTAGGGAATGAAAAAGCTGTGGAAAAAGTCATCTTTGATGAAAATGTGCATTATCTTCATATGGTTTTCAACAAAGAAGAAGGACTCCCCGAGCACTTCTCCAATTCGAATGTGTATATGACGGTTGTTCGCGGAAAATTATCCATCGGTCTTGATGATCAGGAAATTCATGAGTATGACGGCGGAACGCTTCTGAAAATTCCATTCCGGACTAAAATGAATGTGAAAAACCTGCATGATGAAACCTTGGAGTTGATCGTTGTAAAAGCCCCGGCTCCAAAAAACTGATCAGAAAATACAAAGCTGTTCTGTTGATATTGCACCATTCAGACAAAAAAATCAGCGTGGGATGATTATCCCGTGCTGATTTTTATATGTAAAATATTCTTTGCGTAAAGCATTATGCAATAGAATCAGTCTTCCCGTTGCTCCTTCTCCCTCTCTCTCGGCGCCCGTTCCGGAAAATACTGATAAAGATACGTCAGCATGTTCCCGTTGAACAGCTTGCGGTTCTTGGTCGCTTTCATGCCGAACTGCTTCTGGAAGTCTTCGTTTCCGCTCAGCACAAACAGCCGCCAACTGTCCAGCTCGTCGTAAACGGTTTTCAGATCGCGGTAAATGCGCTCGGTTTCCTTCTTCTCCCCGATGCGCTCGCCGTAAGGCGGATTGACGATAAGAATGCCGTATTTTTTTCTCGAACGGAATTCCCGAAAATCCAGCTTCTGAAACGCAACATACTCCTCCACGCCCGCGCGTTTCGCGTTGTCTCTCGCCGATTTCAACACCCCCGCATCAATGTCCGAACCGAGCAGCCGCAGTTCCGGCGCGGCAATCGCCGCTTTCGCTTCTTCGCGCAAAAGCAGGCTCTGCACATCGTCATGCCACCCCCATGCTTCGAATGCGAATTTTCGGTGCAGTCCCGGCGGAGTGTGAGATGCCATCATCGCCGCTTCCGTAACAAAGGTGCCCGATCCGCACATGATGTCCGCAAACTGCTGCGAACCGTCGTATCCGCTCAGATAAATGATGCCTGCCGCGAGCGTTTCCTTGATGGGCGCTTCTCCCGCGGAAAGACGGTAACCCCTACGGTGCAGACTTTCACCGCTCGTGTTGATGCTGAGTGACACGCGGTTGTTTTTGATGGTTGCAAACAGCGGAAAATCCGCGCCGCTCTCGGGCATACGGTTCAGCCCGTGCACTTGTTTGAGCCGCTCGACCGCCGCTTTTTTGATAATGCTCTGACAGTCGGATTTCGAAAACAGGTTGGACTTCACGCAGCTGATTTTGGCGACATTGAATTTCGCGTCTTTCGGCAGGAACTCTTCCCAATGAACGGCGTTTGTCCCGTCAAACAGTTCGTCAAAAGTCAGTGCGGAGAATTCCGCGACGGGCAGCAGCACACGGTTTGCCGTGCGCAGCCAAAGATTGAGCCGATCAACATCCTGTATGGTACCTTCGATCGAAACCGCGCCGTCCGAAGATGCGGCGATTTCGTAACCGAGCCGCTGAATTTCACGTTTGAGCACACTCTCCAGCCCGAAGGTGCAGGTGGCGGTGATGGTGTATGTTTTCATTGTTTCTCTTTTCTATATTTATAATGGTTCATTGTTTGTCAACGTACAGAGGAACGCATGATACGCGTTTCCTGCTGATGGGCAATTCCGATCAATCCCCCTTGTAAGCGCGCTCCAGTTCCGCCAGATCGAATTTTTTCATTTTTAAGAATGCCTGCGTCACACGTTCGATGGCGGCGGGATCGGCTTGCTGCATCATATCGTTCATGACCGCAGGCGTAATCTGCCATGAAACTCCGAATTGATCTTTCAGCCATCCGCATTGTTCCGCCTCGGGCACTGCGGACAAACTGTCCCAGTAATGATCAATCTCTTCCTGGGTGTCACAGTTTACGATGAAAGAAAATGCTTCATTAAAACCGAATAGATGCTCCTGATTATTTTCCATTACGGCGAAACTCTGCCCTTCCAGAATCAATTCGGCAAAATTGATCGCCTGCGGCGCATTCGGCATAACCTTTTCGCCGTATCTTGATATGGTCTTGATTTCGGATTTTCCGAATACTTTGGAGTAAAACCCGATTGCTTCTTCCGCGCGTCCGAAGTTTGCACCCGCAAACATCAGCGAAGGCCGAATCTTTGCGTCTATATGTGCATCTGTGTACATGATCTGCCAGGAAACCCCGAATTGATCCGACACCCAACCGTACAATTCGCTGAAATCGTAGCGCTCAAGCGGCATCATGATCGTTCCGCCTTCAAGAAACGCTTCCCAGTAATGCAGGACTTCGTCTTTGCTTGCACACGAAATCATCAAGGAGATCGAAGGATTCAATTGAAAATACGGTCCGGCGGACAACAAAAGCAAGTTGATATTCTCAATCTCAAGGATCAGACTTTCCGCATCCTCCGACGGAGTCCCGTGGATCATCCTTCTGCTCAGGAGCCTGCTGTTTTCAAACACCCTCAAGTAAAACTCGCCCGCCTCCGCCGCTTCTTTATCAAACCACAAATGATTCATGATTTTTCGAATACCTTCCATTACAACACCTCCAGTATTCCTTAAAATGAATGAACTGTTTTATTAATTCTTCATCTGCTTTTTGATCTGCGCGATGCGGTCACGCAGCACCGCTGCCCGCTCGAAATCAAGCTCTTTTGCCGCCTGTTTCATTTCCGCTTCCAGATTTGAAACCACGGTGGCAGGATCGTTCCCCGGCAGATGTTTTGTGCTTTTACCTTTTTTCTGCTTGCCATATTCGGCAGAATCCTCCGCCACAAGCGTCGTTTCCAGTCCGCTGTAGACATCCTTGATAATGCTCTTCGGCGTGATGCCCCGCTCTTCGTTATACTGCGTCTGCTTTTCGCGCCTGCGGGTTGTTTCGTCGATGGCGTACCGCATGGATCGCGTCATGTTGTCCGCATACATGATGACATGCCCCTGCGCATGCCGCGCGGCACGTCCGACGGTCTGCACCAACGAGGTTTCGCTGCGCAGGAATCCTTCCTTATCCGCGTCGAGAATCGCGACAAGACTCACTTCGGGAATGTCCAACCCTTCGCGCAGCAGGTTGATGCCGACCAACACGTCGAAGACACCCGAACGCAGATCCTTGATGATCTTCATGCGTTCCACCGTGTCGATGTCCGAGTGCAGATAATTTACGGCAATGCCCGCCTTGGCGAGAAAGTCCGTCAGGTCCTCCGCCATGCGCTTGGTCAGCGTCGTCACGAGCACTTTGTCTCCTTTGGCGATCGTCTCGTTGATCTCTCCGATCAGATGCTCGATCTGCCCTTTTGTCGGCACAACATCGATGACAGGATCCAGCAGTCCCGTGGGACGCACGATCTGTTCCGCCGTCTGTTCGGAGTGTTCCGCTTCGTAGACGCCGGGAGTGGCGGACACGAACACGACCTGATTGATTTTGGTTTCGAATTCGGAAAAGTTCAGCGGACGGTTGTCGAATGCCGACGGCAGGCGGAAGCCGTAATCCACCAAATTTTTCTTGCGGGAATAATCCCCGCCGAACATGCCCCGTATCTGCGGCAGCGTCACGTGCGATTCGTCGATGAACATCAGAAAATCATCGGGAAAGTAGTCGATGAGCGTAAACGGCGGATCGCCAGCTTTCGTGCGGTTGATGTGCCGCGTATAGTTTTCTATGCCTTTGCAGTACCCCATTTCGCGCAGCATCTCGAGATCATAATTTGTGCGCTGCATCAGCCGCTGCGCTTCCACCAGTTTGTTTTCGGCACGCAGGATATCGAGCCGTTCAAAGAGTTCCTGCTGAATCGTACCGAGCGCAAACTGCATGTTCTCGGGCGTGGTGACATAGTGCGACGCGGGGAAAATGCTGATGTGCGTGCGCTGTCCGCGCACTTCTCCCGTAAGCGCATGGATCTCGCTGATGCGCTCGATCTCGTCCCCGAAGAACTCGATGCGGATGGCGTATTCGTTGGAGGAGGCGGGAAACACTTCCAACACATCTCCCCGCACACGGAACGTGCCGCGGTGAAAATCCATCTCGTTGCGGTCATATTGGATGTCCACGAGTCTGCGGATGACTTCGTCGCGTTCCTTCACCATGCCGGGACGCAGAGAGATCACCAGATTTTCATAATCGATCGGACTGCCCAGCCCGTAAATGCAGCTGACGCTGGCGACGATAATCACATCCCGCCGTTCGGACAAGGACGCCGTCGCGGAGTGACGCAACTTGTCGATATCGTCGTTGATATCGGAGTCTTTTTCGATATACAGATCCTGCCCCGGCACATACGCTTCGGGCTGGTAATAATCATAGTAAGACACAAAGTACTCGACCGCATTGTTAGGGAAAAAGTTTTTAAACTCGTCGCAAAGCTGCGCGGCGAGGGTTTTGTTGTGGGCGATCACAAGCGTGGGTTTCTGCACCTGCTCGATGATTTTCGCCATGGTATAGGTTTTGCCCGAACCGGTCACGCCGAGCAGCGTCTGGGCATGCATGCCCTGCGTGACGCCTTCGCTCAGCTGCGCGATTGCCTGCGGCTGATCGCCGGACGGTTCGTATTCGCTGACCACTTTGAAAGGGTTCATTTCCAAATTTTTTCTTCCTTATTTATAGTTTGATTTTTTTATCGAATAAAATGCACAGGCAGAACAACACCGCACCGACGGTAATAAAACAGTCCGCAACGTTGAAGATTGCAAAACTGACAAACTGCAGATCAAAAAAGTCGACGACATATCCGTATATCGCACGATCATACAGATTGCCCGCGGCACCCGCGATGATGAACGCCATACTGACCAAAAACCATTTCCTGCCGGGATTTTTTTTGAGCTGACGGATCAAAAATACCGCAACTAAAACAATGACAACCGCACTGAAGACTGCCAGTAACTGCGTGTGTTTGGCAAACAGGCTGAACGCGGCCCCCGTATTTTTCGTATAGGAAAGATTGATCACGCCGTGTATCAACGGCACACTCTCCCCCGGATGCATATTCGATGCAATGAGCAGCTTACTGATGCGGTCGACTGCAAGAATCAGAATAATGACAATCAGATACAGCATGAATTCCTCCGTCGGAAATTAAATGATATTTTCATTATATCACGCAGGCGACGGATATACGAACAGTGCTCATATGATATAATAAGGATAATATACCTATGAATAAGGGGATTGTATGAAGGATTGGTTTAAACTGGATAAAAAATATTTTAAAATCAGTTTTTATGTCGTCGTCAGCGTCTGCATTCTGATCGTGTTTTATCAGATTGCGGCAAACGCCGCAGGCGTCTTCGACGCCGCCGTTACGTTTCTCGGGACAATATTCAAACTGCTGGCACCCGTCATCTACGGGCTGATCATTGCCTATCTGCTGTATAAACCCTGCTGCAAGCTGGATACTTTGTTTCGGAAAACAAAGTATTTCGGAAATCCGAAACATCACCGAGCCAGCAAAGTCACGGCGGTCATTCTTGTCAACGTCGCTTTCATCGTATTATTGGCTCTTTTCTTTTACGCCATCATACCGAGCGCAGCCAACAGCGTGGCACAGATCATTGCGCAGTCGGATCAATTCATCATTCCGCTGCAGAACTTCTTTGATAACCTCATCAATAATTCATTCGTACAGGACATCATGAAATATCTGAATATCGATCCCAACAATCTGGCCAGTTCGGATACGATTCTGAATCTGATCAGCAAAGGCGAACAGTTTCTTACGTCGATGGGAACTTACCTGTTCGGCTTCATTCTGAATATCGGCACGTTCCTGTACAATTTCGTTTTGGGATTGATTCTGGCGATCTACATCAATCTCGATTTGGAACGTCTGCGCAGCCAATTCCGCAGCTTTATGACCATGATTATGCCGAAATCCTATCGTCATCTTTCCCGTGTCGGTCATCTGGCAAACGACATGTTCCTGAAATATCTCATCGGAAAAACAGAATGTTCTCTGATCATCGGCGCCGTTTACTTTATTGTGGGGCTGATTTTCGGAGTGAAATATTCTCTGCTGATGGGACTGATTATTGCTGTGTCAAACATGATCCCTATTTTCGGTCCGTTTATCGGAGCCATTCCGATTTTTCTGTTCTCGATTCTGTCAGGGTTCGACAAAGCGGTCATTATGATGATCGCCATCATCGGCGTACAGCAGATCGAAGGAAATTTCCTCGGGCCAAAAATCATCGGCAACATCGTAAACTTAAGCGGATTCTGGATTATCGTCTCCATACTGGTTTGCGGAAAAATCGGAGGGGTGGTCGGTATGATCATCGCCATTCCGGTATTTGCAATTTTGCAGACGCTTGTCGGCGACTGGATTCGAACAAGAAAAGCAAAACAGGAATCTTCCTCCCGTCAGACTGCGGAGATCTCTTCTCCGCCTACGGATGGCAACGGAGTATAAAATATCATAAATTTTCAAAAAAATATAAAAGCGTTTTATAAAATATTTATATTTTGGACTAAAGCACGGACAGAAATCGTTTACAATGAATAATTTAGGATTCAATGTTACATTATTGATTTATTTTTCGTGTCTGTTATGATATGATTATTCAATAATTCCATTCATTGTCACCGTTCTGCGCGCCTTGCAGCAACGGAAGGAGGCAGACATGAAACACAAATGCATTGATGTCAGCGAACCGAATCTTTACAAGAATATTTTCCCGTACGAAACACTGCCTGTTGCCGAGTTTGAATCCAATCAGCAGCAGCCCGATCTGACAGCGCATGATATATGGGTCACCGATACCACGCTGAGAGACGGTCAGCAGTCCATGCGCTCTTTCACGACCGCGCAGTCCGTAAAGATTTTTGACTTTCTCCATCGCATCGACAATGAAAGCGGAATCATCCGTCAGGCAGAGTTTTTTGTCTACAGCGAAAATGATAGGAACTCTTTAATTGAATGTATGAAGCTCGGATATCGCTTTCCCGAAGTTACGACTTGGATTCGTGCCGATGACCGGGATTTTGATTTGATCAAAGATTTGGGAATCAAAGAAACGGGCATGCTGATGTCTTGCTCCGACTATCATATTTTTAAAAAACTGAATCTGACAAGAAGCGAAACGATGTTCAAATATCTGAGCATCGCAGAGGCATCTCTGAAAGCGGGAATCCGTCCGAGATGCCATCTGGAAGATATCACTCGGGCAGATTTTGAGGGCTTCGTGATTCCTCTCGTCAAGAACCTGAATGATCTATGCGAAGGCTACGGCATTCCGCTTAAAATCAGAGCCTGCGATACACTCGGGGTCGGCATCCCGTTCGATCATTGTCCGCTGCCCAGAAGTGTGCCGGGAATCGTCCGCGTTTTACGCGAAGAATGCGGGCTCGACAGCAGTGCCATTGAATGGCACGGGCACAATGACTTCCATCTTGCAGTTGCCAATTCCATGTCTGCATGGCTCAGCGGATGCGCATCGGTCAACACGACATTGCTCGGCATCGGGGAACGCTGCGGCAACACCCCACTTGAAGGGATGCTGTTTCAGTATGCTCAGATCAAAAACGATACCGGCAATCTTCGTTTCGATCTGCTTAATAATGTGGCGGAATTCTTCAGCAATGAACTGGAATTCGGCATTCACGAGAAATATCCGCTCATGGGCGCGGATTTCAATACAACAAAGGCAGGCATCCACGCGGATGGACTGCTCAAAGATCCCGAAATCTACAATTCGTTCAACACCATGAAAATATTGGATCGCCCGATTGTCATTGCCATCAATCAGTCCAGCGGCACTTCCGGCATTGCGGGATGGATCAACAATTACTATCATCTGGAAGAGGACACCCGCATCGGGAAACACGATGAACGCGTACTTGCCATCAAAAAATGGGTGGACGAAGAATATGCAAACGGCAGAACATCGAACATCAACAATGAAGAGCTCAAGCTGCTGGTGGAAATTTATCTTCCCGAAGTTGCGGGACGCAAAACAGCAAAATAATTAATTCTGGAGGATACCGAATTGAATCTGACCTTATCGGAAAAAATCATCAAGTCGCATCTGCTTTCAGGCGAAATGATCCCGGGCAGCGGAATCTCGATCCGCATCGACAATACGCTCACGCAGGATTCCACCGGGACAATGGCATATCTGCAATATGAAGCGATTTCCGACAAACCGGTTAAAACCAAACGATCCGTTGCCTATATCGATCACAATATGCTTCAAACAGGCCCGGAAAACATGGATGATCACCTTTACATCCAGACGATCACGGACCGCATCGGCGTCATATTTTCAAAAGCGGGCAATGGCATCTGTCATAGGCTGAACTTGGAACGATTCTCCAAACCAGGCGAAACACTTCTGGGCTCCGACAGTCACACACCCACCTGCGGCGCAGTCGGCATGATTGCCATCGGAGCGGGCGGGCTCGATGTGGCAGCGGCCATGGCCGGCGGCGGTTATTATCTGAACATGCCGGAAATTGTCGGAGTGGAACTGAAAGGTACTCTGCAAAACGGAGTTTCCGCAAAAGATATCATTTTGGAAGTACTGCGTCAACTCAGCGTCAAGGGCGGAGTGGGACGCATCATTGAATATTTCGGAGAAGGGATTGCAAGCCTTTCCGTTTCGGAACGGGGTGTCATCACCAACATGGGAGCAGAGCTCGGTGCCACGACTTCCATTTTCCCTTCCGACGAAAACACGCGCAAATTCCTGCGAGCGCAGGGACGCGAAGCGGATTATGTCGTACTCTCTGCTGATCCGGGATGCGCTTACGCAAAAACAATTTCCGTAGATCTGAACGCCTTGGAACCCCTTGCGGCATGTCCTCACAGCCCGGACAACGTCAAAGCAGTCAGCGAACTGGCAGGTACAAAAATCAGCCAGATCTGCGTGGGCAGCTGTACCAATTCCTCTTATGAAGATCTGATGACGGTTGCGGAAATTCTCGATGGAAACACGATCAATCCGAATGTCTCCTTTGCCGTTTCTCCGGGTTCCCGTCAGGTGCTCGATATGATGGCAAAAAGCGGCGGACTTTCGGCTTTGCTCAATGCGGGCGCAAGAATTCTCGAATGCGGTTGCGGTCCCTGCATCGGTATGGGACAATCTCCGAATTCTGCCGGGGTAAGTCTTCGCACATTCAACCGCAACTTCAAAGGCCGCAGCGGAACGACAGACGCCGATGTCTATCTCATCAGCCCGGAAACCGCGGCAGTCTCTGCATTGGAAGGAGTGATTACCTCTCCGAAAGGCAGAATCAATAAAAAAATCTCGGAACCGACGGAATATCCGATCAACGATAATTTATTCATCAAACCGACTTGCGACAAAACAAAACCGATCATCAAGGGTCCGAACATCAAACCGTTTCCGAAAGCTCCGATTCCCGACAGTACGCTGAAAGCCGTCGTCGCGACAAAATTGGGAGACAATATCACGACCGACGACATCATGCCGTCGAATGCAAAACTGCTTCCTTACCGTTCCAACATCGAATATCTTTCGGAATACTGCCTGCGCCCGGTCGATCCGGACTTTGCGGCAAAAGCAAAAGCACTGAACGGTTCGATCATCGTGGGCGGACAGAACTACGGACAGGGCTCCAGCAGAGAACATGCGGCGCTCGCTCCGCTGTATCTGGGAGTGAAAGCCGTGCTGGCAAAATCCTTTGCCCGCATCCATAAAAATAACCTGATGAACAACGGCATTCTCCCGCTTACGTTCGTAAAGGAAGCGGACTATGACAAAATCGGTGTGGATGATGTGCTGCGCATCGACAGTTACAGTCAAATCATGGATGATGAAATCGTCACGGTAGTCAACGAAACAAAGAATGAACGCTATGAAATGAACCTCTCCGCATCCGAGCGCGAACGCATGCTGCTCAAATCGGGCGGATTGATCAACTGGCTCAAAACACAGAACGCTTAAGCAATCAAAAAGATGCCGCTCCACAAAGGAGCGGCATCTTTTTTCAGGAGTAATAACTACAGCATACGTACGGACGAGCTGTCGATTTCATTGAAATACTCATGTACCTTTGCATTCACTCTTTTGATTTCCTCATGAGGGATGCGAATGGCGAACGCCATGGTATACACGATATTAAAGACCAAATCCTCGATTCCGATATCCAAGTGTTTCGAAAAGTAATTGATGAACACTTCTCGGCGTCCGCCGAAATCATAATGTAGGAGTGAATCAAAATCGCATTGTTTCAGATCAATGCCGTAATCCGCAACAAAGCGATGATAAATATCGGAAATCGGACGGATCAGCACACGTTCGTTGGATTCTCTGCGAAGTACTTCGTAATAAAAACGGGCGATGTTGGAATCGGAAAGAATATTGTAATAGTAGATGTAAGAAACCATGGAATGCTGAAAAAAAGCCGTTTCCGAATCAAACCATTCGAACGGACGCAGCAGTTGATAAATTGCATCCAGATACTCTCCGTAAATCACTTCCACCAGATGATCTTTCGTGCTGAAATAATAAGCAAACAGTCCGCGCTGTACGTCGGCGGTCTGTGTCACGGTCTGTATGGTCGTTTTCTTATAGCCGTGCTTATAAAATTCGTTCTTTGCTGTATCGTAGATAAGCTGCCTGGTCTCAAGTCCTTTTGCGATACGCAGATCCATAAATAACCTCGATTACCTTATAATTTTATATTATATCAATTTTTTACGAAAAATAATAGGTTTTTTACATATTTTGACAATCTCTTCCTCCCGCCTGCCTGCACTGCCGCGTCGGTGTGATATGACTTGCAAAATGCTGAATTTCCGATATAATATGTAAGGAACGACAAAAAGGAGCAAACCATGCTTGAAAAATTAAACGGACTGAAAGAAAAATTCGACCTGCTTACCGAAGAAATCGGGAAACCGGAGATACTCGGTGATCAGGAGAAATATACTCAAATTCTCAAAGAACGCTCAACGCTGGAACCGATTGTAATGAAATACAACGAATACAGCGATACCATCGCGCAGATTGAAGACAATAAAGCGATGCTCGAAGAAAGCGGAGACGATGAATTCCGCCAGATGATTCACGAAGACATCCAATCACTCAATGACCTGAAAGAACAGCAGGAACAGGAACTTCGCATTCTGCTTTTGCCGAAAGACCCGAACGATGAGAAAAACGTCATCGTGGAAATCAGAGCCGGGGTCGGCGGAGACGAAGCCGCGCTGTTCGCGGGGGATCTCTTGCGCATGTACATCCGCTACGCAGAACGCAACCGCTGGAAAGTGGAAATGCTTTCCGTCAACGAAATCGGCATCGGCGGCTACAAGGAAGCCATTTTTCTGATTGCGGGGAAAGGCGCGTACTCCAAGCTGAAATACGAAAGCGGCACGCACCGGGTACAGCGCGTGCCCGAAACAGAATCGGGCGGACGCATTCACACTTCAGCCGCGACCGTGGCGGTGCTGCCCGAAGCGGAAGACGTGGAAGTGGAAATCAATCCGAACGATCTGCGCATCGATGTGTACCGATCTTCGGGCAACGGCGGGCAGAGCGTCAACACGACGGACTCCGCGGTGCGCGTCACGCATCTTCCGACGGGGCTTGTGGTGGCATGTCAGGATGAAAAATCCCAGCTGAAGAACAAAGACAAAGCGCTGAAGATTTTAAAGGCGCGTTTGTTTGAGATCGAGCAGCAAAAGCAGAATGACGCCATTGCGGAAAACCGCAAGAGTCAGGTCGGCTCGGGAGACCGCAGCGAACGCATCCGCACTTACAATTTCCCGCAGGGGCGTGTGACGGATCACCGCATCAATCTGACGCTGTACAAGCTCGACGAGGTGCTCGACGGCGCCATCGACGAATTTATCGACAACCTGACCACGGCGGATCAGGCGGAAAAAATGAAACAATAACTGATTTTATTAGAACGCACGATGTGCGTTTTTTTTTATCAATAATATTTTTATCACTGTAGGGAGCGCATAGTATGCGCTCCGCAAAAAAAATTATTCGAATTTCAATTATCTGCAATATATTTCACGGAACGCGTAATATGCATTCCCGGTGAATTGTCAAGTGAAGTGCAACATAAAAACCTCAGAAGGAGACTTCCAGTTTAGACATTTACGAGGACGAAGATTAAGCAGATGATTCGCCCATAAAACTTTAGAGATATCAACATTGG
>JBGMEA010000027.1:0-271964 GCA_041447245.1 Anaerofustis sp.
AGCCTTATAAACCTTATCAGCGCGGAACAAATGAGAATACAAACGGATTGATTCGTCAATTCTTTCCTAGAGGGTTGTTCCTGTCCAATGTTGATATCTCTAAAGTTTTATGGGCGAATCATCTGCTCAATCTTCGTCCTCGTAAATGTCTGAACTGGAAGTCTCCTTCTGAGGTTTTTATGTTGCACTTCACTTGACAATTCACCGGGATCGCATAGTATGCGATCCACATGAATAATCAAACATATGAATTTCAACACGGAATGCATCAGCACGGAACGCGTGATACGCGTTCCCTACAAATCGATTCCAAAATCCAAACCATGCACATTCCGTACGGAGCGCATTGCATGCGTTCCGCAAATCAACCCACCACATTCCGCCACGAACGGCACGGGGCGGCATCAAGCGTGATGCGTCCGAGCAAGGGCATGACCCGCACGGTTTTGGTATAAAAATTCCGAGCAGATTTTGTTTCTGCCGACTTTCACGGTCAGGCGAACGATTATCTGCCGATGGAATTTTTGTCAAAACCGAAAGGATGACATGCCGCGAGGCGCATCAGCGAAAAGCGTTTTGTGTCCTTTTGAAGGGCTTGCCGAACTTCATGAACGATTGATATTTCGTGTCCTTCATGAGCGTAGCTTGCGGAGCGAATGTCATTAATTTATAAGGACATCGTTCGCCGCCGACGCGGCGACTGTCTGGTGATCAATCTCAATCATAAAAACAATGCATATCTCTATAAACAATCAATCATCCGCATCACACAGAACGCGTAATACGCGTTCCCTACATTGCATATTGAAAACCAAAACAACAATATAACCAACATGACAGATTCATTCCAACATTCAATCCATGGACATTTCGTACGGAACGCATTGTATACGTTCCGATTTATCTTCCCCCAATTCCCGCCCACAAAAAAGAGCGCCACTAAGCGCTCTTCCATTGGTATTATTAATTGTCTTTGTAAAGTCTCATCAGTTCGTTGTCATACGCACTCAGGTCTAGATGCTTGTCTTCGCGCAGGCATCGGAACGCCTCCACGGTTCTCGCCACATCCGCCTCGTCGTGGGACGCCGTCGGCACCATGCGGAACATAATGTATCCGCGCGGAATCACGGGGTAGGATACCCCCGTGACAAAGATGCCTTTGTCACGCAGATAGCTGATCCATTCCATCGCCGTCGAGAGTTTTCCTTCGGGGATGAACACCGGGACAATCGGAGATTTCACATCGCCCACAAAGAAACCCAGCTCCCGAAGTCCTTCGGAGAGTTTGTGCGAAATGTCGAAGAGTCGCGTTCTGCGCTCGGATTCGTCTTCCACGATCTGCAGCGTTTTCTGCAGCGCTTTGACATACACCATCGGCAGACTCTTCGCGAACACCTGCGTTCTGGCGTTGTAACGAATCCATTCCACCACGTCTTTGCTCGCTGCGGTCATGCCGCCGATGGAAGCAAACGCCTTGGCAAAGGTCGCAAAGTACAGATCGATTTTGTCCTGCACACCCGCGTATTCACCCGTGCCTCTGCCGTGTTCTCCCATCACGCCGAACCCGTGCGCATCGTCCACAAACAGGCGCGCGTCGTAGCGGTCTTTGATCTCCGCGATATCTTTCAGATTCGCCAGATCCCCCGTCATGCCGTATACGCCTTCCGTGAGAATCAAAACCCCGCCCTTGCGGGTTTCGTTCACACTCTTGAGTGTTTTTTCGAGACTGTCCATATCGTTGTGTTTGAACACGCGGATTTTGCGTCTGTCCGAAACCGCGCCGAACGCCGCATCGACAATGGACGCATGCACAAGCTTGTCCATCACGATCACATCATGCGATTCGACAAGCGAGTTGATCGTGCCGATCACGCCGAGATAGCCGTAGTTGAACAGAATGGACGATTCTTTCTGCGCGAAATCGGCAAGCGAATTTTCGAGCGCGATGTGATCTACCGTGTTGCCGCTCATCATGCGGGAACCCATCGGACCGCTTGTGCCCCAGACGTTCATCGCTTCGAGTCCCACCTCTTTCACGGCTTCGTTTTCTGCCATGCCGAGGTAGTTGTTGATCGACCACATCAGGCAGTCTTTTCCGTCAAATGTCATGGTCTTGCCCGGGATGGACTCCATCACCGGCATGGTGTAATAGCGGTCTCCCGCCGCCCTGAAATTGCCGAAATAGCCCTCATCCGTGGCACATTTCGCAAAGATATCCTTTTCGCTCATCTCTTAGATTCCTTTCCCATATAAAGAAGCGATTCGCTCCGATACTGTTTGAGTTGATAATTCGTCTTTCGGCACGATCAGATCGGCCGCTTTCTGCTTCAGATCAAATTCCCGCGCCAGCGCCTGCATCCCGCCGCCCGTCACATTGAGCATCACGATGCCGTTCTTGTCGATCGTTCCGTCGTTTGTTTTCTGCATCAGCGAAGCAAGTGCCACCCCAGCTTCCGGGCAGATGTCCCACCCTTCGAGTTCGGCGAACAGTCTCTGCGCTTCGATCACTTCGCTGTTTTCCACGGTCGGCATTTCGCCGTCCGCCGCGCTGAGCACGTCATAAAGCCCGCCCGTCAATCCGTAAGGCGGCTGACGGTTGGAGAGCACCTTTGCCAGAATCGTGTCGATCTGCCGCACGGTTTCTTCCTCATTCATCGGATCAAGCGCGCGGCTCTTTTTGCCCCAGGCCTGCGCCATGGGCACAAACGGCAGATTCTGAGAGGCGAACAGCTTCATGGTCTTTGGGGTGTAGTCCCCGCTTTCGTTCAGTCTCAGATTTGCTTCGTGCGCCGCGATCACACCCGTGCCGCTGCCCACTGCCTGAAAATAATAATCGGGAATCTCTCCGATTGTCGTTGCCGCGGAAAGCACCGTGGTTCCCATGCCGTCGCGCCGTGCGACGTTTTTCGCGCCGCCTTCGCTCACAAACCCGTCCAATGCACAGATTGCGTCCGCAAGGTGAATGGCATCCGTATAGTCGGCATCCCCGCCTACGGCGATGAGCTTCACACACGGATCGACCTCCTCAATCGACCAAAGACTCCCCAGATTTTTTTCCGGCACAACCAGCAGCAGCGGAATTTTGTTTTCCGAAGCCACCTTCATGAATGCACGCGCCGTATTTCCCGCGGAAGATACCACGAGAATTTGCTCATCCGCCGGTTTTCTCGCGCACACGGAATACGCTTCGCATTCCTTGAAAGTGCCAGTTCTCATATTCGCGCCTTTCTCCGGCCAATAGCCGTTGAAGGTAATGTACAGATTCGACAGCCCGAGCAGTGTTGCCAACCCTTCACTGCGATAAGTCACGGGAGAGCCGTCGGAATGAATGAATCGCTCGACCGGAAGCCAATCCGCGAATCGGAAAATCCCCTCATTTTCTTCCCTGACTCTGAGCTGTTTCTTGTGATACACCGCTCGCAGGAGCGTGGGAGCCTGCGCAGTCGGATCGGCAAGCACATAGCCGTTGTCTTCCTGCAGTCCTTCGGTTGCAACGGACTGCAGATAAGTATGATTCAGCAAGTCGGTCACCTCTTTTCTTTTGTAGCCAAATGATTGGTATCGATATCGAGACGCTGCATAAACGCTCCCGATTATTTTCTGTTGTATTTCGGATTAGCGCATGCCCTCTTCCGGCAATGCCCAGACCTTCAGGTCGATGCCCTCGATCTGCGCGCGGCTTCCCTCCATCTGCACGATGATGCCCGAATGCACTTTCTGCATCATGCATCCATTCGGCACAAAGCGCACGGTCTGCCCGACCTTCGGTCGGCTTCCCTGCACCATCCCGATGAATCCACCGACCATACACACGCCCACATCTTCGAACTCCATTCCCTCACCCGCTTCGGTGCGGTGACAAGGTCCGATCAGATGCACGGTGATGAGCCCTTTTGCGGATTCAAGAATCCGCGCAAAATGCGGAATCGGACAGCCGAGCGGACGGTAACGGATCAAGTCGCCCGCAGCATACGGTTTCTGATAAAACGGAAACAGGATCTCGCGGCACGAGCATTCGCCCGGCAGGGGATCCAGCAGAAAGTCGGCGATGTAATTGTCGATGATGCCGACGATTTCGGATGTTGTTTTAATGACGGGGCGGCTGCGAAGCAGCTCTTCCAATGCGGTTCGTTTCTCAATAAACCGATCTTGCGTCAGAAACGCGCAGACCGTCGCGTCCGTTTTTTCTTCGGTGAGATTTACCGCAAAATCCGCGCAGTCGCGGAAGCCGCATTCGCGGCAGTTGAAGCCCGGAAGCAGTGCCGTCACTTCTTCCAGACGGATCGTCGGTCGGGAAGGATTGGACTCAGTGTGTTCGCTCATCTTATTCCCCCTCGTAATATGCCATACCGTCGATGTTGCGCAGCAGTCCGCGGTGATGTTCTTTGCTGATTCTCGATTCCCCCACGCACAGCGTGCACACGGCAGCCGGGGCGGAATGCCGGAGCGTTTCTTCTTCGATGAGCACTTCTTTTGCGTTCGAGATGTCTCTTGCCAGTTCCTGGCAGCCTTTCCCGCTCAGTCCGTTCGCTTCGATGATCGAGCAGCGGGGATTGATTTCCAAAACGCGCTCACGGAAAATTTCCCGCTCTGCCTGAGAAATCATATCGCCTTTCGTGATGACCGCCACATCGGCAGTGCTCAGAAACGGTCCAAGTTTGAGCGGGGTATTCGGTCCCGTCGTTGCGTCCAGCATACATACGCCAAGGCTGTTTTTCGTGTAGGGTGCACATCGGTGACACAAACCAGCCGTCTCGATCACGAGAATGTCGCTGCCGCGATCCTGTGCCCAACGGTTGATTTCTTCATAGTTAAAGATTGCAAAATGGTCGGGGCACATATCCTTGGCCAAGCCGACCCGTACCGGGATATTGAGTTTTTCAAAGCGTTTGTCATCATCGGTATACAGACAGTCGATTTTCGCGACGCTGCATCGATAATCGGATAACGCCAGCGCTTTGAGCGTGTGATATAAAATTGCCGTTTTCCCCGATCCGGGCGTTCCGGCTGCAATGACAGTTTTCATATGGTTACATTCTCCAGTCGTTTCGTATCAATTATCGTATTTCCCATATCCAGCCGTTTGATATCGATTGTTTCGCCCATTCTGAGCCGTTCTCTCATTTCGTGCATGATTCCGTCTATCACATTCAGCCTCAGAGAAATGAGTTTGTCATTCTGATTGGTTTCGACCAGTTTGTTCATCCCGCCGTTTTTCATCACGATTCGTCTGCCTGCCATCAGCGCAAGAAGAGGATCGTGCGTTACGATCATGACGATCTTGCCGTTTCCGACAAGCAGGTCAATGGCTTCTTTTTTCTTGATGCCGGCGTTTTCAATCTCATCGATCAGGACAATCGGCGAATCGCTGATCACAGCGATATCCGCCACCATCAGTGAACGGGACTGTCCTCCGCTGAGGGTCGTGAGATTGTCGGACTCTTTGATCGGTTCCCCCGTGAGGGTATTGGCAAGCGCAATGACCTGATCGATTTTATTGTCCGAAATGCCCCTGCATTTCGAATGGAGCTGTATGAAATCTCCGACAGCCATATCTGCCAGAAAATTCATCGTCTGGGACAACTGCGCAATCATCTTTTTGCGCGGGTCGGAAATGATGGACGGATCGGGAACGGTACCGTTGAACAACACTCGCCTTCGGGAAAACGTATCGCCCTGCGCGATCTGTTCGATATCCGAAATCACGGAGCTTTTTCCGCTTCCGGTCGGACCCACGATTCCGATGATCTCTCCTTTGCGGATGGTCAGCTCCTGAATCGTTTCCCGGTTGCCGAACTTGTCATATCCGCCGATTACGGTTATGCTGTCGATGTTCATGTTTTCACCTCTCATTTCATTGTGTGCCTATCGGGCTGCAAGCCTATCAAACATTTTATAATGCGAAATAACCTCTGTAAATAAACAATACTCAAAATTTACAGGAAGCATTCTCCGATTTTTCCTCTCTGAAAAAGGATGTAACAGATTTGAAAAAATATTGTAAAAGCAAAGAAAAAAGTTCACTTTCCCTGTATCATATCGGAACACACAAAAAATATCTGTTCTCATTTGAAAACGACTGTTTATTCCGCATATAAAGTTATACGTTGCATCCGACATAAAGTTGCTGCCGAATTGCAAATAATTGCATATTCAACACTTTGGATCATCCTTATCATCTTTTATCATAACCCGCTAAATTAAATTAGTCTGAAAACCGGAACATATCGCGGATATCCTTGATTAGAGGCAAATAAAAAACCGCGTACGGAGACGCGGTTTCGGATCAGTTTTTTCTATTTCTTTTTTCGTTTCGGCGGTGGCGGAGTGTTCCCGCCTTTTTTGAACGAACAATGCTTTTTCAGATAAGCCTTGATTTCTGCCTCGTTTTTCGGTGAAATGTCAATATACGCACTATTGCCGAAAAAGGAAGCTTTCGGATTGATTTTTACGCGGGTCAGATTTTTCCCTGAGCGTTCCACCATATTGTACTCCGTCACTTCGGAATAGAACAATACACCATTGGAAGTATAAATCCCATTGGTATACATTCCCTTCGGGGTCAGCGCATTAATAAATGTATTCAGGTAATAAATCACAAGCGCGACAGGGAAACAGATATAGAAGAGAAGGTAATTTTTTTCCGTGCTGCTTCCGTAAAATGCGCTGAACAAGGTGAATCCCGCAAGCAGAACCACCAGAATCGTCTGCACCAGAAAATCGGAATGAGCTAATCCGGTCAAAGTCGGCAACACGAGTTTCCCGATCTGTTTTTTCCGTTTGAGCGTCGAGCGCAACAGCAATGCCGCGAGCAATAGGAAAATGATCGCCAGGATCGATTCAAAATTAAATAAGTTCATTGTTTTCCTCCTGTGTATCAAGTGTATGATGATAAATCGTCCGTCCGTCGAGCACCCACACTTTTTCCGCAAAAGTTCCCGGAGGAATGGAGTCGATGGTTTTCTTCATCTGGTTCATTCGGGAATCCACCAGATCCAGATAATGGAGCAGTTCCGCCTCTCCGAACATCGGAGATTTCGGGCTGCCGAATTCGGGATGATAATGGTGGGACAGAATCATATGTTTCAGCAAAAGCGACACGGATTCGTCAATATCCAACTCTTTCGATTTGGTTTCAATTTCGCAGATCGTCGTGATGATATGCCCCAGGAGCTTTCCTTCCTGTGTATAATCCGTCACAATGCCGTATATGTCGCTTTCCATTTCCTTAATCTTTCCCAAATCATGCAATGCAATGCCGGCATAAACCAGATCACGATTGAGAAAATCATAAATATCCAACAGCGGCAGCGCGCACCGAAACATGGAGTAGATATGATAGAGCAGTCCGCCTTTAACTGCATGGTGAAAATTCTTCGCTGCGGGATAATATAACAGCGCGTCCTTTTTTTCTTCAAACATTGCGAGTGCAAGTCTTTTGATTTGCGCGTTTTCAATTTGAGAAAGAAGCTGTATGATTTTTTCGTACATTTTGGCGGGCGGGTACGGCGCCGTTTCGACCAGTGCGTCAAGCTCCTCGGGGGTTGGATTTGCCGCCTCGATCGATTCGATTCCCATCTGCAGCGATCCGTTGTAACGCTCGATGTTCCCTTTGACAAACACTGCGCTGCCAACAGAAAAATCTGCGGCGGAAACAGCGGACACGTCCCAGAGTTTCGCGGAGATTTCGCCTGTTTTGTCAGCAAAAACCGCATCAAGATAACTCTTTCCGTTTCTGGCTGTTTTGATTTCAAATTTTTTGATCAGGCAAATACCGCCGAAGCGCTCGCCCTCTTTTATCTGTGCAATGCTCACGTATCCCCTCCGAAAAGTTCCTGTCTTATTCTACAATACTTGCAGTGATTATGCTATAATAGTTTCATAAATTTTCCCGCAGAAATCAAAACGGTTCTGCGGATTCTGCACGCAACAAGGATACAAATACCCGAAAGGAGCCCGCATGAATCGATTTGAATTTCTTCGTCCCATCGACGATCTCGGTTTTACCGTAATCGAAAACGCCTTTATCAATCATTATATGCCCAAAGCACGCGGCGATTATGTGAAAGTCTATCTGTACGGGTTCAAAGCATGCGGGTGCGGATGCGGCAACTACTCGCCGAGCAATGCAGAAATCGCCAATGCACTGAAAATGACGGAAAGCGATGTAGTCAACGCATGGAAATACTGGGACTCGGAGGGCATTCTTCATTATGTCGAACAGGAAAATGATTCTCTCATCGAGTATCTTTCCGTTTCCTCAAAACTGCTCATCCCGTCTGCCGAGAAAAAACCGAAGATTCGCTCCAAACAAGGCGCACCCAACGCGAAAATACGGCAAATGAACCGGGATATCGAAGAAAAACTCGGCAGGCCGCTGACCGTAAACGAACTGAATCTGTTTCAGGAATGGATCGAACAATATCAATTTACACCTCAGACCGTCGTGCTGCTCATTTCCGACTGTGCAGACAGGGATCGCCGCACAACCGCATATTGGCAGAATATGGCGAAAGTTTTTTTCGATGCAGGCATCCGCACTTACGATCAGGCGCAGCAATATCTCAAAAGCAGAGACGCGCGATGGAGCCGATATTCCGAAATTCTCAATTATCTCGGATTTTACCGTTTGCCGACCAAACCGGAGCAGACCATGATCGACCGATGGATCGAAGAATATCAGCTTGATATGCAGGCAATCAAAGCGGCATGCGACGAAACCGTCAAGACAGGCAAACCGTCGCTGAAATACGTCGATACAATCTTGAGCGGCGGCCGCGCGGAGCGCTCGGCACGAAACGAAAAACGCCCCGGACGAAACAACAAAATGGATCACGAACAAAATTATGATGTCGATCTCATCGAGCAGGCGCTGTTCGGGCGAAGAGAAGCCTCCGGAGAGGAATAATCATGCAGTCAATCAGCGATGCAAAACAACAATATGAACAGATATGCGCGGCGTACAAAGCGGCACAGATGCGAAAAAGGGATCAAATTCTCGCGCAGCTTCCGCAGATTGTGACGCTGCAAAATGAAATCAATCAGCTCTGGGTTTTGCGGATCGGAGAAAAAATTTCCGAAGCGGAATGCGAACGATCCATATCCGAAAAACGGGATCAGATCGCGCTGACACTGAAAGAGAATCATTATCTTCCGTCAGATTTGGAACTGTCTCCGATGTGCCCCCTCTGCAAAGACAAGGGATATCACGACGGGGTCATGTGCAACTGTCTCAAGCAGACAGTCATCGACCTGTGTTATGCGCAGTCAAATATCCGTGCGGTGCTGCAGTCGGAAAATTTCGATACATTTGATGACGGGCTGTTTTCGGAGAAAAAAATTGACGGACTCTCCCCGAGGGCACAGATTCGAGGCATCCGCAATGAGTGCACCGCCTATCTTTCGAATTTTGACAGCAATACGCAGCACCTTCTGTTTATGGGAGGAGTCGGCACAGGCAAAACATTCGTCTCACACTGTATCGCAAAAGAACTGCTCGACCGGGGAAAGAACGTCGTCTATTTCACATCGTATGATCTGATCGAAAAATTTACCGACATCAGTCTCGGCAAAGCCGACAGACAGCTCAGCGAGCTGATCTGGGACAGCGATTTGATCATCGTTGACGATCTGGGCAGCGAGCGTATGACGGATTTCGCACAGAATGTCTTATTTCACCTGCTCAACGAACGTCTTGTCCGAAACAAACCGATGTTGATTTCCACAAATCTGTCAGTCGGCGAATTGAAAGAAACTTACAATAACCGCATTTTTTCGCGCATTATCGGAAATTTTAAAGGCATCTCCTTTGTCGGAGACGATATCCGTCTGCGAAAGCGACTCGGGAAAACGCAATAATAACAACAAAAGGAACGCAGCAGCGTTCTTTTTTTGTACAGATCTTTTATGCTATTATTAATAGGAGCTATTCATCCTTATCCTTTTGTTTTTGCCATCGTATTTATCGATAAATCCTTAATTAGGTGAATAAAATGAAGAACAATAAATTGTTACAAATTACATTATTATCAGCCAGTTTAAACGCCATATATTATATTTACGTGATATTGGCGCAAACGATTATGCCATGTGTGAATTTTCTTTCCTATTATTCGTTTGTGAGTTTCATGAATTACAGAGGATTTTTCTGGTTATTTGTTCCGTTAGCTTTATCGACAGTGACAGTGATCACTATTTTCAGCATAAAAAAAGATAAGATTTATTTTCCTGCAATAACAAACTTTTTGTTTATTGGCGATATCTGTTTATTAATCTGCATTGTAAGCGGAGTGGCAGATGTAAAATTTCAAAATTCATTAATTTTTGATTTTATTCCAACAATTCTGTTGGATGTTGTCCTAATCTGTTTACTCAGCGGATATATAAAAAATTTTCTAAAAAGTAAAAAAACATAATATTTCGTTATAACGTCAATGAATGTAAACACCCCTTCCGCGCAGACGGAACTGAGGAAATATTTTGAAGATTTAATACTGATTATTGATGCTTTCTCAAAGGGTACAATACAATGCATTCCGCCGCAAACGGGCAAGGGCGGCTTCAAAACTTGATTGCAAGCATCGGAACGTCCCGAAGCAATTCACTAAAAACAGAACCGAGCGCATTCGTCTCTCTGCTGATCTGATCGATACTGCGAACCATGATGCGCCGAAGCGATATTTGTCTGAATTGCGTAGGCTGACATTCCCTGCGAAGTAAACGTTTGAATGCGTTTTGTGTCCTTTTGCACCCAAAAGGACATCATTCGCCTCTGACGAGACGACTGCCGATCAATCAACTACGACAACGAACGTCCCATGTCGGGATCGCATACCATGCGATCCCGATCATCATGCGCATCGAAAACAACCAATTACCCGCACATGAAACGCATCATACGAGTTTCCGACAGCATGAATTCCAAATCAGTATGATCGCTAATCTTCTGTATACATGATCACAAGCCTCGGCACTCGATGCAGCCGCAAAAAAAGGATCGCTTTTCTGCAATCCTTTTTTATTTGTGATGGATTATTCTTCTGCGGGCGCGTTTTTCTTCGCCACCGTTTCCGTATCAAGATCAGGTGCATCCTGCAGTTTCCTTCTGCGGAAGCGTTCTCTGCCGCAGTTTGTGCATTTCGGAAGTTTCTCTTCGTCATTATGAATGTCATGATCCGTTTTGCAATGCAGGCAATAATACACGCCTTCTCCCGGCTGATCGTCCGTATAATAGATGTTTCGTTTCCAGAGGATGATGATCAGCCAGCCGATCCCGATCAGACACAGCAGCACAACCCACCAGGGGATGATCCATTTTGCCTCGAAGGTATACTGTGTGGAATTGCCCACATTATCGAAGATCGTAACGGTATATGTGCCGTTTTTCCAAACATAGAAGTGATCGGGGTCAATTTCGTTTCCGTTTGCATCCACGATTTTGCTCACACCCGAAGTTGCGTCGTAAATATTTAGATTGACCTTGTCACAGATAAACAGCCACTTGATCGTGTTCCCTGCGAGCGGCGGTGTGTAATCGACAATATATTCCGTCTCCGTCACCACACCGTCCTTCTTTGTGTACAGATGCCAGATTCCTTCTTTGGTGATATTATCGATCAGATATTCCGTATCGGACGATTTGATCCATTGCTCATTGGTATATCCCGTATCCTGCGTCCAAATGTATTCATCCGATCCGTTCGACACTTCATTGACGATTTCTTCGACCGTCTTCGGAGTGTCCGTGCCACCCGTCACAATCGGTTTTTCAGTGATCTCCGTCGGAATGGTCGGTTTTACTTCGTATACGGTTACCGTAACTCTCGCCGTCGAGCGTGCGCCGTAACTGTCCGTAACGGTGTAAGTGAAACTGTCCGTTCCGAACCATTTATCGGTCGGGGTGTACACTGCTCTGCCAGAAAGAATACTCACCGATCCGTTGGACGGCTGCGTGACAGACGCAATCGAAAGCGTATCATTGGCATCGATTCCGATATCGGCATCCGTATCGTTTGCGAGCACATTGATGCTTACGGAAGTGCTTTCGTTGGTCGCGGCACTGTCATTGACTGCAATCGGAGCATCATTCACCGAATTTACCGTTACGGTAAAGGATACGCTCGCAGTTCCTCCGTCGGTATCTTTAACGGTCAGCGTAATGAGTGCGCTGCCGTATCGGTTTGCCTTCGGCGTAATATTGACAGCCCGATCTGCAAACAATCCGCTCAAATCAATGTTTTCGGCGTCGATCACCGATGGATTGCTGCTTTGTGCGCTTACGATCAACTGCCGACTGCTGTCCTCCACATCCCCTACCGTAAAGGCAAGTTCTCCTGTAGAACCATCTTCATTGATGCCAATCGATGAAATCGGCGTGATGCTCGGAAGGTCGTTGATCGGATTCACCGTCAGATTCACTGTCGCGGTGTCGGTATGCCCCGCCGTATCTTTCACAGTATAATTAAAGCTTTCCGTTCCGTTCCAGTTTGCATTCGGTGTGTATTGCAGCCGCGTTCCGACCAATGTCACACTGCCGTGCACAGGTTGCGTGAAGCTGAGTATCGACACCGTCTCGGCCGCGTCGTAAGGCATATCGGCATCGGTATCATTCGCCAGCACGTCAATTATTATACTTCCGTCTTCATCCAGCGTTGCGGCATCGTTCGCCGCGTCCGGATTGTCTGCGACAGGATGAACGGTAAATGTCACGGATGCGGAAGAGGTCAGTCCCGATGTGTCGGTAACCGTATAAACAATCACATCCGTTCCACTCCAGTTTGCATTCGGCGTATAGGTAATCACCTTGCCGTCCGAACCGCTCTTCAGCACAGCAGTACCGTGTGCGCCCGCAGTGTTGATGGACTGCACGGTGAGATTTTCGGTGGAATGGTCATCCGAAAAATCAATATCGGTATCGTTGGAAACAACATTTAAATCAATCGATGAGTCTTCGTTGAGCGTTCCTTCGTCGGCCACTGCAACGGGAGCATTGTCCACAGCGCCGACCTGCATGGTAAAGCTCAGTGTCGAGCTGAGTCCGTCAGTATCCGTGACGGTCAGTGTAATAACGGACGTCCCGTTTTTGTATGCGAAAGGCGTAATGACGATGGTACGATCAGTTCCTGTTCCGCCGAGTGTCATACAGGTGCTGTCAATCAGGGCGGTATTCGAACTGTCAACTGTCACATTCAGCAGATTTGCTGCATCTTCCACATCGCTGACCGTAAAGTTCAATGTATCGGTGGACGTGCTTTCGTCGATTGAAATCGGTCCCGTGATGCCAGTGATGATCGGCGCATCATTCACAGGAGAAACGCTCACACTGACGGTTGCCTGCGAAGTCAACCCTCCGCTGTCTTTCATAACGTAGGTGAAGGAATCACTGCCGTTATAATTCGCTGCGGGGATATATTTAAGACCGAGCGCATCCGTCGTCACCGTGCCGTGCGAGGGTTGGGTGTAACTGTCAATGCTCTTGGTTTCGATACTTGGAGTATCCGAGAAATCGATATCCGTATCATTCATGAGCGGGTCGAAAGCGACAAAGCCGTCTTCGTAACAACTCACGGAATCATCATGCGCCACAGGATTATCATTCACAGCATTTACGATCACATTCACGGTTGCCGTCGAAGTTGCCCCCGCAACATCCTGCAATGTATAAGTGAAACTGTCCGCACCGTTATAATTTGCATTCGGCGTGTAGGTCAACGTTTTATGCAATCCATCCGATTTCAGCACAACCGTACCATGTGATGCTCCGGTAAAGGATTTAACGGTCAGATTTTCTGTGGCAGGCACATTATTCAGATCCGCGTCCGTATCGTTCGCCGTTACGGCGATGTAAACCGAAGTATCTTCCTCAGTTTGTGCGATATCCGTCACGGCGACGGGAGCATCATTGACGGAAGTCACCGTTACCGTCACTGTTGCGGTTGAAGTGGCTCCCGCGACATCCCGAACCGTATAAGTGAAGCTGTCCGTTCCGAACCAATTGGCACTTGGCGTGTAGGTGACTGTCTTGCTGAGACCGTCGTTTTTCATGATCACAGAACCGTGTATCGGCTGTGTAACGGATTGAACGGTCAGATTTTCGGTCGATGAGACATCGTTCAAGTCCGCGTCGGTATCATTCGTGACAACCGCGATGTCGATTGCGGTATCTTCCGAGGTTGTCCTACTGTCATTTACGGCAAACGGAGCGTCATTGACCGCAGCTACCGTCACGGTGAAACTCATCGTTGCGGTCAGATTTCCGGAATCTTTCACAAGCAGCGTTAAGTTTGCGGTGCCGTTTTTATTTGCTTTCGGGGTTATCGTGACTGTGCGCGAAGTGCCTGAGTTGGTATAGCTCAGACAACTTGCGTCGATAAGCGAAGCGTTGCTCGTTGAGCTGAGCGACACAATCAGTGCTCCCGCCGCGTCCTCCACATCCGAAACGGTGAAGCTCAATGCTCCCGTTGAAGTATCTTCGTTGATATTGATTGTACCGCTGATGCCGCCGATGCTTGGTGCGTCATTGACGGAAGCGACCGTAACGGTGATGTCGGCGGTTTTCTGCACGTGCGCAGCATCTTCCATCGTATAGCTGAACGTCTCCGTTCCGTACCAGTTTGCATCGGGCGTATATCTCACTTTTCCGTTCTCGATTATAGCAGTGCCGTGTGTCGGGTCAGTAACGGAAACAATTGTTTTCGTTTCGGCGGCATTCAGCGTGCTGTCCGCATCCGAGTCATTGTAAAGCACGTCAATCAGCGTTGCTGAATCCTCATTGAGTGATGCACTGTCATTGTTCGCAACGGGCGGATCGTTTTCGTTCGTTACGGTAACCGTCACGCTCGCCTGAGCAGTCACTCCGTGCGTATCCTTGATGGTATACGTAAACGTGTCCGTTCCGTACCAATGGTTGGAAGCATCGGTTTCATCCGTTCCGTCCCAGTGGCTGTTCGGCTGATACGTCACGGTTTTGGCATCGGAAGAAATTGTAACGGAACCGTGCCCCCCCTGAGTGACGGAAAGAATCGTAATCGCTTCCGTTGAGCCCATATCCGACAGATCGGCATCTGTATCGTTATCGAGAACAGAAACGGTAAGCGCTGCATGTTCCGAAGTTGTCTCGTTGTCATTGTTTGCAACGGGAGCATCGTTTTTTGGCGTTACCGTAATTGTCACGGTTGCATCAGCTGTCAAAGCCCCTTCGGGATCATTGTCCGAAGCCGTGATTACAAAGCTGTCCGTTCCGTTGAAATTCGCATCGGGCGTATACGTCCATGTACCGTCGATATTTACGACAGCCGTGCCATTCGCCGCATCTGTTTTCAAGGAATAGGTGATGCCCGATGCCGCCGTTTCAACATCGGTTGCACTCACCGCACCGCTTACCGCAACATCCTCGTCTGTTGTTTTGCTCACATCGGATATCACGGGAGCGTCATTGACCGAAACCACGCGGATATTGTAATCCTCGGTCGTTGTATTGACGCCGTCGCTCACGCTAACACGAAGCACAAAGGCACCGTTTTTGTCCTGTTGCGGAGTCATGGTGACGCTTTTGTCCGTGCCGCTTCCACTGTATCGGATATCCGTATCCTTGACGATGGACTGATCCTGAGATGCCACGGTAATGATCAGATTGGAAACCGCAGTCTCCGGATCGCTGATATTCAGGTGAAGAATTCCCGTCGTATCTTCGTCAAATTCGAAATATCCTTCCTCTGTCTCGGATATCTCCGTGCAGATCGGCACGTCATTTACCGGGACAATTGTAATATTGATCCGTCCCGTGGTGCTCGCCGTTCCGTCACTGACGGTGTAATAAATCACTTCTGTTCCGTTCTTGTTAAGTCCCGGCGTATAGGTAATCACCCCGTTCGTTCCACTCTCGGTGATTTCTCCCAAATCGGTCGTGCTGTTCGTATACCCGCTCATGACAAGAGCATCCCCGTCCACATCCGAACAATTTGCCACAATATTGATTTCAAACGGATCGCAGTCTTCATTCACGGTTATATTTTTCGTAATAGCCACCGGAGCATCATTGACCGGTGCCACATCGACGGTCACATCAGCGGTAGCTTTGGCATTGCCTTCATCCGCAATCGTATAGCTAAACGTTTCGGTTCCGTTCCAATTCGCATTCGGTTTATAGGTAATTGATCCGTTTCCGTCTGTTGCCACTGTCCCGTGAGACGGATTTGTCAGCGCAACGATATGTAAATCGGAAACCGACGTTTCAACGTCGCCGATTAACGATGTTACGCTGAAGGTCACGGAGGTATCCTCGTTGGTCGAGACAGAGGCAGCCTGAGCCGTCGGCAGATCGTTGACCGAAACAACGGTTAATTCAAATTGATAGTCAACATTAACAATACCGTCACTGATGGTTAACGTGATATCGCTCACACCGCTGTTGTTTTCGGTGGGAACCAGTGTGATGGTGCGGGTATCACCGCTGCCGCTGACCGTAATATTTTCATTGGGGATCAAAGAGGTGTTTGACGAAACCGCCGTTACGGTGAGAGGATCGTTATCCACATCGGATACGTTCACCGTGATGGCTTTGGTTACATCCTCGTCTGTTGTCTGCACATATTTCAAACCGGAAATCACCGGATCGTCATTGACATTAATCACATGGATGGTAATGGTTTTTGTTTCGGAATCCAGCTCCCCGTCATTGAGCTTGTAAGTAATCGTTGCATCCCCGAAATAATTGACCGCAGGCGTAAAGACAATGGTATCTCCGCTGACTGCTGCGGTTCCCGCGGACGCATCCGGCCCTTCAACGATGGCAATGTTGATATCGTCAAGCGGGGTATCCACATCGGTTGTGCTCGAAATCACAGGCACGGATACCGGGACTTCTTCGTTCGTTGTGACGGTAACATCCGCCGCCTCTGGTGCATCGTTCACAGGAGTGACGGTCAAAACAAACGTCTGCGTACTTGCACCGATTCCGTCACTTGCCAGCAAGGTCACCGTAGCGGTTCCGTTCGCGTCTTCCTCAGGAAGAATGCGGAAGGTCGCGATGCCGGTTGCCGTGTCATAAGTTTTCGTAATGTTCGCGGCGCTCACCAACGCTTCGTTGTTTGAAAATACGGTGAAACTGAGACCGTCTGGTTCGTTGTCAGCATCACTCAGAGTCACGCTGATCGTGTCGGTGGAAGTATCCTCATTCACTGTCTGATCGGAAACCGCACTCATCTGCGGCACATCGTTGACGGGTTGAATGATAATGCGCACCGTTCCGGTCATTACCCGTCCGATGCTGTCCTGCACCTGATAGGTGAACACATCGGTTCCACTCACGTTTGCATTGGGCGTATACACCAGCGTTCTGGTGCTGCTTGTGTAAACCGCGGTTCCGAGCGTCGGTTCACTGACTGAAGTAATGATAAATTCATCCTGTGCCGTATCGGGGTCAAAAATACCGATCGTATAGGTCTGCGCTCCCGCGTCCTCAAGAATCGTGCTCTTCACACCGTAAGTATATGGATTGAAGGTATCGTAGGTATCATCTCTTGCAATATGCACGGTAGCGATGTTGGACAGCGTTCCGTCATTGTCCTCGATCTGATAGGTAAAGGTATCGTATTCCGTTCCGGGAGCATCGGATGGGGTATAGACAATCGTGTTTCCGTCTATGACAGCCGTTCCGTATGTAGGCTGAGTGACAACCGAAGCGATTGAAATGCTGTCTCCGTAGACCGTGTCATCGTCGTAATCGTTTCCGAGAACCGATACGGTAACGGCGGAAAGCGTCAGGCAATCGACATAATCATCATAAGCGACAGGAGCATCATCCACGGCCGTTACGGTGAGATTGACACTCGATGCCACGGTGCAGTTACCGTCCGTGATGACATAGTCGAAGGAGTCCGTGCCGTTGTAGTTTTCATTCGGAGTGTAGCGATACTGTCCGTTGCCCAGATTCGCAATCATGCCGTGAGACGGTGCCGACACCGATACAACGCGGATGGTGTCGTTTTCTTTGTCCGTCACCCCGCTGACCAGATCAATGGTTTGCGGTGTATCTTCCGTGACACTCACGGAGGAGAGCGTAGGATCGGGCACGGGAACGTCATTGATCGGCCGCACTTTCACTTTGAATGTAACCGTGCTGCTCAGCCCTCCTGCATCGGTGACGGTAAAAGTCACGGTCAGCGTGCCGCTTGCATCGGCTTGCGGTGTGAAGCTGATGGTTTTTGCCGTGGAATCCACGGTGATGTTTGCGTCTGGGATTAAGTCCTGATCGGACGAAGAAACCGCATACGTGTGCGTGTCTCCGAGATCGGGGTCGTTGAATGTATAGGAAACCGAATCGGTTTCGTCTTCATTGAATGTCACATCCGCAATCGGGGAGAGCACGGGCGCATCATTTATGCCGTTTACCGTAACGACGACATCAGCCGTCACTTTGTGTTTTCCTTCATCGGATATGGTATAGCTGAATGAAACGATGCCTTCTGTCGTATCATCGGGCAAAAATGTAATGGTGCCGTCCGCATTCAGCGTCACCGTTGCATCTCCGATATCCACGCTTTCTCCGTCCGATACGGACGTTCCGTTGATTTTCACAATAGATAGCGTGTCTTTATCTCTGTCATAATCATTGTTCGTCAAATCTACGGTCAGCGTCGTATTTTCGGGAATCGAATAGGCATCCTCGAGCGCAACGGGGATGTCTTCCACCGAATTGACGGTGAACGGAATCATCTGTGTCGAGGTCAGATTTCCGTCACTCACGGTAATTTCGATGTTGCAGCTTCCGTTCTGATCGGCGTTGGGCGTCACCACCAACGTACAGGTTCCGTCGCTGTTTTTCGTAACGGCAATTCCCCCGTCCTCTATCAGATCTTCGTCATCACAGCCCGCCGTGACTACCAGTGAAGACACCGCGGTTTCCACATCGGCAATCGTAAACCCGATGGCGGACGAAACGGTGTCTTCGTCGGTATCGGTCGGATATCCGTCTGCCATGACGATCGTCGGCGCATCGTTGACTGCATTGCATTTCAACGTGACGGTGCCGGTCGCGGTCAGTCCGCCGCTGTCGATAACCATATATTGGAATGTCACATTTGCGTTGCTGTTTACCTGCGGCGTAAACGTATAGGTATGTTCCGCCTCATCAAGCACAGTAAGCGTACCTTGCGTCAGATTGCTGTACGAGACAAATGTGAGCGTACCTGCACCTAACTCATGAGCGGAAATTTCAATATCCGTGTCATTGTTCACAAGCTGATCCATATCGATGACCAGCGGAGTGTCTTCGGTATAGGTAAGGGTATCGCTTACCGCCGTCGGAGCATCGTTCACCGCGTTCACCGTCAAAACGAACGTATAGGTTGTGACGAGTTGTCCGTCGCCGAGTCTCAGCGTAATCGTTGATGTTCCGTTTTTGTTCGCAGCAGGGTTCAATGTGATGCTTCGGGAAGAATCGCTGTCTCCCATTCCGCTCAGCTCAATGCGGCTGTCCGGCAGCAGTGTCTGATCGGAAGAAGAATACTGGAGCATCAATGCATCGTTTGATGTTTCCGCATCGGCAATATCAAACGTAATTGTCACAGTGTGATCTTCGTCTGTATTGTATGCGGATACCAATCCCGAAAAACTTGGGGCGTCGTTTACCGATATGACGGTCAGTTTCACCGTTGCAGCAGAAGTTCCGCCGAACGCATCTGACACCGTGTACGTAAACGCATCCGATCCGTAATAATTTAAGGACGGCGTGTACAATATTTTATTGTTGCTGATCACCGCAGTTCCGTGAGAAGGATCCGTGACGGCACTGACGGTCAGCGACTCATCCGACGGATTCGTTGTCAGATCGACATCCGTATCGTTCGCAAGCACATCAATGGTAGTCTGAGTATCCTCATTGGTGCTTTTACTGTCATTAACCGCTACAGGGGCGTCATTTACGGATGCAACGTTCAGTGTCACCACAGCAACACTTGTCAGCCCGCCTGTATCTTCCACGGTGTAGCTGAATGTTTCGGAACCGTTCCAGTTTCCCGAAGGAACAACGCTCAGCGTTCGTCCGTCCGCACCGACACTCACCGTCGCATGCTCGGGCTGAGTGACATTGATGACGGCAAGTTCCGTATTGTTGTTATCGATATCGGTATCGTTCGGAACCACATCGTACTCCGCGGATGTATCTTCATTGGTGTCAATCGTATCATCGACTGCCACAGGTGCGTCGTTCACAGCGTTAACCGTAATCGTTACGGTCACGGGTTCGGAATCCAGGTCTCCGTCATTTGCTTTGTATGTAAAGTTCTCCATTCCGTTCCAATCCCCATTCGGCGTGAATGTCACCTGATTGCCGATTATAACAGACAGACTGCCCTTATCGGTCAGCCCTGATGTATCGGCAATCGTATAAGTAAACGACGACGAATCGACATCTGTCGCCGACAGCGTCAGAGTAATGGGCGTATCTTCATTTGTACTTTCCGTGATTGCCTGTGCAACCGGCGCATCGTTCACAGCGCTGACTGCAATTGTTACGCTTACCGGCTCGGAATCAAGTTCCCCGTCGTTTGCCTTGTAAGTGAAACTCACAGTGCCATTCCAGTTTTCATTCGGAGTAAACGTCACTTGATCGCCATTTATGACAGACAGACTTCCTTTGCCCGAAAGATTGGATGGATCTACAATTGTATAGGTAAATGACGATGAATCAACGTCCGACGCCGACAGCGTCAGAGTAATGGGGGTATCTTCATCGGTATTTTCCGAAATTGACTGCGCAACTGGCGCATCATTGACTGCGTTAACTGTAATCGTTACGGTCGCGGGCTCGGAATTCAGGTCTCCGTCATTTGCTTTGTATGAGAAACTCGCCGTTCCATTCCAGTCTTCATTCGGCGTAAAGGTAACTTGGTTGCCGTTTACGTCAGACAAACTGCCTTTCCCCAAAAGATTGGATGGATCTGCAATTGTATAGATAAATGACGATGAATCAACGTCCGACGCCGACAGCGTCAGAGTAATGGGGGTATCTTCATCGGTGTTTTCCGAAATTGACTGCGCGACTGGCGCATCATTGACTGCGTTAACTGTAATCGTCACGGTCGCGGCTGCGGAATCCGTGCTTCCGTCATTGGCAACATAAGTAAAACTCGCCGTGCCGTTCCAGTTTTCGTCCGGGGTAAACGTCAGTTGATTGGTATTTATCGGAGAAAGGCTCCCCTTTCCGGTTAAATCCGATGAATCGTCAATCCTGTAAGTAATAGCAGAAGAATCAACGTCCGATGCGGAAAGAGTCAATATAAGCGGGGTATCTTCCTCTGTGCTTTGAGAGAGCGTCTGCGCAACGGGAGCATCATTTACCGCGCTGACCGTGATCGTCACGATGGATACATTGGAATCTTCTACGCCGTCATTTGCTTGATATGAAAAACTTGTCGTACCATTCCAATCTGCATTCGGAGTGAACGTTACCTGGTTACCGACGGGTTCGGACAACGTCCCCTTTCCGACCAGATCCGAACTGTCTGTTATAAAATACGACAAAGGATCACCGTCGGCATCCGAACCTGCGAACGTAACGGTGCATGCAATATCTTCCTGAGCAGTAACACTCACATCGGTGCTCATCGGTGCATCCTGCACTCCGTTGACCGTCACGGTAAACTGAGCCTGTGATGCCATATCGCTGCTGTCTGTCGCAGTGACCGTCACAGTGACTGTTCCGTATGTATCCGCCTTTGGAGCAATCGGAATGCTGATCTCGCCTGCGGTGTTCACGGGAGTCAATGTCCCCAATACGGAGGGATTTGATGACACCGCCCTTACCGCAATTTCACCGATGTCGGAATCGGGGTCCGTGATGGAAAACGAAACCGAAGTGCTTTGATCCTCATCTACTGTCACATCAGCAATTATCCCGATCTGCGGAGGCTGATGATCCTCCGCGAACGCTGCCGAATACAGGAATACAGACATTGTCGCCAGCAGAATAATCATAATCAAAATCGGTATCGCACGGTGTTTTACAAATTGCTTCATACGTCATCCTCAATCATTTTGTGAACATATATTACAATCACACTATTTCACATTTTGATTATTATATCGGATTGTACTCGCAAATATTGCATGTTTTTTAGCAAAATTCTCAATAAAATATTATATATAATTGCTTTTTTACTTTCGGGATGCTCCATCTCGCCGACCTCAGATGATCCGATTCACAACCAACAAATCTCCTTGCCTCAACCGAGTTCTTCCTGAGGGGATAATGACACTGTTACCTCTTTGAATCAAAATGATTAAACTGCCATGATCGGGTTTGATCTGATACAGTTGCTTACCCACCCATGAATGATCGGAACCCAACGTCAATTCACTGAAATGCATTTCTCCAAAAAATTCCGTCGCGTGCGCACCCAATACACAGTGATCGCCAGATTGCAATACTGTGCTGCCGTTGGGCACAATGGTTTCATCTTGCCGCAGAATTTGAATCATAACGGTATCGGGAGGCAGTACGATTCGGGAAAGCGGTCTCCCTATCCATGGATGACGTTGATCGAGAGTAAACTGAATGAACTGTACCGGGATTTCTTCACTGTAGTCATTGAATGTCTTGAGTACATCTTCCTTTCCATCGATCATGCAAAGTTTTTTTGCTATCGGCGAAATCAGTGAACCCTGTATTAAAATGGAAAACAGCACAATAAACAGCACCAGATGAAACAGTTCTTCTCCGACAAATGAAGAATGCACAGCTGCATAGATTGTAAAAACCACCGAAGCCGCGCCGCGAAGCCCTGACCACGCAACCAAAGCCTGCATATTTAGAGGGCATCGAAACGGGGTCAAAAGAAGACCTACGGCAATGGGTCTGGCTACCATTGTCAAAAAGATCGCAACAGCAAGCGCAGGCAAAACGAGTGCAGGCAACTGAGAAGGAAACGAGAGAAGACCCAAAAGAAAAAAAATAACGATCTGCATCAAACCGGTGATTCCGTCAAAAAAATGCACCAGCGTTTTTTTATTGTTTAACGATTTATTTCCCAACAAAACCCCGAAAAGATAAACACTCAGATATCCGTTACCCCCTGTCAAATCTGCAGCGGAGTAAGCAAGCAATGCCACTGCCAAAACAAACAACGCATCGAATCCTTCCGAAAAACGAAATCGCACCATAATCCGATAAGCTAGAAATGCAGCGAGTCCGCCGAAAAAAACTCCAAACAAAATTTGCGCCACAATCATCCCTACTGTAGAAAAGACATTTGCACTGCCGTTCATTACGGATAAGATTACGAGAGTAAATAAATAAGCAAATGGGTCATTACTTCCACTCTCCATTTCCAGCAGCGATGCGGTTCGATATTTCAGGTTCAATTTTTTGGAACGCAAAATCGAAAAAACAGACGCTGCATCTGTCGAAGATACGACCGCACCGATCAGCAGTCCAAACAACCAATCCATCTTAAGAAGAAAATGGCAGAATCCCGCCACAAGAAGTCCGGTTATCAATACTCCCACAGTAGACAGCAAAACTGCTTTTGTTGCGATCGGTCGCGCTTCGCTCCATTTTGTCCCGAACCCACCGTAAAACATAATTCCAACCAAAGCCAACGAACAGATTTGTTCGGCAACAGAAAAATCGTCAAATGGGATTTTGACAATTCCATCCGTCCCGAACAGCATTCCGAGCAGGATGAACGCCAAAAGCATCGGCACTCCGATCCAGTTTGAAAAACGATAAAGCAAAATGCACAGAATCATAACAGTCCCTGCGATTAAAATCATTGCAGACATGAGATTCCCCTTTTTTCGAAAAAATAAAAAAGACATTGACTCGATCTTCGCTGACCGTACAAGTCTAATTGTTCAACTGACCCTAAATTTAACCTTGTTTTATTATATTATAACAGATTGTGATATCAAATGAAAGGTTTTTCAAAACCCTCGCAGGCAGGCAAAGCAACTCTGCGCAAACAAAAACCGCCGTATTTACGGCGGTTTGAAAAGACTGATTATCGGCAATAAGCAAAACGATCACCCGCAAGATCATTCCAGATTTCATCACAGGCAATTTCGATTTCCCGGGAAATTTCCAACGCCCCGAACAATTCGATATTTTGCTTCAGTTGGCTCAGCCTGCTGCACCCGAGAATCGATGAGCTCACAAATGACTTGGATGCGACCCAATTGATTGAAAGTGTCAGCAGATCTGTTCCAAACTGTTCGGCTATGCGGGAAAGACGCTCTACTGCGTCCAAATTTTTTTCGCTGAAGTAACGATCATAATATCCCTTCTCTGTCGCAAAACGGGAACCGCTTTCCGGCTTGCGCTCATGATGTTTCCCCGTCAGAAGTCCGCCGGCAATCGGATTAAAAACAGCAAGTCCGATCTTGTTTTTTTCGATATATGGCTTCAATTCCGTTTCCAATCCGCGTGTCAGTAAGTTATAAACGTTCTGCGTGACAATCGGCTTGCAGAAATGGTGGGTGTCGCAACAGGCACTCATTTCAGCGATCTGCCAAGCAGCATGATTGCTCACACCGACGTATCGGATTTTACCGCTTTCCTCCAAACGGGACATCGCCTCCATTGTCTCGTAGTAAGAAGTCCTTTCGTCAGGCACATGCATATAGTACAAATCAATCCAATCTGTATCCAATCGTTTCAGGCTCTCTTCAACAGAACGGATAATATTGTAACGGCTCAGTCCTTCCGCATTCACTCCATCACCCATCCTGCCGCCAAGTTTCGTAGCAAGAATTACATGGTTCCTTATTGGCTTAAGTGCTTTCCCGACAATCTTTTCACTTTCTCCTTTGCAATAAATATTCGCGGTATCAAAGAACGTGATCCCGTTGTCATATGCATACTTCAGCATTTCTATGCCGTCGGGTTCGTTTGCCTGCCCTCCGAATGTCATTGTGCCCAGGCACATAGCAGAAACCGTAAGATTGGTTCCGGGGAATTGATTGTAGTTCATTCTGTCCGCCTCCGTTTACTCACGTGACATTGCACACACTACGCCTCTTCGCGCGCTGCTTCGGTGTAATACAACATCTTTTTCTATATTATATCGCAATCGTCCCGAAAAAATATGTTTCCCGTTTTTTTTCTTAATTATATCTGCAATTTTCAAAAATGTTTTCTCAAAAGAAAAAAATCCGCGTTACTGTTTGTACGCAGATCTTGTCATAAGCATTTCATATTCCGTATTTTATTCCCCTATCGTCTCATTCATGCTCCCGGTTCGATACCCCAGCAAATCGATCGCGGTATATTCAAATCCGATTTCGCGGAAAAAGCGATATATCTCTTCCCGAATCGAACGATCCGAGAGCAGGCGGTATCCTTCTTCGTCCGTCTCGATGCGAGCCAGATTCCCGTGACAGCGCACCCGCAACTGTCGCAGTCCCAGATCAGCCAGTTTCTCTTCCGCCCGTTCGATCATGGAGAGTTTTTGCGCCGTGATGATCTCCCCGTATGGAATGCGCGAAGCCAGGCAGGCGAACGATGGTTTGTCCCATGTCTTGAGTCCCAATTGATTGGACAGCATTCGGATTTCCTCTTTGGTCAGAAACGCATCCCGCAAGGGGCTTAACACGCCCTGTTCCTGCACTGCGCGCATGCCGGGGCGATAGTCCGAATCATCATCCAGATTGGAACCTTCCGCAACTGCGCGAATTCCTTTTTCTGCTGCGGTTTGCTTAATCCGTTTCAGCACTTCCGTTTTGCAAAGATAGCAACGATCCGGCGGATTCTCCGCAAATCCCTCGATCTGCAGTTCATCGACATCCAGAATGATGTGTTCGATGGATTCTTCTTTGCAAAATCCGATGGCATCGCACAGTTCTCTGTCCGTCAATACATGAGAGCGCACGGTAACGGCAACGGCATTTTCCCCCAAAACATCGTGCGCAACTTTGAGAAGCAGCGTGGAATCCACGCCACCCGAAAATGCGATCGCAACGCTTCCGAGCGCGCTGAGTAATTCTTTTAAACGCTCGTATTTTTCTTGGCAGGATTTTTCAGTCATCGCGTTCCTCTTTACATAATTTACATGCAGCATCTTCGGAGTAAAATGCCTGCATCGCCGCTTCCGTAACGACCTGAATCGGAACATCAAACCGTGCCGCTGCCGCCGCTGTGTCTTCATATTCCGGCTTCGCCTTATCCGCACCGTAACCGCTTCCTTTTTTTACGCGGATCACTCCATAGGGAGTGTCGCAATCGAGAAATTCCCGATCCAGCATATACCGTTCCCAGACAGTTTTTCTTACGCCGAACGTGCTGGTGTGCCGAAGCATCAATGATGCGAACCGATCCGCCTCCGATGTTTCGCACAAGCAGACCAACATCACACCGGGCCGGGTTTTCTTCATTTGGATCGGCACAGTAAACACATCCTTCGCACCTTCTCCGAACAATAAATTCAAAGCGTATCCGATTTCTTCTCCCGTTGCATCGTCCAAATTGCACTCCAGTTTCGCGATCTGTCCATTGGAAGAAGAAACCGCTTCCTGCGTTTCTCCAAGAAAAACCCGCACGCAGTTCGCCGCGGAAAATTCTTTCTTTCCCATCCCGTAACCGATCCCTGACACCGTCATCGGAGGCATCGCACCGAATTCATCCGCAAAATATTTCAGCAGCGCCGCGCCCGTCGGTGTACACAGTTCCGCCTCAATCTGTCCGAAATAAAACGGAACCCCCTGCAACAAATATGCAGTCGCCGGCGCAGGAACGGGAAGCAGCCCGTGCGCGCACCGCACCATTCCGCTGCCGACATGCACGGGAGAGACAATCACCCGTTGAGGAGACAGTTCCTCCATCAGCAGACAAACGCCGACAATATCCGCAATGGCATCCTTAGTGCCCACCTCATGGAAATGAATCTGATCGGGCGTGCTGTCATGCACATGTGCTTCCGCTTCCGCCAAAAGACGGAATACTGCAATGGCATCCTTTTTTGTCTGCTCCGAAATAAGCATCGATGCAATCATCGATTCGATCTCGCGAACAGAATTGGAATGATGTTCGTGATGGTGAATCTCATGGGCGTGTTTATGATGATGCTCCTGTCCGTGATGATGATCCATATCGGAATGCACGCTGACATCGCAGCTTTCTTCTTCCTGATCGCCAATCGCGACTGCTATCCGTGTTCCCGCGATGCCGCACTGTTTAACCGATAATGAATCCACACGCACATCTGATAACCCGAATGCGTTTATTCGGGACAAAAATTCTTCTTTTTTCTCCGACAATTCCAGCAATGCCCCCATAAGCATATCGCCTGCCGCACCCATCTTGCATTCAATGTACAGCGTTTTCATTCAGCCCCTCCATCTTATTGATGATATTGGCGATATATCCCGCGCCGAATCCGTTGTCGATATTCACAACGGAAACCCCGTTGGCACACGAATTCAGCATAGAAAGCAGTGCCGCAAGGCCTCCGAAATTGGCGCCGTACCCAACACTGGTCGGCACCGCAATCACGGGACAGCTCACCAGCCCGCCAACCACACTGGCAAGAGCACCTTCCATCCCGGCAACGACGACGATAACCCGAGCCGTTGCAATCTCCTGCTGATGAGCCAACAATCGGTGCAACCCTGCCACTCCAACATCATACAGACGAGTCACTCGGTTTCCGAATGTTTCGGCAGTCAGTGCGGCTTCCTCGCAAACAGGCATATCGCTCGTTCCTGCTGAGGCAATAATGACGGAGCCGACTTTCGCAATGTTCGCATCCGGCATCGCTATCGCAAGTTTCGGAATCGGATGGTAATCCGATTGAATCCCATTATCCCTCAGGTATTCCGCGACTGTATCGGAAATTCTTGTCACCAACACATTGCGCGATCCGCGCTGTTTCATGTTTTGCAGAATTCCCAAAATCTGTTCGGGCGTTTTGTTTTGTCCGTAAATCACTTCCCCCACTCCCTGCCGCAAACTGCGGTGATAATCGATTTTCGCATAGCCCAAATCTTCGAATGGGGCAACCTGCAATCTCATCATCGCTTCTTCCGGGCTGACGCCGCCTGCCTGCACTGCCTTGAGCAGTTCCATCATCTTGTCTTTTTCCGTGATCGGTTCCATGTTCATCCATCCAATCAGCTTACAGCATTATCCTATAATATTGCATCTGCATGCATTCATTCGCAATATTTTATGTTTTTATTTGACCGATATTGTTTTCAGTTCGTCTTCAATCGGAAGAATACACCGTTCATATCGCTCAATTTTTCCGTTGAGACGCTGCAATGTCTCCTGCATTTCTTTGATCCGATGAATCAGCTGATCTCTTTGATCAATCAGAAGCGCTTTTCTTTCAAGTGCAGTGGACTCTCCCTGCTGAAATAAATCGACATATTCGATCAGTACTTCGATCGCAAGTCCCGCACTTCTCATGCATTTAATAAACTCGATCCATCTGCAATCCGACTCATTGTAATCGCGTATTCCGCTTTCGTTTCGGCTAACCGGCGGAATCAACCCGATTCGTTCATAGTAACGCAGCGTATCCTGAGTAAGATTGTATTTTTCGCTGACTTCAGCGATTCTCATCATCTTCCTCCGATTCAATCATTCTCTGTCATCATTATATTTCAAAGATATCCGGTTTGAAATACAAACAGTCGGATATCTTAACATTCCCGTTCTCAAGCTCACGAAACAGATAAAACGAATTAAATACTATTATATATACTTTATCACTTAGAGTTTGCTCAAAGTCAAGAAAAAATGATGCATTTATTAAAAAAAATCAATGTGCAATCCGTCATCTGCAGTGTGCACAAATAAAAAAACAGCCCCAATTAGCTGCAGTAAACAAAAGAATCTTTTCGCTCGTTACAAAAAAAAAATGCTTTCCTATCAAAATAAAAGTTGGTGCCGAAGACCGGGGTCGAACCGGTACGGTGTCGCCACCGCAGGATTTTAAGTCCTGTGCGTCTGCCTGTTCCGCCACTTCGGCAGCTGAAATAAATGGAGGCGGCACCCGGACTCGGACCGGGGGTATAGGTGTTGCAGACCTTTGCCTTACCACTTGGCCATGCCGCCTTATGGAGCGAAAGACGGGAATCGAACCCGCGACCCTCGCCTTGGCAAGGCGATGCTCTACCGCTGAGCCACTTTCGCAAACAGAAATAAATGGTGCCTAGGGGCGGAATCGAACCACCGACACGTAGATTTTCAGTCTACTGCTCTACCGACTGAGCTACCTAGGCAAAAAAAATGGCGACCCGGAAGGGGCTCGAACCCTCGACCTCCAGCGTGACAGGCTGGCATTCTAACCATCTGAACTACCGGGCCACATAACTTTCAATTTTTTTAAAATGGTGGTCGCAATAGGGCTCGAACCTATGACCCCCTGCTTGTAAGGCAGGTGCTCTCCCAGCTGAGCTATGCGACCATCTCTTGAAAGGCAAGATTTATTATATGAAAAACGGCTATCTTTGTCAAGTTTAATTTATATTTATTTCAGCTTTTTCTAACACAATCTGAATTTTTTCCGCGTCGGAATCCGGCTCATCAAAGCCGTAAATGCGGTAAGTTCCAACCACCCTCATCCCGTTTTGCATCGCAAACCGCTCCAAAGTTTCAACCGAATGAAAATACTGCAGATGATCCTCCCTCAGCACATACGCTCCATCAGCTATCACTAATTGCGTACGCAGGGTGTTTTTTCCTATTTTACGATGAAAAGTAAATTTCACCTCGTCAATCTGAAACTCATCCGTTTCTTCCGGGAGGGAGAAGTTATCGCGATTGAGCAGGTCACATGTAAAACGTCCGCCGCTGCCAAGCATATGTGCAACATTACAGATCAGAGATTCCAGTTGCCCGGAATTGAGGTAATTGATCGTGTCGCATGTGCTGTAGATCAAATCAAACGTTCGGTCAATGGATAATTTAGAAATATCGCATTGAATCAGTTCCGCTTTCTTATGAAGCAAAAACAATTTTTGATCCGCCTCTGCAAGCATATCGGCAGAACTGTCCACACCGACCGCTTCGGCACCTTCCTGAATGAACTCACACAGAAGAATTCCTGTTCCGCACCCCAAGTCCAGTATACGTTTCCCCCGAGCATCTTCGATTTTACCGACTGCCTTTAAATACCGATACCACTGTTCGTAATCGAATTCTTCTGCGTAGCGGTCATAATAATGTGCAAATCCGGAATAATTACTCATCTGCCGTATCTGTCTTTTCTTTTTTTCGTGCCAAATCGATCAACAGTTTTGTTTTGTCCACAATCGAATCATAATTTTCTTTTCTGTGCGGAATGGTGCAATACGTGCAGTCTTTAATTCCCTTTTCGTTATAACGAAAATTCCCGCCGCAACGATCCCCCAACGCATACAAAGGGCAATAGCAAAAAAGACAGCTAAAATCCTTTTTCGGAATATCTTTATGACAGGGGAAATATTCGCATTTTTTATTCTGAAAATACTGATAATGTTTCATACTGTTTATCTTAGCGTTACAATCTCAGGAATGCAAGCAAATGAGGATATCGCCAAAAGGAAATATGCAAAAAAGAAAATTAAGTTTGAGCTCTTTTCTTTTTAACCAATATTTCATATAATAGACAGGATATCTAAAAACCGGAGCCCACCATGAAACTGATTGATCTTCACTGCGATACGCTGTATCAATTGTATAAATTAAAATCCTCTGCGCTCGGCGAGAATGACCGGCATGTCGATCTGCGCAAACTTCATCGGGCAGATTCTTTGATACAGACGTTCGCATTGTTTGATTCCAAAGAAAAATATCATTATAATTACGAGCATTTGCTGAGCTATCTGGATTATGCCAGAGAACTGCTTGCATCTCATTCGAATCAGATCAAACCGATTGTTTCCTGTTCCGAAGTTGACGCAGCAGGATTGCATGCACTGCTTTCATTGGAAGATGCGGGAAGCCTGCGCGGAGAAATCGGACGGATCGATACCTTGTATGAAAAAGGCATCCGCATGATTGCGCTGAGTTGGAACCACGAAAACTCGCTTGCCTATCCCAACAGCAAAGATGCACAGGAAATGAGTCAGGGACTTAAACCGTTTGGCATTGAGGCTGTGCAGAGGATGAATGAACTGGGCATCATCGTCGATGTATCCCATCTTTCCGACGGCGGGTTTCACGATGTGGCGAAGCACTCCGATCAACCGTTTATCGCTTCCCATTCCGATGCGCGCGCCGTCAAAGAACATCCGAGAAATCTGAGCGACGCGATGCTTCGTATTCTGGCTGATCGGGGCGGAGTCTGCGGGATCAATTTCTATGCGCCGTTTCTCAGTGATGATCCCATCAGCCGCATCGATGCCATCGTCAGACATATCGAACATATCCGAAATGTTGCGGGCATTGATACCCTTGCAATCGGCAGCGATTTTGACGGCATTGATTGCGAGCTGGAAATTTCGGATATTTCTCATATCGAGATGCTGTACCGCGCACTCAAGGCAAAACAATTCAGCGACGACGAGATCGAAAAAATCTGGTTCCGCAACGCACTGCGGGTATTCGGGGAAATCATCACTTGACAGTACCCTCACGATGTGATACATTAAAAAAACAGGAGACAGACCAATGAAGCTTACTTTTCATTTTTCAAACTGAATATCGGCGCAGCGAGGACATTCGTCCCACAGTTGCGCATCAACAGAAAGTAATGCTTTTTATGAAATCATTTTTGTTCATAACCGCGATTACCTTCGCGGTTTTTTATTTGGAGGAATCTGTCTTATGTCACAAATCAATCTGAATCAAGTCTCTTTTTCGTATATAGCAGGAGAACCTGTTTTTGATTCCATCTCTCTTATGATCGACTCTTCGTGGAGGCTCGGATTGATCGGTCGGAACGGTCGCGGCAAAACAACATTACTCAAACTGTTTACCGGGGAATTGCCGTATGCAGGAAGCATCGAAACCACACTGCAGTTTGAATATTTTCCGACCCCGGTCTCAAATCCGTACGACATGGCAATTAACGTCGCGCGGGAGCTGATTGCTCCCTATCGAAAAATGGAGTCGGATATGCAGCAATTCCTCTCTGACGGATCGGAAGATGCGCTGATGCGCTATGCGAACATACTGGAAACATATCAGGACTGCGAAGGATATCGGATCGACGAACTTATAGAAAAAGAAACAACAAAACTGAATCTTTCTTCAGATAGGCTTCAAATGCCGTTCTTATCTGTGAGCAGCGGAGAAAAACTGAAGCTCGAAATTGCGGCTCTGTTTCTGAGAAAAAACTGTTTTCTGCTTCTGGACGAACCATTCAGCCATTTGGATGAAGAAACCAGGCTCATCATGGCTGAATATCTGAGTCGAAAGAAAGGGTTTATCCTTGTCTCCCATGAACGCGACTTGCTTGATCGGTGCGTGGATCACATTCTCTCGATCAACCGCGATGACATAACGCTCACCCACGGCAATTATTCCGTTTGGGCGACGGAAACGGAACGAAACGAACGATTTGAAGAACGCGCAAATGAGAAACTCAAAAAGGAAATCAGCCGTCTTCAGAGCGCCGCACAAACGAATACGACATGGGCGAAACGGGTAGAGGCGACAAAATACGGAAACGGTCCGGTCGACCGCGGCTATATCGGGCACAAATCGGCAAAAATGATGCAGCGGGCAAAAGCCGTCGAACGCCGCCAGGAGCGGACGATGGAAGAAAAGAAGAGTCTGCTTCGCAATGCGGAACAATCGGAACAGATCGAATTGAAAACAGCAGCCTGTCCCTATCAGCAGTTAATGGAACTGAGAGACTGCAGCGTCATTTACGACGGACGATCTATCTGCGATCCCGTCACATTTGAAATTCTGCAGGGAGAACGGATTGCAATCAAAGGAGCCAACGGGAGCGGAAAATCCAGCATTCTCCGCCTCATCGCAGGAGATGAGCTTTCCCACACAGGCGCATGTTACAGAAAATCTCAATTGATCACGTCTTACCTCGCACAGGACTGTACTTTCCCCGAGGTAGGCATATCCGAATATGCCCGAAACGAAATGCTCGATGAACCTCTGTTTCGTTCCCTTCTCGTCAAACTCGGTTTTGAATCACATCTGTTCGGGCATACGCTTGCCGAATTGAGCGACGGGCAAAAGAAAAAAATAGCACTTGCCGAGAGTTTGAGCAAACGGGCACATTTGTATCTTTGGGATGAGCCACTGAACGGAATCGATATTATCTCTCGTATCCAAATTGAAGAACTCATTTTGCAGGCACATCCCACCATGATTTTTGTCGAACACGATTCCCTTTTTACGCAACATATTGCCACAAAAATCGTGAACCTGCATCAAATTCGTTTGTAACGCAAACCAATCAAGTTACAATAGTACCAATCAATCCGATACGGAGGACTTCATGAAGAAAAAAACAACCAATCGTTTATGGAAAATACTGGCAGTAGTTGCCGTTGTCATTGCTGCGGTGGTCGTTCTCAGAGTCGTAATACCCAAATCAATTTCCGGTTCTGAAGAGGCTGTAACCAAAGGGAATATTGCAACGTATTACAGTTTTTCCGGCAGCATCGAGGCAAAAAACAGGCAGACGGTTTATGCGAATTCCATTCAGCAGATCAAATCATTGAAAGTAGCGGTCGGAGACAGCGTTGAAGAGGGAGATACACTGTACACCACCACTGCGGGCAACAGTGTAGACGCGCCCTTCAGCGGAGAAATTCTGAGTATTGACGTCAGCGAAAACGAACAAGTTCTCGCAGGGGCTGCCGTTATGGAACTCATTGATTATTCCGACTTGGAGTTGAATGTAAAAGTAGACGAATATGACCTTTCTGCCATCTCCGAAGGCATGCAGGCGACCGTCACAATTCACGCTCTTTCCAAAGATGTCACAGGAACGGTTACGGATGTTTCCAGTGTGGGGACATACACAAACGGAGTAACCTACTTCACCGCAACCATTTCGATCCCGCAGGACGGTTCCGTCAAAGTCGGGATGAGTGCAGAAGCAAAAGTTCTGAAAGCCAGTGCCACGGATGTATTGACTTTGCCGATGAGCGCAATTCAATACGACAGCAGCGACAATCCATTCGTTTATATGAAACAAAACGGGAAGCTGAGCACACTTGATGTAACACTCGGAATCACAGACGGAACGACGGTAGAGATCGTCTCCGGGCTGAATGAAAATGATACCGTATTCGTTCCCGACAGCGAAGTGGATTACAGCAGCATGAGACAAAATAATTCCAACACAGAAAACACAAATTCCGGCAGCGGAGAATAACCATGCAGGATGAAATTCTGAAGATGAAAGACGTCGTAAAATATTATCATATGGAAGGGGAAGACGTAAAAGCACTGGATCAAATCAACCTGAGCATCTGCCGGGGAGAATTTGTATCCATCCTCGGCCCGTCCGGTTCGGGAAAATCGACGCTGATGAATATACTGGGATGTCTGGATGTCCCCAGTTCCGGAGAATATATTCTCTCGGGACATGACGTTTCCCGGTTGAATGAAAACGAACTGGCGCATATCCGAAACAAAGAAATCGGTTTCGTCTTCCAATCATTTCAGCTGCTGCCCAGACTCACTGCGCTTGAGAATGTTGAACTTCCTCTGATTTACGCAGGGGTTCCCGCACAGCAAAGAAAAGAGCGCGCACAGAACATTCTTGAACGGGTCGGTCTCGGAGAAAAACTCAGGAACCTGCCGACGCAGCTTTCGGGCGGACAGCAGCAACGCGTTGCCATTGCACGCAGCGTGGTTACAGAACCCACGATTCTGCTGGCCGATGAACCGACCGGAGCCCTTGATCAAAAAACAGGCATGCAGATTATGCAGTTATTCGGAGAAATCAATCAAGAAGGGCGCACAGTCATTATGATCACCCATGACGCAAACATTGCAGGACATGCGAAACGGATTATCCATATCATTGACGGGAAACTGTCGGAAGGAGATGCGCTATGATCATGGAAAGCATCCGCATGTCGTGGAGTAATATCGTCCACAATAAAATGCGGTCGTTTCTGACGATACTGGGCATAATCATCGGGGTTGCTTCGATTATTGCGCTCATCACAATTGTGAAAGGGGCAACACAGGAAATTACAAATCAGATTGCGGCACTCGGCGCGGATAAGATCACGGTGCAGATTACCGGCACCGTTTTAAAAAACGGGCTGAGCGAAAGTGACTTTGCTGCGTTGGGTGAGGTCGAAAATATTTCCGGAGTTTCTCCGACCATCAGCAGCATCACGGAAGTAGCGGCCAACGGGGAAACAAAAGACAAGGTCACTGTTCAGGGGAAAAATCAAAATTACTTCAAAGAAGATACCGACCTGCTGGCAAGCGGGCGCGCAATCAACGCAACCGATGTTGCCCAATCGACATATGTCGCACTGATCGGCACTGAAATTGCGAATGATCTGTACCCGAATGAAAATCCGATCGGACGCCAGATTCTGATCAACGGGAGCACCTTTACCGTAATCGGGACGCTGCAGGACAGCGGACAATTTGCGTTATCATCCGTGAATGATGCAGTGATTATGCCATACACCACAGCAATGAAAGTGCTTGGCGTGCATTACATCACCAGCGTGGATATCTATATGGCAGACAGTTCGAAAGCAGATGAAATCGTGGATGATGTCAATGTGGTTTTAAATCAGGCCTTCAACTACAAAGACAATGCCTTTTCCGTTTTTAACATGCAGGATATGCTCAATGCAATCACGCAAGTCACGGACATTATGTCACTCGTGCTGGGCGGCATCGCCTCCATCTCTCTGATTGTCGGAGGCATCGGCATCATGAATATGATGTTGGTATCCGTCACAGAGAGAACATCGGAAATCGGTCTGAGAAAAGCGCTCGGCGCAATTCCATCCAGAATCCGCATGCAATTTATCATCGAATCGATTTTTCTGTCGCTCATCGGAGGGTTTGTCGGATTACTGCTCGGCATCCTGATTGCATTTATTGCATCGGTACTGATCGGTATCGCTTTTACCCTTTCGATCTCCACCGTCTTTTTGGCTGTCGGATTCTCCGCCATGATCGGCATCATATTCGGTTATATGCCGGCCAGAAAGGCAAGCAGACTCAATCCGATCGACGCACTCCGACACATTTGAGCCGATTTTCCAATGAACCGTTCCTCTTCGGAATGGTTCATTATTTTTTTATGAGACTGCTCATACGCCAATGCGTGCTCATTCATTCTGTGCTATAATAAATGAATAAAAATAAAATAATTCAGATACGGAGGTCGTTATGCTTGCATTGGTTACCGGCGCAACCGGGCACATCGGATATGCTTTGGTTCGGGAATTGCAGTCAAAAGGCTACCGAATCCGTGCATTTCATTTGTGTTCGAACACGAGTCACTCGCTCTGTTTGAAGGATTGAATATCGAGTACGTTTACGGAGACATTACGGATTATGAATCGATAAAATCCGCCGTAAACGGCTGTGATCTTATTTTTCATGTTGCGGGACTGGTCGATATCGGTTCTTCGGCAAAAAATAAGATGATACGGATCAATGTCAAGGGAACGGAACATGTCATACAGGCATGCAAAGAATGTGCTGCAGGGCGACTTGTCTATGTCAGTTCGGTTCATGCAATTCCGGGACCTCCCGATAATAGACTCATCACAGAGTCAGATCACTTTTCTCCCTCACTTGTCAGAGGCATGTATGCAAAAACGAAAGCAGCTGCCACTTCGCTCGTGCTCCGCTATGCCCATCAGGGAGGAGATGCGGTCGTCGTTCATCCATCGGGCGTCATCGGTCCTTATGAATACAAACTTTCCAATATGGGACAAATGATCAAAGACTCCAGCAGCGGAGCCTTAAAACTTTACATCGACGGGGCATACAACTTCGTCGATGTGCGGGATGTTGCCAAAGGGATCCGCCTTGCGGCGGAAAAAGGGAAAACCGGAGGAACCTACATCTTATCGGGGGAAACCATCACGGTCAAGGAACTGTTTGATATTGTAACAGCCTCCTGTGGACGTCCGCAGATCAGGCACAAATTTCCCCGTTTTCTGGCGGTTGCCACGGCACCGCTTGCAGAAGCGTATTATAAACTGCTCCGCAAAAAACCGCTCTTTACGAGTTACAGTCTGCTGACACTGCAAACAAACAGCAACTTTTCAAACGAAAAAGCAAAAAAAGAATTGGGATTTTCTCCTCGTCCGGTCAGAGAGTCCGTATCCGACACCATCGAATGGATGATGCAGGAAGGAATGATTCTCTGCAAAGTTCCGAAAACCTCTCTGTAAAAAGGTATTTATGCCTGCTGTCTGCCCTATCGATAAAATACGAACGAAAAAAGGAACTCTGTCCTAAGATGAAGTTCCTTTTCTTTATTCATCGTCTCTTCCTTGATTGAATGGATCAGACCAATGCGGGATTTTTTATTTTCTGATATTCCTTCAGCCCCTGCTCCAAAATAATCATAGCCTTTTCGATCTCTTTTTCATCAATACAGTAGCTGATCCTCACTTCGTTTTTCCCGACGCCCTCGGTTGCATAAGATTCCGCCGCAGGACAGAGCATAATTGTTTCGCCGTCCACATCAAAATCTGACAGCAGCCAGCCTGTAAAATCATCCGCATCTTCAATCGGCAGCTTCACAATAAAATAGAAAGCTCCCTGCGGGCGTTTGCTGCTGACCCCTTCCATTTTCTCGATATGACTCATACAAACATCTCTGCGACGTTTATATGCGGAGGCGGCTTCATGAATGCTCCGCTCGTCGCTTCGGATCAATGCGGCAGCACCGACCTGTTCCACATAAGGCGCACAGAGCCTGGACTGGCAAAGCTTCAATCCCTGCGCAATAAATTCTTTATTTTTGGATGCGATACAGCCGATGCGTACGCCGCATGCGCTGAATCGTTTTGACACGCTGTCGATGATAACCAGTCGATCCCAAACCTGAGGGTATTCCGTGAAGCTGACAAATTCCGCATCGTCGTAAATAAACTCGCGGTAGACTTCATCGGCAATGATGAACAGGTCACGGTCGATTGCCGTTTTGATAATGGATTCGATCTCATTTCTGGTGCAAACCAAACCCGTCGGATTGTTGGGATTCGTAACCAAAATCGCACGTGTACGATCTGTCACGCATCTGCTCATTTCTTCCTGCGGCGGCAAACGGAAATTATCTTCCGGCTTCGTTACGATCGGCTTCAGTTTGACCCCGACAACCTTTGCTATTGTATTATAGTTGGTATAGTATGGTTCAAACACCAGCACTTCATCTTCAAAATCACATAAGCAGGAAAACGTAAACGAGAGCGCTTCGCTTCCTCCGTTTGTAATCAGTAAATCTTCTTTCTGAAACGGCATGCCGATTTTTTTGTAGTACGCGGCAAACGCTTCCAAAAGTTCATCAATCCCGTTGGATGGCGTATAAGCGATGACACCGGGCTCGATGGAGGCAATCGCGTCAAAATAAGCCTGAGGCGTTTGAATATCGGGTTGCCCGATATTCAGGGGAATGACGCGCTTTCCTTCTGCTTTTGCTTTCAGGCTGTGCGATGTAAATTTTCTGATCGGCGATTCGCTGATCGATAATACTCTTTTTGAAAACATGATTTATCTCCGATTATGTTATGACAATGAATTGTACCATTATTTTCGATCCAATGCAATAGTTTTTTTATTAATATAAGTTAAAAACTCATATTATCTTAATAAAATATTTAAATTGCCTTTTTTTAGTTGTGATTGCAAGTATATTAAAGATAAATATTTAACATTATTAATTTTGAAGCTGACATTGCAACCGATTTGTTTTACGGTATAATAGTTCCATAGTCTCAGAAAGGGTCAAGGAATGAAAGTAAAAAAAACAAAAAAGAAGAAGCAAAAAAAACTGATCCTCGTTACACTGATTGTTGTGTTCGTCCTTTGCGCCGGAACGGCTGCGCTGTCCTATTTTCTTTCTCCCGTGGATAAATCGGAGGATTCGATTGTTGTGCGCATTGAATCCGGTTCCACTTTGGATGACATCGCAACCGTATTGGCAGAAAACAATCTGATTCGCAACAAAACAGTTTTTAAATTATATATCCGCATCCGGAACAAACAGAACGATCTTCAGGCCGGTCGCTATACACTCAGCGAAACCATGAGCACCTCGGAAATCACGGAAAAACTGATCGAAGGACAAGTCAGCGATACCATTGCCATTACCATCAGAGAAGGACTCGATCTGAATCGCATCGGCGATTATCTGGAATCGACAGGACTGTTTACGAAGCAGGAATTTCTGGACGAAATCAAAAATAATTTCAGCTATTATCAACAGCAATATCCATTCCTCGCATCCGTTCCCGCAGACCGCGAATACGGATTGGAAGGATATCTGTTCGGAGATACTTACGAAGTCTATGATGATGCAACACCGAGAGACGTCATCGAAAAATGTCTCGATCAATTCGGAAAAATTTTCAAAGACGAATACTATGCCCGATGCAATGAACTCGGAATGACTGTCGATCAGGTTGTCACAATGGCATCGGTTGTGGAGCGGGAGGGCATTCTTGATGACGAATTACCCACCATCGCCAGCGTGTTTTACAATCGCCTTGATGACGGTATGAAACTGCAGTCGTGCGCGACTCTGCAATATATTTATCAGGATTATCAATTCACATTTACTTCCTCGCAAATGGCAGTCGACAACCCTTACAACACTTATCTCTACTACGGACTGCCCGCCGGGCCGATCTCCAATTTCAGAGAAACAGCACTCGAGGCGGCACTGTATCCTGCCAACACCGATTACTACTATTTCTGTTCGAAAAATGACGGTACGGGGGCAAGCGCGTTTGCTTCCACTGCAGCAGAGCATGAAGCAAACGTGGAAAAATACAGCGGCAGTTGGAACTAAGCGATGAATGAAATCACGCTGCAGTACCTTTCTTCTCTTCTGAGTCAGGATGATGGGATGCATCGCCTAAAATTGCGGATGCAGGAAAAAGAGATTCCCGTTGTAACGGATGAAGTTCTGCGGTTAATCGAGGTGTTCATCCATGCATCATCCGTTCGTTCCATCCTGGAAATCGGAACTGCGGTCGGCGTATCTTCCATGTTCTTTGCGTCTTTTATGGGGCAAGACGGACGAATCACCTCAATCGAACGCGATGATCACTGTTATATGCAGGCATTAAAAAATATCGAAGATATGGGATTTTCCGAGCAGATCAGCGTACTTCACGCCGATGCGACGGATATTCTGAAAAGAATGGACGATTCCTACGATATGATCTTTCTCGACGGAGCAAAAGCGCATTACATCCATATGCTCGATGATTGTGTGCGTCTTTTAAGGCCGGGAGGAATTCTGGTTGCAGACAATGTTCTTTTCCGGGGGATGGTCTCCGGGGAAATACCGCTGCGCCGACGCAAGATTACAATCGTAAAACGGATGCGACTGTTTTTGGAAGCGATCAGCACCCGAAGCGACCTGAAAACCGATATTTTACCGATCGGCGACGGAGTCAGCATTTCGGTTCGAATCATGTGATGATATTAAAAATTCATTATTAAAAATTCATTTGAATTTATCAAATTCTTTGTCCCCAAAACAGGATGATGCTATAATGTAACGGTGAGTTGCATCAGACAGGGGGTAACAATGTATATCAGACACGCAGAAATCAAAGCTCCCGGCGGACTTCATTCCAAATCCGCTTCCAGATTTGTACAGACTGCTATGAAATATCAATCGGAAATTTATATCGTAAACAATGACGAACAGGTTAATGCAAAATCGATTCTCGGTTTACTCGCCTGTGCGTTTCCATCAGGATCCACCTTAACGCTGAAAGCGGAAGGTCCCGATGAAAAAGAGGCAGTCAATACGCTTTGCGGACTCGTAGAGAGCAGCGGCATCGCTTAATTCAAAAAAACTGCGATCAGAATGATCGCAGTTTTTTGTTTTTTTCAATGATGCAGTCCGCCGCACGCCTCCATAAATGCTTCCGAAAATGTCGGATGTGCGAACACCGTATTTGAGATATCATCCGCGCTTAATTCCGCAGTCATTGTGATTGCTGCCTGGGCGATAATATCCGTTGCATTTGCACCAATGATATGCACCCCCAATATTTCATCCCATCTGCTGTCCGCAATCACTTTGACGAGTCCTTGCGTCTGTGCGGATGCTATCGCTTTGCCGACCGAGGCGAATCTCGTTTTACTTACTTTCACCGGAATCTTGCGGGCTCGTGCTTCTTCTTCCGTCAATCCGATCCAAGCCGCTTCCGGATTGGAATAAATGCACGAAGGAATCCTGTCATAATCGATTCTGCCGCCGTCACCGAACAGGTTTTCAGCCAACACATTCCCCTGACGAATTGCAGCGTGCGCAGTGGACATCTTTCCGTTGCAATCCCCGATTGCATAGACCCCGGGAAGCGAAGTTCGCAAATTTTCATCGACTGCAATATACCCCTGATCCTCCCGCAACGATTCATAACACGACGGAATAACCGCACTTCTGCATCCCGTATAAAACACGGCATCCACATGCAGAGATTCTCCGTTATCCAGCTTCAGTTCTTTCTCTTTGCCCCCGATCACCTTTCTTCCGAGCATCAATTCAATCCCGCTGCTCTTGAGTTCCTTTTCCAAAATCGTGACAATTTCATGATCCGCATCCGTGAGAATGCGCTCATTCTGATCAATCAAAACAACATGAACCCCATACTGATTGAACACATATGCCATCTCAATTCCGATGATCCCGGCTCCCACAATCGCCATCGTTTCCGGCAGCTGCTTCAATTCCAATATTTCATCCGTATTGTAAACCGGGATATCTGATTCACTGAGTTCTTCGAAAGCATTCTGCACCGTTCCCGTAGCAATCACGATTTGTCCGCACGAGTAAGACTGTTCCCCAACCCGCACGGTGTGACGCTGGCTGATTTCGCCCTCTCCGTAAACCACATCGATTCCGTTCTGTTTCATCAGGACCCGAATTCCGCGCTGAAGCGAAGTCACCACGTCATTTTTTCTTGTTATGACATCCTTCCAGTCAAATCGGATATGTTCGGCGGAGATCCCCATCTGCGCAGCATTTCGAATGGTCTGAAGCACTTCCGCGTTTCGAATGAAGGATTTTGTCGGAATGCATCCGCGATTCAGGCAGACTCCTCCCAACATTTGTTTTTCGATGATCAAAGCCCGTTTCCCGAGCTGAGCGGCTCTTATCGCACAGGTATATCCTCCCGGTCCCCCACCGATAATAGCAAGATCGTAATCGCGCTTGACCGTTTCCTGCTTCCAATCTTCATCGGAAGACATCGATGAAATCGGGTCCATCGAATCCAAGTCCTCCGGCTCGGGGATACTCTCACCCTGCTTTCCGATATACATGATCGGCACATTGACTTTCACCGTATCACCGATTTTGGAATACAGCTTCAGCACTGTTCCCGATGCAATCGTATTGTCTACCTGAATGCTGACTTTTCCGGTCTCTACTTCCACGACATAATCGCCTTTTTCAACCTGATCTCCTTCTTTGATCAGCCATTGTACGATTGTGCCCTCTTCCATCGACATATCCAGTTTCGGCATAAACAAAAATTGTCCCATATACTCTCCGTTGTTCAGAATATATATTGTTCCGGATGATTTAAAATCCGATTGAGTGTCATAAAAAAATCGTCTCCGTCTTTCCCGTCCAGGATCAGATGATCCATCGTCAGGCTGAAATAGGTCATATCGCGTATTATCAATTCATTGTTTCGGATTACGCCCTTTGATTCCGTTTTCCCGACCCCCAATATCGCACTTTGAGGATAATTCAGAATCGGAGTAAAATACGTCACCATGGAGTTTCCGAGATTGGACAATGTAAATGTTCCTCCGTTCAAATCTTCGGGAAGTAGCTTTTGCTGTCTTGTCCGATCCACAATCTCTCTGCGCGCATCGCTGATCTGCTCCAAGCGCATCAGATTGGCTCCTTTGATAACAGGCGCCATCAAACCGTCCTCATGCGCGACGGCAACAGAAATATTCACATAATTATACACATACAACCGATCTCCAAATAAGGATGAATTCAGTTTCTTATTAAGCATCAATGCCCTTGATACGGCAGCAATCAGCATATCCGTAAACGTCAGATGGTTCCCGCTCAGCGCAAATTGGTTTTTTTTCTGTCTGTAAAATTCATGAAAGCGTGTTGTATCGATTTCCGAAAAAAGCGTATATTGAGCAGAATTGTTGATACTTTGCAAAATATTGTTTGCAATTGTTCGTCGTTTAGCAGACAATGGCTTTACATCTGCCAGATTGACGTAGCGCAATATATCATCTTTCGTAATCAGAGGTTTATCAAACGGAATGCTCTCCAGATCAACGTGATAGTACTCCGCCATTTTTCGCGCGACACCGGTCATTCGCTGTTTGGGTCGAAGTGTTTTAACATCCTCATATCGAATGCTGCCATATTCGCCCGTTCCCCGTATTTGCTCCAAAGACAAACGGTGTTGTTTGGCATACCATCTCGCCTTCGGTGTAGCCGGAATTTTTTTCATCTCAATTACCGCCCGCTCCTTTCAGCATCGCCCGAACAGTTTCGGCAACTGTTTTGACAGTCGGAACAATTTCCTTTTCCAAAGACGGATTGTACGGCACAGGCATCTCTGCTCCGCCGAGTCGTTTTACCGGCGCATCCAAATAATAGAATGCTTCGCTTTCGTTAATCTGCGCTGCGATTTCTCCGCCGAATCCTCCGAACTGCGGCGCTTCATATACAATCAATGCCCGCGATGTCTTTTTCACGGATTCGGTAATCGCCTGCGTATCCAAGGGACGCAGCGTACGCAGATCAAGCACCTCCGCATCAATTCCGTCTTTCGAAAGTTCTTCGGCCGCTTCCAAACATACGGGAAGCATACGGGAATAGGAGATCAGAGTAATATCCGAACCTTCTCTTTTCACATCCGCCTGCCCGATCGGAATCAGATATTCTTCATCGGGAACTTCGCCTTCCGTGCGATAAAGCAGTTTATTTTCAAAAAACATGACCGGTGAGTTATCACGGATTGCACTTTTTAAAAGGCCTTTTGCATCATAAGGTGTGGACGGCATGATGACTTTCAATCCCGGAGTATTCAGATATGCGCTCTCCAGACTTTGGGAATGCTGTGCCGCGGCACCGGTGCCCGAACCGAACGGGGTACGGAGAACCATCGGAACCGTTACTTGCTTTGCCGTCATAAAGTAATATTTCGCCGCATGATTAATGATCGGATCAAATGCCAGTGAAACAAAATCTCCGAACATTATTTCAACAATGGGACGAAGCCCCATGAGCGCGGCACCCACCCCCGCACCCGTAAACGATGTTTCGCTGATCGGCGTTTCCACAATCCGTTTTTCGCCGAATTCTTCCCACATACCCCGGGATACACCGAAACATCCGCCGTATAGTCCGACATCCTCTCCCATCAGGAATACGTTTTCGTCGCGATGCATTTCCTCGCGCATAGCATCCCTGACGGCTTGCGCAAATGTTATTTTACTCATTCTCTGCCTCCATCGCAATAGACGCATTCCAACGCTTCTTCAAACGATAAAATACTTTTCCCCTGACTTTGACGAACCGCATCTTCAATTTCTTGGGCAGTTTCTTCTTTCAGACGGTTAATCCCTTCAATCGAAATCAATCCGTTTTCAAACAAATATTTTTCATACATAAGAATCGGACATTTCGTCTTCCAGTGCTCTTCTTCTTCTTTTGTACGGTATTTTCTCAAGTCACTTTTCGAATGGCCGAGCCAACGATATGTCCTTGACTCGATCAAATACGGCTTTTGCTTAACGCGGACATATTCTGCGGCTTCGCTGACCGCATTGTATAATTCAATGACATTGTTCCCGTCAACCGAGCTGCTTTCGATGCCGAATGCTTCTGCCCGTTTCGGGATATTATTTCCTGCTACAAACGTTTTCGCAGGTGCCGACATCCCGTATTGATTATTTTCACAGAAGAATAATACAGGCACCTGCCAAACCGAAGCGAGGTTCAGAGACTCCAACGCCATGCCCTGATTGGATGCTGCGTCTCCGAATATGCTCAGCACTATTTGAGAGGACTGCTTGTATTTCAAGGCAAAAGCCATGCCAACCGCAAGAGGCACCGCGCCGGCGACGACTCCGCTGCTGCCCATATTGCAATGTGCAACATCGGCAAGATGCATGGAACCTCCGAGTCCAAGGCAGGCGCCATCCCTCACGCCCATCAATTCTGCCATCATAGCATAGGCCGAACCGCCTTTCCCGAGGTAATGCCCGTGCCCGCGATGCGTCGTCAGAATCCAATCATCTTCCTTCAATGCGGAACTGACGGCAGCATGTCCGGCTTCCTGTCCGATCCCGAGATGTGTAGTGCCGTGAATCATGCCTTTCATAAACATTTCATTTACTTTTTCCTCAAAAAAACGGGACAATAACATAATCCGCAATAAATATATTTTCTTTTCCGCGCTGATATTTTCAAATGCATTCAATTGATTCACCTTCTATTTCACAATAAAAGAGTATGGAAACACCGACTATATTTCATAGCCGTAATTTATATTATATCACAAAACCATTGTATTCTCAGTGAGACGAAAAATTTTATCTTTTTCTGCCTCACGCCGGAAATTCAGGTTCCGATTTCGTTTTTCTATGTTATAATGAATATAAACAAATACTGAATGATGCAACGACACAGTTCTAAGCATCATCTCATATCAAAACCAACTACAACATACCGGAGGTATCTCATGGATCAGGACAACTGCACACATGACTGTGCCAGCTGCGGAGAAGACTGCAGTGACAAAATCGAAGATAACATTGACGAAGATGCGCTCCATCACCTTTCTGCAGTAAAAAAGGCTGTGTTGGTGGCATCCGCCAAAGGTGGTGTCGGAAAATCGACCGTCACGGCAAAACTTGCCTGCGAACTCGCAAAACAGGGAAAATCGGTGGGTATTTTGGACGCCAGCATGTCGGCATCCAGCATCAATATCATATTCGGCATTGACCGATCACCTGAAATCATCAAGGGTGGAATTTACCCGGTGAAGACGGATCTCGGCATTCAAGCCATCTCTTTTCCATTACTCACGGGAAATTCTTCTGCGCCCCTATTTTGGGACGGAAACAAAAGCGCTACATTCGCAAGACAGCTTTGGACCGATGTAATTTGGGAAAATATCGAAATTCTTTTGATTGACACCCCTTCGGATACTGCCGACATCACGCAGGCATATTTTAAAAATGAACATATCCAAGACGTGCTCATTATAACAGAGCCGACCGAGCTGTCCGCGCTTGTTACATCCCGCACAATCAATTACGCAAAAATGAATCATCTGAATATCTTGGGATTGATCGAAAACAAAACCGAAGAGTCCGCTCAAAGCAAAGCAGTCAAAGAACTGACGGACAATTTTGAGTTGACCTTGCTTGACCGTGTTCCGTTTGATGCAAAGCTGAATGACGCCGCAAATGACGGAACCATAGAATCGTATGAACGTTCCTTTTTTCCAAACACGATTTCTCTGCTGATTCAGGACATTTGATCAATTCTGCTTTGGATAATGTTGCAAAATGCACCCTTAAGTACCTGACTTTCGGGTGCATTTTTTATTATATGATGCTTTTATTTTTTCGTTCGAATGCTGTAAAAGAGTAAACCTGCCCCGCAAAAGAAAAATCCCAGCAACATTCCCGCGGATACGGAAATACCTGCGGCTGAGCCAAACATCAAGTCCATCCCTGCAGCCGAAAGATTCATGATGAAACTATAAACAGAGAGCACACTTGCCCGAGATGCCGAAGAGACAAAACGGTTTTGTATCTCCATACCAATCGGTTGGGCTACCGAAGCAGCACCCCTCAAAAACACCATGCAGATGACTGTAAAAACAGGAGAAGCACTCCACCCCATAATCAGACATGCGAAAGCAGCAATCCCAAACAGCCATTTCATAAGACGATTTTCTCCGAACTTCACAGCCAGGTGATTCCCGAGTCCGCCGCATAATCCGGCCAAAGCCGGAAATACCGCAAACAGAGCAATCGCCGATATTCCGATGCCTCCGCGCAAATATTGTGCTTGACTCAAAAAAACCGTGATCATCAGATTGCTTTCCGAAAGGAATGCAAAAGAGAGTAGCAGAGGAAAAACTGTTTTATTTTCTCTCAGAGATCGAAAAATATCACCAAGTTGATTCCTAACGGATTGATGAGGAACAAACGCAGGCTTTGCTTTTCCCAGAAACAGAGTCAAAACAAACGCAACTGCGTAACTCATCACCGTCATTTCGGCAGCCAAATCATCATTTTGTGCCATAAAAACAGAAAACAACAAAGCCGCCGATATATAGCCGATTGTGCTGTACATACCATACAAACTATATATCTTTCGGATATCCGACTCTTGTGCATTTCCGTAAAGATACGCCGTGTCGCAGCCGGATAATCCTGCCAGTACAGCGGAAAGCAGCAAACGTTCTGCAAGGAACATTCCGAAACCGCTTGCTTTCCAAAAAATAATCTTCGACAAAAGATACAGCGCATTGCAAAAAAGCATCGTCTGCTTATATCCGACGCGATCCGCAATCAATCCCCATGGGATTTCCAGCAGAATCATTGCAACGAGAGAAATACTTTCGATCAAAGCGATCTCAAAATACCCAACCCCACGATTTTGCCGATATAATGTCGCGATTGGGGCATAGAAAACCATCCCCTGCAGCAATGCAATTGCATACATGAGACGAATATTACGATTCGTTTTCAATTGATACCTCATTCTTTGTACAAAAATAACACGTTCATTTTTTGTGCTGAGGCAATCAAATCAAACGAACCGAATTCATTTCTCCGTCCTTTCTTCTTTCTTTATGTTTTGTCTGTTTAAAAATAACGATTAAAGAGCTTCCGCAAATTCTTTTCCGAACGCAATGCACTGCGCAATTCCATCCTCATCAGGAACCCAAGCAATGCGAAGCGGGTCTTTCACGACTTCAAACCCACAGGGAGCCAGCATCTTCGTAATCTCTTTGGATGCTTCTCCGCTCCATCCGTAACTGCCGAAAGCCGCTGCTTTTTTGTTTTTCATTTTCAATCCCTTGATCATTTCCAAAATTCCGCCGATAGAGTACAGGAATCCATTATTGATCGTGGAAGAACCGAAAATCACCGCTTTGGATCGGAATACTTCGGTTGAGATATCATTCTTATCATATTTGGATGCATTCATCAATTTGATTGTCACATTCGGATCCGCCTTCTGAATCCCCACTGCAATCCATTCTGCCATTTTTCGTGTGGCATTCCACATGGTATCATAAACAATTGTAATCTGATTTTCCTGATACGCGTTTGCCCACAACAAATACTGATTGACAATCTGCATCGGATCTTCCCGCCAAAAAACCCCATGGCTCGGACAAATCATTTTAATCGGAAGATTCATGCCGAGTACTTCGTTGATCTTGTTTGTAACCATCATCCCGAAGGGAGCAATGATATTGGCATAATACTTCAACGCTTCGGCATACATTTCAGCTTTATCGACCGTATCGTTGAACATTGTTTCGCTTGCAAGATGCTGTCCGAATGCGTCCATGGAGATGAGCATCTGTTCCGCACTGAGATAAGTGAACATCGTATCCGGCCAGTGCAGCATCGGCGCTTCGATAAATGTCAGCGTATTTTCTCCGATATTCAGAGTGTCCCCTGTTTTGACAGGGACAAAATTCCAATCCTGATGATATTGCCCCTTCAGGGAAATGACGGCGTTTTTCGTGCAATAGATCGGAGTATCCGGAATTTCTCGCATCAACTCCAAAAGAGCTCCGCTGTGATCGACTTCTCCGTGATCCATCACAATATAATCGATCGTTTTCAGATCCACTTCTTCTTTGAGTTTTGATACAAATTCTTTTCCGAACGGCAGCCAAACGGTATCGATCAAAACAGTCTTCTCGTCCTTTATCAGAAAAGAGTTGTAGGAAGAACCTTTGCGGATCGAATATTCGTCTCCGTGAAATTTCTTCAGTTCCCAATCGATTTTCCCGACCCATGTCACTCTGTCGGTTATTTTTTTGCCCATATCAGACACCACCTTCGATCATTTTTTCTTTCATAAAGTATAGCACAAATCTCATCAAATAACTGCAACTTTATAAAACCCAGCGGAAAAATAGGATATTCCAAAGCACTTTTTTGTCTTTGCTGAGCAATCCTCTCAATTGCTGAGCATAAGCTGTTTTTCCATACTGAAGCCAACGACGGATTCGATTTTCCTGAGCAGAGATTTATTTATGCACGCTTACAGCATGAAAAAAGCTCGGATAACCGAGTCCCCCGTTTAAAAGCATAAAAATCCAAATTGGCGAATCTTTTCCCTTTTCATCTGTTCGAAGACCTGACTTTCAATTGACGATCACACTTGCCGCAGATGCAGTCATGCAGTCTCCTCTTTTCTGACAGCACCGTTTTCACATCGGTTTCCCCATGCATCAATCAGTTCATCTCCCCTATAAACACAAACGATTTCGCAATTGTTCGCGCATTTTGAACATTCAACCCCTTGTGTACGAAAATTTTCTTCTGCGAGACGAAATGAAAAATTTCTTTCTTCTCCGCTCTTTCGGGCCAAAACAGCAACGCCGAGTGCTCCCATTAAGTGACTGTTCGAATCAACGAGAATCTCACATCCCGTCGCTTCTGCAAATGCTTTTACCACACCCGCATTTTTGCTGACTCCGCCTTGGAATACAACGGGTGCATAGATCTTTTTCCCTTTTGCAACATTATTCAGATAGTTCGCAACAACAGCATTGCACAAACCTGCGATGATATCTTCTTTCTTATGCCCGATCTGAGCTTTGTGTACGAGATCGGATTCCGCAAAAACAGTGCATCTTGCAGAAATGCGGGTCGGATGCTCCGCGGTCAATGCAATCTTCCCGAACTCTTCCACCCGTACACCCAGTCTTTGAGCCTGGCTGGAGAGAAATGCTCCGGTGCCTGCGGCGCAGAGTGTGTTCATTGCGTAATCGACAACGATGCCCTGATCAAGAATAATAATTTTGGAATCCTGCCCGCCGATTTCGAAGATCGTACGAACATCGGGATACACCGACATTGTCCCGATTGCGTGAGCGGTGATTTCATTTTTCACCACGGACGCATTGGTCACTGCGCCGATCAGCTTTCTGGCGCTCCCGGTTGTACCCACCGATACAATTCGGAAACCGGACAGGGAAGCATTACTGCCCAACAGATGAATCAACCGTTGAACCGCACCGATCGGATCACCTTCCGTCCAAAGATATTCTCCTGCAATTATTGTGCCCTGCTCATCGATCACCACGCCCTTTGTGGAGATCGAACCGATATCAATTCCCAAGTACCCCTTTTTCATGCACTCGCTTCCTTTCTCATCATGATCATATCGTAAAATGCTTCCAGTCGCGTTTGAATTCCTTCTTCCCCCGTCTGAGAATCAAAGCTGAAAAACAGAATGGGAATTTTATAATCCTTGCTGATATTCTGCAATACAGGCATTGCATCCATTTCGGGCGTACATCCGAACGATTTCACGTGAATCAGACCATCATATCGATTTTTTGCAAACTCCAATGCTTTGCTGATGGTAGCCATGCTTGTCGCGCCCATATTATAACGGACATATTCTCCGCACGTTTCTTTCATCTCTCTGATAGGAAGCCCGAATACACTGTTCGAAATATTCATCCACCTGTCAACGACGATCCCGCGCTTAGCCATTTCTTTTTCGATAAAATGATTGCTGAACGGCTCCATAATCGTGTAATATTCACCGATAATTCCGATACGAAGCGGATGCTTTGGCTTGTCTGTGGGGATGTCACGGAGTTGCTTTTCCAGAACGGAAGCGATACGATGAAATTCCTTTATCGAAGAAACCTTACGGAATGATTCCATCATTTCTTTATGCAGACCCTCATATGAGCCGGAAATTCTTTCAAATCCGATATTCTGCCTCATTTCATTTTCGAATTCGTCAATGAATGTCACCATTTTTAAAACGTATCGTAAGGCAGCGGCGATCTGACGTATATTCGCTTCGGGGTTAATTTCCCGAAACAGCTCATAAAATGAAAGCGGTTTTCTGAAACTTCCTTTCGCCATATTCACAAAGTGTATGCGATAACCCAAATCACATAAGATTTGTTCATGCAATTCACCGTAATACCCAAGACGGCATTCCCCGCCAACCTGAGCAATGGTATTGGCTCCGAGCTCTATTGTTTCAATATAATTTCCGAGATTATATTTAAACGGCGCGCAAACAAAATCCGGGCTGTAGCGGCTGCCAAGCTCCAGTGTACGTTTTGTGATTGGTGGCGGTGTAATATACTCCACATCCAAGCCTTGCCGAAAAAGAACTTCAATCGGCACACAATAACTTCCCAAGTGCGGAAAAGTAACCTTGATGTCCTTATTCATGCGAAACCCTTTTCTTGTGCTTTTTTCATTGACAAAATATCGATAAAACTTTCCAGTCGAGTCTCCAGTCCCACTGTTGCATCCTGCCCGTCGATGATCAAATTTAATATTGGGACATCTTTCACGCGGCTTTTAATGATTTCATTTACCAAAGAATCGGGACCGCAAGGAAATGCACTCATCAGAATGATCCCGTCTGCAACCGAACGATATCGTTCCACTGCGCCAACCAGTATTTTGTTGCAATACCATGGAATCAGATCACTGATCTTTTCCGATAAATTCAGCATATCTCTTTCATTTGCAGCGGATGCATCCAATAGCGTGATCCCCTGCAATGACAAATAATCAGAAATCGGCTTGCCGAACAATGCATCTTTCAGATTATACTCATGACCGACCAACAGAATCTTCATTCCATTTTTTTCGCTTGCACACCGTAATTTTTCTTCTTCCGCAAATAAATACATACGAAACGCACGCCGCGCGTTCCAATACGCTTTGGCACATCGCGTTTTCGGAATTCCGAGTGATTGTCCAAGGCTCACAAATGCACTGAATTCATAATCTTTATTCCCAGGATCAACATTCCATTCCGCTAACTTTACCCTCTTCTCCCGAAATGTGTTGCGAACCAAATCACACAATGCCATATATTTCGTGCACACGGTGCCCCCGCACGGATAGCCGGCAATACGCGGGACGAAAATATAATCGCACTTGCCGATCAGCCATGCAACATGTCCTAAAAACAACTTCGACGACAAACATGATTCATCAACCGCTGCCTGCGTTCCGAGCAACAATAATTCTCTGTTGGAAGGAGGACTGAGTATCCATTCGATTCCGACTTCCTGAAAAAATGTTTCCCAAAGCACTCCGTATTGATGATACAAAAGCGATCTTGGAATTCCTACTGTTGGCATTTCCATTGAATTCCTTCCTAAAATCTTGACTATATTATAATAGGAAGAAACGGTAAATTCCGTTTCCCAAATTAAACTCTCATACAATTCTTATTCTTTTTTAAGATAAACCCGGGCATAACAATAACAATCCGATCCTTTTCAATCATGAATTCTCGGCTTTCTTCTTTTTTAGCAAAACAACATAATTTGCAAATGTGCTCATATGCGGCCTTGACTTGAACGCAGTCCGCTGATATGCTTGAAATATTAACGATTGACAATTTAATTTGATTGAAACAACCAACAACAGGAGGAACTCATGAAAATTACGGTTATCGGAGCAGGAGCCATGGGATGCCGTTTCGGCACAGCATTTGCCGATGCTGGCGCAGAAGTCTGGCTTTATGATGTTTGGGCAGATCATATGAATCGCATCGCATCGAACGGGTTACACGTTCATGACGGATTTGGCACGGAGCGCTACGTTAAAATGAACGCCACTTCCGACATTGCAACCATTCCGTCTCCCGATGTTTTGGTTGTGTTCACCAAAACAATTTATTCGGAAGATGCTTTAAAAACGGCAAAGCCGATTCTCGGCGCAGATACGGTGCTTATCACACTTCAGAATGGATTGGGCAATATTGAAACGATGCAAAAAATCTGTCCCGGGCAGCCAATTATCGCCGGAGTCACGAATTACGCAGGAGATATGATCGGACCGGGAGAAGTAGAATTGAAAGGTTCGGGCATCACAAAAATGATGGCAATCGATCCGGATGCGGCTTCTGCAGCTCAGATCGTTGTTGCCTTGCTCAAACAAGCGGGACACCATGCAGAACTGTCAGAAGATGTTTTGAAGGATATCTGGGAAAAAGTTGCATTCAATGCGGGAATGAATACCGTGTCAGCAGTCACCGGACTGACTGTCGCGGGAATGGGAAGCACGGAACAGTGCAGAAAACTCTTATTTGATATTGCATCGGAAGCAGTCGCTGTCGCTAATGCGGAAGGAGTTCCAGCAGAAGAACAGCATGTACACGATGTCATACTGAGCGTCTTCGACCCAAAAATGTCAGGAGATCATAAAAGCAGCATGCTTCAGGATCGCATAGCAAAAAGACAAACCGAAATCGATGCCATTTGCGGAGAAGTGATCCGCCGAGGACAACTGCACAGCATTCCGACACCGAAAGCAGAATCTATGTACGCGCTCGTCAATGCAATCCAAAAAAATTACGATCACATCGTTTTGAACTAAACAGCAAACCGATCTTTCTGTGTTTTTCGGACAAAAAAAGAATCGCGATCGCGATTCTTTTTTACTGGTCACACAATGCTGACATTTACAGCTCTGAACTTGTTGCTGTTTTTCGGATCCGGTTCCGTATCAAAGGATACTTTCTGATTTTCCGAAAGGCTTTTATACCCATCGCCGACGATTGAAGAAAAGTGCACAAACACGTCTTCTCCGGTTTCATCGTTTGTGATAAATCCATATCCTTTTTCTGAGTTAAACCATTTTACCGTACCTGTATTCATTTCGGTACCTCCTGATATTATTCTGATTTTCGTGCTATTATTCAACAAAAAATCGCAGACTGAAATCAATTATGTGATAGATTGATTTACAAGACCTGCGAAACAAATTATCATAATACGAAATACAAGCATTATGATACACCGGATTAATCCGTTTGTCAAGTATTAATCCGTATTTCAATGATTACCGACTGTTTTATTCAGACAGTAGTTGCTCCGCATCCTCCGCCTTGATATTTAAAACAAAAGCGAATTCATCACATAACATCTGCGCGGCATCATTCATCGCTTTCTCATCTTCATAATTTACTTTTTTCCCGGTTTCCGAAAGTTTTTCTTTTTGTTTTCGAATCATTTTGATCAGTGCGAAAATTTCTTTCGGGTTTCCCTGTACGATCGTCTTTTTAATCACCTGACTTCGAAAACGATTGTCTTCGATCCATTCTTTCTCGTCCTGAGCGTTATCCTCAAGAAGCGCTCGAATCTCTTCCTCTGTCAATATGTATCTCAATTTATTCGTTTTATCATCATTTTCAGTCGGCAAAAAGACAGTCAAATTCTCCAAATTCACAGATTTTATAACATAATATTCTTTTGGTATCACGCCCCCAAAATCTTGGGTAATAATATCGACAATTCTGCACACCCCCGATGTCGCGTATACCACATAATCATTGATCCGAAACATGGACTGCTCCTTTAACTTAAGTCACCGATTGCAGAATATCAAAGATAGATCAAGCAAAGATGCAAGCGGTAAAATCATTTGCGAAATAAAATAACGTCAGATCAGCAGTCTCACTGAAGTACTCGCTACCTGCACGTTGCAATAATAAGTATATCACAAAATAAGCAGTTTACCTAATTTCCGTTGATGTCCCCATATCCACAGAATTATCACACTGTGCCTTAGCAAATCACGCATCTAAAGTTTCCGACAAAGTTGGTTGACGGAATAAAACCAACATGCGATAATGCAATTATAGTTATTGTTTAAGGAGGAAACGGAATGAAAGAGACAGTAAGAACCATTGGCATTGTAGGAACAGGAATGATCGCATCCAGTATGGCAGTGCTTTGTACGGGACACGGATTTCGTACCGTTGTCTATGCGAGAAGTGAAGAATCCGCACAAAAATGCAAAAACAGCTATGAAGCCGCTTTTGCACAATTGGTCAACCACGGACTGATCAGCGAAAAACAACTGGACATCTGCAGAACCTACCTTATACTAACCTATGATTATTCGGACTTCTGCAATGCGGAAACTGTATTCGAATGCGTGAAAGAAGACCCGGAAGCCAAACATGAAGTCTATCGTAAAATTGAAGAACACTGCAATGATCTTCGCGCACTGTGCTCTGTGAGCTCTTCGATTGTTCCTGACATCCTTGCGGAAGGCATGCAGCGTTATGCCGACAAAATCATTGTAACCCATCCATTTAATCCTGCTCATATGGTACCATACTTCGAATTGTGCGGATCAAAACATACTGCCGAGGGGGTCATCGATTACGCAGTTGCACTGCTCGAAGAGTTGGACAGAAAACCGGTTGTTTTGAAAAAACCGGCTCCGGGCTTTATCGGAAACCGTTTGCAATTTGCGCTGTGGCGGGAAGCATTGGCAATCGTGGAAAGCGGCATTGCCGACCCAAGAGATGTGGACAAATGTCTCAACTACAGTTTTTGCCCGAGATATACGTCCATCGGTATTTTCGAGAATTTCGACAGCGGCGGACTCGAACTCAACTATGCTGTCTCCAAAACCTTGTTTCCTGTTCTGAGCGATGCAAAAACCGTGTCTCACCTGATTACGGACAAGATTGATGCCGGCAACCTCGGGCAAAAGACCGGAGTTGGATTTTACGACTGGAGAGACACAGACATGGATGCCTACCGCGCCCGCGTCAATGAACCGTTTTGGAAATTCTGCAACTGGAATCTTCCGGAAGAATAGAATTTAAACAAAAGTATGATCCTATCCGAAATATATCAAAATGCAGAATCCTAAGATTCTGCATTTTATTTTAATTGATATTCTTAATTATTTTACAGGATGTTCCTGTGCAAACTGTCTGCCGTAGGAAGCCAGCTCATCCATCACGATGCTGTTGTTCCACTCACGGAAACAAATGCCGTTCGGAATGGACGGATAAAACCTTCCGCCGGGGCAATACGTGTCGACAGCGCGTCTGACTTCATCGCGAATTTCCTTTTCCGTGATGTTTTCGATATCAATCTTCGGGCCGTCGATTCCTCCCACCATAGCAAGTTTTCCGTCCGTTCGTTTCTGAATCTCAACGATATCATTCTGCGCAATCACCCCCTGCCAAATGTCTACACCGATTTCCACCATGTCTTCCACGATCGGCTGGCAGATGCAATCCGCGTGATGCATATACAGCATGCCGCAATCATGGATCGTATCCGCAATTTCTTTCTGAAGCGGCTTGATGATTTCCCGCCAGACTCGCGGAGGGAGAAACAGATTCTGCTTGGAACCCCAATCATCATGATAAAAAATGATGTCGGGATGATAAGCCTCTGCCATACGCTTGATATAATCAATCTTATAATCAGCGATTGCGCTGAGCAATGCTTTCATTTCATCCGGATATTCCAAATAATTGATTAACGCATTTTCCATTCCCATCAGAAAATGACTGCGTTCAAACAGTCCCGCCGGGCAGAAATTTGCAACCAGCTTTTCCTTTCGGTCAATGCCGGCCGCTTGCGCTCTCGCTTCCGAAAAATCAACGTCTTTCAGAGACGGCACTTTCAGATAATTCTGCCATTTTTCAATGTCCTTGATCACAATATTGCCTTCATTTAAATGCGGATGCGGACCCGGTGCCCCCGGAAGAAACATTTTCACCGTACCCCAGGAATCGGCATGCTCTTTTCCGTCTTGCGGAATGAATGCATCTTCCGCAAAAACAGGATCGATTACAAATTCCACCGCTGCCATCAAATCCCCATAGTAATCCGGCTGTTCTCCATTATAAATAGCCATCACGTTTTCTCTGAGATTCATATAATATCCTCCCTAATCTGAGCACATGCTCAATTCTTCATTTACAGCCAAGTAAATTTGAAAATTGCGATTTGCTTCTCAATTATTTTAGCACAATGTACCATTTTGGATCAAGAAAATTCTGCATGATCCATTGAAAAGAAAACAACCGGATGATTCATATGAAGAAGTAAAGAACCATAACATTTTTTACAGTCGTTTGTTATTGTATCCCTGAAAATTCATTTTTCTGTTAAGCTCATGATGCTACATGGCTTTCAGCATTTTCAAATGAACTGCTGCTAAGGGACGAAACACGAAAAAAATTCCATCCTTATCTTGATTTTCTGATAGAAAGGAGTTAGAATAAAAAAATAAACAATATATAGCGTTGTTTATGAATTACATACAATATATAGAGGTTAAAAGGAATGCGGTGCAAAACCGCAACAGCTCCCTCGCTACTGTAAGGAGTCTATGCCGACGCAAATCACTGGATCAAATCCGGGAAGATATGCGCATTGATACAAACGGTGCTCCGAAGTCAGGAAACTTTTCCTTTCTATATGATTCGCATCGCTTCGGGGGAAGCCATCGAACAAGTTGACTGAATTCATTCGGTAACTATGTTTTTATTTTAAGTTTTCCCTTAAACGGGAAGGCTTCTTTTTTTGCGATATCTTCCCACCATTGCAATACGGTTTCAGATTGGAATCCTCCCTACATCCAATCGATTATCCGTAAAGGATACCCTTTCTTCGAGAATCCGCAAGGTATTATAACGGCAAATGCCGTGCGGATTCGAAAAGGGGCAGTATTCCGGCGTATTCCCATGATGACAGAAATGAAAGGAAGTATCATAATGAAAAAGAAGCTGCGCAATTTTTGTCCGCGACGATGCCCATTATTTGGATTGAACTGTAATTTTGAATGCGAGCGTATGGAGCGGAATCTCCTTATATCGGATCGGGAAAACGCCTCATCCCCGGAAAGCAAAACATACCTTCCCAAAGAAAGAAATTACTGATTCCGCAAACAACAGGAGGATACAAATTATGACTGTCATAGAGGCAATTGCAATAGTCAAACAATATTTCGATGGAAATGCAATGACACTCAAGGAAACAGATGCATTTCTGACGCTCCTTGAATTTGCGGGAAAGGAGATCGACAATGAGTGCAACTTATTATCTGAATGACACTTGCCCCTATTACCCCTGTCATGAGGGAATCCCGCAAGAAGAATTCAGCTGTATGTTTTGCTACTGCCCGCTGTATGCACTGCGTGACAAATGCGGCGGAAATTTCACGTATACGGAAAGCGGAATCAAGGATTGTTCCTCTTGTGATATTCCTCACAGAAAAGAAAATTATGATGATATTGTTTCAAAAACCATCCTATTGGTGGAAATGATGCGAATAACAATTCCGATTAAAAATAATTAGGATTAATCAATCGACCTGCATTTTATTCCTGTGGTTAAATTGACGTATACGGAACGCAGAAATCTTGAAAAATATTTTTTGCCATCTTGACGGATTGGCAAATAGGGATTATACTGTCAACGAACAGTCAATCATGAAGATTAATGATCTGTTCGCGGGGTGTTTATTACCGCGGAATGACAACCATGAAGGTTGAATCTATGCTTGCATAGATTGAATTTTTATGGTTTTTTTATTACAATATTTTTATAAGGAGTTATACCATGCATATTCCAGACAATTACCTGAGTCCTTCCACCTGTCTTGTGCTGGCGGCTGCAACCGTACCTGTTTGGGTTACATCCGTAAAAAAAGTAAAAAAGGAAATCACTAAAGAAAAAATGCCATTACTCGGAGTAGGAGCCGCTGTTTCGTTCCTTTTGATGATGTTCAATGTCCCGGTTCTCGGCGGAACCACAGCTCACGCGATAGGAGGTACGCTGCTTGCAATCTTGCTTGGGCCATATGCCGCTTGCATATCGGTCAGCGTCGCACTTGCTGTGCAGGCGCTGCTATTCGGAGACGGAGGAATATTGGCTTACGGAGCAAACTGCTTCAATATGGCGTTTGTTTTGCCTTTTTTAGGGTATTATGTCTATAAATTCATCAGTGATCGGGTAAAATCGCCTGCGGGAGACTATGTGGGGGCTGCCGTCGGTTCTTATATCGGCATCAATATGGCGGCCTTATGCGCGGCAATCGAGTTTGGCATTCAGCCTCTTTTGTTCACAAATGCAGCGGGTCAGCCACTCTATTGTCCATACCCCCTTTCCGTTTCGATTCCTATGATGATGGCCTCCCACCTAACCATTGCCGGAGGAGTGGAAGTAATCTTTACTCTCGCTATCTTCGCATTTATCAAAAAAGTCTCTCCGGGAACATTTTACGAGGGCGCAAAAAAGAAAACAAAAGCAGTATATGGGCTGCTCATCTTGCTCATATGCGCGACCCCTTTGGGTTTGCTCGCGACGGGCACCGCATGGGGAGAATGGGGAGCTGACGAAATAACGCAACAGGTCGGATATGTTCCGGGCGGAATGGACAGCGGCATTGATTATCACGCGCTGCTTCCCGACTATGTTTTCGGCGGATTGCCCGACATCGTGGGATATATCCTTTCGGCCATTGCAGGGATTGCAATTCTAATGATAGTATTTAAAATCATCAGTAGCGTTATGAAGAATAAAACTGTATAATAGATTCTGCAAAGAATCTACAGAAAAAGGATACCTTTTATGCCTGAATGGCTGTTAAAAAACGAAAATTATACACCTGCTTCGGACAAGGATACTTTTATCAATAAAAGTATCCTGTCTTTGTTGAATATGTTATCAAAAATCAAAATGCAGGCAGAAACAAACACTCAGAAATATTCCCTGAACGCATTTCTCAAAGTTGCATTCACTTTTGTCAACATTCTCCTGTTGGCATTATCAAAAAATTTTGCATTCATAATCATCGAAAATATCTATATGTTGGTCATGCTCAGTCTGATGGATGGGGACAAAATCATCAAAATTCTAAAAATTTGTTTTGTTGTGATTCTGTTCACTCTCATCATTCTTTTGCCCACTATTTTCATGGGAAACACGTACAGCTATCTGATGATTACCCTGAAAACTGCGGCAACAATCACTTCAGTCAATATCTTATCCTACTCCACTAAATGGAATGAAATCACTGCCGCATTAAAACGGTTCTTCGTGCCTGATATTTTCATTCTTGTCCTGGATATTACAATCAAATACATCTTCCTGCTCGGTAACTTCACGTTGAATATGCTTTATGCGCTCAAACTGCGCTCAGTCGGAAAAAACAACAAAAAGTATACCTCCCTGTCCGGCATCGCGGGAACCATGTTCCTTAAATCGAAGGAGCTGGCAGAAGATACCTATGCCGCAATGACGTGCAGAGGATTTACAGGGGAATACCGCGTAGTTACAAAATTTAAAATAGGATTGGCAGACTTCTTTTACATCTTCGTCAATCTCGGAATGATCGCAATTTTTATTTATCTTGGAAGGATATAATATGATTGATCTGGAAAATATCATCTATTCTTACGAAGGCGTAACGGCACTTGACAATATCACGCTGCATATTGAAAAAGGCGAAGCCATTGCCCTGATGGGTCCGAACGGAAGCGGTAAATCCACTTTACTGAAACTGATCAACGGGATCATTTCCCCCGACAAAGGATCGTTCCTTTATAACGGAGAAGAAATCACACAAAAGAAACTCCATGACTCTAAATTTTCCAAACAGTTCCATCAGAAAATCGGCTTTGTTTTTCAGAATGCCGAAGTTCAATTGTTCTGTTCCGATGTTTACGAAGAAATTGCCTTTGGACCGAGACAAATGGGATTGGATGAAACAGAAGTGGATCAACGTGTACACGATTGCCTGGAGTTACTCGGAATCGAACACTTCATTCACAGACAACCTTATCACCTTTCCGGCGGAGAACAGCGAAAAGTAGCGCTTGCCTGCGTTCTTTCTTTAAATCCGGAAATTCTGGTGCTCGACGAACCGATGAATGGGCTGGATCCGAGAACACAGCGATGGCTGGTTGGTTTTCTGGCACAACTGAACGATGCAGGGAAAACGCTGATTACATCAACGCATAATCTTGAGCTCGTACATGAAATATCCAAGCGTTCGGTTTTATTTGACGAAACCCATAAGATAGTCGCCGACATGCCTACTTCGCAGCTTTTGGAAGATGTCGAATTACTGAAGAGAGTCAACCTCGTTGATCAATATTATGATATCTACCATAAGCACGGAAAGACCGAACATCCTCATATTCATAATTTCTGATCAAAAACCAATGTACATATCCGATTATCGGCAAACAAAAAAACGCAGCTGCCAACTTGCTGCGTTTTTTGCTTATCCAAGTACCGTCACCAATTGCGGATATCTTTCGGGCATGAGTAAAAAGAGGAGGATACCCGAAAGTGCTGTTATATCAGCGCAACGTGACGTATTGTTTTCGTATTCTTTCTTTCAATCAGCGGATTGTGTGATTTCCATTGCAAGTTGACTGCATTGAAAACAAAAAAACCATGAAGCAGACTTCTGCCTTCATGGACGACTGATCGTACAGATATGAACTTCATGTTCTTTTATAAGATATCATGCAAAGAAAAGCATGTCAAGCTTTTTTGTTTTTTTCGCAGAAGTATTTTCGTTATTCGGATTTTCAATACAGACTTGACAGTGTGACATTGACATGTTAAAGTAAATATATAAAACTGAATTCGGCACGAAGCCGTCTCGATCTGAATCACTCATGAAGAGTATCGTTATTCTTTATGAGTTTTTTGTTTTTAAGATACCAAAGATATCGTCTAACAATCAGGAGATATTATGAATCAAGATGAAATTCGTTCTTTATGGAAAACAAAAGAACCCAACAGGCAGGCTGCATCCGACTTATGGGATTCCATGGCAAAACAATATTCGGAATATCGGATGCCGACATTTGAAGAGGATCCGTTCCTTAAACTGGTCGACCGCCTCGGGGTACTTCAACCCAATGCGGCAGTGCTGGATGTGGGCTGCGGCAGCGGCAGATACTCCCTGGCAATGGCGGATCGATGCAAGTCGGTTACCGGTGTCGATCTTTCCCAAAAAATGCTGGAACTGGCATTGCGGGAAAAAGAACAACGGAACATCCGCAATGTGAATTTTATGCAAACAGATTGGCATCTTGCCGATCTGACGGAAATGGAGATGGCACACCGCTATGATTTGGTGTTTGCACATATGACGCCGGCAATCCAAAGCGCGGAAACATTCGAAAAAATGAACAAAGCCTGCAAAGGCACCTGCATCATGGTTAAGCCAACCAGAAGAACCGACCCGGTTTCCGATGCGGTAAGAGAGCTGGCCGATATTCCGTCTAAAAAAGAAAGCGGAGAGTCCGATCTCATGTACGCGTTTGGGCTCTTATGGCAGCAGGGATACGAACCCAAAGTGGAATACCGCAAAGAAGAATGGGATATGAAAAAAACGCTGGACGAAGCTTACGGGCTGTATATCAATCGAATGAAATCCTATCGGAATATCTCTGCCGACACGGAAGAGGTCCTGAAAGACTACATCCGTTCGCTCTCAATCGATGGTATAGTACACGAAGTGGTCAATACCACGATTGTCACTTTATACTGGAACGTCTAAATAACCGATTAATATTAACATTTGATTTTTTGATATCAATAAGGAACGCCGCATAGTAAAGAAAGAAACGAATTCTTTCCGAATCGGTAAATTTCCTTTTATAACACTATGATATACGAACACGACTCATGAAGAGCAGCGCCGAAGAATCGGCAGGTTTTTGTGAGTTGTTTTTTTGGAGAAGAATGTGAAAATTGCAATTTTGTATTACAGCGAATCGGGAAACACCGCAAAAATGGCAGATACCATAGAAGCCGGAATCCTTTCGGTCGGGCAGATCGAAGTCAAACAAATGAACCTGAATCAAACCGACAACAAACCGATCGATGCCGATTTTGTCAATCAAAGTTCGGCGGTTCTGTTCGGAACTCCGACGTATGTGGCAAATATGTGCTGGCAGATGAAGCAGTGGTTTGACACGGATTGGAACTGCAATCTGGCGGGAAAACTCGGAGGAGCCTTTGCGACGGCGAATGCGCCGCACGGCGGTGCGGATGTGGCCGTTCTGGGCATCATCAATCATCTGCTCGTCAAAGGTATGTTGGTCTATTCATCGGGAGCGGGATGCGGCAGACCGTTTATCCACCTCGGGCCGACCGCACTCCGGGACGAACTGGAACAAAAAGCGCCGTTATTCAAGTTGTTCGGAAAACGAATCGCGGAAAAAGCGATTGAACTGTTTGATTAATCAATTTATATAAAGTGAGGTTACACAACATGAATCAACAAAAATGGGACGAATGCGTCAAATTCCACGGACACGAATGCCCCGGGCTTGCCATCGGATTCCGTGCATCGGAAATCGCAATGGAAAAAATGGGAAAACAATTTTCCGCAGATTCGGATGAGAAAATCGTCTGCGTGACGGAAAACGACGCCTGCGGTGTCGATGCCGTGCAGGCATTGACAGGGTGTACCTTGGGAAAAGGCAACCTGATTTACAAACCGAGCGGGAAAATGGCCTTCAGCTTTTTTGACCGTTCCACGGGAGAGAACATCCGCCTCGTGCTCAAACCGGGCGCAACCAAGGACATGGATCGGGAACAGTCGAAACAATTCATTCTGACCGGACCGGAAGAAGACATATTCTGGATCAAAAAACCGAATTATACTGTACCGGAAAATGCCCGACTATTCGGTAGTGTTATCTGTGAAGTGTGCGGAGAAAGTGTCCCCGAACATAAGATCCGCATACAGGAAGGCAAACAGGTCTGCCTGGATTGTTTCAATGACTACGACAACCGTTGGTAGAACGGCAGGAGACAGAAATTGATGCGAAACAAAAAAAAACTGATTTCTCAGAACGGAGGGATCGAAGCATATCAGGCGCATACGAAACGCAAATGGCTGATCCTGTTGGCACTGATTCTGTTAGTATTCATTTTGGCAGTCTTATCCGTTAATGCAGGAGCCGCAGCGCTGAATCCGATTGAAGTGCTCAAATCCATTTTCGGTCACGGTACCGAATTATCCTCCATTGTGGTATGGAGAATCCGCATGCCGCGTGTTGTTACGGCTATCATTGCGGGAGCAGGACTTTCGGTTGCCGGTTGCGTCATGCAGAATAATCTTCGCAACCCTCTCGCCTCCCCCTCCACACTCGGGATCTCCAACGCGGCAGCCTTCGGAGCGAATGTCGCGATTATCCTGTTCGGAGCGGGAAGCATACAGAGCAGCAGCGCGGATACCGTAATCATCAATAATCCGTATATGGTAACGATCACTGCCTTTATCTGCGCAATGGGCGCGACGCTGATCATCATCGGACTGGCACGCCTGCGCGGATTTACCCCGGAAGCCATTGTATTGGCAGGGGTAGCACTCAGCTCCCTCTTTACGGCTGGGACAACCATCATTCAGTATTTTGCTCAGGACGTGCAGATAGCGGCTGCCGTCTTTTGGACCTTCGGCGATCTGGGACGTACGTCGTGGTCGGAAGTTTTGATTCTGTCTGTGGTTGTGCTTGGTGCCATTGCCTATTTCGTATTTCGCAGATGGGATTACAATGCACTCGACAATGGTGAAGACTGCGCGAAAAGCCTTGGGGTGAACACGCAGCGCATCCGCATGGGTGGCATGTTCATTTCTTCGATAATCACAGCAGTCGCCGTATCGTTTCTGGGCATGATCGGATTCATCGGATTGATCGGCCCTCAGATTATGCGCAGAGTGATCGGTTCGGATCATCGATTTCTCATTCCCGCATCCTGCCTTGCGGGAGCTGCATTGCTCCTTTTGTCCGACACGATCGGCAGGGTCATTATTTCTCCTGTCATTCTACCCGTCGGTGCGATCACATCATTGCTCGGCGCACCATTATTCCTATATTTATTGATGAGAGGACACAAAAGAAAATGATTCTCACAGTAAACGATCTTTCGTTTCATTATCCTGGACACGAAGTGCTCAACAACATCGGGTTCGAAGTCGGCAAGGGCGAATGTCTCGCCATACTCGGGACAAACGGAGCAGGTAAATCGACGCTTTTGAAATGCCTCAACCGTATCAATCCGATCAAAAACGGAAGTGTAACAATCGGAGGCACAGAGCTCAGTAACTTCGGCAGAACTTATTTGGCAAAGCGCATCGGATATGTTTCACAGTCCACTCAATTTACCAGCAGCACCGTTTTCGATGCCGTTCTGCTCGGTAGAAAACCCTATATCAAATGGGATGTAACGCAGCAAGATCTGGACATCGTCGAATCTGTGCTTCACTCTTTGCATCTGACGGAATTTTCCATGCGTTATGTGGATGAACTCAGCGGAGGCGAAGTGCAGAAGGTTTCGATTGCACGTGCATTGGCGCAACAGCCGGATATCCTGATGTTCGACGAACCTACCAGTAATCTCGATCTGAAGAACCAGTTGGAAGTGATTCAGATCATTAAAGAAATCGTTTCCGAAAAACAGATTTCCGCGATTGTGACAATGCATGATCTGAATCTTGCCCTGCGGTTCGCAGACAAATACATGATGATCCGAAGCGGAAGAGTGTTTGCCGCAGGAGGATCGGAAATCATGACCACGGAAAACATCGCGAAAGTTTATTCGGTTGATGTTTCCATCGAATATTTCAATCAAAAGCCGGTAATTATACCGCTTTAAACAGATACACTTTAAGAAGGAGAAAACATGAAGAAAAAATTTCTGAAATTATTTTCTGTATTGCTGCTTGCAATGATGCTTATTGTTGCAAGTGCAGGATGTTCAAACGGTTCATCAAACGGGGAAGTTGTTGTTACAGATTTATTGGGAAGAGAGGTGACACTCAGCAGTGATATTCAGACTGCGGTTGCCATCGGACCCGGAGCACTCCGACTCTATTGCTATGCCGGAGACACCGAAAAGTTATGCGGAATCGAACAGATTGAAATCGACAGTACACTCGGCAGAGCTTATATGATAGCCAACAGCGATCTGCAAAGCCTTCCTGTCATCGGCGCGGGCGGCCCGGCTAATTCGCCTGATGCGGAAAAATTGATTGCAGCAGCCCCGGATGTTATCTTCACGACTTATGCTTCCGATGCATCAGCGGCCGATGAACTGCAGGCTAAAACAGGAATCCCGGTTATCGCACTCAGTTATGGTTCAACAGCCCCATTCAGCGATAATTTAAATGCGTCTCTGACTTTGATCGGTCAGGTTATGGGAACGGAGAAACAGGCAAAAACTGTGGTGAATTATCTCAATGATTGTAAAGCAGACTTGAACAAAAGAACTTCCGGCATCTCGGACAGCGATAAACCCACAGTTTATTACGGCGCACAGAGCATGAAAGGCGCTCACGGAATCGAAAGCACTACAGGTAATTATTCCTTATTCAATGTACTCAATACAAAAAGCGTTGTTGATACTGCCGATATCAGCGGTTATGTGATGTTGGATAAAGAACAATTACTGGAATGGAATCCCGATGTGATCTTCATCGATCTCGGCGGACTCTCGTTGGTAAAGCAAGACTATACTGGTAATCCCGGCTACTACGCTGCGCTGTCTGCATTTGAGGATGGCGAAGTATACTCTCAGCTGCCTTACAACTATTACAGCACCAATATTGACGTTGCTTTGATTGACGCTTATTATATGGGAACGGTGCTCTATCCTGACGAATTTAAAGATGTAGATATTGCAAAGTTTGCGAATGACACATTCAAAACCATGCTCGGAACGGATCAGGATATCTATTCGGAACTGGTAGACAGTTTCGGGACTCTCGGACAACTGACATTTAACTGAGTATATCACCCTTCTTTTTAATTTTTGCAGGACCTGTCATCATCTGATGGCAGGTCCTAAATCATTGAAAAATTCTTAGTCGGAAAAGCTGTATCTCAGTTGCTCCGCTAAAATCCGTATGCTGATCAATCAAAGTATACGGCAATCACGAATTTCATGAGAGATATTACATGCGACTGTATTTGCTTTTGCAAATTTCTCTTCATGTTTTTTTGCATTCAGCTCTGATTTTTTCGCTGCCCCCGTATCATCGACCGACATTTATTTCTATACGCTAGAAAAAACAATTATCCGATATTTATAATTTCATCTTTTTCTTAATTTACTGCACTGATGCTTTTTTGCTATGAGCAGGAATTTCTTACCCCTACAATACCCAAAGCCGCTGGTAATGATCGGATAAATCTATTTTAAATTAAAACACCGTCTCACACTTGACACAATCGGTGCCAGCTTTCGGTGTATTTGGTTCGATCTGAACGTCATCGACAAACAAATTGATGCTTATTGTTACAAAAATAAACTTAAAGATGCTGTCCATGAAATGCTGAAAAAATTATTGAAAAATCCAAAAGATTACTTAGAGGAGTATCGCGTTCTTATCCAAATTGTACCACTCGAAAACATCGATAAAAAACCGTATTTGCAACAAAAAAATGGCTTGGATAAGCCATTCATTTCGAGATGGTGCCGAAGGCGGGAGTCGAACCCGCACGGTGTCGCCACCGCCGGATTTTGAGTCCGGTACGTCTGCCAATTCCATCACTTCGGCAATAATTGTGCTTTCCTATCGTATCATAAACCCTATTGTTTTGCAATAGAAAACATTTGATTTCTTCTGAAATCGGCGCATGATATCTTGCTTTTTCATATCGAATAGTGTATCATAGAAAAGCTGTACGACCCATTAGCTCAGTTGGTAGAGCACCTGACTCTTAATCAGGGTGTCCAGGGTTCGAGTCCCTGATGGGTCACCATTTTTTGTCTTTAACCGTTATTTTGGACGGTTTTTTTATTTGTCTTTCTATTTTTTGCATATAAGCATTTTTATGTGCTTGCATACCCGATTCTTCAGAGCAGCGTGCACATTCATTGCAGGCGCCTTCAACGTCCGAATAACAGATAACCAGCATTAAGGAAACCTTATATCTCTCTGTCTCTTCTTCCTATTTTTAATATTCGCCTCCATTCGATGCAATTCCGCATAGACCCGATCCTCAACTTCCAGCTGGATTTCCATTGATTGAACAAAAATATAATTCTCAAATCAAAAAGAATCTGCTTCCGTATGATAGCAAGCAGATTCTTTATTTTGCAATTCACCTGTGCTCATGTTGCTCTTATTCGAAAATCTCGGCAACGCGCAGCAAGTAAGGACTTAAAACTTATTTCTTCGGCTGAGTGCCATAGATGTTGTTTCTGTATCCCGCGATGTATTCCATGCAGTAATCGTCCATGCCGAGCAGTGCTTCCGTCGCATAGATCATTCCCATCATGTCTCTGTTGAGCGGGTCGAGGATTGCGCTGTCCATTCCCGCATTCATCGCCAACACCACAAATCCCTGATTCACCAGCTTTCTTGCCGGCAGGTTGAAGGAGATGTTGGATACCGCTCCCGTGATGTGGATGGTTGGGTATTCGGATTTAATGGCATGGATCACATCCGTTACCATCTTGATGCCGTCTTCCGAGGTGCACAGCATTTCAACCAGCGGGTCGATGTGGAATCTCGAGGGATCGATGCCGTACTCTTTGGCTTTTGCCATCAGGTTTGCGAACACTTCCAGTCTTCTTTCCGCCGTCTGCGGGATGCCGTTGTCATCGTTCAGAAGTGCAACCACTTCCCATTCGGGGTTCTTTGCAAGCACCGGGAAAGCAAGGTCTGTTTTGTCCCCTTCCATACTCACGGAGTTGAACAGTCCGGGTTTGTTGCAGAACGGCATACATTCGATGCATACCTTCACGCTTGGGCTGTCTACCGCAATCGGAAGGTCTGTGACTTCCTGTACGAGGTCGATGAGCCATTTCATCGTTTCCACTTCGATGTCTTCCGACACCGATGCACAGACATCGATGTAGGTCGCTCCTGCTGCTGTCTGTGCTTTGGCCAATTCTTTGATCTTTTCTCCGTCACGTTCTGCGATTGCTTTCGCTACAGACGGGATCGATCCGTTGATTTTTTCTCCGATGATGATCATGTGTATTCCTCCTTAAAGATCATGTAAATATGAATATTGACATATAATCGTTGCGCGTTGCATAGCGCGCTTTCAACTTACAGATTCACAAAAAATTTTTTGCCCTGCAATAAGGCAGGATTTGATATCCTACTATTTATATAAAAACAAATAAAAAACGCTGTATTTCAATATTGTCTTATCACATTACCCAATAAAAAATTTATCATGTTAATGAATAATTGTCAATATATAGTTGTTCTTCGCTTATTGCTACCCATTAAAACAATAGAAACTATTCACATTTTAGCACATTCCGATGAAGACACATAGAAAAGTTACTTTTATTAAGTTGTCTGCATTGGATAATTTCTATTTAATCCGAGCAACTATATTTTCTTCATCAGCAAAACTCCTTTTTTTGAATCCCTCAGATCATATGTATGCTCGGCGATATATATGATTTGGAACATTGCGGAAGGCGATGACAGAATCTTCATCTGTAAGTTGTTTTTCATCATACCGGCCGTGTTGGTCGCTTACGCTGTGATATGGATTAAATTTGTCAAGAAAATGTCACTGTTCAAAGCATCTGACATGAATGAAATGAACCAATATGCCCGAACTAGAGAAGAATGAAAAAATGCGGCTGGTGCAACAATTGGACGCTGCAGATTAAGCTATGCTCTTACACTAACCTGCAATGAGGGAAAAAATCTGTCGCACAATGCAAGCAGCCTTTTTTCTTTCCAACTTGTTCGGGGAATAATATTTCGGACATCCTATCATATTACTTAAGAAAACGGGAGTACCCAATCAAATCCTTCACCACTTCGGATGCCAGCACCAATCCTGCTACGGATGTCACAAACGATATACTCCCCGGTGTCTGGCGTTTTCCGTGAACCATCGGTTCGCCGTTGCATGTTTCGGATTCTTTTTTCTCCAGCGGCTTGATCGGTATTTCTTTTGAATAAACAACTTTCAGTTGGCTGATCCCTCTCGCCTTCAGTTCCCTTCGCATCACTTTCGCCAATGGACAAACGCTGGTTTTGCTGATATCGGACACTTCGAATTTCGTCGGGTCAAGTTTATTGCCTGCGCCCATCGCACTGATAATCGGTTTTCCTGATTTTTTGGCATGTTCGATCAGCGTAAGCTTCGAAGAAACCGTATCGATCGCGTCAATGATATAATCATAACGATTCAGGTCCACTGCGTCCGACGTTTCTTCAGAGTAAAAGCAGTCACAGACGGAAACATTGCACTTCGGATTGATATCCAGGATACGATCCCGCATGACCTCGGTTTTTTTCTTTCCCATAGTGGAATGCAGTGCAACAAGCTGACGGTTGATGTTGCTGATGCAGACGCGATCATCGTCAACGAGCAAAATCGTACCGATTCCGCACCGCGCCAAAGCCTCGGCGGCAAACGATCCGACTCCGCCCACACCGAAAACGGCAACAGCCGAATTCGAGAGCAAATCGACCGCATCTTTTCCGATCAATAATTCCGTACGGGAAAATTCATAAGTCATCAGAAAATCCTTTCCTATCGAGAGTAGTATAAGATTATCATACACGTTTTCTGATCCTGATGCAAACAAAGAAAAGACGGTAAATACAACCGCCTTTTCAATGATTCAGTCTTCGAACAACGGAGTAGACAAATACCGATCTCCCGTATCGGGAAGCAGCACGACGATCGTTTTTCCTTCATTCTCAGGACGTCTCGCAACTTCGGTTGCCGCCCATAACGCCGCACCTGCCGAAATTCCGACCAGAAGCCCTTCTTTTCTTGCCAGTTCTTTTCCGACCGCGAATGCATCATCGCTCTCCACAGCAATAATCTCATCATAAACGGATGTATTCAGCACACTGGGAACAAAATTTGCTCCGATTCCCTGGATTTTATGCGGTCCGAATTTTCCCTGAGACAATAGCGGTGAATCGGAAGGTTCCACAGCAATCACTTTCAGATCCGGATTTTTGCTTTTGAGGTACTCGCCCGTTCCTGTAATTGTGCCGCCCGTTCCGATCCCGGCGACAAAGAAATCAACGTTCCCGTCGGTATCGTTCCATATCTCAGGTCCGGTTGTCGCTTTGTGTGCGGCCGGGTTGGCGGGATTATCAAATTGTGCGGGAATAAACGCATTCGGAATTTCCTTCGCCAATTCTTCCGCTTTATCGATTGCCCCTTTCATGCCAAGAGGACCTTCCGTCAATACAAGTTCCGCCCCGTAGCCTTTGAGCAGTTTGCGCCGCTCGACGCTCATCGTTTCCGGCATGGTTAAAATGACGCGATAGCCTCTTGCAGCTGCCACACTCGCAAGACCGATGCCCGTATTTCCGCTTGTCGGTTCGATTATCACGGAACCAGTCTTAAGCAGACCTTTCTCTTCCGCATCATCGATCATTGCCTTCGCGATACGATCTTTCACACTGCCCGCAGGATTAAAATATTCCAACTTCGCGAGAATCGTTGCTTTCAGTTGGTGCGCCTGAGCATAATTTCTGAGTTCCAACAGCGGGGTGTTACCGATCAATTCGGTCAGTGAGCGATATATTTTTGCCATTTCCGTCATCCTTCTTTCTTCATTCGATTCTTGTTTATCACATCATATCCCGTTTTTCTATCCGTGTCAACCGATTTGGGAATTTATTTCATAGTTTTCATATTGATTTTATATGATTTAATTGAGATCCTTCCTTTTGCCGTAATTAAAACAAAGTTCAACCCATTCACACACCATCTATTCATTCCGAAATTTTACTACAAAACAAAATTGCAATTTAGTGGATTCCACCGGGTAAGGGATCAATATTTCATGCAGAAGAAATCACATGATACCGTAACCCGCGAAAAAATTATTGCAATTCTTTTTTTCCTGCCTAAAAGATAAAACGCTATTCAAATCACACTCCGCTTCACATAACCTGGTTTGTATTATGTTACAATAGAAAAAAACGGAGACGAAGATAACAATGACATGGATCATAATCGGAGCGGCATTCATAGCACTCGTCATTACAATGCTGCTCTCGGCACACATGAAAAAGAAAAAAACGATTCGTTATTTATCAAAAAGTTTCGGGGATATTCCCAATCACATTTACCGCGAATCCGACCTTGAATCTATCCCGTCTTATTGGGATATAACATCCAGGGAATATCGGGATTGCGAAAAGATTGATTCGTTAACTTGGGATGATCTTGATATGCAAAAAGTCTATGAACGAATTAACAACACACAATCCTCTATCGGGGATGAATTTTTGTATGCGACGTTGCACTCACAGAAGTTCGACGCCAACCGGCTGGAGGAAAGTGAACACCTCATCCGCCGTTTCGAATCGGACGAACCGCTCCGGCTGAAACTGCAGTATCCGCTGTTCCGACTCGGGAAAGAAGCATCAAACGGGCTTGCGGAATTTCTGAATCAGCCGAATACCAAACGGTTGAACTATTCCTTTCTGTACCCTTTTTTGTGCGCAGCCTCTCTGATCTCGATTGCCATTATTTTCTTTAACCATGCAGTTGGACTGACAAGTTTCGTCATTGTCTCACTCATCAATATTTTTCTGTATTACAAGACCAAACTTGGTCTGACGCAACAACTGACCACGGTAAGGTATCTGTTTGCTATGCTGAAATGCGCCGAACAAATCTCTCGGATTCGGGATCCTATATGCGATTCATATACCGAAACGCTGAGGGAAAATCATCGCCCGATCAAAGCGATCACAAAATTATCAAAAGTATTTCTTAGCAATCCTTCTTCCGAACTCGATTTTCTCACGGAATACATGAAGATGATGTTTCTGCTGGACTTTGTTTTTTATAATTTCCTGCTGTCCTCAATCAGTAAATATACGACGCAGTGCACTGCAATTTATGACACTATCGGCTATCTCGATACGCTTGTCTCTGTTGCATCCTATCGAGAAAGCGTTGATTTCTATTGTGAACCGAATTTTACGGATCACAGGGAAATTGTAGTCAAGCAGCTTGCTCATCCCTTAATAAAGCATCCTGTCAGCAATACCGTGACCATTGAGAAGATGTCACTGATTACCGGATCCAATGCTTCGGGAAAATCGACATTTGTCAAGTCTGTTGCCGTCAACATGCTTCTTGCCCAAACAATTCATACCTGCATAGCGCAAGAACTCTCCTTCCGACCTTCGTTTCTTATTTCCTCCATGGCGGTCAGAGATAACATTGAGACAGGAGAAAGTTACTATATCGCAGAATTAAACTCTTTAAAACGCGTGCTTGACGGATTGAATGATACCACCCGCTGTGTCTGTTTCATCGATGAAATTTTGAAGGGAACCAATACCATCGAACGCATTGCTGCCTCATCCGCGATTTTGCAATACCTGAGCAGCAGGAATGCACTGGCATTGGTCGCTACACACGACATTGAACTGACGGAAATTACGCAGACTTTTTGCGACAATTTCCATTTTCGTGAAACCATCACCGAAGAAGGAATCACATTCGATTATCAGATTCATAACGGTTATGCAACAACAAAAAATGCCATACGACTGTTGGGCTTTATGGGTTATCCCACATCCATCACAGAACAAGCAGAGTCATTGGCGCAACACTTTGAGAAAATCCGAAGCTGGGAAGTACTGTAAAACCGAATCAAAGTATTTCTATCATTAGCAACGTTGTACATAAAAAAATCAAACGTCAAGTTATTTTCGATTATCAATCACTTCATCGTTTGTAATTTGGTAGTTTCCCATTAAAAAGATGTCGAAATCAATCGGCATATTTTTTTGATTACATTCCGAAATTCACACCAATTCTTCCAACTCCTTCAGCCAAAGCGCTGATGATGCATCGCTCGGCATACGCCAGTCCGCGCGAGGGGAAAGCGTAACCGATCCGATCTTCGGACCGTCCGGCATACAGCTGCGTTTGAACTGCATCGCAAAAAACCGTCGGTAAAATACTCTCAGCCAAGACAGAATGGTTGCACGATCATATACTTCACGAAACGCGTAACACGCAAGCCGATATACTTTCTTCGGCGGGAATGCGCGTCGCACAACATGATACAAAAAGAAATCATGCAACTCATACGGCCCGACCAGTTCTTCCGTTTTCTGAGAAATCGTTCCGTCTTTTGCAGGCAGCAGCTCCGGAGAGACGGGAGTGTCCAGAATATCCAGCAACACATGCCGTTCCTGTTCGCTTTCGGCAATATCCGCGGCATACCGCACGATATGACGCACAAGTGTCTTGGGGACAGATGCATTTACGGCATACATGGACATATGATCCCCGTTGTAGGTTGCCCATCCCAGCGCCGATTCGGACAGATCACCCGTACCGACAACGATCCCGTTTGTCTGATTGGCAATATCCATGAGCACCTGCGTTCGTTCCCTTGCCTGTGCATTTTCGAATGTTACATCATGTTGATCCTTCTTATGCCCGATATCTTTAAAATGCTGCAATACGGATGTGGTAATATCGATTTCGCGAAAACTGACACCCAGTGATTCGCACAGTTTCTGTGCATTGCTTTTGGTACGTTCCGTCGTGCCGAAACACGGCATCGTCACGGCAATCACCTGTTTGCGATCTCGTCCGAGTGCATCCATTGCCCTCACCGAAACCAGAAGCGCCAGACAGGAGTCCAGCCCTCCCGAAATTCCGATCACGACAGTGTCGCATCCGATATGCCCGACTCGTTTTTTCAATCCCGCTGTCTGCATGGACAGGATTCTTTCACATCGCTGATTCCGGTCACGCCCTTCGGAAGGGACAAACGGAGTCATAGAATATCCTCTCGTCAATTCGGTTGACTTACTATCCATTCGAAAGCCGATTGTTATATAGTTTGAATCCTTCACTGTTTTGTATGTTGTCAGTCTTCTTCGTTCGTACGCCAAGAAATCAACATCGATTTCACTTGCGATGATACTTCCCGAAAAAGGTTCTTTTTCTGCAAGCAATGTACCGTTTTCCGCAATCAGATTATGCCCAGCAAACACCATATCCGTTGTGGATTCCCCCTCACCTGCGTCGGCATAGAGGTAACCGCAGACCAGACGCGCCGACTGCCCTGTAACAAGATCACGTCGATACTCTTCTTTGCCGATGATTTCATCGCTCGCAGACAAGTTCGCAATTACGGTTGCCCCTGCCAATGCATGAGAAACGGAAGGCGGGGATGGAACCCAAAGGTCCTCGCAGATTTCTGCCGAGAAGATAAAATTCGCCATATTTTCGCAAGAAAACAATAATTTCGTTCCGAACTGGGCTCGAACCCATCCGATTTCGATTTCGGAATTTTCGATCGGAGCGGATGTGAAATGCCGCTGTTCGTAAAACTCGGAATAATTCGGCAAATACGTTTTCGGGATGACTCCGAGGATTGTTCCTTGGTATATGACGACTGCGCAATTATAGAGCTTTCCTTCTTTTTCGAGGGGTGCTCCGACAAGCAACAGCAGTTGATACGATTTTGATGCCTGCATCAAAGACAATACGGCATTTGCCGCTCCATCCAACAATGTTTTTTGCAAAAACAAATCCCCGCATGTGTACCCTGTTATGCACAGCTCCGGAAGCACCAGCATGTTTGCGCCGATTTTTTCCGCATCCTGCATGGAGGAGAGTATCTGTTCGGTGTTGTAAATGCAGTCCGCCACTCGAATCTCGGGAGATGCCGCAGCTGCTTTGATAAACCCGTCTTTCATTCCGATTCTCTTTTCGATTATTCTGTATCCTCATTATATCCATTCAACGCAAAAAAAACAAGCCGATCTGTTTTTCGTGCGTTGGGGCGCCTATGTTACTGGAAAACGAAGCAGTACACCGCGCGAATCAAAAATCTATCGAAATTAAAAACGCAATATCTTACTTGACAGAATTACAATCAGCTTTTATAATACTCAATAATAACAACATGCTCGGTGCCCGATAATCGGGATAATAGGGAATCAGGTGCAAAACCTGAACGGACCCGCCACTGTATATGCCGAGGATCGCGCGAATACCACCGGAAACGGGAAGGTGCGTTGATCCGTCCGAGGCATGAGTCAGGAAACCTGCCGGCTTGTTAATCCATGATGAACGATGGTAAAGTTCACATCTGAGAAAGATGTGAACTTTTTTATTTTGAGCGGAGGGATGAAATGAAAGCATACCGGCTAGTCAATCAGCAACAATTAGCATATCAGGAACTGCCGATGCCCGAACCGCAAAGCGGAGAACTTCTGATTCAGATTGCGCATTGCGGTATCTGCAGAACCGACCGAAAATGCTATGCAATGGGACAAAGAGACCTGCACATGCCCAGAATCCTCGGGCACGAAATCACAGGAAAGGTTTATGCCCTCGGCAGTGATGTCACAGGATATCAACTCGGTCAACGCGTTGTTCTTCATCCAGGTGTCTCCTGCGGCACTTGCGAATTCTGCAGATCGGATCGCGACCAATTGTGTCATGAGATGCAAATATTCGGTTTTCATCTTGACGGAGGGTTTGCGGAATATTGTCTGGTACCTGCGCAAGGCGTAAAGAATCATATTGTCATTCCGATTCCGGACAGTCTTGATTTCAAAACCGCCGCATTGGCGGAACCTCTGGCCTGTGCCGTCAATATGAAAGAAAAGATGCCGAATCAGATCAAACATCTCGTCATTTTCGGAGGCGGTGCACTCGGAACCCTCACGGCTCTTCTGTGGATCGAAACGGAAAGCAGCGATGTAACTGTGGTCGAACCGAATCAATGGAAACGCGATGTCCTCTCAGGATTGCATATCCGATCGGTATCTTCCGTCGAAGATTTGACAGAGGCTGTCGATGCGGTAATCAACTGCTGCCCCGATCCATCGGTATTCGAAGCAGCGCTGAATCTTCTGATTCCGGGCGGAATCCTGGGCTACTTCAGCGGACTGACCGGAGCGGATGGGATTCCGCAGAAAACCATCAATCAAATTCATTACAAAGAATTGTGCATAGTCGGAGCCTACGGATGTGCATTGCATCATACGCAGCAGGCAGTAAAATATCTGACGCAAGGTCTTGCGGATGCTGTTGCAAAAAGCAGCATTTCTCTCTCAGAACTTCCTGTTCATATAGCGTCGTTGGAGCAGGATCAAGCCATATTCACAGCAATCAATTTACTATAAGGAGAACAACAATGGAACAATTTTCTACCGCCGTCACAAAACTGATTCAGAAACAGGATTTGAGTTACGATGAAATGATATATTATTTCAAAAAGCTCATGAACAACGAAGAAACGGAAATGCATCAGGGAGCATTCCTTTCCGCACTTGCGGCGAAAGGAGAAAGTCCGGAAGAAATCAAAGCCGTCTGGCAGTGCATTATGGATCTGGATACCGTTATTGCCAAACCGGAAGTATCCGCGCCGCTTGTGGAAAACAGCGGGACGGGAATGGATCGTCTCAAAACATTCAACATCAGCTCTCTCGCCGCTTTGTGCGCGGCTTCTGAGGGGGTAGTGATTGCACGACACGGCGCACGTGCCATGACATCGAAATGCGGCGCCATCGACGTGTTGGAAAACGCTGGTGTTTTCGTTGATGCTCCCGCTCCCTTGGTTAAACAAAGCATCGAGCAAACCGGCATCGGCATTTACAACGGAATGAGCCCTCAGATTCACCCGAATGCGCTCGGCCGCATTCTCAGCCAAATCTCCTTCGGAACCGTTCTGAATGTCGCGGCGTCTCTTGCCAATCCGGCTATCCCCGAATATGCCGTTCGGGGCGTTTACGAGAAAGAAATGCTGCTCCCGGTTGCGAATATAATGAAGGAAATCGGATACCGAAAAGCATACATCATCTGCGGGCTGAACTCAGAAGGCATCAGCATGATTGACGAAGCATCCACTATCGGAGACACCGCATACGCGTATCTGGGAGAAGACGGAAGGATCGAACAGGGGATCATCTCTCCGGAGAGCGTTGGGATCAAACGAGTCGATCCCGATCAAATCAGGGCAATGGAAACAAAAGAAGCCAACACCGATTTGTTTATGAAGGTATTATGCGGCAAGGCAACGGACGCGCAGACTGATATCACCGCATTGAATGCCGGACTGATCCTGATGCTTGCCGGTAAGGCGAATTCTCTGACAGACGGGGTACAGCTGGCCCGTGATGCAATCTATTCGGGTAAAGCATATGCGAAACTGGAACAATGGGTATCCGTTCAGGATAATCCCGAAAACAAAGGGGCAGGCAAAATCAAGTTGGATGCGCTCAGGGAGCGTAACAGCCTGTGAAACTGTATGCACTCAAGTCCGGTAATGAATATCTAAAAACATCGGGTGCAAACCCTGAACTGGTAAGTCTCTCGCATGCCAGCGTATTTCCGAGCCTCACGCAAGCAAACGAATCTTTGCAGCGGATGATTCAGAAAAACATCACTCCCCTGCGGATCGTGATGCTGGAAATCATCGAAACAGAACTTTCCGAATAAAAGAAAGAGAAATGCAGATGCTTGCATTTCTCTTTTCTTTCATCAATTTTAGCCTGCTATTTCCCGGGAAATACGATCAATGTTTTGCCAACACTCCATCCAGTATTTCCAGACATTTTTGTATATCGGATTCACCGATAATCAGCGGAGGAACGAACCGGATGATACTTTCTCCCGCGTTCACCAGCAACAATCCCTGCTCGATACATTCGGAAATAATCTCTTTCACCGGTTGACTGCATTCCATCCCGAGCATCAGTCCGACACCTCGCACATCTTTCACGATGCCGTACTTCTCTTTCAGGGCTATCAATCCCGTTTTCAGCAATTCTCCCTGCTTCTTGACATTTTCCAGCAGATTCTTTTCCTGAATCTCGCTGAGCACCGCCTTGCCTGCGGATGCGGCAAGCGCATTGCCCCCAAAGGTGCTTGCGTGATTGCCTGGCTCAAACGCCTTTTCCGCTTTCGCGTTCGCGAGCATTGCTCCGATGGGGAATCCGCCCCCGAGCCCTTTCGCCATGGCGATGGTGTCGGGTTTGACTCCGAAGTACTCATAAGCGAATAAATATCCCGTTCTGCCGATCCCGCACTGCACTTCATCAAACATCAGAAGGATATCATTTTCGTCGCACAGTGCTCTTACTTTTTGCAGATATTCTTTATCTGCAGGCAGAATTCCGCCTTCTCCCTGAATCGGTTCCAGTAAAATGCAGCAAACCGTATCATCGACTTCTTTCAACAGCGCATCATAGTCATTGAACGGAACATGAACGATATTCGGTACAAGCCCACCGAGATGCTGCTGATATTTCAGCTGTCCCGTTGCGCTCACGGCACCGTAAGTTCTGCCATGAAACGAGTGCAACATCGCGATTACCTTTGACGGCTGATTCGATTTAAACTTCGCTCCGTACATTCTGGCAAGTTTCAGGGACGATTCCACCGCTTCTGCTCCGCTGTTGCAGAAAAAAACTTTTTCAAATCCGCTCAGCGAAGTCATCATTTCACCCAACTCCACTGCCGGAATATTATAATATAGATTTGATACGTGATACAGTTGGTCGATCTGCGCCTTGAGTGCTTCATTCAGATTTTTGTTATTATAGCCGAGCGAATTGACGGCGATCCCGCTGACGAAATCAAGATACTCCTTTCCGTCCGCGTCGGTCAGATACACCCCGTCCCCTTTCACGAATGTAATCGGAAACCGATTGTAAGTATTCATAAACACGTGCTTGCCGCGTGCTGCGTAATTTTCATTATTCTGCATGATTTACCTCTTCGTAAAGATCGGAATAGATCATGGTTCCGATCCCGTAATTTGTAAATATTTCGAGCAGCAAAGAATGAACGACCCGCCCATCAATGATGTGCACACTCTTCACTCCCGCATCGGTTGCTTCCTTGCAGCAGTTCAGCTTCGGAATCATTCCCCCCGTAATGACTTTTTCCTCGATCATCGCTTCGATGTGATCCGTTTTAATCCGATTGATCATGTTTCCGTCGCTGCCGTAAACCCCTTCCACATCCGACATAAAGATCAGTTTTTCGGCGCCGAGCGCTTCTGCGACCGCCGCAGCGGCAAAATCCGCGTTGATGTTATAGCTGTTGCCGTTCTCGTCAGTTCCGACGGGAGCGATCACCGGGATAAAGTCATTGGAAATCAATGCATCGATCAAGCCCGTATTGACATGAGAAACATCACCGACATATCCGATGTCTTTCCCGTTCGGCATATGCTTGTCCACGCTGAATGTTCTGCCGTCATGTCCGCAAATCCCTGCCGCATTCATTCCTTCCATCTGAAACAAACTGACGATCTCTTTATTGATCTTGCCCGCCAACACCATCTGAACGACATCCACGGTTTCCTTGTCCGTCACGCGTAATCCGTCTTCAAAGCGGCTCTCGATTCCGAGGCGGGAAAGCATGGAGCTGATCTCGTTTCCTCCTCCGTGCACCACAACCGGATTCATCCCGACCAATTTCATCAGAGCGACATCACGGATCACTTCCGCTTTCACCGCATCATCCGTCATGGCACTGCCGCCGTATTTGATGACGATGATTTTGTCTTTGAATTTCTTAATATACGGAAGTGCTTCAATCAGCACCTTCGCATCCGAAAAATACTCTTCTTTTGTTTTCAAACTCATATCAACTCCTGTATTCCCCGTTGATTTTCACATAATCGTAGGTCAGATCGCACCCGAAACTTTCGGCTGAAAAAACACCTTCGGTCATATCTATTCGTATATGAATTTCATTTTCCTTCAGAATTGTGAGCGCTTTCTCTTCATCAAACTGTAAAGGCACTCCACGATCAAACAACAGAATGCTTCCTGCCGCACTTTCAAAATGCAACACTACAGAATTCGGGTCAAACTGTGCGCCGGAATATCCCATTGCGCACAATACCCTGCCCCAGTTGGCATCCTGTCCAAAAAACGCCGCTTTCGTCAGGGAAGATTTGATTACCGATAACGCCAGCTTCCTTGCATCTTCTTTTGTTTTGGCATGTTCGACATGCGCAATCAAAAGCTTTGATGCACCTTCCCCGTCTTTGGCGATCAGTTTTGCCACTGTTCGGTTCACATAATGAAACGCTGCAGCAAATATCTCATACTCCGCACTGTCTGCCGTGATTATATCATTACCCGCCAAACCGTTTGCCAAAGCAATCACGCTATCATTTGTGCTGGTGTCTCCGTCGACGCTGAGCATATTATATGAATCAATGATGCTGTCAGCCAGTATCGCCCGAAACGTGTCCTGATCAATGCTGACATCGGTTGTTATAAAAGAAAGCATCGTTGCCATATTCGGATGAATCATACCGGAGCCTTTTGCCATGGCAGCAATCGTTACGGGCTTTCCAGAAAGTTCGATCTGTACACAAACGGTTTTCGGAAACGTGTCGGTTGTCATGATCGCTTCCGCCGCTTCGGCTGCACTCTGATCATCCGAACCCAGGTTTGAAGCTACAGAGCGGATTCCCGCTTCCACTTTTTCCATCGGAAGCTGCACCCCGATCACGCCGGTCGAGTTGACGAAAATTTCCTCGGAGCTGATTCCAAGTGCTTCTGCGGCAATATCGGCCATCCGTTTGGTATTTTCGGCGCCTTCTTCTCCTGTGCATGCATTTGCGTTGCCGCTGTTTGTCAATATGCAGCTAACGGTGCTTTTGTTTACATAAACGGACTGATTGTACAGTACCGGAGCTGCTTTCACAACATTGGTCGTAAATGCGGCAGCGGATACGCAAGGAACATCGGATACAATCAGGCTCATGTCTTTCTTTCTTGCCTTGATTCCGCAGGCAAGTCCTGCCGCTTTATAACCTTTCGGGGAAGTAATTCCCCCATTTATTATCTTCATATCAACCTCATCTATAAGTATAACGGACAATCATCAATGCCCATACTTTCCTTGTATCCAAACATAATATTCATATTCTGAACAGCCTGTGAAGCCGCACCTTTCATCAAATTATCGAGAGCGCCGATGGCGATCAGGCGATCGGTTCGTTTATCCACTATCGGTGTTACATCAAAATAGTTCGAGCCTTTCACGTAATTTGTCTGAGGCAGATCATCAGAACGTCGAATTCTGATAAACGGTTCTTTTCCATACATGTCAACATAGGCTTCTTCAATCTCTTTTTTGCTCACGCTTTTTTTCAGTGAGGCATAGCAAACGGACAGAATCCCTCTTTGCATTGGGATTAAATGCGGAGTGAATGTCACGTGGATTGGCGATCCGTTGGCAAAAGACAGTTCCTGTTCGATCTCGGGAGTATGTCTGTGTGTTGTCACTCCGTATGCCTTAATCGATTCGTTCGCTTCACAAAAATGATTTCCCAACGACAGTCCTCTTCCCGCACCTGACACTCCGGACTTCGCATCGATGATGATGGATGTGGGATCAATCAGTCCGTATTTGACAGCAGGATACAGCGATAAAATTGAAGCAGTTGTATAGCAGCCTGGATTTGCAACCAATCGTGCTGTTTTTACCTGTTCCCGATAAATTTCACTGAGTCCGTAAACGGCTTGAGGCAAAAGAGATTTTCCGAAATGCTCCGTCTTGTACCATTCTTCATATTCACTGATATTTTTCAGCCGAAAGTCCGCTCCGAGATCTATAATCTTTGTATTGGACAGCACTTCTTCCGTAACGGTCTTGGAGGCAATTCCGTGCGGCAATGCCAGAAAGATTACATCGTTTGTTTTGCTGAGCCGCTCCAATTCGGTTGCATCGCATATCCGATCTTCAATCTTCAGGTGGCTTGGAAAAACTTTGCTGAATCCTTCTCCCGCATTGCTGTTCGCGGTCAATGCGTTGATGCGAACATGCGGATGATGTTTCAGCAGATTGATCAATTGAATTCCTGTATAGCCGGTTGCTCCGGCAATTGCTGCGTTTATCATAATTCCTCCGTATAATTTTATAATTATACATCATTAATGCATATATATGCAAGCAATTTCAGGCAAATCTTTCACAAATCTTGGATAACAGTAGCATTTTTAATATCAAATATTCGCAAATTATATGACTATTTATAATGATTCTCTTTTTAAACGTTATCATATTTGTTATAATATAAAAACTTCATAAGATCAATAGGAGTGATGTTTTAAATGGAAAGAACTTATGTGATGCTCAAACCAGATGCATTAAAACGCGGGCTGGTGGGAGAGATTATTTCCCGCATCGAAAGAAAAGGATATCGGATTGATGATATCAAAAAAATGACACTGACAGAATCCCAACTGAAAGAACACTATGCTCATATCGCACAGTTTCCCTTTTTCCCTGATCTGGTAGCGTTTATGACCTCAGGGCCAGTAATAGCCATGATTGTGTCCGGGGAGAATGCAGTTGCAGGCATCCGCACCATCATGGGAGCAACAAAATTCGAAGAGGCGCTTGCCGGAACCATCAGAGGAGATTTCGCATTTTCCACACAGGAAAATCTTATACATGGATCAGACAGCATTGAATCCGCAGAGCAGGAAATTGCTCGATTTTTCGGAATGTAACATATTAAAAAACTCCCGAAACTGAATAAACTTAAAAGCAGACATGCCTTTTTTCATGTCTGCTTTTAGTTTACCGGTTCAAAGCTGCATCTTTTAAGAGTATCTGAATTCAGAGAAAAATACTTCCTTCTACAAAATCCAATAGCTAATCCTCATGGAAAATGCAAATATTGATCGTTCCTATCAATCATCGAAATATTAAGATTTAAAACAATATTAAAAGCAATCTTCAAGTTTATTGAATCTTACTTTAATCTCTAAAGCATTTATCGACTATTTGGATCTTCAGATAAGCGCACAAACATAATCTCACCTCTCTGGCTTAAATAGTTAAACTGGTTATGCCCATTTTATTGACGCGTATCCACCAATCCTCCGCGCTAGTGAACATCCAAGATAGCTTTGATGCCTTTTTGATACTATTAATACAATTTTCGCATAAATCGAAAAGGATCATTCTGATAGAATTCAACATTTTATCAGAGTAGCAAAATAAGATCGTTGAGTTTAACCTCAAAATATTGATCGATGAATATTATTCTATAGTGTCAATCAATTCTGCCCATGATAAAGTCCCTATAATGGTGTAAAAAGGAAAAAGAGTCAAAAGTTCGAATTCTCGGTTAAGCTATATGGCAACTAAATATCAAAGCGAGAGGAAAAAAACAGATGACCCAAATCAACACTACACTGGAAACGGAACTCTTGCACGAACTTTTACATAATGCGTTTTCAAAACTTCTTGCGACGATTCTCAATCAGGTTCTGATAATGCAATCGAAAGAACAACTCGGAGCAGCACCATATGAGCGAACCAAAGATCGCACAGCTTATAGAAACAGGTTTCGTGAGAGAGATGACAACACGAATTGGAACGATCACCCTTCGTATTCCGCGTCATCGAAACGACGAATTCAGTACAACGATGTTTGAACGATATCAAAGAAGCGAGCAGGCGCTGGTGCTTGCGATGATCGAGATGGGGGTAAACGGAGTGGCTACGAGAAAAATCGAGGCGATCACACAGAAACTATGCGGAAGCAGTTTTTCAAAATCAACCGTCTCAAAGCTGTGCCAGAGTCTGGATCCGATTGTGAAAGCGTTCAGTAACAGAAAACAAAGCAAGAGCTATCCATTTGTGATAGCAGATGTGATTTATCTGAAAATTTGTGAAGAAGGGTGTGTCCGATCCAGCGCTCTTATGATTGCATTCGAAGTCAATGAAGATGGGCATTGGGAAAGTGCTCGGATTTGAGATTGCGGACAGTGAATCCGAAATCGATTGGGGAAACTTCTCCACAAAGCTGAAAGAGCGAGGACTTGAAGATGCCGATCTGATTACTTCGGATAATCATAAGGAATTTGTTCAGGCAATACGCAAGCACTTACAAGGGACAGTCTGGCAGTGTTGTCAGACACACTTTTCAAGAAATGTTTTGGACAAAGCACCGAAGAAATATCAACCGGAACTCAGAGATTCTTTTAACCGCATCTACAACGCGAAAGATGAGAAGGATGCCAAAGAATTGCTTGCCAAAACAATACAAAGAGTTTGAAGGCGTTGCTCCAAAAGCGACCGGGATATTTGGAGAAGGTTTTAATAATGCGACAGCTGTTATATACCTGCCGGAGAAATACCGTAGAAAGCGGCGTAAGTCAAATGAGTTGAAGCGGCTCAATGAAGAGATTCGCAGATGAGACCGTGTCACCCGTATTTACCCGAACGAGGCGTCTGTAATCGGACTGATCGGTGCACTGCTTATGGAGTTGGATGAGGGATGGACGAGCGGACGTAAGTACATGAACATGCAGGTTTACCTTGATCCCTCATCCGATAAAGCAGACCCTAAATCGAATTCACACACTCTTTTGGACTTGACTTCTGCCCATTGTTTAAGATATTTGACTGAATAAATTTATATATTTCGATTATGTTTCTCTTTTATAATATATATCAGATCACCAAAAATCGCCCGAAAACCGATAGTTTCAGCGTAATCAATAAAATGAAAACAGGTTCGAATCCACATCCATATGCTTTTTTCTTTCAGAGCATCTGCCCTTTTTGCTACAACTCTTGAACATTTTTTTACTAATCTTTGATTTTTTTTAGATAGTTCCACAAACCACGCTGATTTTTTGTAAAATGTGAGTTTTTCGTTCTGCAATCCGGCTTCTTTCTCACGAAACGATTGATCTTTTTTCATTGAAAGAAAATTATTTACATTTATTTCTTTCAGCCCGATTGTATTGTTGTCATGAATTCTGTAATGAGTAAGAATTTTATTATAAAAATACGCTCCATTGTGCAATGATGCAAAAAGATTGATCTCCCAATCATGTGGCGAAAGACTCGAGAAATTATTAAGAAAGAAGTGCTTACAACTCTGTTTAAATGCCATAGTGCACCCGGGAGAAATGTTTCTTAATATCATATCCTTAAAATCTATTTTTAGGATTTCGCCGGTTCTCAATTTCTTCCACAATAAATTATTGTTGGTTTGTTGATATTTCTTACTGGTGCTCAAATAAGACCCATTTGCATCAATCCTATCAAAGCTGGTATTTATAGAATACATCTCAGGATGTTCTTCAAACAATTTTGTCATAATTTCAATCTTTTCAGGACACCAAATATCATCCTGATCACAAAGAAAAATGAGATCTCCCTCACATAGAGAAATCGCCTGATAAAAATTTTTAATGTATCCTAAGTTTTTATCATTAACAACCAGCTTCAGTCCGGTAAAATCAGTTTGTTGAAAATATTCACGAATGATATCTACCGTTTTGTCTTGTGAACAATCATCACAAATAACCAGTTGGTCAATCACTCTTGTCTGCGCTAACAAGGAGTCCAACTGAGGAATGATATACTTTGCTCCGTTATATGTGGTCATTGCAACTGATATTTTCATTTTTTACTCCGACTAGATATTCTGATTCGTTATTTCTTCAATATCCAGCATTTCTTCCAATTCTTCCGTGGGCTCGCTTTGAGGACGTAAAACACAAACGCCGGCAACCAAAACCCCGTACATCGACCAGCCAATCGGGGAAGTAATATAGGGATTAAACACGGATGCACCATAAAAACACACAACCACTCCCATCATAATCGCAACATAACTTTGGAAGCCGTCCTGCTTTCTTCTTTTCAATGCATAATAAAACGGAATTCCCAATACAGCGAGGAATGCCGCCAAACCAATAAATCCCATTTTCGCGGTAATATCAAGAAACGTATATTCTATCTTACCTTTGTATTTTGATTCATCCAGTGTTAATCCCAACCCGCTGCCAAATATAGGGTGTTCTTTGATTTGCTGATGCACACGAATGATCATTTCCGAACGTTTCTGTTCTGATTCAAGTTCCATCAATCGTTGCTGCTCCACATCGATGTTTTCAAGGGACTCATAACTATTAAATTCCGAATTCAGGAAAATCCGTTCTTTGACATTGGAAAGTATCCCTTCCTGTCCGTACCATGCCCAAGAGATCAAAACAAACAAACCAAAACCGAGCAATACCATGCCTGCAACAGACACCATTTTTTTCCATAATTTTACATTACATAAGAAAAACAGAATACAAGCCAAAGCGGATCCAAGCCAAATCGAGCGCGTAAATGTCAGAATAATCGCAACGAATGCCAAAATCATTTCCGAATAAGCAATTCTCCGCTCTTTTCTGCCTTTTCCGGAGCGAACATGAATTACGCGATCTAAATTATACAGCAGTGGGAAAATAAAACAAACGGAACTTCTGAAGTAGATTCGATACATACCGTCATCAAATGCGAATAATCCACCCAGATCCATTGAATTAATGAATCCATTAAATGCTACTGCCGCATCAAAACTGATCACTCGAAGCATAAAATGGATCAGGACAGTAATCCCCGCCAAAATCAATGCAGCAATATTCATGCCTTTCATCAGTGTTTGTATCTTTTCTTTCGAATCAAACACTGCAATATACGCCGGAATGATTGCTAAAAACAGCATGCTGTTAATGTCAGTTACAATATATTGAAGAGGATTGCTATTGAAATAACCGATCAATGCCCAAATCCCAATAACTCCAACAAAAACAATAATTGTAATCACAATTTTATTTTGTATCCCGGCTCGGAAATGTTTCGCCAAGAGTGGTAATGACACCGCAAAAGCGGCAATGAATATCACCATCCGAATGCTCAGGGGACCTATTTCAAGCCATCTCCCACTGGAACCGATCATACATTCGCATGTCAGTATACTCAATAAAATCAATGCAACTCGGTTAGTGGTGGTTTGCGAATTGATATTGCTGTTATCCATTCTGTTCCTCTCTCGATGTTAACTTACGGATGACAGCATCCGCATAAATGTGAGTCAATCTTTTGGATAAAATCATCATTTTTTGCAACGGTGACACTCGATATTTTCTGCAATAATTGTTTATATCTTCAGAGAAGATACGGAATCGCTTCAATGATGTTCTTAATGGTTTATGTTCCGTTGCTGAAAAATTTTGAAATAATTGCGTATCAAAAATGTATATATTTGCTTTGGAATGATTTGTAATATCCTTTAAAAAGGCATGATCCACATAATCGAGAAACAATCTTTCATCATAGCGATAAGATTCATAACATTCCATCCTTATCGCCATACCGGAGTTGATTGCGCTGATTCCTTCGGAAGCAATCTCTTTTTCATTGTGAAACCTAAAAGTAATAGCGCCTTTGATCCCGCATGGGGAGAGCAGACCAACTTGATCGTATACATATGGCACATAAATCTGATATTCCGAATGTTCGCAGAATGCTTCTCCCAATTTCAAAAAATAATCATCCGTCAATTTTGTATCATCATCAAACAAACAGATGATTGTATCCCTATTCTGGATTTCGGCATACAGTTGATCCAACAGTTTATTGTAAGCTCTGCTCAACCCGACATTGCCTTGCATGCTCAAATAGCGATAACCTTTGTCTTTTGCCAATTGCTCATTTTCATTCTCTATTGTGCTGTTGTCAGCAACAAACACGCGTGATACCAATTGAGGATTCAAGGTCTGCAATGTTTTACTGTTTTCAAGAGAGCAGTTGTACACTACCACAAAAACAACGATGTCGGTCATAAGGATGTCTCCGATCTGTGCGCGCGTATCAACGAAAAAAAGATTTGGATTCTCCATTTCAGTTTTTGGAAAAATGACGAGACGGAATTTCCCGTCACTGTATTGTTGTGCCGTCTGTAATTAATCAGCGATTGTTCAATATACTCTACACGTCCTGTTTTTTCCGCGACTAATGCAATCCACTGGTCATGCATCGGAATCCGATTAGGGAAAGGAAGTATACTGCCCATCAGTTCTTTACGAAACGCCATACAACAACCAATATATCTGTTCTTTATAATATTGCGGAATATCCCTTTTGGGAAAAAGTCTCCATATAACCGTTCCGAAACAATGTTGAGTTCCGAATCGGTCACTGTCGCATCATGCATCACCAGAAGTGCATTGCTGCTTTCAAATCTATTGATACAAACCGAAACTTTATTATTTTTCCAAATATCATCCTGATCGCTCAAAAAAATATAATCACCGGTCGCATGAACCAGTGCATTCTCAAAATTCTTTATTACCCCTTGCCCACTGCCTGCCAACAGATGAATTCTCGAATCGTGATCTGCAAAATCCGATACTATTTGAGCAGAATAATCCGATGACGGATCAACGGAAACTATCAATTCGTCTAGTTGTGACAGTTGTGAAAGAATCGATTCGATCTGAGCGTTCAAATACTTTTCTCCATTATACACTGCCATCACAACAGAAATCTTTTTCATGAAAAATTCCAGTCCCCTGTTTTCCATTTTTTTCTATATTCTAGCATGGACTTAATTTGTATTATCATTAATTTAAAATTTTTTGCTCCCCCGCGTTCCCAACGATGCCGTACAACAAAGTGAGGATTGTATTCTACTTTTGCATATCTGCGTATTTCACGCGACAAATCTGCGTCCTCAAAATACAGAAAAAATCGTTCATCAAATCCCCCGACTTTTTTTAAGAGATCAGTTCGAACAAACATAAAACAACCGGTAGCAAACTCGATATCAAAAACCGAATTCTGATCTAGCTCTCCCATTTCATACTCTTTTCGATAGTTTTGCAGCAACTTCAGGTTAACTCTTCGGGACACCAAATAAATCAGTTTCGGATCTCTTTTCGGAAGAACCTGCAATGTACCATCCAAACCTACTACTTTCGGAGAAAGCAATCCGATTTCTTTGTGTTGATTCATATACTCAACCATGGAAGTCACAACATAATTATCAAAAACAATATCCGGATTAACATAGATGTGGTATTGTGAATCGATTCGTTCAAGAATTTTATTGTGAGCCGCACCAAATCCAATATTTTGATCCAAAGAAATCAGCTCAATCTTATCGTTCACATAATGATTTATGATATCGACTGTGTCGTCGGAAGAATGATTGTCAATCACATACATCCGATAATCCAAATTATCGGAAAAAGATAGAAATGATTCCAGCATCTTTTCGATATCTTTCGAGCTGTTATAGGTCACAACCGATAAGGTAATCATATGTTCACTCAAATTGCATCCCTTTTTTTATTTGTTGGAATAATATTGATCATAATAATTCAAATAATCACCGGTACGAACATTAGCCATCCATTCGTCATGAGATAGATACCATTCAATGGTTTCCTTAATGCCTTCTTCAAATGTGTAACTCGGTTTCCATCCAAGTTCAGTTGTGATTTTCGTATTATCAATAGCATAACGTCTATCGTGACCAAGACGATCTTCCACGTAAGTAATCAGATTTTCGGATTTGCCGAGAATAGAAAGAATCAATTTCACGATTTCGAGATTGGCTTTTTCGTTATTTCCTCCGACATTGTATACTTCTCCGACAACACCCTTCAACAATACTGTTTCGATTGCGTAGCAATGATCGTGAACGTGTAACCAATCACGAACCTGCATGCCGTCTCCATAGACAGGAAGCGCTTTATCTTCCAGTGCATTTCCGATCATGAGGGGAATCAGTTTTTCCGGGAATTGATACGGACCATAATTATTGGAGCAACGTGTAATATTCACAGGGAAATGAAACGTCTGTGCATACGCACGAACCACCATATCCGCCGAAGCTTTACTTGCCGAATAAGGACTGTTCGGTGCAAGCGGGGTTGATTCGATAAACATTCCTGTTTTCCCCAATGCTCCATACACTTCATCAGTTGAGACTTGCAAATATTTTACCCCGTTGCGATAAGTAGGATATCCATTCTCATCTTTGCCATTTTGCCAATATTCTTTTGCATGATCCAAAAGACACTGCGTACCCAAAACATTCGTGCGCAAAAATAATTCAGGATCTCTGATACTGCGATCTACATGACTTTCCGCAGCAAAATTAACAACATAATCAAATTGGTACTGGTCAAACAGTGACTTTACAAGCTCTCTGTCCGTAATATCACCTTTCATGAAAACATGATTCGGCGCATTTTTCACGGCTACAAGATTCTCCATATTCCCGGCATAAGTCAATGCATCTAGATTAACAATTGACCAATCCGGATGTTTTTTTACCATTAAATTCACAAAATTAGATCCGATAAAGCCGGCTCCACCTGTCACCAATACTGGTTTCATAAATTCAATCCTCCGTTAGAACGCTATATTCGCTTCTTGAAAAGTAGGCAGTATCTTATCTTTATCAGACAATAGTATATCTGCGTAATTTTTTATCGGCCAATCAATGTCGATATCTTGATCATTATAGATAATTCCCCCATCAAATTCAGGATGATAGAGGTTTGTACATTTGTAGGTAAAGACAGCTTCATCCGACAATACCAAAAAACCATGTGCGAATCCTTCCGGCACGTAAAACATTTTCTTATTTTCGGAAGAAAGTATTACTCCAGCATATTTCCCATACGTAGGAGAATTTTTTCTCAGATCAACTCCGACATCGTATACTTCGCCGGACAATACTCTTACGAGTTTACCTTGTGAAAATTTCGTTTGAAAATGAAGTCCGCGGAGAACTCCTTTTTTTGACTTAGATTCGTTATCTTGCACAAAATTCATTGTCAAGCCATTTTTTTCAAACACTTCCCGGTTGTAGGTTTCCATAAAATAGCCGCGGGTATCAGAAAAAATGGTTGGTTCAATGATAACCAACCCTTCAATCCCCGTTTGAATCACATTTATATCAGCCATTATCGTTCCTTTCTTGCCAACTGTTCAATGTACTTACCATACTCAGTTTTGATGAGGGGTTTGGCTAAATCCAAGAGCTGATTTTGATTAATATACCCCATAGCATAGGCAATTTCCTCGATACATGCAATATACAATCCCTGTCTTTTTTGTATCATTTCTACAAAATTACCTGCAGCTATCAGGTCTTTGTGCGTACCTGTATCCAACCATGCAGTACCTCTCCCAAGGATTTCAACTTTCAGCTCATCCCTTTTCATATACTCTTCATTAACCGAAGTGATTTCAAGCTCCCCTCGGGCAGATGGTCGAATATTTTTTGCAATCTCAACAACTTTATTATCGTAAAAATACAATCCCGGCACAGCAAAGTTAGATTTCGGGTTAACTGGCTTTTCTTCGATCGAAATTGCCTTCCCTTTATCATCAAATTCCACTACACCATATGCTTGCGGTTCGTTAACATAATAACCAAAAATAATAGCACCTTCATTCAATTCTGCTGCTTTTTGCACACTTTTGCTAAATCCATGCCCATAAAAAATATTATCTCCCAATACCAATGCACACTGGTCATTTCCTATGAAATCTTCTCCAATAATAAATGCTTCAGCTAACCCGTTGGGGGCTTCCTGGATTTTGTAGCTGAAGTGCAGTCCCAATTGTTCTCCAGTTCCAAACAATCTTTGAAAAAAAGGAAGATCAACAGGTGTCGAAATAATTAATATCTCTCGAATACCAGCCAACATAAGCGTTGAAAGAGGATAGTAAATCATAGGTTTGTCATAGATTGGTAACATCTGTTTTGATACTGCTTGGGTGATCGGATAGAGGCGTGTTCCGGATCCACCTGCTAAAATAATGCCCTTCATAGTTATACATCCTTATTTAAAACTAAATATTCTGTCAGCGATTCTTCCCAATTTCGAAACACATTTTTATCGATTGATTTCAGAGCTGCATTTTCGAGTACACTCCAAGCAGGGCGCTTCGCTGGACGGATAAATTGCTCGGTTGTAACAGGTACAACCTTGACATCTATTTGTTTCAGTTCAAATATTTTTATCGCAAATTCATACCAACTGCACTGACCTTCACAAGTCGCATGGTATATGCCATATAAACCGCTCTCTATGAGCGATATAATTGCATTTGCCAAATCAACTGTAGATGTCGGAGACCCAATCTGATCATTGACAACCGTAATTTTATCATTTGTTTGAGCCAACTTCAACATTGTACGAACAAAATTATTCCCTTCGCCATAAAGCCAGGCAGTTCGTAAAATATAATATTTCTTGCAGTTAGACTGAACAAATTGTTCACCTTCATATTTTGTTTTACCATATACTGCTACAGGTGCACATAGATCAGTTTCAATGTAGGGACGCTTTACTCCGTTTTCGATAATGCCCTCACCGCTAAATACATAATCCGTAGAAATATGTACCAATTCAATATCAAATTCATTACATAATTCAGCTAGATGTTTTGCACCAAGTGCATTGACTTTATATGCATTTTCTAAATCTATTTCAGCGGCATCAACATTAGTATAAGCAGCACAATTAATCACAGCATCAGGCTTCACTTCATCAAACAATCGACGTAGGCAATCCATGTCAGTAATATCTGCTTCCGGATAATCGAATGCTTTGTACGAAATACCTTTATTGTTGAATTGTTTTTGCATTTCCAATCCAAGCTGACCATTGGAACCAATAATTAATATCACTAAAAACACCTCAACTGCTTTTAAATATAACAAATTAATTTGCTTCATCGTTTGATTCAACGACATACAATAAGCAATAATTATTTATTGCCATATAACTGTTTTCCTATATACATATAATAACTAAGCAATTATCTCTCTATGTATATAGCTCTAATCACAAGATAAAGATTCAATGTAAGCCTTACAAACAACCTTTGCTTCTCCTGACATTTTTACTTCTCCATTTTCCAACCATAACGCGTGAGTGCAAAGATTCATAACAGACTCATGAGAGTGAGAAACATATAATAATGTTGTTCCATCTTTCATCATCTCGTTCATACGATGTTCACACTTTTTTTGAAAAGCATAATCTCCAACTGCTAATATTTCATCGACAATTAAAATATCCGGACGTACAACAGTTGCAATTGCAAATCCAAGACGTGCAGCCATCCCTGATGAATAATTTTTAATTGGCATATCAAGAAAATTTTCGAGTTCGGAAAATTCAACTATTTCATCAAATTTATCAAGCATAAATTTCTTCGAATAACCTAGCACAGCACCGTTTAAAAAAATGTTTTCGCGTGCAGTCAAATCCATATCAAACCCTGCTCCCAATTCTATAAGTGGAGCCGTACTGCCATTCAAGCTTACACTGCCCTTATATGGTTTTAATATCCCGCATATTAATTTTAATAAAGTCGATTTTCCTGACCCATTTACCCCGATTATTCCCCATGACTCGCCTTTTTTTATACCAAAAGAAATATCTTTTAATGCATAAAACTCCTGAAACATGAGTTGTCTTTTAGCAAATTTGATAAAATATTCTTTTAAACTATCTATCCGTTCAGTTGCCAAATTGAAGCGAACACTAACATGGTCAACACATATAATATTATCTTCCAATTTATTTATCTCTTTTCACTTATATATATAATATGAATTTATCTTGAGTCTTTTTAAATGTCCAAACGCCTAGAAGAAGAAAACAACAAGCAAATCCGATTCCGCCTAAAACAATTCTATAATCGCTGATTTGACCATATAACATTACATCTCTAAATTGAGAGATGTAATAATACATAGGATTCCCGAACAACACCAGATTTCTAAAATTATCTGGCAATATTGATGCAGGATAGAACACGGGAGTTAAATACATCCACACTGTTGTCAAAACCCCGTAAATATATTGAATATCTCTAAAAAAAACAACTGCTTGTGCTAAAAAAAGACCAAGCCCTAAACAGAAGATATAAATTTGAATTATGATGAATGGGAACATAAATACCCACCAAGTAAACTTCACTCCAGTAATAATCATTACTAGCAGTAATGCTACCAGAGAAAATAATAAATTAACAAGAGAACTAGTTACTTTCGAGACAGGAAAAATATATTTGGGAACGTATGTTTTCTTTATTAAAGGAGCACTGGCCATAATTGATCCAATAGCCATTGTCGTGGATTCGGTCATAAAGTTAAACATTGTTTGACCAGTCAATAAGTATACTGCATAATTAGGTATATCAAACCTAAATAATCGAGAAAAGACGATTGTCATAACAAGCATCATTAGCAATGGGTTTAAAATACTCCACAAATAACCTAGAAAACTCCGTCTGTATTTTAATTTAATATCTCTTTTTACAAGTTGAATAATCAATTCCTTGTATTTTAATAAATTTTGCAATACAATTTTTCTCCGAATTCAAAATATTTAAAATCAATAATTTTCTTGCGAATAATATTATACCATTGCTAAATTCTGATTAGCAACTATGCTGAAATAATTCACAAAAATTTAACATAATAAATTGCATTTTGAATGTACCACTAGCAACTATATGTAAATTATTTTTTGTTTTTTGTTAATTGTAAAATAACTTCTTCATCTAAGCGATCTGTTGTGTATTTCTTATAGACAATATTATTTGCATTATTTCCGACGTATTTTCTTAAATCCTGATTTTCAATAAGTTCAGAAAGCGTTTGAATCCATTCTTCCGGTGATCTACATAAAAATCCATCAATTCTATTTGTAATAACATTATCAAGTTCGATATTGAAGCTAGCTACAGTTGGAACATGAACTAATGCTGCTTCGATCCATTTATTTTCTGATTTACATGCATGAAATATTGTATCTTCAAGCGGCATCAAATTAATATCAACAGAAGAAATTAAATTTTGCAATTCTCTCCAAGGCACAAATTTCACAATTCTTATTCTTTCTTTGTATTTAGTGAATCTATCATCCAATTTCAGTTCTCCGACAATTAATAAACATAATTGTTCATAACGTTCCATTAAAGTAAAAATAACATTTGCGATCAGTTCAAAATCTTTGTTATGCGTACTAGTTCCGCTAAAATAACCTAAGCTGACCTCCTGACTAATCTTTTTATTATGTTGTTGAATTGTATGCTCAGATAGCAACATCATTTCGATGCTTGCCACGTTGCGATTCAGTAAAACAGTTTTATTGGGAAATTCTGTTTTTATTTGATTCATTAAAGTTGTTGTGGACGCAATAAATCCGTCACTTGCCAACATGCACTTATATAAGCTGTTTGAATATGTCTCGAAATTTTTATATTCGTTATCCTTCATAAACTCTAGATCTTTTATGCGATCATATTTGAAGATATAATCATCAATGTTATACAAACATTGAATTTGTTTTTCTTTCGCCTTTTTAAATATTTTTTTAATTCTTTTATTATATGACATTTTATATAAAATGATTGCATCATAATTTTCAATGTTGAACAATTGCAAATCCTTTAATAATATAATATCAGATTGTATTCCTTTTCTTAACAATTGTTCTTTGAAATGATCTACTCTATATCGAGACGAAATTGAATTATTTTCAATCAAGAAAAGTATTTGGGTTCTAAAATATGGATTATTTTCCAAACTTCTATTCTCCATATATTCGCTGATATTATCTAAAATATAATCCGCGTCTTGTTTATATAATATTCTTCCATTTTTGTATTCTAAGACACGTTCTGCGGGTGCCCCGATATCAAAAACCATAATTGGCATTCCCATTTTTATTATCTCTTCGGTTGTAAATGAAAAAGTTTCTGGACATATCGATGGCATTAAAAATAAATCAATATCATGTTCATAGATTAATTCAGGAACCATTTCAATTGAGTATCTGCCAGTCTCTTGATAATGAGAACTTTTGATATTTTCTGCAGATTCTCCAATTAAAATGATATTGATTTTCAATCCTCTTTGCTCAATTGTTCTCAATAATTCTTTTACAATATGGAGCCCTTTGTGATATGTTAACACTCCTAAAATGCCAATATTTAATGTATCTGTTAATTTGTAATTTTTTCCTATCACATGTAAATTTTTTACAGTGTGAGGAGTGAGAGTAATATTTAAATTCGTTCCATAAATCTTTCTTAATTTCTTTGAGGAATCATATGAAAAAAGAATAATTTCTGTACATTCGTGGAGAAATTTCCCCCAATGCTGCTCCCATTTTTCTTTTGATTTATACTCAGTAAAAATTATATATTTATTTTCAAGTAAGCAATGATTCGGATCAGTGCATTTTAAATCGCAATAATGTCCATCGCTATTTAATAGATTTAATGATGGGCATATAGCATAGTAATCATGCAAATAATAAACTAATTTTGATTCTGTCTGTTGTTTAAGACGAACAATAAATGTAAGTAACTCAAAAATATTTGGGTAAGTAACAATTTCATTAATATATATTGTTTCAATTGAAACATTCGAAAGAATATCTTGCAAGTATTCTATTGAAGAAATAGTATATTGAAGATTGTCCTTTTCATAAATAAAATTTAGATAATAATTATTGTCATTAATGTTGTATCTCACATAAATACAAAAATATCCATCCGCCAAAAATCCATTAATTTTTTCTTCGATAAAATAAGATGCCCCACCTCCTAAATTATGATTAAATACGAGAATAACCTTTCTTATAGTTAAAAGCAAACTAATGACCACGTAATCCCGTATTATTTTGACTGGATCATCGGCACAAAAAGCTGATACAGTTTGATTGTAATCTGGGTATCTTTCTTCAAGTTTTTTTGAATTTTGTTCAATTAATTGTTTTTTTTCAGCATCTACAAAGCTTCCTCCATGTTTATGAAACACAAATAGATTTTCAACAATTACGTTTCTATACCCATAAGAAACTGCTCGTCTACACCAATCGTTTTCTTCTCCGTATCCCCGGAAAAAAGTTTTCTCGTCAAAATGCCCTATTTTATTTATTACATTTCTATTCATTCCCATACAAAATCCGACTCCAGTAGGAATTGTCTGATAGGATGGTGCAATCTCTTGAAATGCAATATCTAACAATTCAAGTTCCATGTTTTCAAACATAGAATTGTTTTCTCCAAATTTTGGAAAACTACAAATCGTGCCACTGTTTGTAAATGGGGTTGATGATGCAACTGAATTATCTATTATAATTGGGCGCATTAGTCTTTCCAACCATAACTCAGGTAATTCTATATCCGAATTAACTAGAGCAACATGATTTTCGGCTTTCTCTAAGCCACGATTAACTGATGCAACAAATCCTAAGTTTTCGGTGTTATTAATAATAATCACTCGTTCATCATTTTTAGACAATTGGAGTAAGTATGGATATATTCTATCATCAGTACTGCAATCGTTAATGACAATCAAATTATAATCAATTTGGGTTTTTCTTAAACTAGAAAAAAGCGAATCAAAATACTCAAAACCATTATAAATAGGTAATATAATATCAATTTTGTTGTGATAAATAGTTTTACTATTTAAATGATTTACCTTTAAATCTGAAGAATTCCTTTCTGCCCACTTCTGCATATTTTTCTGTTTAATATTTGAAGATGAAATGTTGATTGTTGCGTTATTCAAATTGTCAAATTTTACTAGATTTTTTAAATTTAGTAATCTAATTTTAAAAACTTTATTTCCTGTTGCTAAAAATAGAGAAATTTTGCATCTAGTGCTATTTAAAACAGTTATATATGATGCAAAACCTGAATTTAATGAATATTCATTTTGAAATTCGTGATAAACATCTTGCCTTTTGAATATTTCGTCTTTAATGCTATAATCCTGTCTTGCATCATCACATTCGATAATTAATTCTATCTGATCTAATCTCTTTGTTTCATGAAAGACCCAACCATATATATTGATAGTATTATCTGCTATTTCTATTGAATCAACACTATATCTGATATGGTATAATTTTCGAACAATTAATTTTACAAGATAGTTTTTTATTTTATATACCTTTTTCTTGATACTATTCATTTTTTTAAAAATAGATTTGTTGTTCATTTAGTAATACCCCATTTTCAATATGTCATACGAAATCTGCTTATGATCGAAAAAGATCATTCATATATAAAATTTGTCATCATTTCAGGCGCATATCTCTCGACTGTTTCTAGTACAAAAATATCTGGATGTTCTTTCTTAACATAATCATTATTATATACTCCTTTATTTATCATAACACTTTCTGCAAACTGAGAGCCAACAATGTCTGCCATTGCATTGCAAAACGAATCACGTATTATGCAAATCTTTCTCGGATCAGCACCATTTGCATGATAACGATATTCCGTTGAAAAATCCCAAAAATCAACGGCACAATCATGATTTACATACCCTTCTGGAACAAATGTTTTCCCTGGCTCTATGACCGTATTCATATTTAACATTTTTGTCAGGTCACCTGGCACATCTTCGCTCTCATTTATCCTAATCTCCGAGCTGTCATAAGAAGGCATCTCAATTCCAAGTTCTTCAAGTAATTCCCTCGTTCCAATATATGCGCCCAATTCATTCCAATGAGTATCTGTTTTATGATAAAGCAGTGTAGTCTCACCCAATTCCAGTTCAGCATTTTTGATCTCATTGTAAGGATAAACAATCCTAATATCTGTATTATCTTTTAGATAATTATAAATCTGAAGTGCCGCATAATTTTCAGCAGGATCACCGTAATAATCGGGCATATCTTCACTATAAATCCGTTCTTTGTTTGGTGCAATGAAAACAACAAACTCTGTTCCTTCTGCCTCGAGATTGTCTCTTGTTGTAATCATATTGTCAGCAATCTGTTCCAACTGTTCTTCTGTCAAGACATTCGTACCTTTGTAGCAACTAATAGGATCCCCATCTCCCGGTGTCGCATAGAAAAGCCATCCATTTTTACCTAATATGACACGATCTGATGACGATGTTTTTAATACATAATAATCAAGTATTGAATTCAACCGAATAAGTTGGTTTCTGAACGGAAGATGATCGTTAAAATATAATTCAAACTGTTCCGGATAATCATTAATATTTGAAAAGGTTACTGTCGGTTTCGTTGCAGGATTGCGATTTTCAAGATTTTCTGTATCAATATATTTGCCCAATAATGGCCATATTGTGTACACCGGACTAATCAGTATAAAAAAAATTATAATTACAGCTAATTCCTTTTTCTTCTTCATACTTCAACCTTCTAAAACCTAAAATAAATAAAAGGATTATATGTATTACTTGCCAAACTTGAAAGAGAAATGATCATAATAATTACGCAGAAAACTATTTCTGTAATGGAATACTTCCATTTATTGCCTATATTCTCAGGGATGAATCTTTGCATTACTCCCATTCCGGCGATTGCAAACAGAAAAATAACTACAGTATGCGGATTTATTAATTCTTGCAGTGCATATGTACTTTTAGTATGCATCCACGGCAAAAGCATGCACTTTATATATTCAAAAGAGGCTTTGATATTATCAATCCGAAAAAAAACCCATCCGAAGTTTACGACTAAAAATGCATATACCCAAGAAAAGATTTTATGTTTATTTAAAAACTTATCGAAACCAAGACGTTCAAGCACAATAAAGATACCATGATACATCCCCCAAAACGCAAAATTCCAGCTGGTTCCATGCCATAAGCCTGTCAAAAAGAATACAATCAGTAGATTTCTATAAGTTGCTACTTTTCCCCCCTACTTCCCCCAAGAGGGATATACACATAGTCACGAAACCAAGAACTCAATGAAATATGCCATCTGCGCCAAAACTCTCTGATCGAAAAGGAAGTATAAGGATAGTTGAAATTCTCTTTAAATTCGAACCCAAACATTTTTCCTAAACCGATTGCCATGTCTGAATATCCGGAAAAATCATAGTAAATCTGAAACGTATACATGAGTGATGCCAACCAAGCCATCGACCACGTTACGTTCGATATTTCCAAAGAATAAATGCTGTCAACAACATATGCCAATATATTGGCAATCAGAATTTTTTTTGCAAATCCGTATGCGAATCTTCTTCCCCCTTCTGTGATTTGTTGAGTGGATATTGTTCTTCCATCTATCTGTTTTTCAATGTCTTTATATTTAACAATCGGTCCGGCAATTAACTGAGGAAAGAATGAAACATACAGGGCAACTTTCAGTATATTCTTCTGTGGTTCGCATTCCTTACGATATACATCAATAACATAGGATAATTCCTGAAATGTGAAGAACGAAATCCCGATGGGAAGAGCAATATCGGGTATGGAAAAAGAAGTTCCAAAAATTGCGTTTAATGATATAATAAGCATGCCTGAATATTTAAAATAACCTATTAAAGCCAAATTAATAATCACGGCAGCAAATAACACGATACCCTTATGTTTATTTACTTTTGAAACAATAATACCTGCCATCCAGTTTACAAAAATTGATATAACCATCAACAGCACATAAACAGGTTCTCCCCAAGCATAAAAAAATATACTTGCAATCAAAAGCAGAATGTTGGATGCTTTATTGCCCCCCAATTTCTGGAATATTAAGTTGCTTGCCAACACCAAAGGCAAAAATATCCATATAAAGCTCATCGAACTGAATAGCATCTAGCTTTATAATCCTCTCACATATGTTTTTGAACTGAATTGAATTTGGTTCTGTTTTTTTAATAGCAACAAATCTAGACATAAATCTAATTTCTCATAAAAATATATGTTTTTTTTATGAGAAGCAGGAATAACAACTCAAACAAATAATTAAGTCAAATCTATTACCATAAGATTCGACTTATTATATGATTTAACATCTAAAATTGCTTTTGATCAAATTCCAAAGAATTAACAATTACAAGATAATATATTTTAAGTCTCACGGAAAAATGAAGATTGTATTACAAATGATATTGTAGAATTTTCGTTGGTTATAAACAAATCTAAAAAGTCAACAGATTTTTTAGATGCATTTTAAATAAAAAAACTACTCTTACTTAAAGTTTGTTGTAAACAATTCTATTTAGATTCCGTGTCGAGTTTCATTTCATCGAAAATATTCCAAAAAAAATTCATAACAATTGAAAAAATTTTATTTTCCATGTATTTTTTTATTACCTTGTTTAAACTTCATTATAAGGCTATTAGATTTTATCATAAATTGTATTAAAAAGTAAATTTTCCCATATAAATATATAATCATATTTCTAGTACTAGATTGCACATCAAAAAGGTTTCTTAATCTATGCAGCGAAATACCCTTTTATAAAATTATATTTGTTTTATGTTATACTCCAATAAATAATTGGCAATGCATAAAAGATTAATGGGATAATAAACCGTGCATACAAAATAATTTTATCATTATTATCTATCTTTTCATCAATATAGTCCAAATCAATTTGCTTTTTACTCCAAGGATTTCTTACAATAAGATTAAATATCATGATAGCTATTAAAATACTATCAAAATACACTAATTCCGATGAGTTGAAAACATAATATATTGGGAAAATGTTCATGTTAGAATTAAATAAATTATGCAAACCGCCGTTAACTAGTAGATTATTATTAAAAAAATCCCATTGTAGCCATACAATCATAAAATATGATACTGACATAATTACATCGATAGCAAAAAAACGTTTTCTACTACTATTGCTGATAATTGTTAAGACTAAAAATGGTGAGATAAGCATAAACCATTGAGGATTCCAATCAATACAACACAAGAATATACTTGAAGCGGTTAGTGCAATATACCATATTTTATTGTTACTTTTCAAATCAAATTTTGTTATATATGCATAACAACATAAAATTACCCATAATGTAATAAATAATGAAATATACTGAGATCCATTACTTAGTCCGAGATTAACCAATAAACTATTAAAATGATTCCCATTAATAACATTTCCCATAAACCCTTCTGAGTTTTTCCATAATACGATTTGAATTAACAGTGGAATTAAAGAAATAAAGTAGTACACACACAACTTAATAATGTTTTTGTATTTATAGGCAATAACTGGTATTACAATAATTGCAGATATTAATTTTATTGAGAAGGAACATCCAAATAATAACAGCGATATAAATATATCATATTTATTTTTTTCTCGGATAAAGTAGTATAACCCAAGCATTAGAAAAAACATATACAAAGAATCATACATTCCCCATCCAACAATAGAAATAAAAGTGAATGGTGTGGTTAAAAATACCAAAGAATAATAAAATGCAGTTTTATTATTTAACCCTACTTTGATCGCTATTTTATAAAATACCCATGAAATAGCGAATAAAAAAAAGATAGGAAGCAATTTCTCATAAAGAAGTATACTCGTATTTGATACTTCAAAACTATTTATCCCTAATAAAGATAATGGAATATTCCATATCGCAAATATTATATATATTAATGGGTAATAGTCTAAACGTCCATAAATAGCATTATTATATTCATAAAAATCAGAAATATGCCCTAAACTAAATGCTAGTGAACAATTTCCTGTATGCCATATATCACCGGGGAATAAAAAAGAAAACCAAATGAATACCGAAATTAATAAAATAATTGCGAAATCATACCATTTGAAATACGATGATAGAAAATTTCTAGATTTATTTTTGAATTTTAAACCATTTTCAGCATTAATCATCAAAGTTTATCCTCCGCTCCTCAATAACAAGTGGTCTTTTCATTAATCGCGTATTAATTGATAAAATATATTCCCCCAGTAATCCAATAAAAAACAATTGTATTGCTGAGAAAACAAATACCCCAATCAAAATAGGAGCATTCCCTGCGGGAAATGAATCCCAATATATGATTTTAAGCAGAAGATATACAAAAGCAATGATCAGGCTCACAACCGACATGATCGACCCAAAGATTGTCGCTATCCGCAAACCGATTTTTGTATAAGATGTAAAACTCAGCATTGCACCGTCATATAGCGTAAAGAAATTATTGTGTGTTTTCCCTGCTCGTCTTTTTTGCTGTGTATAAGAAATATCTTTGCGATTCGGACCCAATTCTGCTACAATTCCTCTAAGAAAAGGAATAGGGTCATCTAAATTTCTCATTACTTCGATAAAGCTTTTGTCATAAAGTCCAAAACCCGTGAAATGCTCTATCTGTTCTACATCAGACATCTTTTTAATAAGTTTGTAGTAGCATGATCGGAGAAATCGAATAAATGGGTTTTCTTTGCTGGAAGTCTTGATGCCACAAACAATCTTATACCCATTTTCCCATTCACGAACAAATTGCGGGATCATTTCAACCGGATCTTGAAAATCTGCACATAAAGGGATTGTGCAGTCACCATTCGTTTGGCAGATACCATAATATGGAGAATTAAACTGCCCGAAATTTTTCGCATTGAAAATTGCTTTAATTTTTTTATTTTGTTTGCATAAATAAATCAATTTTTCGCGTGTGGTATCCTGAGAACAATTGTCAATAAATGTTATGTCGTAATCGTAATTTGGCAAACTAGTCTCAAATTCATTAATGATTGCCTGACTCAACGGAATCACATTATCCTCTTCATTATATGTCGGTACCAAAATACTGATTTTTTTCATGTTTCTTGGGTTCTCCTGTACCAATTAATTGTCTTCGTAATTCCATCGTAAAAGTTTGTTTCAGGCACATATCCCGTATCTTTGATGATATCGGTTATATTTGCGCATAAATACATGGGTTGATTCGGATAATATTCTTTTTCGCCGAAACCTAAATTAACTGAAGGGTCGATAATATTACGGATTGTTTCAATATATTCCTTTAAAGGCCGTGCGACGCCACTCCCCAAGCAATAAGTCTTGCCATCTTTTCCATTCTGACCGATTGCTAGCAATGCATTTGCTGCATCTCCGCAATATAAATAATCCCACAATTGATCACATTGAGTAAGTGATGGTTTCTCTTTTTTTAAAAGCTGAGAGATGCAATACATAATCAGTGTATGAGGTGCATCGTATTCTCCGTAGATACTCAGAATACGAATCCAGCAGTGACGGATCTTCAACTGAGAGCACAAAAGTCTGCTTAATTTTCCTGCAGCATATTTAGCGATCCCGTAACCGCTTCTTGGATTGGTTGATACATTTCCATCTAACGGAGTATTCACAATTCCATATTCTGCCTGTGAACCGACTCCGATAAAAGCTGAACACCCTAATTCTTCAGCCAATTTCACCGCATCAAGCGTATAACGTATATTATCCGATTGCACGTCTGTATCATCGCGCTGTGCACCGAATGTTTTATCCCATGCTAGATGGTAAAAAGCATCATATTTACCGCTAAATTGAATGTTACTGTAATCATTGATATCGCAATGGAAGATTTTTATCAACGGACTACAAGGGCAATTAGTCAATCGATTCGAATTGCGGCGAACGATCGCAAGCACTTCTATTCCTTGTGAAATCGCTTCCTTGATAAGCGCAGTCCCGATCATACCAGTAGCACCAGTCACGACAATTTTTTTCATATAACTAAATACCTTACACTAATTTAAGCAGATCTGAAGGGTATGTTAACCAGTGTTCTGGTTTCCCCATTCGCAATTCAATTTTATCCATCCTTGTCCATTCAACTGCGGCGACATCGACACCAGCATCTTTCGCGCATTTCAAATCATGTAAACTGTCCCCAACGTATAATACATCTTTTTTGTCTCCAATATTCAATAATTCATTACATTTTAATATTGGATCACCAAAAGGTTTATGTCGCAGCGTCATTTCTTTTCCAACGACAACTTCAAACAATCCATCCAATTCCATAACTTTTAACAGCCTTAACGTCGGTTCCAAACGCTTCGATGTAACAATCGCAAGCCGGATATTTTTTTCTTTTAATTTTATCAGCATTTCTCTGATTCCATCAAAAAGCGGGACGCCGTTCTTTTGTAATTCATCATTGATTTTAATATATGCATCTTTTAATATTGCTTGATCTTGTGACGGATAAGATAAAAAGGATTCATCAAGCGGAAGTCCAATGCTTTTTTTTAATATTTCCGGATTACTTTCGCGATGACCGTAAATTTCGTAAATACTTTGCTGGAAAGATTCCATTACAACAGGAATAGAATCAATTAAGGTCCCATCCATATCAAATTCTATACATATATATTTTTTATTTTTTGTCATTACGCTCATAATTGAGCTTTCGCCTCTTCATATCGTTGTTGTAACATTACGACGCGTGATTTATCTTCATTCGCCATTCTGTTATAAAAAGCGCATTTATTTTGCAGATAAAGAATTTCAAATTCCATTGCTTTTAATAGACCTGCTTTTAGGTGTTTCGGATCATTTTCAGCTTTGAAAACGATCTTTCTAGTTTCAAATTTATCAATCAAAGGATACATATCAACAATAAAATCAATCGCATCGAATGCAATCCCGCCACCAAATCCAACGATTAAACCTGCTTTTCTGGCTCGAATCGCAAAATCCTTAGATACATTAAATATTTGTTCACTGTTTATTTCTTTACGACTTAAATCCATAGACGCAGATAAATCAACTCGTCCGATCGCAATGGTATTTAAGAAACCTTTTCCTTCCTCAAGGATTGCATCAAAATTTTGATAACAAGTTTTTGTTTCTGTATTTATAATCCATTCAATATCTTTTACTTCATCTTCATAAACTTTATTTGCTGCTCCGACAAATTTTTTCATTGCAAAAGGGGTTTCAATCATCGGAGCCATGATACCGGAGGCACCAAGTAAACGACATTGATCCAAATCCCGAACTGCTTCACAACCTCCGATTTTAATAATCAAATTCATATCCGCACGAAAAACGACCTGATTGAGCATCACAAGTTCGTCGGTTCTGGAACCTTCTGCTTCAAACTCAGCTTTGACAGCAAGAACGTTATGATTGTCCTTCAAGGCTTTTAATGCTTCTAACATCTTCTTTTCAGTGGTATTCATAAAATCTCCTCCAATTTCTAATATATATTTCCATTTAGTTCATCTTCAGTCAAAAAGGGATACATATCTTCAAGCGTAGGTGAAACGGTTGTTCCGTCAGGCATGATTTTTGACGACAATTTGGGTTCAAAAAATTGTTTCGGATCCAATACTACTTCGCAAATTAGCGGTCCAGATTTACTCAATGCATTTTCGATCCCGCTGTCTATCGAAGATAAATGTTCAATTTTTACGTAATGGTAGCCATAAGCCGAAGCAATTTTTTCGGCACTCGGAAAACATACACCATTATCTTTGCTGACGCCGCAGAAATTGCCATCAAATAGATTTGTTTGAGTTTGTCTAATTGAGTGATATCCGTCATTATTCAACCAGAATATAATTAAATTTAATCGATTGTGGATAATGGTCTGAAGTTCCTGTAAATTCATCTGTATGCTTCCATCGCCGTCTAAGCAAATAACGCGCTTTCCCTTTAAAGCAATTGCTGCACCCAACGCGGCAGGCAAACCATAACCCATACTTGCACAACCGGAATTCGTAAACAGTCTTTCGCCTTTTTTTATATGCATCGCCTGAAATGAGCATACGCACGCAGAACCGTTACCTGTTACAATCACTTCATTTTCGTTCAGATGTTCAGATAGTTTTTCCATAAACACATATGGATTCACAGGCGTGTCCACATTATAATATTCATCGATAACTGCAGGATATCTTTTGTTTGTCGTTTTGCACCACTCTAACCACTCCGCATGATTAGAATTATTATTGACATAATTATTTGCTAATATTTTATTCAAAAATTCTTTAATATCTGCATGTATAGGCATATCGATATTTAATGTGGGTTTCTGTAACTCTGCATTGTCAATATCAACCGCTATTTTATAAGCGCCTTTTGCAAAATTCTCCCAATTGTAGCTGATTTGCCTTATATTCATGCGGCATGCAAATGAAATGAGAAGATCGCTATTTTGAACCACAAAATTTCCCCCTCTTGTACCGACAGTCCCCGGTCGCCCACAATATAAAGGATGCTCATCCCAAAGCAAATCATGTGCATTCCATGCTGTTATAACCGGAATATTCATGCGTTTGATGACTTCAAGAAATTCTTCATATGCATGTCCGATTCTGATCCCTCCGCCAGCTAATATAACTGGTCGCTTGGCGTTGCTAATTTTGTCTACAAACACATTGATTGCATTTTGAGTTGTTTTCGGGGGTAAAATAGTATGATTTAATTCTTGCGGCAAAAAAGTAATCAACTCATCTGTGTCAATTATTGCTGCCTGCACATTCAAAGGAATGTCCAACCAAACAGGTCCTGGACGGCCATTTATCGCTAAATATAAAGCTTTTTCCAGATGATAACGAATTTCATTTGGTTCCGTAACCATAAAGGCATACTTTGTCATGCAGGAAACACAGTCGACAATATTGAATTCCTGATCACCTAATTGTCGTAATGGAATGTCGGTTGATTTTATTGTAGTAGAAAATTTTACTTGTCCGGAAATAATGATCATTGGAATAGAATCGACCCAAGCACCCATAACACCGGTAAGTGTATTTGTTCCGCCAGGTCCACTTGTTACACATACCAATGCAAGTTCACCAGTTAGTCTTGCATATGCTTCGGCAGCCATCGCACTCGCTTGCTCATGATGATTATATGTACAATTTAGCTTTTCATGATGTCCGAATGCATCGTTTAAATGCATAGCTCCGCCACCTGTAACTGTGAAAACATCCTTAATTCCATAGTTAGTTATATAATCCGCAATGTAATTTGATAATTTGATTTTCACATTTATCCTCAAAATTTTAATTATTTAAAAGCCCAAATTTTATTTAAAAAGAAGTTGATCGGTATCGTAATCACTAAGTTAATTAACGGTGCTATCCACGCTGAAATCGACAAATAATGAACCATTACATACAACAACAGCGTTCCCAACAAAAACGTCGATCCGTAACAAATATATGTTTTCAATAAGGGTTTAATGTTTCCCTTGCTGCTTTTTTTAAAAACATATTTATTGTTCCAATAATACGCATTCAAAACACTAATGACAAATCCCACCGTATTTCCCCAAATATATAAATCGCTGCTGATATAAACAAAAAGATAATATATTGCCAATGATATAAGCGTATTGGATACGCCTACAATACCAAATTTAATAAATTGTTTCAGTAGTTTTTGGAACTTACCATCTTCATTCTCTTTCCATTTAGAAAACAACGACACTACTTCACCGCTTCCATAATCACTTCAGCCATATAATCGATTTTTTCATCGTTCATGCCAGGATAAACACCAACCCAAAATGAGTCATTCATAATGCGATCCGTATTTTTTAACTCACCGACTACGCGGTAACCGCTGCTTGAACCTCTCAATTCGTCAAAACATGGATGTTTAATCAGATTCCCTGCAAACAACATGCGCGTTTGAATTTTTTTGTTTTCAATATATTGTACTACAAAATTGCGATCAATACCAGTCTTGCACGTCATCAAAAAACCGAACCAACTTGGTGTGGCATTTGGACACGCTTCAGGCAAAACAATGCGATCCGATACACTTTCAAGTTGTGATTTCAATCGATCGAAATTATGTATCCTTTTTGCTACAAAAGATGGAAATTTTTCGAGCTGTGCGCATCCGACCGCTGCTTGCATATCGGTTGCTTTTAGATTGTACCCAAAATGCGAATACACGTATTTATGATCATATCCTAAAGGTAATTCTCCATATTGTCTGTCAAAACGATGCCCACACAAGTTGTCCTGTCCTGAATGACAAACACAGTCCCGTCCCCAATCACGCATTGAATTAATGATTTTATGCAACAACGGATTGTCCGTATACACAGCTCCACCTTCCCCCATCGTCATGTGGTGAGGCGGATAAAAACTAGATGTTCCTATGTCACCAATCGTGCCTGTAAATTTCTCTTCACCGTCAATTATATATTTCGACCCTAACGCATCACAGTTGTCTTCGATTAACCACAATTGATGCTTGTCACAAAAAGCTTTCACTGCACCCAAATCAAAAGGGTTTCCTAAAGTATGCGCACACATCACAGCTTTTGTTTTGGAAGATACAGCTTCTTCCAGTTGGTTGATATCGATATTATACTGAGGAATCGTAACATCAACAAAAACAGGGATTGCTCCGAATTGAATAATCGGAGCAACTGTTGTAGGAAATCCGCATGCAACCGTGATTACTTCATCCCCCTTTTTTATTGCTCTTTCTTTCAATAAAGGTGATGTTAATGCCATAAACGCGATGAGATTTGCAGAAGATCCCGAATTGACCAAAGAACAATATCTGATCCCCAGATATTGCGCAAATTCGCTTTCAAATTGGTCTGTGTAACGACCTGACGTCAACCAAAATTCCAAAGCACTATCTACGAGATTTTTCACTTCATTATGATCATAAACCCGTGATGCATACGGAATTCTATCTCCTGTCTGAAATTTATCGGCTTTATTGTGATACTTATTACAATAGTCTTCAACAATACATAATATTTGCTGTTTTGACTCGTCCTCTGACATTCCCTCAAACATGCAACTTACTCCTTGTTTATTAAAAATTCTTTGATCTGTCTATTCATGCAATCCGAAACATCCTCATTATTAAGATACGCTTTGGTCCATTCAATCGTTTTTTCGACGGCGGTTTCAATATTCCAATGCGGATACCAACCAAACGTATGTTTAATTTTCGAACAATCTAATTTCAGGAAATTTGCTTCGTGAGGACCATCCACTTCTTTCGTCTCCCATCCTAGACCATTCCCCCAATATTTACAGAATATTGATACCAATTCTCCTGTCGTAATACAATCAAACTCTTCCGGGCCAACATTATAGTAATCGGCTACTTCTTTATTCTCATATTGTTCTTTTGCGATCATCAAATAAGCAAACAATGGCTCCAGCACATGTTGATAAGGACGCGTAGAATGCGGATTGCGCACAAAAATCGATTCTTCATTTTGTGCAGCGCGGACACAGTCAGGAATAATCCGATCTGCGGCAAAATCCCCCCCTCCGATCACATTACCTGCTCGGGCTGTCGATATCGCTACGCTCTCATTTTTAAAAAAAGATTTTTTATAGCTATGAGTAACAAGTTCTGAGCACGATTTGCTGTTCGAATATGGGTCAAACCCATCAAGTGGTTCATTTTCACGGTATCCCCAAACCCACTCTCTATTTTCATATACCTTATCTGTTGTAACATTTAGAAATGATTTTACACAGCGACTTTGTCGGATACACTCCAAAATATGTACAGTACCCATAACATTCGTTTCATAAGTGTACAAAGGACTCTGATAACTTTCTCGGACAATCGGTTGCGCTGCCAAGTGAAAGACAATTTCCGGTTTTGATTCATTCATAGCATCCTTTAATTTTTCGAAATCACGAATATCTCCGATAATTGATGTGATTTTGTTTTCTACTCCAGAAATTCCAAACAGGTTTGGATCAGTTGGTGGTTTCAAAGAATATCCAGTCACCATAGCGCCCGCACCTACGAGAATCTGGCACAACCAAGTACCTTTAAATCCAGTATGACCTGTAATTAAGATTTTTTTTCCACGATAAAAACTCAAATCAATCATTGCTCATCCCATACCTTCCATGGAGCATGACCCGATTCCCACAATTCTTCAAGCTTTTGTTTGTCACGCTGCGTATCCATGCACTGCCAAAATCCATCATATTTATATGCCATAAGTTGATCTTGGCTAGCTACGGTTTCCAAAGGTTCTTTTTCGAAAACCGTACTATCCCCTTCAATCAAATCAAATATCCCCGGATTCAATACCATATATCCACCATTGATAGATGCCCCATCAGAAATATTTTTTTCTCTGAACGCACGTACTTGATTTTCCTCTGTAATATCCAAAACCCCAAAACGCTGTTCTGCGTTAATCGCTGTCAAGGTCACCATTTTGCCATGTTCATGATGAAATTTTGCCAACTCTGCAATATTAACACTACAAACCCCATCACCATAAGTAAGCATAAAAGGTTCATTATTAATATATTTTTCTATCCGTTTGATCCGCCCACCAGTCATTGTATTTAAACCAGTATCAACTACGGTTACCTTCCATGGTTCTGCGAAATTACTATGGATTTTTATTGTATTTTCATTTGAAAAATCGTAAGTTATATCCGAACGATGAAGATAATAATTTGCAAAATATTCTTTGATCACATGCGCTTTATAACCACAGCAAATGATAAATTCATTAAATCCATAATACGAGTAGGTTTTCATAATATGCCAAAGAATCGGTTGTCCCCCTATTTCAATCATAGGTTTCGGTTTCAAATGGCTTTCTTCCGAAATTCTTGTACCAAATCCTCCAGCCAAAATTACTACTTTCATATTGGTTCTCCTCGTTTCATTTAAAACAATAGAATTATACCTTAATACTAGTAACATATCAACCTATACAATAAGAATGTTATAGTATTTGGACTTGACTTAATAAGAAATTGATATATATACTATTATTAAAAAGGTTAGGTAGCTTATGGGTGAATCATCTTTGATGCAAAATATCGTGCAAAGAGAAAACTATTTAGATGTAGCAAAGGGAATTGCGCTTTTTGGAGTAGTATTAGGGCATTTGGTGAATTTCGGCGGAACCGCTTTTACATGGATTTTCAGTTTTCATATGATGTTATTCTTTTTTATTTCAGGGTATCAATTTAATTCCAATAAGTATATTAATTATAAATTTACAGAATATTTTGACAAAAAAGTAAAAACAATACTAATTCCTTATGTAATCGTTACTATCATCGGGATAATCGCATGCATAATCATACCATCTTGGAGGGGTTTTGGAGCAAATATTTATTATTATCTATTTTATTTAGCGCAACCAGAAAATCTTCAAGTAGGACAAATTTGGTTCCTTGCTTGTTTATTCTGGACTGAAATATTATTTTTTTATTTTTATAAAAAAATGTTTAGTCATTTACATACAGTAAGCATAATTTTTATTATCATCCTAATTTCAATTGTGGGTTTCAATATGAATCTTGTGTCGTTGTTTACGTATCCTAGGATACCATGGAAATTGGATTCATCAATTACAGCATTAGTTTTTTACAGTACAGGTTTCTATACAAAAAGAATTGGCTTAATTGATAAATTATATGAATATAGTAAATTTGTTTCTGCAATTATATTGATTTCTTGTGGTGTGCTTGGTTTTTATATTGCAGAATATAAAAATGGTTATGTGAATATAAGCGATTGTCAGTATGGAAATTATATATATTTTTATATTGCAGCTTTTTGCGGAATATTGTTTGTTATGCTATTTTCTAAGTATCTTGCAAACAATAAAATATTACAATATTATGGAAGGAATACATTGTGGATGTTTTCTTTACATTCCTTCTTGCTATATATTTCTGTATATATATTAAATTTAATAACACAACAGCATTATATTCGAATGAGCAATATACCATTTGTGTATTGTTTAATTATAGCTATCATAATTTATCTCACTTTGGGTCTAATTCCTTTTGTAATCAAGTATTGCAAAAAAATAAAGTTACCATAGATTTTGTATTTTTTTCGTTTTTTCCGTACACCACTATCGATCCTGGTTGTAAGAAAATCGCCTTTCAACGGATTCGAAATATATAGAAGTTGTACGCGTTTGAAATTGTTATGTTGATAAAGTCCTTATAATAGTGTAAAAAGAAAAAAATCAAAAGTCCGAATTCTCGGTTTAAGATAAAAGTGGAAACCAATTATCAAAACGAGAGGAAAAGAACTCATGGCTCAAATCAATATTACAAGGGAAACGGAACTTTTGCATAAACTTTTTTTCATCACTGTTGGGACTTTATCGTCATACTAAAACCTCCTATTGTATTTTTATTCTACAATAGGAGGTCTTTTTTTACTGTCCGTTTTTGGGGTTAGGTTCAATTCAAGGGATTGTACAATACGATAAAAAGTATTCTTTACTTATTATTATGCAAACGACTGAATAATTTTCAATTGAATTATGCTTGCCCAAAAATCAAATAGAAAATATTTTATTAACGCTCATTCTTCAAATAAACAGCGACATATCCGACTCTTCCGCGTTCGCCAGCATTGCTGCCGCTCCGCCGGGTTTCACTCCGTCAATCAGTTCTTCCATCTTGATGCCCATGATATCCATGCTCATCGTGCAAGCGACCAGTTCGACGCCATTGTCGATTGCAGATTGAATCAATTCTTCCAAACTGTTCACATTCTTTTTCTTCATGACCCCACGGATCATTTTCGGTCCCATACCCATCATGTTCATGCTGGAAAGTCCGAGTTTTTTCGATCCGCGCGGCATCATCATGCCGAACATTTTGCTGAGGAAATCTTTCTTCACGTGTACTTTTTCCGGTCTTCTGAGCACATTCAGTCCCCAGAAGGTGAAGAACATAGATACTTTTCTTCCCATTGCCGCAGAAGCGTTTGCGATAATAAAAGAGGCAATCGCTTTATCAAGATCTCCGGAAAACACGATGATGTTCTTATTGTCTCCGGCATTCGCTCCGTATGTTTTGCAGGTGTTCACCCCGCCTTTTTTGATGACGGCTTTCGAGATTCCTTTTTCGGAAGACACTCCGCCGAATGTATTTCCCGTTCGTCTTGCCCAAGCTTCCACATCCGCCGCAAATGCGGGATCGGTAGTCGAAATTTCGATCACATCCCCGTCTTCCGCTTTTTTCATTGCTTCCGAGAGTTTCATGATCGGACCCGGACACTGCAGACCGCACGCATCCAGTTCAATCACTTTCGATGCCGTTGGCAGCATGGTTTCGGTGTTCATCTTCAGATTCGTGCCGATCGGCGCTTTTTTTCTGATGATGCTGTGATACAAACGATATCCGCCGGAAAGGTTGTAGCAGTCATATCCGTTCTGCATGAGAATTCTCGCCCCGACGTAACCGCGAAGCCCGACCTGACAGGTCACATAAACCGGTTTGGATTTATCGATCTCGCTAAGTCTGTTTCGCAGTTCATCAAGAGGAATATTCACAAAGCCTTTGATCGTTCCGTTTTCGTATTCCGCCGGAGTACGCAGATCAATGAGTGAAATGCTTCCGTCTCTCGGCAGATCCTTCACATCATGCCAGTGGAACATTTTCACTTTACCCATCAATACATTCTGTGCCACGAATCCCGCCATATTCACGGGATCTTTCGCAGAGGAGAACGGAGGTGCATACGCAAGTTCCAGTTCCGTCAAATCGAACACGGTCATGCCTGCGCGGATTGCAGTAGCGATCACATCAATTCGTTTATCCACGCCTTCGAAGCCCACGATCTGCGCTCCCAATACTTTGCCTTCCGGTTTCGAATAAACCAGTTTCACGGACATATTCACCGCACCCGGATAATAGGATGCATGCGAAGCCGAATAGGTATATGTTTTTTCGTAAGAAAGCCCTTTGTCTTTTGCTTTTGCTTCATTGATTCCGGTCATTGCCACTGTCAAATCGAATGCTTTGAGGATTCCCGTACCTTGGGTATCTTTATAACGACTGTCGATTCCGCATATCTGATCCGCCGCAATTCTTCCCTGCTTGTTCGCGGGACCTGCAAGCGGAATATATCCCTGATCTTTTGTTACAAAATCCGTAATCTGAATCGCATCCCCGACCGCATAAATGTCGGGATCGGATGTCAGCATTTTGTCATCGACAATGATGCCGCCTTTCGGATGAACATCCAGTCCGGCTTCTTTAGCAAGCTTGCTGTCAGGACGAACACCGACCGCCATAATGACGAGATCGGTTTCCAGCTCCACTGATTTGAGCGTGACCGTCAATCCAGCATTGTCTTCTTTGATCGCTTGTACGCCGTCATTGAGAATCAGATTGACACCTTTGCTGATAATATGGTTATGAATATCACACGCCATATCATAATCGAGTCCGGCAACCACATGCGGAGCAAGCTCCACAATCGTGACATCCAAACCCGCATCATACAGGTTTTCGGCCATTTCGATTCCGATGTATCCTCCGCCGACCACGATCGCACTCTTCGGTTTCTGTTGTTCGACATAATCTTTGATTTTGTATGTGTCCGGAATATTGCGCAGCGTCATGACGCGTGTACTGTCAATTCCGGGGATATTCGGACGGAACGGTTCTGCTCCCGGGGAAAGGATCAGCTTATCATAAGATTCGGTATAAGTTTCTCCTGTTGCATGATTCTTTACCGTCACGGTTTTGTTTGCTTTATCAATGGAAACTACTTCGTTGTTGATCCTGACATCCACATTAAATCGCTTGTTGAAGCTCTCTGGCGTCTGTAATGTCAGAGCAGATTTTTCTTTGATGCTGCCCCCGATATAATACGGAAGCCCGCAATTGGCGAACGAAATATATTCGCCGCGTTCGAACATTATAATTTCAGCGGTTTCATCCATTCTGCGCAGTCTGGCAGCTGCTGAAGCGCCGCCTGCCACCCCGCCTACGATCAATACTTTTTTCATTTGTATACCATCCTTCATTTCTTTGTGGAACGATTCGAAATTTGTTCCCATTGTAACACTGGATTCAAAAGTATTCTGTGACAATATCACGTTCAATTTTTTGTATTTTATATATTGCAATTCAATTATAGCTTCTTTTTCTGATCCTTGCAACGTTCCGTTGCGCTCAAACCGCCATCTCCTTGTACTTATTGCAGAAGCTGATCGATTGCATGTTCATCCAAACGGTAGATTGTCCATTCATTCATATCGACGGCATCCATACTTTTATAAAATCGAATCGACGCCTCGTTCCAGTCCAGACAAGCCCACTCTATTCTTGCACAATTTTCCTCTTTGGCAATCTGTGCAAGGTATCGGAATATATACTTGCCGAACCCATTCTTTCTCATCTCCGGTGCGATGTAGATGTCCTCAATATACAGCCCAGGACGACCGGTAAACGTCGAAAAATTATAAAAATAAATCACATATCCGATTGGTTTTGTTTTGTATTCCACAATGAGTGCGTTCGCTTTATTCCTTATAAAGAGAGAAGCCACTACGATCTCTTCCGTTGCTTCTACGCAATCCAACATATCTTCATAGACGGCAAGTTCTTTGATCATGTCCAAAATAAGCGGCACATCCGTTTGTCTTGCTTCTCTGATATTCAGATTTTGCATCATTTCATTCTTTTGCATGATGACTCCTGTTTACTGATTTTGTCTGTTTAAAAAATTTTCTACTGTATGATTGAATTGATCCGGCTTCTTTGCGGCAACAAAATGATCCGCATCCGCTATCACTGAAAACTCGGCATCCGGAATGGATGATGCGATCAACCGGGAATGCTTTTGCCTGATCATATCATTCGATCCGACAATCACCAAGGTCGGAATATGCAGCTGCTTAAGTGAGGAAGGTATGATATGAGGCTGTTTGATCATTAAAGACAGCCGTTCTTTTTGCATCCGTATTTTTTTTGAGAACAAGCCCTTTGCAGAACAAAAACAGTACTCGAAAAAAGTCCCGATCAACACGAACAATTTCATCCCGCACGGGTTCAGATTTGCGCCGTTAAGCACTAGAGATTTGACTCTGTCGGGGTATCTCAGCGCAAATGTGATTGCCGTGTTTCCTCCGTCAGAGAATCCGACCATATGCGCATCTCGGATTTTCAAAACTTTCATGCATTCGCACAGATCTTTCGCAAATTGTTCGAATCGAAACGGCGCAGTTCCTCTTTCCGATTTTCCGTGACCTCTCGTATCGAGTGCGATCACTCTGTGAGTCCGTGAAAAATACCGTATTTGAGCATCGAAATATGTGCTGTCTTCTCCGTTGCCATGTAACAAGATCAGACAATCACCGTATCCGCATTCTCTTGCATGGATTGCTGCATCCTTTAGTTGAATCCAGTATTCGTTTTCTTTTCCCGTCATAAAAGTATTGTATCATGCAAAACGATATGCTTCAGCAAAAAAATCATTCCGCCTCTTTATTTTTCGCTTTCTCTCGGCAGCTTCAGAAAGGAATGATATAATGAAATCAAAAACGGAGAGTATATGAAGACACATCCTCAGATATGCATCGGTGAATATATCGACTCCTATTTCCCCGCAGTGGACGGGGTGATTGTCACGGTTCAGAATTACGCAAAATGGATGAACAAAAACCATTGCGAGTGCTATGTCGCTACTACCGAAGCGCCGAAAGACTATGTGGATACCGATCCGTTCAAAGTCATACGTTATCATTCCGTACCGGTGCCAAAGCGCCCTCCTTACCGCTTCGGAGTCCCGCTCCTCGATTGGGGATATATGACGGAACAGCACCAGATGTATCCTGATCTCGTGCACGCACACAGTCCCTTTTTGGCAGGCAGAGAAGCCTTACGAATCGCAAAATCGAGAAACATTCCTTTGGTAGCCAGTTTCCATTCCAAATATTATGATGATATTCTGCAGGTGACAAACAGTCGTTTTCTGTCAGATACGGCAATTAAACTGATTGTGGATTTCTATAACGAAGCAGACTACGTCTGGACTGTCAATCAGGGAACCGCAGAAACATTGCGGGAATATGGTTATGGGGGAGATTTGGAAATCATGCCGAACGGTACGGATTTTCTGATGCCGAAAGACTGCGGAAAAGCAATCGAGAAAGTAAATAAACGCTTTCATTTTACAAAAGAAGACCACGTCATCCTGTTTGTCGGTCAGCATATCTATCAAAAAAATCCTGTCATGCTTTTGGAAGCAGCAGCTTTATATAAACAAAACGGCGGAAGATTCAAACTGCTGATGGTAGGAGACGGATATGCTAAAGCCGATCTGGAACGAATGGCAGTGCAACTCGGATTGTCTGATGTGATTACATTTGCCGGTTTGGAACGGGATCGCGCCACATTGTCTTCTTATTATCTCAGAGCGGACGTTTTTGCATTTCCGTCCATTTATGACAATGCGCCGTTGGTAGTACGGGAAGCCGCAATGGCAAACTGCCCTTCCATCCTGGTCGCAGGAACGAATGCGGCAGAAAACTGCGTTGATAATGACAATGCTTTTCTCTGCGAAAACTCTCCGGAAAGTCTGTGCGGTGCAATCACACGCGCATTCACGGACGACGACAACCGAAAACATGTCGGCCAGCGCGCATCCGAAACCATTGCAAAACCATGGAAAGAAATCATTGAAAGAGTATTTGCGCGCTATCTGCAAATAATGGACGAACAAAAAAAGAATTAAATATTTCGATCCGATGTCCGTTTTCGCGGACATCTTTTATTTTCATTTCTGTTTTTTTCTGAGAGTGCCAACCACATCACCGAATACTTTGAAAGTGTGTTCCACTTCTTCCTCCGTCGTATCCTTACTCAGCGAAAACCGCACCGAAGCACCGCCCTCCGCCCTACCGATCGCTTTAATCACATGGGAAGGCTCCACTGACCCTGCCGTGCAGGCGCTGCCAGCAGAAATACAGACACCCGCCAAATCCATCGCATAAAGCAGTTGATCCGTTTTAATTCCGGGAATAAAGAAATTCGCATTCTCTGCCGCACGATACTCCCGAGAACCATTTAGTCGGACATCTTTATATTGTGACAAGACCATATCGATCAGCTTGTCTCTTTTTTTTGCGATGGCATTTTCCCGTTCTTCCATATTCATAACTGCATTTTGTACCGCGACCGCAAGCCCCGCGATCAGCGGAGCATTGATCGTCCCTGCACGAAGCTTCCGCTCCTGTTCACCGCCGTAAATAATGGAAGACATCTTCAGCCCATCTTTGATATACAGAAAGCCGCATCCCTTCGGTCCATGCATTTTATGCGCGGAGATACTGAGCAGATCAATGCACATTTCCCCGACATTGATCTTGATCTTTCCGAACGACTGCACCGCATCACAATGGAATACAATCCCGTGATTCTTCGCAATGAGCCCTATTTCACGGATCGGCTGAACCGTGCCGATTTCATTGTTGACGTGCATCGCGGAAATGAGAATCGTATCTTCTTTAATCGCATTTTCCAATGCTTCACAGTTGATCATCCCTTCGGAATCGGGTGATAAATACGTCACATCAAACCCTTCGCGTTCCAGTTGTCGGCATGGATTCAGAACACCGTGATGCTCGATTGCCGTTGTAATGATATGCTTACCTTTTTTTCTGTTTGCCCGGGCATACCCCAATAAAGCAAGATTATCGGATTCCGTCCCGCCGGATGTAAAAATAATTTCATGCGGTTTTGCCCCGATTGTTTCGGCACAGATTTCCCTGCAGTTTTCTACTTTCGCCGCAGCAATCTGTCCGATGGAGTGCAGCGACGATGGGTTTCCGTACGCTTGCTTCATACATAGTGATATTTCTTCGATTACATTATCATCGGCTCTCGTTGTTGCCGCATTGTCTAAATATATTTTCATAATTTTTGTCCTTGCCTGTTCCCGCTTTGTACTGAATAATCGATAGGAAAATGCCACCGGAAAAATCCGATGGCGTCACGTTTATTTGATTTCGGTTAGAGGAAGTTTCGGATTGCCGTAGCATTTTCTGCACACCGGAATGTAATTATCGTTTCCCCCGATCAAAACCTGTTCCCCCGTGTAAACGGGTTTTCCGTCCAATACCCGCAGCACCATCGTCGCTTTTCTGTCACAGAACCAACAGATTGTTTTGATTTCTTCAATTTTGTCCGCATAAATCAACAATGATTTGCTTCCTTCAAACAAATGATTGCTGAAGTCATTTTTTAATCCATAGGCAATCACGGGGATATCCATATAATCGACAATCTGCGTCAATTCCAAAACTTGCTTTTCGGTCAGAAATTGCGCTTCGTCAAACAAAATGCAATGCACCGGATCCGTCTGATCCATATATGGCTGAATCGTATTGATGATTGAGGTTTCCCTGTTAAAAGGAATCGCATCCCGACTCAGACCGATTCTGGAGGCAACAACACCTTTCCCGTATCGATCATCCAAATCGGAATTAAAAAGCAGCACCCGCTTGCCCTGTTCCTCATAATTGTGCGCGATTTTCAAAACTTCAATAGATTTTCCGGCATTCATGCTGGAATAACGATAATATAACTGAGCCATATCCGATTCTCCGGCTTTTTTCATATTATAACATTTTTTTGCGAAATGACTGAGATGGTTCCATAAAAAAATGAATTCCGTTATAATGAAACGGGAGTATGCTTACATGATGCGAAAAAAAATTTTATCCTTTATTTTCATCGTTCTGTTCGCCGCAACCGCGGCTGGGTGTATGTCGGATTCCGTGAATGATCCGTCCACAGGCGAAATTATCACCTATCAGAATAAATATCAATATATCGACGGCACCTATGTCGCTTATGGGACTTATTACAATGATAACGGCTACGTACCTGCGCTGCTCTTAACCGTTCAGAACGGTATTGTCGTCTGCGCAGATTTTGATCTGTTTGACGCGCAGGGCAATCGTTATTCCCAAAACGCTTCTGCCGATACATCGGAAGACCGCTCTCTGTTTCGCACCGAAGTAAAATCACTTAACTCAGCCTTGCTGCAATCACAAAACTACACGCAGCTCGATACCGGTTCAGCAACCGGGGAGCTTTATCAAAAGCTTGCTTCCGTTTTATTCCCATTGTTGATCAGCGGAGATACCACTCCTGCTGCAGTCGATATGGCATTAACTTACCATGCCAGCGCAGCAGCCAATGCTTATGGATATTACCCGATGCTCTCCGTTACTTACAGTGATGCAATCATCACGAAAATCGAATTTGTTCAATTAGATGCACAAAACAACAATATCGTCAATCTGAAGGAATATACTGACACATACCGCGCAAAAAACGGCATCACTTATCAGGATGCACTTGCAATGCTTGAAACTATTCCTGATGATTCCGCAACATTGACCAAAACTCAAGTAACCGGAATAGATAAAGACCTGTTAAGTACATACAACAAACTGGCTTCCGCAGTTTCCGCCAAACATCAGATCTTTCAATCTGATCCGACGTCGTTGTTTTCAAGTAAATAGTTCAGCTCCAGCCATTCTTCTTCCAGTTGTTCTTTCTTCGCCCCAAGCCCATCATGCTCGGCGATTTTGGCATTGGCGAAATCCATATCCTTGTAGAATCCTTCTTCATTCATTTCCGACTCGATCGTCTTTTTTTTCTCTTCGATCCGCCTGATCGTTTCCTCGATTTCAGCAATCCGTTCTCTGCTTCGCTTGATCTTGTTTTTGCTTAGACCTTCGGGCTTGTTTTCGGCAGGTTCATTTCCTTTGTCGATGGATGCACCGTTATTTTCCGATACTTCTGAGAACATGGATACAAACATTTCGTTTGCTTTTTCATATCCGCAATCGAAACAATAAGCCTGCCCGTCTTTCACAAAAATCATACGATCAGCAATCGCGCTGAGCAGATATCGGTCATGCGATACCACCAACACCGTTCCGTCATAATCCTTGAGCGCCACTTCGAAAACTTCTTTTGATGCGATATCCAAATGATTTGTCGGTTCATCCAACAGCAGCAAATTGCTTTTTGTCAGCATCAGTTTCGCAACCGCAATCCGACTGGTCTCGCCACCCGACAGCACGGCGATTTTTTTGTATACATCATCAGAAGAAAACAACAAGCTCCCCAATACATTGCGAATTGTCAGATTATCCTCTCCGCTGTATGCGGACAGCTCTTCCAACAATGTATGTTCCGGGTTCAGATCTTCATGATGCTGTCTGAAATAATTCGGAATCACATTGCTTCCGAAGGCCATTTCTCCTTTTACAGGAGGAATCAGTCCCGCAATTGTTTTCAACAACGTACTTTTCCCGGACGCATTATCTCCGCAGATCCCGATTGTCTCACCCATCCGAACTTCCATCGTCAGTCCTGAAAGAACAGCTTTCCCCTGATAACCGACGGACAGGTTTTTCATGACAAGCGCTTTTTTTGTAATGACTCCCTGCGCACCCAAGTTTATTTTTGATCGTTTTGCGTCTTTCGGGCGATCGATCCGCTCGACTTTCGCCAAAAGTTTCTCTCTGCTTTCCGCGCGTTTGACCTGTTTTTCCCGATTATAACTTTTCAGCCGATCGATAATCTCCTGCTGCCGTTTGATATATTTCTGTTGGTTGTCATATGCCCGCTGCATCGCATATTCCTGATCCTCGCGCTGTCTGACATAAGCGGAATAATTTCCTTTATAGCGACGGATGGTTCCGTCTTCCGCCTCCCATATGGTATTCGCCGTTTTTTCCAGAAAATAACGGTCATGCGACACAACAATATATGCACTCGGATACTGCGCGAGATAGACTTCCAACCATGATATGCTGTCCAGATCAAGATAGTTCGTCGGCTCGTCCAATAAAAGCAAATCGGGTTCCGCTATCAAGAGCTTGGCCAAAGCCACGCGCATACGCTGTCCGCCGCTCAGTTCCCCAACTCGCTTGCCGAGTTCCGCTTCTCCGAATCCCAACCCCTTTAGCGCTCCGACTGTCATGCTGCGGTAATAAAACCCTTTCCCTTCCTGAAAGGCTTCCAGTCTGCGATGATAGGTTTCATTGAGTTTTCTCAGAGCATCCGTATCCTTCTCGGTTTCGATTTTGTTCAGCAGTTCTTCCAACTGCCTTTCTTCTTCAATCAGTTCACTGGACGCCTGCAACGCCTCATCCAGAATCGTTCGTTCCTCATCCAATCCCAGATCCTGATGCAGATATCCGATGCTCAATCCATATTTTCCGGTTATGCTCCCGCTGTCGGGTTCCAGCATTCCGGCAATCATTTTCATCATCGTCGATTTTCCTGTTCCGTTCGCACCGATAAAACCGATGTGTGCCCGTTCTTCAACAGAAAGGCTCACATCGGCGAAAATATCATCCGCGCCATAGTGTTTCCCGACATGATTGATTGATAATAACATATTCGCTCCGTTTGTTCATTTGCTTTCATCAGTTTAACAGAAAACAGAAGGAAACAAAAGTGCCGTTTCAAAACATTCGCAAACAAAAAAACGGCAATATAGCTGCCGTTTCCGTTTTGTTCAGTTAAAGATATTTTTAATGATTCTCTGTGGGCACGCTTTGACGCAGAGCATGCATTCCAAACATTTTTCCGTGTCAAATACCAGTTTGTTCTCTTCATTCATATACAGAGCCCCAACTTCGCATGCCGCCACACACGCCCCGCAACCGATGCACTTGTCAAAATCGATATAGGTGCTCGTTCCGTCCTTTTTCACTTTGATGTTCTGACTTTTCAGATACGCAATGCCGCTCTTAATGTTTTTTTCCGTGCCTTCCAGTTCGATCAGAAGACGTCCTTCGATATTGTAATTGATCTGAGCCTTGAGAATGTTGATCTTCAGATCATAATTTTTCACGAGATTGTATGTAATCGGCTCTCCCGTCAGCTGCTTCGGAAAGAGCAGTAACAGTTTCACTTTGTTCATTAGTTGCTTCCTCCCTTTGGAGATTTCGGGCGAATGTTCAGCGAATGCAGTTTATTCCCGATCGGGAATTTCATCACCGGTTCCGTCAGCGTAAATTCACCTTTTTGTATCTGTTCTTTCAGAATCGCCGCGATCTGTCTTGCTTTTGAAAGACTGGCCATCGGCGAGGTACGCACCTGTTTTCCTCCGATTTCGACAAATCCGCTTTTCAGCTGTGCATAGCTCACTTTCGCAAGCGGAGGCACACCGCTTTCGCTTTTCTTGGAATAATCGTAAACATAAGTGAAGATGTCTTTGTCTTCGACACTCACAAATTTCATCATTTCCTCATCCAAAATCGGAATCGGAATCCCGATGCCGACAAACATGCTGGTGCCATATTTTTCATACACTGCAGGTTTGATGAAATCCGTCGACATTTCTTTCATATTTCCCATCACTGCAATCGTGGCACCGCTCCCGATCGGCACACCGTTCTCTCCGCGTTCCCCTCCCGTATTAAACTGGGTTCCCTGCCAACTGACATACCCCTGTGTTCCCGCAAGAAATATTTTGGTTCCCATCCCGATTGTTCGGAAGTACGGATCATTCAGAAGCGGGCTGAGCTGCGCAGAGGTGGAATACGTTACATTGGTGCAGTTCGGCTGCAATATTCCCATATAAGTATATAACCGTTTGGATGACGTGTTCGTCGCGGCACCGTAATTCTGATAAGCATTTCTCGGATTGTACAGATACGCCTCATTGATGTCATTGATATTGATATACGTTTTGATCTCTTTTCTCGGGTAACAGTCCGTTCCTTCGGAATATGCCCTCAGTTCAATGTCTAATCCATCGATCAGATCACAGATCACGTGTGCGCCGCCGTATTCGATCCCTTGATCCTTGCTCGGCTGGGTCGCCCCGATGTAGGTATCCACCGCGGCCAATCCGCCGTAAGCTTCCACATTGTTCAAATATATTTTTCCCATTCGGATCGGCGGTGTGGAATGTCCGAAATTCAGAAATGCCCCAGATGAGCACATCGGCCCGAACGTAGCGGTTGTCACAACATCCACATATTCGCTGGCTTTCTTGATTCCTTCGCTTTTGACGATATCGATAATCTCTTCGGCATCAACGACGACCGCCTTTCCGGCCACTATCTTTTCATTGATTTCCTGATAAGTTTTTGCCATGTTGTCCTCCAAACATAAAAAGTATCTTTCATAAGAAAGATACTTTGATCATCAGCAGATAGCATTCATCTTTCATTTCTTATGAAATGCAGGAATTGGCACCACACATCTCTGCAGGTTGCCGGGCTTCATTGGACCTGTCCCTCAGCCACTCTCGATAAATTATGTTATATTATATGATATTTTATCCGAAAAAGCAAAAGAAATCAATTCTGGAAAATTTTTCGGGTAAATTCCTGCAGACGCTCCAGATTTTCTCCTTCGAATGTTCCTCCGAATTTGTCGGAACGGAAGTAAAACAATTTTTCTTTGACTGCGCCGTTGATATAAATCAGAAGGTGTTTCAGATTTTCCATCAGCCCGGTGAACTGTTCCGGATAGCTGGGCGCACCGCCTACTGCAAGAACATAAACGTCTTTCTGCGGCAAATCCATTTTTCCGTTACAGTAAAACATCTGGCATCGATCCAAAATTGTTTTGAGCGCCGACGGGGCGGAAGAAAAGTAGATCGAAGAAATAAACAGCAATTGATCATTCTCGATAAAATTGCGATAGATCTGCGTCATATCATCTTTGATTACACATTCCCCCTTATGCCTTTCACAGTAGTAGCAACTTTTACAGTACGCAACTTTTTTGTCGATAGCCCAATCAACCGTTATTTCATAATCGGACGGTGCTTGAGACAGAATATAATCCAATGCTTTTTTTGTGTATCCGTTTTTTCGATGCGAACCCATCATAATATACATTTTTTTCATTTTAATCATCCCCATTGCTGAATTATTATAATTATAGCATAACATGGAATTAATGGCTTTTTAATTCGTTCGGAATATGATAAATTTATTAACGAAATCTTACCATTTCTGACTATGGAGTGTTGCTTTGAATTCAAAACTGTATAAAAATTCTTCCAATAAAATTATCAGCGGAGTCTGTTCCGGAATCGCAGAAGCGATTCAAATAGACCCCACCATCGTTCGCATCATCGCTGCCGCCTTATGTATTTACTGGCCGATCTCTGTTCTGATTTATCTTCTTTTGGCAATCATTCTTCCGGAAAAACCGTATGGTATGAAGTCCTCCGATTCCAGCGCTTCTGAAGATGAAACGGAACAAAAACAGCATCAAGAATCCTCAAATACGCAGCAGCCATTCCGCACAAAGCCACCTGCGTCGGGATCCACAGCAATCGTGTTTGCCATTATTCTGATCTGCAGCGGCATCGGATTATTTGTTACTCGCGTCATTTTCAATTACGCAATCGGATTTTCCGACTTTATTACTTTCGTCACCCTCGGAATCGGGATATACCTGATTGTGTCCGGCATTGTCGAATCAGATGATGCCCATTCCCAGCGCACAACAAAAATAATCGCGGGCACTGTCATCGTCCTGTTCTGCCTGCTTTGGATTTTTAATATCTTTGGATTCAATCTGCTTTCTGTCAACGATCTGTTCGGTTCTATCCGATATTTATGGCCGTTACTGATTATAGCAATCGGCATTAACGTCCTGCTGCCGACGCGCAAAGCGTCTGCAATTATTTGGCTAGGGTTGATCGTTGTCATTGTCATCTATACAATCTTTCACGGATCGCTTTTTTTCAATCCATTCAATCTTGTCCATATCTGATTGTGATCGACGGATCTCCTCATCAAACAGAGCAGATGCTCTGTTTTTTTTGCTGAAAAATTACCAAGAAGGTTCCAACTTTCTAAATCTGATTCATCGGTCACAAACAGACAGTACCATAACTCTTTCAAATGAAGACTATCATAAAATAAACATAACAGATACGCGTAAAAAAACATGCATCCGCTCATTTGAGCGGATGCATGCCAAAAATAAAGATATCCGTGTTTTTTATTTTTTTACAGCGCTTTTGGCTTTTTCCCAAAAATGCTTCGTCTTTTCATGACTTTCTTTCGGTGTCAACTTGTCGAATTCCCGTAATGCGGACTTTTGTTTTTCGTTGAGTTTTTTCGGCACTTCGATATTGACCGTCACAAATTGATTCCCTTTTCCGAACCCGCCGAGATTCTGAATCCCTTTTCCTTTGATTTTAAACGTAGTTCCAGACTGTGTTCCTTCCGGGACTTTCAATTTTACCGTGCCGTCCAATGTCGGAACTCTCAGTTCGTCACCGAGCGCCACCTGCGCAAACGTGACTGGAACATCGATATAAACATCGTTGCCTTCTCTTCGGAACAATTCATGCGGTTTCACAGTGATATACACATAAACATCTCCGTTGCGCCCGCCTTTCAGCCCCGCATTTCCTTCTCCGCGAAGCGGAAGCACCGAGCCGGTGTCCACTCCGGCAGGAATCTTGATCGTAATCTGTCGGGAAACATTTTCAAATCCGCTTCCGTGACATTTTTCGCATGGAGTGTCGATAATGGTTCCTTCTCCATGACATTTATCACAGACTTTCACCGTCTGCATCATGCCCAGAATACTTTTTTGCGTCACACGCACCTGTCCGCTGCCTCCGCACTGATCACAGGTTCTTACATTGCTGCCGGGTTTTGCACCGCTGCCGCCGCATTCTCCGCACTTTTCTTTTCTTGTCATTTTAATGACTTTTTCGCATCCGAACGCCGCTTCTTCAAATGTAATGTTCAGATTGACGCGCAGGTCGCTTCCCTTTTGAGGTCCGTTGCCGGCACTTTGAGAAAATCCACCGCCGCCGCCTCCGAACATGTTAAAAATATCGCCGAAAATATCGCCGAAATCTCCGCTGCCACCGAACCCGCCGCCAAATCCGCCACCGAATCCGCCGCCGCCCATGTTCGGGTCGACTCCTGCGTGACCGTATTGGTCATAGCGTTCACGTTTATCCGCGTCGCTGAGAACCTCATAGGCTTCGTTGACTTCCTTGAACTTTTCTTCGGCTTCTTTATCCCCTTGATTTTGGTCGGGGTGATATTTCATTGCCAATTTACGGTATGCTTTTTTGATTTCGTCTTCGGATGCGCCTTTTTCAACTCCGAGTATTTCGTAGTAATCTCTTTTGCTCATTGGTTCTCCTTCGATCGGTCAACTCCCGATCGGACAGTTTGCTTTAGAATTGCGCAAAGACGGTTTGATAACCGCCCTTGCACATTGAAAAACCGGAAATATATCGTTATTCCCAAGCAGCTTAAATCTGCTTATTTATCGTCGTCATCGACCACTTCATAGTCCGCATCCACTACGTTGTCATCATCGGACGAGGATGCATCGCCTGCGGATTGCTGATAGTTCTGTTCTCCACCCTGCGCGGCACCTTCTGTCTGCTGATACATCTTCTGCGCGATCGGATAGAACGTTTCGCTTACCTTTTCGGTTGCGATGCGAATTGCTTCCATATCCGTTCCGTTCATTTTTTCCTTCAGATCGGCAATTGCAGCTTCCACAGCTGTTTTTTCGTCAGCCGAAATTTTGTCGCCCAGTTCTTTCATGGACTTTTCGGTCTGATAAATGGTCGAATCCGCATTGTTTTTAACGGTAATTTCTTCTTCTTTCTTTTTGTCTTCTTCGGCGAAACGTTCTGCGTCTTTCACCGCATTATCGATATCGTCTTTCGACATATTGGTCGAAGATTGGATTACAACGTTTTGAATATTGTTCGTGCCGAGGTCTTTTGCGGACACGTTTACGATGCCGTTTGCATCAATGTCGAACGTCACTTCGATCTGAGGCACGCCTCTTTGCGCCATCGGTATACCCGTCAGCTGGAAACGTCCGAGTGTCTTATTGTCGCCCGCCATTTTTCGTTCACCCTGAAGCACATGGATGTCAACAGCTGTCTGATTATCCGCCGCAGTAGAGAATATCTGGCTTTTCTTTGTCGGAATGGTCGTATTTCGTTCAATCAATTTTGTGAATACTCCGCCGAGTGTTTCGATTCCGAGTGAAAGCGGCGTTACATCAAGCAGAAGAACGTCTTTCACATCACCGGCCAACACTCCGCCCTGGATTGCCGCACCGATCGCCACACATTCATCCGGGTTGATTCCTTTGAATGCTTCTTTCCCGGTCAGTTTTTTCACATGTTCCTGCACTGCCGGCATTCTCGTCGATCCGCCGACAAGAATCACCTTATCGATTTGCGATGCACTGAGTCCCGAATCTTTGATTGCGCTCTGCACCGGTACCGTGGTTTTTTCGATCAGATCGGCGACCAGTTCTTCAAATTTCGCACGCGTCACAGTCATATCCAAATGTTTCGGGCCTTCCGCTGTTGCGGTGATAAAGGGAAGATTGACATTCGACGTCGTGGTCGAAGACAATTCGATCTTTGTTTTTTCGGCTGCTTCCTTCAATCTCTGCACTGCCATTTTGTCGGAAGAGAGATCAATGCCGGAATCTTTCTTAAATTCTGCAATGAAGTAGTTAATCAGTCTCTGGTCAAAATCATCGCCGCCGAGTCGATTGTTGCCGTTCGTCGCCAATACTTCGAATACCCCGTCACCGAGTTCCAACACGGATACGTCGAAGGTTCCTCCGCCAAGGTCATATACCATGATTTTCTGATTGCCTTCTTTGTCCAATCCGTATGCCAGGGAAGCCGCCGTCGGTTCGTTGATGATACGCATGACTTCCAAACCTGCAATTTTACCTGCATCTTTTGTCGCCTGTCTCTGGCTGTCCGAGAAATATGCAGGCACCGTGATTACCGCTTTTGTTACGGATTCTCCGAGATATGCTTCCGCATCCTTTTTCAGTTTCTGAAGAATCATTGCCGAAATTTCCTGCGGCGTATATTCTTTATCGTCAATTTTCACTTTGAAATTGGAACCCATTTCCCTTTTGATGGAACTGATGGTTCTGTCGGGGTTTGTGATAGCCTGTCTTTTGGCCACCTGTCCGACCAGTCGTTCTCCGTCTTTCGTAAACGCGACGACCGAAGGTGTGGTTCTGGCGCCTTCCGAGTTCGGAATAACAACGGTTTCTCCGCCTTCCAATACTGCGACGCATGAATTTGTCGTACCAAGGTCTATTCCGATAATTTTTTCTTTACCCATAATATTTAATTCCTCCTGGTTTCTATCTATCTTTTATTCACTTTGACCATCGCTGGTCTGATTATTTTGTCCTGATACTGGTAACCGGGCTGAAGCTCTTCGACGATCAGCTCGTCTTCCCGATCCGGATCATTTTCCGTCATAACCGCATAATGTTTATTCGGATCAAATGTTTCGCCGACCGTCGGAATCAGTGCAAGTCCTTCTTCTGTGAGCAAATCATTCAATTGTTTTGCGACCATTTTCATTCCCTGATAAAATGGAGTGTCATTCTGAGGATCACTCTTGATTGCTCTGTCAAAATTATCCAATACGCCGATCAGCTTTGTCATCAGTCCGGAAATCGCATAAGTCGAAATTTCATATTTTTCTTTGACGGCGCGTTTCCTGAAATTGTCAAAATCCGCATGCAGTCTGAGATGTGTTTCCTTTAATTCATCCAGTTCTTTTCTCAGCTGTTCCGCTTCATTATCCACAACGGTTTCTTCCTGCTGCAATTCTTCTTCCATCACAGCATCTTCTGCTTCATTAATCTCCTGCTGCTCACTCATCCGTTCACCGTCTTTCTTTTTTGCTTTTTTTGGTTCTTTATCCATTTATCCCTCTCCTCCGAGACTGCTCGAAATATGGTTGGTTAATTCTTTTGCCATTGAGTTCAGGGCGGATACACAATAATCATAATTCATTCTCGTCGGTCCCAATATTCCGATCGTTCCGATCGGATTTCCGTTCAGCCTGTATGTAGCGGTCAGAATCGAACAATCATTGAGTTCTTCCCTTTCATTTTCGGTTCCGATTTTCACACTGTAATTTTCACTCAGCGCACTGTGCAGAAGCACCGACAACAAATCCTGTTTGTGCAGCGCATCCAACAGATGTCTCGCTTTATTCATATCCTGAAATTCAGGATAGTTGAATATTTCCGTCAGTCCTGTTGTATATACCTTTTCTCCGTTATCCTGATTCAGAATATATTTGATTGCAGGCACCACTTCGGCAAGAATTTTCTGTTCGGACGGATTTAGCGCCTCGATTTTTTCTCCGAATCCCGCAACGCTCATTTCCGTTTCAATGTCTTTGATGCATAAATTCAGGAAATTTGTTATTTTTTCCAGTTGTGCCGTGTTTACTTTCCCCGAGAGTTTCAGCTCGGCATTTTTGACAAGCCCCTGCTTGGTAATCAGGATCAGCAGAACTCTCTCATTTTCAATGTGGATTAAACGCACATCCTTGATATTAAACGAAGCAATGCTCGGCGTCATGACCAATGAAGTGTAATTCGTGATCTTGGTCAGGATTTCGGCTGTCTTTCTGACTGCCGCATTCAGTTCCCCCAAATATTCGCGGTATTGTTTACGCACCTGTTCTGTGATATGTTCATCCAAATCAAAGATATGCATAAACTGATCGACATACATTCGGTAAGCTTTGTCGGAAGGGATTCGTCCGGCTGACGCATGCGGCTGAATCAGATATCCCATATCTTCCAAATCCGACATTTCGTTTCGGATCGTAGCCGAAGAAATTCCGAGGTTATATTTCTTTTCAATCGTTCTCGACCCGACGGGCTCTCCCGATTCAATATAATCCCGAATGATGGAATATAAGATTTCGTACTTCCTTTCATTGTTATGCATGCTTCTCGCCTCCGTAAATACAGAGATATTTCTATTTTGTTAGCACTCTATCCAATCGAGTGCTAACATTACTCTAAAAATATCACTAAAGACGTCGTTTGTCAAGAGAAACAGATCAAAATCATTCGTATTTAGATAAATTCTCTCATTACACAATTCGCGTAATCCAAGCCCTTTTCTGTCAGGCTGAGACGCGAGGTCTTTAGTTCCAGCAGTCCTTCGCAAATCAGGTTTTCCGCCACATTATGATAGCGTTTCATGAAATCTTCATGAAAAACATCTTTGAATTCAATTAAATCGATTCCGTCAGTTTTACGCAAACCCAAAATAATATAATCCGACTCCAATTCCGATGATGCCATTTTTTTCCCATCCGGGTTATTCCGTCCTCCGGCGTTCGCCATACGGATATACCCTTGCATATCACTCGGGTTGGAAAATCGTGTTTGCCCTGCAAAGGAGCTTGCATTGAGTCCGAAACCCACATACTCCTCCATTTCCCAGCAATAGAGATTGTGTCTGCACGGAAACCCTTTTTTTGCAAAGTTTGAGATTTCGTATTGTCCATACCCTTTTTCCGCTAAGAGCTTACATGCGTTATGATACATGATTCTGTCCGTTTCGTCTGTAATAAAATCACAATCCGCATATTCTCCCCAAAACGGGGTCCCTTCTTCCACGATCAGGGAATAAACAGACAAATGTTCCGGTTCCAATTGCAAGCTGCAATTCAACGTCTGTATCCAATCCGCTATGCTCTGCTGCGGCAGTCCAAACATCAAATCAAGGTTCATATTGTCGAATCCAGCATTCCGGATCCACTCCGCAGATTGGAGCACATCCGCAAAGGAATGTGTTCTTCCCAACAGTTTCAATAAATGCGGCTGGACAGCTTGCACTCCCATGCTGATACGGTTGATTCCGCACTCTCGATAGATACGGCAATGCTGCTCACTCAGCGTTCCGGGATTCGATTCCATACTGATCTCGCAATCCTGCGCAAGAACAAATTTTTTTTGCACAGCGTTAACGACCCGATCGATATCGCATGCATCGACAGAGCTCGGCGTACCTCCTCCGATATAAATCGTATCCACCGTTCGGTATCCGGCATACGGAGAGTGCTCGATTTCGGATTCAAGCGCATGAAAATAATCCCGTTTGTCTTCCTCGCTGCAGACAAACGATACGAAATCGCAGTAATTGCATTTTGAGACACAAAACGGGATGTGAATATATAAAGAGAAATGTTTATTCATCAAGCTTCAAAACGGCAGTGAATGCCTCCTGAGGCACTTCTACTTTCCCGATCTGGCGCATACGTTTTTTCCCTTCTTTCTGTTTTTCAAGCAACTTTCGTTTTCGGGAAATATCCCCGCCGTAACATTTCGCCAACACATCTTTGCGCAGAGCGCTTACGGTTTCTCTGGCAATTACTTTGCCGCCGATAGCCGCCTGAATCGGAATTTCAAACATCTGTCTGGGGATTTCTTTTTTCAGTTTTTCTACAATATTTCTTCCGCGTGCATAAGAATTCTCGCGATGCACAATAAATGAAAGCGCATCCACCATCTCTCCGTTCAGAAGAATATCCAGTTTCACCAAATCAGATTTGCGGTAATCCTTCAATTCGTAATCAAGCGAAGCATACCCTTTCGTCTTCGATTTGAGCGCATCGAAAAAATCATAAATGATTTCATTGAGCGGCAGTTCATACTTAAGCACCACACGGTTTTCTTCCAGATATTCCATGGTACCGAAAATTCCTCTGCGCTTCTGACAAATATCCATCACGGCGCCGACATACTCGCTCGGCAGCATAATATTCGCCGAAACAAAAGGCTCTTCCATAAAATCAATTTCGGCTGAGGGAGGCAGATTGGCAGGATTGTCCACATCAATCAGGCTCCCGTCCGTTTTATGCACGTGATAAATTACCCCGGGAGCAGTTGTAACCAGATCCAGATTATATTCCCTGTCCAGCCTCTGCTGCGTGATTTCCAGATGAAGCAATCCCAAAAAACCGCATCGGAATCCGAACCCGAGTGCTGCGGATGTCTCCGGTTCATAAATCAGCGACGCATCATTCAATGTCAGCTTGGCAAGCGCTTCCTTCAGATCTTCAAACTTTGATCCGTCCGCCGGGTATATTCCGCAGAAAACCATGGGATTGATTTTTTTATATCCCGGCAAAGGGTCTTTGGCCGGGCGGCTCACATCGGTTATCGTATCACCGACGCGCGTGTCGGCAACATTTTTGATGGATGCGGTAATGTAACCGACATCCCCTGCTTCCAAATGATCCACCGGGCGGAGCGTGTCGGCAAAAATCCCCACTTCCTCGACTTCAAACACTTTGTTCGTCGCCATCATACGAATCTTTGTTTTTGCTTTTACTGCCCCGTCCATCACACGCACGGAAGCAATGACACCGCGGTATGCATCGTAATACGAATCAAAAATCAGCGCACGAAGCGGCTCATCCTGCGTCGCTTTCGGAGGGGGTATCCGTTGCACGATTTCTTCCAATACTTCTTCGATATTGATTCCTTCTTTTGCCGAAATCCGCGGGGCATCCTGAGCAGGCAACCCGATATAATCCTCAATCTCACGGATAGCCAATTCGGGGGACGCACTCGGCAGATCAATTTTATTGATAACGGGGATAATTTCCAGATTATTATCCAACGCCAAATACACATTTGCAAGTGTCTGCGCCTGAATGCCCTGTGTCGCATCAACGACAAGAATCGCTCCTTCGCAGGCCGCGAGAGAGCGAGACACTTCATAGGTAAAATCCACATGCCCGGGAGTATCGATCAAATTCAGATAATACTCTTCTCCGTCTTTGGCGTGATACACCAGACGAACAGCCTGAAGTTTAATCGTTATGCCGCGTTCACGTTCCAAATCCATCTTATCGAGCACTTGACTGACCATGTCTCTTTTGGAAATCAGCCCTGTTTTCTCGATCAGCCTGTCCGCCAAAGTGGATTTTCCGTGATCGATATGCGCAATGATACAGAAATTTCTCGTGTGCTCCTGTCTTCCGTACATAACTCTCCTATTTTTCTTTCGTAATCTCAAACGAGTCGATTGATTTTTCTTCCGTCAGTTTCCTGTCAATCAGGCTTTCAAACAGATAAGAGTACAACCAGGTACGTTCCTGCTGTTTTTTATAGTAATGAACCATCTGAGAAGCCATGTTGTTCAGTTTCGATATTTCGCCGATTTTCTCGATGATGTTAGCCGTTTTTTCACTGCCGCTTTCCGCTTCGATCAGATTCCGTACGCAAAGCAAAACATAATAATCATGCTGATCGTAAGTATTTTTTTCTTCCAATGCTCCTGTATCAACAGCAAGATCAAAAATGATTTTTTCACATCCGAGTTTATCGAGCAATTCCTGTCGGCTGTACGAATTTTTATTGCTGCCGATTGATGCGGCAATGAAATCCGCTTCTTCTTTCACATCGCAGGAAGTAAGCGCTCTCATTTCTTCGGCAGGAATTCCACGGTTCTGCGCCATTTCCTCAATTTCTTTTGCTTCTGTCAAAAGAACCGTTTTAATTTCGTTGAAAGACATTCCGTCCTGCTTCATCTTCCCGATCCGTTTTAAACGGATCAGATGAATCGGAGAATATTTTGCCTGATTCGGGTGAGTATAATCGGGAATCGGCAAAATCCCGATTTCGATATAATATTTAATCATGCGTTCGCTGATGTCATATCCGTACGCATGCAACCGTTCTTTGAGTTCTTTCATTTTCATTGTTTCGCTCATTATATTGTCCTTACCGTGATTCCTTTATTTTTTAAAATATCGCTTCAAATCAATCGGATCCCGCTCCTGCGTATCCGCACGCAAAACATACTGTCCGTCTGTCTGTGCATAAACAATCCGATCCCCGTCTTTCCATTTCTGCTCTCCGGCAATCGGCACTTTGATTATCGTATGATCATCCGATTCAATCATGTAATATCCCTTCCAGATACGGTCTATTACACCCTTCTTTTCATTCATGTTCCGTCTCCACAACAATCCCATCCTCACTGAGCGTAAGAATCACAGTTCCATCGATTCCCGTGACATATATCTTGCTACCGATTACATGCAGACGATTCTCCGTTTTGCTGCTGGGGCCGTCGCTGTCGCAGGACACCACCGCATAAGCAGGTGCCGCTGTTTTCAAAAATTCCTCGGAAGAAGAAGTCGCACTTCCGTGATGCCCCACTTTCAGGACATCGCATGCGCTGACTTCGCCCCGTTCCAAAAGTTGTGTCTCAATGCGATCCGTAGCATCCCCCATAAAGTAAAAATGCTTGCCGCATATCTGTGCTGACAAAACAACGGAATAATCATTCATATCGGAATACTGCGCATTTTCATCCGGGTTCAGTATTGTAAATTCATTTTCACCGAGCTGAAAGCTCATTCCTGATTTTGCTGCCGTAAACAAAAGTTTTTTATCATCGGCAGCCTGCAGCAAATCGCGAAAACTTGCCGAATCTTTTTCGACTTGCGGCATATAAATTGTTCCGATATCAAACGCTCCGATCACCGCATCCGCCCCACCGATATGATCCTCATGCGGGTGTGTCAGCACTAAAATATCGATACGGGAAACACCGAATTCTCTGATCGAATCAACGAGAAAATCTTCATGGGCATTATCGCCCGCATCAATCAGCATATTCTGTCCGCTGCCGTCGAGAATCAAAATACTGTCGGCATCTCCGACATTAAAAAAGACCACCTTCGTCTGACCCGGTTTCGGCGGAATCTGTCTGCTGAAAGAACCCGACCCGAAAACCAACCCGAGCAGAAGGAATGCCGCAGCAACCAACGTTGCTGTTACGGCACTATTTCGTCTTTTCATAGATTCTGGCGATATCGCTTCTGTAATAGATTCCGTCGAAATTCACTTTTCCGACCGCGGCATACGCGTTCAGACGCGCCTCTTCGAGATCGGAACCCGATGCGCAAATATTCAAAACGCGCCCGCCGGAAGTAACAATTCCCTCTTCGGACAAAGCTGTCCCGGCATGGAAAACCACTGCAGTACCATCTACTTTGTCGAGACCTTTAATTACTTTGCCTTTTTGATACTTTCCGGGATAACCGGCGGATGCAAGCACGACACAGACAGCAGCATTATCTTCCCATTCCACATCATGATCTTCCAACAACCCATCCGTAACATTCAGCATGATTTTCACGAGATCGCTTTTTAAACGCAACATCAATACCTGCGTTTCGGGATCTCCGAAGCGCACATTGAATTCCAACACTTTCGGTTCGCCCTGAACGATCATCAGCCCTACATACAAAACGCCTTTATAGTTCAGCTTTTCCTGTTTGAGCGCAGAAAGGATCGGATCAAGAATTTTCTTCTCGATTTTTTCCGACAGCTTTTCGTCCACAAACGGATTGGGCGAATAGGTTCCCATGCCACCGGTATTCGGACCTTCATCGTTATCGAAAATGCGTTTGTAATCTTTCGAACTGGACATCGGAATCAATGTGTTTCCATCCAAAAAGCAAAGTGTGCTTGTTTCCACTCCATCCAAAAATTCTTCGATCACTACCGTATTTCCGGCATCGCCAAGCGTTTTTTCGACCATAACGCTTTCGATCGCTTCGATCGCTTCTTCCCGATTTTCACAAATCAAAACACCTTTGCCCGCAGCCAAACCGTCCGCTTTTACGACAACAGGATAAGAAAACAGCTCTAAACTCGCTATTGCATCTTGCGCATTGCTCGATTCTTTATAGTGAGCCGTCGGGATATGATATTTCATCAGGAATTGCTTGGTCAGCAGTTTGCTGCCTTCGAATGCGGCGCATTCCTTATTCGGTCCGAAAATTTTGAGTCCTTCGGATTCAAACAAATCCACAATCCCATCCACCAAAGGCACTTCCGGACCGACAACCGTCAGCCCGATTTGATGCGTTTGCGCAAATTCGCACAGTCCGTTCAGATCATCCGCGGCAATATCTACGCATGTCGCAATCTGCGCGATCCCACCGTTTCCGGGAGCACAATATATTTCTTCGCAAAGCGGACTCTGCTTGAGTTTATATATCAGAGCATGTTCCCTGCCGCCCGATCCAACGACTAATAAATTCATAATTTCTCCATTCATTTTCCCGGTCAAACCGAAATCATTGTGTCAAAGTGATCTGTGAAAAATAATTCCGTACATAACAAAACAGCGAATTTCTCAATTCTCGTATGAATCCATTTTAATGGAATTAACACATTTGTCAATGAAATATCATATAATTATCGGAAAACAGCACACATTTAAGAATGCTTAAAATGACGCATTCCGGTAAAAATCATTGCGATTCCGAGTTCATCGCATGCAGCGATCGACAACTCGTCGCGAATGCCTCCGCCGGGCTGTATGATTGCGGTAATTCCGGCAGCGGCAGCCGTTCTGACGCAATCATCAAACGGAAAGAACGCATCCGATGCCATCACGCTGCCGACGGTATCTACGTTGGACTGACGAATTGCATTCTCCAATGCCCAGATTCGGCTTGTCTGTCCTGGACCGTTTCCGATCAGTGTTTTATTTTTCACCAGAGAAATCGCATTGGATTTCGTATTTTTAACGGCTTTAAGAGCAAACAACAATTGCTCGGTTTCTTCGGCTGTCGGCTTGCGCTTGGTTACGCAAGTCAGCTCATTGTGCAAAGATTCATCCCGATCCTGAACCAACAATCCGCCCAATACCTTTTTGCTTTCTCTTCCGTAATGTGATCGGTCAAGATGCTCGATCTGCAAAAGACGGATGTTCTTTTTGCCTTTCAGTATCTCCAACGCTTCTTCGGAGTATCCCGGAGAAATCACAACTTCCAAAAAAGTTTCAGCCATTTTTTTTGCGGTTTCGGCATCGATCGGTTCGTTTGCGGCAATAATCCCTCCGTATATCGATACGGGATCTGCTTCGTACGCACGCACATAAGCATCGCACAGTTTTTCGGCGCTTGCAATCCCGCATGGATTTGCGTGTTTCACAGCCACAACGGTCGGTTCCCCGTTGAAATCCTTAAGGATTTCAATCGCCCCGTTCGCATCGTTTATATTGTTGTAGGAGAGTTCTTTCCCCCAAAGCTGCTGTGCTTGAGCAAGTGTTCCGTCGGTGTCCGTAATCTGTTTGTAAAACACGGCTTTCTGATGCGGATTTTCTCCGTATCTCAAATCAAAGGCTTTGTCATAAGCAAACGTGATATGTTCGTCAAATGAATCATCCTGTCTGATCTTTTTGAAATAATCGGCGATCAGCGTATCGTAATAAGCCGTCGAGCGATATACTTTTCCCGCCAGATACATGCGTGTTTCATAAGAAACATCCTGCGTTGTTTTCAGCTGAGCCAATACTTCCGCATAATCTTCCGGATCGATAATCACAATGACATCTCGGAAATTTTTCGCAGAGGAACGGAGCATGGTCGGTCCGCCGATATCGATATTTTCAATTGCCTCTTCGAATAAAACATCCGGCTTCAGAATCGTTTTTTTAAACGGATACAGATTCACAACCACAATATCGATCGGTTGAATATTCAAATCTTGAATCTGACGCATATGAGACGGTTCGTCCCGTTTCGCGAGCAGTCCGCCATGGACTGCGGGATGCAGCGTCTTGACTCTTCCGTCGAGACATTCGGGAAATCCGGTTACATCAGAAATCGGAATGACGGGAATCCCCTCATCCGACAATAATCCAGCAGTTCCCCCCGTCGAAACGATTTCAATTCCCAATTCATGAAGTTCTTTCGCAAATTCCGTGATTCCGTTTTTGTCCGAAACACTGATCAATGCGCGCTTAATCATATTTTCCCTCCTGATCCGATCTTGTCTTTTATTTTTCGTCCAGTATCCGTACCGTTCTGCCGTCCACTTCCAACCGATCCTGTAAAAACAGCTGCACGGCATAAGGCAACAGCTCGTGTTCCGTCAACAGCACACGCTGCTGCAATATCTCGGGAGTATCGCCCTCCAAAACAGGAACGCATTTCTGCAGAATAATCGGTCCGTGATCCGCCTTATCATCCGCAAAATGCACCGTTACTCCCGTCACTTTCGCTCCGTAACGAAGCACTGCTTCATGCACTTTGATTCCGTAATATCCTTTCCCGCAGAACGCGGGGATCAATGCGGGATGGATGTTGATGATTTTGTTCGGAAACCGTTCATAAAATTCCCCGGGCAATATTTTCATAAATCCTGCAAGCACGATCAAATCCGGTTCCTTCTGACGAAGGATATTCAGCAATTCCTCATAAAAAAGCGACTTGTCCCCATATGCCGCATAGTTCACGGTTTCAGTCGGAATGTTCGCTTTTTCGGCACGATCCAGCGCATAAACATCCGGCGCATCGGAAATTACCGCTATGATCCTGCCGTAAATCCCATGGATATTGTCTATCAATGTTTGGAGATTCGTTCCGCTCCCGGAGACAAGAACCGCCACGGATTTCACAGACATAAATCGATTTTCTCCTTTGCTTTTGTCACACGTCCCAATACTTTCGGATGATGAGAGAATTCATTCAGCACGCTCATCGCCTGATCGGCATCTTTTTCGTCGACCGCAATCACAAACCCGAATCCCATATTAAACGTTCCGTACATTTCCGACAACTCAATCCCGCCCGTTTTCATCAAAAAGTCAAAGATCGGTTCGATTTCAAGCTTTTTCACATCAATACACGCACACAGCCCATCCGGAATCATACGGGGGATATTCTCAATAAACCCGCCGCCCGTAATATGGCACATCCCGTTCACTTCGACCCGATCCAACAATGCCAGCGCATCTTTTACATAAATTTCCGTCGGAACAATCAATTCCTCCCCCAATGTCCTTCCGAAATCGGGAACATAGCTGTCTGTTTTCAGCATTTTCATTTCGAAACATAATTTTCTGACGAGCGAGAAACCATTGGAGTGCAACCCCGAAGACCGAAGTCCGATCAGAATATTCCCCTGCGCAACTTTTTCTCCGGTCAAAAATTTGTCTTTCTCCACCACACCGCTTGCAAATCCGGCCAAATCATAATCATCTTCACCGTACATGCCCGGCATTTCGGCTGTCTCACCGCCGACCAATGCACATTCAGCCTGAATACATCCGTCTGCAACTCCTTTGACAATGCTTGCTATTTTATCGGGATTATTTTTTCCGCACGCAATGTAATCCAGAAAATACAGCGGCTTGGCTCCGTGGCACAGAATATCATTGACACACATTGCCACCAAATCCTGCCCGACCGTATCATGCTTATCCATCATCTGCGCAATCATCAGTTTCGTTCCGACACCGTCCGTGCCGGAAACAAGAACGGGCTGACGATAGTCCGGCGGCAATTCGACACAACCGCCAAAACTCCCCAAATCCCCAAGCACGAACGGTGTATAGGTATTTTTCACAAATTGTTTGATTTTCTGTACGCTTTCATATCCCGCCTCTTTGTCAACTCCGGCGGATCTGTAAGTGATTTTTTCCATTTTACTTCCTCAACCGCATTCTATTTCATCCGAAGGTACAGGATATTTCCCATTGAAACATCCCAAGCAGAAATCCGCATCGCCTCCGACAGTCTCATATAGTTCATCAATACTCAGATACATCAGCGAATCCGCTCCGATCATATTCCTGATTTCCTCCACGGATGCATTCGCAGCAACCAGCTCGTTGCGATCCGGAGTATCAATTCCAAAATAGCAGGGGTAGGTCGTGGGCGGCGAACTGACACGAAAATGTACTTCTTTCGCTCCTGCCCATCGAAGCATATCGACAATTTTTTTGGAAGTGGTACCTCGGACAATGGAATCATCAATCAGGATAACACGTTTCCCGAGAATTGTTTCCTTCAGCGGGTTCAGTTTCAGCATGACGGCTTCTTCCCGCATCGTCTGCACAGGTTGGATAAAGGATCGTCCGACGTAACGGTTTTTTATCAATCCCACACCGTATGGAATTCCGGACACCTCCGCATATCCGATTGCCGCAGAAAACCCGGAATCCGGCACGCCGATTACGATATCCGCTTCCACATCATCTTTTTTGGCAAGCAGATTACCCGCAAGCCGTCTCGAATTGTAGACACTGATATCGTCAATTACGCTGTCAGGTCTGGCAAAATAAACATACTCGAAAATGCAGGGACGTTTCTTTGTGTTGTTTCGCATCGATTCGGAATGAATTCCTTCGCTGTCGATCACAATAATTTCTCCCGGGGCAATATCACGGATAAATGTCGCACCGACTGCATCAAGAGCGCAGGTCTCGCTTGCCAGCACATAGCTGTGCTGCGTCTTTCCGAGACAGAGCGGACGAATCCCGTACGGATCGCGTACTCCGATCAATTTATCTCCGACCGTCAAAACCAAAGCATACGAACCACGGATAATGCCGGATATTTTTTTGATAGCTTCCACGATCCCTTTCTGATAATTTCTGGCGATCAGATTCACAATCACTTCTGTATCGGATCGCGTCAAAAACACCACTCCGTCATCGTTGAGCGCATTGCGCAATGAGACCGTGTTCGTCAAATTCCCGTTATGCGCAATTGCGATTTGGCCTTCTCTGCAGTTCACCATCAGCGGCTGCGCATTATTGATATTGCTTTCTCCCGCAGTGGAGTAGCGTACATGTCCGATTGCAATTCTTCCGTCCACTTTGGAAAGTGCGTCGGACGTAAACACTTCACTGACCAATCCCATTCCCCTGGTTTGTTCGAGACACCCATCATTGTTTACAACAATTCCGCAGCTTTCCTGTCCACGATGCTGGAGCGCGTACAGTCCATAGTAGACATACGGAGCTGCATTGGTGTAATCTTGTCGGTAAATACCGAAGACGCCGCAGGCGTCAACAAATTTATCTGATTTTTCCACTTGATTTCCTTTCGGGCGCATTACTGTTTTGTAATACGGCTGAGCACTTCCTGATACGTTTCTTCCACATTGCCGAGATCCCGTCGAAAGCGGTCTTTGTCCATTTTTTCATTCGTTGCGGCATCCCACAGTCTGCAGGTATCGGGTGAAATTTCATCCGCAAGCACCACCTGCCCCTTATAGTTGCCGAATTCGATCTTGAAATCGATCAGTTTTAAATTGCTTTTGAGAAAAAATTCTTTCAGCAAATCATTGATCTTGTATGTATATTCTCTGATTTTCGCGATTTCTTCTTCCGTCGCAAGCCCGAGGGCAAGCACATGGTCATCGTTAATCAGCGGATCTTCCAGTTCATCGTTTTTATAGCAGAATTCCAGCACCGTTTTTTTGAGCGGCTGTCCTTCCGTCAACCCGAGACGTTTTGCCATTGAGCCGGCTGCCACATTTCGGATAATCACTTCCAAAGGATAGATACTCACCGCTTTGACGATCTGGTGACGGTCGTCAATCAGTTCTTCAAAATGCGTCGGAATTCCGTTTTCTTCCAGCATCGTGAATATGATCGCCGTCATTTTGTTGTTTACCACCCCTTTATTATGGACAGTTCCTTTTTTTTGCGCATTGAATGCCGTTGCATCGTCTTTGTATTCGATTATGTATTTGTCGGCAACATCTGTCTTAAAAACTTTTTTCGCTTTTCCTTCATACAGCATGTCCAGTTTTTGCATGGTTCTTCCTCCCGAATCACTTCTTTTATAAATATTGTTTTGTTTCTTCCGCCATCTTTACGTCTTTCGCCAAAATATCCGCTCTCATTTCTTCCTTGTATGCAATTATCTTTTCTCTGAGCTCAGGATATTTGACGGATAAAATTTGCACAGCCAGCAATGCGGCGTTCTCCGCACCGTCAACGGCCACCGTTGCAACCGGAACACCTTTTGGCATCTGCACTACGGACAGCAGCGAATCCAACCCGCCCATCATAGAGGTTTTGATCGGAATCCCGATTACCGGTAGAGGCGAAATGCCCGCCATTACTCCCGCCAGATGCGCGGCTTTTCCCGCTGCGGCTATAATCAGTTCCATTCCGTTCGCTTCCGCATTTCTCGCGAATTCTTCCGCTTCCGCCGGGGTTCTGTGTGCGGATATCAAACGGACGTCGCACGATATTTCAAATTTTTTTAAAATGTCCAATCCTTTTTTTACAACTTCGTAATCGGAATCGCTTCCCATTACAACCGCAATTTTTGCCATCGACCTGCCGCCTTTCCTTAACTGTAATAGTTCACACCGGAAAGAAAGATTTTCCGGTCAAAATTTCCGACTAAATTCTGATACAATCCGTAACCTGACCGTTCGTTGTGCCCCATCTTGCCGAGCACTCTGCCGTCCGGGCTGCAGATCGCTTCCACATTCTGTATGCTTCCGTTCGGATTAACCGAAGGATCGCCGGACACCATTCCGTCGACGTCGCAATACTGTGTGATCACCTGCCCATTTTGTACCATGAGGGCAAGCTCTTTCTCCTGTGCGACGAATCGGCCTTCTCCGTGAGAAAGTGCCACGGCATGTACTTCGCCGGTTTCACATTCGGAAAACCATACCGACTTGTCGGAAACCAGTTTCGTGTAAGCTATTTTTGCGACATGTCTTCCGATGGTGTTGAATGTCAGTGTCGGCGAGGTTTCGCTCAGCTGTGTGATTTTTCCGTATGGCACAAGCCCTGTTTTGATCAGTGCCTGGAATCCGTTGCAGATACCCAAAATCAGTCCGTCCCTGTTTTCCAACAGATCGGTTACCGCTTCGGTTACGATCGGATTTCTGAGTACGGAGACGATAAATTTACCCGAACCGTCCGGTTCGTCTCCTGCACTGAATCCGCCCGGGAAAGCAATAATCTGCGCGTTTCGGATCATCTCCGCCATTTTCATCGCGCTTTGCGTGATGTCGGATCGGGATTTGTTTCGGAATACGAGTGTTTCGCAAACCGCTCCCGCCTGTTCAAACGCTTTTGCGGTATCATACTCACAGTTCGTTCCGGGAAAAGCAGGGATAAATACGCGAGGTTTCGCATATTTGACACTTGCCGTTTTCTTATCCGAAGATTGATAGACAATCGGGTCAACCTTCACCGATTCTCCTGCCACGGACGGAAATACTTTTTCCAACGGCTGTTTCCATCTGTTTGCCAAATCATCCAGCGATATCGACTCGCCGAGATACTCGATTTTTCCGTTATCGGTTGTTCTGCCGAATTGAACCACATCAAATTCCGTTGCTGTCTTAAAGTCGGGATTCTCGGTTTCAATCAAAACGCTCGCATGATCCGCCGTCGTCAAAAGTGCCGTGGAGATCTCGTCATTGATGTGTGCTCCGATTCGATTGCCGAATGCGGAAAGCATCAATGCCACAGCCGCTCCGTCGTTTCCGCATGGTTTTGCCGTCAGGATTGTTTTCTTTTTGACCGCGTTACAGATGGCGTCATACATTGCCGTCAGACTTTGATTGTCGGGTAGTCCCGTTTCGGTTCGTTTCGGTTTGAGGAGGATCAGATGCGATCCGCTTTTTTTGAGCTCATTCGACATCACGTTATCGATCTCGCTTACCGCCACTCCGAAGCTGATCAGAGTCGGCGGGACATCCAAGGTTTCATACGACCCCGACATGCTGTCTTTGCCGCCGATTGCACTGATGCCGAGCGATGCCTGTATTCTCAGTGCACCGAGCAGCGCACTGAACGGTTTACCCCATTTCACGGGGTCATTTCTCAGCTTCTCAAAATATTCCTGAAAGGATAGTTTGATCGTCCGGTAATCCGCTCCGGCACATACCAGCTTTGTCACACAGGACAATACCGCTTCCGCCGCGCCCAGATACGGGCTTTTGACGCAAAGATCGGGATCGTACCCGTGGGACATGAGCGATACGGTTTTTGTGTCAGCTCCCATCACGGGAATCTTCGATGCCATCACATCCGATGGTGTCTGCATCGTTTTTCCCCCGTGCGGCATGAATACCGTGGAGGCTCCGATGGTGTTGTCAAACATTTCCGTCAGCCCTTTTTGACTGCAAATGTTCAGTTTTCCTGTTTCCGCGAATAAATAATCGGATAATGATTCTGCGGACGTGCCGAGTTGCGGCACCTGATTGCAATCTACCTTTATGTCGATATATTTGTCCGCACCGTTCGTGTCGATGAAACTGCGCTGGATATTCAGCACTTCCTGCCCTTTGAATCTCATCACAAGGCGTCCGCTGTCCGTCACCAGTGCGGTCTTGGAATATTCGATGTTTTCGCTTTTGACGTAATCAAGAAATTCTTTTTCGTCTTTCGGATCGATCACCACAGCCATGCGTTCCTGCGATTCACTGATCGCCAGTTCCGTCGCATTCAACCCATCGTATTTCAACAAAACGCTATCCAGATCAATATCCAAACTGTCCGCCAATTCTCCGATGGCTACGCTGACTCCGCCCGCACCGAAATCGTTGCACTTCTTAATCAGTTTCGCACAGTTCGGATTTCGGAACAATCGCTGCAGTTTTCGTTCTTCGGGCGCATTCCCTTTTTGCACTTCGCTTCCGGCTGTTTCGACGCTTTTGACGTTATGCTCTTTCGATGACCCGGAGGCACCTCCGATTCCGTCGCGCCCGGTCCGTCCTCCGATCACGTAAATCAAATCACCGACTTCCGGTTGCAGTCTCACGACATTTTCTTTCGGAGCTGCAGCAATCACTGCGCCGACTTCCATGCGTTTCGCGACAAAGTTCGGATGATAATATTCCCGCACCTGTCCGGTGCAAAGTCCGATCTGGTTTCCGTAGGAGGAAAATCCGGATGCCGCCTGCGTCGTGATTTTTCTCTGCGGCAGTTTCCCTTCGATCGTTTCTCCGATCGGTGCCGTCGGATCTCCCGATCCGGTCACCCTCATGGATTGATAAACGTAGGCTCTGCCGGAAAGCGGATCGCGGATCGCCCCGCCCAAACAGGTAGCCGCACCGCCGAACGGTTCAATTTCCGTCGGATGGTTATGCGTTTCGTTCTTGAACATCAAAAGATAATCCCGATTTGTTCCGTTTTCATCCACAGAAATCTCATAACTGCATGCGTTGATTTCATCACTGATTTCCACGTCTGCATCAAGTCCTCTGCGCTTGTTCAGGCGTGCGCCCATGGTTGCAATTTCCATCAACGTGACGGGTTTGTTCTCTCTGCCCGTTTCTTTTTTCATCGCCAGATATTGTTCGAAATCTTGTTTGACGGATTGGTTCAGCATTCCGTCCGCAAACGAAACGTCCGTAATCACAGTCGAGAAAGTTGTATGTCTGCAGTGATCGGACCAGTAGGTGTCAAGCACACGAAGCTCCGTCTCGGTCGGATTGCGTTTTTCCTGCAATTGAAAATAGTCCCTGATGCATTTGATATCCTCCAGATCCATCGCCAGTCCGCGTTCGGCAATCAATGCTGCCAAACCACTGTCGTCCAGATCGGTAAATCCCTCAAGAACCACTCTGATTGTCGGTTTAATTGTTGTTTGTTCGGCTTCTTCGGTTTGTGTTAATACCGCTTCTCTCGAATCCACCGGATTGATCATATAGGATTTCACTCTGTCGAATTCGGCATCGGACAGCTTTCCCCTGATCAGATAGAGTTTTGCATGTTTCACTTTCACAACGGCATCCGTATCGGTCAGCCGCACGCATTGTTCGGCGGAATCGCAACGAATATCATACTGACCCGGCTGATATTCAATTCCGAAGATTCGATCCGACTCGGTCAGATCGGGCGGCTGTTTCGACACATAATCCTGGTTGATTTCCGCAAAAATACCGTATATGAATTCATCGAACGGCTTTTTCGATTCCAGTTCCACATCATAACGGTTCAGCACTCGGACAGATTCCATCTCTGAAAGCTGCAACTGCTCCTTCAGCTCAGTTGCCACTTTCAGCGCTTCGACATCAAATCCGTCCATTTTCTCAATATAAATTCGGTGAAACAATGATTCCTCCATAAAAATCGATCAAGACCCATATCACAAAATACCGTCTGCGAATCAGATGAAACAGACCGGGAAGATTGAATGGATCTCGCTGTTTTCTACTTGTTTTTACATATATAGTTTATCATATTTCCTTTTATTTTGAAACATATATTTCCATTTGATGCCCCTTTATCAAACGAAAAATCGATCGTTTGGAACGTGATTCACAAATGAAAACAGCGGGAGAATTCTCCCGCCCCATGTGCATATTATTCATTGACGATAATCTGAGGATCTTCGGAAAAGGGATTGTTCCTCACTGCCAAAGACCATAGATAAGGGTATTTGTTTTTCAGATGTTTCATATAATAAATCCATTCGTACAGCAGATGACTGTACGCCCGTACGATATCTCCCGATATATGTCTGACATCCGTTTCCGGCAGCGTGCAGATATCCGCCCTGCTTTCCAACTCGTCGATCAGATGGTAAACCGACCACAGTGTGTCGGTAAACGAGTCGTGTTCCAGTAAATTCGGATTTTCAAACAAGCGTGTCAGCTGCATACGATCCGCCGGGAGCCGCTGTTTCAAACTTTGCAGATATTCGTTTGATGCAACCACAGTAAATGACAACGAAGTAACGGTAGCGGCCGCCCTGTCAAACTGCCTGTCGCTCCAGTCCGCGTTCATATCCACCAGTTGACGGATCTGATCAATTTCGGCAATGTTTTGGCTGATCAGGCGCAGAAAATCATTCCCGATTTCCCCGAAAAAAGCACCGATTACAATATTCATATGATCCAGCTTTTCCTGTTTTTCTCTCGTCTGAATGATTCTGTCCAAGATGAACGTCACAAGGAGAATATTGATCGGCAGGAAAATCAAATCCTGCAGAAACAGGAACACGGATTCTTTCGTGTCGTGGAACAGCACCAGTTGGATGACCGCAAACAGCACGGACAGAACGATCAATACCAGCATGATGCGTTGATTCCATCCAAATTTCTTTTTCATCATTCCCTCCGAAACCGCGTCAGGACAAACGCGTTTTAAAATCCTCATAGCCGAATCTGCGAACGATTTCGATGCCCTTACTCTCACGGTACAATGCGATTGACGGCAGATTCATCCCGTTGAAGGTATTGTTTTTCACCATGGTATAATGCGCCATATCACAAAAAATCAGTTTGTCTCCCGCTTTGAGCGGATGATCAAAAGAGTAGTCTCCGATCACATCTCCCGCCAGGCAGGTATTGCCAGCCAACCGATACGTGTATTGCTTTGCAAGCGGCTCGTCAGCTCCGATGATGTTCGGGCGGTACGGCATTTCCAGCACATCGGGCATATGACAGGCTGCGGAAGCATCCAGTATCGCTATTTCCATTCCGTTTTGCACGATGTCCAACACACTTGCCACGAGATATCCCGTATTCAGTGCAATCGCCTCTCCCGGCTCCAGATAAACGTTAATTCCATATTTATCCTGAAAAAACCTGATTGTTCGGATCAGACTCTCGATATCGTAATCGGCTCGCGTAATATGATGGCCTCCGCCGAAATTGATCCATTTCATCTGTCGGATCGCGCTTCCGAATTTTTCGTCCACCACGGCTGCAGTGCGCGCCAGAGTGTCGGAATTCTGTTCGCACATCGTATGAAAATGAATCCCGTCCAGTCCCTCCAGCTCGTCAAACCGAAAATTCTTTACCGTTGTTCCCAGTCGGGAATATTGATAACACGGATTGTAAATATTTGTTTCGATTTCGGAATATTCCGGATTGACACGGATGCCGCATTCGATTTTCTTATTCGGATTGTTCTTCACACGGTCTTTATATCGGTTCCACTGTTCAAAGGAGTTGAATACAATGTGATCACAGCACTGCATGATCTCTTCGAAATCCTTCTCCACATAAGCAGGAGCAAAGATGTGCACCTGTTTTCCCATCTCCTCGTAACCGAGCCGCGCTTCGTGTAGCGAGCTTGCAGTAACACCCGCCAGATAGTTCCCGATCAGCGGAAACGTCGAGAACATGGAAAACCCTTTTAATGCGAGCAGGATACTGCAACCGGTTTTCTGCTGCACGGAATCAAGAATACGCAGATTTCGTTCCAACAACCGTTCATCCACCAGATAACAAGGCGTCTGCAAATTTGACACATCAATCGTAAATTCCATCATTTCCTCTACACCACATTCTAATCAAGCAACACCGGGGAGAATTCCTCTTTCCACGGCAGCCCGCATCGATTCAGTTCCTCCATAAACGGATCCGGATCAAACTCGTCTGTCGTATAGACACCCGCCCTCTTCCAGATTCCCTTGAGCATCAGCATGGCCCCAATCATCGCAGGTACGCCTGTCGTATAAGAAATCGCCTGCGAGCCGACTTCTTTATAGCAGGCTTCATGATCGCATACATTATAGACATAATACGTCTGCGGCTTACCATCTTTCGTTCCCGTTATAATACAACCGATATTGGTTTTGCCTTTTGTTCTTTCGCCCAAAGATGCAGGATCGGGTAAAACCGCTTTCAGAAACTGCAGCGGAGCGATCTTCTGTCCTTCAAATTCGATCGGCTCGATTGATGTCATCCCGACATTTTGCAGCACCTGCAAATGATTGAGATACTGATCCGAGAATGTCATCCAAAAACGAATCCGTTTCACCCCTTTGATATTCAGAGCCAAGGCTTCCATCTCTTCGTGATGCAAAAGGTAAATATTTTTCGGTCCGATCTCGGGCAGATCATAGGTCTTTTTCACTGCCAGAGGAGGCGTTTCGATCCACTTTCCGTCTTCAAAATAACTTCCGTTCGCCGTGATCTCCCGAATGTTGATTTCGGGATTGAAGTTCGTTGCAAACGGATACCCGTGATCCCCTGCATTTGCATCGACAATATCGATCGTATGAATTTCGTCAAAATAATGTTTCTGCGCGTATGCGACAAACACACTCGTCACACCCGGATCAAATCCGCTTCCGAGTAATGCAGTGATCCCTGCTTTTTCATATCGATCCCTATATGCCCATTGCCACTTATATTCGAATTTCGGAATGTCGGGCGGCTCGTAATTCGCTGTATCCAAATAATCCACTCCGGTTGCCAAACAGGCATCCATGATTGTCAGATCCTGATACGGAAGCGCAACGTTGATGACGATATCCGGCTGAAATGATTGAATCAAAGAGATCACATCCTGTGTTTGATCCGCATCCAACTGGGCGATTTGTATTTTCGTTTTTCCGCCGTCCAGTTTCTTTTTGATCGCTTCGCATTTCGACAGCGTTCTGCTCGCGATACATATTTCTTCAAAAACATCCGGATGCTGACAGCATTTGTGAATGACCACACTCGCCACGCCGCCCGCACCGATAATCAACGCTTTTCCCATTGAGATTCCTCCCATATATCAAACTTATTTATTCCATCCCGCAATCCGAATTGCGCTCATTTTCACGCACCCATACGCGGATAACGGATAATTCTTTCGATCCGATGTGTTGGAATTGATCAGATAATCGACCACATTCCCGTTTTCATCCTTCACGATTCCCGTAATCAAAACAACATGCGACCATCCGTCGCCCCAATCCATCATAATGCCATCGCCGATCTCTGCGGAATACAGATTATTTGCCGTTTCGGCGACAATTCCATATCCGCTGTTTCCCGTGCAATAGTCATAAAAATAACCGACCTGTGTCCATGACGGGGATCGTCCCGATTTTGCGGAAGTGCTGTCCGGGGTATCATTGTACCATTTCCAGATTTCGTCTCCTGTCACGTCCATCGGAATGCCACCTGCAAAAATGCACTGCGACACAAAATTGGCACAATTCCCTCCGGCATAATCATACGTCTCCCATACACTGTCATTACGGATAACTGCAGTATCCCCCACCCATTTTTCCGCATAAGCTACCGCATCTTCCCGTTTATAATCATAAGCGGCATTCAAAGTCAACGGATAACCCGAAGGGTCTGCAAGATACGCCTGACGCTGCGATTCATAAGTATCCAGATTTTTTTTCGCGTCGGATTCCATGTCGCTCAGACGCTGATCAATCAACTGTTTGATCTGATCGTTCGACAGCGAAGCGTTATCCGAAGCATCTTTCAATGATTCTTCCAATTCGGAGTAAACAGAATCCTCGTAAATATGAGTCAGAATCCGATATCCGTCGGATGTCTTTTTCAACACGAACGTATGCTCAACCCCGCACATGGAAGAAGTGACATCTCCGTAACCCACGAACTGCATGGACTCATCCGACACCAGTTTAATCTCGAGACGGTCACCGTCTGTCTTCGCGTCAGTAATGGTGACACCGCAGGTACACGAGGAGAACCCCAGATCACAAACCCCATTGCTGCGGTAGAAAATCAAATAGTTCAGTACAGCTTGGTTGATCCGCGCGCTGGCGTACGAATCACTGTCTTCCATGCCGTAATACTGCGTCAGATCAGCGGGCTTCAGCGTTCCCAACGAGCTGTAATACGCCGTAAAATATTGTTCAATCAGCTTTAAAGCATCTGTCGTTTTCAATCCGCCGCTGTCGCGCAGCACGTATGTCACATCGGAGGATCGAACAGAGGTTGCTCTGTTTTGTTCGGAAATCCCGCGGAAATGCCGTACAATCATTATTCCGCTTCCGATCAATAAGACCATTGCAAGAAAAAAGCCAAACATTCTTCTCCGAAATTTTTTTCTGTTCAGTCTGATTTTATATTTTTTTTTCATCCAAATACCCGTCGCTGTTTCGTTTGGTTTTTCTCCTTTTATTCCGGTTACTATTATATCATACGAATCAAACGAAATACTTCAATCTTGCGAGTACTTTTCTCTGTGCATCGTCTTCCATTTTTTTCCGATGACTTTTGCGCGTTTATCAAGGTACATGCGCTGATCGGCAATCCGAAATAATTCCTCGGAATCGGTGCCGTCATGCGGGCAGTTCCCCATTCCGACCGAGAAATCAATCTGAATCACTATGCCGTCTATCTCTATCGGCGTCCGAAATTCTCTTTTCACTCGGTGAATCAGATCAAGGCTTTCTTTTACTGACCCCACATTCTGTTGCAGCAAAACAAACTCATCTCCTCCGATCCGGGAAAAAATCTCCTCTTTTCGGATGCAATGCTTTACTTTCTCCGAAAACAGCACTAAAATCCGGTCGCCGAAATCATGTCCGTATGTATCGTTCATCATCTTAAACCGATCCAGATCAATCACTGCGAGCGAGAAATGCCGACAGAATTTGATGTAATCATCGATGGCCGCGTGCAGACGAGCCATCAGCAACCTCCGATTCGGCAGACCCGTCAACCTGTCATAGTTTGCCATTTCTTTCCAATACTGCAGCCCGGCCTTATATTCCGACACATCGTGCAGACTGATCACAATCCCGATCAAACCATCCATCTTGTTTTCCGCAATGCTGAGAGATGCATTGGTATGGATTACCGTTCCGTTTTTGTCCGTCAACTCGATTTCTGCATCGCTTACCGATTTTTTTTCTGCAAGTATGGATATCAGTTTGGTATTGTATTTTCTGTTTTTGAGTATTTCGCAGAATTCTCTTCCAATCAGCTCCTCCGCACAAAAGCCCAACATCCGTTCACCCGCATGGTTTATCATCATAATAAATCCTTCCGGACTGATCAGAATAATCGGATCCATCACCGTGTCCATCAAAAGCTGAGGTGTCACAATGTCATACACATCCAGCAGCTTATATGTTTTTGCCATCAGGAAAAACGCAATCCCCCACGAAATCGATATAATATTCAGCAGGGGAGGAACGGCTGTAGTAAATGTAGGAAGAATTACATCCGTGGAAAAACCGATCACAATCATTACAATATCAATTACCACAATAATTTTTGCCTGGATATTCAGCCTCATCCTACCGCTTCTTCTGGCCCATGCATACGTCTGCACAAGACCGATTATCAAATATGCAATAATATAAGCAGTAAAAAACCAGAACAAAAAAGAGCGGACATTCGTAACGTATGTCCAGCCCAATCCCAAGCTGCTTTGCACCAAATCTTTCGCTATCGGCGAATTGGGACTCACCAATGTTCCAATCATCAAAATTGCCGGCGGCAGATATAACATCCAATTGCACTGCAATCTGCCGATTGAAATCGATTTCCCGGCCAATAAATAAAAAAAATGCAATGCGAACGCCATAATGAATATCCATCCGACGGATCCTATTTTATGCCAAATCATTGCGTTATGAGAATTGGGGGCATGATAGAAAAATGCATCCGAAATGCACCAAATCATAAAGCACAGATTTACGACTGCAGCTAATCGATTCAGGATGCTTTTTGGATTTTGGCGAAGAATACTCGCGCCGATTAAAAAGAAACTGTAAGCGTTGATAATTGTAATCGCACTTAAAAAATTCATACTCTTTCCGTTATTTCATATTGTTTTCTGAGATTGATCCATTGCTATGTATCGGCTATTCGGGCAAAATCTTTACCTGTTTTTTGATTAAAACCTTAGATATAAAAAGACCGCATTGCTGCGGTCTGCCCAATGCAGAGCACATCATCGATCACTCAGCTTTTTTTTCGCCGATCCCCGCAAAGCAACCTTCTATGTATGAGGGATCCAGATCACTTTTCTTTTTCGCCGCATAAATGATCCAGACGATTGCCATCGCAAGGATCGAAACAGGAAGCGCTATCATCGTCGTGCCGACCATCGACCAGCTCTGCAGCGAAGTGTTCAGTACAAGGGATGTTTTCCCAAAAACTAAATTGCAAATCTGAAAATATGATGCGTTGCTGTGAATAAAAAATGTCCAGATAAACCAGGATACCGATCCGGCAATCATGCTGGCTTTCGCAGCCGCACGCGGCATTTTTCTGAAATACAATGCTCCGATATACATCGGCAGGAATGCTGCAGTTGTCAATTCAAAGAAAATGCTGGTGAATTTTGCAATAATCCCTTCCGCAATCGGCAGGCCGTTTGAGAACCATGCAATCGCAGTGCTCATCACGATCACAATCAGGATTCCGACGCGAGTGATCATCATTGTATTTCCGGTTTTACCCAATGTTTTTTCATACAAATCTCTTCCTGCAGCCGTACCCATCGTATGGAACTGCGAGCTGATCGTCGACATGGCCGCTGCCAGCATACAAATGAGAAAGATCGAAGAGAACCAGTCGGGAAGATATGTTTTGATAAACAACGGAATGATATTATCACTGACACCCCCCGCTGCAACAATGGAAATTGATCCGGTCGATTGATACAGCAATACATTGGAGAGTGCACCTACCACATATGCAATTCCGGCCATAGCAAGAATAAAGATCCCACCTGACAATACTCCGCGATTCAATTCTTTATTACTCTTCACAGTCATAAAACGAACAATCATCTGAGGCTGCGCCAATGCGCCGATTCCGACACCCATCACGATTGTGGAAATCATACTCCACCACATGGAAGATCCGGCTTTCGGCATGGATGTCCATCCCTGAAATCCTGTCTGTATCGATTTTGCCATTGCGCTCTGCACATCGGATTGTCCGAACAGTGCTGTCAACTGCGCATGTGCCGAAGCCACGCCCCCCAGTTTTCCGTATGCGACAAACAACAGCACAATCATCGCAAAAAACATAATGGCTCCCTGAAAGGCATCCGTATACATCACCCCTTTCATTCCGCCCATCCATACATAAATCGCAACGATTGCAACGAAAAACAATAAAGCCGCATAATAAGACATTCCAAAATATGTCTGAATAAAATTCGCCCCGCCTTTAATCACCGCAGCCGAATAGATCGGCATGCAGATGAAAATGAGCAACGCCGCATATCCCTGAATAAACTTAGAATTAAATCGTTTTCCGATCAGTTCAGGAAAGGTATGCGCATCCAGCGTATGACCGATGCGTCTGGTTCGCTTCCCGAAAAAAACGAATGCGATGAACACACCGATAAACACATTCAAAAACGTCAGCCATAACAACCCCATCCCCATATTGGCTGCCAGTCCTCCAAACCCCACGATCGCGGAAGTGCTGATAAATGTGGCACCATAGGAAAGCGCCATAATAAGAGGATGTGTTTTTCTGCCCGCCAACAAATAATCCTGTGATGTTTTGGTCTGCTTGAAGCCGACAAATCCCAGAAGCGTCAGAATGAACAGATACACAATCAGTATAATAAGATTCAATAAGTTCATAGTTTCTCCTTCGTTGTATCGGTTAAAAATAAAGCCACATATTACAGATCTTCGTCAATCTTATTTTGTGACGCCTCCCATTGCGATTCCTCCTGCATCTGTACAGGATCCTCTTCTCCGCCCTTATTCCAGTTCACAATTCCATAAACAATACACAGCAATGTACTGAGGATACTCAAAACATAAGCAGCGATAATACCGAAATCGTTCAATCCCAAGAACATGATTTTCTCCTTTTCGTATTCGAATAAAATCTGACAATGAGCGTTACCGAACTCAAATTAAAACCCATCCGTTTCGGTCTCCCGATCAGAAAGCAAATAATATTAACAGAATATTCAGAATTTTTAAAATAATCACTGCCGGCTTTCGTTATTCAATGATGAAGATCGAGCAGATCTCACTTATATGGCGTTTCACATAAGCGAATCGGAAAAATAATATTTCTCTTTCCTAGAAATAAAATTGCATGAATTGTGCTAATTATAAATGAGATCCCGTAAAAGTGCAAGCGAAATTTCAGCCTGCAAAACGCAAGTGACACACTAATTTGCACTTTCTTATTGTATGTTATAATAGGAATAAAAGGGAAAAGGAATCAGTATGTTTCTTACTATTTTGCTGCTTTTAAGCGGATTTATTCTGTTGATCAAAGGAGCAGATTGGTTTGTCGATAATGCTTCTTCGTTTGCATTTCGATTCGGCATCCCCGCACACATCATCGGCATGACCGTCGTCGCGTTCGGGACAAGCGCGCCGGAACTTTCGGTCAGCATCACGGCAGCGCTCAGGGGCAGCAGCGGCATCGCCATCGGAAATGTCGTCGGTTCCTGTCTGATCAATTTATTGCTCGTCGGCGGCATCAGTGCCGCAATGCGCCCGCTTCCGATCAACAAATCAATTCTGTTCAAAAACTACCCTTATTCGATCGTAGGAGCAATCGTGCTATTGATTCTGTCTTACGATTCTTTTTTTGAGACTGGAAAGAACTTTCTTTCCCGGGGAGACGGGGCGATCCTTCTCATTTTCTTTCTGATTTTTTTATATTTTACGGTTTCCGAAACAAAACAAAATCTCAGGGAAGAAAAGCAGGAGAAAGCCGAATGGAAAGAAAGTCTGGAGCTGAAAAAACCAAACCCGGTGAAAAACACGATTCTGCTCCTCCTCGGTCTTGTCGGCGTGGTCGGCGGTGGGCAGTTAATCGTTACTCAGGCGGTCTCCATCGCTTCCGCCGCAGGGATCAGCGAAGGGCTCATCGGACTGACCGTTGTCGCCATCGGCACTTCGCTTCCCGAATCCGTCACTTCCGTCATTGCCGTAAAAAAAGGCAACAGCGATATCGCGCTGAGCAACATCATCGGGTCGAATATCTACAACATTTTTCTGATCCTCGGACTGTCCGCATTCATCACCGCCATCCCGGTCGATGTCGATTCCGTTTTCGACACCTTTATTCTGTGCGTGACGAGCATGTTGTTTTATATTCCGATGTTTTTCGCAAAAAAAGTATCCCGCCCGGTCGGAATACTCATGATCGTTACGTATTTGGTCTATCTTTCCTATCTCATTTTCAGCAGGTTGTAGCACGCGCTTTAATCGAAGGAATCGTATGCCTGATTTGAATTCAAAGAACATAGCAGTAAATCCGAATCGTTTCATATCCGCCGGTTTTGATCGCAAACCCCTCGGGGATTTCCCCGATCAAGCGAAATCCCACCGATTCATAAATGCGAATGGCGGCTTTATTTGATGCGACAACCGCATTAAACTGCATGATCCGATATCCCGACTCTTTCGCTTTTTTCAGCGAATGCTCTACGAGCAATCTTCCGACTCCGTTTCCTCTCTCATCGGAAGCAACCCCGTAACTGGCATTGCAGATATGCCCGCATCGACCGACATTGTTCGGATGCAGGATGTAAAATCCGCAGATGGTTCCGTCCTTCGTCGCAACCGACGTAACATCCTGTTTGGAAAACAACAATGCCGCCTCGTCTTCGCTCAGCTTCTCTGTCTGCGGAAATGCCACGCCTTCCTCCACCACTTCATTCCATATAGCCGCAAGTGTTTTGATATCTTCTTTTTTATATTCTCTGATCGTAATCATAATCCCTCTTTTACATGATTGCATGCAGATATGCTGTCAGCACTGTCCAGCTCGGTCCGTCAAATCCTTCCGCAAATCCGCAGATCAAAAAATTAATTACTGCCGAAACAATCAACAAAATCGGGATTACGGCAAACATTGCCGCTGTTTTCTTCCGTTCGCTCCATTTGCTTCGCATCACTAAGGTATAGCCCGCTCCGAAGGAGAATACCGCGGAAAACCAGCTGGTGAAGTTCACGAGCGGCACACCCAGAAACCATGCGGGCAGAGCCGCATTCCATGTCCAGAGTCCGAGTCCCGTCGCTGCCGGATCCACATTCAGATCCCAACACAATGCGATCAATGAGATTGCGATGCCCGAGAGCGCCGCATTGCATTTCATGAGCGTTTCCCATCGTGCCGTCAATCTTTCCCAGATGCAGACCACGCAGTAGAACACCATCGGCCAGCCGAGCATTGTCACCATCGGTGCCGCCAAAAACGGAAAATAAACATGATAATCGTTCTCTGTAAAAAATCCGCTCAGGACCCCTCCGCTTTCCAGCAGAAACCCGTACAGCAATGCCGCGCCGAAAAAACGTATCACACCATGCAGCCTACGGTATTGCAAACAATGAGCCAAAAACAGGAGCATCCAAACCACATTGATGATTTCGTAGAAACCGATCAGCGCTCTTTTTTGCGCCACATCCACCAGCACGGTTCCTTCCAGTCGCCATTCCCGTCCATCCGAGGTCGTCAAAAGAGCATTCTGAGCCAGCCCGACTCCGTTTTTGTCATACAACGAATTCCCGCTTCCATCCGTTACCCCGCCGTCATTCGAAACGATGGCTGACGGATAGTACGCTTGAATATCCACAACGATATTATTCTGCGTCACGGGTTTCACAATGAGCGCCAAAGCGATCAGGATCACGATCATACTTCCCGCAGCAAGAACTGCTCTTTTCAGAGAAAGATGCACATGCCCGACACGATCTGCCGAGCCCACTTCCGCATACTGTGAAGCGAGTACGTAACAAAAAATCCAAAACAGCGGCAGCAATGCGCTCAGTAAATATACCGTTCTGGACGGATTGAAATATGCCATCGACAAAACCGCCGAACTCAATATGGTATAAACACTGTAGAAGATCGGAAGATTCAGCCATATTCCTTTCAGAGTTCCTGTCATCCGATTTTGTACGATCATATCACTGTCCTCTGCACTTTCACCCATAGTTTATTATCAACCGAACGTACTTTTTCAAGAAGAATAATGTGTCCTGCACTGATTTATTTCTTTTCTTCATCATATCATAAATCCTCTCGTCAAAGAAAAATACCTTCCCGAAAGAAGGTATTTTGTCCGTTTGAACAATCATACATTGAAGTTCGTCTTAAATCGCCGCTGCTGCCAAAAATGCCGATTTCACGGCAGTCGCGATATTGCCGACGGCATACACATCACCGACCGTATAAATTTCGGTTTCGGGCGCGCAGTGTTTCATCGTGTCGGCTTCCTCTTTGCGTGCTTTCATGCCGAGCGCCAGCAGTACGGTGTCTGCCTCAAACGAGACATTCTTTCCGGTATTCCCGTCAACGCAGACGACCGAATCAGGTTTAATTTCCTCGAGCTTGCAGTTCAGATGCAGCGGGATGTTCAGTTCGTTCAGCTTTTCCATCAGATTCTGCATCGCGCCGCTGCTCATCAGATTCATCATATCAGGAGCCATTTCAACCAGCTCCACATCTTTACCCTGCTGCTTAAGTCCGATCGCGCTTTCCACTCCGACACTGCCGGCTCCGACAATCACGGTTTTCTTTCCGACCGACACCCGTCCGATATCGGCATACGGTGCCCAATGCACATGCGCCAGATCAATTCCTTTTATGTTCGGAATCGCATAATCCGCGCCGATCGCGATTACGATCGCATCATAATTACCCAGATCCAACAGCTCTTTTGTTGCCACTGTGTTCAGCATGATCGTTGCGGGTGATTTTTTCGCCTGTATCAATAAATAATCCAGATAGTCTTTCACATCGGCTTTAAAATCATGCGCGGCAGCATACACCACACATCCTCCGAGATGATCGCTCTTTTCATACAGTGTCACATCATGTCCGCGTTCGCACAGGGTCAGCATCGCCTGAATCCCTGCGGGACCTCCTCCGACCACCGCCACTTTCTTTTTACTGTCGGCTTTCTCTACACGACCGTTCGGAAATTGCATTTCCTCTCCGAGATACGGATTCACCGCACAATTGATCACAGCAGGGATTAAAAGACGCTTCCCGCAATATTGGCATCTCAGGCACGGACGATGATCCTCTTCCTTGCCGAGCGCATATTTTCTCGGCATTTCCGGATCCGCCAGCAACGGTCTGCACATCGCCACAAAGTCTGCTTTTCCGTCTTCAATAATCTGTTCCGCGTCCCGTATGTTCATAATCGATCCGACCGTACAGACCAACAGATCGGGGAATGCTTTTTTCACGTCCGCGGCAAAATGCACATTGTACATTCTGTCCATCATATAGTTCTGCCACCAGTAGCGCATATAGTCAAATTCCCCGTGCAACCCCGCGGAAACATGCAGGATATCTACTTTGTCTTTGATCATTTCGATATACTTCAGTGTTTCTTCAAAGTGCATGCCGTCCGGATGAATTTCGTCAGCAGAGATTCGGAACTCAATCACAAAATCTTCCCCGCATTTCGCACGGACATTGTCCAGCACCTCGATTGTAAAGCGCGCTCTGTTTTCCAACGACCCGCCGTATTCATCGGTTCGTTTGTTGTACAAAGGACTGGAAAATTGAGAAATCAGATTCCCGTGGCCTCCGTGCAGCATACACATCTGAAATCCGGCGCGTTTGCAGCGAAATGCCGCATCCCCGAATTTTTCGACGGTTTCGTGAATTTTTGCCAAATCCATCTCGATTGTCCGTATCGGCTCCCGTCCCATCTGTGCCGCACGCATCCGTTCAAATGTCGTGATCATGGACGACGGACTGTATGCCGGATGTCCGGTTTTTTCAAACTGGGAATCTTTCCCGTTGTGATTGATTTCCAAGGAAGGCTGCGCCCCATAACTTTTGCACATTTCCACAAATCTCGTCAACGGCAGAATGCAGTCGTCTTTGCCCAGATCAAGCTGACGTTCTTCGTCGCTCGCTTCTCTGATATCGATAATCGAATTCCCCACATCGATAATTGCCGCGCCTCCCCGTGCAAACGGACGGAAAAACTCGACAAACTCCGTCGTCACTTTCCAGTCTCTGCTCGCCAGATTCGGCGACGGCGGTGCCAATTCGATCCTGTTTTTAAATTCTACCCCTCGGATGCGGATCGGTTCGAATACATGCTGATACTCTGATCCCATTTCATTACCCCTTTCGATATTGTATGATAGTTTAGTTATACCATATTATCGCCATCGGTTACAGATATGTAATGAAATTTAATCTTTTCTCAGCTCATAATACAACTGCTTTCCTTTAATCGATCTTCACCTCTCTGATTGTATTGTTTCTCTCTTTCATTGACGGTTCGGAAGCGGAGTCATGCAGATATTCCCCGATGCTGTCGTAGACAGTCATTCCAATGTTTCTGAACTCCTTCGCCGTCTCCTTCGGCAGATGAGCAAGAAGATGCTCCGCAATGCACAGCTTCTGGCGTACGACTTGTCGAATCAGTTCACTCTTCATCTGCCACACCTCCGAAACGAATTACCAAACGATCCTCGTTAAATTTCGCCTGAATAATCTCCAAAGCCGCAATCGTTCTGGGCAGTGTGATGTTTCGCTTCACATTTCCCGCACGAATGATCAGTTCGTCCCCTTTTTGGTTCAGCGCCAATTCTTCCTTTTGTACGAAAGGAATCGAAACACCGAGCAAATATTCGTCTCCGTCCTTGATGAACTCCTGTGCCTTCCCGACATATTTGATTTCCGCGGGATGATCTTTTGCGAACACAACATCCGCAAGACGATTCACCGCATCCATCCCGACCACTTCGGTTTCAAACAGCGGCGCGTAGTAAATCGGAATCGGAGAAAAGTTTTCGACAATTTCTTTTTTATATTTCGCCTGAATGTCTTTCCATACCGAGAAATAATTGTCGGTCACATCGTCGGGAATCACCCTGTTTATCACAATCGCATCGACATTGAAGTCATACAGATTCAGATAAGAGAAACTGCGGAGTGCTTCCTTGACCACCATCTTTTCCGGGTTCACGACAATACGGATGCTCGTGACTTCCCGATCCGAAAATACCCGTTTCATTTCATCCAGATCATAATACATCTGATCGATCGCATCGAGCACCTGACCGGACGGCATCGGTATTTTTAAAAGCGGCTCCATTACGGGTCCCACGACTTTGATGGCTTTCTTCTTGATCGGAAAGAGTTTTTCCATCCACCATCTCAGCATCTCCGGGAAACTCAATAGTGCCAGCGTTTCACCCGTCGGGGCACAGTCAATCACAATCACATCATAGGCATTTGTTTTGTAATACTTCAGGATACGAAGCAGACTCAACAGATCTTCCATTCCGGGAAACACCGTCAACTCCTCCGTCGTAATATCCTTGACCGCTTTTGCCGTAAACAAATCCGTAAAATACTTCTGAATCACACCCCAACCTTCTTCCACTTCGTGAATCGTGTCGATTTCCTGTGCCCACAGGTTGGAGGCAAGTTCAATCGGTTCGCTCGATAATTTCATGTCAAACGAATCCCCGAGGCTGTGTGCGGGATCAGTGCTCACCACCAGAGTTTTCAACCCTTCATCGGCACATTTCGTTGCAGTCGCCGCGGCGATGCTTGTTTTGCCGACTCCGCCTTTTCCCGTGTATAAGATGATTCTCATTTCGTTTCCCCCATTTGTTATAATTTATATTTCTTTTATCGAATAGTTCCATTGTCGAAGTATTTGGGTAAAAAAACTGTCTCATTGTGCTATTCAATCGTTATCTTTCTGATCGGTTTTGGATTCGGTTCATTGATATCGGTAGATTGGCTCTTCAAACTTCGAACGATTTTCATCACCATCCCGGCAAGCAGATCCATTTCTTCTTTGCTCAAAGCGTCTGTCGCGATTTTCAGATATCGGGCGGCGAGTTCTTTCAGGCTGTCAATGACCTGTTTTCCGTCTTCCGTCAGCTCCACCACCACAATGCGGCGATCTTCTTCGCTTCGCTCACGCCGAATATAGCCTTTTTTCAAAAGACGTTCCGCAATCCCGTTTGCGGTACTCATCGGCACATTGATGTAATCCGCCAATTCCGACATTTTCGTCACTTCTTTTCTCGAAACCAACAGCATGGCAAATAATTCCGACTTGGAGAATTTCAGGTCGATATCCATCCATTCTTCGGGGAAGAATAAAAATTTCAGATTGTCTATTGCCAGATCGATGATCTGATCCAGTTCCGTCTTCATTATTTCACCATTCGAATATTTCTATAATCGAAATATTATCACGATTTTTCTCTCCTGTCAACAGATCGGGATTATTTTCTTTCGTTCACAGGAACCAAAAATATCGCATATATCTTGAAATGCTTCGACCAAATATCATTTTTCTGTGTTTTTGCGCTATAATGGACTCATACAAAACACAATCGTTCTGACAATAAAGACCAAACCGTTCAGACGAAGAGGTGTAACCATGAATGATAATCAAAGGAAAAAACTGTATTTCTCCCTCCCGGACAATGACCCCGTCGGGACCATTCCGTCACTCATCACGGAAACAGGGAATTACTATGCCGATGAAGTTTCGGAAGAAATGATTACCGGAGGGTATTACGATACGCCCGAGCGCGTGTTTGAGGAAAATCATCTGACTGTCCGAACACAGAAAAAGGAACACGGCGTTGTTCTCAGTATTATCACAAAGGATGTTATGGAACCGGATGAGACCGAAATTTGGTCTCATGAATTGTCTTCCGACTCGCCTTCGACTTCGGAACTTACCTCTCTGATTTCCGCATCACCGTTCGGTGCAATCCTGGCAGAGAATCAACTGCATCTTCTTGTTGAGGAAGAATATCAAACGCTTGTCCTGATGCTGGAGGACGAGTGCTCCGAACAAATCAAGCTCACGCTTCGCTTCGGAACTGCCACAAAGAATGAAAAATCGGAATCGTTTTGCGAGTTGGAGCTCGATTTGCTTCAGGGAGAACTCTGTTCTCTCGTCGCACTGGCGCACGAATTGTCCCTCAGACATTCCTTGCGCTATGAATGCTGCGGCATGACTGAACGAGCCCTCATGTCAGACGACGAATCGGATACGATTCAGGCAAAGCAAGAAAACTCCGCTGATTTAAGAGATCCAGGTTCAAGGGATGCCGCAATGATTCTGCTCGCCCCCAAGATTCCTCAGATATTGCAGGCACAGCATCATTTCCTCCTTCATCCCGACAATCCGGAATCAATCCATCAGCTTCGGGTTCGCATCCGGCAGACGAGAGCCCTGCTTTCATTTTTCCGACCGATCCTTCAGGATGAACAATATGAATTTTTAAACACGACGCTCAGAGATTTCGCCAACCGTTTTTCTCCGCTGCGGGAATATGACGTGCTTTCGGAACAATGGATTCAATTCCGCACCGAGCATCCGCAACTTGCTCTGCAAAAATCCTGTTTGCATTCCTTTTTACGCAGAAAACGCCAGTCCGAACTGAAAAATGCATTCGCCTATCTTTCCTCGGCACAGAGTACTTCGCTCATCTTTGGAATATGGCAGGAAATACTGGATCTGTCCGTAAATGAAAAAGGAACGGTTGGATTCTCCGACTTCTCCAAAAAGCGGCTGAAGAAATGGACAGATAGCTTCGAATCGGGTCTGAAAAAGCTCACCCGTCAGGATGCCACTTTCACCCATTCCCTGCGCATTCTCGGCAAAAAAATCCGTTATGTCCACGAGGCGATGGATGATACCAACAAAGAAAAGAAACCCGCCTCTCTGCGTTTCAAAGCCATGCAGACAACGCTCGGTGAAATCAGTGACGCGAACAGAAACAGAGAAATTTTAACGGAAGCATCCCGGCGCAGCAAAGACTGCGAATTGATTTACGAAATCGGTCTGATTCTCGGCTATCAGGCATCCCGTTCGCAGGAATTGATGTCCGAATTGATTTACGGAAAATCGAAAACATAAAGTAATAGAGGAATACTCGCTGGGTTTCTGACAACGCCGGATCGAAACCGGAATTGATCTCACCATGAAGTCCTTTGATTTTTGTTGGAAACCGTTGATATCGAACTCCGTAAACTTTGATTCTTATATAATAACAACGAGGTGATCATGACGAAAGAACTCCATTTAGACACAACCGTCTGGGAATTATTCCCGGAAGCACAATTTTCGACAGTGCTCGCACAGGCAATCGATAACACCGAGCTTGCTCTCGGCAAAAAGCGCGGCAGATTAAACGCATCCCTGCATGGCGGATGCATCCAGGTTCATAAATATCTCGATCATGAAGCGCTCGAAACCAATCCTTTGATTCAGATATGGAACGAAGCATTTCGAAAACTTTCTTATTCCGGGCAGACGATTTCTTCCGTGGAAACATTGTTTCGCAGAGCGATAACACCGCAAGCAGAGCTTGTCGAAAATCCTCTGACAGATATTATTCACACCATTGCAATGATCTGGGCGCTGCCGATTGCAGGGTTTGATCTCGATCAGGTACAGGGCAGCATTCGCTTGGGAATCATCAAGCAGGCACAATCTTTCATAACGGATGACGGAAGAACTGCGCACACGGGAAACGGAGCATTGTGTTTTACAGATGACGAAGGTATCCTGCAGATTGCCTGGACGGATCAGATCGCAAAACGTACAGCGATCACACAAGACACAAAAAACGCCATTCTGATTACCAGTCTGATCGATGCCGCGCGCGACAGAGAGCTGAAAGCATCCCTCGGGACTTTTGCGAGATCGGTCACCGGATTTCTGGGCGGAGAAGCAAGCTCGGCGATATTGGACATCGGAAACCCCACGCTTTTCTTTCTTTGACACACGATTTCTATTTGGAAAAATATTTCATTATGAATGTGCTTATTCCGTAATGCATACAGAAGAACAGCAGGAGGCAAGCATCCAATGAGCCGAAAAGCATACAACTATCTGATCATCGTCAGCGGTATTGTCTGCACTTATGTCCTGATCAAATCCGTTTTTTTCATCCAGACGAGACTGATACGAACGGATGTCATTCAAGGCGTCCTTGTCGGGTTCGGATTGGCAATCGCCACAGCCTATCTGATCTCAAAATTCAAATCAAAAAAAACAAACGGCTGGAGTACCCTATACGGATGCGGAGAACCCGACAGTAACTTCTTGCAGAGGGCGGCATGCGCATTGGCGTTTCCCGGGCCGATCAATACAACACGTGAGGCGATGTACTGGACGACCAGCGTGGACGGAGCAAATCATACCCTGTCCGGCACGCATAACTACATCCTGCATTTTCCTGCAGGCGGACTTCCGCCGAATCATGCGTTCTGGTCTCTGACCATGGGAGACGCAGGCAACCGATTTGTGGCAAATCCGATCAATCGTTACAGTGTTTCCGACCGTTCCGGTCTCATCCCGAACGCCGACGGTTCTGTCGATATCCACATTCGGAATACCGCTCCCGAAAGGCAGGAGTCCAACTGGCTGCCTGCTCCTGCCGGAGAGTTCATTTTATGGCTGCGCGTGTATATGCCAGATGATCCCATTCTGAGCGGGAAATACATCGTGCCGCCGGTTACGGAGGTGTGGTAATGGAACAGATGCGATATGAACACCTGCTGATTTTTTGTTCGATTGCGCTTGTGGTATGGTTTCTGATCCTCTACTTTCTGCCGCGTATGATCATCGGGGTCTACAAAAGAGCCATCCTTGTCAAAGGATTCGGAGACGGATCGATCCCGCTCAACACGCTTTATATGCAATCGGAGAAACTCTTCACGAATCCCCTTCAGGCGTCCGGTTCATCGTTATCGACCACAGGGGTAAACCGCGATACGCTGATAACAATCGGCTGGCTGGATCTTCGAGACGCGCCGCAGCTTCTGCATGTACCTGATATGGCAGGTCGCTATTACAGCGTACAGTTGACCGATCCGAGAAAAAACACCGTGTTTGCCTACGTCGGCAAACGCACGACTGGCACCGCTTCCAGAGAGTATCTCATCTGCGGCCCGAATTGGAATGGGGTCTTGCCGGATGGAGTCTCCCGCATTTCCGCACCGACCGATTCCGTACTGATCATCGGTCGCGTTTTGGTCGAAAACGACAGCGATCTACACAATGCTTACGCGCTCGCAAAACAGATTCAGCTGTCTTCATCAACACAAACGTAATTCCAATGCGCCTTGGTCTGTCTTTTGAAATGATCAAAATAGCTTACTGATGAGCAAATTCCTTTCATTTCTCAAATACTGATGATAGCGAGTGTTCGGGATGCAATAACTTCGGATCAATCCTATCGAAACGCTCTTTCGCAAGAAGAAGCTTTAATCGAGTTGGAACAGGGCAAAGGCACGCATTTTTCTCCTGCGGTAACAGAAGTCTTTATCCGTTTGATGAACCGTCATTCCGTGTAAAATCTCATATAACGAGGATATCGTGCGTTATCCTAACGGTTCGCACGATGTCAAACAGTCATCGTTTCAAACTCAAATTTTCACGCAAACAGCGGCAGTATGATTAATACCGCCGCTGTTTGTCGGAGATCAACGATGCATCTCAGATCAGATATTTGCGAAAGAATGTTTCGATCTTTTCAAATGGGATAATATCCGTCTGATCATACAAATCGGTATGCACGGCTCCCGGGATAATCATTAATTCTTTGTTGTCACCCGTCAGTTTCTTGAAAGCATCCTGACTGAAATACAAGGAGTGTGCTTTTTCCCCGTGAATCATCAGCACAGCATTCCGTATTTCATCACTGTACTGAAGAATCGGCATATTTAACAATGAAAGTGCCGATGTCACGTTCCAGCCGGCATTCGAGTTCAGGGAACGTTTATGATATCCTCTGTCTGTTTTGTAATACTTCCAGTAATCCTTCAGAAAGAAAGGAGCATCTTCCGGCAGTTCCGCCGGCACACCGCCCATTTTTGCATATGTCCCGTTTTTATAATCAACGGTTCTTTGCGCATTCAATTGTTTTCGCATTTCATAGCGTCCATCTGCGTTCATCGAATCAAAATAGCCGTTTGCCGTAACGCGGGTCATATCATACATTGTCGATGCCACCGTTGCTTTGATGCGCGTATCCATCGCGGCCGCGTTCAATGCCATTCCGCCCCATCCGCAGACCCCGATAATTCCGATGCGTTCCGCATCAACATTGTCTTGCGTTGCCAGATAATCGACTGCCGCGGAGAAATCTTCCGTATTGATATCGGGGGACGCCACATCCCTAGGTATTCCTCCGCTTTCTCCGGTATAGGATGGATCAAAGGCAATTGTAAGGAACCCCCGTTCTGCCATATTTTGCGCATAAAGACCTGAGGATTGCTCTTTTACTGCACCAAAAGGGCCTGCCACTGCAAGAGCGGGAAGTTTCCCTGCGGCATTTTTTGGTTCATACAGATCTGCTGCAAGTGTGATTCCATATCGGTTATGGAATGTGATTTTCCTATGGTTTACTTTGTCACTCTTCGGAAAAACCTTGTCCCATTCTTCTGTTAATTCCAATTTTTCATCATTCATACGATTCATACCACCTTTCCGGAATTTTCAATATGAATTTATCATATCGTTTTGTATGATATCGCCATCATAACACATAAAGCTGACTTTAGGTCAAGCTTTTACAAAAAAATTTTTATTTCTTCTCTCTTTTGGAAACCCCGGTACGGAGAAAAGAATTCCAATAAAAAAGATGGACATAGATCTCTGCAACAACAGGTTTATTTCCTTTATGTCAAATACAGATAATTGTTAAAGGATGCTAAAGATTTACCGATCAGTATTCTTTTGCATAACAAAAGGGATTCGTTTTAATGAACGAATCCCTTCATCATTTCATTTTGGTGGAGGCGAGGGGAGTCGAACCCCTGTCCGAAAACACGTTAGAAAGAACTTCTCCGGGTGCAGATCCTTGTTCGGATTTAACGCATTGCAAGAGCAAGGAACAAACCTTGCAATGCGCGATTTCCTTGATACTACAAAGTCAGGAACGTCGCTTTGTAGGAGCCTGCGTTAATTGACGCCCGATTACCGCCGGGCAGGACCGTCGGCAGCGGACGAGCTGCTATTAAGCAGCAAATGCGAAGTTATTATCTTCTGCGTTTAAATTTAGTTGCCGTTTTTATAGATGCACGGCGCATCTACCCGCTATTCAGACCTCTATATCCCCGTCGAAACCATTACGCCCCCAAGGTTTATCGGCTGTCTTTCAAGGTGCGCTCGATTCTTCTCTGAGCGTCCTTTTTTGCGCTGTCTTCGCGTTTATCGTAAAGCTTTTTGCCTTTTGCGACTCCGAGCGAGACTTTGACATATGCGCGGTTGAAATGCAAATCCACAGGCACCAGCGTGTATCCTTCCTTTTGCGTCGCTTCCTTCAGCTTTCGGATTTCCCGTTTATTCAGAAGCAGCTTGCGCAGCCGGAGCGGATCCTTATTCGCGATGTTTCCCTGTTCGTAAGGACTGATGTGCATGTTCGCGACAAAGACTTCATTGTTTTTGATGTAGGCAAAGCTGTCTTTCAGATTCACCTTCCCGGCTCGGATCGACTTGACCTCCGTTCCGGACAATGAAATACCTGCCTCATACACTTCGTTGATGAAATACTCATGATATGCGGCTCTGTTTTTCGCTATGATGTTGTTTTCTTCCTTTTTCATAAGCATTTTACCCTGTCTGTCTGATTTGCACCTTATATTATAAAGGGCGCCTGGCATTCTGTCAATTGTTTGCACAGATAGGAATTTTCTTCTTTGAGCAGAAACTTCAACGAATCTTCAAATGCTGTACTGAGCACTCATCTGAACGGCCCAGCCGAGTGCTTCCATATAAATAAGCAGGAATCTCTCGTCTTCGATTAAATTCAGCGGATATTTCCCGATCACATTTTCCCAGTCCGTTCTTTCATAAGCAATCAAAAAATCAAGTGTTCTCCCCATTTCTGTACTTCGATCAGTCAGCGCATTCTTAATTGTTGCCGATAACGGCAATTCGCTCAACACCTCTTTCATCTCGCGGTCAAGAATCACATCGATAAACGAAAAAATTCCGACCAAAAAATATTCCGATTCCCGATCATGCAAATTGAGTTCTCTTGCAATCAATTCCATCAGCTTTGCACGAATCATAGACAATTTTATCATTTCCGCATTTTCGCTGTTCTGCAGATCTTTGATCATAATAAGCGAAACCCATTGAAAGATTTCATTAATCCCCAAAAATGTCAGTGCATGCCTTACGGAACGGATCGGCCGCTTCGCTTCGAATTTAATGGTATTCACCAACATAAGCAATTTGTACGTCAATCCCAAATCACGTTGAATAATGTCGGAAATCACTAAATAATTGGGCGAATCCGAATTCAATTCTTCAAATATTTCAAACAGATTTGCATTCATTGACGAAATATCTTTTTGTTTGATAATCGTTGGTTTGCTGAAAAAAAATCCCTGGAAATAATCATACCCCATAGATAGCGCTGTTTGAAACTGTTCTCGGGTTTCTATCTTTTCCGCCAGAAATTTCAGACGACCTTTATACTTCTTCATCAGATGTAGCTGTTCAGCCTTGGGCATGATATTAAATTCGATTTTGACGATATTCACATATTGCAAAAGGCTCAGAATTTCCGATTCGTCGCAGACATCGTCGAGCGCCACGATATATCCGTTATCATGAAGATACATGCACGCCTCTTCCGTGGATTCCGTTACCCTGTCGCGCTCCAAAACCTCGACAACAATATCCTGATTTGGCAAAAGCGTTGCAACATTGCTATCCACCAGTTCTTTGGAAAAGTTGATAAACGCCTTTTTACCGTCCGTCAGTTTTTTTAATCCGACAACAAGAAAAGAATTATAAATCAGTTCGGCCGTGGCCTGATCATCCTCAATACCAGCAAAAACATTTTCCCTGTCATTGTTACGGTACAACAATTCATAACCATAAACTTCCATCTCCCGATTAAAAATCGGTTGCCGTGCGATAAATACTTCCATAAATCTCAGTCGTCTTTCCCTTCGATGCTGATTTGATGCGTTTTTATGAGACTCTCCGCCACATCCGTCATATTAGGATACAAACTTTGCGGCACATAATCAGCCCCAAGCTTTTCCCAAACGAGAAACCTGGCACATATATGGGAATCTCCCAGACAATATTTTTTTCTGAAAATGGCGCCGATTCCCCGATCCTTTTGCATTTGGTTGTTATAAAACGGACATTTGGATAAATTCACACAATTCATATCGCCCCCACATTTTCACTGAATCATTGCTTTCCCACCGAACCGATTCTGCGGTATTCATTTATCTTGCATTTCGATTTGGTATTGAGTACAATGAGTTCAAAGAAATTCAAAACTCATGATGAATGAAATTCTATTGCAGGAATCATTCTCCGGGATAGTCATTTATTTCATTACATCAATTAAGCAGAATATCGATGATTATTTGTATCTATTTTAATTATCGTCTCTGCCGAAATAAACATTATATTTTTTCAAAATTAAATTGCAGAATATTTTTTTTATTTTCACAGTAATATAAAAGAGGTTGAGATGTTTCGGAAAACCAAAAGAAAAATTGAAAATATGACATTTTTGAAATATGTAGATTCGGATACCGAGGCCTGTGTCATTCAGGCGCTTCTCGATTCCTGCGGAATTTATTCCTATTTGGACTATGAAACGGACGGAGGAAATATAAACGTCATCATCGGCAATTCGAACCTAGGAGTGAATCTTTATGTAAAACAGGAAGATTACGATGAAGCACTCGCTCTCCTCTCTTCAGCTCCTGATGCGTAGAAACAGTATTCTTACTTATAATTCAAACAACATGACGAACATGTTGTTTTTTATTTTAATTCCCGAACAAGCAAGTCGGAAAGTATGGCATATCGCTCAAGCGAAATATTCTCTGCTCGGAGATTTTCCTCAATGCCGGCCTTGTTCAGCACTTCTCTTGTTTCTTCTTTTCCCAAAGCAAATCCGGCAGAGATACAATTCAGGATCGTTTTTCTGCGTGTTGCAAAGGCAGCACGAATCGTACGAAACAGCACTTCTTCGCTTCGGACGGAAACGGCGGGTTCCGTTCTGGGGCAGATACTGATTACGGAAGAATCGACATTCGGAGCAGGCATGAAGCAACTGCGGGATACATCAAACAGCTTTTTCACTTCCGCATAGTATTCCAACACCACAGTGAACGACGAATAATCTTTCGATCCGGGACCGATTCCCAATCTCGCCGCTACTTCTTTTTGCATCATCACTACGATTGATTCAAAAGGAAGACGGGATTCCAACAGCTTCATGATGGTCGGAGAGGTAATATAATAAGGCAGATTGGACACCGCACAGATGCGTCTGCCGCTTTCCACATAATCGGCAAGAAGCTCTTTAAGATCCGTTTTCAGTACATCTGCCTGCAGGATCAAAAGATTTTCTGTATCCGAAAAAATATCACGCAGCATCTTTACCGCAAACGGGTCAATTTCGATCGCAATTACAAAATGAGCCTTTTGCACCAAGAGCTCAGTCAATGCCCCGATTCCGGGGCCGACTTCCAATACAATATCCTGACCGCTTAATTCAAGCGCATCCACAATCCGTTCGACCGCAGCATCATCGATCAGAAAATTCTGCCCGAAATCTTTTTTGAAATAGAACCGATAACGATTCATATAGTCTTTGATTACAGAGGGCTTGGTCAATTTTCCCATCTTCGAATCAACCCCGCACTTCTTTGATTTCGGTCTTCGTAATCGCTTTTGTCATATAAATCAATGCGAAATATACAGCGACACTGATCACAATCATAATGATAACCGCTATTTTGTAATCCATAAATCTCAATAAATAGTCATATCCGAATTTTGCAATCAATCCCATAACCAGCGATGATACGGCAATTTTTGCTATATCCGCTCCAATCTTTCCGATTCCGACATATTTTTTCACGTCAAGATAATTCAGCAGGAAAATCACAAACGATGCGATAATCGAGCTTGCAACCGCCCCGTAAACCCCGATCTCCGGTCTGGAAATCAGCGCAATGTTTAACAGAAATTTCAAGAGTGCACCGAATGCCATATTTTTCAGCGGCTTGTAAAAACGACCCGACCCCTGTAAAATCCCCTGTAATGTGCTCATCACGATCGTAAACACAACCACATACGCAAGCCATGTCAGCATTTGGTATCCGTCACCTTTTCCCAGAAATACCATAGATGTGATCGGTTCCGATAAAACACTCAGCCCGACGGAAGAAGGAATCGAAACCAAAAATGCAATCTTGATCGCAAGCGTCGTCTTCTGCAGAATTTTGACCTTATCTCCGCGTATGTACGATTCACTGATAGCAGGCACCAGGCTCGACGCAAGCGCCGACCCGATGACGAGCGGCACGTTGATCAGCGTTTGAGCCTTCTGCTCCAACTGCGCATACAAGACGGTTGCCGCCTTCTGTGAGACACCCGCATTCTGCAAACAAGTAGACAGCGTCGCGCTGTTGATCAACTCCATTACCGTATTGATCAAACTGCCGCATGCAATCGGAATCGCGAGCAAAACCAAAGCCTTCAATATTCTCCGGTTGCTTTCTCCCGTATCTTCCAACTGAAGTTCGATCATGTTCATTTGCTTTTTTCTGAATCTCAGGAAAGAAATCAGAAGAAACAAAAAAGCGACAATCGCACCGACGGTTGCTCCGAATGTTGCACCGGCAGCTCCGTAAGCAATCCCGTAGCTGTTGGTCAATATGACGGCCAAAGAAAGCCCGATTCCTACCCGGGCGATCTGCTCAATGATCTGCGAGCCGGATGAAAAAGACATACTCTGCATGCCCTGGAAAAAACCGCGGAATGCCGAAATCAGTGCAACAAAAAAAGGAGCAAACGACAACGTCAGAATGGAATAGTAAGTATCCTGAGGCCAATTGAATGCATCGATAAAAAACTGTGCACCCAAAAACATCAATCCGGAAGCCACAATGCCCAAAATCAGCATAGCGGAAAACGCTACGTGAAACACTTTGTAAGCGCCGCGGTAATTTCCGATCGAAACGCGTTCAGCAATCATTTTCGATACTGCCACAGGAAGTCCCGCTATCGAAATAGCGAGAAACGTTGTATACAGCGGATACGGATATCCATAAAGACCGAGTCCGTAGTCCCCGATAATCGTGTTGAGCGGACTTTTAAAAAAGATTCCCAACACTTTTGCAAATATTCCGCCCGCGGCAAGAATTGCCGCGCTTGTCAGATAACTTTTTTTATTGTTACTATCCATAAATCATTTCCGTTCAGGTTCATCGTATAACGTCCGAGAATGGATGACGCAGGTACTCACACTATTATACACGATACCGTCTCCGTAGAAAGAGGTTTCAGAGAGATTCCGCATCCGCCGGAGAATTGACGGATGATTTTCGAATCGCAATTGACAACAGTATGCAAATATGATAGGATATTCTGGAATTCATTAAAGCTCATCCGCACGTGCCGCATGATTATCATCGTCACAGGATGATGCTGCCTGCGTAGCTCAGTAGGTAGAGCACCACCATGGTAAGGTGGGGGTCAACGGTTCGAATCCGTTCGTAGGCTCCATTTTTTTTTTTGCAAAAAATCAAAGAATTCTGTCTGCATGCAGCGTAATCAGTGCCCCGTTTTTCTGCATTGAAATCGGTCCGTGTCCGCCGCAGACAATCGTTTCTTTTCCTTCCAACATCGTAATCAAAGCATTCCTCGTCGCGGAGGCTTTTTTTGAATCGATATTCACACTGGTCATAAGATACGGCGCAAAGGAGTTAAACTCCGCCCGATCTGCGGAGAATCCGCTGATATTCACCAAATTATCTCCCGAGAACATCAGTCCGTTCGATTGATCGTAAAAGATCATTTCCCCGTACAGATGCCCTCCGTTGCCTTCCAAAACGCTGAAATTCAGGTCTCCGAAAGAAAACATTCCGATCACGGTAAGATCCTCATGATCGTCGGAATCTTTCTCATCAATCAAACGAATCAGTTCGGGATTCATCGGAAGGTACCCCGATACGATTTGGCTGAGCTTGCTGTAACCGAAGCACAGATCCTTTTCTTCCCGAAAATCGGGAAGCCCGTTATATTGCCGACGGATATTTTGTGCGCTTTTTCTGTTCATATACACTTCTGCATTCGGGATTCTGCCCAAAAGACCGCAATGGTCAACATCCGCATGTGTGATATAAATACTCTTGCGTCGCTCATTCCAATCGGAAAACAATCTGACAAATATTTGTTGCATCTCGTCCCGATAGATCGCAAATCCGGTATCAATCACAATCATTGACTCTTCTTCGGGAGAACTCAACAGATATGTGTTGCTTCCGCACGGGGGCTGAATCGAATACAGCGTCACTGCTCCGATCTGGATTTTTTCAATATCGGCAGAAAATTGTTCCCCCCTGTATTTCGCAATGAATCCGGCAAATCTACGAATATAATCAAATACTTTTTCCGCATCTTTTCCCTTATCCTGCAGCACCTGCAGAATGCGATTCGACTCCCCGATAAATTCCATTGTTTTCCCCGCGCTCAGACCGAGCAGTTTTTGCATGTCATTGGCGAGCCGTATGTAAAAAATCGTGTTGTCCAAGACCGTTTCGGACTCATCGTAATCCATAATATTAATCTGATACAATTCGCTGATTTCGTCCAGAACCAGTTTCATGACGGACGGTTTTTCGATGAGCAAACCCATCACGAAATTCTGATATTCCGCATGGGTTGAGGTGGAATTAATATAAGAAATGTTGATGTCATACCGATCCAGAATTTTCAGTACAGGCAGCAGCGCTCCCGGGATATCCGGAATCCGCACAGCGACGACGATCACCCTTGTTTCCGGTATTTTCTCATTCAAATATCCGACATCGGACAATTCTTTCGCGATCACATCCAAAGAAGGCTCCTCTGCTTCCACATCCAGAAACAAAGTATGCAGATCAACCGCTTTGTTGTAGCTCACACGCACAATATTTCCGCTGTGTTTGGAGATGATTTTGGATGCCGTCATAAAAGCGCCGGACTTGTCAGGCATATTTGTTACAAACGTTTTCTTCGGCATTGTCGTCCTCCCGATTGAATGGTTGAACTGTTTTTAATATTGCTGGTATCACTGCGTTTTTGGCACCGACTCAGCTGTACAATGCGCCGAGCAGCATCAGCCCGGTTTCGGTACGAAACAGCTTGCGCATGGATTCGATTTGCGCACTCTTCAGACCTTCCTCATAAGCATTCACCAAAAAATCAGCTTCGATCAAGATCTGATAATCTATCCCGTCGATCTCTTTATAAGTATGATGATGCGCAATCAGGTAAGAGACACGATCCATGATTTCGGATGGAATCCCAAGAGTTTTCAATAACGCCTCTGCCTCGGGAGGACCTTCTGTCTGTTGATAATTCCCTGCCGCCGACTGATATTTGATTTCGCTGTTTTTAATTCCGATATCATGAGTCAATGCTGCGATTTCCAAAATTTCGGCAGTTGCTTCATCAATCCTTTCACACATTCCAATATAACGGCAAAGCGCATGTACTTTCGTAAAATGGAACATACGCTTCGGATCGTTTCGGTAATAATTAATCATTGCGCTGTTGACAGCCAATACTCTATCCATTTCAATCTCACTCCTACTCGGTAAATTTTTCTCCGAGAGCTTCGATCTCCTTCGCCGTCATGCCGATTTTCCCCATATAAGATGCGGCATCCCGATATTCGGACTCCAAAAAACGTAAAGTGCGCTCCATCTGTTCGGGCTTTGACTCAAACAAATAATCCGGAAGCAAAACCCCGAATTGATTCAACACTTCCTGCTGAACCTCTTTTATTTGCGTATTGTAGCGTTCGCTTGCACTGTAATCTTCGATAATCGTGTCGCGATCCACCCCTGCAAGATTCAGTAAAAGCATCGCCATCACCCCGGTTCGATCTTTTCCGGCTGTGCAATTAAACAGTGCACATTGTTTTTCTTCCTTAAGGCGAATCAATGCTTGTTTAATCAAAACCGCACTGTTTTTGAGCAGTCCGATATACATCTCCGACATAGATGCCGGGTAACGTCCGTTCAGATTATCCGAATGAATGTTATCAATCAAAGGGACATTCGCGTAACGGATATCGTCATAACTCAGCAAACCGCACGGACTTTCCTGCACTTCCACTGCGGAGCGCAGATCCACCACGGTACGGACACCGTAACGATACAAAAAATTCTTGTCCTGATCCGTGAGCTCATCCAGCTTTGCTGCACGCACAAAGACATTTTGCTTTGTTCTGCCGCCTCCTGCGGTTCGATATCCGCCCAAATCGCGTACATTCTGCGCACCGCGGAGAGGCAGACAAACAATTTCTTTTTCGAATTCACTCATGGCATCCTCAACCTTTCGATAAATCTGCTTCGCAGATTCCTCTGATAAATTCATGATATTTTGCCAACCGTTCCTCCATAACCAGCGCTTCGAGCGTGTCACCCTCCATGATTTTCACATGCCCGCGTGGAAGTATCTCTTTCGTCCCCCGTTTCAGCGAAATCAACAATACATCTTCCGGCCAGTCAATTTCGTAAATACGCTTGTTGGCGATCGGAGAATTCGCTTCCACAATATTCTGCACGATAATTTTGTCATCGGTCATACACGTCGTTTCTCCCGGAACACGGCTGACAATCCGGTCGAGCAATCCTTCATAGACGGGTGTGGATCGAAGCAATTCGGCGGTAATGTATGAGACAATTGCCACAGTTGCGATTGCGAGCAGATGATTGAACGATCCTGTCATTTCGGTAATCAATATGATGCCCGTAATGGGTGCCCGCACAATTGCGGCAAAATAACCTGCCATTGCTATAATCATAAAGTTTACGAAATACTGTGGATCGATTCCGAATTGAGCAATCATGATATGTCCGTACGCCGCACCCACATAAGCGCCGATCACCAGCAAAGGGAAAAAGATTCCTCCGGGGGCTCCGGAACTGAAGCTGATGATCGAAAACAGAAATTTTGCCGCCAAAAGCAACAAAATCCATTTCAAGGCAGCATTTCCGTCCAACACCAAATTAATCATATCGTGTCCGCTTCCGACCACCTGCGGCAGGAAATACCCCAGCACACCGGCCAGAAGGAAAACAGGGATCAAACGGTATTTCGTGTTTTGGACTTTAGCAAACCGATCTTTGATCCAAAACAGCGTTTTGTTATAACCCACTCCCAACAATCCGACAAGAACCCCAAAAATAATAATCATCCAATAATATTTCAGCGGAATCGAATTCTCTATAGTGAAATGAAAAACCGGATCCAAACCGAAGATATACTTGGATAAAAAATCGGCAACAATGCTTGCAATCATCACAGGTGCCAACACGTACGCAGAAAAGTTTTTATGCACTTCTTCCAATGCGAACATAATTCCGGCAAGAGGAGCGTTGAACGCCGCGGCAAGCCCCGCACTTGCCCCGCATGTCATCAGATATTTCTCTTCCGATCGATTCCTGTGCAATTTGAAGGACAGAGCTTTGCCGCTCATCGCTCCCATCTGAATGGACGGGCCTTCCCTCCCGAGAGAAAGTCCCGCAAAAAGACAAAGAACTCCGCCTGCAAATTTCGCGGAGAGAGTCTTCAGCCAGTTCGATTTCAAATATCCGGAAATTTCAGCCTCTACCTGAGGAATGCCGCTTCCTGAAATCATCGGTTCCCATTTCAGCAGGTAATTGACAATCATACTGAGAGCCATCAATATCGCAAACCAGAGCACGACATAACCGATGCCCGATGATGCCAAATTGCGAATCCATTCGGAGTAACGCTCTGCCCGATCGATTGCCAAACGATATAATATCGTAATCGCGCCGGAAAGAACCCCGACGATTGTTCCGTCCAGTATCAGGAGATATTTGTATTTTTGTTTTCTGTTGATTATTTCTTTTGCATGGTTCAATTTATGTACTCAGACCCTGTTCTCTATTTGATAACTAGAATAATCGAATTCCGTTATAATGTCAAATCCGCATTTCTGATACAACCCGTATGCATTCGGTTTTTTGCTGTCTGCCTCAATACGGATATGAACTTCGTCTTTCATACGAATCAGTTCCTGCATCAGGAGGTTCATCATCTGTTTACCGATTCCCCGTCCCTGATAATCCGATGCGACCCCTACTCCGTAGATATATAAATCAGATCCTTCTTTGTTGGTGCTCATCGTGCCGATCGGGCGATCCCCGTCATATGCCAAATAAACATCAATATGTTCAGATTTCAGCGAATTGTCCGTAATAGCCTCAGCCGTTTCTTTCGGCTCCTCAAACGCATCTTCCGACAATCTGCTGACAATGTCCCGATCGGCCGGACCCGCCTTGCGGATTTTCAACTCGGTCGGCAACGGTTCCACGCTGTCGCCATGAAACTCCATCAGATATTCCGAATGATCTTTCTGCGCATGATATTTTTCCAGCACAAAACCACAGTCTTTTCCCTGCGGCTGCGAAACAAACAATATCTTCTCGAATCCGTATCGTTTCAATTCCGCACAGGCTTTTTCAAACATTTTTGTGAATATTCCGATATTGCGAAATTCCGGAAGCACATATGCTGTAATTTCCGCTTCCGCCTTTGTCGGAATAAACATATTGAGAAATCCGACCAGCTCCCCTTTTTTTCGTATGCAATAATAGCATTTGATCCGGGTATCGCAATTAAGCTGATTCGAAAAAAACACTTCACCGGACAACTGCTCGTATTCATTGCAGATATTCACCAGATCTCTGACCTCGGAAATCTGCTCTTCGGTCAGCCTCAAATGACTTGTCAGCCTCATTCATTTTCCTCTGAATTTTAGTTATTTCAAAAATCCCTGCACGATGATTTCTTCCGCTTCCGCTTCGCTCATCCCCATTGTCTGCAGTTTAATCAGCTGATCATTGTTGATTCGTCCGATTGCCGCTTCATGAACGATCTGCGCGTCGGCATGGTTTGCCGTAATTTCCGGAATGGATGCGATTTTTGCCTGATCCATAATAATGGAATCACACTGCACATGTGCCCTGCATGCATTGTTTCCGATTGCCCTGGGATGAAATACCTGCTCGGATGTTTCTTTCGCAACAGATCTGGAAATAATCTGTACCACAGAGTCTTCCCCGTCGAGATAAATATCCATATTCGATTTCGCAGTTTGATTTCCGTGCGTCATGAGTTTCTCCACCATAACCATTTTGGCGTTCTTGCCGAGATGCGCACTTGTTTCACGCACAGTGGAGTCCACTCCTTTTATCTGAACCATTTCCATTTCGCAATACGAATCCTCTTCCATCGTTACGATGGTTGTCGGATTAAGGATGCGCTCCCCTTTCCCATCCCCTTCTCCATAGTGTTTTTCGACATAGCGAAGTCTTGCCCCTTTTCCGATATGGAAATTATGGATTCCGTCGTGTTCGCTGTTGCCGCTGCCGTCATTATGAATCCCGCATCCCGCCACGATCACAACATCCGCTCCTTCCCCCACATAGAAATCATTGTAGACCAAGTCCGTAATTCCGCTTTCCGTCACAAGCACAGGTATATGCACACTTTCATTCTTCGTAAACGGCTTGATCGTAATATCAATACCGGGTTTATCCGTTTTGGTGGTTATGATGATATTTTCCGTCGACTGCCTGCCGGCGCCTTCTCCGTTGCGTCTGATGTTATACGCACCAGTCGGTGTTCCGTGCAGATCGGCGATCGATTCTAACAAATTCTGTTCAATCAGATTCATGCGGTTGCTCCTCCGTCTTTCATGTATATGCAGTCATCCGCAAATTCACCCATCAGCTGAGGCAGCACTTCCTCTTTCGTGCCCTGACTGCGGATTTTTCCGTTGGCAATCACAATAATCTCATCTGCCAGCTGCATGATACGTTCCTGATGTGAAATAATAATCACGCTCTCGTGGATATTGCTGCTCATCAGCTTAAAGTTGTTGACGAGCATCGTGAAACTCCAAAGGTCGATTCCCGCTTCCGGTTCGTCATAAATTGCCAGTTTGAGTTTTCTGGCCATCAATGTTGCAATTTCAATCCGTTTGACTTCTCCGCCGGAGAGGGACGAGTCCACTTCTCTGTCCAGATAATCTTTGGAGCAAAGTCCCACTTTTGTCAGATAATCGCAGCATCGGTCTTCCTGCAACGCTTCGCCGTGAGCCAACTCCAGCAATTTTCGCACAGTCAGCCCTTTAAATCGGGGCGGCTGCTGAAATGCATAGCCGATTCCGAGCTTTGCACGTTCGGTAATGTTCATATTTGTAATATCGGTTCCGTTGAAAAATATCTGACCCGACGTCGGTTTTTCGATTCCCATAATCAACCTTGCGGTTGTTGATTTCCCGCCGCCGTTCGGTCCCGTAATCACAAGAAATTTCCCGTCTTCGGCTGTAAAGCTCAGATCATCAATGATTTTCTGGCGGGTTCCGTTATCATCCACTTCAAAATTTATATGTTTCAGTTCCAGCATAGTGTTCTCCTAATATTCATTCTAATCTGAATTATAAACCGAACTGATTTGTTTGGCAACCCTTTCGGCATCCTTCCGCATCGTTACACAAAAAACAGACCGTTATTTTATATTGTCGGTCTGTTCATTCAGATATTGTTTGATGATTTTATTGTATACCGAAAATGCATTTGGAATCGGAAAAGTCTTCTCCAATCCTTCCGCGTCCGTCCAGACAAGCGAATCGGAATCAAATACATCATAAAATTTCGTTATCTCTATCAGATACCCCTTCATATGCCATTCCACGTGTGTGAAGATATGCTTGGCAGGCTGTAACGGAGTAATGTGATCGAATTGCACTTGCTTCGATTCCAGCAGTTTTCCGACCTGTTTTTCCTCCAAGCTGCCTTCCGTCATCGGGAATCCCCACAGTCCTTCCAATAATCCTTTCCCAAGGCGCTTCGCGATTGCGGTTCGGTTGTCGCACACAAACAGCAGGATGGTATATTCTTCGATTCTCCGTTTCTTTTTCTCGGGTTTTACGGGAATTTCCTCTATCAGATTTCTTCGCTTTGCTTCGCACAATTCCGCCAACGGACATTTTTCGCAAAGAGGCATCCCGTTCGGAACGCATACCGTTGCGCCCAACTCCATCATTGCCTGGTTAAAATCACCCGCCCGGGTATCCGGCATCACCTGTTCCAGCATGAAACGGAACTCTTTTTTCACTTTGGCTTTGGAGATATCTTCTCTGCTGGCCATCAGTCTGCTGACCACACGCAGCACATTTCCGTCCACCACCGCATATTTTTTATTGTATGCAATCGAGGCGATCGCCGCTGCTGTGTACTCTCCTATCCCCGGTAATGCGATCAACTCTTCATATTGATCGGGAATCTGCCCTGCGAAATCCGATACCACACGCTGTGCAGCCGAATGCAGATTTTTTGCTCTGCTGTAATAACCTAACCCTTCCCAAAGCTTATAAACCGTTTGCAAATCAGCATTTGCAAGCGCAGCAGGATCGGGAAATGTCTGCATGAATCGTTCGAAGTAAGGCTTCACAGCTTCGACCCTCGTTTGCTGCAGCATGATTTCCGACACCCAAACCCGATACGGCGTCGGCTCGCTTCGCCAAGACAGGATGCGCGCATTGTGGTCGTACCAGTTTAATAGCGGAATCGGAATCAGGTTGGTTGGATTATCTGACTGATTGTTCTTATTTTGTTTCATAACACTCCAGAGTATGGGGCTGAGTTATATTTGTCATTAAAAATTTGTATAAGTTTTTTCAAAGGAATGCTCCGCGAAGTCCGCATCGAGAAAGGCGAATATCGCCATCATTGCTAAATTCTGCTGTCACATAGCTTCAGAACATAGGAGAGATGCTCAATGATATCGGATGCGATCATCCCGTATTCCGAACGTGCAGCAGCAGCATGATCTCCCGCCAGACCGTGGATGTACGCTCCTGTTGCAGAGGCATCGAATGGATCGAGCCCTCTCGCCAAAAATGCTCCGATCACACCGGAAAGCACATCTCCGCTGCCTGCGGTTGCCATCCCGGGGTTGCCGGTGGTATTCAGATACAGATCCGCGTTTGCGGATGCGGTAACGGTATTCGAGCCCTTCAGCACTACGGTGCTGCGATACTTGCGCGCAAAGCTCCCCGCCGCTTCGATGCGATCCGAATGAATTGTTTCTTTCGTACTGCCGGAGAGTCTGCTCATCTCCACTTCATGCGGAGTCAATACGATTTTTCCTTTTGTATTGAGAAGTATGGACGGATCGGCAGCCAGTATATTTAAGCCATCCGCATCGATCACCATCGGGATCTCACAGTTTCGGATAATTCCGTACAACAGTTCTTTTGTATTTTCATCCACTGACATTCCGCATCCGATCACCAGAGAATCGAAGGAGGGAAGCAGTTCCAATATTTCACTTAAGTTGTGTTTTGATAATGTCCCGAACATCGTTTCTTTCATCGGCACACACATCAGCTCCGTTGTTTTTGAAACAATCGGAACAAACACGCTCTCCGGAACCAGCAATTTCACGATTCCCGCGCCGCTTCTCAACGCGGCGCTTCCGGCCATCACGGGAGCACCCGACATCGTTTTGCTGCCCCCGACGATCAGCACTTTCCCACAGCTTCCCTTGTGCTGATCAATGGTATTTTTCGGCAAAATCCGAATGGCATCTTCCTTCGAATAAACCCTTATCAGATGCGGCTCTTCCTGCACACATGCATCAGGAATGCCGATATCTTTAAGCACGATTTTCCCGCAGATCGGTGCGGAATGTTTCAGAATATGCGCAGGTTTTTCGCAGCAGAATGTCACAGTCAGATCAGCATGCACCGCTGCACCCATCACCATTCCGTTGTCGCAATTCAGCCCGCTCGGAATATCCACGGAAACAACATAAACCCCGCTCTGATTTATAGATTCGATCAAAGAAAGATAAGGTTCCTCCAAATCTTTTTTCAGCCCGGTTCCGAACAACGCGTCAATGATGACGCTATTGTCGGCAATCGATTCGCAATCAATGCGAAACTGATCGATCGAAACTGTGCGCCCGCCTTCATTATTGAAATTCTTTTTCATCGTGGCTGCATCACTGCGGGAATCCTTCTGCTCGGCAGCAAAATAAACGGCTACATCCAACCCATTCCGATGCATCAGCCAGGCAAGCCCGTATCCGTCTCCACCGTTGTTTCCTTTCCCGCATAAGATGAAATATGTCTTGTGCTTATAATCCGGCAAATTTTCGCGAATGGCATCAAAGATGCACTGCGATGCGTGCAGCATCAGTTCATATCCGGATATTCCGTATTTGTCCGAAGTTCTGCGGTCGATATTCTGCATTTGCTTTGCCGTGAGCGCGATCATGATTTCCCTCCGAAACGAAAATGTAGCGTCTGGACTCATTATATCACTTGTGATATGATTTATACAGACATCGAAACGGGACGGTTTTTCAATGAGCGTGGAAGCCTGGCACACAGCCACCAAACTGCTGACAAGCAGAATCATCACCGCATGGTACAAGGTACGATATGACTATATCGGCACAGAGAAAAAAATGAAAGCGCCTTATCTGATTCTGGGTAATCACACAACCGTATTGGATGCATTTTTCGTCAGTTTTGGGCTGAAGGAATCCATCCGCTACATCACCAGCGATCAGTACTTTCGAAATAAATACGTTGCTTATCTTGCAAGCAGAGCCGGCTGCATTCCAAAAGCAAAGTTCGTCAGCGACATTTCCGTCATACGGGAACTGATTCACTGCAAGAATGCGGGTAAATCGGTCGGGATTTTCCCGGAAGGCTATCGGAATTGGGACGGATTTACAGACAAACTGCTTTCGGGAACAGAAAAACTGGTGAAGCTTCTGAACATTCCCGTTGTCTCCGTCACATCTCAGGGAGGGTATCTGTCCATGCCCCGTTGGGCAAAACACCGCCGCAAAGGGCCGATCACATTGACCTACAGACTGATTTTGACTCCGGAACAAATCGAGAATGCATCAGTCGGACAAATCCGAACCATTCTTGAAAACGAACTGGCACACGACGACAATGAGATGCAACGAACCCATCCGATTCCTTATCGGGGAAAGCGTCTGGCGGAAGAACTCGAACTGATTCTTTATTGCTGTCCACACTGCGGAGCATTCGAAACAATGGTCTCTGATCATGATCAATTACGCTGCAATTCCTGCGGGTATACCACTGCGTACAATCGATTCGGCTTCTTCACTCCCGTCGGAGATCATCCGGTTTATTACGATACACCGCACAAATGGCGCGAATTTTGCAAACAAAGCATAATAAGATATCTCGCCGATGCGGAAAAAGGATCCGTTCTGTTTTGTCGCGATATTGATTTATATATGGAAAGCGGTACGCGAACGAAATTTAAAAAGGCAGACTCGGGAACAGTCTGCCTTTACCATGATCGATTTGACTTTCAAGGTCAACAGCGGGATCTCCGATTTCCGCTCGGAGATCTGAAAGGATTCACAATGTCGAAACGTAACATGATTGATTTTTATTATCAAGACGTGAAATACCGTTTCGCCCCCGTTTGCGAGCGAACCTCTTCGAGCCTTTGGGAAAACGCCTATTCTGCGCTGATACACTGACTCTGATTCTTTTAAGCATTGAAACGTCCGCTCCTACCCGAATTATCACGCAATCATCCTATGCCCGTACCTTTCATTTTTTATTGCTCTTCCCTCAAAACAAATCGAGGCAGACCGCATTCACAGCGATCTGCCTCTTATTCAATCTCTTCAGTTCTTTACATCTCGTTTTCCGAACACCCAGAACGATGCGATCAGAAATACCACACTGGATGCACACAACAAAATCAATCCGTATTGAGGATCAAAATTCAGCTGCGGAAACGCCTGCATGATCGAACCGATATTCCCCGATTTGTTGATGACATTCGCTAAACTCATATAAGGGAATATCGAATAGCTCACAAAGTCATAATACTTCAATTCCGCCAAAATAATCGTGATAATGGAAGAAAAGGCAATCAATGCAAATGGTACGCCAACAGCGAGCACCGTGCTTTTCACCACAGTAGAAAACAGAAAAGCCAGTGTCATGGTAAACAAGATCACCGCCGAAGATTTCAGCAGAACGGGCAGCACCGTTTTCATAATTGAAGTGGCAATGATTGCTCCGTTTTCCACAGACAAAATCGGAAGGGCGAAGTCCGCTGTTCCGTAAAGGGAGACAGTAAGCGCAATATACGCGCCGCAACACAGAGCCAACAGTAAAACACCGATCAAAAATGCGGCCGCAAACTTAGACAGCAACACTTTGTAGCGTTTTTTCGGACGGATCAGAAGCAACCGGATCGTACCTTTCGAATATTCGCTGCTGACCATCGGACTGATGAGAAAAATCATGGCGATCGAAACCAATGTGACGATAAAATAAATATCTTTGACGTGTTCCCTCGTGGAATTCGCCATATCGGACGGAGGAATATTGTTATCCAAAGCATAGGTGTATAATTGAATATCGTCCTTGGATTTTGCAATATCCTGATTAAATTTGTTCAGGTATTCCTCATAAGACAGATCGCTTCCGTATTCGGAATTCCCGCCCGATTTGTCATAATCATCTTTACTCACAGGTTCCATATAAGTTTTCTGTATTGCTGACGTAATGTTGCTGATCGCTGTATTCTTCCAGTCATCCGCATTCAGAGAAATCTGATTGTTCACTCTGTAATTCAGCCAATACAGCAAATCATTCTGAAGCTGCAATTGTTTTTGTTGATTGGCAATCTGTTCGTTGATTGAATCTTTTGCAGTTTTATCGGCATACTTCAAACTTTTATTCAAATCGTCGATCGATTTCTGGATCGCTGCAATTGTTTCGTTTGTCAGATTGACGTTCAGCTGGTTCACATACGTCGGATCATTGTTCATAATCGCATTCCGATAACTTTCAATCTGCGCACTCAGCGCATCATATCGTGCCTGCAATTTTTTTGTTGAACCGTATGTATTGTAATCCATCAAAGATGCAGAATCAATCTCGGAGGTCAGATTGCTCGTTTCCAGTTCCGTAATCGCCGCTTTATTTTTTGTAAGATAATACTGAATCAGGTTTTGTTCATTATAAAGCGTGCTGAGCTGATACGAAGAATTTTCTCTCCAATCGTTGAAGCTTGTCACATTAGATTCTATTTTCAGATTGACCACTTCCAGAGAAGCTTTGTTGTACGCCGTTTGATAGTAAGATGAGGTGTCGGTTGCAATCGCATTTTCCAAATAGCTTTTTTCCTGTTGCAGATAAGACTGATAGGTCTCGTTGCTGTAAGCCCTTGTTTCGGAATAATGATAAATCAAAGGAATCGAGCAGCTCAAAAGCAAAGTAAGAACTAAAACAACATAGGTCGATTTCTTGCAAAACAGTTTGATACATTCATTTTTTATTAAAGCAAACATCACTTCTTCCCCCTTACCGTATCTGGCTGTCGCCGTTTGAGGTGGCAGCCAAAAATTCGTCTTCCAAAGAATGCATTGCACGGTTCATTGCGTAAACGCGGATGCCCTTCTGAACCATGATTGCATTCAAATCGGCGGCTTGATCCCGCGTCAGTTGAGCATCAAGCGTGCCTTTGAATCCTTCATCGCCCAAATATGTTTGCATAATCTCTTTTGCCGATCCCTCATTATCGACATCAAAGGTATAACTCATCACAACCTGACGGGAAGTATCTTTAATATCAGTCAGTGTTTTTGTGTCCATCAAAACACCTTTGTCGATGATCCCGAATCGGTCGCACATCAATTCCATTTCCGCCAGCAGATGGCTGGATACCATCACTGCCATCCGTTCCTTATCCGCAAGTTCTCTCAGATTATCTCTCAGCTCTTTGATCCCGGCGGGGTCCAACCCATTCGTCGGCTCGTCCAAGATCAACAGTTTCGGCTTATGCAAAAGCGCCTGCGCCACACCAAGCCGCTGTCTCATCCCCAATGAATACTTTTTTACTTTATCATCAATTCGATTATTCAGCTTCACCTGAGAAATGATTTCTTCATATCGTTCCTTCGGAATGTTTCCATACATTCTTCCGAACACTTTCAGGTTTCGTCGTCCGGACATATAATCATACATTTCCGGATTTTCAATAATTCCCCCGATTTTTCTCATCGCTTCTTCAAAATTCTCTTTTACGCTCACTCCGTCGATGAGTATTTCGCCTTCGTCGGCAGACAGAAGCCCGACTATCATCTTGATCGTTGTCGTTTTTCCTGCTCCGTTGGGCCCCAAAAATCCAAAAATTTCTCCTTCATTGACCGAGAAATTCAAATGATCGATAATCTGCCGCCCACCTAACTTCTTGCTTACATTCTTCAACTCCAGTACTGCAGTCATCTCTTATCCTTTCTTTCTATTGTATTAATACAATAATACATTAATACAGCAGCTTTGTCAAGTAATTTGCCTGCTGTTTTATAAAACGAATGTATTTGCTTGTTTTCTTCAAAAATTTTTTTTAATCGCACAAAAATAAAATAAGCATATCTTAACCGCTCGCATCATCAGACGAGAATATGCGTTCCTATTCAAAACGCCGTACAGCCCAAACTGTACGGCGTTTAATTCATTATAATGATTCTGTTTATGGATTTGATCAACTTGCGTCATCTTGGAATCGAAAGGAATTCATCCAAAGTTTCCATTCCGCTTTCATGATATTGCGTCGCCAAATCGACACCGATATACCGAAAATGCCATGGTTCATAATAATACCCGGTGACGTCCGTCAATCCTTCAGGATATCTCAATACAAATCCGTACTTGTAGCTGTTCTCCATCAGCCATTCATATTCCGGTGTGTTTTTCATCGAAACGGAAAGCCCGCCTCCCGCCGATGCCCACGTAATATCAGTCGCCCATCCGGTCTGGTGCTCGCTGAATCCCGGCTTTGCCGTATCCTGCTGATCGGCTCCCAGGCTTGCCACCGCACTGTTATACAAACCTTCCTGCTGCGAGTAGGAACGATAATCGGAAGCAATCCATAAATGATATCCGGCAGCGGACGCATCCGCAATCATCTGTTCCAACGCATGCCCCGCCTCTGCTTCCATTCCGTAATACATGGATGCGGGTCCGAAGTCGGACGGAAGCCCTACACGGGTATTCACAAGCAATGCCAGATTATCATTCGAAACATTCTGTCGAATGATCCGGTAGGAAAAATCCTGCTCCAATCCGCAGAACGACACTGCAATTGCAATATTGGCATCGGTATCGGCAAGACCGATTACATTCTGTCGCAACGGCACCGTATTGTTTTGTGTCCCGTTTTCCGCAGCAGCGACATCTTCCGTTTTAATCTGTGTCAGATTTCCGTCTCCATCCAATCCGGTCAAGATAACCCAATAGCGGATCACAGAACCCGCCATCGCCTGATCCGTGGAATTTGTAGACTCAAACACGACATTTTCAACCACGGAAATATCCAACCCTTTTGCCGCGGCATAATCCGCAACGGCAGAATAATCGGGTGCGGTCGGATTTACATTGTATTCGGTTTGTTTGTTGCCCATGCTCACCACCGCGAAATAAATCACTCCGGTCAAAACAAATGCGATCAACACGATTTTCATGGCAAGCGTCACATGATTTTGTTTCCGGCTCCCGGAATGTTTTTGTTTTTTTCCTGTATTTTCCTTGATATCGGTATTCTTCGAAGACTCTTCATCTCCCGGTAAATTCATGACTTCCGCGAAAGCGGCGTCCACTTCCTTCTGTTCCTTTTCAAACTCATCATTTGCATCATTGTTTTCTTTCATATCCCATTATCCTGTTCTGCTGTATCGTCCTGTTTATTATATGATCTGCAAAATAAAAATACAACCTATCTTTCCGATTCCATGCACAGATGCCCGGTATTCCGATAAAACATATGAGAGGATTGCGACATTTCAATTCCGGGAACTCCCGCTTCTGCGTACCTGCACATTGACAGTCGGGATCAGCAGAACTCATTTTTTAATGCAACTTTTTTGTGATCATTCCGTATAATTATTATCAATGAGCCCGTACCCGTTCCATATCTTTTTTGGTCGGTCAGAATTCATACAGTAAAAAAACATACCGATTAATACAACACGCAATTTTTATGCTATGATAGACAAAAAGATGGCTGGGAGGGAGCATTGAATAACCTGACTCCATTAATCAAACGATGTCAAAAAGGCGAAAAAGAAGCGTTTCAGGAATTGATTTCCTTGTTCTATCCTTTTGTATATCAATTTCTGCTGAAACTGAGCTCGGATGAATCCGTTGCGCAGGATCTTTGCCAGGAGACCTTCTTGAAAATGATTCTAAAAATCGAATTGTTCGATGTCAAAGGTAAAGCTCAATTTTCCACCTATCTGATCGCAATAGCAAAAAATCTTTATATTGATTACATCAGGAAAATGAAACGCATTGTAATCTGCAACATCGATGAGTTGCTGCCTTGCGAATTGACGACGGACGGACAGGTGCTTATTCACCTTCAATACGAAGAAATATGCAATATAATCGAAGAACTGCCTCAAGAACAAAAAGAAGCCATTCGAATGAAATACCTTGAATCCATGACTTTGGACGCAATTGCGGAATACTTCGATTGCGAACCAAAGACAGTGAAAAGCCGTATCCATAACGGCGTATCGAAAATCAGAAAAGATTTACGCATCGGAGGTTATAAACTTGGAAAACAATAAAGATCAAATGCTGCGGGCATTGGATCAAACCATTGAGCAAAAATGCTTTGAATTGAACAAAATCCACAAGGAGCGCATTACAAAAAGACTGTTTTTTTTGGGTTGCGCAGTCTTTATGCTGATCCCTTCTTTGCTCGCAATTTTCGGCGTCCATTTTCTCGGAATTTTTATCGCAATCGCAATCCTGCTCGTGATCGGTGTAATAGTTCTCTTGCCGAGTCTCACAAATAATCAATCCGGAGAATCTCTGCATGAAATTCTTTGATGATGCGGTTGTTAAAATTCGATACAAAAAGCTGTTTATTGTTTATATGTTGATCGTTGTGCTGATTTTTCTCATTTCGGCTGCAGTGTTGTGCTGCGTCTTTCGGGATAAAATTGCTTTTGCATCCTCTTATCACGGCATTTCCAAGCAGCTTTTGAAAGACGGCGTCGGATTTGATAGCGTCAAAACAGAGCTTGAAACGATTTCGGATCAAACTGCCGATCTTGTCGATATTATTGCGGTAAACAGCGATAATCAAATAATATTCACTTCAAAAAACTCTTTTCTTGCGCAAAATCAAACGTTTGAGCTTCAACACTCCGGCAGCAAAGAAAACAGCTACCTGAAAGATTTGAACAATTACGGCATTTATTACAAGCTCGTAGCATACGACGAGTTTCCTTATCTGCTTCATATGATCACCGAGGACAGCAATCTGCAGCAATCATTTAACAATGAACATTTTTACGAAAGCGATTTTACTGACAGCACCATCTACTCGCTCGGTTATCTGATTGACGGGACTTCGCATATCCGCATCTACTTTATTGGGGATATCAATCCCATCCGCAAGGGAGACATCTATATCAGCATCATCGAATCCGTTTCCCTGCTCCTCTTTATGGGATATTGGGTTCTTGTGGCTGTATGGGTCTATGCGAATGCGGCAAGATGTAGGTTGAATAAAGCAATTTGGGGACTTCTGATCTTGTTCACCAATCTGTTCGGAGTTATTATTTACACCATATACAAACAAAGCAACCGCCAGTGCTACAAATGCGGCGCAGTGCAAAACAAAGATCATGCCTACTGCATTTGCTGCGGCACCCAACTGACGGGGAAATGCCCTTCCTGCGGCGGCAAGATTGAAACTCACGGAGATTATTGCCCAAACTGCGGCATCACACTGAGCGATTCAAAAGAATCAATGGTATAAATCAATAAACTTTGCATTTAAAAAAGAGAGCCTCCATCGTTATGGAGGCTCTTTCTGTTGATATCCTATACTTGCGGCAGCGTTTTGAATCCCGCTTCCAGCAGCTCATCCGTAATCACGACATCGTCGATTTTACCTGCATTGTATTGCATGTAAGCCTGCATATCGAAATATCCCGTTCCGGACAGTCCGAACACAATCGTCTTCGCTTCTCCGCTTTCCTTGCATTTGACAGCTTCGTCCATCGCAACTTTGATCGCATGCGAAGATTCGGGAGCAGGCAGAATTCCTTCGCATCGCGCAAACGCCACAGCCGCTTCAAAGACATCAGGTTGCGTCACGCTGCGCGCTTCGTCGAGATATCCGTCATGATACAGTTTGGACACAACCGGGCTCATTCCGTGGTAGCGAAGACCTCCCGCATGATTCGGGGAAGGAATGAATCCCGCACCGAGCGTGTACATTTTTGCAAGCGGTGTCATATGTCCCGTATCCCCGAAGTCATACGCATATTTGCCTCTTGTCATGGACGGGCAGGATGCCGGTTCCACGGCGATAAAGTGAATGTTGTTTTTCCCCTGAATCTTGTCTCCGACAAACGTGCCGATCAATCCGCCGAGATTGGATCCGCCTCCGGCGCATCCGATCATCACATCGGGCCGAATCCCGTATTTTTCCAAAGCGGTTTTTGTTTCCAGTCCTATAATGCTCTGATGCAAGAGTACATGATCAAGCACCGAACCGAGCACATAGCGTTTGTTATCACCCGTCACCGCAGCTTCCACTGCTTCGCTGATCGCACAGCCGAGGCTGCCGCCCGTGCCGGGATTTTCGGCAAGAATCTTTTTCCCGACCTGCGTGGTTTCCGACGGAGATGGGGTTACTTTTGCTCCGTACGTTTCCATCACGGCTTTTCGATAGGGTTTCTGCTCGGATGATATTTTCACCATAAAAACTTCAAGCGGAATATTGAAATGCGCACACGCCATCGAGAGCGCGGTGCCCCACTGTCCCGCGCCGGTTTCGGTCGTCAGTCCTTTGACTCCCTGTTTTTTCGCGTAATATGCCTGTGCCGCGGCAGAATTCAGTTTATGCGAGCCGGATGTATTGGTTCCTTCGAATTTGTAATAAATCTTTGCGGGTGTATCCAGCAGTTTTTCCAGATTGTACGCACGCACGAGCGGGGAAGGACGATAAGATTTGAAGTAATCCTGCAATTCTTCCGGAATATCGATGAAACGATTTGTGCAGTCCAACTCCTGATCCACCAATTCTTCACAGAAAACAGGAAGCAGATCTTCTTTTGTGATCGGCTGCAATGTCCCGGGATTCAGAAACGGGTCATGCTGTTCTTTCATATCCGCTTTTACGTTATACCATTGTTTCGGCATCTCATCTTCGGTCAAATAAATCTTGTGTGGAATTTTTTCCGTCATGTTTCGAACTCCTTTTTTTGATCGATTTTATAGTTGAACCAATAAAAAAACCCTCATCCCAACGAAAGGGACAAGAGAATCCTCCTGCGGTGCCACCCAATTTGATATTACTATCCGCTCATTCCGCATACCATCATATGCGCTCTGTTGATAACGGGTCGAGCTCCCGTCAGTGCCTACTTCCGCATTGCGGGTTCGGACTGACCTCCCGAGTCCATTCGCTCTGTTTCCGGTACGCCTCTCACCAAACGGCGCTCTCTGAACCCTTCCGCACAGTTACTTCTCTCGGTCATTGGTTTCACTATTGCAATCATATTACGACAGAACGGCATCAATGTCAAGTTTTTTTCTGTTTGAAAATATTCAGAATCAGTAGGTTTCTATTGTCCCGTGAACCCTTTGCCGATAATCTCCGACGAATTTTCAATTGTGATGAACGCACAGGGATCTATTTCCCTGACGCGGTTGCTTAATATCATTGCCTGCCTGCGGTTCACTACCGTTTCAATCACCTTCTCCTCTTTGCCCGAAAAAGCACCGTATGCCGGATAGATCGTTGCTCCACGATTGATCTCCTTCATGATGCACTTCAGAATCTCTTCCTCTTTTTCGCTGATAATCGTAACTATTTTTCGAATCTTTAACCCATCAATCACGACGTCGACAAGCGTTCCTTTTAAAATCAACCCGAGTCCGCAGTATAATCCGGTGCGAATCCCGAAAATGAATCCGGCAAAAATCACGATCAGCACATCGGAAAGAAACAGCGATTTTCCGATATCCACACCGCTGTATTTATTGAGTATTTTTGCAAGCACATCGGTGCCGCCCGTCGAAGAATTCAAATTAAAGACAATTGCGGAACCGACAGCCGGCAGAATGATTGCAAAAGCCAACTCCAGCATCGTATCCTGCGTAAAGGGTGCATTCATCGGGAAAACCTTTGAAATACACCAAACATAAGCGGAAAGCGCGATACTCGAATACAGCGTATTTTCGGCAAATTCACGTCCCAAAAACAACCATCCCAACACTTCAAACATCATATTGATCGCCAGCATGAAAATCCCGAGATTCACGTTCGGAAAATAATATTGCGCGATGATACTCAGCCCCGATACTCCGCCGATGGCAAAATGATTCGGGGCTTTAAAAAAAACCACTCCGCATGCAACAACGAAAAGCCCGATATTCAAAAGCAAGAACCGTTTTAATTTCGTTCTCTTTTTCATTTGTGCACGACCTTATCTCCATCAAGTTTCGCTGATCGAAGGATGTGCCTTTCTGCGGTCTTTGATGATTTGCAACACCTGACTGACCGCATCGTCAAGATCGGCATTCGTCACCGTATAATCGTAATATCTGTTTTCAGAGATCTCCGCCATCGCACTTTCAAAGCGCATCTTTATCTGCGCTTCGGTTTCCGTGTTCCTTCCGTGCAGGCGTTTTTCGAGTTCTTCGAGCGACGGCGGCATAATGAAAATCAGAATCGTCTCTGGCACCGACTGCTTCATTTGTTTGGCACCCTGCATTTCGATTTCCAGAATGACATCAAACCCGTCATTCCGCATTTGCTCGACGGGTTTTTTCAGCGTTCCGTAGCTGTTTTCGTAGACGTGTGCATACTCGTAAAAAGCACCCTGCTCGACGTTTTCGTTAAATTCCTCACGGCTTAAAAAGTGATACGATACTCCGTCGATTTCCCCTTCCCTCGGTTTTCGTGTCGTTGCGGATACCGAAAGACGGATCTGATCATCCAGTTTGACAATCTGCTTGCAAATCGTGCTTTTTCCGCTTCCGGACGGTCCCGAAATGACGAATAAATTTCCTTTCATGTATGCTCCCGTTTTACTCTATATTCTGAATCTGCTCGCGCATCTTTTCCAGTTCGCTTTTGATATCGACAACAATCGTACTGATCTCGAAACTGTTCGATTTCGACGCAATGGTGTTGGCTTCCCTGTTGATTTCCTGAAACAGAAAATCCAACTTTCTGCCGACCGGCTCTTTCAGCCTGATGATTTTTCGGAAATTGGTCAAATGACTTTTCAATCTCACAAGCTCTTCCGTGATATTGCACCGATCCGCATACACTGCCATCTCTGTGAGCAGCCGCTGTTCATCGATCAGTCCACCCGTATAGCTTTCCACGTTTTTGCACAGTTGCGCATAATATGCTTTCGGAATGTCTTCCGAGCGTGTTTCGATTTCATTGCAGCAGGATTCCACAAAATCGCATCTCGTCACAAAATCCTCTTTCAGCTGTTCGCCTTCTTCAAAGCGGCTTTGATCCAGCATTCGCAATGCTTCATCAAATACAGGCTTCATCTTATCCCAAACGGAATTGACGTCCACCGCTTCTTCCTCAGTCGCGATCACATCCGGAAATTTCGCAACCGCGGTAATGCTCGCATCGTCGATGATCATCGGGAAATCCAAACGAATCATATTCAGAATTTCCATATATTTCTTCGCGATCTCACCGTCATACTTGATGGCGGCTCCTTCCGCACGGTAGGTTCTGACTTTCACACCGATGTCTACGCGTCCGCGGCTTACCGTCTCGCTCACATATTTACGAATCACATCCTCCAACACCGCAAATTTCCTGGAAATTCGGATATTGAAATCTTTATACCGATGATTGATCGTTTTGATCTCAACCGATATCTGCAGTTCTTCATCGGCATATTCCGCCATGCCGAAACCCGTCATACTCTTCATATCAAACTCCTTCCGTACTATTGCGATTATAGCATAACTGCACGGCAGAATTGATAAAACATACAATATTTTCTTTTAATTGCCTTTCGGTATGTTATAATATTGGCGAAGTCTGATCACAAAGGACAAATTATCTCTGAGGTTACGAATGAGTATCGAATACGAAAAAAACAACAAAGAACGCATCCCTTACGAACACTATAAAACCATTTTCTCCGAACTGATTCCGCACGAAGCAATGCTTCGCTGCAATCTTCCCTATGACGAAGATACAAAAGAGTTTTCATTTCGGCTGATGAATGAAGATTATACCCTCAAATATCCCGGAGCAGAGCTTTTCAAAAGCGATGGCACGGAAGTAACGGCATTCAATATGAAAATTCTGGTACTCCGTTACCTGAACGACGGCCGCTACTGCAAACCGACCGGGAAACTGCTGACCTACCGCGATATCCCCTGGGGAGAAGTATATTACCCGAATTTTCAGGGCAGATGTATTCTGAGACTGAGCTATACATTCGGAACCAAATTGGATCAGTTCGACGCCGCAATGGAAAAAATCGGCGCACAGAAAATCACCATGGGTGACAGCGGATACAAATTCGAATTTATGAACAACCTGTTTATGTATTTCATTTTGTGGGGCGGCGACGAAGATTTCCCGCCGTCCGCACAAATTTTATTTGATGACAATTTTCCGCTTGCATTTACCGCGGAAGATATCGCTGTAGTCGGAGATGTCTCCATCGGCAAACTCAAAGAAATTGCATCTTCGCTTTAAATGGGAAAGCCCAACATTGCTGAACCAAAAGGAAAAGACAACATAGCATTACAAAGCCCGTGCACTTTTAAGTTGCGCGGGCTTTGTATCTTCAGTTCATCTCCCAAAAGGCACCCATGAGCGGAATGCTCCATATAATAAGCAGCTACAAAAATGTTTGTATCATACTGTTTACGGGTCACTTTCACAGAGTATCATGGCGCACCTTGATTTCAAAAGCTCAGTATGGTATGATGGCGTTACACTTCAGTTACATTCGGAGATGCAATGATCAGTTTGAAGTACTACATTCTGGAACGCAAACGCTCCTTTATTCTGATCGGAACGGTTATTCTTTTACTGGCGGCCGTATCGGTGTTTCTTTTGCTTACCAAGAAAACTATCACGGTCAGCGACGGCTCTCAGGAAATCACCGTCACGGTATACGGCTTCGCAACCGCATCGGATGCAGTCGCTAAATCGGGGCTTGCGTTGGAACCATATGATCAACTGAATATGCAGCTCAATACCATATTAAAACAAAATGATACGGTACTGGTCGTTTATGATGCCCTGACGCCGACTCAGGAACTGATCGCCGAACAGCAACAGCAGCAGCTGCAGGAAAGTCAGGCGGCGCAAGCCGAACAAGCAGCGCAGGCAGCGGCCGCAGTGCAGACCGTTCAGCCGGAGACTGCCACTGTTTCATCGGGGAATACGGTTCAGACATCGGTCGGTTCACTCAGCTACTCCGATGTGATCAACGTTGTAGCGACGGCATACGATCCGAGCAGCTGCTATCCGTATGCGGGAACCTCGACCGCCAGCGGTACCGCGCCGGAAGAGTTCCGAACTATAGCAGCGTGGCAGGGGCTCCCATTCGGAACAAAAGTGTATATCCCGTATTTTGACTCCGCACCCAACCACGGAATCTTTATTGTCGAAGATCGCGGCGGTGCAATCACAGAAAACAAAATCGATATTTTTTTCGACAGTAATCAGAAAGCCTTGCAGTTCGGACGGAGAACTCTGCAGGTATATATTTTGAATTAACAGTTTTAAATTTATCCGCATCAGTCGGAAGCGATTAAAAACTGTTGCCTGTTTCCCATATTTATGCTATAGTACAGAAAGACAAAATTTTGTGGAGGTGAGTCTGATGGCATATAAAATTTCCGATTCTTGTATAGCATGCGGAACTTGCATTTCCGAATGCCCGGTAGAAGCAATCAGCGAAGGCGCGATCTACGTGATCGATCCTGCAAAATGCACAGACTGCGGCACATGCGCAAGTGTTTGCCCGGTCGAAGCAATTGCTGCCGAATAATGGAACACATCCCTTTCTTCTTGCGGGAAGAAGGGGATTTTCTTTTTTATGCACACAAAATTTCTATTTACACGGATATTATAAATATGATATATTCTTTACAGAACTGTTCGGAGGTAGGCGAGATGGCTTATGTTATTACCGATGTATGCGTTTCCTGCGGAGCATGCGCATCGGAATGTCCGGTTGAAGCAATCAGCGAAGGTGACGACATCTTTGTCATTGATCAGGATGTCTGCATCAGTTGCGGTGCATGCGCAGGTGTTTGTCCCGTTGAAGCTCCCGTGGAAGAATAACCATGATCAAAGCGCTCTTCTGTTTGCAGAGGAGCTTTTTTTTATTATAATAGGCATATGAATGAACATTATCAATCCGATGATTATCGTATGGACGATCTGCAGTGCGGAGGATATTTCCTTTATCAGAAAAAAACAGCTTTCTGTTTCGGCACGGACGCCGTTCTGCTTGCGGATTTTGCCGGCAAACGAATCAAAAAGAATGCAAAGACAATCGACTTATGCACCGGAAACGGGATCATTCCCATTCTTGTTTGTGCACGAAGAAACGACCTGATGATCGATGCGGTCGAGATTGATTCCGAAACAGCTCAGCTTGCAGAGCACAATATTTCTGTCAATGCACTTCAAAAAAAAGTTCGGATGATCTGCGCTGATATCAAAGATCTTCCGAAATCATTCTACGGAACTTACGACGCAGTCACAGTCAACCCGCCCTATATTCCTCTGGGGCGCGGTCTTCTCTCCGAAACACCGAAACAGTGTGGGGCGCGGCATGAATTATTTGCTACATTGGAAGAAATCATCCGCACATCAGCATCTCTGCTCAAAGAAAAGGGCGTTCTGTTTATGGTACATCGCAGCAACAGAACGGCAGAAATTCTCTGCACTCTCCGCGAATCGGATCTGCAGCCGAAAATGATACGGTTTGTCCACAAAGATCCTCTGTCCGCTTCCAACCTCATTCTGATCGGCGCATCCAAACATTCGGGAGAATGGACGGACATTCTTCCGCCGCTTTTTCTGCGTGACAGTGACGGAAACGAAACAGAGGAACTGTCCAATATTTACAATAGGAAACCGACGATATGATACAAAAACCTACCGCAACATTTCTTACTGTACCAAGGCCGAATTATTTCGACCTCGATGAAATTTTCTCATGCGGTCAGACATTCCGTTTTGAGAAGCAGAATGATGGAAGCTACCTCGGCGTTGCGTGCGGAAGAATTCTCCGAATCAAGCAGGAGTTCGACTCTTTAATCTTTTGGGATACTTCCGAGGAAGAATTCCGAACTGTTTGGCAGACTTACTTCGCTCTTGATCAGGACTATGCATCCATCAGAGCTCGCATCGATACCGACGAAGCCATGCACCTCGCGCTCCGATTCGGCGCAGGCATCAGAATTCTGAGACAGGATCTGTGGGAAATGCTCATTACCTTTCTCATTTCGCAGAATAACAATATCCCGCGCATCAAGAAGATTATTTTCAGCCTATGCTCGCTGCTCGGAACCCCAACCGAAGCATACGGCGTTCCGCTTTCTTTTTTCCCCACACCTCAGCAACTCTCGCAGGCGACCGATGAAACGCTCCGAGCCGCAGGCGTCGGATACCGCGCGGATTATCTCCGTGACGCCTCTCGGAGAATCGCCGAGGGAAGTTTCTCTCTCGACACGCTTTCGCATCTGCCTACATGCGAAGCAAGAGAACTGCTTATGGACATCAAAGGAGTGGGAGGCAAAGTTGCAGATTGCATTTTGCTGTTTGGCATGGCACGATACGAAGCTTGTCCGCATGATGTATGGGTCAAACGGATTTTTGAACATACTTATGGAATCAGTGGCATCAACGAAAAGAAAGGGTATGCTCTTGCATACGAAAAGTGGGGAAATTATGCAGGCATCGCGCAGCAGTTTCTGTTCCATAGGGAACGCAGCTGCGCGGCAAACACTTCATTCGCGAAAAAGGAGATTCCGTCATGAAAACAGCTGCCATTATTGCGGAGTACAATCCCTTTCATAACGGACATGCCTATCAAATATCCGAGCTCCGAAACAAACACGGCGTCACACACGTCATTGCAATCATGAATGCATCCTTCATGCAGCGCGGAGGGCCTGCAATTTTTGACAAACTGCAACGCTGCAACGCTGCATTGCAATGCGGTGCCGATTTGGTTTTGGAACTGCCTTACGTTTACGGAGCACAGACAGCCGAAATCTTTGCTTACGGCGGAGTCGGAATTGCCGCTCTTTGCAGTGCCGATATCCTAAGCTTCGGCTGCGAAACTCCGGAGCTCGCCGCATTCCACAAAATCGTACCGTTGCTGCGCCATGAAAATACCGAATACCGCCAATCCCTCAGACAATACCTGAACGATGGATTTTCTTATGCTCAAAGCCGTATCAAATCACTGGAACAACTCTCGGGATCGGATCTTGCTTTTCTGAAACTCCCGAATAATATTCTTGCGCTCGAATATCTTCGCGCGATTGACCGAATCGGGCAACCCCTTCCTGTCATTCCCATTCCCCGTAAAGGCATCGCTTACTACGAAACAGGAGTCAACAACGGATACGCATCGGCATCTTTTCTGAGAAGCGAGTTGTCAGACGGAAATTTAAAATCGGTTCAGTCTGCAGTTCCGTACCCACTTGAATTTTCGGCAAAAGAACTTGCCAAGCATCTTCACTCCTCCGATGATTATCGCTTCCCCATCAAGGCAGCACTCCTCGATACAAAGAAACTCTCTGTCCTGCCGGATTATGAAACCGGAATGGAAAACAGATTTGCCCAATCACTGCCTTTTCTGAACGACGGAGTAGAAACGTTCGTTGCGCAAGTCAGCACAAAACGCTACACAAAAAGCAGAATCCGACGAATGCTGTTTAACCTTCTGATGGATTATACGGCGGAAGACATGTTTTTCTACCGTGATCATCTGCCCGGTTATCTGCGTATCTTGGGAACCAATCACAAGGGCAGAGAACTCATCAATCAGATCAAAGCAACCCACCGGGTGCTTGCCGTATCCAACCTGTCAAAAGAAATCGAACAATTTTCTGCGGAAGACAGGAAGATTGCGCAAACTGAAAGAAAAGCCTCTGCGCTGTTTCATTTATACGATGATTCTTATTGCGACGATTATTCTTTGAAACCGATCATACGCGATGAATCCCACGGAGATATTTCATGCTAACCATCAAACAAGCACTTAACAAAGCTGCGGAACAGCTCCGCTGCGCAGGAATCGAATATCCGATTTTAGAAGCTCAGATACTTTTGGCACATCTGCTGGGGACGGATCGCCTTTTCCTTCATATCAACGGGAAAGAACCATTGTCGGCGCAGCTCGCCTCATCATTCGACGAACTGATTGATGCCAGAAGAAAAAAAACTCCGATTGCTTATCTGACTCACAGCAAGGAGTTTCTGTCACTGGAATTTTATGTGGATGATCGCGTTCTGATTCCCCGCCCCGACACAGAAATTCTTGCAGAAGAAGCAATTCGGCTTGCACAAAAAATTCCCGATCCGAGCTTGCTGGATCTTTGCTGCGGGAGCGGCTGCATCGGATTATCCGTCGCCGATCGTGTTCGGGATCTGCATCTGACGCTCTCGGACATTTCCGAAGATGCACTTCAGGTTGCTTGCATCAACACAACGAAACTGGATCTTTCCGATCGATCTGAACTGATTGTTTCCGATTTATTCGAGCATATTCCCGATATTCAGTTTGATATTATTGCATCCAATCCTCCCTATATCACGGCAGAGGAGATGCACGCGCTTTCCGAGGATATCCTCTGCTACGAACCTCATGGGGCTTTGGAGGGGGGATCCGACGGGCTGGAATATTACAGGAGAATCATCATGCAGGCACAAAAATTCCTCAAAGCACCCGGGCATCTTCTGTTGGAAATCGGTTCAAAACAGGCTGCGGACGTCATCGATTTACTTGCATCGAAAGGATTTCGGCGAATTCGGGTTTTGGAGGATTATGCCGGACTGGATCGGGTTGTCTGCGCAGTTTCCGAATGTGCGGAATCGTCCGACCCGCAAGTGTGATTATATCCGAAATATCCACGCAATAAGATGCATCAAAATGTAAATCAGACAAAATGACAAAATCAGTGAAATGCGATATGTTTTTTTGCCGAAACGGGTTTCAATCTTTTTGAGAGGTGTCTTATCCGGTGCGCGTTTCAAAAACATATAGTTTCCATCGGTGATATAAGCGGCGATCCCTGCGACAAAAAGCATAATCAATAAGATCAGCCCGCTGGCCGGCGCATATGCAAAACTGGGACGGAACCCAAAATACAGCACCGGAATCAGCGGCATCAGAATCAATAACGTATGAGACGTATAAAACTCGATCGATCGAAAATTAAAATGCGGATATCTTGCAGCCTCGATATCGGGAAACAGCAATGCGGACAACGCCGCAAACGGAGAGATCGCAAATAGGAAATCATACAAATACGGATTTTTTGTCCATGCAGCAATAAAACACAATAGAACATTGAAATTGCAAAGATGAAACGGCAGTGATTCTCCCCATGAAAATGTCCGCTGAAGAAATTTGTAATTTGCAAGACGAAAAGACAGCAGCAACAAATCAAAAGTTGCAAGAAAACGGAACACATTCAGATTGGTGCGTCCCGAAAAAAATCTCATTGCTGTCAGCAGTCCAATGCTGAACATAATGCAAACCATCAGTGCATGTACCTGTTTTTTATCAAACAACAGAATATTATGCGAAGGGCGGAACCCTTCTTCGCGCAAAAATTTCATTCATACCTCTGAACAACCTGCAGATTCTTTACCTGTATTTTAATGACTTTTTCAGAAAAGCATTATATAATGGTCTTTGTTATCGAACACGGTTGATCAATTCAAAAAATCAATAACTCTATTTTACTATAAATCCATATCCCAACAAGGAATAAATATGATTAAGATTGTAATTTTCGACTTCGACGGCACGATTGCAGATACGGAACAATGGACTCTTGACATCTACAATGAGCTTGCATTGAAGTACGGATACAAAACTTACACCATCAAAGAAATGGAAGAAATGAAAAAAATGCACCTCAGTAAATTGATTCCGGAGTTGGGAATACCTTATTCCAAAGTTTTTCTGTTGCTGAAAGAGGGGCAGAAAATCCTCAAAAAGAATATCAATAATGTCCATACTTTTACGGACGATCTCAAACAGATTCTTGCCGACATCAGAAAGCTGACCGGAACACTCGGCATCATTTCTTCGAACACAAAGAAAAACATTCGCAGATTCTGCAAAAACAAAGAAATCGATATGGATTTCATTGTTTCGTCACCCTTGTTTACCAAAGAGATTAAAATCAATCGGATTATCAAAAAATACCATGTCACACCGGATCAGATCCTTTATATCGGTGACGAAGTGCGTGATATCGATTCTTCGCGCAAATCCGGAGTCAAAATCGCCTCGGCCACCTGGGGATACAATGACAGGGATCTGCTGGCAGAGTCCGAACCGGATTATCTGATCGACAGTCTGTCCGAATTGATTCCGATCCTTCAAAAAGAAAACCGCAATTAATTGCGGTTCAGTTCATCATTTTTGTTTTCATTTCGTTCAATATCGGTTCCACGGGAGCAATTATATGCTCTCTGGTAATTTTCTCCAATTCCTCATATTGTTTCTCTTTGGACAGTTCAATTATTTTCTTATGCAATTCATATGCCGCCGTCTGTTGTTCATGCGGTACTTTCACTTGTTTTTCGATCCGCCTCATCCATGATTTGTTGATTGATTTATAAATCATCGGAAAAGGAACCGCAACAAATATTCTTAAGTGAAAACTTTCATCCAACAGCAAATAGCGTTCGTAGTCATCCGCATCAATTGCTCTTTTGAGTTCTTCATTGATCCTCGTCAGTTCCTGATAATCCATCTCTCCCAAATAATCAGCGCTTAACCTTGTTGCGAATGCACCCAAAACCGCGTTGATCAGATAGAACTGCGCAATGTCGTCCGTATCAAATTTAGTCACCAACGCGCCATGATTTGCAACAATCTCGACCAGACCTTCGCTTTCAATCCGCCTGAGTGCCTCTCTGACAGGAATATCGCTCACCTTATTATCTTTTGCAAGCTTACTGATCACAATCCGGTCTCCCTGCTTATAATGACCGTTTACGATATCATCCAATATTTTTTCGTATAAAATATCCACTTTACTTTTATAATGCATTGCCAGACCTTTCTCGCCGCGTTTCACGGATTCCCGTCGAAAATTCCAATGACATTCCGCTCGCCCGGTCAGTGAAATTGTTACCATTATAACATAAATTGAATTGTCTGCTAACAAATACGTTCCATTCCCGAATGAATCGGCAAAAATCAGTACTCTATTTTGATTATATATTATATATTACTATTTAATGGTTTTAATAGCAAGTAAATTTTGCTTTGTTCGAACAAACAAAAACATACATCCGATTCGGAGAAAAGGCTGTTGTCCATTCCGTTTTCGGATAAAATTCTTTTGAATTCCCCATGTAATCAAAACACAGCTTCCGTAAATTTCATTACGGAAGCTGTTATGTTTTCCCCATGAGTTCTTCTTTGATCGGAACCCCTAGCCGCTAACGGGCATACAACTCTTCCAGTGTCAGATTATTCTCATACAGATAAGTAGCCAATTGCACACCGACATATCGGAGATGTGATGGACTGAATGCATACCCGGTAATCCCCTCTTTCCCCGAAGGATATCGAAGGATAAAACCATATAGATGCGCATTCTGCGCAAGCCATTGCCCTTGTGCGCTGTTCGCAAAGGAACTGCTTGTCGAATAATTAACACTGATGCTGCTGACATCCAATGCCAAACCAGTCTGATGCTCCGGATCGGATGCGGAATAATCGCTGTAGCCCTTGATTGCCGTCAAAATCACGCCCTCGTTTTTCGCTGCGGTAAAAAGCTTTTCGGCCGCAATCGCCGCATCGTTGCAAAGATACTTCCCGGCATCGCTCACTCCCGATTTAAACTGTATGTTTGGCTGAGTCATTCCGCTCGGGACATACCCGGACGGGAGGATTCTGGCTGCGTTGACCAATACAGCAGGATCGGAAGGATTCCCAAGTACTCCGTCCGCCCCAACCGTCGCATCCAACGTCGCTGCTATAATAAATCGAAATGTCTGACTCTCTCCGTTGCAGTTCAACGTTACGGTCAGTATCGTTCCGTTGGGCGCATTTGTTTTAAACTGTATGGTATTGTAGGCAGTTCTGTCACATACGGAAGTATCCGAAAATTCCATTTTCAGATCAGATTTGTCCGATAATTCGCCTTTTGCCGAGTTGCCGTTTTTATCGGAATACTGCACATAGACATCGAAAACGTATGTGTCTCCGGGACTTACCTTAACAGAACTTTCGGATTGAGGCAAAACCACATTTTCCTGCAGAATCCCTTTCAGCACCGTTCCGTTGATTTCTTTCTGATGCAAAGCAGGAATATTGTAATAGGCAATGGCAAATATCGCAAATAACGCAAGGAACGCCGTAGCGGCCAAAGTATACCTGCGCAGTTTTGCTTTCGTCTCAAACGCAGATTTCTTTCTGCGTTTTATTTTCCCGATTGATCTCATATCAGCTCCATTTAATGGTATTTATTGATTTTCCCCAACTTAATCAACTCCCATAAATTTTGCTTGATTCGGATATGATTTACATCTTTGACAACGCTTTTTTAATCATTGCCGGAGTCTGTGCGCATTTTTCTTCACTGATTGCACACAGTGCAAGCCGAATGCCTTTTCTCAGAGGAACGGCGAACAATTTGTCTTCAATCAGCAGTTTGCAGAGTTTTTCAGGTTCCGCACACGGTACGCTGACAAAAAAGCCTCCTCTGTAATTGGTAATCGGCAACCCCACTTCATTCACACTCCTAAGGAAAGCATCCCCTCTTTTCTTCAACAGATTTCTGTAAATATTCCGTTCCTTTTCGCATTCCTCATACAACGTTTTATCATTGTAGATGGTTGCAATCACGTGCATTGCGCCCTTTGTTCCGTTGGACCAGGTCCCTCTGTTGGAATGCGCGCAGGAATAGAAAAACTCTTCCGCCAAATCTTCGCTCGGCGTCACACAGATAATTGCGCCGCAGCGGAGTCCGTACATGGTGTAACTTTTCGAAGCGGAAAATGCAAACAATGTCATGATGTTTTTCGGAAGGTTCCCGAATTTCGGCATGAAATCACGCGCATCGTCTCCGGCAAAATCGATGTAGGCAACATCGACCAAAAAGATGATCTTGTTTTCCGGGTTTGCGGCATGCTCTTTTGCAAGATCGATAATCCGATCCCATTCCCCGTCGCTGATGGTGTATCCGGTCGGATTGTGCGCCGGAGTATTCAAAACAATCAGAATGCGTTTCTGTTTGATGAGATATGCTTCGAATTGTTTTTTGTAACTTTCAAAGTCAAATTCGTTTTTTTCATTGAACAGGTTGTATGTGTCGAGTTTCCGCCCGTTTTCATCCGCAATGGTTTGGTATGGTTCCCAGAACCAATCGGCGGTCAGAAACGTATCACCGGGATTCGTGTAATTGCACACCGCGTGGCGCACTGCGCCGGTGCCTCCCGGAGTTGCCACGGAACGGATATGACCGACAGGTTTTTTATCCATGAAACATGCTCGGATCGACGCATCCAGATAATCATGGTCTCCTTCCAGAGCTGCATATGCCGCAATCTGAGCATTGTCCATACTCTTGAGCGTATCATATACCGTATTGAACGCGATCAATTTACCGTTATCGTCAAGCAATGCCCCGATCGTCGAATTGATAATATTCTCCGATCCGTATTGTTCCGCCGCCTGTTTTGCTCTGTTTGCGATTCCGAAAATCACATCCGCTTCGCGCGGGCGGATTGCATGCTCCGCTGCCATATGAAAACTCATAACTTTATTGAAACCTCACTTCATTATTTTATCACAGTGTTATTTTGTTACAATATACTTACAATTGAATTGATTTATTTCATGATTCATTCATTTCAATCCCGTCTCCCGATTTTATGTTCAGCGAATTTTTGACCCGCTTTGCACCGCCCTGTCGGCAGTAATAAAACTCAGTCCATCTTTGTCTTCCGCCATCAGGATCATTCCGTTCGACATGACCCCGCGCAGTTTGGCAGGCTTCAGATTTGCCGCCACCACCACTTGTTTGCCGATCAGCTCTTCAATCGTGAAGTATTTTGCGATCCCGGATACAATCTGTCTCGTTTCTTCGCCGAGTCTGATTTGCAATACCAACAGCTTATCCGCATCGGGATGCTTTTCCGCAGAGAGGATCTGTCCCGTGCGCAATTCTACCTTTGCGAACTCATCAATCGTAATCTCTTCACACTCTTTTTCCTGCTCCGGTTTTTTTGATTCCCGTTTTTGTTCTGCTTTCGGAGTCGCCGATCCTTCGATTTCTTTGAGCTTCTTCGCGGCATCGATCCGTTCAAAGAGTATGGAGGATTTGTTCAGCGCCGTACCGGAGACGAGCGCACCAAATGTTTTGATGCTGTCAAAATCCGTCGCGTCTGTGTTGAGGATGTTCAGAATTTTATTCGACGTATCCGGCAGATACGCGCCGAGCAGCACGCCGCAGATGCGGATCGTCTCGAGAAGATTGTACATCACCGTGCCGAGACGTTCTTTCTGGGCGGGATCTTTTGCGAGTATCCACGGCGCTGTTTCGTCAATGTATTTATTACTGCGCCTGAGCACATTGAAAATCAGCTGAATGGAATCCGACACCCGCAGTTCGTGCATTTTCTCCGGCACGCTTTCCGCCAGTTCCAACGCCATGCCGATCAACTCCGTGTCGAGTTCGCTGAGATTTTCCTGTTTGGGAACCACTCCTCCGAAATACTGCTGCGTCATCGCCGCGGTGCGGTTGACGAGATTACCGAGTATATTAACCAACTCTCCATTAATTCTCTCAATCAGCAATTCGTATGTCATCGATCCGTCCTGTGCGAACGGCATTTCTTTGAGCACAAAATACCGCACCGCGTCCACACCGAACCAATGTACCAGATCATCCGCATAAATCACGTTGCCTTTCGATTTGCTCATCTTTCCTTCCCCGATCAAAAGCCAGGGATGTCCGAATACTTTTTTCGGCAGTTCGACTCCGAGCGCCATCAGCATAATCGGCCAATAGATGGTGTGAAAACGCAGAATGTCTTTGCCGATCAGATGCACATCCGCCGGCCAGTATTTTTTGAACAGTTCCCCGTTGTTTCCGTCCGGATTATACCCAAGGAAGGTGATATAGTTGCTGAGCGCGTCAATCCAGACATAAACCACATGTTTCGGGTCAAAATCCACGGGGATTCCCCAACTGAAGGATGTGCGAGACACGCACAAATCTTTCAGCCCGGGTTTTATAAAGTTGTTCAGCATTTCGTTCTTGCGCGATTCCGGCTGGATAAAATCGGGATGCTCTTCGATGTGTTTCACAAGTGCATCCTGATATTTGCTGATGCGGAAAAAATAAGCTTCTTCTTTCGCGTAGCTGACTTCACCGCCGCAGTCGGGACACTTGCCGTTCACGAGCTGGCTTTGCGTAAAGAACGATTCGCACGGACTGCAATACATTCCTTCGTATTCGCCTTTGTATATGTCACCCTGTTCGTATAGTTTTTTGAAAATCTTCTGTACGATTTTTTCATGCTTCGGATCGGTGGTTCGCACGAAATTATCATAAGAGGTATTCATCACATCCCAATTGCGTTTGATTTCCGCGGCAATCCCGTCTACGAATTCCTGCGGAGACACACCCGCCTGTTCCGCCTTATCCTGAATTTTCTGTCCGTGTTCATCCGTACCTGTCTGCAGATACACATCGTAACCGTATAGTCTCATAAATCGCGCAATCGCGTCGGCGAGCACGATCTCGTACACATTGCCGATATGAGGTTTTCCCGAGGTGTAAGCAATCGCGGTCGTAATGTAAAAAGGTTTTTTCTCCATAAATCGCTCCTTCTGATTGTGACTGGAATATCAGTAAATAAAAAAACGCCCGCAAAGGGACGGATTCATTCCGCGGTACCACCCTTAATTGACGTTAAGTCCACTCAATGCATCTAACGCCTGCCCGCGTCCGCACCTAACAATTCTTCGATGCAACAGCTCCAAAACCATATTCACCGTTTCCGACATGCCGTTTTTCAGCTGGTACGGCTCTCTGAGAAATCTTCCGCGGTTACTCATTTTTTCATTGCTTTTTCCATATTATATAGAACAATTTGTGATTTGTAAATGCCTGCGGAAACATTATTTCATTATTCTCTTGCGCAATGATACAAAAAAGAATATGATAATATGTCCGATTAATATGTTATTATGATAGTGATACCAGTAATATGAAACAATCACGGAGGAACCGATGTTTATCGATAAAGTCATTATTCACATCCGCTCAGGCAAGGGCGGTGACGGAGCGATTTCGTTCCACAGAGAAAAGTACGTACCCGACGGTGGTCCGAACGGGGGAGACGGAGGCATCGGCGGCGATGTCATTCTGGAAGCGGACGCTTCGGTCAACACGCTCGGAGCATTCCGATACAAACGCAACTTTGCCGCACAGAACGGCGAGCCGGGAGGCGGAAACAACTGCTCCGGGAAAAACGCCGAAGACCTGATTATCAAAGTTCCCGTCGGAACGGTTCTGTTTGACAACAAAGCGGGCAGACTCCTCTGCGATATGACACAGGATCGGCAGCAATTCACCGCCCTCAAAGGCGGGCGGGGCGGACGAGGAAATCAGCATTTCGCAACCTCCACCAGACAGGCTCCGAACTTCGCAAAACCCGGCGACGCCGCTCAGGAAATGGATCTGCTGCTGGAGTTGAAAACCATTGCGGATGTCGGGCTCATCGGTTTTCCGAATGTCGGAAAATCTACCCTGCTATCCCGCGTCACAAATGCGAAACCCAAGATCGCGAATTATCATTTCACAACACTCTCGCCGAATCTGGGGATTGTCCAATACAAAAACGCAAACGAATTCGTGCTTGCGGATATCCCGGGACTCATCGAAGGAGCCAGCGATGGTATGGGGCTCGGTCATGACTTTCTGCGTCACATCGAGCGAACCCGCATGCTCATTCATGTCATCGATGCGTCGGCTTCGGAAGACCGCGATCCGAAAGAGGATTTCGATATCATCAACAACGAACTGTTTTCTTATTCCGAAAAACTGAAGGAACGTCCGCAGATCGTTGCACTCAATAAAACGGATCTGATGAGTGAGTCGGATGCCCAAGAACTGAAAGCTTACTTCGAAACAAAAGGATATCCCGTCTTTTTGATCAGTGCGGCAACCGGAAAAGGGCTTGATCTTCTGCTCGATTATGTCGTAAAAATACTTCCGGAAACGGAAAAATCACCCTCCTTCTTCACCCCGGATGAAATCATCATCCATACCCCCGCGCGCACGGACGACTTTGCAATCAGCAAAGAAAACGGAGTGTATTATGTCACGGGCGATATGATGAAACGGATTCTCGGCACGGTCAATCTGGATGATTACGAATCCGCGGCTTACTTCCAAAGGGTTCTCAAAAACAAAGGCATCTTTGCGGCATTGGAAAAAGAAGGCATTCATGACGGAGACACCGTGGATATCTGCGGTCTTCAGTTTGAATATTATCGATAAGAATATTTTTGAGGTGTAGTATGCTCAGCAGCAAACAGCGCAGTTATTTAAAAAAAATGTCGGCCAATCTTCCCGACACCCTTTTGATCGGAAAAGACGGACTGACGGAAAATATCATAAAACAGGCAGAAGAACAGCTTGAGGCAAGAGAACTCATCAAATGCAAGATTCTCCAAAACAGCATGGAAGATCTTCGACAGACAGCCGACACCGTCGCGGCGGAAACGCGCGCGGAAGTCGTCGCAACCATCGGCAGAAAATTCATTTTGTTCCGTAAAAGGCCGAAGGACAGCCAATATACGCTTCCGGTGTAATCATGAGAATCGGTATTTTCGGAGGCAGCTTCAACCCTCCGCACAATGCGCACCTTCAGTTGTGCGAATTCGCAAAAAAAACGGCATTTCTCGATAAAATCATCCTGATCCCCACGGGAGACAATCCGTTTAAAATGACAGATGAAACCGTCAGACGCGAACACCGTCTCCAAATGACGAAACTTGCATTTGCGAACAGGGAAGGCTACGAAGTCAGCGACATCGAGATTCGGAGAAAAGGGCAGTCCTACACCATTGATACGGTCAAACAGATCCAGGCGAAAACTAACGATGAGCTTTTTTTCATCAGCGGCTCGGATATTTTGTTCCAATTACCGCAGTGGAAAGATTTCGATCTGCTTTCCAAGCGCATCACCTTTATCTGCGCAGCACGTCGGCAGATAAACAACACACTGTTGCTGGAGCAAGCGGAAGTACTGCAACAAACGTTTGGCGCAGCCGTTATCCTACTCGAAGAATTTCAACCCGATGAAATTTCCTCCAGCGTCATCCGTGAAATGGTTCGTGAACACAGCCCAATCGGGAATCTCGTTCCTCAAGACATTGATCAATATATCAGCGACAATCATTTATATCAGGCAGGCAACACACTATGATGGAAATCGATCAAATTAAACCTATTTTGCAGCAGGATCTCAAACCGAACCGCTACCTTCATTCCCTGAATACCGCACTTGCGGCGCAGCAGTTGGCGCAATATCGGGGAGCTGATCCAAACAAAGCTTATCTGGCGGGATTGGTGCATGACTGCGCAAAAAATATGAACAATGCAGATCTCCTCGCGGCAGCCGAACAGTTCGGCATCCCGACTGATCCGATCATTCTTCGCTCTCCGCAGCTGATCCACGGACAGGTGGGAGCTTATCTTGCGAGAGAACAATTCGACATACACGACGAAGAAATATTCAACGCAATTGCGCACCACACCATGGGGCGAGAGAATATGAGCGACATGGAGAAAATCATCTTTCTTGCCGACTTAATTGAACCTGGCCGAACCTATGAAAATGTTGTTAAAATCAGAAAAACCGCACTCACCGATTTCGACAAAGCTTTGCTGATGGCTTATGACGGCATCATTAATTTCATCATCCGAAAAGAGGATCTGCTCCATCCTCAGACCATTCGTGCCAGGAATTATCTTCTTATGAACGCATAAATCGGTCGTTGGATTTTCAGCAAAAAACACTTTGGTGTAAGTTGCTGCACTAAAACAGATCAAACAACAAGCTTTATATTTTACCTATAAAAAGACTTCTATTTTGGAATGCACCCAACAAGTTAGACACTTAAAAAGGTGCATTTTTCATGTGAAAGAAAAACGCACCTTTTTCTCCATTATATTCTTTTGATCTGTGCTTTGAGATCATCACGTTAAAGTCATTAATGTATTGATATACGATAATACAGCAATTGTTGAAACAACAGCAAACAATATTTGGCGAAAGCGCAAAGAGCTATATTTTGCAATTTGGTTAAAAAGCATGACACTGCACACAATAAGAGAAAAATACAGAATTGCGAATGTACGTTCTCCTGACGCCCAGATCGTCGGAGAAAATCCCATCACAAACCTCGTCGAGAGTCCCAGCAAAACAACGAACACAGCAAATAATCCGCTTTCTTTTCTTTCAAACGCTTCATAAAGCCCAAACAAAATACACAATACAATTCCCCCAAACAATACATCAGGGAACAAACTATGCAACGATGAGAAAGTTGCACCCGTTCCGTATTGCGTCAGTGCATTTTTCACTTTTGAGATCCACGGAAAAATCTCTGACATCTCGTTCCCGAAGATTCCCAGCACAAGACTCGATATAAGCGGAATCATTCCAATCGTGCGAATTATCCGATTACCGGTTCTAAAGAAGAGTGCAATTGCCAAAAAGGCACAAAAAATTGTAAACAGGACATTCGGTTTCATAATAATATGATACAACGTGGAAGAATAACCCAGTTCGATTTTCTGAAAAAATGACATTTGCAAAAAGCTCGGAAACTTGTCCGCGATTTCATATGCACTTCTGGCCGCATTACCGGGGCATATTAAAACCAGTATCACGCCACCAATGCAAATCAACGTTTGCAAAAAAACGTACAAACTAGATTTTTTGCTGAAAGCCAGATAAATCGAACCGACCAAAAACATCCCCGTCAAGAAGATGCACATCAGTTCCTCATTGGCCGCATATATCAATGCCAGTGTGCAAAAAAAGTATTCATACCATTTCATTTTGTAATTATGGTACGATTTATATAAAGGTAGCATAGCATACAATCCCAATGCAGGAACCCACAGATAATTCATGGAGGTCACAACCCATCCGGTACTTCCTGTAATGCAAAATGGGAAGATAAACATCAGGCAAACAATCATCCAATTTTTTGTTCTCAAATCTTCTGTTGGAAAATACATTGAGACACATCGGGAGAACAATAAAACCATACCCAAATTACCTATTATCCACAATGCACGGTGAGACACCAACATTACCATTGCAAATTCAATTACCAAATCGGAGGTTCCTGTCTGATAGCGCTGAACTAAGTACGAACCGATATCCATCCCAAAAAGCGATGTTATTCCAATCCCGTTGTCTTTCAGCACAAGATTGTTCAGATACCATGCATCGTCCAAAATTCCATAACCAGTACCCAAATGAACCACTAACATCCCCAACATCAAAATCAGAAACGGAAAATAATCCCACGAATAAATCCTGCCGAATCTCTTTTTTGCCATTTCCCGCTTCATAAACTAATTTTCTCCCTCTTTCGTTAAATGCATTAATAATTGCGTGTACATTTTGATCCACTGCTTTCGTTTTCTATTCCAGATCTATAAAACCAACTCTATTATAATGCATTTTTGAATATATACAATATATTGATTGTTATTTTCAAATGATATCCTATACTCTGTCATTTATACCCACAAAAAAAATCGACAATGAACCTTATTTCCATTGCCGATTTTTGTTCTCTCATTTTGTCAGCTTATCCAGAATATCCAGAATCTCTTCGATTTTCTTTTCTTCCGTCCCGTTTTCGAATGCGTCCTTCACACACGCATTCATATGCGCCTGCATAATCTGCTTATTCGCTTTTTTCAGTATAGACTGCACCGCAAGAATCTGATGGTAGACATCGATGCAGTAGCGATCTTCCTCCACCATATTCATGATGCCCTCGATCTGTCCTTTTGCGGTTTTCAGAAGCCGCATCACCTGTGGTTTTGATGCCTGCATGAACTACTTCACTTCCGTCACTTCATATTCCGCATCGGTCACGGCTTTGACCAAAACATCGTCGGCAACGTCTTTTGTCAGCGTCACCGTTGCGGTCTTTGTCTCCAGATCGACCTTTGCGGACACTCCGTCAATCGCGTTTAATGCCTTTTCCACTCTCGCCACGCAGTGTCCGCAGCTCATTCCTTCAATCGTCAGTTTCTTTTCCATGTGATATTCTCCTTTCGGTTCCGGATTATTGAGCCCTTCTTTTTGAGGGATTTCACAGCTTCCGGTGCTGCACGGTGTATTGATAAATTTCGGTCGGAAAAATTTCAGCCGAAGCGCGTTCGTCACCACACTCACGGAGCTGAAGCTCATTGCGGCCGCGCCGAACATCGGGTTCAGTTTCCATCCGAGCAGGGTGAAAAACACTCCCGCGGCAAGCGGAATTCCGATACTGTTGTAAAAGAGCGCCCAAAACAGATTCTGTTTGATGTTTCTCATTACAGCCTTGCTCAATTGAATCATAGATACCACATCGTTCAGATCGCTGTGCACCAGCACGACATCGGCGGATTCGATCGCTATATCCGTTCCTGCGCCGATCGCCACCCCGACATCCGCTCTGGCAAGCGCGGGCGCATCGTTGATCCCGTCGCCCACCATCGCCACTTTCCGCCCGGCGGACTGCAGCGATTCCACTTCTTTTTCCTTATCCTGCGGCAGCACTTCCGCAATCACATCGGTGATTCCAACTTGGGCAGCGATGGCTTCCGCCGTTTTTTTGTTGTCGCCCGTCAGCATCACCACCCGCAGACCCATCGCATTCAGTTCCGCAATCGCGTTCACACTGCTTGGTTTCATGGGATCTGATACGGCAATCACACCGAACACGCGATTTCCGTCCGCGAAATACAGCGGGGTCTTTCCCTGCGAACTGAACTGCTGCGCGTACTGCGAAATCAATTCCGTTCCGAGATGGTTGTCTTCCATCAGTTTCGGATTTCCGGCATACAGTGTGACCCCGTCAACCGTACCGATCACACCTTTCCCGGGCACAGTTTGGAAATCTGATACGGGCAGCAGATTCGCACCCGCTTCGGAGGCTTTTCCCACAATCGCTTCCGCCAGGGGATGTTCCGACAATTTCTCAATGGACGCCGCCAACTCCAGCAGTCTGCCCTGTGTGTAGGGATCGGTCGCGATCATGTCCGTTACCATCGGTTTTCCCATCGTCACCGTTCCCGTTTTATCAAGCACCACCGTATCGATCTTATGTGCCGTTTCGAGTATCTCCGCAGACTTAATCAGAATCCCGTTCTGCGCACCCTTTCCTGTTCCGACCATAATCGCCGTCGGTGTTGCAAGCCCCAATGCGCACGGACAGGATATCACGAGCACGCTGATGCCGATGGACAGTGCAAACTCAAAACTTTTCCCCACAAGCAGCCAAACCACCGTTGCGATCACCGCGATCGCTATAACAACGGGCACAAACACCCCGCTGATTCTGTCTGCCAATTTCGAAATCGGCGCTTTGGAAGAACCCGCCTCTTCCATCAGCCGGATAATTTGAGAGAGCGTCGTGTCATCTCCGACTTCGGTTGCTTCGAATTGGAAATAACCCGCTCGGTTGATGCTCGCACCGATTACTTTGTCTCCGACGGTTTTTTCCACGGGAATGCTTTCCCCCGTCAGTGCCGATTCATCCACGGAAGAATGCCCCATTGTAACAACTCCGTCGACGGGCACCGTCTGCCCTGCTTTGATGACGATGATATCGCCCCTGGCGACATCGGCAATGTCGATTTCCGTTTCGACTCCGTCTTTCAGAATAATCGCGGTTTTCGGCCGTAACGCGATCAGCTTCTGAATCGCATCCGATGTGCGCCCTTTTGCGCGCGCTTCAAGAAATTTCCCGAGCGTGACCAGTGTGAGGATCGTCGCCGCCGATTCGAAATACAGATCCATGGCATACGCCATAACCGTTTCCATATCGTTGTGACCGAACCCATAACCGATCCGGTAAATCGCATAGATGCCGTACAACACTGCCGCCGATGTTCCGATTGCAATGAGCGCATCCATGTTCGGCGCGCGTTTGATCAAGGTTTTAAAACCCGTCACATACACATGCTGATTAATGACAATCACGGGCAGCATCAGCAGAAACTGCGTAAACGCCAAACCCAATGCATTGGCATGATCGGTAAAATAAGAGGGAAGAGGCCAGCCGAACATGTGCCCCATCGCCAGATAGAACAACGGTACCGTAAACACGGCTGACCAGATCAGTCTGCGCTTCATGCTGCGAACTTCATCCGCTGCCGTGTAATCACTTTGCGCGGATATTTTTTTCTTTGTGTCCGTTTCCGCCGCAAAAGCGTTATATCCCGCATCCTGCACGGATTTGATAATATCATTCATGCCGAGTTTTTCTTCATCGAACGATACCGTCAGGCTGTTGCTCAACAGACTGACCGATGCCTGCTTTACACCGGGCAGTTTCGATACGGCTTTTTCCACATGCGCGGAACATGCGGAGCAAGTCATTCCCGTCACATTGAATTTCTCTTTTTTCATAGTTCCTCCACACTACCCATGAGGGGGGTATACATGTATTGTAATCTTTCTTTTTCTCTTTGTCAAATAATAAAAAAAAGCACCCTATTTGGTGCGCTGCGAACAAATTACGGAACCGCCGATGTGCTTCGCTGTCTGACGAAAGTGCGTATTTACTGGTCTCCTTACAGTGCGGCGGTTCCCGATAATATATGAGAATAACTCGATGTCGAGGCAACCGGCTGTCATGTCCCAAGACGAAGACCCTTGGCTTTGCGTCGCAGTCTTTCGGCTGTTTTGCTTTTCAGTTTACTGTTTAATTTATTATACACGACATTCGATCTTATTGTCAACACCCCCATTACGGTTGTATTCTGTATCGATTGCCTGCCTATTTTAATATCGACGAACATTGCTTGAATCCCTTCCGTATGATACCATATACATAGTTTTCAACCGAATCTTGGAGGGTTTCATGAAATGGCAACGTTACCCAAGCATCTTTTTTTTATTTCTTTCGCTTCTCTGCGGGATGAGCGCTGTTTTCAATGAACTTCGCGCTTGGCATTTTTCTCTGCTTTTCTCGCTTTGCATGAATGTTGCTGCCCTTCTTTTTTTAGGTCTGTACCTGCGCAAACAGGATGAATGCAAAAAAAAGCGTCTTCAAACCTTTTTCTCCGTTTACCTGCTCGTTTTGTACAGCATGCTGATTCTTTCCCTGATGTTTCTGAATGAAGAATTTCTGAGAACGAAAGTTTATTCGGGCGAATACTCCGATTACAACATCAGAAACCTGAACCTGGTTCCGTTTAAAACCATTTTTCTTTATATCAACGGAACGATTCATGGGGATTTGCTGTTTTCTCAATTAGTGCTCAATCTCTTCGGTAATCTGATTGCAATGACTCCGCTTGCTTTACTGTTGCCGTCGTTGTTTCCTTCATTGCGAAAACCGCTGCACTTTTTTCTTTTTATGACTGTCCTGATCAGCTGTTTGGAACTGATGCAGTATCTGCTCAAAACAGGCGTCTGTGACATTGATGATCTAATCCTGAATCTCAGCGGGGTTTGTATTGTTTTCCATTTTTGGCGCAAACGGCAATACACGGTACAAAAAAAGTAAAGCATTGTAAACTTTACTTTTTTTATATCACCTTAATTTAATCAAAAGTACCCTCTCATAAAATAGAACCATTTCGGCATCAACCGATGCGATCCGCTCCCACTGCGTCTTTAGTCGATTTTAGTCTCGCCAGTAAGCCCATGGAAGAAAACACTTCCCTTGATGATTACTGATTCGTATTTTGCAGAGAAGAAAAATCGATTTGATACGTAAAATCTTTTTGTGTTTTTCCATATCCCACCGTCACGGTTACCGTATTCGCGCTGTCAGTAGACGGTGCATTCGAAAGAACCACCTGATTATCGTCTTTTTTGCTTGCTAAAGCCGTGTCGCTGATTTTCATGGTTAAATCATCCGCTTTCTCATAATCGGTTGTGGTATTTGCCACTTTATATTTATAAACAACTTTATACGTGATCACTGTGTTCGGTTGTGCCGTTCCGTCATCCGACACCGCACCGCTTACAACTTCGGCCACCACATCACGGCTGATAATATCCACTTTCTGCCCTTCATGCTGCTCGATTTCTCTCTGAAGCGGATCGGATACGGCGACGGTCTGGATGAGCCATACGATGCCAAAAACCAATCCGAGCATGATTAATGCGGAAAAAAACAATCGAAACGGATGTTTCAGTTTGATCGTCTTCTTTTTCTGCGATTTTGCCATCGTATCCACCTTCATTCCAAAATGGTCAGCGCTTTTTGCGATTTGCCGATTCTGGTATGATATAATTATACTAAATACCATATCATGATACAAACAGTATCCGATGATTTTGCATACTTGTTTATGCAGTCCGGATGAACAGCGAGGTACTTATGAATAACGACAGCCTCTCAAAAATAGAAGTCATCAAATCTATTTTGGACGATGTGGAAGAAGATATCAGTAATGAAGACCTGATCCACAGGCTCCTCGAAAAGCAACTGACAAAAAATACCGTACGCAAAGAAGAGAAAATCACATTCGGACAGAAAGCCTCCGATGCCATCGCACATTTTGTCGGCAGTTGGAAGTTCATTATTTCTTTTATTGCGATCCTGTTCCTTTGGATTTTGACCAATGTTTTTTTCCTGGTCAATGCATTCGACCCCTATCCGTTTATTCTGCTGAATTTGGCACTGTCATGTGTGGCTGCCATCCAGGCGCCTCTCATTATGATGAGCCAAAACCGACAGGAAGAAAAAGACCGCGCACGGGCACAAAACGATTATCTGGTCAATTTGAAAAGCGAGATCATCATTCAGGATATTCACCAAAAACTTGATGAAATTCTCAATAATCAGGAACGTTATACTGCCATTATCAAGCACGAAGAATCAGAAAAAAAGAATCACAAAGACTGACGGAAGGAATCCTGCCCCCTATGCATAAAACATATCAGCATTGCACTGCATGCAGACGATGCGAAACAGTCTGTCCCGAAAATACACCGATATCGGAAATTATGGCTTTGCTCAGAGAGCTCGATCAGACAGGCGATGAATCAAGCGTCCGCGAACGATATCGCAAAGAATACCGCATGCGCACCGGCTGTGTCAATTGCGGCAGGTGCCTTCCTTACTGTCCGGAAAAAATTACAATCCCTTATTTTATTCAAAGCGCAAAAGAAGATCTTGCATGAAATATGAGGTAATCGTCAATCGGAAACCAATCAAGCATATTTATCTGCGTGTCCGATATCCGAACTGCATTCTTGTCACCTGCAGCCATCGCGTGAGTATGAATCATATTCATCAGCTCATTGATGAGAAACAGCCTTGGATTGACCGTAAATTGGCAGAGCAGCATCTCCCGCATTCCGAGGACAGGACGATAAATTCCGACAGTTGTCTCCGTTTGGCAGACACTATCTACACTATCGAAATCAGGTCAGCCGACAGAAACCGAATCAGCGTCAGCGATCAGAAAATTCTGCTCGAAACAACGGATCCCGAAAATGAATCCATCAAACAAGAGCTGATCCTGAAATGGTACGCAAAAACATTTTCGGAATATGCGCGCAGGCGCTGCACAGCGTTATATCGTGATCACGCAACAAGCTATCATCATCTGCCTGCTAACATTGCAATCAGGAACATGCGGAGCAGATGGGGCTCTTACAGCAAAAAAACCGACACACTCGCGCTCTCCGTTTCCCTAGGGGCATATCCCGCAAAAACCATTGACAGCGTCATTTGTCACGAGCTTGCACATACGGTACATATGAACCATCAGGCGGAATTTTACCGTATTCTCGATAACGTCATGCCGGATTATCGGGAAGCTTCTCAAGCACTGAAACAAAAAAAACCAGTTGTCAACTGGTTTCTAGCTGATTAAAAATCTTCCTCTTCTTGCGATCCGATGTTCGGAATCAATAAATAAATCTCACTGTAATCCAATTTCATGGAAGTCACATAAGCACGGTGAGCAACGTTAAACATTTCGATTTCAGGAATTCCCGCCAACTTTCCTGTGTTCAGAAGAAGAGTGATTACCAAATCTTCAATCGGCATCACAAAGTCTTTTCTGAAGTATCCCAACATAATTTCGCGGCGCGAGCCAAGATCTGCGGCAATCAGAACTTTATACTGCATTTTTGTGAAGCGGAGATTGTAATCATTGATAAACCCCGGATAAGTATATTCGATCGCGGGTCGCATGACTTTATACAATGCTTCTTTCTCGAAGAGTTCCATGTAAAACCGCTTATTGTTCTGGTTCTTTAAAATCACATTATAGTATATCATCGAAGCAACAAAATGCTTGTAAAAAAATTTTTCGTTCGGGTCGATTTTCCCGACCAAAAACTCATTGATCCGATCCAAATAATCGACAATGACCTGCGTGGCAATCACATCTTTCGTTTTAAAGTAATAGGTGATGTTCCCCAGACCGATATCTAGATTTTTGGATATTCCCGTGATTGTCGTGTTTTTGTAGCCATGATAATAAAAAGACTCTCTGGCGTATCGATATATTTTATTTCTTGTAATATCACCTTTGGATGGCTTTGATTCCAGCATAATCTCCTCAATTAATTTTGTTCATTGTATATATTATATCAAATATGGCTGATAATTACTCTTCTTTTATAAAAAAGCGGTTGATTCGAAGTCTGATTTCTATAGCTTGGAGCGTTCCGTTTCGGTATAGTAAATTTAATATATTTACTATACTATAAAAGTAAGTAGATAACAAGCTCTTTTTCCCCATTTCCATTCTAAGTCTGCGTGAAATAAAAATCCATTGTTTCATGGAAAATAAATCAATAAAATTAATTCATATTCGAACATTTGTCCATCTATTCACTGCGTCCTTTTCTTGGATTATAATAGAATCATAGGAAACGAAGGATTGCTTCAAATGAAAACATACACCGTCTCGGTTCGAGACATCGTGGAGACCGTTCTCCTGTCTGGAGATATCGATAACCGATACATCAAAAAAGGTCGCATGCAGGAAGGCAGCGAGATCCATCGCATGCTTCAAAAACGCTACGGCGAAGAGGATCTCTCCGAGGTCACCGTACGCCGCAGTGTCGAAACCGACTCATACACCCTCACCGTGCAGGGGCGCATTGACGGTGTGCTTTCCTATGCGGACGATCCGATCATCGAAGAGATCAAATCGACCGTGGCGGATTTGGAGCGGATTGAAGAACCCGATCCGATTCATCTCGCTCAGGCGAAACTCTACGCCTGTCTTTATTCCGCGGAGCACCAAGTGGAGACAATCCGCATCCGCATTACCTACTTCGGAATTGAATCGAAGCAGTCGAAACACTTCGATCAAACCGAATCAAGTGCCGATTTGGAACTGTTCTTTGCAGATATCTGCAAGAGATATCTGCTCCGGCTCGATTTCAGAGAAGGTTTAACCAACCGAAGAGATGCCTCGATTTCTGATTGCGTCTTTCCCTTTTCTTACCGCAAATATCAAAAACAAATTGTCAGGCGCATTTACAAAGCAGTGGAAGAGAAGAAAAATATCTTCATCAATGCTCCCACAGGCAGCGGAAAAACGCTCAATGCCCTGTTTCCGGCGATCAAACTCCTTCCGACAAGCGGAAACGGCAAGCTGTTTTACTTATCCTCGAAATCCACACAAAAACAAATCGCCGAAAATACGCTCCGTTTCATGCAAGATAAGGGACTGAACATCAAAACTGTCACAATCACCGCAAAAGAAAAAGCCTGCTTTCTCGATCATCCATCCTGCAATCCGGAAGATTGTCCTTATGCGGTGGCATATTACGACAAACTGCCCGAAGCCATACAGGAGATCCTTACGGATACTTCGATCATTACGGCGGAATTTTTACAATTTTATGCCGCAAAGCATAAGATGTGTCCGTTTGAATTGTCTCTTGATCTGTCCAACTGGGCGGACATCATCATCTGTGACTATAATTATGTATTCGATCCGTTTGCCGCCCTGAAACGATATTTCGACGATACGGCCCCGGATGAGAATCATCTGTTTCTGATTGATGAAGCACACAATCTCATCGATCGTTCCCGGGATATGTATTCCCTGAGCCTTGACAAACAAGCAATTTTAAATGCAAAACGATCCGTCAGCACGCACAAGAAACTGGCGAAGAGCTTGCGTGATATCAATAAATTCTTGTTGGAATATAAAAAATCCTGCGAAGGGGAGACTTGTTTCTCCATCGAAGCCTTGGATGATAAGCTGTACGGCAGCCTCTATCGTTTTCTGAATGCCGCCGACAGTTTTTTGTCCGAACATCCGAATAAGCAAACGGATGATTACCGCAATATTTTCGAGCTGTATTTTTCCGTCAGCCGATTTCTGACGTTGTACGATAACCGCAGCGACGCGCACCATCTGTTCTACGATCCGGCGGAAGACTGTCTGAAACTGTTTTGTTCCGACGCACAGGAGTTTCTCAGAGCGCGTCTGAAAAAAGGACAATCCGGCATCTTTTTTTCCGCCACACTCACTCCGCTGTCCTATCACTGTGAGCTGTTGGGCGGAGATCGGGAAGATTATCTGCTCGATGTTCCGGGCATCTTCGATCCCTCACATTTCATGATCCTGTGTGATGTCGCAGTCAAGACATCCTACCGACAGAGAGAATCCTATTATCCGATCATTGCACAGCATATCCATGCGATTGTGCAAAGCCGTATCTGTAACAAATTCGTTTTCTTTCCATCATACGAATTCCTGCTCAAGGTTCGGGAAGAATACGAAAAACGATATGATGATTCACTCCTGGTGCAGAAACGATATATGAATGAATCGGAGCGGAGTGCTTTTCTCGCCGAATTCGAAGAGGCAATCGGCATCACCGCGTTCGCCGTTGCGGGAGGCGTCTTCTCGGAAGGCATCGATTTGGTGGGCGAGCGTCTCGGCGGAGTCATCGTCTGCGGAGTTTCGCTTCCCAAAGTATGCATGGAGCGGGAACTCATTCGCGCACATTTCGATGCGGAAGAGAAAAACGGATTCGATTACGCCTATCTGATTCCCGGCATGAACAAAGTTCTGCAATCCATGGGCAGAGTCATCCGCACGGAAAGCGACATCGGTTATGCCGTTCTGATGGACGAGCGGTTTTCTTTCGCTTCGTACCGCAACTGCCTGCCTCCGCATTATGATCAAATCACAACCGTGCGCACCGAGTTGGATCTTATTGGAGAGTTAAAAAAAGAAACAGAGGAGCATGGCTGATCTGCTTCTTTCCATCCACTTATTATAAGGCTGTTTTCATTCAATCGTGATGCTTTAAAATTTCTGTGTCATTACACATTTTCAGACCCATTGAGACATGCATTCAATAAGTCACAGCCAAATTTTAATAGTATGATCTGATTGATCGGGATCAGTACATAAACTATGATAGTTTTCACATAACTCGCGAGATAAAAAAGCCAAAGTGTGTGCTCATTCCAACCATGAGATGTCCCGACCGACGCTATGATATTACTGATCGCATAAAAGATGATAAGAATGCTTCCAAACATGAATATCTTTTTTATTATTTCTGATTTTTTGCCATTACCAAAATGAAATATTTTCATAACCTAATCCCTTTCCATTCTATTGATTTCATACTTCCTCTTGATAAAGCTCTCCGATACAGCATCTTCAGCAAGATTATTATCATGTAAAATGCCATTTGCAATATACAGCATCGTACAGCGATAACGGTTATATAATTGCTCTGCCTTGTTGCGGTCTTCATTATTTGCTATTGTCATAATTATCATACTTACCCCCTACACAATCCATTCCCATTTAGTGTATCATAAAAACCCTTATTTCATATGGATCGGCCGATAATGCTTATGAGAGAAATAGCAAAGACTGAATATTGTATTTCCCGATTAAAATAAGCCGCATCGCTGCGACTGTTCGGGCAATTGATCCTTAGGATACACAACGACCTATCCCAACCGTGTGATCATTTCCGCCATCTCCCTGATCGCCGTTTCATTAATGCATGGTTCGGGAATGCCCTTTTCGGCATAGCTCTTTTTCATGCTCTCCATCATCTTTCGGGACAGTCCGCTTGCTTCTTCCGGGCAGACCAGCGCCCCGAAACGCATGGCGGCGCTCGCGTGCTTCAAAAGCTCCGCGGGAATATTTTTTTGCAGATAAGTTTCCACATCATCCGTCGAGACACAGCAAAGATACAGGTATAATTGCTTTTTCGCAAGCTCGGCAACGTGCCGTTTCAGATACCGTTTCATTTTCGATCCGATCATCCCCGCGCGTACGGAAGCGCCGATCACAACCGTATCGTATAACGCAAGATCGGGTTTCTGCTCCGCCAGATTGATCACATCAACTTCTTCGGTTCCGATCATTCCGCGCAGCAGTTCGGCGCATTTCTTCGATGTATTGGTTTTGGTCTTATAAATTACAGCTGTTTTCATGTTCGCTTCTCCTCAACCGCATTCGCTTCCCATTCATATCGATAGCTCTAAATTACAGTATGATTGTATCATAACACAGAAAATTCCGATTTCTTTGTAATCGAAAGTAAAATTGTAGTATAATCGATTTAGCATGAAAAAATATCCCATATCGATCTTTCCGCAGGCATTTTCCCTTTATTATATGAAGCATCGCTAAAGTTTTTCATTACAGGGAAGTCGGTATGGATCAATAACAAATCCAACGGAGGAATCATGGACGAACGAATTACAAAACTGGCACATAATCTGGTCAACAATTCCTGCAAAGTGCAAAAAGGAGAGCATGTGCTCATCAACACCATCGGACAGGACACCATTGATCTGGCACGCGCATTGATCAAAGAAATTCATCAGGCGGGTGGTTATCCCCACATTGAATTGAAGGATACTTCCATTACCCGGGAAATGTATCTCGCGGCAAGCGAAACACAGCTCACCGAAATGAATGATTACGAACTGTACAAAATGAAAAAAATGGATGCATTCATTGGCATCCGTTCCACGGACAATACCTATGAGTATGTCGATGTCCCGAACGAAAATGTTGAACTCACCGACAAACTGATGGATCCGGTGCTGCGTCAGCGTGTCGATCACTCCAAATGGGTCGTGCTCCGTTATCCGAACGGTTCCATGGCACAGGCAGCAAAAATGAGCAAAGAAGCGTTTGAAGATTATTATTTCAATGTCTGCAATCTCGATTATGCCAAAATGGCAGATGCTATGGAACATCTGAAAAAAATGATGGAAGCAACCGACAAAGTCACCATCAAAGGCTTGGATACGGATCTGACCTTCTCGATCAAGGGCATTCCCGTCATTCCCTGCGCGGGTGAAATGAATATCCCGGACGGAGAAATCTACACCGCTCCCGTCAAGGATTCCATCAACGGAACACTCTCCTACAACACCCCAAATCAGTATATGGGTTTTGTGTTCGAGAAGATCAAATTCACGTTTGAAAACGGAAAAATCGTCGATGCGGTTTCGAACGACACCAAAAAAATCAATTCGATTCTGGACACAGACGAAGGCTCACGCTTCATCGGCGAGTTCGCCATCGGAGTCAACCCCTACATCACAAAACCGATGCTTGACACGCTGTTTGATGAAAAGATCACGGGCAGCTTCCACTTCACTCCTGGAGCATCCTATGAAGATGCGTTCAACGGAAACAAATCTGCCGTCCACTGGGATCTCGTCTGCATGCAGACGCCCGAATACGGCGGTGGAGAACTGTATTTCGACGGAAAGCTGATCAGAAAAGACGGACGATTTGTACTTCCCGAATTGGAATGTCTCAATCCCGAAAATCTGATCGACTGATTTTTGTTGCATTGATACGACAAAAGGACGAAAGCCGCAGGCTTTCGTCCTTTTTATGTTTGCAATCCTTTACCGATAATACTCTGTGCTGAGCTTTTTCGCTTCGTCCGCGATCCATCCGTTCACTTTCTGAACGGTCGGATCTCCGAAATCAAGCGATGACACCATTCCGCTGAAAATATATCCGCCGTCTCCGGCGAGCCTGGCAAAGGTTTCCTTCACCGTATTTCTGACCTCTTCCTCATCAACATTCGGCCAGGTGTCCGGCATGCGGTATTCGAACCCTCCGTTGATCGCCAATTTTCTTCCATATCGCTTTTTGATTGCGGGCAGATCGTTCTGCACCTGCGCAGGATCCCAGATTCCCACCCCGATATCCACCATGCTCGGCATCAAATCTTCGCACCTGCCGCAGTTGTGGTAAAAAATCGGCACATTGTCGTTTCTTGCCAGCTCCAGACATTTTTCATATCTCGGAACAAATAATTTGTCGAATATTTCCGGGGAAATAAACGGATTGAGTTTTGTCGCGGAATCATCCAGCAGATAATAACCGTCCGGTTTATAGTAATGCAGGAGATTCTTTGTGATGTACAGGGAATGTTCCAGCATATAATCCAGCAGTGCTTCCACTTCCTCTGGCTCTTCATAAAGCGCGCACAGCCCTTCGTTGAATCCCATCATCCCGACAAATTGCTGAAACAAATCGGCAAACCCGCTGATCGTAAATGCGGTCTTATCCGGATCCTGCACATATTTTGCACGATCCGCTTTCGCTGCCGCTTCCCAGTCAAATCCGGAATAGTCGGGGGCTTTGATCACATCCCGCCACTTTGTAATATCCGTCAGAATGAAATCGTTCGGCTTCGGCAGCGCAGCAAAATTCGTTTCGGCATTCGTCACATACGGCACGCCCCACGGATCTTTTCCTCCCTGCGGTCCGCGAAATCCCCCCAGTATCAACGGATCAGCCATACTCATCAAAGGTGCATCTCCCGGAGGGCCGAAAGTCAGCACCGGAACATATTCCGGCATTTCTCCATGTGCAACCCGCAAAAAATTTTCTTTCTGAGTCAGATGAGCGCTCATATCCTACCTCCCACATCAATAAGTTGTTTCTACTCGCTTATTATCAAATTTGTCTTTATCATATCATATACCAATTTGGTACGGAAGCTTTTTTATTATTTATATGTAATTTTAATAAACAAAACAACCTGCATAGTTATATGCAGGCCGCAAAAAAATTTATGATATCGAAGGGCACTCGCGTTATTTATTTTTGTATTCTTTTGTCAGCCGATCGATTGCACTTCTCACTGCCGGGATCAGCAGAATGATGACAGTCACCAGTCCTTCCAAACCGATATAAGATCCGTTATACGCGACCGACCAGGTAAATCCGTTATATCCCTCCGGTGCATATTGCGAGAAGAAAATCAATCCGGATAAAAAGCTCACACAGAACCGTCCGAAAATACTGACCAGATATCCCGTGATCAACCCGTTTTTTCTGCCCATGAAGAATCCGCCGAGACCCAGCATCCCAAATGCCAAAGGATAGTCCATTAAGATCTGAAGCGGATAAACCGCATACGGATTCGCAAGCAGGTCGAGAAGCCCGAATGCCATCCCGCCCATAATCCCGATCTTGGGACCAAAGGTATACCCGATCAGAAAAACGAAAAACATTGAGAAAAATGTCGCGCTTCCTCCCTGCGGCAGCTGCACGTGCGGAAAGAAGTTATTGATGACAAACGCCAGCGCGATGAGAATCGCCGACAAGCTGAGCGCTTTGACGTTCATCTTTTTTTCTTTCCCCCCAAAAATAAAAATGAGCACCAACAGCAGTACAATCACTGCGACAGCAACAAGCTGTCCGCCGATACTCTCAAAAAAAGTTTGTAAATCCATGAAAAAAACCTCCTAAATAGTTGGAGGGTAAGTAGATGGGGCATCTGCTTCCCTACGTCGGTATTGACCGAATCAGGTTGTAAGGGTATATTCTCAGCCGTAACGGCACCCCCAGCAACAATGGTTATTCAGTTGTGGCATATTATATCGCAATTGCAGTGCCTTGTCAAGAATCAAAAACGAAGGAACTCTTTTGTTGATCTATTCGGTATGATTGCTTATAATCAAATCAATACGGATCGCATACGTGAAAAAATAATTCAGGCACAAGATCGGATTCTCAAAAAAATCCGCATAAAAACAAAGTCGCTGCAACGCCCCATGCATAGTAAAGGGAAAAATGCTTTATTGGTGTTTCATAACAATATCATAATAAGCTGGACTTGTCTGAATATTAAATTGGAATACCCGAAAGGATCGATGGGATGAGTATTCAAAGATATAAAGAAACCTCTTTTGCAATAGTGGATCAAGAAGAACCAATCCACTCGGTATCGGATGCTTTGGATGTATTGGCAAATGCGAGATACCTTATGGACTGCACGGGATTGATGATACCGAAAGAATGCTTCAGCGCAGATTTTTTTGATTTACAATCGGGACTGGCAGGCGAAATTTTCCAGAAATTCATCAATTATCGCATGAAACTGGCCATTATCGGAGACATAACAGAATATGCGGAAAGAAGCAAGAGCTTTTCCGATCTTGTGACGGAATGCAACCGAGGTATGAATATCTGTTTCGCAAAAAATAACGAAGAAGCCCGCCCCTTTTTTGACGCATGAAATTTCAATCAAATATCGTAAGTGCTGACTGTTCTTGATTTTGCATCCGATATAACGAAATTGTCTGCTCCGAAAGTCTCGCAACAGATGGGTGGAACTAGTATAATAGTTGATAATTTGCATTCACCGAAAAAGGAGTTTTGCGGGAACTTGATCCTGCGAATCAATTTATGGCGGTCTCAACCTTGCTTACTCAGGTCTTTGTTTTATTTCTGTTGATGGGAGTCGGTTACGTTCTCTCCAAAACAGGTATTTTAAATCAGACAACATCCTCGCAGATGACCAATGTTTTGTGTTATCTAGTTTTCCCGTGCGTCATTCTCACATCATTTCAACGGGAATTCGATTCTGCAATGCTCACCAATCTGCTCATCATGTGCGCCATTACATTTGCCGCTCATTTAATTGCGATTCTGATCGCTCATTCTCTGTTCAATCGAAAAAGCATACCGAACGGACTGGAACGAAGTGTGCTTCGTTTCGGCAGCGTTTATTCCAACTGCGGATTCATGGGCTTTCCGCTTCTTGAAGCACTGGTCGGCAGCAACGGGTTGTTTTACGGTTCCGCCTACAACAGCATTTTTGCGCTTTTTGCATGGACACATGGGATAACTCTATACAGCGGTAAACTTAACAAACGCTCCGTCAGGAAAATTTTGCTCAATCCGAATATCCTCGTTTCCGTCATTGCAATTCTGCTGTATTGTTTTTCCGTCAAGCTTCCGCAGCCGATCGCTTTGACCGCAAAATACATTGCGCAGCTTAACACTCCGCTTTCCATGATCATCATCGGCACGACCATGACGCAAATATCCTTCGGGAAACTTTTTTTCGGAGCAAAACTGTGGGCGGGCGTCGCGGTAAGAAATCTTCTGGTTCCGTTTTGCATGCTGTTTCTTCTTCATCTTGCAGGAATCACAGGGGAACTCCTTCTGAGCAGCATGATCCTTGTCTCCGCTCCGGTTGCGGGTTTCACTGTGTTATTCGCAAAGCTGGAAAACCGGGACACCGAATTCGCCGCAAAATTAATGACTCTTTCAACAGTTCTAAGCATTTTGACCATGCCGCTCGCCATCGGCGCCATCTCTTTGCTCGGATATTGATCTGAGCAATTCATTAAAACGATATATGGAATATCTCCGTCATCAGCAAAAAAACCGTTACACCGAATCAATCGATATGACGGTTTTATTTATGCTGAAAGTATCATCAGTCATTCATACCTTTGCCATCCAAAATTTGCTGTGCATACTTTTCAATTCTGTTTTCTCTCGTTTGGGATTGTTTCGGCGCAGAAAAATAAAGCACGTATGCCCGCTGCCTTCCCGGCGTCAAAGATTCGAATGCTCTTTGCAGCGCCGCATCTTCCGCAAATTTCCGATGGAGCTCTTCCGGCAGTTCCAATTCCGCACTTTTCTTGAACTCCACTTTCAGCCCCGCTTTCTCAACATCGATCGCCTGCTGAATATACCCCGCCAAAATCTTTTGTTTCTCGATAATCTGTTTAAGGTCAGTAAACCGAATCTGACGAGCAGCCTGAGAATTTTCTCCCGCACTCACGAGCATTCCTTCGGAATCATTCAGAAGAGCACCTTTCAGAAAAGACAGTGCACAATATTCTTTGAATGCAATGATCATCACAACATTCGCGTCCCCGAGCATATAGCACGGTTTACCCCATTTCAGTTCCTCATGCAATTCCGTTGCAAACAGAATCTTCCGAAGCTCGATCATCTCAGACGTCCACCTTGTCATACGTTCTATGTATGCTTCCACTTTTTCATTCCTCGAATAATCAACCATCGAATCACCGCCTATTTTTTGTATATTCTTATTTGTATTTTATTTTATATCCAATTCCCTGTCAACACAGTTATCAGAATCTTATCTATGAATTCGCTTTTTCTTCGCCGATTCTTTCCATCCGATCAGCCATCGCAGTTCTGCGCTGGCGCATGCAGACGGGGTAGCGGTGCGAGGGTTCCAATCCCGCATAAAAAACCTTTGGCAATAAAAAAGACGAATCTCACTTCGTCTGTCAATTTCTGAATGGCGGGAAGGTGGGATGTCTCCTTACTCTTCGGCTTCGCCGATTCTTTCCATCCGATAAGCCATCGCAGCTCTGCGGTGGCGCATGCGGACAGGGTAGCGGTGCGAGGGTTCCAATCCCTTTTCCAAAATCTACAAAAACAGACGAATCTCACTTCGTCTGTCAATTTCTGAATGGCGGAGAAGGAGGGATTTGAACCCTCGCGCCGGTTCCCCGACCTACACCCTTAGCAGGGGCGCCTCTTCGGCCAACTTGAGTACTTCTCCGAATACATGATTTGCTATTTGATTGTGAATGAAATGGCCGAGAGGGTGGGATTCGAACCCACGTGGGCTTGCACCCAAACGGTTTTCAAGACCGCCCCGTTATGACCGCTTCGGTACCTCTCGTGATCATATCGATAGCTTTTCAATGATATCATTTACTGTAAATCTTGTCAAGATACCATCCGTATTTTTGCCGAATTGAATCGACATCGAATTTTCGCAGACACAAATTGATTTTTTTTGTATACACTTCTCGGCAATTTGATTGACAAAACAGCAAAATCAAATTATGATAATGTCATAAAAATAAAAAGAAAGGAACACTACGTTGACAAACTATTCTTTGATGAGTGATGAAGAACTTGTAAAAATGATGCAGAGTGCTGCGCACGAAAAAGAAATATTCAATGAGTTGGTTATCCGTTACAAGAAGTTCATCAATTTTAAAACGCGCAGCTATTTTATTGCGGGAGCGGACAAGGACGATGTCTTTCAGGAGGGGCTCATCGGGCTTTACAATGCGGTGAATGCTTATGAAGAAAGCAGAAATGCCAGTTTCGGTACCTTTGCAGTTTTGTGTATCACCAGACAAATCCAGTCTGCAGTCAAAATGGCATCCAGAAAGAAACACACCCCGCTTAACGGGTACATCTCACTTTGGGGGGATGACAAAGAAACGGAAGATCTCAAAGAAAAATACGGACTGACAGCAAGCGATCCCTCACAAGATCCGGAAGAAATTCTCATGAAAAAAGAGCTGTCGGAACGGGTCATGTATGTGATCGAAAACCTGCTTTCCGAAAAAGAAAAAAGCCTGTATCTGGATTTCATCAACGGAAATTCCTATCGGGAAATATCCCAAAAGCATAAGCAGGATATGAAAGCCATCGATAATGCGATTCAGCGCGCACGAAAAAAAATCGAACTTTACACGAAAACATTCTAAGCAGTCTTTCGAATATTTCATGAAAGACAAAATAATCCTAATAAATTAATGAGTCATCCAAAAAATGGCTCATTTTTGTATGGTGAATTTGAATATTAATTTTCTTTAATAATTATTGAATTTTATTTTGAATATTTGCTTTTAATTTTGATTTATGGTATATTTATTCAATAGAACAAATCAGGAGGTTCTTTATGAAAATGAATTGGGTGACACTGACCGTCAACAATCTTGACGATTCTCTGGCTTTCTATAAAGACATCATCGGGTTGCAGGAGCGCCGGAGGATGATGGAAGAAGGAGCCGAAATCGCTTTCCTTGGAGACGGAGAAACCAAGCTGGAACTTGTCTGCGATCCGAACAATCAATGCAGCGAACAGAAAGAGGACATTTCTCTGGGGTTTTCCGTCAACTCACTTTTCGAAATGCTCGAATTTATGAACGAAAAAGGAGTTCCCATCCACAGCGGACCGTTTCAGCCGAACAACCGCATCAAATTCTTTTACGTTCTTGACCCGGACGGGCTGAAAATCCAGTTTTCCGAATCGATAGCCTAAGCAAAAACCGTCAGTTTTCTGACGGTTTTGCGTTTGGCTCTTTTCAAAATCAATACCGCTGCCGGAACAGAGCTGCTGTTCATGGTTCGCAAGAGTCCACTGTTTGTTATGTTTACGAACAAACGGCATCTGATTGATGATGCACGTCTGATCTATTCCGCTGTTCTCCTGCTTTCGCTTTTCAGCCGTTTTTCCTTATTCAGGATACGCTTGCGCAGCCGAATCGATTTCGGCGTCACTTCCATCAGTTCGTCATCGCCGATGAATTCCAAAGCTGTTTCCAAGCTCAGTTCTTTGTACGGAACCAGACGAAGCGCTTCGTCACTCCCGGCGGCACGCATATTGGTCACTTGCTTTCTTTTGCATACGTTCACCACAATATCTTCCTGTTTCGGAGATTCCCCCACAATCATCCCTTCGTACACAGGCACCCCCGCAGGGATGAACAACGTGCCCCGCTCCTGTGCATTGTATAATCCGTACGTCACCGATACCCCCGTTTCATGTGCGACCAGAGATCCCGTAAATCTTCTTGTGATCTCCCCTTTAAACGGCTGATAACTGTCGAAAAGCGCATTCATAATCCCTTCGCCTTTTGTATCGGTCAAAAATTCTCCGCGATACCCGAGCAGTCCGCGCGAAGGAATCAGATATTCCAGGCGCATTCTGCTTCCGATCGGGTTCATCACGAGCAGTTCGGCTTTTCGCGAACCCAGCTTTTCGATGACGGTTCCGACAAAATCTTTCGGCACGTCGATAATCAGCTTCTCAATCGGTTCACTCTTCACGCCGTTAATCGTTTTGAACAATACTTTCGGCGTACTGACCGCAAATTCATACCCTTCTCTGCGCATCGTTTCAATCAAGATCGTCAAATGCATTTCCCCTCTGCCTGCAACTTTAAAGCTGTCGGTCGTAAGCCCGTCTTCCACACGAAGGGAGACGTCTTTGAGCAGTTCCCGATACAATCGGTCTCTGATCTGTCTGGATGTGACGAACTTTCCTTCTTTGCCTGCAAACGGGCTGTCATTGACGGAAAATGTCATTTCGATTGTCGGGTCGCTGATTTTGACAAACGGCAGCGCTTCCGGGCAACTCAGAGAAGTAATGGTATCTCCGATCGTAATTTCGGGTACTCCGGAGATGCAGACAATATCGCCCACCGTTGCTTCGTCCGTCTGCGTGCGTTTGAGTCCGTCGATCTGATACAACGTCACGATTTTTGATTTGTAAGGTGCGCGCTTTTCGTGATAATCGCAAATCATCACTTCCTGATTCTGGCGGATCGTACCCCGTTCGATTCGTCCGATCGCAATTCTTCCGACATATTCGTTGTAATCGATCGACGAAACCAACATCTGCAGTTCTCCCGTTTCGTCCCCTTCGGGAGCGGGAATATATTCCAGGATCGTTTCGAACAAAGGAGTCAGATCCGTTCCTTCTTCCTCCATGGAAAGCGACGCCGTTCCGGCTCTGCCGGAACAGTATATGATCGGACTGTCCAGCTGCTCGTCAGATGCATTCAGATCGATGAGCAGTTCCAGAATCTCGTCAATCACTTCATCTACTCGGGCATCCGGGCGGTCGATTTTATTGATCGCGATAATCACACGGTGTTTCATTTCCAATGCCCGCTGCAGCACAAAGCGCGTCTGAGGCATCGGGCCTTCCGCCGCATCGACAAGCAGAATAACTCCGTTCACCATTTTCAGAATCCGTTCCACTTCTCCGCTGAAATCCGCGTGGCCCGGCGTATCGACAATATTGATTTTCGTATCCTTGTAAAATACCGAGGTGTTTTTTGCCAAAATGGTAATCCCGCGTTCCCGTTCCAGATCATTGCTGTCCATCACGCGTTCTTCCACCACTTGATTCTCCCGATAAATCCCACCCTGTTTGAGCATTTCATCCACCAGAGTCGTTTTGCCATGGTCAACATGAGCAATGATGGCAATGTTTCTTAAATCGTTTCTGATCATTTGTTCTCCCGATCTTTCGATTCCTTATCAATACAAAATGTACCTTGCAACTTAAACAGCCGCTGTACACACGAAAAAACCAAAGGATTTTTGTTTGTCTCAAATCCTTTGGTTCCTGACTTCGGACGAGATCTATTTCATTTTTTCTTTCGCAATTTTCAGCATGTCGTTTGCATGCTCCATATAATGAATGGCTTCTTTGATCGCATCGGCCGTTTCTGTCTTGCCGAAAGACTGTGCTTTTTCCGCCCAATCTCCAAAACTGCTTTCGTGCGACAGGTTATGTTCCACCCAATGATCCAACAAAGCATACAGTGTCTGCATCTCTTTGTTAGGCAGATGCAGTTCCGCACTGTCGTGCTGATGTGTGTGCGCTTCCGTAGAAGTGTGGTCGTGTTCATGCGTATGCACATGTTCGTGTGTCGTTCCGTCATGCGTGTGGGTATGCCCGTGTTCATGCACATGCCCATGCAGATCGGCATGTGCAGCATCTGCACTGCTGGCATGCAGCTGAGCAGCATCGTGCGGGTGATTATGCTGTTCTCCGGTCACGTGTTCGTGCGGATGATTGTGTGTATGTTCATGGGTTTCTCCGTCATGCGTATGGGTATGCGTATGTTCATGCATATGTTCTTCGTTTCCGCAATGACCGTTGTGATCATCATGATAATAAATCATCAGTAGTCCCTCCATCGTAATATTATTCTTTCTCGCTCAGTATAATTTTATGATCCAACAATCGGATTTCCTTAATCCGACCTTTTACCGTGGCATTTTCTCCGAGAATGTCCTGCAGATAAATCCCGTCTCCTTCGGGCTGCAGCAAAACGACATTTTCCATTAATTTCACTTCCGATCCGTTTTCCAGCATGTACGCTGTCGATTCACACATATCTGCCTCCCATGTTCAATCTTGAATCTATTATATCACTAAACCGTCGATTCACATCCTCTCAAATAAAATTTGAGAAATTTTTTTACTTTTGCTTGATTCTTGTGCCGACATGTATTACAATAGCTGTATCACAAGAAGTTGTGATCTTTTGAAAACAGAATAACAATATACAGAGGTTAAAAGGAATACGGTTCAAGCCGTAGCAGCTCCCTCGCTACTGTAAGGAGAAAACATGCCGGGCACTCCACTGGGTTTCATTCCTGGGAAGGATTGCCAACGTCGGTTCTCACAAGTCAGGAAACCTTTCCGCTGTATCAAGATTCAAACGTTTCGGGGGAAACAGACAATCGATTATTCGGAATATTCATTCCGAAATCATTTGGTTTTCCTCGGCAGGAAGCCTTTTTTATTTCCCTGATTAATCTGCCATAGGTTAATAATAGATTCCTCCCAAAATCTCATATGATGGATATCGCCTACATCCATGATATGAGATTTTTTATTGGAAACCCCTGTCATTTCAGCAAATCGGGTCTCTTCTTCCGCGTGAGTTCCACACTTTTTTCTTTCCGATATTCTTCGATTTTGGCGTGATGTCCCGACAGCAGCACATCCGGCACTTTCATCCCCATAAACTCATATGGACGCGTGTACTGCTCCTGCTCCAATAAACCATGCTCAAATGATTCTTCCTCTGTACTTTCGTTATTGCCCAATACGCCGGGAATATATCTGCCGACCGCATCCATGAAACACATCGCGGCGATATGCCCGCCGGTCACGATATAGTCTCCGATCGAAATCTCATCCGTCACACACAAATCCAATACGCGCTGATCCACTCCTTCAAAGTGACCGCACAATAAAATCACTTCTTCGCATTCGGCGAATTTTTTTGCGCTCGCCGTATCAAACGGTTTGCCGACAGGAGTAAAGTAAATAACCGGAACATCCCGATTCCCTTTCACAGCCTGCACACTGTCATACACAGGCTGAGGAGTCATCACCATGCCCGCGCCGCCGCCATATGGGTAATCATCCACCGCTCCATGTTTGTCCGTCGTATAGTCTCGGATGTCATACGAACGGATATCCAGTGCGCCGCAGCTGACCCCTCTCCCGATCACTCCCGTCTTCGCATATTCGGCTATCAAATCTTTGTAAATCGTCAACACATGAAAAATCATCCCGATATTCCCTTCGAAAGATCCGCTTTCATATAGCCGCCTTTAATATTTACTTCGCTCACATACTCTTTCAGATACGGCATCATCAGCTCTTTCCCTTCACAGTCGAAAACAATGACATCCACGGCGCCTGTCTGCATGATATCTTTCAGCCGGCAGATACGCTCGGACGAAGTATCATAGACAGTCAACCCTTTCAGTTCTTCGATAAAATACTCTCCTTCTTCCAACTCCACCGCATCGGCACGATCCACCTCAAGCAGCTTGCCTTTCATGCGCTCCGCAGCATTCCGATCCGGGATCTGCCCCGATACTATCAGCACCTGTCCCTGGTGAAACCGTACCGCATCTATGGAATACCGCGTTCCTTCGCAGATGAAATATTCCAGATCACAAAATCTCTGCACATCATCCGTCAGCGGATATACTTTGATTTCTCCCCGAATCCCATGCGCCCCGCTCACTTTTCCTATCACAATCGTTTTCTGATACATTTCCGGTCTCATCCTGCCTTTCGATGATATTGTAGCAAAATATTATCTGCGACTCAACGCATTGCAATGAAACAAAAAAATGCCTGCAGCTATCGGCAGGCATTTCGAAGCGATTTTTTCACCGCACTTCTTCGATTGACTTCACGCAAGTATGCGCAATCGGCTTCCATTCCACTTTTTTAAACAGCGCAACGATTGCGATCGGCAGATACGTGAACATGAAAAACGGGAATAAAAACAGATTCCATAATTTTCTCGCCGTGGTGCAATGTATCTTTTTCCATTCGGTAATCGTGGTCAGCAATCCCATTGCGAACAGAATCAGATAATATATCAGCATCGAGGTCACCATTGCAAGCAGAGCATGATGCTCCACCCGATATCCGATGTCGGGAGACATCGCAGCCGCAGCAAAGAAGATCAGATTCATGAATAAACTCGTCAGCGAAATCAGCAGCGCCGGGGTGATGTTCATCATCATGTCATAGCAGGAAAATTTGTGTGCTTTGTTTTTCACCGATCCGACCAAGAGCGCTTTCCCATATTTTCCGAGCACTTGGTAGAACCCTTTCGCCCAACGCATTCTCTGATGCCATGATTGTTCAAAGGTAATCGGCTGTTCATCGTAAAGCATGGCGCTTCCGCAATATCCGATCACTTCCCCCTTGAGCACTTCGCACATCGAAAACTCAATATCTTCCGTCAGCAGGTAATGTTTCCATCCGCCGCCGTTTTCTTCGATAACGTCCCGATGAATCAAAAAACCGGTGCCTGAAATGGCGCAGCTGGTATTCAGCTCCATACGGGGACGGTTGAGATATTCCGCTTCGTGCAGAAACCACAACGCATATCCAGATGTAATCCAGTTATAATCGTAGTTCTTGGAGTTGCGGTAGCTCGTTAACACCCGGTACCCTTTATCGAACTGATTGTTCATTTCCGCAATATAGTTTTCGTCAAGAATATTGTCGGCATCAAATACAAAGTAGCCTTCATAATTTTTATCGGAGTAACACTGTTTGATTTTGCCGAGCATGTAGTTCAGCGCATAACCCTTACCGACCAATGTCTGATCATTGCGCACATATACAATCGCGCCGGCCGCTTTGGCAGACTGTGCGGTATGGTCGGTGCAATTATCCGCGATCACAAAAATATCGACGAGCTCGCTGGGATAGGTCTGGTTGCGGATACTCTTGATCAACTCTCCGATGACTGCTTCTTCATTTCTTGCCGCAATCAAAACAGCATAACGATGAAGCACTTTTGCAACATATTTTTCTTTTTTCTTTTTTCTGTATTTCGAAAAAAGTGCCACTGCCGTGTAAACAGCCTGATAAGAATACAACACGGTGAATATGACAAAAAGAGCAAAGTTAAAAATGTCAATAAACTTTAGCAAAACAACTCTCCCCGCATTAAAACAAACGAAAGCCCTCTATTTCTGTCGTCCGTTTTTCCGCATTACGTAAATTAATAATAAAATACCCTCTTCGACAATCGCTACCAATTACGATTGTCTGCATTATTCTATCACGTTTCAAATAAAAGCCAAGCATTTTGATGAAAATTAACGGGATTATAATTTACACAATTCATTCTATTGGGGCAGATTCGTCCCATAATTGATTTAACAGAGCAATCCCCTCTCTCATATCGGATTCGTTCATATGCGCATACCCAAACAGAAAAATCCCTTCAAACCGTTTGCCGATCCCGTCGAAACAGTACTCTGCCAATTCGTGCATATCCACTCCGCTTTCATCCGCACTTTTTTTCCACAATCCGGCTTTGGCCTTGTTTTTGACCGAGACCAGAAGGTGCAACCCCGCTTCCGTCCCGGAGATATCGGCATCCCACGCAAAGGGTGTTTGTCCCAATTCCCTTATCAGACAATCCCGTCGGCTCCGATACAGTTTTTTCATCCGATTGATATGCCTCCCGTAATGCCCCTCGGTAAGGAAACGGCTGAGCGTATCTTGTTCAAATCGCGAAACAGGACAGGAATAAAACAAGAACTCCTCCCGATACCGATTCATCAGGGCATCCGGCATTACCATATAGCTGATTCGTACAGAAGGCGCAATGCTTCTCGAAAACGTACCGATATAGATCACCCTGTCATATTCATCCATTCCTTTCAGTGCCGGAATCGGTCTGCCGTCGTACCGAAATTCGTGATCGTAATCGTCTTCAATAATATACCGTTCGCAGCCTTCGGAAGCCCATTTCAGTAAACGCCTTCTCGCCACAACCGGCATCACAACCCCAAGCGGGAACTGATGAGACGGCGTTACATATGCCGTATCCGCATCGGACAATTCCAGCAGATCAAGATCAATTCCCGCTGCGCCGACCGGAACATATCGAGTGGCAATCTCATTTTTTTTTAAAATTTTTGCCGTTTTTTCATACCCCGGGTTCTCCAGCGCCACTACTCTCTGACGCCCCAAAATCTGCATCAGCAGCTGAAACAGATATTCCGTGCCGGCACCGATCAGCACCCGATCCGCGCCGCAGCGAATTCCGCGGTATTCCCAAAGGTAATCCGTAACAGCCTCCCGCAATCTCCGATCCCCCTGCGGATGCGCTCGCTGCAACAATGTCCGATTCTCATCGTGCATGATTTCTTTTGTCAAACGTACCCATGTCGCAAAAGGGAATCGCTCGGTGTCGACTCTGTCAATACCAAAATCCCAAATGATCTCCTTCTCCGCCGTATCTTCGATTTTTTCCGTGCAGCGTTCTGCACATGGGATTTTATCCATAGATTCGGGCAGTATTTCCTCCACATAAAAGCCGCTTTTGGCAACCGCGTTCAGATATCCTTCCGAAACCAATTGCTGGTAAGCCGTATCCACCGTATTCTGACTGATATGCAAATCCTCCGACAGTCTCCTTTTCGATGGAAGTTTTGTACCGGCCGCAAGCTGACCACCGAGAATTTTGCTGCGCAATTCCAAATACAGTTGCACATACAAATGATTGTTTGCATCAGTGTTTAACGTAATCAATCCAATCCTCCAATCTGATACCATAAAATAATTTCATTCTGATTATTTCAATCATATCAGTTTGTGCTATGATAATACGCAACCGATCGGAATTTGTCAACTAAAAAAGAGGGAAATCATGAACCAGAGTCGTGAAGAGTTAAATAAAAATCTCGCACAAATGCTCAAAGGCGGAGTTATCATGGATGTTACCAATGCCGATGAAGCACGCATCGCACAGGAGGCGGGAGCCGTTGCAGTCATGGCATTGGAGCGCGTCCCTGCCGATATCCGCAAACAGGGCGGAGTCGCCAGAATGAGTGATCCGAAGATGATCAGAGCCATTCAAAAGGCGGTTACCATACCGGTCATGGCAAAAGTGCGCATCGGACATTTTGCCGAAGCGGAAATTCTGCAGGCACTGTCCATCGATTTCATTGATGAAAGCGAAGTGCTCACGCCTGCCGATGATTTATACCATATCGACAAGGCATCGTTCCGGGTTCCGTTCGTCTGCGGCGTGCGCAATCTGGGGGAAGCACTCAGGCGGATCGGCGAAGGAGCATCAATGATCCGAACCAAAGGAGAAGCCGGAACAGGAAACATTATCGAAGCAGTACGGCATATGCGCACGATGAACCGGGAAATCAGAACCGTAGCAGCCATGCCGAACGATGAACGCATGTGTTTTGCGAAAGAAAACGGAGCGCCCTACGAACTGGTCTGCCAAGTTGCACAAGAAGGAAAACTTCCCGTGGTCAATTTTGCGGCAGGAGGCATCGCGACTCCTGCAGATGCGGCGCTGATGATGAAACTCGGAAGCGAAGGAGTTTTTGTCGGCTCCGGTATCTTCAAGTCGGAAAACCCGCAGAAGCGGGCTGACGCAATCGTAAAAGCCGTTACATACTATCAGGATCCGCATATCCTGGCCGAGCTCAGCGAAGATCTCGGCGAAGCAATGCACGGCATCGAGCTTTCACAGATCGCCGAAGAAAACCGATACGCGCAGAGAGGCTGTTGACTATGCCCCACGCTGTGGGCGTTCTCGCATTGCAGGGCTCAGTGCAGGAACATCTCGCTATGCTCAAACGAATCGAAAACATCGCCCCGCGTTCCGTCAGGACTGCGGAAGAGTTGAAATCGGTCGATGCCCTGATTCTTCCGGGAGGGGAAAGCACTGTCATCGGAAAACTGTTGCGCACATTCGGATTGATGACTATTCTATCCAATCAAATCTCGGAAGGAATGCCGGTATGGGGCACCTGTGCAGGCACAATCCTGTTGGCACGAAAAATCCTCGGAGAATCTCCCTATCTCGGAGCAATCGACATTACGGTTGCCCGAAATGCTTACGGAACGCAATCGGACAGTTTCCGCACAACATCCCGTATTGCGGAATTATCCGATCATGAAACCGAGCTTGTCTTTATCCGCGCACCCAAAATCATTTCCTGTTCGGCACATGTCAGCGTCATTTGCAGCCTCGGAGAAAACCCCGTGGCGGTTCGCCAAAATCATATTCTGGCAACGACGTTCCATCCGGAACTGACAAACGATCTTTCTTTTCATTCCTATTTTGCATCGATGATCTGAAGCGAAAAAAAAGAGTTGCCCGCAAAAGGCAGCTCTTTCAGTATTTTCGTTATTTTTTTATAATACGCTATTCTCCTTCGTGATTGACCACCACATTGTTTCGATCTCTGTCTTTTGCCGCGTAAAGCGCATCGTCAACACGTTTGATCCAACTGTCGAAATCTTCCCCTTCCCGCAGTTCTGCGATGCCGATGCTGACCGTCATCTCTCCGATCACGGGAAATTCATGCAGTGACACCAGCTTACGAAGCCGTTCCGCATAAACATACGCAGTATTGCCGACATTGGTTGTCGTAAGGATCAGAAATTCCTCACCGCCCCAACGGGTAATGGAGTCTGTCGTGCGCGAATTTGCGCGAAGCAGATCGGCAAAATCAATCAGCACCATATCCCCAACCTGATGCCCGTATTTATCATTGACCCTTTTAAAATGGTCAATATCCAAAAGCAGAAATGACAGGCTGTTCTTTTGGATACGCATCAGTTCGATCTGTTCATAAACGTGCTTGATCAGTCCCCTGCGATTCCATAAGCCGGTCAGCTGATCGGTATATGCCGAGTTTACCAATTCATCATTGGCTTTTTTCAGCTCTTCCTCCACTTGCTTGTGCTCTTCCAGCTCTCTTGTCAGCGTATTATACAATCGGATATTCTGTATCAGCGTGCTTAGTTGGGCACACACTGTGATCATAATTTTTTCGGAACGCGGAGCAAACAGTTCCCCTTTGCGCAGAAAAACAATCATACTGCCCAGAAATGTTTCATCGGAAAAAATCGGAAACAAAATGCTAGACTCAAATGTCCCGATGTCGGGATAATCACCGAACAGCTCCAAAATCTGTTCCCGATCAAGATACAGATTCGTTTTTTTGTTCTCCCCGTCGCTTCCCCTTCTGCGCTTCATTGCCTGTTGCATCAATTCATCGGGGAAAATATAGGCTTCGTTTTTTTGTGTAATGTCCATTCCGATACAATGATATCGGCGAACCTGCTTTGTCACATCGTCAAACAGATAGGACAGCAGCGCATCGATATGCAATTCATGACTGAGCAGCGCACAAGTCTGACGGATAAATTTATCCATATCCATTCCATGCGCGGAAATACGATAAATCTGATACAGCAGATTTACTCCATTCTCATCTGCCGCGTTTAAAACAGCATGCATCTTCTCGGATGAAGTTTCTTTATCGCGGCATTGTCCCGCTTCAGATTCAGACAATGCCCGGTTCGAAAGAACTGTTCCGCTTAATGTCTTGCGCCCGATATCTTCGTTCTTTCCGTCGGCACGCAGAATTGCTTGGGAAAGATATTTATGCTCGACCGCAACAGATCCGTCCCGTTCGGAGAATCCGCTTGGCTGCATACTTGCTGGCCGAATGGCAGACTGCTTGCATTCTGCGGGAGCAGTCTGTTCCACACGAGGCGGATGCCCCGCTCCAAAACGTTTCATACTTTTTTGTTTATCGACTTTTCTCATAACTCATCACTCACTCCGTCACGGTCGGCATATCCATCAAAATCAAGTACATCAGCAACACTTCCGCAATACAAAAAACAGAGGATCTTCCGAATAACGATTCTGAATAAAATCCGAAACGCCCAACAAAAAATAACATTGTAATTATTATATCATTCCGATACATCCGCAACAAGTATGAAAACAGGATGGGAACAAAAAAAAGCATCTTTCGTACGAAAGATGCTTGGCGTGATGACAAGCTCGCCACTATGCAGGCTGAATGAAAAAACCGAAAACAAAGTACATTACTATTCGGATGAGCATGACGTATCCGAATATCCGCAAGTGAAGATGAATGTTTATGCAATGCTGCACATCGGATTGCTGCGGTTCAGGGTTTTCGCCAGTCTGAATATCTTCATAAAGAAAGATGCTTTTCTTCAGTCAAATATCATTTTTTTTGCGATAATACCGCCAAGCGCATCGAGCTCTTTTTCAAACTTCGCGATTTCGCTTTCCGATCCATCGACAAATTCCAGCAGGATCAGCCCGCTCGGACTGCATGCATCGGGAGTTGCCATATGAAGCCCGACTCTCGTGTTGATGCTGCACCCGTAATCAGACAAAATGCTTTGGAGTTTCAGCGCATCCTGCATACGCTCTTTTACCTGTATTCCCATAATTACTTTGGACATAAGCACTTCCTCCTTATGATCCATATTGTATCACAGATTTTGCATGCATTACATTCTTCGTTGCTTAAAATCACAGTTTATTTGTCGGGCATATCACATAATGTTTTCGTATAATAATACCGTTTTCCGCTGAGCGGATACTCCGTCAAAACGAACTTGAGTTCATAACCGTGCTTTTCGTAAAAACCGGGAGCCTGAAATCCGAACGTATTCAGAAACACATACTTGCATCCGCGGCTTTTCGCCGTCTCTTCGGCAACCCGCAGAATTTCACTTCCGATCCCTTTTCCCCGAAGCGCTTCGCTTACCCAAAGATAATCCACTTCCAGCCAGTTTCCGTGCGTGCTGCCGATCAATCCCGCCGTCTTCTCACCATTATCATTGTGGAGGAATATCCCCAGTTCTTTGGGATTTTTGTCTTCGATTCTTGCAAGGTTATACTCCAGCAATCGTTCGTATAATTCACTGCGATCCCGATCCGTCAGCATTTCCGTTACCGTATAATTTTCCAATGTGCATCACCTCTCAGTCCGACTTTCGTTTTTATAAACGAATCTTTTCTGTCCTTTTGGTATTTTGTCACAGACATCACGCAAGTGTCAATCTATAATTCCTATCATACAAAGACAAATGAAGGAATCTTGCGGATCAGGCAGATCCGTGTTGAAAGAAAGGCTGTTATGCATCAAAAATTCTATAAAAAAATATATACCCCCAAAGAGCTCTACATCGCATTATACCGCGGACTGCGCACCATGAAGTTTATGCGCAAAGCAAAAAACAACCATGAGCTATCCGTCGAATTCATCGAGCGGATCATGCTTGCTGTCACCGAAGTGAACGGCTGCGAAATCTGTTCTTACGGCCATACCAAAATGGCATTGGAGCAGGGAATGCGTGCGGAAGAAATCGAAACGCTCCTGTCGGGAAACACAGAGCAGATTCCGAAGGAAGAACTCACCGCCATTCTGTTTGCACAGCATTACGCCGACACCCGAGGCTGGCCGAGTGAGGTATCCTGGAAACGGGTAAGCGAGGAATACGGGCTTCCGAAAGCGCTGGGCATTCTCGGTTCGACACGGATGATTATGATCGGCAACATCGTCGGCATCGCATTCAGCGCGTTGCGAAGCCGTTTGAAAGGTCATCCCGTCGAAAAGACTGGCCTCCTTTACGAAATCGGTATGCTGCTGAGTTGTCTGATTTTCCTTCCGATTGCCATTCTCCACGGTCTGATCTCCGATCTGTTCCGTGTCCCGATCATTCGTTTCAAGTAAGAATAACTGCGAAGCGTCGGATTCTTCCGATTCGGAATTGTTCGATGATGGAAATTTTGGATATCGATATCCGTTTCCGAATCAAATCATCGGTATCCGTTTCAATTGTGCAGAAAGAAAGTGGAGAATAGAATGAAAAAAATCAGCGTGTTTGATTTGATCGCCCCGATTTACGGTTTGTTTTACGAACGGCAGATCAGACAGTTCCAAAAAGTGATTGATCGGCTATCGGCCGAAATCGACATATCAGTAGGGAAAACCGCCGTCGATGTCGGATGCGGCACGGGTGCGCTCTGCTCTGTACTCTCAGACAGAGGGCTTACGGTCAGCGGAGCCGATCCCTCGAATGTCATGCTGAAGGTTGCCGAAAGAAAAAAGGGAAGCCGAAGCATCGCATTCACCCGTGCAAACGCTCTCGAACGGATGCCTTTTGAAGACATCAGTTTTGATCTCACGTTTACTTCCTATGTCCTGCATGGTTTGAAAGAGGCAGATCGAAAAACCATGTATGCGGAACTCGGCAGAATCACGAAAGGTTATATCATCATTCACGATTACAATGAAAAACGTGCGCTGCATACCACGCTCATCGAGTGGCTCGAAGGCGGAGATTATTTCGGGTTTATTAAGCATGCCCCCGAGGAAATCGGTCGGGCATTTTCGGAAGTTCGCACAGTAATGGTCGGACCGCGTGCGGTATGCTATATCTGCAAACCGCATGATACGCTTCAGTCTGAATAACTCAAGTGACACAACACCTCCATAAGTACGATATGCCGAAAGCGAGAAACTTCCCTCATTATAAATCGACAACAAAAACAGCTGTTCTTCCAAGGCAGCTGTTTTTTGTGTCTCCTTACTTTCCGCAAGCTTCGCTTGCCCTTTCCATCCGATGAGCGTTTGCCGCATATCCTGCGGCAATAGCGAACAGGGGCGGGGTTTTCGAAGCTCTCCTCATTGCTGTCCTTAAATGTAAAACGGAAATAAAAAACAGCTGCACACTGTTTTCGATTCTTAAAAATGGCGGAGGAGGAGAGATGTCTCCTTACTCTACGCAAGCTTCGCTTGCCCTTTCCATCCGATGAGCGTTTGCCGCATATCCTGCGGCAATAGCGAACAGGGGTGGGGGTTTCGAAGCGCTCCTCATTGCTGTCCTTAAATGCAAAACGGAAATAAAAAACAGCGCACTCGCTGTTTTCGATTCTTAAAAATGGCGGAGGAGGAGAGATTCGAACTCTCGAGACGCTTTTGACGCCTACACGATTTCCAATCGTGCGCCCTCGACCAAACTAGGCGACTCCTCCGCAGATCTGTCATTCTCGGAAAATCTTGTTCTGATTTCCACGCAAATGATATTATACCGAAACGAGCGGAAATTGTAAAGCAAAAAGATGGATTTCACATTATTTCCGTTTGCTGCGCAAAAGAAAACAGAAATTTTATTTTCTGTTTTCTTTTTTCAGTATTATCATTGCACACATGTAATTATCTTGTTACAATAAATTCACAAAAGCACACGAAAAGATTAGGCATATGAATCAAACTGTTATTGGAAATCTTTACAATATTCAACCCTTTTCCGTTCAGGACGGACCGGGCATCCGCACCACTGTTTTTCTGAAAGGCTGTCCGCTTTCCTGTCTGTGGTGCCACAGTCCGGAATCCCAGTCTACGGATTGGGAACTTTCCTATCTGTCCGCCAGATGTGTCGGCACGGATGTCTGCGGACAGTGTCTGGAAGCCTGTCCCGAGCACGCGATCTCTGCGAATTGCACTTCTTCAACAGTAGCAATCGACCGCACACGCTGTACCGCGTGTTTGCATTGCACCGAAGTCTGCACGGCAAAAGCGCTCATGCCCTCTGGATATCACTTATCCGTGGAAGAAGTATTCGAGCGAATCGTAAAAGACAAGCCGTACTATGAACCGGACGGAGGCGTCACCATCTCGGGAGGAGAACCGATGCAGCAGTTTTCTTTTACTTATGCACTTGCAAAACAATGCAATGAAAACGGCATCTCCGTCTGCCTTGACACCACAGGGTACGCCCCGGAGGAAGATTACCTTTCCATCCTGCCATATATTGATCTTTTTCTGTATGATTTGAAACAGATGGATTCCCATCAATCAGAGAAATTGACCGGGGTACCGAACGAACAAATTCTGAGCAACGCTGAGTCAATTGCCGCACACGGAGGAAATTTCCAGATTCGGGTTCCGATCATCCCCAAACTCAACGATACCGAAGAAAATCTGCGCCGCACCGCACAATTCTGTGTATCACTCGGAGAAGCGGTCACCGACATTCAATTGCTTCCGTATCACAATATGGGAATCGGAAAATACGAACGAATCGGACGAACCTACCCTCTGAAAAATATCAGCCCACCGACGGATGACGAGATGCTTCGGCATCTTGCACTGTTTGAATCCTATCATCTGCCCGTCCATTTGCATTAAAAAAACAATGATAGCATATCCGGATCTGCCCGACCGCAACTGCCGGACATCGACCCGAAAAAAGGAGGCATTGCCATGTATCAATTCAGACCTGCCACAGAACGAATCCAATACATGAGAGAACTGATTCGGGACAGAGTCATTCAAACCGACGCAGAGCGCGCACTCATTATCACGGAATCCTATCAAAAGAATGAACATGTCGTTCCTATTATTAAACGACCGATGGGCACGTACGACATCTGTTCCCAAATGACCGTGCGTGTCGAAGATTTCGAACTGATCGTCGGGAATAAGGCAAAGAATTTTCTCGGTGCCTGCGTCAACGCGGAATGGGCAGGCGCAGGGTGGATTCCTTTTTTTGCGCAAAACTGGACGTTACGCAAAGACGGACTGCTGCACAACCCGGATGATGAGGAACTGCACATGAGCATCGATCCGCAGGATCTGGACGCACTTCGTTCTATCGCGGATTACTGGAACGGACGCACCGTCAACGCCACTGCGGAAGCATGGAAACCGGAAGGATATGAGGAACTCGCAAAACTGGAAGTTTCCAGTTACGGAGCCGGCATGGGACTCATGAGCATTCCCGTCGGGCATCTGACTCCCGGACATGAAAAGATTATCAAAGAGGGATACAAAGCCATTCGCGATCAGGCACAAACTTGGATCGACGAACACCGCGGTAATCTGATGGGCGAAGACATGAACCGTTATCTGTTTTACAAATCGGCAGTCATTGCTTGCGATGCGGCAATCATGCTCGTCAGACGATATGCGCAGGCATGTTTCGACAAAGCGGATGACAGTAACAACCCCGAACGAAAAAAAGAACTGCAACGCATGGGAGAAAGCCTGCTCTGGATCAGCGAACATCCGGCGCGCAGCTTCTGGGAAGCCTGCCAGGCGGCCATCCTCTATCAATTATTCCTGTCCATCGATTCGGGATATCCCGCCCTTGCATTCGGACGGTTTGACCAGTACACCTGGCCGTATCTGAAAGCCGATCTCGAGTCGGGAAGGCTCACGCTGGATCAGGCGCAGGAAATCGTCGATGCATTTTTCCTCAAAGCAAACTGTTTTTACGGCGGCGCGCCTGGGAAACTGGCACAGACTACGGGCATCGGCAATACCTATCAGCACACCACCATCGGAGGCATTGATCCCGATACGGGAGAAGATGCGACAAATCCGGTCACTTATATGGTGTTGGAAACCATCGGCAGACTCAAACTGCATGATCCCACCATTTCTCTGCGCATCAATCAAAGCACCCCGGCAGAACTGTGGGCTTGCGCGCTTGAAACCGCAAAGATGGTCGGCGGACTTCCGCTGTTTCAGAACGACGAAGTCATTGTTCCGGGTCTGATGAAGGAGCTTGACTTCGAACTGAGGGATGCGCGTGACTACAGTGTTATCGGCTGCCAGGAAATCGTCGGTTCGGGAAATGATTATCCCGCGCCGAACGGCGTGCACGCACCTCATGCCAGCGTTCATTTCGGTGTCATTTTCGATATGGCGATCAATAACGGCATCAATCCATATAACGGTGTCGCATCATCTCTTCAGACGGGGTATCTGTATGATATGACATCTTTTGACGAAGTGCGCGAAGCAGTGCGCAGCATGTCCTCTTATATTCTCAAATCCTTTGTTTCGATCAACAATTATGCGGAAGTACTCACGCAATACCACGCGCCTCATGCGGCGCTTTCCATCTCCATGCAGGGATGCATGGAAAACGGCAAAGACGCAACAGCGGGAGGATGCAAATACAATTCCTACGGGGGCACCGCAACAGGTCTTGCGACATTGGCCGATTCACTTGCCACTATCAAATATATGGTATTTGACAAAAAAATCTGTTCCGCCAGAGAACTGTACGATGCGGTCATGGCAAACTGGGAAGGGCACGAACCGCTCAGACAGTATATTCTCAATGAAGTACCCCACTATGGAAACAACGATCCCTACGTTGACGAGCAGATGGAATGGATCACCAATGTGTATTACGACATCTGCAGGGAATGTTACAGCACCCGCTCGAAAGTCTACAAGGCGGGTTTATACGGAGCATCCGACCATGTCGCACAGGGTTATCATACGTGGGCAACTCCGGACGGAAGGAAAACGGGCGAACCGATCGCGGATGCAACCTCACCCGCACAGAGCCGCGACAAAAATGGGCCAACCGCCGTATTCGGTTCCGCATGTACCTTCGATCACGGGAAATACATGGATGGCATTGCCCTGAATCTGCGCATCCATCCCAGTGCCCTGAGTCGGGATGACGGCATCGCAAAGCTGCGCGATATGACCAAAGTATATTTTTCCCGCGGCGGAATGGAAGTACAATACAATGTCGTCAGCACGGACACGCTGCGCGCCGCACAGAAAGATCCCGCATCCTACCGTGATCTTGTCGTCCGTATCGCAGGCTACTCCGCCTACTTCGTGGAACTGAACGAAGACTGCCAGAACGATATCATCTCCAGAAACGAAAATGCATTTTAAACTAAAAAAGCCGTTCAAATGCAAGGACAAAACCCCGCTGCATCACGGCTATCAATCTCAAGAATAATGTATCTTATCTTAAGGAACGCACTGCCGCGTTCCTTTTTTGTCTTTAAAGAACAACGCAGCCGCGGCGCTTTCCGATAAGTCAAATTCAATCGTATCATCAAGATCAACCTGCGGGAAAACCATTGTTATCAACGGTACAATCCAAGTCAACATACCGCATATCGTCAAGAACGACTCGGGGTGGGCATTAAGCGTGATGCTCTGCTTTTGAAGAGTTTACCCAACTTCAAGAATGATTGATATTTCGTGCCCTTCATGAGCGTGGCTTGCTGAGCGAATGCTATTATTATAAGCGGATCGTTCGCCGCCGATGCGGTGACTGCCAAACAATCACAATCATAAAAACAATGAACAACCATTGTAGGGATCGCATATCATGCGATCCACACATGCAATGCGTTCCTCATTCGCAAAATCAAATCGGCAGCACGGTATGAATCACACCAAACGATTCTTTAAAATATGCAAACCCTTCGATGTAACGATCAGCCATCGCTTCGATTTCTTTCCTGTCAGTCTCGTTGTGTTTCTCTTCCACGGCATACACATACATCCCTGCCCGCTTCCCAGCCATCACACCCTCCAGTGTGTCTTCAAATACGATGCAGTTTTCCGGAAGGACGGATAAAGCTTTCGCAACGGAATAATACACCGCAGGGTCGGGCTTGCCTTTGCCGACCTCGCAGCAAGTCAGCAGCAAATCAAAATCATCTTCCATATCGGCCGTTTCAACCACATGACGGATGATCCGCTGGTCGCTGCTGCTCCCCACCGCGGTTTTGTATCCTGCCGCCTTCAGTGCACGAACAAATTCTTTGGCGTAAGGCTTGAGCATTTTTTTGTCCGTATACAATTCAATGGACAGTTCCGTCCATTCACGTTTGATTTCTTCCGCGCTCTCAGAGAGCATTAAAGTTTCTTTCGCATAAACAGCGCATTCCGAGAACGATCTTCCTCCGAAATTCAATCCGAGTTCCTCGAAGTTCATTCCGCGACGCCCGAAAAATATCTCGTCCACTCGCTTCCATATTCCCAAACTGTCCACCAATGTCCCGTCAAAATCAAATATCACTGCTTTTGTTTCCGTCATCGTTTTAGCATCCGTTCCATTCTTTGTTTAATCATCATAGCATATCCCTTATCCCATGCCGACCGAATAATGAAAATTAAATTCTTAAAGAACATTTTGGCAGAAAGTTCTTTGTGCTATAATTGTCCGGGGAGATCACGATACAAGATGTCACTCCGTTCAGCAAACAAACATAACGGGAGAAACAATGAGCGAAGATTTCGTCAGTGCAATCATTCCCGCCGCAGGCATGAGCAGCCGAATGAATGCCGAAAAAAATAAAAATTTTCTCTGCATCCAAGGTTATCCCGTCCTGAGCTATTCTCTGACAGTTTTCTGTCAATGCAAAGAAATTCAAGAGATCATCCTGGTGCACAAACCTGGGGACAGAAAAGAAATCGACAATGCGGTCAATATTGCCAAGCCGGACAAACCGATCAAACTTGTTTTCGGAGGGGAAACCAGACAGCAATCCGTCTACTTTGGACTTGGTGCCGTTGACCCCAAAAGCGTCTATACGGTCATTCATGATGCCGCCCGTCCGTTTGTAACCCGGGAAATTATTGAGAATTGCCTACGGGCTGCCAAACAGCACGAAGCCGCATGCGCCGCCGTAAAGGCCAAAGATACCTATGTTTTGGCAAACCGCGGTGAAATCGAAAGTTCGCTGAACCGTGATCTGCTGTATCTCATTCAGACTCCGCAGATTTTCCGATCCGAACTGATACTGCGCGCACACGAAGCGGCACGCGCCGACAATGTGGAGGCCACGGATGACACGACTCTTGTCAAACGAATCGGACATCCCGTCGCACTCACGCCGGGATCTTACGACAACATTAAACTGACAACCTATGATGATCTGCTCTTTGCGGAAATGATCATGCGGAATAAGAAAAAAACGGAGGATTCGAATGTATATCGACAATCAGACGATCGTACAGATCTTTTATAAAATGCTGAAAGCACGATTGTTCGAGGAAAAAGTATCCCAATTGCAGGATGACGGACTCATCCGCACCCCGCTCCACCTGTCGATCGGACAGGAGGCCACAGCAGCCGCAGTGGCAGCGCTTCGCGGCGAAGATATTATTTTTGCACCGCATCGAAACTTCACTTTGGCAATCGCGGCGGATGTCAATGCAAAGGATCTGCTTGCCGAAGTGGCAGGGCTGGACACCGGACTGTGTGCAGGAAAGGCCGGACCTGCCGGATATTGTGATAATCGAGTCAATTTTTACGGAGCAAATGCGCTTGCGGGCGGGCAGTTTGCCAAAGCCGTCGGAGTTGCATTGTCCTACAAACTTCAGCAGACGCATACCTGCGTCGTCTGTTTTGCGGGGGACGGAGCTTGCGCGGATGGCTCGTTTCAGGAAGCCGTCAACATGGCCTGTCTTTATGAACTTCCGGTTATTTTCTTTATCGAGAACAACTGTTACGCGGCACGCAGCAGTGTGGATCGCGTTCTGAATGTTACCGATATTGCGGACAGAGCCAAAGGATTCGGCATTCCGGGTATCATCACAGACGGAAACAATGCCGTCGATGTATACGAAGCGATGATCAAGGCACTCGATTATGCACTCAATAACAGCGCGCCGATTCTCGTGGAAAGCAAAACCTATCGTCTTGCGGGATTTACACTCGACGATGATCAGGCATATCGCACAAATGAAGAAATCAAGGACTGGGTCGAATACGACGCTATCGATAACATTACTGCTTATATGGTTGCAAACGGCATCGGCATCGAAGATGATTTAATGATGATTCGCAAACGAATCGAAGATGAAATCAACACCGCGTCCGATGAAATCCGCTCACAACTCGAATCCATACGAAAAAAAGAGACCGCTTCGACCGAAGCGGAATAAACGGAGGAGCGAAATGAAAGAACTTACTTATGCACAAGCTGTCAGAGAAGCGCTCCGACAAGCACTCAACAGTGATCCATCCGTCATTCTGACCGGAGCCGCTGTCACAACCGGAGGAGATTACGGAGTAACAGAACAGTTGAACGAAGAATTCGGCGCGCAGCGCATCATCGATACCCCGACCTCCGAAAACGGAACGGTGGGCATGGCACTCGGACTCGCCATGACAGGCGCTCTTCCGATTGTCGAAATCAAAGGCAATTTCCTTCTGCGCTGTCTCGACACGATTGCGAACCAAATTGCCATCAACGAATTTCAGACAAACGCACAATACGATTCGGCCGTCATCATTCGCAGCGATGTCGGATATGACCCTTTTTTGGGGCCACAAAAAGCACAATCCTATGAATCCATGTTCTGCCAGATTCCGGGACTCACTGTCCTGTATCCATCCTGCGGCGCTGATGCAATCCAACTGATGAACGCATCGGTTCAATTGCATAAGCCTGTCCTGTTTTTGGAAAATCGTGCGATGTATCGCCAATCTCAGCAAGTACCGGATGACACATCGCTTTCTGTTCCCATTGGAAAAGCACATACATTGCAAGAAGGAACGGATGTCACCATCATTACTTACGGGCCATGCGTCGATCTCTGCAGAAAAGCAGCCGAACGGGCAAAGCTGGAAGAAATCAACTGCGAAGTAATTGATCTGCGCACTTTGTATCCTTTTGACAAAGAAACAATCGTCGATTCCGTCAAAAAAACGGGGAAAGCTATTATTGTTCACGAAGCCCATCTCACGGGAGGCCTCGGTGCCGAAATTGCAGCTTGCATTGCTGACAGTGAAGCATTCGACTATCTTGAAGCTCCCATCAAGCGAATCGCATCGGATGACACACCCATTGCATACAGCCCGGAACAATACCGCACAGCCGTTCCGGATGTACAGAAGATTTACGATATTATATTGGAATTAACCTGTTAGGAGGATGAGGGATATGGAACAAAATAATGAAAACACCAAAGTAAAAGCATCTCCGGCCGCCAGAAGAATCGCCAGAGAGCTCGGATTGGATCTGGCACAAATTTCCGGCACGGGAATTGACGGGCGCATTCAGTTGGAAGATGTTCACGCGTATCAGGAATCCGTTGCAGATGCAGCGTCGCCACAGATTCAGGAAGAGCCCGTTGCACAATCGGATGAAAGTGTGACGGCTCAGGATCAGGAAGAAGAAGTTTATGAATTTGTTCAGGCTGAGGAAATACCGTCCGAAGAAACGATTTCGGAATCGGATGCGGAGGAAGAGCCCATTCCTGAAGTAATCGAAGAATTCAGCACCGAGGAGAGCGAAGCAGAAGCACCTGCGCTGTCAGCCGATGAAGAGGTTTCCGAATTAACCGAAACGAAAGAAGCATCCGAAGAATTCGCAAATCCGGCTGAACCGGTTTTCGAAAGCGAAGAGGAAACACCCGACACCGAACAGGAATGCACCTGTGAAACCTGCGAAGAAGAAGACGGTGATGCCAATGAAGAAGATTATTCGGAACTCGATGATTTCGATCTGATTCCGCCCATGCCGGTTTCCATTTCACTTCAGGTCAGCGATGAAGGTCTGATCTCCATGCTGGAAGGCATGCAGGCGGAACTCGATGACGAGCTGATCAATGCAGTCGTAAAAAGCGTCTGCTGCGCTTTGAAAAAAGCGGAAATTTCGGTTTATGAAGACAAAGTCAACGTACTCGAACTGGAAGGCAAGGATATCTATGCCCGCACGGCAATCAATGCTCATGAGAGCAAAATCAGCGAGATTGAATATACCGACGAGGAATTCGAAGACGTTCTCATTAATATTTGGGACCTCACCGATACCGGGCTGAGATCCTTCCAGAAATGCGACGTCGATACCATGCACCTCTTTATTCTGTACGACGATTCGACGATCACTGTGGAAATGACCTGCGACGAATATCTGCTCGACGTTGGGGAATGTGCTTATTTCATGCAGATTCTCAAAAAATATCTGCAGCACCCTTCATACATGCTGCTGTAGAATAATAAATCAAAACGCAAAAAGACGCTGTCCGCTTCAGACAGCGTTTTTTTATTTTCTCTGTGTCCGCATCATCCTCCTTTCTGTATGGGAACGCTAAAGAATGTAACACTCTAATCTACCCCTACAGATTAATTCCAACTTTCAAACCATGCACATTCGGTTAGGAACGCATTATCCCGGAACGCGTCATAAGCGTTCCCTGCATTGTAAATCTGAAATCAATACAACAATAGAAACAACATGCTTGATTTTGTAATGAACGGTTGGGGCGGCATCGAGCGTGATGCGTCCGAGCAAGGGCATGACCCGCACGGTTTTGGTATAAAAATTCCAAGCAGATTTTACTTCTGCCGACTTTCACGGACATCCGTTCCATTATCTGCCGATGGGATTTTTGTCAAAACCGAAAGGCTGACATGCCGAGAGGCGCATCAGCGAAAAGCGTTTTGCTGGCTTTTTGAAAGGCTTTCTTCACTTAAATATATTGCCACATGATCTGCCTTTCATGAGCATAGCTTGCGGAGCGAACATCCTTATATGTTGGTTCGCTCTCGGGCGAATATCCCGAGACAGCCTATAGATTAAATACAAACAAAAAAACAACGAACAACCCTCAGTAGGGATTGCATATCATGCGATCCACACCTGGTGATCATTAGAATCAAAAAAGGAACGAAAACCACGGAACGCGTAATACGCGTTCCCTACATTGCATATTTAAAACCAAAACAATAATCAAACAAAGAGGCACGCATACAATGCGTGCCCTGTTTGCAAAGCGAATGCCATTTATAGCGGGTCGCCCGCCGCCGAAGCGGCAACTACCCAACGATCAATCACAACCAAGCAAACAATGAATACCCAAAAACCGCCAGTCCCTCTTGCCGTAAGGAAAACAATGTATAAAAACCCGCCGCTTTCGCGGCGGGTTCCGTTTACCCATCAAATCCTATGATAATTTCGGCATCACGCGGATTCCCAACTCTTCCAGAGCGGATGCATCCGCAGCGGCGGGAGATTTCATCATCAGACAGCTGTGATTCTGCGTTCTCGGGAATGCTATCACTTCACGGATATTGTCCGCGCCCGTCAGCAGCATCATCAATCGATCCAATCCGAATGCCAACCCACCGTGCGGCGGCGTACCGTATTTCAGCGCTTCCAACAGGAATCCGAATTTACGCTGAATGGTATCGTCATCAAAATTCATTACGCTGAATATTTTTTTCTGCAAGTCCTGGTTGTGAATTCGGATGCTTCCGCCCCCGAGTTCCATTCCGTTCACCACAAGGTCGTAGGCTTTCGCACGTACTTTGTCGGGATCGCTGTCCAAAAGCGGAATATCCTCGTCGCGCGGCGCGGTAAACGGATGGTGCATCGCGTAATAGCGTCCGTCCGTTTCGTCATATTCAAACATCGGGAAATCCGTAACCCACAGGAATTCGAACCCGTCCTTCATTTCCACATTCAGCTTCTGCGCCAGATTCAGACGAAGCTGTCCGAGCGAATCAAACACGATCTTGTCTTTGTCTGCCACCACGAAGATAATGTCGCCGACTTCGGCTTCCATACGTCGCAGAATGTCATCCATTTCATCATTTGTCAGGAATTTTGCCACAGGAGATTTCACATTGTCTTTCTCCACCACAAACCAGGCAAGTCCTTTTGCGCCGAACTGTTTGACAAAATCGGTCAGTCCGTCCAGATCACGTCTGCTGAGCGCATCGTTGCCCGCTTTCGCATTGATCGCACGCACGCTGCCATGCTCCGCCGCGCTGCTGAACACTTTGAATCCGCAGTTGCGCACGATGTCCGTAATATCTTTCAGTTCCATTCCGAACCGCACATCCGGTTTGTCGGAGCCGAAACGTTCCATCGCTTCCGCAAACGGCATTCTCGGAATCGGATACGGGATGTCGTATCCCATCACCTGTTTGAAGATCGAGATCATCATGCGTTCGTTGATTTCCATAATGTCTTCGGGTTCCACAAACGAAAGCTCCATATCGATCTGCGTAAATTCCGGCTGTCTGTCTTGGCGCAGATCTTCGTCGCGGAAACATTTTGCTATCTGATAGTATCGGTCAAATCCCGATATCATTAAAATCTGCTTGTACAGCTGAGGTGACTGGGGAAGCGCGAAAAACAATCCCTGCTGCAATCTGCTCGGCACCAGAAAATCTCTTGCGCCTTCCGGTGTCGGTTTCGTGAGAATCGGTGTTTCGATTTCCAGAAATCCTTCGTTGTTCAGGAACGATCGCACCGCCTGCACCGTCTGATGGCGTTTGATGATTTTTTCCTGCATGGAAAACTTTCTCAGATCGAGATAGCGATATTCCAAACGGATCGATTCACCCGCTTTGTCATTGTCGTCAATGTAGATCGGCGGCGTCTGCGCCGCATCGAGAATCGTGATCGTTTCCGTATACAGCTCAATTTCACCCGTTGCAATCGCAGGGTTGAAGTTCTCTTCGTCCCGCATAATCACTTTGCCCTTCACCTGCAGCACATATTCACTGCGCACTTTGTCCGCGGTTTCGAATATTTCCTTTTGTTTTGTGCTGTCGATCACCAGCTGGATGATGCCCGTTCGGTCTCTTAAATGGATAAAGATCACGCCGCCCAAATCGCGCCGCCTCTGCACCCACCCGCTCACGGTCACTTCTTCTCCCAACTGTTGTTTTGTAATTTCACCGCACATATGCGTTCTGTAATGTGTCTTCATTTATTTTGTGTTCCCTTCCTGTCGGAATTTCGTCAATATCTCATCAAACGCAAGTGCGCTCTGTTCTTTTGTGGTCATATCCCGCAGCAGTCCCGCCTGCGCGTTCAGTTCCTCTTCGCCGATCATCAGCACATACTTCGCCCCGATCTTGTCGGCATATTTCATCTGTGCCTTCAGGCTGCGATCCATCGTGTCGGTCTGCACCGTCACACCGTTTTTTCTGAGCAGCGTCGCATATCGGAAGGCAATCGGTTTTGCTTCTTCACCGAGCGGGGCGATGTACAAATCGGTAGTTTCCTGCTCCGCAATTACGATGTTCTGCGCTTCCATCAAAAGGATCAGCCGTTCGATTCCCATTCCGAACCCGATTCCGGGCACATCTGCGCCGCCGAGTTCTTTCACCAGTCCGTTATATCTGCCGCCTCCGCAAACGGTCGCCTGCGCTCCCAGCTGTGTCGTCACGAATTCGAATGCCGTATTGGTGTAATAGTCCAGCCCCCGCACAATGTTCGGGTCGATGACATATGGAATTTCCGCCGCATTCAGATAACCTTTCACCCCTTCGAAGTGATCGGCGCACTCTTCGCACAGATTGTCCAGCATGAGCGGCACGCCCTGAATGACAGCTTTGCATGACTCGTTCTTGCAGTCGATGATGCGCATCGGATTTTTCTCATATCTGCCTTTGCAATCGTCACAGAGCAAATCGACTTTATCCTTGAGGAATTCCTTCAGTTTTTCGTAGTAGGCGCTTCTGCACGTCGGGCAACCGACCGAGTTGATCGAAAGCGTGACATCGGTAATCCCCAAACTGCGGATGAAACCGTCCGCCAGGGAAATCACTTCCGCATCCATCGCGGGAGAAGCCGAGCCGAGCGCTTCCACACCGAACTGGTTAAACTGACGGTATCTGCCCTTCTGGGGATTTTCACTTCGGAAACACCGCGTCAGGTAAAACAGTTTCACCGGCTGCGGATCGGATGCCATGCCGTGTTCGATAAACGCACGCACCACGGGAGCCGTTCCCTCCGGCTTGAGAGAAAAATTCTCTTTGCCCTTGTGGCCGACCTGATACATCTCTTTCTGCACGATGTCGGTCGTGCCCCCGACCCCACGCTCAAACAGCGCAGTCAGTTCAAACTCCGGCGTGCGGATCTGTTTAAACCCGAAGTGTTTGCATGTTTCTTTTGCTCTTGTTTCAATTTTCTCCCAAATCGGTATCTGTTCGGGAAGAATATCGTTTGTGCCTTTCGGCGCATTGATTTGCTGACCCATAAGGATCCTCCGGTTCCGAAAATAAAAAAAACTGACATTGCGTCGCAATGTCAGGGACGAACATCATTGTCCGCGGTGCCACCCTGTTTGGTTGAAGCCCACTTTAACGCCGTAACGCCGCGCCGCGTTTTGGGGTACTCTGTTCCCCCGAAATGCTCCGAGTGTCTTTCGGCAGTTCCTTTTGCTGATTGTGCTTTCAGTCTCCGGCACACTCTCCCTTTCGCGGGGGCACTGCTTACTCTCTCTTCATCGCCCGATGATTTCGTCTATTATACTTTGTTTGTTTTCTTCTGTCAAGCAAAGAAACGAGAAATGGCCGTGAAATACGCATTCCCACGTATTGGATAATTAATTCAGGCAGATGCGGGATTCCGCAACCTTGCGATGAATTTTTGCGGTATAATGAAACAAATAAAGGAAAATCAACAAAAACGGAGTATCCATACCATGAACAAACTGATTCTTGCCAGCAAATCCCCCCGAAGAATGGAACTGATCAAACTGCTCGATCCGTTCACGGTATCCATCCCGTCCGATGCGGACGAAACCTTCGATCCAAACCGCTCTCCCGAACAGAATGTTATTTCGACTGCCTATAAAAAGGCAAAACAGGTTTTCGATTCGAATCCCGTTTCGGGTGAACAAGTCGTTATCGGCGTCGATACCATTGTCGTTTGCGGCGGGATCGTATTGACAAAACCCGCGGACAGAGCCGATGCCTACCGTATGCTCAGCATGTATTCAGGCGGAACGCACAGCGTCCTCAGCGGAGTTGCCCTGCTTTCCAATGAAAAAACGCTGACGTTCTGCGAGCGGACGGATGTTACGTTTCTCGATTTGTCACCGGAAGAAATCAACACCTACCTTAATACGGATGAACCATACGACAAGGCGGGAGCATACGGCATTCAGGGCATGGCCGGGCTGTTTGTCCGATCCATTCAGGGATGTTATTACAATGTCATGGGACTTCCGATCAGTGCGCTGTATCATGTGCTGCGCAGCGAATTTTCTTTTTCGCTGAATCAGTGACGGCCGTCCCGAAAAGGGGAGACCTATGGAACCGATCGATACGCGTATGCTGATCGCCATTCGTGAAAAAGGCATGAAAGAAGGCATCGACAAACTGCATGACGAAGAACTTCTGGCGCTCATCCTCCGAAACGGAGACGAAGTCAAAGATGCCGTCACAATGGCAGCCAATCTCATTCGACGATACCGCAGTCTCAACGGCATCATCGATATTCCGGTTGCTCAGCTGATGAGGGAAAATCGGGGAGTCACGGAAACCGCCGCCATCGACATCAAAGCCTCCGTCGAATTCGGCAGACGGGCATTCCGCGCGCCGCAAAGACAGATCTGCGTTTCCTCACCCGAGGTTCTGGTTCGCCTGTTGCAGCAGGAAATGGCAAGCCTGCGTCAGGAATGTTTCAAATCAGCTCTTCTGACTGCAAAGAATACGCTGATTGCCGTGGAAGATATTTCTGTCGGGATCATCAACGCTTCCCTCGTTCATGCCAGAGAAGTCTTCCGCGCCGCTATTGCACAAAATGCCTGCAGTCTTATTCTCGTCCACAATCATCCCAGCGGGGATCCGACTCCGAGTGAAAAAGACATCGCCGTTACAGAAACACTCATTCAGGCAGGGAAGATTATCGGCATCAAAGTATTGGACCACATTATCATCGGTGCCGAGCGTTTCTGCACCATGCGGGACGATGAGATTCTCTCCTTTGAATAAATTGATTTTGGAATGAACTTCATTAGATTCTTAATCTATAAGTGCTCTTCATCCGAACGAATCGGATCGATTGCAATAAAAAAATCCGCTGACGCGGATTTTTGTTTACTCCGAATAAATTCGCTTCACCCGTTTGCTCACTGAGCAGGTCAGCTCATACGGGATCGTCCCCGCCAGATCGGACACTTCCGTCACGGGTACACCCTCTCCGAACAATGTCACTTCGTCCCCCACATGAATGTTTGTCAAATCCGTAATATCGACCATGAACATATCCATGCAGATCGTTCCGATGATATTCGCCCGTTGCCCGTTTACCGCAACCTGTGCTTTGTTGGATAAGCTTCGGAAATATCCGTCTGCATACCCGGCGCAGACCACAGCGATGCGCATCGGTTTCTCGGCAGTAAATTTTCTGCCGTAACTCACCGTATCCCCCGGTTGCAGGCGCGAGATATTCGCGATATGAGAGTAGAAATTCATCACGGGTTTGATGATAAGACCGTTTTGTTCTTCGACGATAGAAGACGGATGAATGCCGTAAAGGATAATCCCCGGTCGCACCGCACTCGCCGCATCGGAATCGTACACTTCGATCCCCGCACTGTTCGAAATATGCACCATCGGAAGTTCAAATCCGATATCTCTCAGCAGATTCAGCCCTTCCAGAAACTGACGGTGCTGCGTTTGGGTAAATTCCAAATCCTCTTCATCCGCCGTCGCATAATGACTGAACAATCCTTCAATGTTCAAATGCCCCAAATTTCGGATGTGCTCCGCAGCATTTCTCAGCGCATCGGTTCCCCGAAATCCCAGCCGATTCATTCCTGTGTTATATTTCAGGTGTACTTTCACCTGCCTGTTTTCTTTTGCGGCGCATCGTTCGAGTTCATCAGCAAATCTAAGAGAATACACCGTATAAGTCAGATCGTATGGAATAGATTCGCAGACGCGGTCAAGCGGAATATACCCTAAGATCAGGATCGGATGTATGATCCCGGCATCCCTCAGCTCTTTCGCTTCGTCGAGGGAAGCAACAGCAAAATAATCCGCGCCGATCCGTTCCAGTTTTTTTGCGCAATGCACGGCACCGTGCCCGTATGCATCCGCTTTCACAATGCAGATCACGGTTTTTTCGCCCGCTTTTTGTTTGATCGCGCGGTAATTAAACGCCAGATTTTCCAGATTGATTCTTGCATAAGCATTCGGCAGGTTCATTCCAACATTCCTTCTGTTTCTATTGTTGTGTTATGTTTTTCATTATAGTACCTTCCCGCAGTGTAACCAATGCGTTTTGCAATACTTTTTTGTATATCGGAAAAGATAGCAGCAAATCATTCTTGTATTATCTTGTATTACAATTTATAATACAAGACGAGGAGGATTATGAATATGAAAAAAATACTTACATTGCTTATTGCGATCGCAACATTGTTTTCTTTCGCAGGATGCGGCGCACCGGGTCCCGACAAAACGGTTTCTGGAATGCTTGACGCATTGAAAAACTGGGACACCGCGGCGTTGGCGGGATATATTGATGTCGACCAACTGTATGCGGATGCCAACATCGCCAGCGAAAATCAGGATCAGATGACCGAAATTCTGAAATTGATCATGAAAAATCTGTCGTACGAAATTCTTGACACACAGGTGAGCGGTGATACCGCAGTGGTCACCGTTTCCATCACCAATACGAATATGTCTGTCGTCATGACGGAATATTTCACAAACGTTTTGGCATTGGCATTCAGCGGAAATTATTCAACGGATGCCGAGTTGGAATCGGCTGCCTATGATTTACTTCAAACCAGCATCCAGAATCATATGGATCAAACCATAACCAATCAGGTCGATGTCCAGCTCACAAAACAGGACGGACAATGGGTGCCCACCATGTCTGACGAACTGATTGATGCCATCTATGGCGGCATGATCTCTGCGACACAAAATCTTTATTGATTTTCGATCAAGTAAACTATTTGCAGGCTTTACTGCAAACAACGACTTTTCAATCAATGGGAATAACACTTTGCTTTTCAGAAAACCGACATCGGATTTGTACGATGCCGGTTTTTTTTGACTCTGTTCAGTCGATCAAAAAATCCGTTATCCTCTTTACAGGCGATGCGCCTCTTAATTGACAGAAATGCAGGGGAACCCATCCCATTTATTTCCGAAATAACAGTCTGCAAAAAAGAGCGGTGAACTCCCACGACATCCGTCGCTTCTGCACGCCACAAAAAAAGGAATGTTTTCACATTCCTTATATCAGCGCAACAAGATATTCGCGATACAGACATATCCGATATATTAAAAAGCACACACCATTCCGCCGACATTGGCATAAACGGAAGATAAGGCTTTCATGGGCACGATAATAATATCCTGAAACTGTCGGTTCTCGGACACCATCCGTTTGAGCTCCTCTGCCCGCTCCTGCGCAAAACACTGTGCAATCACAAGCACGCGGTTGGATGTATCCAACGCGGTGGAATAAATTTTTTCCGCAAGCTTTTCCAATGCTTTCGAATACGTTCTGGCTTTGTCAAACAATTCGATTTCGCCCTGCCCGTTATCTCCGAGGATCGGTTTAATATGCAACAGCTGCGCCACCAACCCCTTGAGCCTGCTCATCCTGCCGTTTTTCATCAGCGTATCGATGTTGTCCAGCAGAAAATATAACTGATCGTTGTCGCGGAACGCTTCCGCTTCCCGCACGATTTCTTCGAATTCCATTCCTTTTTCGATGCATTCCTGAATGCGGATCGCAATCGTCGTCTGTCCGGCGCTTGCTGCAAGGGAATCGACCACATGCACTTTTAATTCAGGGTACGCTTCTTTTGCCAAATCCCGTGCGATCAAAGCGGAACTGTATGACGCGCTCAATTTGGACGACAGCGTGATAATAAACACTCCGTCGTATTCCTCGCTCATATACTGCAGAAAATCGCTCGGAGACGGCGCCGCGGTTTTTACAACCTGATTGCTTGAAGCAACAATATCCATGAACGCCTTCAAATTCAGCGTCCCGTCATCCAAAAAATGATCTTCCCCGACACTGATCCGAAGCGGCGCACAGGATGCCTGCAGGCGCTTCAGCAGTTCTTCGTTCATATCCAAAGAACTGTCTCCGATGATTTTGTATTTCATTGTACTCTCCTGAGTTAAAAAGAGCCGCACACCTTCGATCGAACTGATTCCCATGAGGTTGTCCGCACCGTTCACTCAAACCAGGCGACTTCGCGGCACACATGCCGTTCCGCCTGCCGCTGCTTCCTTCCGGACCTGACGGGGTTTACGGGGGCGCGTTGCACGAGACCCGATTCTCAACGCGTCGGGAGGGACACTTCTCATAAAAATTCAGCCCTCTGTCAGGAATTCGGTCCTGCTATAGCGGATTGCAGGTGACAGGGCACCGCTGGCTCCCCACTTAGTACGGCTGTTCAATCATTATACTGTCTGCCGGTTATGAAGTCAATGCGGCAAACCGAATTTTAATTCCAACCTCATTTTACTCAATACTTTGTCTGAGGTTCATTTTATGCGACGCGTGTTCAAATGGTTGAAAAAAAGCTTTTTTTATGCTAAGATTCATTATCATGCGCCCGTAGCTCAGCAGGATAGAGCAACGGTTTCCTAAACCGTGTGCCGGAGGTTCAAGTCCTCTCGGGCGCGCCAATCACTGCTTTGCAGGAAGCTGAATCGAATGATGCAGTTTTACCGATGCAACGTATTTTTCTCAATACTTCTTTTACAGGAGGAATCAACAATGGATAACGAAACCGCCCTTGAACCCTTTGAATTATACAATGAACTCCGCCGTCAGGTTCTGACTCTGGGCGAAGATTATTACAAAACATATCAGAAAGAAGAAGCACCTGATTTTGTATACGCGGCACTCGTCGATATTGATATGGGCGAAACCTATGCGTCGCTTGCATGCTTCATCGACGGAACCACCAGCCTTTATTTTTCCAACGGAGGAGGCATCATCGGTGCCGGACAGGAACATGAAGAAGTCCGCACCGCAACCGCCCATTTCCTTGACAACGCGATTCTCAGCACACAGCACATGCAGCCTGCGGACAATTTTGATCTTCCGAAAAATAAAAAGCAAAACGTCTATCTTATGACCCCAAAGGGCATTTATAAGGAAGCTTTTGATCCGACTGTCGTACAAAATTACAGCCGGGAAATGAAGTATCTGTTTTATCTGTATCAGAGCACGCTGAAAATTCTCGGAGATTACTCCAAGCCGGAGCCTCCGAAATGTGATTGCTGTTGATTTCAGAGGAGAAGAAAACTTTTCCTCGTCGTATTCAATTCGATTATTTAAAATAAACCGCCGACTGTCAAAGACGCAGCATACCTTGTTTGGGTATGCCTTTTTCTTATCATCAGTATGGATATCTTACGCCAAATTGCATCATCCCGAATGTTCGAACCATTCATTTTATAATGCTGCGAAAGGATTGTTCTTATGACAAAAGAAAAACAGAAATCAGTCGTCTCGATCAGTTTCAAATCATTCATTGCCGCAGTTCTCATTCTGCTTGTTCTCATGATTCTGTCCTATATCCTCACCATGGTCATCCCTGCGGGAGAATTTAACCGCACCGTCAATTCGGCAGGGCAGGAAATCATTGTGGACGGCACCTATCACGCCACCGAAGGGGAGATGACACTGGGGAAATTCTTCCTCTCTCCGATTCTGGTACTCACGGGCTCCGACAGTGTCACGCTCATTGCCATCATCATTTTCCTTCTGGTCATCGGCGCCACATTCAATGCACTTGACCACAGCGGAACGCTGAAGTACATGCTGTTGAAAATCGTCGATCGCTTCAAGGAGAAAAAACAAATTGTCCTGTACGTTGTCTCTTTCTTCTTTATGTTCATGGGCGCAGCGGTCGGCTCATTTGAGGAAGTCGTACCATTGGTGCCGATCGTCATCGCACTCGCGTATACACTGGGATGGGACGTGCTCACCGGAATGGGCATGAGCATTCTTGCCGTCTGCTGCGGATTTTCCAGCGGCGTTATCAACCCGTTTACCGTCGGGGTTGCACAGCAACTGGCGGATGTTCCTCTTTTTTCAGGTCTTGGATACCGTATGGTCGGTTTTGTCGTTATCTACATTCTTCTGATACTGTTTCTCAAAGCGCACATCAAACGCATCGAAGCGTCGGGAACAATCGAAATCCCCGAGAATTTCAATTATCACGAAGAAACATTCGTAAAAAACAAAAAAATGGATCGGGCGCTGCTCTGTTTCATGATTGTGATGGGCGTCACCATTATCACGATTCTCGCGTCTTCTCAGATAGAGTTTCTGTCAGCCATCCTCCTTCCGATTGTCGCGCTGATGTTTTTCATCGCGGGCACGCTGACTTCGGCGGTCAGCGGCATGAAAGCAAAAGAGATGTTCAAAAGCTTCGGCAGCGGCGCCGTTTCGATTCTTCCCGCCGTTCTGCTCATTCTCATGGCAGGCAGTGTAAAATATATCATCACGCAGGGGAAAATCCTCGACACTATTTTGAACAGCGCATACGGATTGATCGAAAACGCATCCCCGCTTGTCTGCATCATGCTGATCTATCTGCTCGTTCTTCTCATTGAATTTTTCATTCCGTCGGGTTCGGCAAAAGCGGTTCTGCTCATGCCCATCATTGCGCCGCTTGCGGATGCCGCACTGGTTTCCCGTCAAACCGCGATTCTCGCTTATGCTTACGGGGACGGGTTCAGCAATATTCTCTATCCGACCAATGCGGTTCTGCTCATCGTCCTCGGGCTTGCGGGCATCAGTTATGGGAAATGGTTCAAATACGTTATCAAGTTCGAACTCGCAGTCTTTGTCGTCACAACCATTCTGCTGTTCATCGCAAACACGTTCGTCTATACAGTCTGATTTCAATAAAAGAATAACCGCCTGCATCTGCAGGCGGCTTTTTAATATGTGCTATCAGCATTGAGGTCACCCCAACTCCTGCATCGTGTCACATGTTCACGATGCCAGCATCATAAATTTCACAAAAAACAAAAACCCTTCTCTCACCATGTCGTCAGGCGGAAGAAAATCCAATTCTTTTTGTTTGATTTCATCCATTACTTCCAATACGGTTTTTTTCTGTTCCATATATTCCTCCTTTAATACACTGCGTTTTCGTGAACATATCGGTTGACTGCAATCAGATTGTTCAGATTGACATCCCCTTTTGAAATCAGTTCCCGATTCGTCGAGAAAATAAATCCGCCGCCCGGCGCACAAGCGTCGACCACTTTTTTCGCATGATCAATACACTCCTGTTCGGATGCATATTTCAGCATATCCGAAGGCATTCCTCCCGCAATCGTAAGGCGGTCTCCGATCTTTTTCTTTGCCTCGAATACGTCATCTTCTTCAAGAATTCCCACAGCAAAGTTCTCGGGCATGCTGTTCAGAAACTCATATTTCGGAGCCCAGGTCCCTTCCAAAAACATAATCAGTTTTCCGCCCAGACTGTGCAAACGCTGGAACAGTCTTTCATAAGTCGGCCAGAAGAATTTTTCGAATTGCTTGGGGCTGATGAAAGTCGGAAGATGCATCATTGTCGGATAGAACGGAAATTCCGGAACGGATGCAGCATTCGGAGCAATCCCCATCAGCATATTTGCCATTTCTTCCAATGCATTGATTCCGCCGAGTAGCTGATCTGGTTGGCGTCTCAAATCAAGCGAGATACCTTTGAACCCGCGGTAATAATCGAAAATAATATCCATCGGCGGGTAAACGACATTCTTTGATAACACCGGCAGCTGATATTTTTCTTTGAGTGTTTCTTCCAGTTGCGCTTCCACAGCGCCTTTGATCTTCATATGTTCGATCAGATCCCTGACCGCATTGTAGGATTCGGGATATGCTTCGTCCAATTTTTTTGCTTTTCTCGGAAGCATTTTATTGAAAGTGTACCCGAACGGATCGGCGATCAATTCGGGATATTCGTCAGCCTCCATCGGCGTGATTTCGGAATGCTGGATTGTCTGCCCGTCTTCCGAAATAAAATGTCCTTTACTGCCGATAAGTCTTGCGCTTTTCGGGTCGGAAATAATTCCGCATGTAAACGTAGCATCGGAATAGATCGCTTCGTGAGGTTTGCAATATACTTCGATTTCTTTTTCTGGATGTTCTTCGATTTCCTGAATACTGCTGTTTGCATAGGAGATAGCAAATGTCCCGATCATCGACAGAATCGGGACTCTGTCAGGCTCTTTGTGATTGACGGTTGTTAATATGCGATTGACTTTGTCTTGGTATGTATTTTCCACTTCAAAAATTTCCTTTCAATGAAATTGTCAGACGAAAACAAATCAGAATGATCATCTGACGGAATTGCAGAAAACATAGTTTACCATGGCAGAATTATTTTAACATGTTAGAATTTTATTGTCAATCATATTTTCAAATTTAATCATTCCTCTGCGCATCTTATTTTTACAAGTTAAAAAATATTACTCTGGAAGCAAAAATATGTGTTAGAATGGATAAAACTGCATTGGATATTAACTCATGGATAAAAAAAATACTAAAGACAACATCATCAGTCATGCCATTCAATTGTTCTACGAAACCGGATATGAAAAAACGACTCTGCGGAAAATCGCGGAAGAGAGCGGATATTCTCATGTGGCTTTCCGGTATTATTATAAAAACAAAGCGGAAATTGCCGACGTTCTGATCGAACGATATTTCCAGGGATTGGTGAAAATCTCAAAGGAAACAGAACAATCCACTTTCATCGATCATCACGACAAACTTTATCGGATTCTGCCTTACTGGTATATCCATTATCTGATGATCTTATCGGATGACCGATTTTCCAGATTTTATATTGAATTCTACAAATCGGACAATGACGCATTTATCAAATCTGTCTCCAAGCATGCTTACTCTGTTTATAAAGAATTATACGGATCAGATCGCACCTACCCTCGCAATGAAGAAATCTATAATTTCTTCAATGTGCTGACGAATATGGATATTACATTGATCCGTCTTTGCTATGAAAAAAGAATCAGCATTCAGAAAGCCATTCAATATCTGTTCAATATGCAGATCTTTTCCGATCTGAAACTAAACAGCCTTTCCGATGGAGACGAACCGTTTGTCACATTGGATGAAATCGATGCGTTTATCAGCCGATATATCGATGATAGACTGGTTCTTCAATATTCCATCTATGATGATTTTCTCTGTCAAAATGGAAAATAATAAAAATCAAAAAACAGAGTTCCGCACTCACGGTTCCCTGTTTTTTTTGGTTCCATTCGATTAAATCAGCTGTTCGATAAAATATTTAGCCGTTCTCGGAGACCGTCCGCCTCGCTTGAGAGCATAGGCTTCCGCCTTCATTTCCAGCTCCGCGTCGGATATCTGCAGTCCGTGCTGTTCTTTGAGTTTTCGCACAATCGACAGATACTGCTGTTTGTCAGGCTGAAAAAACCCTACGCTCAGCCCGAATCGGTCGGATAGGGAAGTCATTTCCTGGATCGTTTCGTTTCGGTGCATATCGTCTCCCGCCCGATCCGAAGCAGATTCTTTGATCATATGTCTGCGGTTGCTGGTCACGTAAACGATCAGATTGGACGGTTTCGCCGCAACCGATCCTTCCAGCACCGCTTTGAGGGAATTGAACTGATCGTGTTCCCGTTCGAATGACAGATCGTCGATAAACAGAATAAACTTCAGCGGATTGCCGTCGATCTGCTGCAAAATCGAGGGGATGTCGTTCAGGCACTCTTTTTTCACTTCAATGAGCCGCAGTCCCCGTTCGGCATATTCGTTGACAATCGCTTTCACCGTGGAGGATTTCCCCGTTCCGGCGTCTCCGTACAGCAGCACGTTTGCCGCAGGTTTTCCGTCCAACAGCGCCACCGTGTTTTCGATCACTGTCTTTCGTTCCGCCTGATACTCTTTCAGCTCGGACAGTCGGATCGGGTCGGGGGATACAACCGACTGCAGTACACCGCCCTCCGATGTAAAAAACGCATATTCCGAGAACACCCCAAACCCGCGCATGGGCAGTTCTGCAATTCTCTGTGTGTAATATTCCGCAAAGTCAAACCGTTCCGTTTTCCAGTCCGGCAGATAGTCGAAATAATCGAGCATCGCCCGCAGTTCCGCTGAGGTGATTCTCGCCGCGCGGCTCAATAAATCCAGCTCGTTATCCAAGCAGAGCTGCATCAGTTCGGAAATCGGCTGCCCTTTCGCTTTAGCCTTAAGATACGGTGTTTCGCATCTTAATAACAATCCGAGCAGGTACTCACTCCAGTTGTCTGTGTTTTGGTACAGTTCCGATGCGAACGCGCAATATGCGTTCACCTGTTCTTCCGTTGTTCTTCCCACGCTGCCAAGCAGGGTGATAAATTTTGATACGACCGGATCGTTCAGCATCGGGCGGAACAACACCAGCGTCTGCATTTTCAGTTTCAGTTCTTCTGTTTCATTCATCTTATTACCTCTGTCTTGACATTATACCCTCCGCGGCAAAAAAAAACCATGACTTTGACTGCCACCGCACTCAAAAATGAAAATTTTCGCAGACATGCGCAAGACAGTGACACGGAATCCGTGATGCGCTTTCCTTTCATGATGATGCAGGGCACGCATTGTATGCGTGCCTTGTAAAGCGAAGGTCATTAAAGCGAATCGCCCGCCGCCGACGCGGCGACTGCCTAACGATCAATCACAAACATGCAACCAACGAACATCCCCTGCGATCCGCCATATCGACATGATTCGGCGGAACACAGAACGCCTTTCAAGGAACGCGTGGTACGCGTTCCCGGTAGATTATCATAGCAAGTGCAACATAAAAGATAGCTCAAAGCAGAAAACTCCAGTAAGATAAAGGTGAGAAAACCAATCTTAAAAAGGAGAGAGTGCCATGAGCTACCACCATCTTA